>NZ_AOCK01000004.1 GCF_000348945.1 Paeniglutamicibacter gangotriensis Lz1y | reverse complement strand
CTTCAAGACCCTCAAGAGTCGGGATTTAGGCATCCGCCCCATCCGCCACTACACCGAGAACCGCACCCGCGCCCACGTGTTTCTCTGCATGCTCGCCGCCCACCTGACCTGGCACCTACGCACCGCGCTCGCGCCGTTGACGTTCACCGACGAGAACCGGCCCGTCCCCGAGGAACCGGTCGCCAAGGTTCACCGTTCCACCGCCGCGGCACGCAAGGCCAGCACCCGAAAACTTGACGACGGGACCGCCGCCACCAGCTACCAGGACCTCCTCACCCACCTGGGAACACGGACACGGAACACCACCAGCGTCCCGGGCACCGAGAAGACCTTCGAACTGCTTTCAATGCCCACGCCTCGCCAGCAAAAGGCCATGGACCTCATCGACCACCACGCCCGAAACCACAGAAAGTAGCCAGACACCCGGAACCAAAAACGCCAGAAACCCCGACAATCCGGGGTTCCTGGCGTTCTGTCTAACGTAACTTCAGGTTAAAAGTTTTCTTGGTCGAAAACATGTTTAACAGGAGTCGTGCCTGCCTTCTTGATTAATGACGTCGGTTGTCCGCTTAATGACGCTGACGTGTGGATTGTTGGTGCTGTGGTGGACGCCTATTGGCGCATTTTCTAAGTTTGAGAGTGATCGCGCCCTTGGGGGGTGCGTCAAACTTGGGGAGATAATCATGGGACGAAGCGTAGCCAAACGTAGCTACAACCGCTTTTACCGACAGGAGCCACGGGTCCCGGTCATGTGGCAGAACGTGGGCGTGGGCATCCTTGCAGCCATAGCCTGCGGTATCGCGGCCCTTATCGCATTCTGACAACTCGCTGGCCCAGATTGCTTTCACACGCGCCTCATCGATCATGATCCGAGGACGCAAGGTGTCAAAGATCCTGGAGCCGACTCTCTAGCAGGCATACCTCAAACGTAATTCGGCTGCCCCGCCAGGGGCAGCAAAGGACCCGCTCGTCCAAGCCTGGACGAGCGGGTCCTTTCACATGTGCGGGAATCTGTAGGCGCACGCCGGTGCGGACCGGGCTACAGCTCGCCGTCAAGCGGGGGGTGGTGCTGTCCCATCCCGACGATCTCCCATCCGGCGTCCTCCCATTGACCACGGGCCAGCACGTTGCGCCCGTCAATGATGCGCCGCTCAGCAACCACATCTTCAAGGTCCGCCGGAACCAGTGCCTTAAACTCGGCCCACTCGGTCAGCAGCAGTACTAGGTCCGCCTGGGCAACGGCCTCGGGCAGGTCATTGGCGTAGTGCAGCCTCGGGAAGCGCTCGGCGGCGTTATTGTTGCCCTTGGGGTCGTACACCAATACGTCTGCGCCGGCATTGAACAGCCGCACCGCAATGTCCAACGCCGGGGAGTCCCGCACGTCGTCCGAATCGGGCTTGAAAGTAACGCCAAGAACGGCGATACGGGCACCAACCAATTTGTCGCTAAGCATGGAGTTAGCCAGACGCACCACGCGTTCCCGGCGGCGCAGGTTGATCTCGTCGACTTCAGCCAGATATCCCATTGTATGAGACAGACCCAATTCGCTCACGCGAGCTTGTAATGCACGAATGTCCTTAGGAAGGCAACCTCCACCAAAACCAACGCCAGCATTGAGGAACTTTCGGCCAATTCGTATATCGTGCCCCAAGGCATCAGCCAGTGTAGTGATGTCGCCGCCAATAGTCTCTGTGACTTCAGCGAAAGAGTTGATGAATGAAATCTTTGTGGCTAGGAAAGCGTTCGCTGCCACCTTGACCAGTTCTGCCGTCTCAAAATCAGTAACAATGAGAGGCGTTTCAGCAGCTAGGGCAACCGCGTAGACCTCTCGTAATAGAGCCTCCGCAGTCCCGCCCTCTGCACCAATCACAAGTCTGTCGGGCCGCATTGTGTCAGCAACAGCGAAACCTTCGCGCAGGAACTCAGGGTTCCACGCCAGAGCAATGTTTGCTTCTGAGTGAGCTTCTGTGTCGATTATGCCCCGCAAACGGCGGGCCGTTCCCACAGGCACAGTTGATTTGCCGACTATCAAAGCGGAGCCACGGATCCGACTCGTTAACTCGTGAACAGCGGAATCCACAAACCGAAGATCTGCCCCGTGCCCATCGGCACGTTGTGGAGTCCCAACCCCTATGAAATGAATATCCGCCCAGTCTGCAATTTCCGCGTAGTCGGTCGTAAACCGAAGCCGACCACTGTCTACATGCTTGCGGAGAAGTTCCGGTAGCCCAGGTTCATGGAACGGAAGATTCCCCCGGGAGAGCGCAGCGACTTTTGCAGCATCAATATCGACGCCGATAACGTCAAAGCCTAGCTCAGCCATACAAGCGGCGTGTGTGGCTCCCAGATAGCCCGTCCCAATTACAGAAATCTTTAGCGACATATGTCCCCCAGCAAGTAAATAGATGAACCTACAACAGTTGAACTGTATTCAGTCGCGACTTTAGGGATGAAATCAAAAACGATCATCCTTATACGGCCCAGAAACTTAGAGAGCCAGTTCGTTGGTGACGACCCCGGCCAGCGTGGTGGCCAATGAATGGGCCATCTCGTGTGAGGTGGCCTCGACCATCACGCGGACGACGGGCTCGGTGCCCGAGGCACGAAGCAGCACTCGCCCGTTTTGTCCCAGTTCTGCCTCTGCCGCGGCGATCGCGGTGATCAGATTCCGATTGCTGGGTGCCGCTTCCTTATCTACGCCCTTGACGTTGATGAGGACCTGCGGGAGCACCGTCATGGTCTCGGCAAGCTCCTTGAGGGTCTTGCCGGTGGCCTTGACCCGGGCTGCGATGTGCAGGCCGGTCAGTACGCCGTCGCCGGTGGTGGCGTGGTCGGCGAAGATCACGTGGCCGGACTGCTCGCCGCCGAGGTTGAAGTTCCCCGCCCGCATGCCTTCGAGCACGTACCGGTCTCCGACGCCGGTTTCCTTCAGGGTGATCCCTGCTTCGCGCATTGCGATCTTCAGGCCCAGGTTGCTCATCACGGTGGCAACAAGGGTGTTGTCTTTCAACACACCTCGTTCCTTCATGTCCGTGGCCATGATCGCCATGATCTGGTCCCCGTCCACGATGTTTCCCTCGTGGTCAACGGCCAAGCAGCGATCCGCGTCACCATCGTGGGCGATGCCCAGGTCCGAGCCGTTGTCCAGCACTGCTTCCTGCAGGCGTTCAAGGTGCGTGGAACCGTAACCGTCGTTGATGTTGATACCGTCCGGGGCTGCCCCGATGACGACCACCTGTGCGCCGGCGGCGTTGAAGACCTCCGGGGAGCAGCCGCTGGCCGCGCCGTGGGCGCAGTCCAGGACAACCTTCAGCCCATCCAGGCGGTTGGGCAGGGTCTGCAACAGGTGCATGACATAGCGATCCTCGGCATCGGCGAAGCGCGAGACGCGTCCCACGTCCGCGCCGACGGGCCGGTACTTGGGTTTCTCCAATGCCGCCTCGATGGCGTCCTCGAGTGCGTCGTCAAGCTTCTTGCCTCCACGGGCCAAGAACTTGATCCCGTTATCCGGTGCCGCATTATGCGAGGCGGAGATCATGACGCCGAAATCGGCTCCCAGATCTGCCACCAAGTAGGCTGCAGCCGGGGTGGGGAGGGTTCCGGCATCATGCACATCGACGCCGGAGGCCGCGAGGCCCGCCTCGATTGCAGCCGAAAGGAAGTCGCCACTGATCCGAGGATCCTTGGCCACTACCGCCACGGGACGTCGCCCGTCATGTATTTGTTCATGCCCCAATACCATGGCGGCGGCCTGTGAAAGCGCCAGCGCCAGTTCGGGGGTTAGAAGTTCGTTTGCTTTTCCGCGGACACCATCGGTCCCAAATAACCTTGCCATCGTCATCCATCATAGAGCCAGATTCCGCCGGATTCGGGCATCTGCGGTGTTTATCAAGACAATATTTGGCAAATGGTGTGACATACCACGCCTTCAGGGTCCTTAAAGGCCGAAAGGCCCCGGCATGAATGCCAGGGCCTTTCGGTGCCGGGACAAACCCGGCGCAAGCGGTTTAGCGCTTGGAGAACTGCGAAGCCTTACGAGCCTTCTTGAGACCAGCCTTCTTGCGCTCGATGACGCGGGCGTCACGAGTCAAGTAGCCGGCCTTCTTGAGGGCAGCGCGGTTGTTGTCGCGGTCGATTTCGTTCAGCGAGCGGGCGATGCCCAAGCGCAGCGCACCGGCC
This sequence comes from Paeniglutamicibacter gangotriensis Lz1y, assembly GCF_000348945.1. GTDB lineage: Bacteria > Actinomycetota > Actinomycetes > Actinomycetales > Micrococcaceae > Paeniglutamicibacter > Paeniglutamicibacter gangotriensis. The sequence continues at coordinate 351,668 of NZ_AOCK01000004.1, read as the reverse complement.
TGGCCCGAGGGGCCACCGCCGTGGATGCGTGCAAGAACGTCGTATGCGCCGTCCAGTTCAAGCAGCTTGAACGGTTCGTTGACGTCCTGCTGGTGCAGCTTGTTCGGGAAGTATTCTTCCAGCGAGCGACCGTTGAGGGTCCACTTGCCGGTGCCCGGAACGACACGCACGCGGGCGATTGCCTGCTTGCGACGGCCGACTGCTGCACCTGCAACGGTCAGTGCCGGACGTTCCTTGACTTCTTCTACTTCAACCGCAACGGTCTCCGAGGTGTACGAAGTCGGTGCTTCACCCTCGAATTCGGTGATCTCTTCAGTGTTCTGAGCCACGATATTCTCCTAAAGTCTTGTTCTCGGGGCCCAGCGCTACTGCGCGACCTGGGTGATTTCGAAAGTCTGTGGCTGCTGTGCAGCGTGCGGGTGCTCGGCACCGCGGTAGACCTTCAACTTGGACAGCTGGTCTGCAGCCAGCGAGTTCTTCGGGAGCATGCCCTTGATGGCCTTCTCCACTGCCTGAACCGGGTTCTTTTCAAGAAGCTCGGCGTAGGAAACGGACTTCAGGCCGCCCGGGAAACCCGAGTGGCGGTAAGCGCGCTTGTTTTCGAGCTTGGCGCCGGTGAGGGCAACCTTCTCGGCGTTGATGATGATGACGTGATCGCCCATGTCCATATGGGGGGCGAAGGTAGCCTTGTGCTTGCCGCGCAGCAGGGTTGCGGCCTGGACGGCGAGGCGACCAAGTACAACGTCAGTGGCATCAATGATGAGCCACTGGCGGGTCTGGTCGGCCGGCTTTGGAGTGAACGTACGCACTGTAATTGCCTTTGTTTATTGGTTACTGGTCAAGCACACTTTTGGTCAACGGCTGTGAGATCCACTGTCCTAGAACGTGCTGTGTTCGATGCGCTGTACCAGTTCGCCAGGTGAGGACTGAAAAGACCGGCCGTCCATGAATGTTCGCAATCCCCGCAGACCAGTGGCTCTGCAACTGAGCCGTCACACGGGGAAGGTTGTGTCGAACAAAGGACACGCACAACAGCCGATAGTCTATCGGATTAACCCCGACACCACCAAAGCGTCCAAGGTGAGACTGCCGACAAGCCGTCTTCTAGGCCTCATAGCAGACACCTGTTGCATGCCAGAGGTGCTGGGCATCAATTATCGGGACGCGCCGCGACCTTAGAGTTGAGCAAGCGGCACCGTGGGCATGGTTCTGGCAGCCTTGACGATTTTAGCCAATATGACCGCCGTAACAGTACGTGCGTCTACGTTCCCCGCGCGAGCCAACTACGCTTGAGATGGCCCCATACGCAACAGGACGCCAATGGCGTGGGCCATGACACAACGTTTCGAGGATCCCTTGCCTTTCACCCTGGCCCATACGGCTGCAGTCCTGCCGTTCCTGCGCCAACCGGTGGTGCCGCTGGCCCTTGTAGCCGGCGCCATGGCCCCGGATCTCCCATACTTCTTACAAGTGCTGCGTTCTGAGCACGGCTGGAATGCCGCGCTACTCAACGGGATCAGCTCACACCAATTCGCCCACATGTTGACCGTCGGGATGCCGCTGGCCTTGGTGCTGTTTGGATTCCTGTCGCTTATCAAGGGGCCCACCCGATGGGCTCTTCCCGAATCGTGGTTCCCCGACCAATCTGGGCTCAGGATGCGACCTCCGACCGGGGGTCATATGGCGCTGTGGACATTCCACTCCTTGCTGATCGGGCTTCTCACGCACCTTGTGTGGGACTCTTTCACGCACGCATCCGGGTGGGTAGTCCTCCACGTACCTTCCCTGTCCAATGAGCACCTTGGGGGTATTCCCATCTTCCGTTTACTCCAGCACGGTAGCAGCCTCGCCGGAATGTCGATCTTGGCCCTCTGGTACATCAAGATGCGAAGAAGATCCCACAGAAACGTGAAGACCGAAGTCATCGAACCCCGGAATGCGCGCACCATGCTGCTGTCGCTAGTGGTAGTTGTTCCTGCCGTGGCCGCCGCCCTCCTCGGCCGTGGCGCGACACCGGTCATCGAAGACGCGCTAAGTGCCGAATTGTTCCTGCAGGTCATAATTCTTAGAGGTGGTGCCGCGCTGATCGCGTCCCTGGCCATCTATGGCTTGCTCTGGCACACCCTAGTCATGATCCGGAAGTTTCAAGCAACGCCCATGGCCCGGGGGTAGCTTCTCCCCTTCGCTCAGAAGCTCATCTTCGCAGTTGTCTACCGACCGAGACAGTCACACCCAATCCTCGATCCTCGATCCTCAATTCAAGGCTTGCGGGCGGTACTCCCCCGGCGGCGTTGGCCCGCGCGGTACAGACTATTTGGTGTCTGACTCTTTCGACAGGTTCTTGTTGAGTTCTTCCGGTTTACGTCGAGTGCGCGTCAATTCGGCGCGACGGGCAATCTCCTGTGCATCGAGCGGATAAGCGACTTCCTCGAGCACCAGGGCGCGCGGATCGGCCAACATGATTCGTGAATCGCGCACGGCCTCGGCCAAGCGCATCCCGACCCACCCGGGGTTCTCGCTACCGTCTCCGACTTTGAGGCAGGCGCCAATCATGGCCCTGACCATGTTGTGGCAAAAAGCATCGGCTTTCAAATGGGCAACGACGACACCTTCGGCATCCCGCTGAAACGAGAACTCGGTCAACGTGCGGATGGTGGTGGCGTGCTCACGCGGCTTACAGAAGGAGAGGAAATCGTGGCGGCCCAGCAGGCTTGCTGCCTCGGCGTTCAACAAGTCGACGTCCAGTTCTGCCTTATGCCACATGGTGAAGGCACGGGTGAGCGGATCGAAGCGAGCCGGCCCATCGGCAATGCGGTAGGAGTAGCGACGCCAAAGCGCGGAGAACCGTGCGTCGAATCCGGTTGGTGCAATCCAGATGTCTCGGACCAGGATGGCGCCGTGTTCGCGGCCAAGCAGACCCCGTAGCCGCCTCAACAAGGCCATACCTGGTTCGAGGTCGGCACCGCGGGCTAGGCCTGCGACTTCCGCCGGGGTCAGGTCGAAGTGCGCGATCTGGTTTCTGGCGTGCACGCCGGCATCTGTGCGTCCGGCCACTACCGTGCGGATCTTGCGGCGGATCAGCAGGGCCAAGGCGGCCTCCAGTACTCCCTGGACCGTTGGCAGTCCCGGCTGCAGCGCCCAGCCGTTGTAGGCGGTGCCGTCATAGCCGATCCGGATTGCCAGTCGCACGGAGGTGGGCTCGCTGGCGCTATCAGCCGGCGCCAAGCCGGGATGCCGCGCATCAACGGCGAAAGTATTCATCTCACGGTCCTCGTTCAGTAGCCGGATCCACTTCGCTGGGATCGGCTCCTGCCCCGCCGGAGCTCACAGTGGTCGAGGTTTGAGCGGCGCTGCAGGGGTTTTCGGTGCTTAAAACACAGGCCCGGTGCATAACTGCACCGGGCCGACGTTTTTGGCTATTGCCAAAGGGGACAAGGACTAGGCCTTGTTCTCCTCTGCTGCTTCGGTCTCGGCGACCTCTACAGTTTCGGTTGCTTCGGTCTCGGCGACCTCTGCAGTTTCGGTTGCTTCGGTCGGGGCGACCTCTTCAACCGGAGCAGCCACTGCGGCAGCCTTCTCGGCTTCCTTCACAACGGCCTGCTTCGGCGAAACCGGCTCCATGACCAATTCGATGACAGCCATCGGGGCGTTATCGCCCTTGCGGTTGCCGATCTTGGTGATGCGGGTGTAACCACCCTGGCGCTCGGCCATAACCGGTGCGATGTTCTCGAACAGCTCGTGAACGATCGACTTGTTGGTGCGGCTGCGCGAGGCAATGACTGCCTGGACGCGGCGACGCGAGGCCAGGTCTCCGCGCTTGGCGAAGGTGATCAGGCGCTCTGCATGCGGGCGAAGGCGCTTGGCCTTGGTCAGCGTGGTGGTGATGGATTTGTTCTCGAACAGCTGCGCGGACAGGTTCGCGAGCATCAATCGCTCGTGAGCTGCGCTGCCGCCGAGACGCGGACCCTTGGGAGGGGTAGGCATAGTGTTCTCCTAGTATGGTGGCCTTTGCGCCCGGTGGAATTCCGGGCGCAAAGGTTTAAGTTCTATAGCTGGTGGGCCAAGAAGTCTTAGACTTCTTCCTCACCGAAGGCTTCATCGTCGCCAATGGCTGCGGCACGTGCTGCAAGATCAAAGCCCGGAGGGGAATCCTTCAGGGCCAGACCCAGATCGATCAGCTTCGCCTTGACCTCATCGATGGACTTCGCACCGAAGTTACGGATGTCCATCAGGTCGGCCTCGGAGCGTGCAACGAGTTCACCCACGGAGTGGATGCCCTCACGCTTGAGGCAGTTGTACGAGCGAACTGTCAATTCAAGGTCTTCGATCGGCAGTGCCATGTCGGCTGCGAGGGCGGCGTCCGTCGGGGACGGGCCGATCTCGATGCCTTCAGCAGCGGTGTTCAGCTCGCGTGCCAGGCCGAACAGTTCAACCAGGGTGGTGCCTGCGGATGCTACTGCATCGCGCGGGAGCATCGAATCCTTGGTTTCAACATCGACGATGAGCTTGTCAAAGTCGGTGCGCTGCTCAACACGGGTGGCCTCCACGCGGAAGGTCACCTTCAGCACCGGCGAGTAGATCGAATCCACTGGGATACGACCGATCTCTGCGTCCACGTTCTTGTTCTGCGCTGCAGAAACATAACCGCGACCACGTTCGATGGTCAGTTCCATGTCGAACTTGCCCTTCGCGTTCAATGTCGCGATGTGCAGGTCCGGGTTGTGGAATTCCACGCCGGCAGGCGGGGTGATGTCGGCTGCGGTGACGACGCCTGGGCCCTGCTTGCGCAGGTAGGCGACGACCGGCTCATCATGCTCGGAGGACACTGAGAGATTCTTGATGTTAAGAATCAGTTCGGTCACGTCTTCCTTCACACCGGCTACGGTGGTGAACTCGTGCAATACCCCATCGATCCGCACACTGGTGACTGCTGCACCAGGAATGGAGGAGAGGAGGGTACGGCGAAGCGAGTTTCCCAGGGTGTAGCCGAAGCCAGGCTCCAACGGTTCAATTACAAAACGGGAGCGGTTCTCCGCTACGACTTCTTCGGTCAGGGTGGGGCGCTGTGCAATGAGCACTTACATTTCCTTTCAGCGTGCGTCCGCTATATGACGCAACACAGGGGGTGGAAACGACGTATGCCTCGTCGGCGTTCGTCTGGTTCGGTCTGGCTTGCCGTGGCGATCATGCCGCCGCGTCCTACCCCCGTGTGGGGAAAGGACGCGGCGGCATCAAAGCCAGACAGTCATTATTAGACGCGGCGACGCTTTGGCGGGCGGCAGCCGTTGTGTGCGCTTGGGGAAACGTCCGAGATGGACCCAACCTCAAGGCCAGCGGCCTGCAGCGAGCGGATCGCGGTTTCGCGTCCCGAGCCGGGGCCCTTGACGAAAACGTCAACCTTGCGAAGGCCGTGCTCCTGAGCGCGCTTAGCAGCGGACTCAGCAGCCATCTGTGCGGCGTACGGGGTCGACTTACGCGAACCCTTGAAGCCAACCTCGCCGGCCGAAGCCCACGAGATTACAGCGCCGTTCGGATCCGTGATGGAAACGATGGTGTTGTTGAAGGTGCTCTTGATGTGCGCCTGGCCGAGCGGGATATTCTTTTTGTCCTTGCGACGCGGCTTACGAACCGCTCCACGAGTCTTGGGGGGCATGCTTACTCCTACGAGAAATTTGGCTTAGTGATGACCGCTAGATTTAGCGAGTCTTCTTCTTACCGGCGACGGTGCGCTTCGGTCCCTTACGGGTGCGAGCGTTCGTCTTGGTGCGCTGACCGCGGACCGGCAGGCCCTTGCGGTGGCGGATGCCTTCGTAGGAGCCGATTTCAACCTTGCGGCGAATGTCAGCTGCTACTTCGCGGCGGAGGTCACCCTCAACCTTGAAGCTGCCTTCGATGAAGTCACGCAGCTGTACCAGCTCAGCGTCGGAGAGATCCTTCACACGAGTGTCCGGGTTGATCCCGGTCTCGGCGATGGTCTGTTCTGCACGGGTCTTGCCCAAGCCGTAAATGTATGTGAGCGCAATAATCACGCGCTTTTCGCGCGGGATGTCTACGCCAGCTAGACGAGCCATATGCTGTCTACCTTTCGATATATCGGAGGTCTAAAGCAGTACATGCCCGGTGTTCCCGGTCCACGGCCTCCGTGCCGTGGGTATGCATCGCGCGTTGGATGCTGTACTGCCGATTTCATTGCAAAGCGCAGGATTTCCCGTGAGGGAAATTAGCCCTGACGCTGCTTGTGGCGTGGGTTTTCGCAGATCACCATGACCACGCCATTACGGCGGATCACCTTGCACTTATCGCAGATCGGCTTCACGCTAGGGTTAACCTTCAAGGCAATTTCCTTTTGCGGTTGCGGTTTCAAGTGGAGCGTAATTACCTTCGTCGCCTTTCCCCGAGGGGAAGAATGGCAAAAGCTTTTACTTGTAGCGGTAAACGATACGCCCGCGGTTGAGGTCATACGGACTGAGTTCCACCACTACGCGATCCTCAGGGAGGATTCGAATGTAGTGCTGACGCATCTTTCCCGAGATAGTTGCAAGTACAACGTGCCCATTAGGCAACTCAACACGAAACATCGCGTTGGGCAGTGCCTCTGACACGGCGCCTTCTACCTCGATGACACCCTCTTTCTTGGCCATATCCTCCGCTAACTTTTATTGTCGGTGATATTTACCGCCGACAGATTTATGGACTTGGTCGCTGAACACGTCGGTACCCCAAGCCGGAGCTTTTGGGCACCAAGGAACAGACAACCAACAGTCAAGCCTACGCGCTGGAGGGCGTAAAGGGAAATCGCACGGACGCCCCGGTTTGTTAGGTTGGCCACAGGCCGGGGAAACCTTCGGCCCCCGGCCAGCCGCACGCCGGCTACGGAAGGATCGGCGAGGGCACCACGCCAAATGGTGCAAGGCCGGCCGCTCCCCCATCGTGTGCCGTCAAAACCCAGATGCCGCCCAGGTGCACGGCCACCGAGTGTTCCCACTGCGAGGCGCGAGCGCCATCGACAGTCACCACGGTCCAGTCGTCTTCCAAGACCTTGGTCTCCAACCCGCCGCGGACCAGCATCGGTTCGATGGCCAGGCACATACCTGGCTTCACGCGCGGCCCACGGTGCCCGGTGCGGTAGTTGAGCACATCCGGGGCCTGGTGCATCGCCGAACCGATGCCGTGGCCGACATAGTCCTCCAGGATGCCCAGCGGCTCACCTGGAACCTCGGAGACGAAGTCATCGATGGCATCGCCGATCTGTCCCACGAAGCGGGCCTCGGCCAGCGCAGCGATCCCCCGCCACATGGCTTCCTGGGTGATATCCGACAGGCGCTGATCCGCGGGGTCTGCTTCACCGACAATCACGGTGCGTGCCGAATCGGCATGCCAACCATCGATGATCGCCCCGCCGTCGATCTTGAGCACGTCGCCGTCGGCCAGCACGTACTCGCTGGGGAAACCGTGGACGACTTGGTCGTTGACCGAGGCGCAGATGTTTGCCGGGAAATCGTAGTAGCCCTTGAAGTTGCTGGTGGCGCCGTGGCGCTCGAGCACCGAGGCGAACACCGCGTCCAGGTGCGCGGTGGTGACACCGATCTGCGCTGCAGCAACGGCCTCGTCCAGCGCCTCGGCCAGGACCAGGCCCGCCTCGCGCATCTTAAGGATCTGCCCGTTGGTTTTGTACTCGATCTTGCGTTGGCTGAAAGCCATGGTGTGTATGTCCCTTTCCAAAGACGGTGCTGCCGCGGTTATTGCAAAAACCGCGGGGATGACGGCACTGGTGTGCCGGTCCCCGCGGTTTTTAGGACGTAAATGAACTAGGCGTTCTGGCCCAGTGCGTCCATGACGCGGTTAGTGACTTCGTCGATCTCACCGATGCCATCAACCAGGCGCACGATACCGCGCTCCTGGTAGCGGTTGACCACCACGGCAGTCTCCTCGTGGTAGAGACCCAGGCGGTGGCGGATGACCTCTTCGGTATCATCGGCCCGACCCTCGATCTGTGCACGCTTGAGCAGACGGACCACGAGCTCGTCGTCGTCGGCGGTCAGCTGAAGCACTGTGTCGAGCTCTACCCCGGCGTCGGCCAAGATCGAATCCAACTCGTCGACCTGCGCGCTGGTGCGCGGGTAGCCATCGAGCAGGAAGCCGTCTTTGACATCGTCAGCTGCCAGACGGTCGCGGACCATGGAGTTGGTGACCGAGTCCGGAACGAAGTTCCCGGCATCGATGTACTTCTTTGCTTCGACGCCGAGCGGGGTACCGCCCTTGACGTTGGCGCGGAAGATATCACCGGTGGAGATGGCCACAACATTGAGGCGCTCGGAGATTTGGACCGCCTGGGTGCCTTTGCCAGCACCGGGGGGGCCAATGATCAACAATCTTGTCATCGCAGAAGTCCTTCGTAGTGTCGCTGCTGCATTTGTGCGTTGATTTGTTTGACGGTTTCAAGACCCACACCAACCATGATGAGGATCGAGGTACCGCCGAACGGGAAGTTCTGATCGGCGTTGATGAGCACGAAGGCGACCAACGGAATCAGGGCCACGAATGCCAGATAAAGGGCACCGGGGAACGTGATGCGGCTGATGATGTACTCGAGGTACGCAGCCGTGGGGCGTCCGGCTCGGATGCCCGGAATGAATCCACCGTACTGCTTCATGTTGTCGGCAACCTCGGTCGGATTGAACGTGATCGCGACGTAGAAGTAGGTGAAGCCGATGGTCAACAGCGTGTAGGTGGCCATGTACAACGGCGAGGAGCCGGAGAAGTTGGTCTGAACCCACATGGCCCAGCCCGGCAGCGTGCCGTCGGACCCGGTGTTGAACTGCACCAGCATGCTCGGCAGCGCCAGCATGGAGGATGCAAAGATTACCGGGATAACCCCGGCCATGTTGACCTTGATCGGGATGTAGGTGGAGGTGCCGCCGACGGTGCGGCGTCCGATCATCCGTTTGGCGTACTGCACCGGGATGCGGCGCTGGGACTGTTCCACGAACACGACCAGCGCAATGACTGCCACACCGATGAGAATCACGCCGGTGAAGACGCCCCAGCCCTGCGAGGTGGCGATGGCGCCCATGGCCGAGGGGAAGCCCGAGGCGATGGACACGAAGATCAGCAGTGACATGCCGTTACCGACACCGCGTTCGGTGGCCAGTTCACCCATCCACATGATCAAGCCGGTTCCGGCCGTGAGGGTGAAGATCATCAAGACGATCACGAAGATGCTGTCGTCCGGGACGATGGGTAGGTCGCAGGCGGGGAAGAGCATCCCGCTGCGGGCCAGGGAGACCAGCGTGGTGGCCTGCAGGAGGCCAAGGGCGATCGTGAGGTAGCGAGTGTACTGGGTCAGGATGGCCTGTCCGGACTGGCCTTCCTTGTGCAGTTCCTCGAAACGAGGAATCACCACGCGCAACAGCTGGACGATAATCGAGGCCGTGATGTACGGCATGATTCCCATGGCGAAAATGGAAACCTGCAGCAACGCACCGCCGCTGAAAAGGTTAACGAACTGGTACAGGCCTCCGGTGGTGTTACCCGCGGCAAGGCACTGCTGGACGTTGCTGTAGTCCACGCCTGGCGCTGGGATGTAAACACCCAAACGGTAGATCGCGATGATGGCGAGCGTGAACAACAACTTGCGTCGCAGGTCAGGCGTCCGGAATACCCGGGCAATGGCGGCGAACAAGCGTCCTCCTGATTGATGGTGGCCGGGGGTGCCCGGGTTGACCTAATGATTCTAGCGGGTGGCATGCATGACACACCAAATGCGCCGCGGCAAAAGCCCTAAACAATCCCCAACTGTGCAATGTTTCCAGCTGGAAGACCTTGCATGGGCCCCGGCCTTGCTGTTATCGCAGGTCAGGGGAACGCAGGGGTGGTATGGAAAGAAAAAGGAGGGTGCACCCGGGAATTGCTAGGCAAATTCCCGGGGCACCCTCCTCTCACTGTGCGATCAAGAGATCACGTAGCTTAGAGCTCTACTGCAGAGCCGCCAGCTGCGACGATCTTTTCCGTTGCGGAGGACGAGAAGGCGTTGACCTTCACGTCGACCTTGACGGTGAGCTCGCCCGAGCCAAGGACCTTGACGGCTTCGTTCTTGCGAACGGCGCCCTTCGCGATCAATGCCTCGACGGTGACCTCGCCACCTTCGGGGAACAGTTCCGAGATCTTGTCCAGGTTGACAACCTGATACTCGACACGGAACGGGTTCTTGAAGCCGCGAAGCTTCGGAAGGCGCATGTGCAGCGGCAACTGGCCACCGGCGAAGCCGGCCTTGACCTGGTAGCGCGCCTTGGTGCCCTTCATACCGCGACCAGCGGTCTTACCCTTGGACGCCTCGCCACGACCCACACGGGTCTTGGCCTTCTTGGCACCTTCGGCTGGACGCAGGTGGTGTACCTTCAATGCGTTTTCTTTATCAGCCATGATTATTTCGCCTCCTCAACCTTTACCAGGTGCGAAACAGTGTTGACCATACCTACGGTTACGGAGTCGGCGGTACGGACCACAGTGTGGCCGATGCGCTTGAGACCGAGTGAGCGAAGGGTGTCGCGCTGGTTCTGCTTGCCACCAATGGTGGACCTAGTCTGGGTGATTGTCAGAGTTGCGTCGCTAGGGACAATGTTCTTAGCCACTATTACGCACCTGCCTTCTGGTTCTTGATGTTGTGCAGCATCTGAGCCGAAACAACGTCTTCCAACGGCAGACCACGACGTGCTGCAACTGCCTGAGGCTCTTCAAGGGCCTTCAGTGCTGCAATGGTGCCGCGAACGATGTTGATCTGGTTGCTCGAGCCCATGGACTTCGACAGAACATCGTGGATGCCTGCGCATTCCAGTACGGCGCGAACCGGACCACCGGCGATAACGCCGGTACCCGGAGCGGCCGGACGCAGAAGGACTACGCCAGCAGCGGCTTCACCCTGCACCAGGTGCGGGATGGTGGTGCCGACGCGGGGAACGCGGAAGAAGGACTTCTTGGCTTCTTCAACGCCCTTCTGAATGGCTGCCGGGACTTCCTTGGCCTTGCCGTAACCGACGCCAACGAGACCGTTGCCGTCACCCACGACGACAAGTGCGGTGAAGCTGAAGCGACGACCACCCTTGACGACCTTGGATACGCGGTTGATGGCTACAACGCGCTCAAGGAACTTGTCCTTGTCATCGTTGCGGCTATCCTTCTGGTCGCGGCCGCGGCCACGTCCTTCGCCACGGCCACGGCCTTCGCCGCCACGTCCACGGCCTTCACCGCGAGCGGCACCGGCCTTTTCTGTGGCGGGAGCAGCAGCAGTCGCGACTGCCTCAGTAGCTTCAGACACCTGAGTTTCCTTCTTGTTAGTTGCTTCGCTCACAGTGCCAGCCCACCTTCGCGTGCACCATCAGCAACAGCAGCCACGCGACCGTGGTACCTGTTGCCACCGCGGTCAAAGACCACGGCTTCGATGCCGGCAGCCTTGGCGCGCTCGGCAACGAGCTCACCAACGCGCTTGGCTTTGGCGGACTTGTCACCTTCGAAACCGCGCAGGTCGGCTTCCATGGTCGAGGCGTAAGCAACGGTGATGCCCTTGCTGTCGTCGACGACCTGAACGAAGATGTGGCGTGCGGAGCGGTTGACGACCAGGCGCGGACGCACCTCGGTGCCGGTGATGCGCTTACGAACGCGCAGGTGACGACGGCCGCGTGCGGCTGCCTTACTCTTACCCTTGATTCCGAGAGCCATGGTTACTTACCAGCCTTTCCGACCTTGCGGCGGATGATTTCGCCAGCGTACCGAACGCCCTTACCCTTGTACGGGTCAGGCTTGCGGAGCTTGCGGATGTTGGCGGAAACTTCGCCAACCTGCTGCTTGTTGATACCCGAAACGGTGATCTTGTTGTTGCCCTCAACTGCGAAGGCAATGCCCTCGGGAGCTTCGACAACAACCGGGTGCGAGTAACCCAGGGCGAACTCGAGGTTCGATCCCTTGGCGACAACGCGGTAACCGGTACCGTGGATTTCGAGCTTCTTTTCGTAGCCAGTGGTGACACCGATGATCATGTTTTCGATCAGGGTGCGGGTCAGGCCGTGCAGCGAACGCGAATCGCGCTCGTCGTTCGGGCGTGACACGGTCAAAGTGTTCTCTTCGAGAGCAACAGTGATCGGGCTTGCTACGGTGATGGTCAGTTCGCCTTTGGTGCCCTTGACAGCGACTGCGTCGCCATCAATCTTGAGCTCAACGCCGGCAGGAACAGTGATCGGAAGACGTCCAATACGTGACATGGTTTCTTTCTCCCTTTCCCGTTACCAGACGTAGGCGAGGACTTCCCCACCTACACCCTTCTTGGCTGCCTGGCGGTCAGTAAGCAGACCGGAGGACGTGGACAGGATTGCAATGCCGAGGCCACCAAGGACGTGCGGCAAATTGGTGGACTTTGCGTATACACGCAGGCCCGGCTTCGAAATACGGCGGACGCCAGCGATTGAACGCTCGCGGCTCGGGCCGAATTTCAGGGTGATGGTCAGCTTCTTGCCAACCTCAGCTGCTTCTTCAACGAACGAGGCGATGTAGCCCTGTTCCTTGAGGATCTGTGCGACGCGCACCTTCAGCTTCGACGACGGCATGGAAACCGTGTCGTGGTAAGCCGAGTTGGCGTTGCGCAGACGAGTCAGCATATCTGCGACAGGATCTGTCATTGTCATTTGGGCTTCTGCCCTTCCTCGCTACGGTTTCCGCGCAAGCGCGGACCTGCAACGTAGTTGATCTAGTTGGCGGTCTTGAACGGGAAGCCCAGAGCCTTGAGCAAGGCACGGCCTTCGTCGTCGGTCTTCGCGGTGGTCACTACGGTGATGTCCATACCACGAACGCGGTCAACGGAATCAACATCGATTTCGTGGAACATTGACTGTTCCGTGAGGCCGAAGGTGTAGTTGCCATTGCCGTCGAACTGCTTCGGGCTGAGGCCGCGGAAGTCACGGATACGCGGCAGAGCCAACGTAACCAGACGATCAACGAATTCCCACATACGATCTCCGCGCAGGGTGGCGTGGGTACCAATCGGCATGCCTTCGCGCAGTTTGAACTGTGCGATCGACTTGCGTGCCTTGGTTACCAACGGCTTCTGGCCGGTGATGGCGGTGAGGTCGCGGACTGCGCCTTCGATGAGCTTCGAATCCTTGGCGGCTTCGCCTACACCCATGTTCACAACAACCTTGACGAGGCCAGGGACCTGCATCGGGTTGGAGTAGCTGAACTCGGTAGTAAGAGTCTCGCGGATTTCGGCTTTGTACTTGGCCTTGAGGCGTGGCTGGATCTTGACAGCTGCTTCAGTCATTACAGTGCCTTTCCGGAAGACTTGGCGTAGCGAACACGGACGGTCTTGGACACGCCGTTCTTCTCTACGGTTTCCTCGCGGAAGCCAACGCGGGTCGGCTTCTTAGTGTCCGGGTCAACGATGGCAACATTCGAGATGTGCATCGGGGCCTCAACGACCTCAATACCACCAGTCGTGGTGCCACGCTCGGTCTGACCGGCCTTGGTGTGCTTGGTGACGCGGTTGACGCCTTCAACCAGGACGCGCTGTGCTGCTGGGAATACCTTCAGCACCTTGCCCTGCTTGGTGCGGTCGGAACCGGTGATGACCTGAACGAGGTCACCCTTCTTGATCTTTGCACCCATGGTTACAGCACCTCCGGAGCCAGTGAAACGATCTTCATGAACTTCTTATCGCGAAGTTCACGACCCACCGGACCGAAAATACGGGTACCGCGGGGCTCGCCATCAGTCTTGAGGATGACAGCAGCGTTCTCGTCGAACTTGATGTAGGAACCGTCGACGCGGCGACGTTCCTTCTTGGTGCGAACGATGACAGCCTTGACGACGTCACCCTTCTTTACGTTTCCGCCAGGGATTGCATCCTTGACGGTGGCGACGATAACGTCACCAATGCCTGCATAGCGACGGCCAGAGCCACCGAGAACACGAATGGTAAGGATTTCCTTAGCACCGGTGTTGTCGGCAACCTTTAGTCGCGATTCCTGCTGAATCACTTTTTACTCCTGTCGTCTCGCTGGTTCTCCTAGGGAGCCTTGCGGAACGGATATGGTCCATCTCAGCTTCTGCTTACCCCCACCTCCATACACACAGTTCACAACGCACAAGTGCGCAACAACATGGTGCTGGGGAAGCAGGGCCGAGGCTTAGGCTCAGAGCTATGCCGCACAGCCTTCCGGGCCCGTAAAAAACCCTCCGGCTGCACTGTGCGTTATGTTCGGAGGTGGATAGTCCCCATACATAACGCGCACAGACTAGAAAGTCTACCGCACGGATACGCGATCCCGAAACCATGTGCTAGGGGCAATCCGAGGGTTGTTGATCACATAAGATCCAGCAACTTCCGGTCTCACGATCGAATCTTTTGCAAGGAACACCGGCCAAGAAATCACCAAAAACTCTTGACGATGCTCCTGCCGACAGTGGAGAGCACCTTGATGTCGACGACTACCGGGACCTCGCTGACGAGGGCCAATCTCTGGTCCAACCACGGACGTTTTCGGGACCCAGGTACCCACGCGCCCCATATTCCATGCCCCGAACCTTGTCGTCGCTTTACGGCCCTTGCCACACGGGCTTCCGAGGTGCAGTTCATAACCCCTTCGGACGTAATTCCATCCTAGAAGATTCAGGTTGCTCAATCTCGACTCAGCAGCAAATCTTGCCTAGACATCCAGAGGGAGCCCCCGAAGCTCATCAGTTGGAAAGCTCCGGGATGTATGCCGGGCACCATGCTGGGATTCCGACGCGGCTTAGGTTGGCGGGAATCAACCGTTGGCTTACGCACGGGGCGGTGAACAGCCACCTGACATCAGCCGCACGCGCTCAACTGCGCAATGATTCCGAAGTGGTCTGTGCCGGGTACCAGAAAACGTTGGGAGCCTTGCGATGCCATCCCACGCACCAACACATGGTCGATGGCCGCAAACGCAGGAAACACGCTGTTGGCCGGCCACGTACCCATCGGCACCGGCCCGTACGAAGGCGGAGCCTCGTCGAAACCTTCTGCCAACGCACGAAACTGTGGGTGCGCTCGGGTGCCGTTGAAGTCGCCGGCCAGAACCAGCGGCAGGTCCGTCCGCGGCTGCACCCAGTCTGCAAGGACATTCAATGTCCGTTCCCAAAATGCAGGATCATGGGTCGGGGGCACGGGGTGGATTCCAGCTACCCGGATCTGCCCTGCCCGAGGAAGATCGATCAGGGCCACCGGAATATCGAAAAGCGCGCCATCGGATTGCCATGCAGCCGGCTCTTCGCTGCGTAGCGGGTACCGGGACAAGATCACCGTGTCCACCGAACCCCCGGTCCTCAACGGCCCGGTCCGCTCGGTGTAGTCCCACCCGGCCGTCGATGAGGCCAACGCCTTGATCATGGGTTCGCTGGCTTCCACCAGTACCAGGATGTCGGGGTCCGCTGTACTGACTTCCTTAGCAAGGCCGGCGGGATCCGTGTGTCCACGTCCGGCATTCAAGGACAGGACCGTGAATTGGCTCCCCGGTGGGCAAACTGCCTGGGTACCGGGTGCGAGTGTGGGGGCCAGGGAAAGAACCAGACAAACCAGCAGGACCGCCGCCAATATCCAGGCACGTCTGAACAGCAACACCACGGAATATGCCACTGCCGCCAGACACAGGAGCGGAAGAAGTGCTTGCAGCACCGAAACGAACCGTGAGGGCCAGAAATCAATCCACGGAAGAAGCACCAACAACGCCCCGGCCAGCGACACGGGAATTACCCGGTGAAGCAGTCGCGAGCGAACAATGCCCCGCTCCCCCGGTTCGGTGTTTCCCATCTCGTTCCTCCCACGTCCCTGCCGTCAATCCCGTATTCGGAGGTTCCAAGTCAACGGCCCATGCTACAGGCGGCTTCTAGGAGGAAACGCAAAACACCCCGGCACCAGCTGGATAAATCCAGTGGTCCCGGGGTGTTTCGGGTGTTTCACGTCAGAGTGAAAACCAAGAAGAAGGCTTACTTAGCCTTTTCGAGGATTTCCACGAGGCGCCAGTGCTTGTCCGCAGACAGCGGGCGGGTCTCGGCGATGACAACAAGGTCGCCGATGCCGGCGCTGTTCTCTTCGTCGTGGACCTTGACGTTCTTGTTGCGACGCATGACCTTGCCGTAAAGGGCGTGCTTCACACGATCCTCCACGTCAACGACAATAGTCTTCTGCATTTTGTCAGAAACCACGTAACCACGGAGGGTCTTGCGGTCGTTGCGCTCTGCTGGAGCAGCCACTACGTTCTCCTTCTCGCTCATTACTTGGCTTCCTCAGTCGCTGCGGCCGCTTCAGTCTTCTTGGAAGACTTCTTGGCCTTGGTGGTCTCTTCGACCGCTACCACGACGTCGGGACGAATGCCCAGTTCGCGTTCGCGCAGCACCGTGTAGATGCGAGCGATATCGCGCTTGACACTCTTCAGGTTGCCATGCGATTCGAGCTGGCCGGTAGCCGACTGGAAACGGAGGTTGAACAACTCCTCCTTGGCCTTCTTAAGCTCCTCGACCAGACGGGCGTTATCAAAGCCGTCCAGTGCTTCGGTTGCTAGATCCTTGGATCCGATTGCCATTCCTATTCACCACCTTCGCGACGCACAATGCGTGCCTTCAACGGCAGCTTGTGAATTGCCAGGCGCATGGCCTCGCGAGCTACCTCATCACTGACACCGGAGAGCTCAAAGAGAACTCGTCCCGGCTTTACGTTTGCGACCCACCATTCCGGCGAACCCTTACCGGAACCCATGCGGGTTTCGGCAGGCTTCTTGGTCAGCGGACGGTCTGGATAAATGTTGATCCAAACCTTACCGCCACGCTTGATGTGGCGGGTCATGGCGATACGAGCTGCCTCGATCTGGCGGTTGGTAACGTAGGCCGGTGTAAGGGCCTGGATACCGTACTCGCCGAAGGCTACCGTTGTACCGCCCGAAGCCGTACCACTCCTACCGGGGTGGTGCTGCTTGCGGTACTTTACGCGGCGTGGGATAAGCATTTAAGCCTGTCCTCCTTCTGCGGCTGCAACCGGAGCTGCCTCGGCAGCCGGAGCTGCTTCCGCTGCCGGTGCAGTGTTGCGGTCGTTGCGACGACGGCGTTCGCCACCTTCGGGACGTCCAGCCGGACGCCCGCCCGGACGATCGCCGCGGCCACGGGCCGGAGCTGCTGCAGCCTGAGCTGCCAGTTCCTTCGAGGTGATATCGCCCTTGTAGATCCAGACCTTCACGCCGATACGGCCGAAGGTGGTCTTGGCTTCGAATGCACCGTAGTCGATGTTCGCACGCAGGGTGTGCAGCGGCACACGGCCTTCGCGGTAGAACTCCTTGCGGGACATTTCTGCACCGCCAAGACGACCGGAGCACTGCACGCGGATGCCCTTGGCACCTGCACGCATAGCCGACTGCATGGCCTTCTTCATCGCACGGCGGAAAGCCACACGTGAAGCAAGCTGCTCGGCAATGCCCTGGGCAACAAGCTGTGCTTCGATCTCGGGGTTCTTGACCTCGAGGATGTTCAGCTGAACCTGCTTGGCGGTGAGCTTTTCGAGCTCGCCGCGGATGCGGTCGGCTTCGGCGCCGCGGCGACCGATAACGATGCCCGGGCGTGCGGTGTGGATATCCACACGAACACGATCACGGGTACGTTCGATCTCCACGCGTGCGATGCCGGCGCGTTCCATGCCAACGGTCATCAGTTCGCGAATACGGATATCTTCTTTTACGAAGTCCTTGTAACGCTGACCAACCTTGGTGCTGTCGGCGAACCAGTGCGAAACATGGTCGGTAGTGATACCGAGACGGAACCCATGCGGGTTAACCTTCTGTCCCATTTACTCTTCCCCACCCTTCTTAGGGGTTGCGACGACCACGGTCACGTGGCTCGTGCGCTTCTTGATTTGGTATGCCCGACCCTGAGCACGCGGCTGGAACCGCTTCATGGTCGGACCCTCGTCAACAAACGCTTCGCTGATGAACAGCTCGTCTTCGTTGAACGCGACACCCTCGCGGTCTGCGGCGGCACGGGCGTTAGCCACTGCCGATGCTACAACCTTGAACACTGGCTCTGAAGCTGCCTGTGGGGCAAACTTCAGGATCGCCAGTGCTTCGTTCGTCTGCTTGCCACGAACAAGGTTGACGACGCGCCGGGCCTTCATAGGCGTCACGCGGATATGGCGCGCAATTGCCTTGGCTTCCATTGCTTTCCTTCTCTCGTCTCTCGAAGAAGTGCTAAGCACTCGCTGAACCCTTGCGGGTTAGCGGCGCTTGCCCTTCTTGTCGTCCTTCACGTGGCTGCGGAACGTCCGGGTCAATGCAAATTCGCCGAGCTTGTGCCCGACCATCGACTCGGTGACAAACACGGGGATGTGCTTACGTCCGTCATGTACGGCGATCGTGTGCCCGAGCATGTCGGGGACGATCATCGAACGGCGGGACCACGTCTTGATGACGTTTTTGGTGCCCTTTTCGTTCTCAGCTTCGACCTTGAGGAAGAGGTGCTGATCGACGAAGGGGCCTTTCTTCAGGCTGCGTGGCATGTTTCCAGGCTCCTATCGCTTGTTCTTGCCGGTACGACGACGGCGGACAATCATCTTGTCGCTGTCCTTGTTCGGACGGCGAGTGCGTCCTTCGCGCTTACCGTTCGGGTTCACCGGGTGACGGCCACCGGACGTCTTGCCTTCGCCACCACCATGCGGGTGGTCAACAGGGTTCATGGCAACGCCACGCACGGTCGGGCGAACGCCCTTCCAGCGCATACGGCCGGCCTTTCCCCAGTTGATGTTCGACTGCTCGGCGTTACCGACCTCGCCGACGGTTGCGCGGCAGCGCACGTCAACGTTGCGGATTTCGCCGGAAGGCAAACGAAGCTGCGCGTAGCGACCCTCACGGGCCACCAGCTGCACCGAGGCACCTGCTGAACGAGCCATCTTGGCACCGCCGCCGGGACGAAGTTCCACAGCGTGGAGCACCGTGCCCACCGGAACGTTGCGCAATGGCAGGTTGTTGCCGGGCTTGATGTCAGCGTTTGCGCCGGCCTCAATCGTGTCACCCTGGGAAAGCTTGTTCGGTGCGATGATGTAACGCTTGGTTCCATCAGCGTAGTGAAGAAGCGCGATGCGAGCGGTGCGGTTCGGGTCGTACTCGATGTGAGCGACCTTTGCCGGCACGCCGTCCTTGTCGTGACGACGGAAGTCGATCAGACGGTACTGGCGCTTGTGCCCGCCACCCTTGTGACGAGTGGTGATCTTACCGGAGTTGTTGCGGCCGCCAGTCTTGTGGAGCGGGCGAAGCAACGACTTTTCCGGAGTGGATCGGGTGATTTCTGCGAAGTCGGCTACGCTCGAGCCGCGAAGGCCCGGGGTAGTCGGCTTGTACTTACGGATTGCCATAGTTTATTTCCTCGTTAAAGTGGTCTCCGCTTATGAAAGCGGACCGCCGAAGATGTCAATCGAGCCTTCCTTCAGGGAGACGATTGCGCGCTTGGTAGCTTTGCGAGTCCCCCATCCGAATTTGGTGCGCTTGCGCTTGCCGGCACGATTGAGGGTGTTTACGGAGTCAACTTTGACCGAGAAGATAGCTTCTACGGCGTTCTTGATTTCCGTCTTGTTCGAACGCGGGTCTACCAAGAAGGTGTATTTGCCTTCGTCGATCAGACCGTAGCTCTTTTCCGAAACGACGGGTGCGATGACCACATCGTGCGGAGCCTTGGAGAAGTCGCTCACTTGGCTTCCTCCTTCTTGACCAGGGCATCGAATGCGGCCTTGGTGAAGACAACGTCGTCGGAAACCAGCACATCGTAAGTGTTGAGCTGATCGACGTACAGGACGTGGACCTCGGGGAGGTTGCGGACCGAGAGGGCTGCAACGTCGTTGGCGCGATCGATGACTACGAGCATGTTCTTGCGCTCGGACAGAGCGCGCAGGGTGGCCATTGCAGCCTTGGTGTTAGGCGTGGTGCCTTCAACCAGGGATTCAACAACGTGAATGCGGTTGTTGCGAGCGCGGTCAGACAGGGCGCCGCGCAATGCAGCAGCCTTCATCTTCTTGGGGGTGCGCTGGCTGTAATCGCGAGGAGTCGGGCCGTGGACAACGCCACCACCGGTCATGTGAGGAGCACGGATTGAACCCTGACGGGCGCGGCCGGTGCCCTTCTGCGCGAACGGCTTGCGACCCGCACCGGAAACTTCGGCGCGGTTCTTGGTCTTGTGCGTGCCCTGGCGTGCAGCTGCAAGCTGGCCAACAACGACCTGGTGCAACAGCGGGACGTTGGTCTGAACGTCGAAGATCTCCGAAGGGAACTCGACGGTAAGTGCCTTAGTCATGTAGTTATGCTCCCTTCACAGCGGTGCGTACGAGAACGACGCGTCCGCGGGCGCCGGGTACGGCACCCTTGATCAACAGGAGGTTCTTCTCGGCATCCACAGCGTGAACCGTGAGGTTCTGCGAGGTGACGCGCTCGGCGCCCATGCGACCGGCCATCTTCTGACCCTGGAACACGCGGCCCGGGGTCGAAGCGCCGCCGATGGAGCCCGGCTTACGGTGGTTCTTGTGAGCACCGTGCGATGCCGGAGCACCGTGGAAGCCGTGACGCTTCATGACGCCGGCGAAGCCCTTGCCCTTGGAAGTTCCAACGACGTCGACCTTCTGGCCGGCGGCGAAGATTTCGACGGAGAGTTCCTGGCCTGCGGCGTAGGACTCGGCGTCTGCAGTGCGCAGCTCAACGACGTGACGGCGCGGGGTAACCCCGGCTGCCTCGAAGTGGCCGGCGAGCGGCTTGGTGACCTTGCGCGGGTCGATCTGGCCGTAGCCGATCTGAACCGCTACGTAGCCATCGCGCTCGGCGTTGCGCAGCTGAGTGACGACATTGCTGTCGGCCTGTACAACGGTTACCGGGATGAGGTTGTTGTTCTCGTCCCAAACCTGGGTCATGCCGAGCTTCGTGCCCAGCAGGCCCTTTACATTACGGGTTGCGGTCATAGTTTTCTCGCCACCTCCCCTTAGAGCTTGATTTCGATGTTGACATCCGCCGGCAGGTCAAGACGCATCAGCGAATCTACGGCCTTCGGGGTCGGATCGATGATGTCGATCAGACGCTTGTGCGTGCGCATTTCGAAGTGCTCACGGCTGTCTTTGTACTTGTGGGGTGAACGAATAACGCAGTACACGTTCTTCTCCGTTGGGAGCGGCACTGGGCCGACTACGGTTGCGCCAGCGCGCGTCACCGTCTCAACGATCTTCCGGGCAGAAACGTCAATGACCTCATGGTCATACGACTTCAGCCGGATGCGGATTTTTTGTCCCGCCATGGCGTGATGCCTCTTTCTAATTAGCACTCTCTGTACAGTTACTGTGCCCTACGGGCCCCTTTCGGGACCGGCACGCCTCGCATCGAACTGAATCCGGATAAATCCGGGTTCCTCAATCCGCCGAAGCCCGACCCCCGCGGTCGGGCGTGTCGCACTTTACCGCGACACCAAACCCGCATAAAACCTTGGGGGACATTGTTGGTGTTTCCAAAAATTCGGTTGTATTGCTCCCCAGCCCCGGGCATTATCCCGGGTGAGACACAATCTCGGTTGAAACCCCGTGTCCCGGTGTCGGTTTCCCGACCAGCAGACACAAAGCATGGAAATGTTCACAAACAACTTATCTAGTGTGGCAGGTTCGGGGCCCAAACACAAAATCCTTGGGCCCGCGGACTGTGAAGATATTTTCCCGGCTCTACCCTTTTACACTCCCCAGAGGTAGCGGGAAAAGAAAAACCTCCGGAAATTCGGGACTTCAAAACTCCTTGGAAGCACTCCATGGTTACCGGCACCGATGGTGCCGGTGAGGAAGCTCACCAGCGCTGTCCGATCCCTCAAGGAGGGGTCAGCGGTCGTCGCGCTTCGAACGCCGGATTTCTTTGGCCCTATCGATCTCCTTGGAGAACTGTTTGCGCAGGCGTGCAACCACCACGACCACCGCCACAACGATCAGCAAAACAATCAAAAACTTCATGGTTCCAGCCTAACTGCTGACAGCGCAGAGAACACTAGCAGCGCTCGGTACGTATTTTGGGTCCCTGCCAGCGTCCTTGGATCAGCGCGGAGGATCGTTTGGATTCTGCGGTCTGGGTCTCATCCATGGCATACCGGGTGGTGGCGCTGGAGCTTGGGGAATCGGAGCTTCCGGCGCAGTCGTCGCCCTCGGCACATCCTGGACCGTGCCAGGTGCCCCTTGAACGGGCACCTCCCCCGGGGTCGCCGGCGACGGGTGCTGGGTCTGGGTCCGGGGATGCTGGTAGTGAGTATTTCCCTGGGAAGGGTCCATAGGCATCGCGGGCGGCTGCCCGGTATCCGGAGCACCGTTCTCTGAGCTGCCCTTGTTCATCTTCCCGAGCCGCCACAACGCCAACGCGATCAGTCCAGCCGCAATCAGCAGCAGCAACAGGAAGGTGAACCCACGTAGGAACCAGAGCACCGAAACGGCAATACCGATGGCCCCCCAGATGGTGAAAATCTTGCGGTTGGTCACGAGGCCGAAGACCAGCAATGCCGTGAAGCTCAACAGGACCACCAGCTGCTGGGCCAGCGTCGAGGAAAAGAACGTCCCCATCCCGGCCAGGGTAAGTACTGCTGCGGAGACCGAGAGCACCACCGTACCGTTACGTTCACGCTTGCGCATGAATTCATAGGAGGCAAGAACCCCGAGCACGATCACCCAGTAGTAGAGGGTAGAGAAGTTAGACAGTCCGTCAACGGCCACCCACCAACACCGCTGGATGGCAACGGCTGATATCAAGACCGCTGCCTCATAACCGATTTCGCGGCGTGCTTTCGGAACTTCCGTGGCAGCTGCGGCGAATACGGCCAGCACCAGCAGCAGCGCCCCGAAGTACACATAGCGCTCCGATGCCGCGGCCAGGCCCACCACTGCGCCCAGGCCGAGGGAGACCAACGAGGCAGTGAAGAGCACCCGAGCATGGGCAGGGCCCCAGCCCTCGGTGCGTTGAGCCACCTCCGTGAAGGGCACCTCCTCGGTGCCAAAACGTCCACCGAAGATCGCGGCAATCAGCAGGATCACGCAGGTGGCGCCAAACCCGACCATGGTGTCCAGCGGCTCACTCCCCCGTGCCCCTGCCAGTTCGTGGATGAACTGGGTTCCGCGCACCGAAGCCAACAGCACCAATGCCGCACTGCCGAGCAGCAACAACGGGATGCCCCAGCTCGAGGCAAAGACCACGATTCCGGCGGCACCCACCAGTGCTGCACAGACCTGCCAGCCGGGCTCGGCGGCACTGTGCAGCCCGAAGAGCGCCATCCAGTAGGCCAGGGCAACCACCGCGCGAATCCAGCGGAAGTCTTCTCCACCCAAGCGACGGAATTCGGCAACCAGGATGCCGACCAGCAGCAGCGTCAACACCACGAACGCCACGTTTTGGCCCCAGAGGGGTGTCGGCAGCCATCCGCCGACCCGCAAGTCCGTGCCGAGGCTCGGGGCCAGGACCACGCCCAGCAGACCGAGTGCGGCGGGGATCGAAACATAGGAGAATCCTGCATCTCGTCCGGCCCGGGTCTTGACGACAAGTGCGGCGAAGAGCAGCAGGCACAAGAACTGGACCAGCAACCCGGCTTGGTCGAGGTTGCCCGCATGCACGGCCAGGTAAGTGAGCGGGACCAGCACCAAGATGGCCACGGCGGCCAAGGTCAAAAGACTGCGCGGGTCCGCCGGTTTGCGCGCCTCGGCCTTCCGGGCCGTGTAGGCACGAACCGACTGGCCCGCAGCAATGGTGAAAGCAAACAGTGCGTACTGTCCGTGAGCATCCATCTGGAACCGGTCCGCGATATGCCAGGCGGTCGCGGAGAACAACACCTGGGCGAGCACCGAATACCCGATCCTGAGGGCGAGCTGCGTCTCCACCAAGATCCGTACCCCTACGTAGGCCAGGCCCAGCAGCGCCACGACCTCCACCATCCAGGCCGGCTCCTTGCCGGCGGCGATGGACAGTGCCGCACCCAAGGCCAGCAGCCCGCCCAACTGCACCAACAGTCGTGGACCGCGCGGCAGCTCCCGTGGATCCGTGCCGTCGGCGGGAGCTTGCCGACGATGCCCCAGCACGGCGGTGGCAGCACCCAGGGCTAAGAGAACCAGGAACCAGAGCAGGATCGTGTCCCATGGGTAGCCTGCCCACAGCACCGTGCTCCAGCCCTGGCCATTGTCTGTGATCTGCTCAAGCAAGCTTGGGGTGGCCCTTTGCAACAACACCGACAGCGACCACGTGGCCATCGAAGCGCACAACACCGCGGCGCTGAAACCGATCGATTCCCCGGTGAGCCTGAGGCCTCGGGCGGGTACCGATTCTGCTTCGGGTGCGTTATGTCGCAGGTTTCTGGCTGTCACCACGATCTGTACCAGCAGTGCCAGCACCACTCCGACGAATGTCGCCACCTCGATCGCGAGCTTCAGTGCCGCAAGGCTAGCGCTCTCGGCACCGGGTAGGCTCGGAAGCATCTGCGCGAATCGTGGTTGCAGGATCCAGCCGGCCGCAGCGAAGGAGAACATGGCCCCTGCCGCCGGCACCGAGGCAATCCGGGCCGCCCAACGCAGGTACTGCCCGTGCACGCCGATCACCTGGCGGGCCAGCAGCCAGGTGCCGATGGCGGCTGCAGTGAAGAGTAGTCCCTGCCGTCCCAGGTTCCCGGTCATCGGTTCGATGATGCTCAGGATTGCGACGCCCAGCGGGACCCAGCGGAAGTGCCCGCCAGTCTTGGCACCAAGGAAGAGGCCGGCAATCAGGAACAGGACCAAGGTCCAGTTCGGATCGAGGCCAGTCCCAGCTCCGGTGAGGAAAGGATCGCGCAGTAGTGCTTCGGCACCGAGCACGCTCGCCAGGGCCGCGACGCCGAGCAATACCCAGGTCTCACCGCGGGTGAAGCCGGGCGTGAGTCGCAGTTTTTGTCGGTAGCCCGCGGCGAATTGTGCCAGCAGCACCACTTGGAGCAGCAGCAGCACGGCAAGGATCCGGAAAGTACTGGTCCACGTGAATCCGCCGACGTGCAGGAAGCAGGCGACGGAGATCATCGAGGCGGCGCGTGCCGCGGCAAGGTGCCAGAAACGTTCGTTCACCGGAGCCGCTAGCAGAGCCACGGCGTAGTACAGCGCCGCGGCGGCAAAGAGCCAACCGTAGTCGCGGGCCTCAAGCACCATGGCTGAGAAGATGGCGGCAAGCAACGTGGCAGGTACCAGGTACCGGTGTGCCGTGGTGAAAGAGACCACGTAGATGTTGGTGATCCAGCGCGGCTTTTTGAATCCGACCAGGGTGATCGCGGTGGCCAGCAGCATGCTGAAGAGGAAGTAGAAGATGAGGCCGCGGTTGAGCACCGCACCGCCGGAATAGGCGGTGGAGACCAGGAAGGTGGTGGCCAGGCCGGCAACGATCTTGGACTGAAGTTTGCCTGCGGCGTAGATGAAGGCAGCGGTTCCCACCAGTGAGGTGACAAACCAGCTGGTACCTGGCGCCGTGGACAGCAGCAGGTAGTGGGCCAGCCCCGTCATCGGAATCAGGGCCAGGCCCGTGGCGGTGAATGCGGCGGCCGCCGGGCGCAGTCGCTCGCTTCTGGCATGCATCAGAAGTCCGACGACGTAGAAGCCTGCTGCCACGATTCCCAGTCCGATAACCTTGGCCGCGGCCGGCAGCGCCAGTGCGATGAACAACGATGCCGCGGCGACTAGCAACAATGCAGCCACATACAAGGTGATGTTGATGTTCCGCAGGGCCCGGACACGCGGGTCAAGAGGAACCGCGGGTGGCGGTGGTGGCTGGGGTGCTCGTACCTGCATCTGGGGATGCGGTTGGGGCAACACGGGCGGCATCGGGCCGGGTGCTTGGCTTGGCATGGCACCGGCGATGACCTGTTCCGTCCGGGGGAATCCGGCGGGCTCTGCGGCGCCACGTGTGGAGCCGGAACCACCGTGTGGGCCTTGCCGCAGATCGGGTTGCGGCATGGGTTGCGCGTCGTCGAGCGCGCTCTGGGCACGGTCTCGCACCGCGGCATCGAATCCGCGCTGCCAGGCCTCGGCCAAAGCCAAGCGATCGGGGGTCTGGACGGGGGTTGCTCGCTCGGCCGCTTTCTTCGCCAGTACGTGCTTGCCGAAGAGCATCCCTGCAACAAACATGATCGCGGCTACCGTGATCAGTGCCAATCCATCCATGCCAGGTCCCCTCTTAAATCTGTAATATCTAGTGTCTTCGGCCCGGTACTCACCAAGCATCTTCCTCAGCGTACCGCAGTCAAACTATTCGTTTGATATAAGTGTCGGGCGTCCGCGGGATGTTTCCCCCGGGACGCGAAAAGACCCCTGATGCATTGTCGAAACAATGCACCAGGGGTCTTTTCTCAGACCATTAGGTCAAGACATCCAGGTAGAAAAGACTACTTGGTGATCTTGGTGACCTTGCCCGAACCAACGGTGCGGCCGCCTTCGCGAATTGCGAAGCCGAGGCCCTCTTCCATGGCGATCGGCTGGATCAGCACGACCGACATTTCGGTGGTGTCGCCGGGCATAACCATTTCCGTGCCTTCCGGCAGGGTGATGACGCCGGTAACGTCCGTGGTGCGGAAGTAGAACTGCGGGCGGTAGTTCGAGTAGAACGGGTTGTGACGCCCACCCTCATCCTTGGACAGGATGTAGACGTTGGCCTCGAAATCGGTGTGCGGGGTAATGGAACCCGGCTTCACGATGACCTGGCCACGCTCTACGTCTTCGCGCTTGATACCGCGAAGCAGCAGACCACAGTTCTCGCCGGCCCATGCCTCGTCGAGCTGCTTGTGGAACATCTCGATGCCGGTAACCGTGGTCTTCTGGACCGGGCGGATGCCGACAATTTCGATTTCCGAGTTGATCTTCAGGGTTCCACGCTCGGCGCGGCCCGTAACAACGGTGCCACGACCGGTGATGGTGAAGACGTCCTCAACGGGCATCAAGAACGGCTTGTCCTTGTCGCGAACCGGGGTCGGGACGTTTGCGTCAACGGCGTCCATCAGGTCCTCAACGGACTTGACCCAAACCGGGTCGCCTTCCAGTGCCTTGAGGCCCGAAACGCGGACAACCGGTGCTTCGTCGCCGTCAAAGCCCTGCGAGGAGAGAAGTTCGCGAACTTCCATTTCCACGAGGTCCAGCAGCTCTTCGTCATCGACCATGTCGGACTTGTTCAGTGCGACCAGCAGGTAGGGAACGCCAACCTGGCGGGCAAGCAGAACGTGCTCGCGGGTCTGAGCCATCGGGCCGTCGGTGGCGGCAACCACGAGGATTGCGCCGTCCATCTGTGCGGCACCGGTGATCATGTTCTTGATGTAGTCCGCGTGACCCGGGGCATCAACGTGCGCGTAGTGGCGCTGCTCGGTCTGGTACTCAACGTGTGAGATGTTGATGGTGATACCGCGCTGGCGTTCTTCCGGCGCGGAGTCGATGTTCGCGAAATCGCGCTGCTCGTTCAGATCCGGGTACTTGTCAGCCAGTACCTTGGAAATGGCGGCGGTCAACGTGGTCTTACCGTGGTCAACGTGACCAATGGTGCCGATGTTGACGTGCGGCTTGTTCCGCTCGAACTTTGCCTTTGCCACAGGTTCCTCCTAGAAACGTTTACAGAAGACGTACCTCGTCCACACGGGTCGCGGACGAAACTTGTACAAGTCTACTGGGGGCTTAGTGAAATGTTTAAATTGTGGTTAGCTGCGGGATCCACTGGGGATCCGTTAGTTGGCCTGGCCGGGCCGGATTGGATTTCTCCGCACCGGCCCCACCCTGCGGCCACTCACCCAAGACTCGGGTTCACGGCCAATTCTTCGTCCTGACGATTACTCGCCGCGGGACTTCTGGATGATCTCTTCGGCAACTGCCTTCGGGACCTCTGCGTAGCTGGAGAAGGTCATCGAGTACACGGCACGGCCCTGGGTCTTCGAACGCAGGTCACCAATGTAACCGAACATCTCGGACAGCGGAACCGTCGCACGGATGACCTTCACGCCCGAAGCGTCTTCCATCGAAGCGATGGAACCACGGCGGGAGTTCAGGTCACCGATGACGTCGCCCATGTACTCCTCAGGAGTACGGACTTCGACATCCATGACCGGCTCGAGGATGATCGGGGTGGCGCGGCGTGCGCCTTCCTTGAACACCTGTGAGCCAGCAATCTTGAACGCCATTTCCGAAGAGTCGACGTCGTGGTAGGCACCATCGAGGAGGGTAGCCTTCACGCCGACCATCGGGTAGCCGGCCAGGATGCCGAACTGCATGGCGTCCTGGATTCCGGCGTCAATCGACGGGATGTATTCGCGAGGAATACGTCCACCGGTTACGGAGTTCTTGAATTCGTAGATGACACCGTCAACAACTTCCAGAGGCTCGAACGAGACCTGGACCTTTGCGAACTGGCCCGAACCACCGGTCTGCTTCTTGTGGGTGAAGTCAACCTTCGCCACAGCCTTCTTGATGGTTTCGCGGTATGCAACCTGCGGCTTGCCGACATTGGCTTCGACGCGGAATTCGCGGCGCATGCGGTCCACCAGGATATCCAGGTGGAGCTCGCCCATGCCGCCGATTTCGGTCTGGCCGGTGTCTTCGTTTTGGGAGACAGTGAACGTCGGGTCCTCGGCCGAAAGCTTCTGGATGGCCGTGGAGAGCTTCTCCTGGTCACCCTTCGTCTTCGGTTCGATCGCCACGAAAATCACGGGAGCGGGGAACGACATTGACTCAAGCACGATCGGGTGTGCCGGATCGCACAAGGTGTCACCGGTGGTGGTGTCCTTGAGGCCGATCACTGCGTAGATGTGACCCGCGTGGATCTCGTCTACCGGCATTTCCTTGTTGGCGTGCATCTGGAAGAGCTTTCCGATGCGCTCCTTCTTCTGCTTCGTCGAGTTCAACAGCTGCGTACCGGAAGTTGCCTTGCCGGAGTACACGCGGATGAAGTTGAGCTGGCCGAAGAACGGGTGCGTAGCAATCTTGAAGGCGAGGGCCGAGAACGGCTCGTCTTCCGAAGGCTTGCGGACCAGTTCGATCTCTTCGTTCTTCGGATCGTGGCCAACCATGGCCTCGACGTCGAGCGGCGAAGGAAGGTAGTCGATGACAGCATCGAGCATCGGCTGGACACCGCGGTTCTTGAATGCAGAACCACAGAAGACCGGGTACAGTGCCGAGTTCAGAACCATCTTGCGGATGCCGGACTTGAGTTCAGCAATGCTGATCTCTTCGCCCTCAAGGAACTTCTCCATGAGCTCGTCAGAGCTCTCGGCGACGTCCTCTACCAGCTTGGCGCGGTATTCTTCGGCCTTTTCCAGCATGTCGGCAGGGATTTCGCGGGTCTCGTAGGCGGCACCCATGGTGACGTCACCCTTGGAGTCGCCTTCCCAAACGAAAGCCTTCATCGTCATCAGGTCGACAACGCCGGTGAACTCCGACTCGGAGCCGATCGGCAGCTGCATGACCAGCGGCTTGGCACCAAGGCGCTTGATGATGGTGTCTACGGTGTAGTAGAAGTCAGCACCCAGCTTGTCCATCTTGTTGACGAAGCAGATACGCGGAACGTTGTACTTGTCAGCCTGGCGCCAAACAGTCTCGGACTGCGGCTCCACGCCTTCCTTGCCATCGAACACTGCAACTGCGCCATCGAGGACGCGCAGTGAGCGCTCAACCTCAACGGTGAAGTCAACGTGACCGGGGGTGTCAATGATGTTGATCTGGTTGTTGTTCCAGAAGCAGGTCACGGCGGCAGACGTAATCGTAATGCCGCGTTCTTTTTCCTGTTCCATCCAGTCGGTCGTTGCGCCACCGTCGTGCGTTTCGCCGAGCTTGTGGTTCACACCTGTGTAGAACAGGATGCGTTCCGTAGTAGTGGTCTTACCGGCATCGATGTGAGCCATGATACCGATATTGCGGACCTTGTTAAGGTCGGTAAGCACGTCCTGTGCCACGTTGTCTCCCTTTGTAGGTTAAGTCCGAAACGTTGGCGGGACTGATCTGCGATCAGTCCCGCCAACCGGACTAAACGCTTTTTACCAGCGGTAGTGGGCGAAGGCCTTGTTGGACTCTGCCATCTTGTGAGTGTCTTCGCGACGCTTGACAGCGGCACCAAGACCATTCGATGCGTCGAGGATCTCGTTCATGAGACGCTCAACCATGGTCTTCTCGCGGCGAGCCTTCGAGTAGCCAACGAGCCAGCGAAGAGCCAACGCGGTGGAGCGTCCGGGCTTGACCTCAACGGGAACCTGGTAGGTCGCGCCACCGACACGACGGGAGCGAACTTCGAGGGCCGGGCGGATGTTATCCATGGCCTTCTTCAGAGTCACAACCGCGTCGGCGCTGTTCTTGGCGGTCACACCTTCGAGTGCACCGTAAACGATACGCTCTGCGGTGGACTTCTTGCCGTCGACCAAAACCTTATTGATCAGCTGGGTTACGAGCGGGGATCCGTAAACCGGATCCGAGACGAGGGGGCGCTGTGGCGCGGGGCCCTTACGAGGCATTACTTACCTTCCTTCTTGGCGCCGTAGCGGGAACGAGCCTGCTTACGGTTCTTGACACCCTGGGTATCGAGAGCGCCACGTACGATCTTGTAGCGCACACCCGGGAGGTCCTTCACACGTCCGCCGCGCACGAGCACGATGGAGTGTTCCTGCAAGTTGTGGCCGACACCTGGAATGTAAGCTGTAACTTCGACGCCACCGGCAAGACGCACACGTGCGACCTTACGAAGTGCGGAGTTCGGCTTCTTCGGGGTGGTGGTGTACACACGAGTGCATACGCCACGACGCATTGGGTTGCCCTTAAGGGCTGGGGCCTTGGTCTTAGTGACCTTCGGCGAGCGACCCTTACGGATCAGCTGCTGAATAGTAGGCACTTTCGTGTCCTCCGATTTCTTTGTTCTGCGGCGCCACCCACAATCAAACTGCATTGGAGACGCTGCGTTTATAGTCGTTTCATCACAGCGACTTCGGATTTGACCCTAGGCGTGCGAAAATGTGGCATCTGTTGCGCAACCTACCCGCAACCCGGACCGTGTCCATTTGCCACACATGAAAAACAATTAGCTCAAGCTTAGCACGCACTTTGCGATGCCCTTGACACTGCCGTTACCTGCGCGTGCCCCGAAAACCATGCTGCCACGCTACCGAGCAGGGACGGCGGACCAATGCGCCCCGTAATTCCGCTCTTACGGCCGATCACCGGGCACCTCACGTGGCATCACGCTGAAATGCAGATCACTTAATTTGGCTGGCAGCTCGCCTAGATCGCACCGTTTGCCCACCGCCCACTCGGCCGGAAGACACCAGAATTCATGAAAAGTTATCCACAATTTTCCGTTCCCCGGTTTTCGAGGCCTTCAGGGGTCCATGGTGGACACATGAGAACACTGGCAGCATTCGCTAGCGACGGGTTGGATGGACTCCACCAATCCTTGGCGCCGTCCACCACGGAAGGTACGGATACAACGGTATCCGTAGACCACGTGGACGATCCGTTTCGCCTGCTCGCTATTCTCAATCCGATGCTCACATCACTTTTGGACGATCTAGCGGCCGCGGCCGGCCCCTCGCCCGTTCGGGCCGTACTTCTGGCCCTCCTCACCGAGGACCTCGCCAGAACGATCGGCCGCGCCCAGATCATTGCCGCAGGAATGTTGGAGGATTCCGACGCACATACGCTGAAGGAAGAGCCACTCACCCAGGTGCACAGGATCCACACTCACCTGAACGAATTCATCGAAGGCGAGATCGCCCTACCTGCCGACCAGCGTTACTCCCCCGGCACCAAGATGCTATTCAAGAACGGCACCGATGTGGCCAAGGACCAGCTGCACCTTTCCCATGCTCAGGCCAAACATCGAATCACCACCAGGGACCTGCTGGTGCCGCGTCGCGGCTTCAACGGCGCCACCATCGAGCCTCGCTTCGGACAGCTGGCCACGGTATTCCACGACGGCACCGCCGACCCTCAGCAGGTCGCCAACGCTGCCCGCAGAATGGCAACCCTACAACCGGGTATAGCGGCCCAGCCCAATCCCCAGGAAACTGCCGCCCGCGTCGAGGAGCAAGTCGCCGAGTCCTTGGTTGCCCGAAACCAATCCGGAACCGGTCAGCTCTTCAAACTCATCGAAGCGCAGCTAGACGCCGGGGCACTAGAACGTAGCGAAGCACAGATGGAGGCCAATTTCGGGCTTCAGTACAAGGGCAAGCAGATCCGTGGGTTTATTTGGGAGATTTGCACCGGCGTCGAGGGGCACGAGCTGCTCACCTCAGTGTCCGACCAATTGGCCAATCCTCATTCGCAATTCGGCAATCCCGTCGACGTCGCCACGGCACGTGCCAAGGAACCCACAGCCACCGCGCAACCAGAGCTTCCCATCCCGGACTTCGCAGATGCTCCTGACGCACCGGCTCCAATCCCCGCTTGGGCCATCGACCCCAACACCCCACCAGATCAAATACCGGTGGAAGGCTTCACAAACATCGCAAAAACCGACCCCGGACTAATCGAGCTTCCCGGGCCGGTTCCGTTACCCGGAGAATCACTTGCAGAAGCGCGTCAACGGGAGAAGGGCAGGAGCTTGTTGCAGTACTTCCTTGATTCGGTACGACGATTCAGCGACGGCGAATCCGACCGGACTCTCCCCAAGCCTCCAATGCTGGAAATGATCGTCACGATTCCACTGGATACATTGATCGGGACGAGCGACCAACCAGGTGTCACCAGCCACAACCATTTGGTCTCTCCAGGATTCGCGCGAAAGCTCGCCGCCACCGCCAACGTCATCCCTGCCGTTCTGGGCACCGCATCGCAACCATTAGACCTTGGACGAAAGCAGCGATTCTTCAGCCGGGCGCAACGCCGAGCTATGCTCCTGCGCGACAAAGGATGCATCAATCCCGGTTGTACGATGGCTGCCCACCGCTGCGAGGCGAACCATATCCAACCTTGGTATCTCGGCGGCGAGACCAATCTGTCAAATTCTGCACTCTTGTGCCCCATATGCCATGCATCTTTCCATGCCGGTCATTTCAAGATCGTGGTCATCGATTCGATTCCCTACGTGCTTCAAAACAGGGCCCTGGATCCGGAACAGCGACCGCGCCGCAATTGGATCTTTCATCCCAAGGCAGCAATCGCAGCCTGATTCGTAGGACCATCAGCCCACCCCTACACGACCTTGGCCAAGTTCAGACTTCTTGTCGTCGAGCATCCGGGCGACGCCGGGAATGAACGTCGGTATGCGGCTCTCTCCCGGGGAATAAGCTAACCCATGCGGTAAATCTACTAGAGGATAGAACAAGTAGTATTCATGCTTGTTTGATGCCCCTTGGTGCGGCGGATGCCTCCAAAGCAAGCAAGATCCCGGCCTGCCACCTTACCGTGCCTAAAAAGTCCCCGCATCCAGGAGACTGATCTTCTAGTATGGGACTCTTTGTCCGGCGGTCTGCTGCCCAGTCTTTGGGACATGGTTCCTAGGCCTGAAGGCAGTCGTTTTCACGCCGTGGTCATTCTGGCAAAGCTGAACACAAAAAAGCCGGCCCGCACCGCACTTCCCTATTCCTCCTGCGAGGTACGGGAAGCACGGCACGGGCCGGCTTCTGTTGCGGGGGCAGTCGACCGACGCGGTCGGTCAACTGCCCTTACGCCTTAGCGAAAATCGCTGCCCAGATCGTAGTCATCCATGGCGATGGCATGGAATTCCGGGCTCAGGCCCGGCTCCAAACCTTCGTAGTCCATGCCAGTGGAGAATGCGGACTGGCCGGTGAACAGCGAAGCCTTCGCTGCCTCGGTCGGTTCCACGTTCACCTGGGTGTAGCGATCCAGACCGGTACCGGCCGGGATCAGCTTACCGATGATCACGTTTTCCTTCAGGCCGAGCAATGGATCGGACTTGCCTTCCATTGCGGCCTGGGTCAGGACACGCGTGGTCTCCTGGAAGGATGCAGCCGAGAGCCAGGAATCGGTAGCCAAGGAAGCCTTGGTAATACCCATCAGCTCGTCACGACCGGAGGCCGGACGCTTGCCCTCGGAGACAGCCTTGCGGTTCTCCGACTGGAAACGTGCCTTGTCTGCAAGCTCGCCCGGCAGCAAGTCGGTTTCGCCCGACTCGATGACGGTGATGCGACGCAGCATCTGGCGGACGATGACTTCCACGTGCTTATCGTGGATGCCCACGCCCTGGGACTGGTAGACCTCCTGGACTTCGCGAACGAGGAACTTCTGCGCCTCACGCGGGCCAAGAACTCGCAGTACCTGCTTCGGATCGATAGCACCGGCAACAAGCTGCTGGCCAACGGTGACGGATTCGCCCTCGATAACCAACAGACGTGCACGACGCAACACCGGGTAGGCGATTTCTTCGTCGCCGTTGTCCGGAGTGATCACGATGCGCAGCTGCTTCTCGGAGTCCTCGATGGTCACGCGTCCTGCAACCTCGGAGATCGGGGCAACACCCTTGGGGGTACGTGCCTCGAAGAGCTCCTGGATACGGGGCAGACCCTGGGTGATATCTTCCGCGGAGGCAGCGCCACCGGTGTGGAAGGTACGCATGGTCAGCTGGGTACCTGGCTCACCAATGGACTGTGCGGCAATAATGCCCACTGCCTCACCAATGTCCACCGTCTTGCCACTGGCCAACGAACGGCCGTAGCAAAGTGCACAGGTTCCGACTGCCGACTCACAGGTCAGCACGGAGCGGACCTTGATATCGGTGACACCGGCTGCGAACAGTTCGTCGATGACCACGTCACCCACGTCAGATCCGCCGCTTGCCAGTACCTTGCCCGAGGCGTCGGTCACGTCAGTGGCCAACGTACGGGTGTACGCCGAGTTCTCGACCGTTTCGTGCATACGCACGGTACCGATCTCGTCGGTGTAGGCGATCGGCACGTTCAGGCCACGGCTCGTGCCGCAGTCCTGTTCGCGAACGATGACATCCTGCGAGACGTCCACCAGACGACGGGTCAAGTAACCCGAGTTGGCGGTCTTCAGCGCGGTATCCGCCAGGCCCTTACGGGCACCGTGGGTCGCGATGAAGTACTCGAGAACCGACAGGCCTTCACGGTAGGAAGACTTGATCGGACGCGGGATGATCTCGCCCTTAGGGTTGGACACCAGACCACGGATACCGGCAATCTGGCGCAACTGCAGCCAGTTACCACGAGCCTTGGAAGTCACCATGCGGTTAATGGTGTTCAACTCTTCCATGCCTGCCTGCATCGCCGCAGCAACCTCATCGGTTGCCTTGGTCCAGATGTCGATCAGGTCCTGACGACGCTCCGAGTCGGCAATCAGGCCCTTGTCGTACTGCGACTGGACGCGAGTTGCCTTGATCTCGTACGGGGCAAGAATTGCAGTCTTGTCCATGTTCGAGGTGATGTCGGAGATGGCCACGGTGATACCCGAGCGGGTAGCCCACTTGAAGCCAGCGTCCTTCAGGTTATCCAGCGTTGCCGCGGTAACAACCTTCGGGTAACGCTCGGCCAAGTCGTTGACGATGTCCGAGAGCGCATCCTTACCAGCAACGCGCTCAACCCACGGGTAGTCCGACGGCAGTGTCTCATTGAACATGACCTGTCCCAGCGAGGTATCGATGAGCGCATCGGCGCCCTCAACCCAGCCTTCCGGAGCCGGCTGATCAGCGGACGGGACGAAGCCCGACACACGGATCTTGACCGGCGAGTTCAGGTGCAGCTCGCCGCGGTCCATCGCCATGATGGCTTCGGCCGCCGAGGAGAACGCACGACCGGCGCCCTTCTCGTCGAGACGCTTGGTGGTCAAGTGGTGCAGACCAATGATCATGTCCTGCGAAGGCAGGGCAACCGGGCGACCATCCGAAGGCTTGAGGATGTTGTTGCTCGAGAGCATCAAGATCCGGGCCTCGGCCTGAGCTTCGGGGCTCAGCGGCAGGTGTACTGCCATCTGGTCACCGTCGAAGTCAGCGTTGAATGCGGCACAAACCAGCGGGTGCAGCTGAAGGGCCTTACCTTCAACCAGCTGAGGTTCGAACGCCTGGATGCCCAAACGGTGCAGGGTAGGTGCACGGTTAAGCAGCACCGGGTGCTCGGTGATGATCTCTTCGAGAACATCCCAAACCTGCGGGCGGTAACGCTCGACCATACGCTTGGCGCTCTTGATGTTCTGTGCGTGGTTGAGGTCAACCAGGCGCTTCATCACGAACGGCTTGAAGAGCTCCAGAGCCATCTGCTTAGGCAGACCACACTGGTGCAGCTTCAGCTGCGGGCCAACCACGATGACCGAACGGCCCGAGTAGTCAACACGCTTGCCGAGGAGGTTCTGGCGGAAGCGTCCCTGCTTGCCCTTGAGCATGTCGCTCAGGGACTTCAGCGGACGGTTACCCGGACCGGTCACCGGACGGCCACGACGACCGTTATCGAAGAGCGAGTCAACAGCTTCCTGCAGCATGCGCTTTTCGTTGTTCACGATGATTTCCGGCGCGCCCAGATCCAACAAACGCTTGAGGCGGTTGTTGCGGTTGATCACGCGGCGGTACAGGTCGTTGAGGTCGGAGGTCGCAAAGCGGCCACCGTCCAGCTGTACCATCGGGCGAAGCTCCGGCGGGATCACCGGAACGGCGTCCAGGACCATGCCCAACGGGGAGTTGGTCGTGGTCAGGAAGGCGTTGACGACCTTGAGGCGCTTCAGGGCACGCGTCTTGCGCTGGCCCTTACCGTTCTCAATGATCTCGCGGAGGATCTCCGCTTCTGCTTCCATGTCGAAAGACTCGAGACGCTTCTTGATGGCTTCGGCGCCCATGGAGCCCTCGAAGTACAGTCCGTAGCGTTCGCGCAGCGAACGGAACAGGCCTTCATCACCCTCAAGGTCAGCGACCTTCAGGTTCTTGAAACGGTCCCAGACCTGGTCAAGACGCTCGATATCGGCGTCGGCGCGCTTACGCACCTGGGCCATCGTCTTGTCCGCGAGGTCGCGGGTCTTCTTCTTCTCTGCTGCCTTGGCACCTGCGGCTTCGAGGGCAGCAAGCTGGTCCTCGAGTTCACGGGCAATGGCGGCAATGTCGGAGTCGCGGGTATCAACCAGCTGCTTACGTTCCAGATCGTGCTGAGCCTGGAGGTTTGGCAGCTCGGCGTGACGACGCTCTTCATCAACGGCGGTGACCATGTAGGCGGCGAAGTAAATGATCTTCTCAAGATCCTTCGGAGCCAGGTCAAGCAGGTAGCCCAAGCGCGAGGGAACGCCCTTGAAGTACCAGATGTGGGTCACTGGAGCGGCGAGCTCGATGTGACCCATGCGTTCACGACGTACCTTGGCGCGGGTAACTTCGACACCACAGCGTTCGCAAATGATGCCCTTGAAACGCACACGCTTGTACTTGCCGCAGTTGCACTCCCAGTCACGGGTGGGACCGAAGATCTTTTCGCAGAAAAGACCGTCCTTTTCCGGCTTGAGTGTGCGGTAGTTGATGGTTTCGGGCTTCTTTACCTCGCCGTAGCTCCACCCGCGGATCTCGTCCGCAGTTGCCAGGCCGATGCGCATGAGGCCGAATGAGGATTCGCTGGACATATGGTCCTTATCTCTCTTCTAAGTTCTCTGAAGTCTAATGTGGTGGGTGAATTGCCGGTCCATGCGGATCGACGCCCACCGTTGGGTCTGAAAGAAATCCAGTTCGTGTGCCGTGGTCCCGTGCTCGGGGCGGACTGACCGGTGTTGCCGGTGCCCGCCCCCGAAAGCACGGAAGGCCACTGCGCGGAACTAAACCTCTTCGACGGAGTTCGGTTCCGACCTGGAAAGATCGATGCCGAGTT
This sequence comes from Paeniglutamicibacter gangotriensis Lz1y, assembly GCF_000348945.1. Classification (GTDB taxonomy): domain Bacteria; phylum Actinomycetota; class Actinomycetes; order Actinomycetales; family Micrococcaceae; genus Paeniglutamicibacter; species Paeniglutamicibacter gangotriensis. Next base: position 313,868 of record NZ_AOCK01000004.1, on the reverse strand, counting down.
CTTCCGCTGCCCGGAAGACTTCTTCGTCCGAGTCTCGCATTTCGATGGTCTGACCGTCGGTTCCGAGGACCTCGACGTTCAGGCACAACGACTGCATTTCCTTGATCAGGACCTTGAACGATTCCGGAACGCCAGGCTCCGGGATGTTCTCGCCCTTAACAATCGCCTCGTAGACCTTCACACGACCGTGGATGTCATCCGACTTGATCGTGAGCAGTTCCTGCAGGGTGTAGGCGGCACCGTAGGCCTCCAGGGCCCACACTTCCATCTCACCGAAGCGCTGGCCACCGAACTGTGCCTTACCACCCAGCGGCTGCTGGGTGATCATGGAGTACGGGCCGGTGGAGCGGGCGTGGATCTTGTCGTCCACCAGGTGGTGGAGCTTCAAGATGTACATGTAGCCAATGGATACAGGATCCGGGAACGGCTCGCCGGAGCGGCCATCGAACATCTTGGCCTTGCCGGAGTTGCCGACCAACCGGACACCATCACGGGTCACCGCGGTGTGGTCCAGCAGTCCGCGAATCTCGTCTTCCGAGGCACCATCGAATACCGGGGTGGAGACGGTCGTGGACTCGACCTCGCGCGGCAGTGCCGGCAGGTTCTTGATCCACTCGGGCTCGCCCTCGATCTTCCAACCCTGCTTCGCGGCCCAGCCCAGGTGAATTTCCAGGACCTGGCCGACGTTCATACGGCCCGGGACGCCCAACGGGTTCAACACGATGTCGACGGGGGTACCGTCTTCCAAGAACGGCATATCTTCGATCGGAAGGATCTTGGAGATGACGCCCTTGTTACCGTGGCGGCCGGCAAGCTTGTCACCATTGGTGATCTTGCGCTTCTGGGCCACGTACACGCGGACCAGCTGGTTGACGCCCGGAGGCAGATCGTCGTCGTTGTCGCGATCGAAGATGCGAACACCGATGACCACGCCGGACTCACCGTGCGGAACCTTCAGGGAAGTATCGCGAACTTCGCGGGACTTCTCACCGAAGATCGCGCGCAGCAGGCGCTCTTCCGGGGTCAGCTCGGTCTCGCCCTTGGGCGTGACACGGCCAACGAGGACGTCGCCGGCCTCAACCTCGGCACCGATGTGGATGATGCCGCGCTCGTCGAGCTGCGCCAAGATCTCCTCGGAGACGTTCGGGATGTCGCGGGTGATTTCCTCGGCACCAAGCTTGGTGTCGCGGGCATCGACTTCGTGCTCTTCGATGTGGATCGAGGTGAGCACATCGTCAGAGACCATGCGCTGCGACAGAATGATCGCATCCTCGAAGTTGTGCCCTTCCCAGGACATGAACGCCACGAGGAGGTTCTTGCCCAGGGCGAGCTCGCCCTTGTCCGTGGACGGGCCGTCGGCGATGATCGAGTTGTAGTCAACCCGATCGCCTTCGGAGACCATCACGCGCTGGTTGTATGCGTTGCCCTGGTTCGAGCGAGCAAACTTCATGATCGGGTAAGCAGCCTCGGTGCCGTCGTCGTTCATGACGGTGACCAGGTCGGCCGAGACCTCGGAGACGACGCCGCCGGCGGTGGCAATGACGGAGTCGCCAGCATCCACCGCCGCGAACTTCTCCATGCCGGTGCCCACAAGTGGGGACTCGGAGGCCAACAACGGCACGGCCTGACGCTGCATGTTCGCACCCATGAGGGCGCGGTTAGCATCGTCGTGCTCGAGGAACGGAATCAGGGCAGTTGCCACAGAAACCATCTGGCGCGGGGAAACGTCCATGTAGGCGATTTCGCCCGGCTCGGCGATGACGGGCTCGCCGCCGCCGCCCTTTTCACGAACCAGAACGCCTTCTTCAATGAAGTGGCCATCCTCGCTCAGCGGGGCGTTAGCCTGTGCAATGAAGTGGTCCAGCTCATCATCGGCGGTCAAGTAATCGATCTGACCGGTGACCTGGCCGTTGATGACCTGGCGGTACGGGGTTTCGATGAAGCCGAAGGCGTTGATGCGACCGTAGGTAGCCAACGAGCCGATCAGACCAATGTTCGGTCCTTCAGGGGTCTCAATGGGGCACATACGTCCGTAGTGGGACGGGTGAACGTCTCGGACTTCCATGCCTGCACGGTCACGGGACAGACCGCCCGGGCCCAGCGCGGAAAGACGACGCTTGTGCGTCAGACCGGCCAGCGGGTTGTTCTGGTCCATGAACTGCGAGAGCTGCGAAGTTCCGAAGAACTCCTTGATCGCTGCAACAACCGGACGGATGTTGATCAGCGTCTGCGGAGTGATTGCTTCGACGTCCTGAGTGGTCATACGCTCACGTACAACACGCTCCATACGGGACAGGCCCGTGCGGATCTGGTTCTCGATCAATTCGCCAACGGCGCGGATGCGACGGTTTCCGAAATGGTCGATGTCATCGACGCTCACGGTCAAGTCGACGGGCTTGCCGTTGCGGATGCCCGGGGTGGTCTTATCGCCGGCGTGCAGCGCGACCAGGAACTTGATCATTGCGACGATGTCATCGATGTTCAGCACCGAGGCGTCGGGGCTGTTCAGCGGTGTATCGACGCCAAGCTTGCGGTTGATCTTGTAACGACCAACCTTGGCCAGGTCGTAGCGCTTGGCCTCAAAGTAGAGGTTGTTCAGCAATGCCTGTGCGGCATCGACTGTCGGCGGCTCGCCCGGGCGGAGCTTACGGTAGATATCCAGGAGTGCTTCTTCCTGGGTATCGGTGGTGTCCTTCTCCAAGGTGGCGCGGATCGAGTCGTACTGTCCGAACTCCTCGAGGATGCGGCCTTCGCTCCAGCCAAGGGCCTTCAACAGGACCGTGACCGACTGCTTACGCTTGCGGTCGAGGCGGACGCCGACCTGGTCGCGCTTGTCGATTTCGAGTTCGAACCAGGCACCACGCGACGGGATGATCTTCGCGGTGAAGATGTCCTTGTCACTGGTCTTGTCCGGGGTGCGCTCGAAGTAGGCGCCGGGAGAACGAACGAGCTGTGACACCACGACACGCTCGGTGCCGTTGATGATGAAGGTGCCCTTGTCGGTCATCAGCGGGAAATCGCCCATGAACACGGTCTGTTGCTTGATTTCGCCCGTGTTGTTGTTCATGAACTCGGCCTTAACGTACAACGGAGCCGCGTACGTTGCGTCGCGGTCCTTGCACTCGGCCATGGTGTACTTGGGATCCGCAAATTCCGGCTCGGTGAAGCTCAGGGACATGGTCTCCTGGAAGTCTTCAATCGGGGAGATCTCTTCAAAGATCTCGGCCAGGCCAGAGACACTGGCTACACTGGTGTCACCAATGGTCTGGGCGTGTGCCAGACGGTTCTTCCAGCGCTCGCTGCCGATGAGCCAGTCGAAGCTCTCGGTCTGCAACGCCAAGAGATTGGGGACGTCAAGTGGTTCGTGAATTTTTGCAAAAGAAAGTCGGCCAGCATATTCCGCGCTGCGGGCCGAACTAGCGGTTTGATTGTTAGAGGTGCTCGAGGCGACCAAGATGGATCCTTCCACAGACCGTCAGGTTTCCGGCGTCGTCTCCCCGTGAAGAGTTTTACTGATCACAGCACCGCTGAGCAGGCCTACCGCTATATGAAGGCCGGAGATGAAAAGAGAAGACGCAAATCTCCACGTTACACCATGCGACTTACCATGTCCACCACTCCCCATGCAACCCGACCACCCAAGGAAGGGCATAAGGGAGATCCTCATCACTAGTGAGATAGCGGCTGTGGCGCACAGCACAGCGCGATAGTCTAGAAGCAAGCGTTGAAACACAACAGCCCTTGAAAGCGAGATCTTCAATCATGTCCTCACCTCGTGACGCAGTCATACTCGCCGGCGCACGCACCGCCTTTGGCCGCCTTAACGGCCAACTTGCCACGCTCAGCGCCGTACAGCTCGGCGCTGCGGCGATCCGTGGGGCTCTGGACCGCTCCGGAGTCGCGGTCAAGGACGTGCAGGCAGTGATCATGGGCCACGTGGTCCAAGCGGGTTGCGGGCAAAATCCTGCACGCCAAAGCTCCATTGCCGCAGGTATCGGCTGGAACGTCAATGCCATCACGTTGAACAAGGTCTGTCTCTCCGGATTGGCCGCCATCACCGATGCTGCACGCCTCATTCGGGTGGGCAACGCAGAGGTAGTGGTGGCTGGCGGCCAGGAATCCATGTCACAGACTCCGCATCTACTGCCGGGATCTCGCCAAGGCTGGACGTACGGAAACATCACCGCGATCGATTCGGTGGCCAACGACGGTCTCACCGATGCCTTCGATGGAAATTCCATGGGGGTTAGCACCGAAACCAAGAACACCGAACTCCGACTGAACCGTACACAGCAGGACGAGGTGGCCGCGGCATCACACCAACGAGCCGCCGCAGCCGCCGCTTCCGGGGTCTTTGCCGAGGAGATCGTGCCGGTCAGCATCGCGCAGCGCAAGGGCGCTGACCTGCTCATCGATACCGATGAAGGCATCCGGCCGGCAACCACCCTTGAATCACTCGCCGGCTTGCGTCCGGCCTTCGCCACGGACGGCACCATCACCGCCGGTAACTCCTCGCCACTCTCCGACGGGGCAGCAGCGGTCATCGTCAGCTCCCGCGCCTACGCCCAAGCGCACGGCCTGAAGATCCTGGCGACCATCGGCGCCGCCGGCCAGGTCGCCGGACCGGACAACTCTCTGCACTCCCAGCCGTCCAATTCAATTCTGGCTGCGCTAAAAACCCAGGGGTGGAGCACCGGGGACCTTGACTTCATTGAAATCAACGAGGCCTTCGGCGCCGTAGCCTGCCAATCGCTCAAGGACCTGAACTACCCCTTGGAACAGACGAATATCCATGGTGGGGCGATCGCTCTGGGACACCCGATCGGTGCTTCGGGCGCACGTCTGGCACTGACTGCCGCACTCGAGCTCAATCGACGCGGTTCCGGCAAGACAGCAGTCAGCCTGTGTGGAGGCGGCGGACAAGGCGACGCACTGCTGCTGAGCAAGGACTCCTAATACCTATGACGGACCAGCTACCAGCAGGCGTGGAACGCATGCTGAACGACGCGGCAACCCGCAGGCTTGAGGTCTCCGTGGTGAACCGGCCGCCAGCCAACAGCCTGGCCGAGGCAGCAGCACTCTTGGGCATACTCCCCCGGAGCATCATCAAGTCGCTCGTGCTCAAGCGCCAGGACGGCACGTTCTTGTTCACGCTGATCCCTGGCGACCGGGTGATTTCCTGGCCTAAGTTGCGTGCGCTGCTCGGTGCGAACAAGTTGTCCATGCCCAGCTCGGATGCTGCCCAGGCGGCAACAGGCTACGAGCGCGGCACCATTACCCCGCTGGGTTCAAGCACTCCGTGGCCCGTGGTTGCTGATCTTGCGGTTGCTTCGGGGCGGATCTGCCTCGGTTCCGGATCGCACGGCCATTCCGCCTTCGTGGATTCGGCCGCCCTGATCACCGCGTTGGGCGCAATCGAGGGCGATATCAGCGACCCTGACCCACAGTTTCGTTCTTCTTGAGACCCAGTCGGGTCCCGATAATCTCAAGGCCTCGGCTGGTTGCCGTGGCCAGCGGTTTCGCTAGCGGACGTTCAACGAAGCGCTGAACCAGGAATGCCGCGGCAAAGATGATGCCGATAACCAACGGCAAAGTCGCGTATTGGCCCAGTACCGGGCTTAGGTGGTCAATGAGCCACCAGCCCCAGACCTGGTGCAGAAGGTAGACCGGATAGGTCAAGGCGCCAAGCACAGCCATGAAGCTCCACTGCACCTTGCGTAAGGGCGTCAGCACCAGCAGTGCAACCACGGTGAAGAGCCCGACCACGATGAGCCAGTAGTGCCAGGCCGGAAGTTCATAGCCAACCAGCTCCATTGCTTCCTGCGGCCCCTTGACACCCGTGAAGTAGGCAGCGATTCCGACGTTGAACCCCAGCAGGGCCCAACGTAGCGTGCTATGCCCGAAACGGTAGATCAAGAACAGTAGGATGCCTCCGCAGAACAACGGCGCGTATTCCGCCATGAGGTTCTCTGCGGCGGCGTCTTCCCCTGTGAGTGCGGCTGCAAGCCCGAACACTGGCCAAAGCGCGGCTAGCACCGTCATGCCGCGAACGGTCAGCAGGCGAAGGGCTATCAGCACCAGGATCAGCAGATAGAAGCGCATTTCCACCCACAGCGTCCAATAGACACCGTCGATGTGTCGAAGGCCCATTGCCGGGTGGAACATTGTCAGGTTGGCCAGTAGTTCTCTCATGCCTAGGCCAGCACCTATCTGCGGCCACATGACAATGACCAAGAAGCCAGTGGCCAGCACTGCTACCCAGTAGCCCGGATACAGCCGGCCAACGCGTGAGCCGACGAAGCGTCCGGCACTTTTACCGTAGGCCGAGAGCAGAATAACGAAACCACTGATCATAAAGAACAGCTGGACGCCCATGTTGCCGTAGACACTGAAGCGTGAGAGCACCGGCCATGCTTCCTTGGCAGTTTCGGTGCCCCAGAAACCATGGTGCCAAGCGGTGTAGTGGAAAAGCACCACGAGCACGGCTGCCAAGAAGCGCAGCCCATCAAGAAGCGCCAGTCGCGGCACTTTTTTCGTCGTCGGCTTAGAAACCGGATCGGGCTTCGTGGACGATGGGGATGCCGGGACCTTGCTCAGTACGGCTGTGTTGCTCGACATCGCTGGTTCACCCCTGCATATCATTGGCTTCGTTATAGTTCCGTTATCTACGGTACCAAAGATCAATGGCACAAAGCCCAGGGGAGTAATAATCGGCCAGAATCACAGGAAGTCTTAAGAATTCAAGAGTTGAGGGATTTGACGTTAAAAACCGCTGGCCCACAAAACCAATTGGTTTTGTGGGCCAGCGGTAAAGAAGCGAAGAGTTACTTAAGGGTAACCGTTGCGCCGGCGGCCTCCAGGGCCTCCTTTGCCTTCTCTGCAGCTTCCTTGGTTGCGCCCTCGAGGACGGCCTTCGGAGCCGCGTCAACGACCTCCTTGGCTTCCTTCAGGCCCAGCGAAGTCAAGGAACGTACTTCCTTGATGACTGCGATCTTCTTGTCGCCTGCAGCTTCGAGGATGACGTCGAATTCGGTCTGCTCTTCGGCTTCGGCGGCACCAGCGGCCGGGCCGGCAACTGCGACAGCAGCTGCGGAGACTTCGAAGGTCTCCTCGAAGGTCTTTACGAACTCGGAGAGTTCGATGATGGTCATTTCCTTGAAGGCTTCCAAGAGCTCTTCGGTGGACAGCTTAGCCATGGTGGGCAGCCTTTCCGTCGGCGGCACATACGTGCCGCAAGTTACTTGAGTGAGGGGTTGAAGAAAGCTTAGGCTTCTTCGGTGGCGGCTTCGGCAGCAGGTGCCTCGGCCTCGGCAGGTGCTTCAGCAGCGCCACCGTTTGCTTCTTCGAGCTTTGCGCGCAGTGCTTCGATGGTGCGGACCGCGGCGGATGCCGGGGCCTGCAGTACACCGGCAACACGTGCCAGCTGAAACTCACGCGATTCAAGGGCTGCCAGTGCGGCAACTCCGGCTGCGTCAAGGGCCTTGCCCTCGAAGAAACCGGTCTTGATGATGAGCTGCTTGTTGTCCTTCGCAAAATCCGTGAGGCTCTTAGCGGCAGCGATTGCATCACCCTTGATGAAGGCGATTGCAGTCGGGCCAGCAAGCTGGCCTTCGAATGCTTCGATGCCGGCTTCCTTTGCTGCGATACCAGTCAAGGTGTTCTTCACAACCGCGTACTTGGTCTCCTGACCAAGTGAGCGGCGAAGCTGCTTGAGCTGCGCAACAGTAAGCCCACGGTATTCGGTCAGGACAGCGGCGGTCGACTCCTTGAAGTCGGCGGTGATTTCCTCAACTGCGGAAACCTTAGTCGGCGTTGCCATAACACTCCTTCCGGGGTATAGATCTGAAACCTGTCAATCTGGCCCGGTCAGGAGTACTGACATAAAAAACGCCCCATGCAGATGCACGGGGCGGAAAGAACGCAACAATATTGCGAAAAATTCACTTCGTTCACCTGCGCAGGTCGTCCTTTGTGGGACTTTCGGAGTCATGCAGCGTAAAGCAGCAATCCTCGACCGACGGTCTTCGGTAGTAATAACCCTAACAGCTCTAGGCCGTTGGTTCCAAATTGAACCGGTGGCGCCTCTGCAGCCAGGGCATGACCACGACTTCACGTGGTCTTTCAGAGAAAAGACGACAGGCCCCTCAGGTTCCGCAACTTGGGGGAAAGCGGAAGGGAGGGGCCTGTCTAGCGGCAATGCAACTTGGGGGAACGCATTGCCGCGTGTACACGCTCGGGCGGGGCTTGGGGTCCTCGCCATAGAGCGTGTGGTGACAATGTCACCGGGTCGCAATCAGATTGCGAACACTCAATCCTAGCAGGAATATGGGTTCCCACAACTCCCTCGGTACATAACTTCCTCAATACCTCTGTGAGCAGGGGAAATTCGATTCAAGCGTTCATTCCTCGGCTCCAAACCGAACCCTCACGCCAATTTTTAGGACAAGGATGCACATTTGCAGGGAGCACTTCCGGCAGCTTCCACAACTAAGAAACCCTGATGGATTCCCAAACATTGGGGTTGTCACTAGATATGGGCCAGGACAGGCTTCCTCGATATCTGCAGGTTCCTGACGAGCCCGATGATCAGGTACACCGGTCAGAAGAATCACACCCCAGGCCGGGCCCGAAGCAGCTCGCACGGTGGCTTGGTCGCGATCGGTACGAAACGAGATCAGCGACACCTGGTGAATCTCCGCTCATTCCAGCAAGGTGTTGAGCGAAGATTGCTGCCGCCTGCGAGGTGGCCACCAGATGCGTTTGGGCCAGGACACCGAACGTCACCCCTGGGCAGCTTTTGGCGGCCATTGGGCGGGCCGTTCTGCGGATCTAGTCGTTCGATTCATGAATTGCAGGTTAAACGAAGCTGCCCCGCTCCGCGCCTGAGGCGGGGAACGGGGCAGCTTCTAAAGCGACGTTATTAGGCGTCAGCAATAACCTTGGTGACATTCGGGTCAACCGAGATGCCCGGACCGAAGGTCGAAGCCACGGTGGCCTTGGTGATGTAGCGGCCCTTGGAGGAGGAAGGCTTCAAACGAATGACCTCATCCAGTGCTGCTGCGTAGTTCTCTGCAAGCTTCTGTGCATCGAAGGAAACCTTGCCGATGATGAAGTGCAGGTTCGAGTGCTTGTCGACGCGGAAGTCGATCTTGCCACCCTTGATCTCATTGACGGCCTTGGCGACGTCCATGGTCACGGTGCCGGTCTTCGGGTTCGGCATCAGGTTACGAGGACCCAAGACCTTACCCAGACGGCCAACCTTGCCCATGAGGTCAGGAGTTGCAACCGCTGCGTCGAAGTCGGTCCAGCCGCCAGCGATCTTGGCGATCAGATCGTCCGAGCCAACGAAGTCGGCGCCGGCTGCAATTGCAGCCTCTGCCTTGTCGCCGTTTGCGAACACCAAGACACGGGCGGTCTTGCCGGTGCCGTGGGGAAGGATCACGGTGCCGCGAACCATCTGGTCGGCCTTACGAGGGTCAACGCCCAAACGGAAGGCAACCTCAACGGTCTCATCGGCCTTCGAGAAGGCGAGCTCCTTGGCCAAGGCAACTGCCTCGACCGGAGCGTAGAACTTGTCTTCTTCGATCTTCGCCGCGGCGGCTACGAATGCTTTACTGCGCTTTGCCATCTGCTTTTTCTCCTTATGCAGTCGTGGTCATATTTGGGTCGCGCGCGACCCTGCCACTTGCAACGCGGGGCACCGGGTTTTCCCGGCGGATTCCGCATCGTCTTGGTTGTTTTGGGGATGCGATCCTGGAATTAACCAGGTTCGCGGGGTGCAAAAGGCTTACTTAGCCTTCTACGGTGATGCCCATGGAGCGGGCAGTGCCGGCGACGATCAGGGCAGCAGCCTTGATGTCGTTGGCGTTGAGGTCTTCCATCTTCACGGTGGCGATCTCTTCAACCTGTGCCTGAGTCAGCTTGGCAACCTTGACGGTGTGCGGGGTTGCTGAACCCTTGGCGACGCCGGCGGCCTTCTTGATGAGCTCGGCTGCAGGTGGAGTCTTCGTGATGAAGGTGAAAGAACGGTCTTCGTAGACAGTGATCTCAACCGGAACCACGTTGCCGCGCTGCGACTCGGTGGCGGCGTTGTACGCCTTGCAGAATTCCATGATGTTGACGCCGTGCTGACCAAGCGCCGGGCCGATCGGAGGAGCCGGGTTGGCGGCGCCTGCCTGGATCTGCAGCTTGATGAGTCCGGTGACCTTTTTCTTGGGGGCCATGTCGGGTCCTTCTTCTTTTGCTTGGCCCCAATGCACAGGAGCGTGCTTCGGGGGGTTGACCACCGTGGCGCGGTGGCCGAAAGCGTGCCCTTTTCCGGTAAAGCGTCCGGGTCCAGGCACGAAACCTTAATGTTACTGGATTTTCGTGACCTGGCTAAACGACAAGGTCACGGGGGTCTCGCGCTCGAAGATCGAGACCAAGACGACCATGGTCGAGGACTCCAGCTTGATCTCGCTGATCGTTGCCGGCAGCGTCTCGAACGGACCGTCATTGACGAGAACCGATTCGCCGACCTCAAAGTCGACGGTGACCTCGGTGATAGGGGCACGACCAGCCTTGGAGTGCTCGCCGGATTCCTCTGTCACGATGGTGTGCTCAAGCATCGAGAAGACTTCCTCGAGGCGCAGCGGAACCGGATCGTGGGCGTTGCCGACGAAGCCGGTGACACCGGGAGTGTGGCGAACCGCACCCCACGAAGCGTCGGTAAGTTCCATACGGACCAATACGTAGCCGGGGATGCGAACACGGCGCACGATCTTGCGCGTGGTGTTCTTGATCTCGACGACCTCTTCCATCGGGACCTGGATTTCATAAATGAATTCCTCCATGCCAAGGGTCTGGCTACGGGTCTCGAGGTTGAGCTTCACGCGGTTTTCGTAACCCGCGTACGAGTGGATGACGTACCAGTCACCGGGCTGGCGGCGAAGCTGGGTGCGGAATTCTTCAATGGGGTCCACTGCCGGGGTTTCCTCGGCGGCTTCATCCTCGGGAGCCTGCTCGGCGGCTTCATCCTCGGGAGCCTGCTCGGCGGCTTCATCCTCGGGAGCCTGCTCGGCGTCCTCGGAATCCGTGGGAGCCTGCTCGACGTCCTCGGAAACGACGGAATCGGCCGACACCTTATCGGTATCGACCTCTACTGCCTGGCCTTCGAGTTCCTCGGTGGCCTGCGGTTCGTGTTCCTGCTCGGACACTGCGGTTCCTGCTTTCTGTTACTGGTTCACCAGAAGTCTGGGGCGAATGGTCCAGGGTTACTGTTCGGGCGAATTGGTGAAGATCAGGATCGATCCGTTGCCGAACACATAGTCCAGACCGGAAATGATCAACATCATCAAGACCACGAAGCCAATGACGACCAACGTGTAGTTGACCAGCTCACTGCGGGTCGGAGTGACGACCTTCTTCAGTTCCGAAACCATTTGGCGGAAGAAGAGGACAATGCCAGCGAAGAAACCGACCTTGGACGGCTTCTTATTGTGCCCAGCGCCATGCGAATTGCTCGCAGTCGTTTCGGTCACCGATTCCTCGTTTCAGATTATCCCACTTGAAACAATCACGGTGCGCCGCAGTCGTATCGACCACAACACACCGTGACGTGAATATTCGCCGAGCAACCGTAGATGATTGCCACTGCGCAGGGCAGACAGGACTCGAACCTGCAACCTGCGGTTTTGGAGACCGCTGCGCTACCAATTGCGCCACTACCCTTTGAGCGTGAGCTCTTTAGAGCATCAAATCCATTGCGGACTTGGCGCTCCAGATGTTTTCCAACACCGAGGATCAAGTCTACGCAATGAATACGCCGATTGTCGAACCGGGTTTCATACCATCGTGTTTTTCGTCGGAATCAAGGGTGGCCGCACGGCTGTTAGCGTTGATTCCATGCTTCCATCCACCTCTCGGCCGCCAGTTGCCGGGCTGTCCAGCGCCTTAGTCCTGCTGGTCTTTGCCGGCGGGTCCGTCCTCGATGCGATTCTGCGTGCCATCTACCACTACTCACCGGCACCAGGTCAGCTGCCGGTGCTGTTGCTTGCCGCCGTTCCGGTGTTCATTGCCACCGGTCTCTGGATCTGCCTGCGCGGAATCAAGTCGCTGGCCGGCACCTCGCTGCTGCAGCTACTGCTGGCCACAGCGGTTGGTGTGGTGACGATGGCTTCGACGCTCCCACTGTCCTGGTACTTGGGCATCGGTTTGGTCCTGTGGGCGATGCGGCTGCGCCACAACGTGCTGACGTGGGTGGGCACCAGCCTGCTGGTACTGGCCGCCGGTGCGCAGTTAGAAATGATCGGTTTCTCTGGCGTCCTTTTCCTGCCTTTTGTTCTCACCCCTCCGGTGTTCCTAGGTGCAGCCGCCTATTACCAGTGGCACCAAGTGCGCCACACCCAAGTGGAAGCCGACATCGAATCGGAACAGTCCATCGAGTTGCACCGCAACCGCTACGGCCGGGAACCTGGGCACTGACCTACCTTCTGGGCGCTTAACACTACGAGGGTGTGTCAGTAAATAATGGCCCGCGACCACCGCTCACACTAAGCTTGAGGCAACGCCCATCCACCCTCTCCCTTCCAGGAAGCGACGACATGCCACGCATTTCCCGACGTATCGGGTCCATCGCAGAATCCGCCACCTTGGCCGTTGATGCCAAGGCCAAGGCCATGAAGGCTGCGGGGCGTCCCGTCATCGGCTTCGGCGCCGGCGAACCGGATTTCCCGACCCCGGACTACATTGTCGAGGCTGCGGTCGCCGCGGCCCGCAACCCCAAATACCACCGCTACTCGCCCGCCGCAGGTCTGCCGGAACTGCGTGCCGCAGTCGCGGAAAAGACCATGCGCGACTCGGGCTACCAGCTCGAACCTTCGCAGGTGATGGTCACCAACGGTGGCAAGCAGGCCGTATACAACGCGTTTGCCACTCTGTTGGATCCGGGCGATGAAGTCATCATGCCCACCCCCTTCTGGACCACCTATCCCGAGGCCATCCGCCTGGCCGGAGGCGTCCCCGTCGAGGTGTTCGCAGGTCCGGAACAGGGTTACAAGGTCACCATCGACCAGCTCGAAGCCGCGGTAACCCCAAAGACCAAGGTGCTGCTCTTCGTCTCCCCCTCGAACCCGACAGGGGCGGTGTACTCCCCGGAGCAGGTGGCTGAAATCGGCCGTTGGGCCGCGTCGAAAGACCTGTGGGTCATCACCGACGAGATCTACGAACACCTGACCTATGACGATGCGGTATTCACCTCGATCGCCACCGCAGCTCCGGAACTGGGCGACAAGGTCATCATCCTCAACGGCGTGGCCAAGACCTATGCCATGACCGGCTGGCGCGTGGGTTGGATGGCCGGACCGTTGGACGTCATCAAGGCTGCCACCAACCTGCAGTCGCACGCGACCTCCAATGTTTCGAACGTCTCGCAGGTCGCTGCGCTGGCGGCAGTGTCAGGCCCATTGGACGCTGTGGCGGAAATGCGCGCAGCCTTCGACCGCCGCCGCAAGGCCATGGTCTCGGCGCTCAACGCCATCGACGGGGTCAACTGCCCGGTCCCCGAGGGCGCGTTCTACGCATACTCGGATGTTCGTGGCCTCTTGGGCAAGGAAATCCGCGGTGTGGTCCCCCACACCAGCGCAGAGCTTGCCGCGCTGATCCTGGAACACGTTGAGGTTGCGGTGGTCCCGGGCGAAGCCTTCGGCCCCTCCGGCTTCATCCGCATGTCCTACGCACTGGGCGATGACGACCTGGCCGAGGGCGTGAGTCGGCTGGCGACGCTGCTCGGCGAGGCCAAATAGCAGCGTTCTGACTACACGGCGAAGGCCGGCGGAAGGATTCCTTAGCGGAATCCGATCCGCCGGCCTTTTTCATGTCCTGAACCCGAACCAGGGGGGCAACGGGGAGCCACGGATTCACCACGCGAAGGAACTCCGTTTCTGGGGCGGTCCGGGAACTTCTCACGTGCAGAGCTGTCAGGACTTACGGAATCTTCTGTCGCGTCGAGGCGCTCCGAGTGGAATAGAACGCGGGCCCTCAACGGTTATGAATGAGCAGAACGAGAGGTACCCTCCCGGGGTATCCGTTCTCACTACGGATGAGTACCACCGTGACTACCATCAGCATCATTGGTTCGGGGAACATGGCCACCACCATCGGCACCCGGGCGGCGAAGCACGGTCACACCATCGAGATCATGAGCCGCAATACCGCCAAGGCGAAGGCACTGGCCGAGCAGCTCGGCAACGGAGCCGCCGTCGGCACGTTCGGCGCAAAACCGCCGGGTGAGATCGTCATCCTTGCCGTCCCGTACGCCGGCGTGGTTGATGCCGTCACGACCTACGGAGATGCGCTGGCCGGCAAAATCCTCGTCGACATCACCAACCCGTTCAACGACGATGCCAGCGGGCTCGTGACCACCACTTCGGCTACTCAGGAAATCGCAGCCGCCGCGCCCGAGAGCGCCCATGTCGTGAAGGCCTTCAATACGATCTTCGGCCACGTTCTTGCGACGGGAACCCCGCTGGACGCGTTCATCGCGGGCGACAGCGCCGGGGCGAAATCGACTGTCACAGCGTTCCTGGAAAGTATGGAACTGCGGGCCCTCGATGCAGGTAGGCTGCAGGCGGCCCCGACCCTCGAGTCGACAGGCCTCCTGTTGATGGGGCTGGCGCGCAATGGTGCCGGCTTCGACATCAGCCTGGGCGCCGCGGTCCGCTAAGCATTCCCTCCAGGCGCTCGCCAGGCCGCGCCGACCATGATCAACCAACTCCAGCCGATTGAGGCTAACCGCGACCAACTGCACCACCGCCGTCTGGCCCGCTGCTGGTTCTCGGGGATACGTTGAGGACGAGGTACCCAACCTGATCTGCCGCGATACCCAGCAACCAAACCGTGATCGACAGGCCAAACCCTTGGTGCGCCACAAAGGGAAGGGGCTCGGGTTTTCACCTCAGGTGCTCTCCCCTGCTGAGCTGCTGGGGGCCTACCGGCGCACTACCGATCGCCAGAGGCGTCGTAACCCCAGTTCCCCGAGGGACTCAGTGGGATGTGGCTGAGAATGCACCGAGGTCCCTACTCAGAGGATTCGGCGGTCCACGGCCCAGCGGGTCAGTTCGTGCCTGTTGGAGAGCTGTAGCTTGCGCAGCACCGAAGACACGTGGGTTTCCACCGTCTTCACCGAGATGAACAGGTCCTTGGCGACTTCCTTGTAGCTGTAGCCGCGCGCGATCAAGCGCATCACCTCCAGCTCCCGGGCACTGAGCAGATCCAGTTCCTCGTCGGCGCTGATGGCCGCCTGCGTGCCGAAGGCATCGAGGACAAATCCGGCCAGACGCGGGGAGAACACCGCGTCGCCTCCTGCGACCCGCAGCACGGCATCGGAGATCTCCGCACTCGAGATCGATTTGGTGACATAACCGCGCGCTCCGGCGCGGATCACCGTGACCACGTCTTCCGCTGAATCTGAGACGCTCAGGGCCAGGAACTTCACCGAGTCGAACACGTCAACGCAGCCGGCCAAAACTTCGGCCCCGCCGCCTCCACGGCCCCCGGGCAGGTGCACATCAAGCAGCACCACCGCCGGCATCCTCTCGTGCACCACCGCGATTGCACTCTCCACCGAATCGGCCTCCCCGACCACTTCGAGGCGTCCGTCCAGGTCGGCTTTGAGCCCGGAACGGAAGATGCCGTGGTCATCGACCACCACCACCGGCACCCGTTCGGCGGTGCGTGGGTGTGTTGCCTCAGTCATCGTCTTCTCCATTTTTCGTGTCCATAGCCAGGTGCACCTCGGTGCCCCCGGAGTTACTCTTGATGGCGGCGCGCCCGCCATTGCGAGCCATCCGCCCGATGATCGATTCGCGCACCCCGTGCCGGTCGGCAGATACAGCCTCGCGGTCAAAGCCCTCACCGCGATCACGCACAAACACTTCCACGGCGGCCTCCGAGGCCTCCACATACACCGAGATGGTACCGCCGGCGTGCTTGGCCGCGTTCGCCATAGCCTCCCGGGTGGCCTGCAGCAGGGCGTCGTGCCCGGGGGCCCCGACGCGTTCACCGACAATAACCACATTGATGGAGACCAGGTACAGTTCCTCGATTTCGGCTGCAGCGGCACGGATCGCTTCCCCGATCTCACCGTCTGTGCGTTCTGACTCGTCGTACAGCCAGGAACGCAATTCCCGCTCCTGGGAGCGGGCCAGGGCCACCACTCGGGCGGGGTCCTCGGCCCGCTTCTGAATCAGCGCCAGGGTCTGGAGCACCGAATCGTGCAGGTGCGCCGCGATATCGGCGCGTTCGGCCGAGCGCACCCGGTTGGCTCGTTCCGAGACATAGTCACGCCAAAAACGTAGGCCCCAGGGCAACAGCACCAGCACCAGTCCGACGATCACCGCCAAGGCCACCGCGAGGCCGGAGAGCAGCGCGCCAAGGCCCACCGCGCCGGAAAGCAGCAGCAGTAGTCCGGCGACCACCAGCCCCACGCCCACCAGCAGCCTGGCGAGGCCAGCGGCTCCCAGTGCTCCGGTGCTTCTGCGCAGCCCGGCACGGCCTCCCTCGTCAAGCTGTGTCCAGGCCAGCACCGCTCCGGCGACGATGACAAGCACCGGCCAGATGATGTCCCAGCGGATTTGTGTGCCCAGCAGTTGGGCCACCGCCAGCGCCGCGACCACCAGCAACGCCAGCCCGATGAGGATTTGGCGCAGCGATGCCTGGCGCTCCGCCGAGGCCGGATCGGATTCTGTGGCCTCGGTGCGTCCACCGAATTCCTCGGCCAAGGTGAAGCGACGGGTCCCGGTACTCCGGGCGGCGTCGCGTTGCGCGTCCAGGGTACTGGGCAAAAAGATCCACAGCCAGGCGTACAGTACGATTCCCGCGCCTGCCAGCAGGGACGAGACGGCAAAGCCGATGCGTACCCATTTGACCGGCACCTGGAGGTGCGCAGCCACCCCGGAACACACCCCGGCCAGGATGCGGGGGCTTCCGCGCAGCAGCGCGGGACGCAGGGTTGCTTGGCTCATGTATCCATCCAAGCACGCCCGGGCGGAGAAATCGGCGTTTGTGGTGCCGACCGGGGTACCACTCAGGGTTCAATCAGGGGCGACCCCCATAGCGGAAGCCACCACGGTTCGGCGAAGATTGAACTATGAATGATGCATCGAGGGAAAACGGATTCTTCCGCTGGGTACGGGAATTAGGGCTGCACCGTGGCGAGGACAACTGGGTCGGCGGCGTCGCCTCCGGGGTGGGGCAACGCTGGGGGATCTCCACGATCCTGGTCCGCGGGATCATCGTCGCCTTGTGCTTCGTGGCGGGCCTTGGCCTGTTCCTCTACGGCATCGCCTGGGCCTTGCTGCCCGGGCAGGATCAGAAGATCCACCTCCAGGAGGCGATCGCCGGACGCTGGGC
Organism: Paeniglutamicibacter gangotriensis Lz1y; assembly: GCF_000348945.1. GTDB lineage: Bacteria > Actinomycetota > Actinomycetes > Actinomycetales > Micrococcaceae > Paeniglutamicibacter > Paeniglutamicibacter gangotriensis. The sequence continues at coordinate 296,480 of NZ_AOCK01000004.1, read as the reverse complement.
AAGCGGGATGACCGGTGCCCTGGTGTTCAGCATCGTCGGAGCCGTCGGTTCCCCCGCGATTTTCGGTGGACACAATTCCGGATTCTTCGGTTGGTGGGACGGCGGGCTGTGGACGCTGCTGATCATCGCCGGGGTCTGCTGGCTGATCTTTTCCCGACGCGGACACGAGACCCCCGACGCCCGGCACTACACACCTCAAGACAACGACCCCTTCGGGCCACCGGCAGCCACCCCCACTGCCGGCTTTGATTCCCCCCATAACCGGGCTCCAGGACAGGATGTCGCTGCGCCCGATGCGACGGTACCGTTCACCACCGATCGGACCAAGCACGAGGGCCAGGTTTCCAGTGCCATGGTGCTCCCGGGTCAGGACCCGCTGCGCCCTGGGGCACCTCAGTCGCTGATCGGCCCGCTCACTGCACAGGATGCAGCGAAGTATCAGGCCGGCAAGGACACCCCGACGCTGCCGCTCGGCAGCCTCGGAAAGACCAATGGGACACCCCAGGAGGAACAAACCATGGACAGCAGTACACCGAAGGCTGCGGATCCCGCGGCCCCGGCAAGCCCCTCGACGCCACGTGACACCGCGGGAACGACACGCGAAGCACACTCGTCCCCGGCTTCCGGCAACGGACCTCCCACACCTCCGATCAGGCCAGTGCCCCCGGCCGCAGCGGGTTCTGCACCGCAGGCTCCGCGCCCGGCACGTACCAAGGCCATCCCCGGCTATGCGGCAACGATCGTCCTGGGACTGGCGGTGCTCGCCTTCGCCATGATCACCGGGCTGTCCCAGCTGGGCATGCTCACCCTTCCGGTCAACCCGGTATCCGTGGGCTTCGCCGTGGTTTTGATCGTCATCGCTCTGGGATTGATCGGCGCGGCGCTGAACAAGCGTACCGGCGGTGCCTTGGTCGGCTTCGGCATCGTCGCCCTGATTTTCTCGCTGCTCTGGGGCGGTGGATCGTTCCGGGACTCCGGGCCGATCTCCTCGTTCCGCGGCATCACCACCACCGAGAATGGCGAAACCACCAACGTCTTCCACTCCGGGGAACTGGACCTGCGCTCCTACTCGAGCATCACCTCGGACACCACGGTGGAGATCGACAACGTCTTCTCCTCCATGAAACTGATCGTGCCTGACAACATCCCGGTGGTCATCGATTCACAATCCGCCTTTGGATCCCAAAAAATCAATGGTGCCACCGCACAAATCCGCAACGGAAGCACGGTCCTGAACGCCGACACCGGCGGCCCCGAACTCCGACTGAAGATGGACGGAGCGTTTAGCAGCATTGAAATCAACGTAGAGAAAGCCGAGGTTGCACCATGAGCCAGCACACCGAAAAACAGCACGGCAACATTGAACCCGCAGCACCCTTCCCCACCGGCACCCTGATCTTCGGTTTGATCCTGCTGGCCATCGGGCTGGCCTTGATCGCCGGTTTGCTGCTGAACTTCCAGATCAGCGCGCCGATGCTGTTCATCTCACTGGTCGCAGGTGCCGGACTCATCCTGGTCATCGCCGGGATCCTGGCGGCCCGCCGCACCCCCTGAAACAACCCTCGCATCGGCACCCGGATGCTTTATTCACCCAAACACCAGCCAACTCACTCTTCGACGTGAAAGACTTTGACACTATGGACACTTTTTACAACTCCCTTCGCTCGATTCCCTTCCGCCGCGGACCCAAGCGCTTCTTGGGCGGTATCGCAGGAGGTATCGCCGACAAGTTCGGCTGGGATGTCTCCCTGGTGCGCATCGGCGTGCTGCTCAGCTTCCTCCTGCCGGTGATTGGCCCGGGCCTTTACCTCGTCGCTTGGCTGCTGATCCCGTACCAGGACAACTCGATCGTCTTGCAAAAGATGCTCCGCCCGGCACGCTAAGACGCACCATAGACGAAGCCCACAGCACCTGCGGCCCGACTTCCGACAGCAACGGACAGAGGGAACCGCAGGTGTTTTGTTTTGCTGTCCGTCCCGCGGCTTGTTGCCTGTTGCGGTTCAGTGGTGGCGATCACCACACTGCCTTGGTTAGACTGGGGTGCACATCCGAGCTCAACGTCGCGCTCCCATCACCAAACGTCCACCGAGGTCTTGACCGCGCGGGCGATCGGGAACACTACGAGGAATTGAGTTTGCATGCGCATCGGGATCATGACTAGCGGCGGAGACTGCCCCGGATTGAACGCTGTTATCCGTGGGGCGGTGCTCAACGGCATCAAAAGCTACGACCATGAATTCGTCGGCTTCCGCGATGGCTGGCGCGGGGTCAAGGACGGGGATGTCATCGACCTTCCCCGACACGCGGTCCGCGGCATCTCCAAGCAGGGCGGAACCATCCTGGGCACCTCACGCACCAACGCGTTCGAGGGTGAGAACGGTGGCCCGGACAATATTGCCGCGACGCTGCAGCGCCTGGGGATCGACGCTGTCATCGCCATCGGCGGAGAGGGCACCTTGGCAGGGGCCAAGCGGCTCTCCGACGCCGGGCTGAAAATCGTCGGGGTCCCCAAGACCATCGACAACGACCTGGACGCCACCGACTACACCTTCGGCTTCGACACAGCGAACCAGATCGCCGTGGAGGCCATCGACAGGCTGCGCACCACCGGAGAATCCCACCACCGCTGCATGATCGCCGAGGTCATGGGCCGGCACGTGGGTTGGCTGGCATTGCACGCAGGCATGGCCACCGGCGCCCACGCAATCCTGATCCCCGAGCAGTCCACCACCATGGAACAGATCTGCACCTGGGTCTCCGAGGCCCGAGACCGCGGGCGCGCCCCACTGGTGGTCGTGGCCGAGGGGTTTGTCCCCGAGGGCGCCGAGGAGGCGTTCTCCGACCGCGGCCTGGACAAATTTGGTCGGCCGCGCCTGGGCGGCATCGGCGAGCAGCTGGCCCCGTACATTGAGGACGCCACCGGCATCGAAACCCGTGCCACGGTGCTGGGCCACATCCAGCGCGGCGGGGTACCCAGCGCCTTCGACCGGGTGCTGGCCACCCGGTTGGGCATGGCGGCCGTCGATTCAGTGGCCGATGAGGCGTGGGGCACCATGGTCTCGCTGCGCGGCACCAAGATCAACCGGGTGCCGTTCCAGGCGGCACTGAACAACCTCAAGGCGGTCCCGCAGGAACGCTACGACGAAGCGCGGATCCTCTTCGGCTGAGCAATGGAGCATTTCCTGCACTAGGCTCGAAACGTGAATCTTGAATTCGGCACTCGTGCCATCATTGCTTTGTCCTGGGCCCGCGAATTTGCGGTGCCCGACTCCGGGCTGCAGCCGGACCGCGACCCGGTGAACCTCTTTGTGCCCTCCACCGGCACCGACACGGTCCAGGTACTGCATCTGGGTGATCACCAGGTGGTGCGTGCGCCAGAGGAGTTTCTCCCGCTGCTGCGCGGGGCCGCCGACCAACGCTTCGTCGATGACCGGGCGGTTCTGGGGCTGCTGCATTCCTCCGGACTGGCACCCTCGGTCCGTTCGCTGGGCGTGGACGCGCTAACCTACCTCGATGAGCCGTTCGAGATCGTGGATTCCGAGCACATCACCGTCTCCATTGACCCCGAGGACCTAGCCGAGTTGCGCCTGGGCTGCCCGAGCGACGATGCCTCATCTACCGCGCTCGGTGACTGGGACCAGTGCTTCACCTTGTTTTCCGACACTCGGGAGGACCCGGTGGCGGGCGCCGGTTATTGGGCACCGGGCGGACTGTTGGCTGACACCACGGTGCTTGCGCACCCGCAGCTGCGCGGTCATGGGCTGGGCAGGTATGCCGCGGCGCTGGCAGTGGACGATGCCCTATCCGAGGGATTGATCCCGCAGGCTCGCATCAAGGAAGGCCAAGACGCGGCCAATGCGTTGGCTACCTCGCTCGGGTTCGAGCTAGTCGGGTCGTTGATGACGCTGAAGTTGCACCCCGGGATGTAAAGACAGGTCAAGGCCGGGCCACGGGATATTCCCTGGGCCCGGCCTTTAATCGTGGTGAGGTATCGGCATCCGGCGACTCAGAGCTCGCCGCAGCACCATTCCCGAGGCGTCATTTCCCGGGCACCGGGTAGTGCTGCGCGGTGTTTTGCTGCGTAGTGTTTTAGCGCGGGGTGCGCAGGAACCCGGTGAAGCGTCCGGCGATCTGCCCGGCGTCGGGCGACACGATGGTCTCCTGCTTCGCGGCGTAGTGCTCCTGCTCGTCCACCACTTCGACGTCGGATTCCGGGTCGATGTTCCGTTTGACCAGTGCCAGCCCGATGGGTCCGGCCTCGAAATGCGATGCCACTGAGGTCAGGGTGCCCACGACCTTCTCCCCGATGCGTACCTCAGAGCCGAGAGCCGGCAGCGTGTGCATCGAACCGTCCAGCTGCAAGAACACCAGTCGGCGCGGGGGCCGGCCGATGTTGTGCACGCGGGCCACGGTTTCCTGGCCCTTGTAGCAGCCCTTGTCCAGGTGCACCGCGGTGCGGGTCAAATCCAGTTCGTGCGGAATGGTCTTCTCGTCGGTGTCCATGCCGAAGCGCGGGCGCCAGGCGGCGATGCGCAGGGCCTCAACCGCGAGCATTCCTGCCAGCGGCAGATCCCCTACGGCGGTCTGAAGCTCATCACGCGGCACCAGGTAGAGGAACCAGGGACGTTCGGCGCCCGGGTGCTCGGGTGCGGAGTAGGCGTAGCCGCCCTCGGTGACCCCTGGCCATGGATCGACCCATACCGGGTGCGTCGCCAGTGTCGGCTGTGGTGCGCAGGCACCCAGCAACGCGTAATCTTCGGAGACGTTGGTGATTTCCACGCGCATCATGAAGCGCATACGCGTCAGGAAGGCCACTAGCTCTTCGGCCTGACCGGGCTCGAGCAGCAGCCAGAGGGTGTCTTCGCCGGCCAGCACGCGGATGTCGAATTCGATGCGTCCCTGCACTGTGAGCAGCAAGGTCTGGGTGCTGGTGCCGGGGCGCAGCTTATCCACGGCCTGGCTGGAGAGCGTATTGAGCCAGGACAGGCGGTCTTCACCGCGCAGCGTCACCACCTCAAAGTGGGAGAGGTCGGCCACTGCGGTGCCGTCGTGCAGCTGGCGTTGTTCCTTGTTCAGTTCCCCGTAGTGGGCTGCGACGCCCGCATCGATCCCTGATCCGGCAACTGCGCCGGGTCGTGACAATAACGGCGAGTTCGCCATATCTAACCCTGTTTCTTGAGGGCGGCCGATGCGTGGGCCTTCAGCTCGTTGCCGCCGGTGGATACATCCCAGCGCCAGTACAAATCCCCGTTGACCAACCCGAAGATCCGGGTGGCGGAGGCATAGTCTTTGGCGTTGGTCCCGCGCATCACCAGGTCGGTGGCCAATTGGATCTTCGGCCCGTCGATGACGCCGTAGTAGAGTTCACAAATCGCTCCGGGGTGCACGATATTGGCCTGGATCTTGAATCCGCCCTCGGCAATGCGCAATTTTTCCACGTCATCGGCCGATCGAAGGGCGGGGACCATGTCCCCCGGAATCATCCCGGGTCCGGGATCCGCTTCGAGCATGGGGCGTTCCAGCGACCAAAAACCGGTTTCGACGGTCAGCGGGCGCAGGATGGCGCCCTTTTCGTCGGTGATCCAGGTTTCGGAGCGGTACTCCAGGAACGGCAAACCGTTCTGCGTGAAGCTCATCCGCTGCAGGAAATGCCCATCGTCGGCTTCGCCGTCGCCAAGGCGGCCGGTCCCTTCCCAGGTGCCGATCAGCCAGGACAGCGGAACCAGTTCGGGGGTCAGGTCTGTGGGAATCTCGATCGCCATCGTGCGTTACTTCTTTACTGCTAGTGGTTTTCTACTTCTGACCCTTGAAGAGGCGCGCGACGACAAGTCCGGCAAAGCCGGCCATGCCCAGGCCTGCGACGACCAGCAACGAGAGGAAGAAGATTTCGAGTCCAAGGTATTCGTTCATGCCACCATCCTAACCGCTTCTGGGCGCTGTACGCCTCTTTCATGACGTCAGCCACGCCATCAAACACGACCCTCCGGTGTCTTCTCGCGGCTTCCCCCAACTGCAGCAGGAGGGATCCGGCGGGATCAGACCAGGATCAGCAGCACGTACCAGGTGACGGATCCGCACACCAGCAGCGGGGCCAGGGCCGCACCCAGCGCCTGCACGGTGCTACGCGGCCCGCCCAGGGACACGAGCATGGCCCGGAAGCCGACGACAACAAGCCCGCAGGCGGCACCGAGGACCAGCGCCGGGACCAGCTCGATCCTCGGGTGCAATAGGCTTGCCGCGCCGCCGGCGAGCACCGCCAGCACAAAACCCAGCGGGAAGGCAATGCGGTCGGGCAGGCGCAGCACACCGGCCGCGGCGGCCGCCAGGATGCTGATCCCTGCCATCAGGGCACCGGCCCGCCAGGGCTCTTGGGCGCCCAACGCCGCCCAGCCGGAGCCAAAGCTCGCCACCAGCATGCCGGTGATGCCCACGGCCGCGGATTCCAGGCGTTTGCTGGCATCGGTGCCGCGCACCAATTGGGTCAGGAAGACCAGCACGACGCCCGCTGCAACGCTCGGTGCCACCCAGGCCAGGGTGGGCAGCGGATCGGCCATGACCCCGAGCAGGGTCGCCGCGGCGGAGATACCGAAGATCACCACCGAGAGCGGGTTGGGGCTCGAGGCCCGCATCAGCCGCGGCCAACCCAGGGCGAAGGCGGCAAGCAGCAGCAGCGTTACTGCCGTCACCGGCCAGTGGCTGTTGTTGGGCAGGTATCCGGCACCCACCAGCAGCGCCAACCCGATGGTTCCTGTGGCCAAAACTTTGAGTCTCACGGCATCTATCCTGCCTTATCCCGCGTCACGGGCCGCCATTTCCGTTCCCGCGCGCCAGCTGTGTCCGAGCCGATGGCCCCGGCACCATCTCGGTTCCCGGGGCCAAGTCCCTGTCCTGGCCCGGCGGGTGTCCTCGCTGGTGGATCAGCGCGGATCGGGCGACCAGTGAGGCCGGGGCGCGAAACATCGCCGAAACCCACAGCAATCTATACTTCAAAACCTAAGTACCGATCGGTCCCCACGCATCCACCGCGCGACCCGTCAGGCAGGGCCCGTGCTGCGGGCCCCGTCTTCCGGACCACCTCACGAGGGAGCGGAGGCCGATCGGTGATCCATCTTCATCAAGCCCGCCGGAGGACCCGATGGCAGTGATCGCACTGCTCACCAACAGCCCGGAGCTCTCCGCCGAGGTCATCCCGGCCCTGGGGCTGCTCTCGCACGAGGTCCGGGTGCTGCCTGCCGCTGGAAGCGCGCTATTGGCGGCCGAGGGCGTCGAGGTGTTGCTGGTCGATGGCCGCAAGGACCTGGCCGGTTCACGCACACTGTGCCAACTGCTGCGCACCACCGGGGTCAGCTCCCCCTTGCTGCTGGTGCTCACCGAGGGCGGCATGGCCGCGATCTCCGCCGCCTGGCAGATTGACGATGTGTTGCTTAACACCGCCGGGCCTGCCGAGGTTGAGGCCCGACTGCGGCTGGCCATCGCCAAGGCGGCCCCCACCGGGGCCGCCGCCGCGGCGGGAACACCGATCCGTGCCGCAGGGGTGATGATCGATGAGGCCAGCTACACCGCCAAGGTCCACGGCGCCCCGCTGAACCTCACCTACAAGGAATTCGAGCTGCTCAAATACCTGGCACAGCACCCGGGGAGGGTCTTCACCCGTGAGCAATTGCTGCACGAGGTCTGGGGCTATGACTACTACGGAGGCACCCGGACCGTGGATGTGCACGTGCGCCGGCTGCGCGCCAAGCTGGGCTCCGACCATGAGCAGCTCATCGGCACGGTGCGTAACGTAGGGTACCGATTCGCTCCGGCACGCCACGAAACCACCGAGAACATCGACGCCTCGGCGCCGCTGCGCTAGTTTGGGTTGTATGAGCGCCGCACCGAACCCCGAAGTCAGCATCGAGATCGTCACCGGAACCCCGGAATCCGAGGTGGCCCTGGCCCTGCAGTGTCTGGTGGCAGCGGCCGAGGAAGCCGACGGCAACCCGCCACTGAGTGAGCAGACCCTCGTGGAGCTGCGTAGCGCCTCGGCAGCGCCCCTGCTGGTGGGCGCCTACGCCTACCTGGGTCAGGATGATGAGACGGTGTCCACCGATTTGGTCGGCGCCGCCGTGGCGGTGCGCGGCACCGACGAGGCACCGGGCACCCTGGAAATGGTGGTGCACCCCTCTTGCCGCGATAACGGCATCGGCGCTGCCCTAGTCACAGCACTGGCCGGTGCCATCGGCAGCAACACGCTGCGGGCCTGGGCGCACGGCAACCACGAGGCAGCGGCAAAACTGGCCGAACGCTTCGGCTACGCCCCGGTGCGTGAACTCTGGCGCATGCGCATGGTGGCAGGAACCGCGGTGCCGGCCCCCGTGGTGCCCGAGGGCATCACCATCCGTGCTTTCGATCCGGCCACCGACGGACCGGGCTGGGTTGCTGCCAACGCCGCGGCCTTCGCCCATCACCCCGAACAGGGTGCGATGACCGATACGGACCTGGCCGCACGCATGGCCGAGGACTGGTTCGACCCGGCAGGCTTCCTGCTGGCCGTCGATACAGACGGCAAAATCCTGGGCTTCCACTGGACCAAGGTGCACCCCGCGCTTTCCTCCCCCACCACCGGGGAACACCAGGGCCTGGGCGAGATTTACGTGGTCGGGGTGATCCCCGAGGCGCAGGGCACCGGACTGGGCAAGGTGCTCACCCTCGCGGGCATCGACCACCTGAATTCGCTGGGCCTCGAGGCGCTGATGCTCTACGTGGATGCGGACAACACCGCGGCGCTCGCCCTCTACCGGAAGCTGGGCTTCACCAAATGGGACGTCGACGTCATGTACGCACCTCTGCGCCCATCCGATTCGGTAAGGTAATAACGACGCAATGCCGCGTGAGAAATTTCCGCGGCACGCCGTGGTCACACGCGGCAACATGAAAATTCCACGCTAGGGGCAACAGCCATGGACCCGCAGCCAGCCACCTCCTCACTGGGCATTACCGATGTTCCCGCCGCCCGGGCCACCCAGGACCGGATCGAGGTGCCCGATTTCGCGCCCTCACCGATCCCTGACGGCGACTTCGCCGACGACAGATTCCTGGATAGGGAACTGAGTTGGCTGCACTTCAACGCCCGGGTGTTGGAGCTGGCCGAGGATGAGGAACTGGCCCTGCTGGAGCGGGTGCATTTCCTCTCGATCTTCTCCTCGAACCTCGATGAGTTCTTCATGGTGCGCGTCGCCGGCCTCAAACGCCGCATCGCCACCGGACTGGCCGTGCCCTCCGCCGCGGGCATGAGCCCCATCGACCAGCTGGAAATGTTGCTGGCCGATGCCCACGCCCTGCAGCTGCGCCACGCGAAGGTCTTCTCCGAGAAGGTGCGCCCTCAGCTGCAAAAGGAACAGATCCTGTTGGTGGGCTGGGAGGACCTTGATGAGCGCGCCCGCGAGGAGCAGCGCCGCTGGTTCATTGACCAGGTCTTCCCGATCCTCACCCCGCTGGCCGTGGACCCGGCCCATCCCTTCCCCTACATTTCCGGGCTCTCGCTGAACCTCGCGGTGGTGGTGCGCAACCCGGTGTCCGGCAAGGAGCTCTTCGCCCGGCTCAAGGTCCCGGACATGATGCCGAGGCTAATCTCCGTGGACGGGCCGCGCGCCGGGAATTCCGCCGGCCGCGTCGCCCGCTTCATCACGCTGGAAAACGTCATCGCCGAGCACCTGGATTACCTGTTCCCGGGCATGGAGGTCGTCGAGCACCACTCCTTCCGCGTCACCCGCAACGAGGACCTCGAGGTCGAGGAGGACGACGCGGAGAACCTGCTCCAGGCCCTGGAGAAGGAACTGCTGCGCCGCCGCTTCGGTCCCCCGGTACGCCTCGAGGTGGTCGATGACATCTCGGCGAACATCCGGGCCCTGCTGGTGCGCGAGCTCGGTGTCGAGGAGGACGAGGTCTTTGCGCTGCCCGCCCCGCTGGATCTGCGCGGGCTGAGCGTGATCGCGAACATCGACCGCTCCGATTTGCACTACCCCAAGCACCTGGCCCACACCTCCCGGCATCTGAACGAATCGGAGACCTCCAAGGCAGCCAACATGTTTGCTGCGATGCGCCGGCGCGACATCCTGCTGCACCACCCCTATGACTCCTTCTCCACGAGTGTGCAGGCGTTCTTGGAGCAGGCCGCCGCCGACCCCAAGGTCATGGCCATCAAGCAGACGCTGTACCGCACCAGTGGCGATTCGCCGATCGTGGATGCGCTCATCGACGCCGCCGAGGCCGGCAAACAGGTGCTCGCGCTGGTGGAAATCAAGGCCAGGTTCGACGAGCAGGCCAACATCTCCTGGGCGCGGAAGCTCGAGCAGGCCGGGGTGCACGTGGTCTACGGGATCGTGGGCCTGAAAACCCACTCGAAACTTTCCCTGGTGATCCGCCGGGAGGGCGAGCGCTTGCGCCGCTACTGCCACATCGGCACCGGCAACTACCATCCGCGCACTGCCCGCTACTACGAGGATCTGGGGCTGCTGACCAGTGACGACGCGGTCGGCGAGGATCTCTCACGACTCTTCAACCAGCTCTCGGGCTACGCCCCGCGCTCCACGTTTAAACGCCTGTTGGTCGCCCCGCGTTCGTTGCGCTCGGGGCTGATCGACAAGATCGAAGCGGAGATCGCCAACCGCAAGGCCGGGCTCGAGGCCCGGGTGGTCATCAAGGTCAATTCGATGGTCGACGAAGCGATCATCGACGCGCTCTACCGTGCCTCGCAGGCCGGGGTAAGAGTCGATGTGATTGTGCGCGGGATCTGTGCGCTGCGCCCCGGAGTGCCGGGGCTCAGCGAGAACATTTCGGTCCGCTCGGTGCTGGGGCGGTTCTTGGAGCACTCCCGGGTGTTTATGTTCCACAACGCCGGATCCCCGGTGGTGTTCATCGGGTCCGCGGATATGATGCACCGAAACCTGGACCGCCGCGTCGAGGCGCTGGTGTCACTGAGCAGCAGGGAAGACACCGCGGAGCTGGTCGCACTGCTTGACCGCTACATGGATCCGGGCACCGCCAGCTGGCACCTGGATTCCGAAGGCGACTGGACCCGGCACCACAAGGACGCCGACGGGTTGCCGCTGATCGACATCCAATCCTGGCTGATCGAATCGCGCACCCGCCAGCGGACCGTGGTCAGGCGTTAGGGACAGTGCATTTCGTGCGTTCAAGTGATTCCGAGTCCATCCGCACCGGTATTTTTTCCGTCCTGGCGGCAGGCGCGCTGATCTGGAGGATCAACGGTCACGGGCTGGAAGTCCTGATGATCCACCGTGAGCGGTATGACGATTGGTCCTGGCCCAAGGGCAAAATCGACGCCGGGGAAACCCTGCCCGAGTGCGCCACCCGTGAGGTCTTCGAAGAGGTCGGGTTGGATATCCAGCTGGGCATCCCATTGCCGGCGATGGCCTATCCGGTGGGAGCCGGGCCCAAGGTCGTCTACTACTGGGCGGCCAAGGCCCCGGGGACCGCTCCGGTCCCCGATGGGAAAGAAGTCGACGCCGTACGTTGGGCGAGCCCCGAGGTGGCACGGAAGTGGCTGACCAACCCCGGAGATCTGGAACCGCTTGAGGGGCTGGTTGCCGCGCACCGGGCCGGAGAGCTGGACACTCACGCCTTTGTGGTGGTGCGCCACGCCAAGGCCAAGCCGCGCTCCAATTGGACCCGCGAAGAAGGCAAACGCCCGCTGGCCGCCACCGGGCAGCGCCAGGCGCTGTCCGTGGCCAAGCTGCTGGATTCCTGGCGCCCGGGCAAGATCGCTTCCAGCCCGTGGACCCGCTGCGTGCAGACCATCGCGCCCTACGTGAAACAGCAACACTCCACCGTGAAGATGCTGGCCTCCATCACCGAACACGGGGCCAAGCGGAACCCGGACAAGGCCCGACGGACCATCGCCAAATTGCTGGATCGGCGTCGCGCGCAGGCCGTGTGTACGCACCGGCCGGTGCTGCCGCTGGTGCTGGCCGAACTCCGTTTGCGGATGGATGCCGCACTGGCCACATTCCTGCCCCAGACCGACCCCTATTTGCGTCCCGGGGCGGTCATTGTGCTTCACCAAACGGCCTCCGGCAAGCGCAAAATCGTTTCGGTGGAAGTTTACGAAGCCTTTGATGACTAGTCACAGCATCAAGCGGTAGTCTGAAACCAGGCGACCGCTAGGCGCGGCGCCGCGGGTGTGTTTAAAAGGTTCAAGGAGTGCAGCATGTCCCACCACAATTCGCAGCAAGCCCAGGGTTCCGAAGCCAAGATCGCGCACCAGGGGTTGCGGCTGGACCACGACGAGGATCGCGGCCGCTATGGCCTGTGGCACGGGGCCACCTACGTCGGCTTCCTGGGCTATAGCGTCGAGGGTGAGGTTGCCACCCTGCAACACACCATCATCAACGAGGAATACGGTCGCCACGGCTACGCCCGGGCACTTGTCACCCTGGTCCTCGAGGACATGCGCGCACGAAACCTCAAGATCATCCCCGAGTGCTCCTACGTGCAGGACTACCTGCGTCGTTACCCGGAGTACAACGACCTGCTGGCCTGAGCCAGCTTTCGGTAACAATTTGGCCGCGTCGGCCGCGCAATCCCTCTGGTGAGCGGACATTGTCTCAATGAGTTGATACATTGATACAAAGTCCTACCAAAGGGGTCCCCTTATGATCGGCGCGTTCACCGCCATCGGTTCCGGCCTAGCCATCTCGGCGGCACTGATCTACCTGCTGCTGCGCTTCCTCGTCGCCGAGCCTAGAGCGTCCCATGCCACCGCCGCCATCTCCCGGCATGCCTTCTGGACCGCGCTGATCGCGTTTTTCGCGTCGGGCACCTCCGGGCTCGCCAACCTCTGGGTGAACCCCGGGGAAAATCTGCTTCTCGAGACCGGCAATGCCAGCGCCAGCGTCCCGACACTGATCATGCACGCCGCGGCCCCCGGACTCTGGCTGGGCATCGTCTACATCCTGGGGCAGTTCACCTGGCCACGACATCTGAAACCGGTCCGCTCGGCCTCGCTTCAGGTACGCAGCATCAAGACCGCCATCCCCAAATTCCTCGCCGGATTCCTGCTGCTGAGCACCATCCTCAGCACCGCGCTGGTCATCGTGGCGTGGACCGATGCCGGCGCCCCGGACCGAGCGGGCAACGACCCTTCCGCCTCCATGGGACTGCCGATTTACGACGGCGGCACCGACGGATACGGCAACCCCGTTGATGAGGACGGCTACGTCCTTGACCTGGACGACCCCGGGCAATACATCACCCGTGCCGAGGCCGACGCTGCCGAGAACGAGCCCCTGATCACGCCGATCTCCGGCACCCGGCCCGGCGAGGAAGTCGGCCCCTATCTGCTCGGCGGTCTGGGACTGGTACTGCTGGGTTCCCTGGCTGCGGCCACCACGGTCATTCGCCGCCCGCCGCTGGATTCCCTGGATGCCGCGGACAACGCGGTGCTGCGCGAGATCTGGATCAACCGGCTACTGCGCACCACGATCTGGGTGGTGACCGGCTTCGGTATGGCCTCCTTGAACTACATCAGCGAGGGCATCCGGGCCCGGGCCGACTGGGGCCTCCCCGTCGGCGATTCCGGCTCCGTCCCGTCTTCGATCGGCCTGGACTACGCCAATGCCTTCCAGGGCGGGGCCACGCTCTGGATGCTGCTGGTGCTGGTGCTCATCGTTGCTTTTGGACCTCCGAAGCTCGCCGCCTCGGCTTCGTTCACCGGGCTGCGACCCGGCGCGCCGTCCGCAGCATTTTCCAAGGCCCGGGACTTCCTGTTGCTGGCCCAAGGAGCTTCCATCATCGCCGTAATGATGCTGGCGATGGTCCCGGCCTGGACCTCGTACTCCTCCTCCGATGTTCAGCTGCACCGAGACGAGCTGGCCTCACACGCGCTCACCTTACTGCTGGTCATCGGTGGATACTTCCTACTCCAAGCACTGGCTGCCTGGATCGTTTCGCACCGGCTTGGCGGCAGCATCGCCCCCGGGCAGCCACGCACCGGTCTGCTGCCCACCTGGTTCGTGGTGGTGCTGTGCCTGGCGGCGGCCACCGGCGTGGCCAGCATCGCCACTGCCCTCATCAAGGGCCCACCGGCCCTAACCTCCGGCGCGTGGTGGTTGTTGGGAATCTTGTTGCTCACCGCGGCACTTGCCCGGGCCTTGTACCGGTTGGCCGCGCGCCGGCCAATGCTGCGCGGGGCCGACGCCAGAGAAGATCACGAGCTACGGGTGTTGGTGGCTCAGCGTGGGGCTCGCACCTTCGGCGGTGCTTCGTTGTTCACCGCCGGACTGCTGGCTAACCCCAGCTATTGGGCCCCGACCGACTTCGGCTATGTGTCGGACCCCTACCTCGGATTCGAATCCTCCGGCCTCCAGCTCATCTGCCTGGTGCTGGGTGTTGTGCTGTTCCTGCTTCCGGCGGCGACAGCCTACCGCACCCCGCGGCCCCAGTCCCCAGCGCGGACCCCGAGTAACCATTGAGCGTCCTAGTCACCGTCGATTTACGCGACGCCACTCCGCCGTTCGAACAGATCCGCACGCAGATCGCCTCACTGATCGCCGTGGGTCAGCTGGCCAACGGCTCCCGCCTACCCACGGTGCGGGCGCTGGCCACGGACCTGGGAGTGGCCACCGGGACCGTCGCCCGGGCCTACAAGGAACTCGAGGCCCTGGGGCTGATCGAATCCCGGCGCAGGCTCGGCACCGTGGTGACCCACACCCCCTCGGGCAGCAAGCTAGCAGCCGAGGAGGAAATCAAGTTGCGGATCAGTGAACTCATCACCGCTTCGCGCGCCGCAGGCATCGAGGATGCCACCTTGCTCTCGCTGCTCCAGGGCAGGCTTCGGGCCACCGGATAGGCTCAGCTCATGACGATGTACGATCCCACGGCCGACACCCTCCCGCCCTTGCGAGGCCGGCATTGGCCTTGGCTTTTCTTTACCGCGGCACTGATGCTGCTCGGGGCCTGCGCGCTGCTGGGAGCGCGCGCTTACGCGGGCCTACCCGATTCCGTGCCGACTCATTGGGGTGCCGATGGGCTGCCCGACGAATTCTCCGCCAAGAGCATCGGCACGGTGTTCATGCCGCTGTTTATCGGTGCCGCGGTCGTGGTGTTTCTGGCATTTCTGGCGGTGGTGCTCGGGGCGATGCTGCCATCGGACCCGGAGGCCAGCGCGTGGAAGAGTATCGGGCGCATCGCCATGATCCGTTCCACCGCCATGCTCATGGGGTTGATCGGACTCGGTATCGTCACTGTGGTCAGCGACGGATTCCTCGCCGGGATCCACGGTGGTATCTCCATGCCGATGTGGCCCTTGGCCATCGGATCCGCGCTGCTACTGCCGCTGGCCCTGCTGCTGTACTGGCTCGGTGCCCGCTGGGGACGGGCCCGGGCCGCCGAACTGGGTCTGGCACCCAGCGACGACGAGGCACGCGAAGATGCACTGTGGATCTCGGGGATCCTCTACAACGATCCGGCAGACCCGGCCATCTTGGTACCGCAGCGCTCCGGGATGGGATCCGGCAGCACCATCAATGTGGGACACCGCACGGGAAAATTAATCGCCATCGGTTTTGTGGTGATCATGAGCGCATTTGTATTGTCCATGGCGTTGATCCCCTCCTGATCGCTCGGGCCGCGGTTAGACTGATGCGGTGACGATTCAACCGACGGTTCAAACCCCGTATGAAGACCTGCTGCGTGACGTCCTGGCCCATGGCACCGCCAAGGGCGATAGGACCGGCACCGGAACCTCAAGTGTGTTTGGCCGACAAATGCGCTTTGACCTCTCCGAATCCTTCCCGCTGATCACCACCAAGCGGGTGCACTTCAAGTCCGTGGCCGTGGAACTGCTCTGGTTCCTGCGCGGGGATTCAAACACCTCCTACCTGCGTGAGAACGGGGTGAAGATCTGGGATCAGTGGGCCGATGAAAACGGCGAACTGGGACCGGTCTACGGGGTACAGTGGCGCTCCTGGCCCACCGCGGACGGATCCCACATCGACCAGATCACCCAGGTCATGGATTCGCTGCGCAGCAACCCGGATTCACGCCGGCACATCGTCTCGGCCTGGAACGTCGCCGAGGTCCAGAACATGGCGCTGCCGCCCTGCCACGCGTTCTTCCAGTTCTATGTGGCCGACGGCATACTCTCCTGCCAGCTCTACCAGCGCAGCGCCGACATGTTCCTGGGCGTCCCATTCAACATCGCATCGTACTCGCTGCTGACTTGCATGATGGCCGACCAGCTCGGCCTGCAACCCGGCGAGTTCATCTGGACCGGCGGGGACACCCACATCTACGACAACCACATCGAACAGGTCACCGAGCAGCTGACCCGGGAACCCTACCCGTACCCACGCCTGCGCATCACCCGCACCCCCGATTCGATCTTCGACTACACCCTCGAGGACTTCGTGATCGAGGATTACCAACACCACCCGACGATTAAGGCCCCCATCGCCGTATGAGCAACCAAGACAACAGCGCCGGACACCGCGCCGAAACCACCGCCCTCGAACGCATCGGCATGATCTGGGCCGAAGCAGCCGACGGCATCATCGGCGCAGACGGCGCCATGCCCTGGTCCCTGCCCGAGGACCTGGCCCACTTCAAGGCCACCACCGCCGGACACCCGGTGATCATGGGACGTAAAACCTGGGAGTCGTTCCCGGACAGGTTCCGCCCGCTGCCCGGGCGTACCAACATCGTGATCACCCGAGATGAAACCCGCCACGCCGCGCTGCGCGGCGCAGGAGCGGTGCCGGTGGCCAGCACCGAGGCCGCACTGAAGGCAGCCCGCGCGGCCGAGGGCGCCCAGGAAATCTGGGTCATCGGCGGCGGCGAAATCTACACCGCGTTCTCACCGTTGGCCCACCTGGCCGTCAAGACCATCATCAACGTCTCCCCCCAGGGCGACACCACCGCCCCGGTACTGGGTGCGTCCTGGAGCAAGATGCTCTCGGAACCGGATTCCGGCTGGCTCACCGCTGCCAACGGCACGCAGTACCGCGTCGAGGCATGGGAGCAGAAGGCATGAAGGACGCCATCAACGCGCTGAAAACCAGCCCCGAGGGACTCTTTGTGCTCGGCTATATGCTCTTCCCGCTGTTCGCGCTGATCTTCGCCGGGCTGGGCCTGTTCATGGTCCTGACCGGGTCCAAGATCATGGGCCTGGTGCTGCTGCTGGTCTTCACTCAAATCTTCGCCTTCGGCTCGCTCAAGCTGGTGGGCATACGCAAGGCACTGCTGGCCGAAGAGGGTGAAAACCCGGTCAAATGAGCCAGCGCCCGCCGGAGCCACCCCAAGCCAAAAAGTCGATGTTCAGGTACTACGACCCTGCACGTGATGAACGCGACAGGGTCGTTATGCTGGCCCACGAAGAGCTTCGGGCCGCGGGCGAAAAACCTCACCTGCTGCGCACCGTTGACGGTGAGCTGTTCAGCTACAGGCGCGAGGAGATCGGCTTCGTGACCGGAGGTTCGGGGGCAAAGATCAGCACCGGCCCCGGCATGCTTATTGCCGGGACACTGTGCTGGATTGGTGCCCTGGCGCTGGCCAGCTTCATGTTTGGTGTGCAGGACGCCACCACCGGTGAGCGAGTCGGGCTGTGCTTTCTTGCGGCGTTCGGTGCCGCCCTCGCCTGGTACTTCATGCACCTGGGCTTAGCCGAGCACCGTGCCCGCAAGCTGCGCAAGGCCCGGAAGCTGCCCAAGCCGTTGTTGGGCGCGAATCTGAACCTGCCGTAGCCCGGCATTGGGCAGGCACGTAACCCAATGTCCGGCCCGCGCCGTTGACCCCTTAAGCTGGAGATATGACTTCTTCTGTTGGTTTTGTCGGTTACCGCGGCATGGTCGGCTCCGTCCTGATGCAACGCATGCAGGACGAAGGCGACTTCGCGAATCTCGACCCCGTGTTCTTTTCCACTTCCAACGCTGGCGGCGCTGCCCCGGCCTTTGCCTCCGGCGCGCCCGCCCTGCAGGACGCCTACGACATTGATACCTTGGCCAAGCTGCCGATTATCGTCACCGCCCAGGGCGGGGATTACACCACCGCAGTTCACTCGAAACTGCGCTCACGCGGCTGGGACGGCCTGTGGATCGACGCGGCCTCCACCCTGCGGATGAACGACGACTCGGTGATCGTGCTTGACCCGGTCAACCGCAACGTCATCGATGCCTCGCTCGCCTCGGGCACCAAGGACTTTGTGGGCGGTAACTGCACCGTCTCCTGCATGCTCATGGGCCTGGGCGGACTGTTCAAAAACGGCCTGGTCGAATGGGGCACCGCGATGACCTACCAGGCTGCTTCAGGCGGCGGAGCGCGGCACATGCGCGAGCTGCTGACCCAGTTCGGGGACATCAACAGCCACGTCTCCTCCGAGCTGAACGACCCGGCCTCCGCGATCCTGCAGATCGATCAGAAGGTCCTGGCCGCCCAGCGCGGCGGACTGGATGCCACCCAGTTTGGTGTGCCGCTGGCCGGCTCACTGATCCCGTGGATCGACGCGGATCTGGGCAACGGGCAGTCCAAGGAAGAGTGGAAGGCCGGGGTGGAAACTAACAAGATCCTGGGCAACACCGAGCAGAACAAGGTCATCGTCGACGGGCTCTGTGTCCGCATCGGCGCCATGCGCTCGCACTCCCAGGCGCTGACCCTCAAGCTCACCGAGGACCTGTCGGTCTCCGAGATCGAATCGCTGCTGGCCACGGACAATGAGTGGGCCAAGGTGATTCCGAATACCAAGGAAGCCACGGTCGACGCGCTGACCCCGGTTGCGGCCTCCGGCACGCTGGATATCCCGGTGGGACGCATCCGCAAGCTGGAAATGGGCCCGAAGTACATCTCCGCCTTCACCGTGGGCGACCAGCTGCTCTGGGGCGCCGCCGAGCCGCTGCGCCGCATGCTGGCCATCGCACAGGGCCGTCTCTAACCCAGCAGCCTCACGCAGGTGAGGCCGGTCGCCGGCCCCGTCACCCGATTGAGGTGGGCAGGGGCAGCGGCCGGCCTTTTTGCTGTCCTACTTTGGGGGCGTTATGGCCACCTGTTGCAGGCCTGTGCCGACCCGCTGCTCAGTGCTTTCCGAACTCCAGCTGAGACTGCAGCCGGGCGGTGATCTGCCGGGCGCGGACCGGTCCTAAACCGGGCTCAAAGGGCACAAATCCCCCGGGATGCGCCGCGCCGGTGGCAGATGTACTGCTGCCGGAGGTGCCCTTGCCGGTGCCCGTGCCAACGGGTCGCCAGGTGCCGATGGTTTGCCCGGAGGCGACCACGGTGCGCAAGAAAATCCCATTTTTACCCGGGGTGACCGCCTGGGCGTGCTCGACCGGCAAGGTCGCCGAGCGGTCCCGGTAGCCGAGCAAAAACTCGTCAAAGCCCGGCAGGGCCAGGACGCTGCGTGCCCCGGGCGGCTTCGCCCAACGCTCCGCGTGCGCCGGAGCATAGTGGTAGGTGACTCCGCCGAGCTCGGTGCTGCCCAGTCCCTGGCCCAGTTCACGCACCGCGGCGCGTACCGGGGTCAGCGGTACCCCCAGCCACCACGCGCAATCGGCGATCGTCGCTGGGCCGTGGGATTCAAAATAGCGTTGCACCAGCAGGACCAGGGCCGCGGCCGCATCGGTTGGCTGCCCGGCGTCCGGGATCCATTCGGCGGCATCCAGGAACAGTTGCCGGGTCGCGCTGCCCGGTTCCATGGGACCCTGAACGATCACCCCGCGCAGGCTGACGGCCACGATCAGGTGGTAGCCGCGCTGCCCCGCAAGACTGGAGCCGGAGGCGGCAAAGGATGCCAGCAGCTGCGCGCGGGTGGCACCGGCCCCGGCGCAGCGTTCACGCGCCACCTGGGCCAGCGTCCCGATTTCGTCCTCGGTAATGTTTTCCTGCGCCCGGGTGGTGGCCATGGTGGCATTCATCCGCGGTGCCGTCACCGATAGCAGGGTGCCGTGCAGCTGCGGGGATACAAGCATCAGGGTGCCGCGCGCACCCCAGCAGCGGATGATTGACCCGTTGGCCAGTGCCGCATGGATATCGCTGAGTCCCGAGCCTGGCAGGCGCACCCCCACGGCCCAGCATCCCTGGGATAGGTCTTGGGCCTGCATCATGCCCAGGGCCTCAAGAACGTGGCCGGGCGTGGTGGCCGGGGCATTGCTGGTGCCCGGCGGAATACCGGGCAGCAGTCCCTGGGCGGCCAGGCGCAGACGGGCGACGGTTCTGCGTTGCGCGGCTGTGAGCTGCAGTTCTTTGGGGGCCATGGTGTGTCCCACGATTCCTTACAGGGCGCAGCCGATCAAGAGCGGTTCGTTGTGCAGTTCGATGCCGAAGCGCGTTTGCACCCCGGCACGCACGGCCCGGGCAATGGCCAGGATGTCCGCACTGGTCGCGTCCCCGCGGTTGGTGATGGCCAGGGTGTGCTTGGTGGACAGCGAGGCCCGCCCGGCGGCCAGTGCCTCACCGTCGGTGCCTTCGAGCCCGTAGCCCTTGGCAAAGCCGGCCCGATCGATCAGCCAGGCCGCTGAGAGCTTGACCTTCCCCGGGGTGTCCACCGGGAAATTCGGTGTGCCTTCGGGCAGCGAGCCGAGCACCTCGGCAGGAACGATCGGGTTGGTGAAGAAGGAGCCGGTGGAGTAGGTATCGCGGTCCGCAGCGTCCAGCACCATGCCCTTGGAGGCGCGCAAACCCAGGACCGTGGTGCGCACCGCTGATGCATCGGCGCCCTGGCCGACCTCAACGTCCAGGGACTTGGCCAGTTCCTGGTAGCGGATCGGTGCCGAGATGTTGCTGCGTTGAAGGGCGAAGGACACCTCGAGGACCACGTATTGCGGGGAGCCGTTGGTGGTGCTGCGCTTGAGCAGCGAGTCGCGGTAGCCGAAGCCCAGCCCCGCGTTGCCGAAGTAGGTGGTGCGCCCGGTGGCACGCTCATACACCTTGGCCTCCAGGAACGTGTGGGCGACCTCGGAGCCGTACGCGCCAACGTTCTGCACCGGGGTGGCCCCGGCCGATCCGGGGATCCCGGAGAGCGCCTCGAGCCCGGAGAGCCCCGCGGCCAGGGTTTGGGCGACGGCATCGTCCCACGGGTGCCCGGCAGCGATGTCCACGCGGATGCGCCCGTCGGATAACTCCTTGCCGATCACCACCCCTCGGTTGGCGATCTGCAGCACCGTGCCGGCGTACCCGGCGTCGTCGATCAAAAGATTCGAGCCACCGGCAACGATCAGCAGGTCCTCCCCGGCCGCGTCGGCGGCGCTGAGCGCGGCGGTAATCCGCTCCTCGGTGTCCGCACGGATGAAGATGCCGGCGGGGCCGCCGACGCCGGTGGTGGTCAGGGGTGCGAGCAGCTGGGTGTTCACGGTGGTTTGCGCCTTAGTTCTTGGGGGTCGAGGGGGAGGGGGTCGTGCCAGGGTTCTTCTTGGCTTCTGCCGCGGCGGGGGCCAGGAAGAAGGAGATGGCCACGAGGATGCCCACGTAGCCCAGGGCGTGCAGCAGGCCAATCTTATCCGCCAACAGGCCCAGCAGCGGCGGCCCGCCCAAAAACGCGCCGTAGCCGATGGTGGAGACCACCGAGACGCGTGCCGCGGCCCGCATCGGGTCATCGGAGGCAGCGCTCATGGCCACCGGGAAGCACATGGCCACGCCCAGGCCCCACAACACCAGGGCCGCGAAGGCGGTGTGGATGGAGGGACCAAAGACGAAGAGCAGCAACCCGGCCAGGGTGGACGCCGCGGAGAGCCGAAGGACCAACACGCGCCCCAGCCGCTTCAGGATCTGCCCGCCGCCCAGCCTAGCCAGGGTCATGGCCGTGACAAAGACGCCGTAGCCCACGGCACCCACGGAGTTGATCGCGTCATAGCCGTCGGCCAGCGCCAGCGCCACCCAGTCCCCCGCCGCGCCCTCGGCCAGCGCCATGCCCAGCACCAGCGCCCCGAGCACCAGGGTGCGCGGTTCGCGCCAGCCATCGGCCAACAGCGAGCTATTGGAGTGCCCGCTGCCCTGGTTGGAGGGATCGGCCCGAAAGGCCCGGGTGCCGGTGACGATCAGGGCCAGCACCACGACCGAGAGGATCGCGAAGTGCCAGGAAATCGGTAGGTGCAGCGCCGCTCCCAGGGCGCCGGCCGCGGCACCCAGCACGGTGCCCACGGAAAAGAAGCCGTGCAGCACCGGCATGATCGGTACGCCCAGGGCCCGTTCCATGGCCGCCCCCTGGACGTTGGAGGACACGTTCCAGACCGCGTTCCCGACTCCGAAGAGCACCAATGCCACCCCGGTGGCGGCCAACGAGTTGAATCCGGCGGCGGCCACCCCCACCAGGGCCAGCGCGATCGCGGTCAGCGATGCGGCGAAGCGCAGGGTGCGTTTGGAGCCCAGGCGCATCACCACGGCCCCGGAGACCGAGACCGAGGCGAAGGAACCGGCGGTCATGCACAGCAGCAGCAGGCCGACCTCCCCGTGGCTGAGCCCCAGCGCGTCACGTACCGCCGGCAACCGGGAGACCAGGGTGGAAAGGCTCAGCCCGGAGGCCAGATACAGCGCCAGCACGCCGTTGCGCCAGGGCAGCACCTCGGGATTGGCCTGGCCCGCCTTGGCGCGCGCCGCGGGTTTGGCTGCTGGTTTCAGAGCTGCACCACGGCCTGGGCCTTGATGAGCACCTTGGTGCCTTCGACGCTGACGCTCAGATCCACGCGGGCGGTGCGGGCCTCGGCGTCCAGTGCGCCGATGGTGCCCACAATGTCGATCGCGGTTCCCGGCGCGTCGGAAGGATTGGTTCCATCCGGGTCGGCGACCGGGACGGGCTTGGTGAAACGACTCTGGTAGTCGATGATCGCGCCCGGATCCCCGGCCCAGTCGGTAACCAGCTGCACTGCCGCGCCCATGGTGAACATGCCGTGGGCGATGACCCCGGGCAGCCCGACCTCGGTGGCGAAGCGCTCATTGAAGTGGATGGGGTTGAAGTCCCCCGAGGCCCCGGCGTAGCGCACCAGGTCCCCGCGGTTCACGAAGACAGTGGTGGATCCGATCTGCGCACCCTTTTGAAGGGTATTGAAGTCGATCATTACGCTTCCTCTCCGCGTACCAGGATCGAGGAAACGGTGGTGGCAACCGCTTCGCCCGCCGTGGTGGTGATTTCTGCCCGGGTGGAAATCATCGCGCCGCCGCCCATGGTGCGCACGGTATCCACGTGCAGTTCGGCCACCAGTTCATCTCCGGCAACGATGGGACGGTGGTGGGTAAAGCGCTGGTCGGCGTGTACCACCCGGGAGAAGTCGATGCCGCTGGCCGGATCGTTGACCAGCAGCGCGTCGGCGCGTTGGGCCACGACGATGGCGAAGGTCGGCGGGGCCAACAGGTCACTGTGCCCGAGGTCCGCTGCGGCGTCCAGGTCGTAGTGGGCCCGGTGGGTGGCCTTCACTGCCGCGGCGAATTCGCGGATCTTCTCGCGGCCCACCACATAGGGCTCCTGGGCCGGGTAGCTCCGGCCTGCCAGTTCGGGGTTGATGCTCATCGGTATGCCGCTCCTGTGTCGTGGCTGATGCTAACTAAGTGTGTGCAGTGTGGGGATTGGCCCGCACGGGGTCGGCGGTTTAGGCCCTGTCCCCGGGAGTATTCTTGTTCCGCTTCGCCGGACGCGGCTTGATTAGTCCCTGGGAGACGCGCCAGGCCCTGGCGTCGCGGGCGCGCACCGTCATCCCGATCAGGTGGGCCACCAGCCCGACGCCGATGATGCCCAGTGCGGTGTACATCAGCGGGCGGTTGTGGGTGTTGGCCCCGATGAGGGCCAAGATGATTCCGGTGGCGGAAATCACGATCGACCCGATGGCCAGTTTCTTATACAGTCCGGACGAAGCTTCCCAGGGGGTATTGGTCATGATCCAATCCTAATTCAGCACGGCAAATCGGGTTAGAACAGGGCGCCTTGCACCGCTGGCGGTTCGGTCACATACGTGCCGAAGACCAGTTTGCGGCCCTTGAGCAGTGCCGCATTCGCCACGAAGGTCTCGGGCTGCCCGAGCAGGCCAACACCCAGCACCTGCCCGGAGATCGAATGCACCACGAATCCGTGCTGCCCGTGGCTCAGATACTCCGGATAGGGCTGCAGCAACTGCGTATCGAATCCGGCCAACAGCTCCCGGCCCTGTTCGGGCGCCTCCCAGGTTTCCTCCACCACCTGCGACCCGGCCAGGATCCCGGCGTCTAAACCGGAGACCAGGGTGCGGGCTTCGGCCGCGGCGGCGGCGTTGAGCGCCTCGAGCGCGGCGCTCCCTACCGGGTTTTCCAGCAAGCCACGGGCCTTGGATGCGGCACGCACCTGCTGGGTGAGCCCAAGTTCGCTGGTGGCTAGGTCCTCCAGGATGCGTACCACTGCCCCGTCGGGGCACCAAGCAACATAGCGGGCCGCGATGGCGCCCTGTTCGGCCAGGCGTCGCCATTTGCTGGGGCCGGCCGCGGTGCCGATCTTGGTGGTGCCGTGGGCGAAGGTGGCAACATAGAGCCAGTGCGGCTGACCCAGGTAGTCGCGTAGTCCCGCACCGGCGCGGCCGGAGCGGTGGAAGTCATGCATGGCCCTGGACTCATCAAGGCTCTGGCACCCGGTGCATTGGGTTCCGGCGCTCAGTTGTTCATCGCTGGGGCAGGGCACCAGCGTGCGATGGGTCCGGTCCTTGATGATTTGGTGGCCCAGGCACCAGCGCCCGGGCAACACCGTGAAGCCCAGCACGGTGCCGGGTTCCAGGGGCACGTCGTGGCCGTGCCCCTGGGCATCGTCGAGCACCAATGCCGGGGTCCCTGGCTCCGAGGGCCAGCCGATGCCGCGGCACAGCAGCCAGGGATCTTGCACCTTAGTCGTGCAGCGCCCCGGCCACCGCGGCCGTGGCGTGCAGCCAGGAACGACGCGTTGCCGGACGCAGCCCTTCGAAGCGGATCTGGCCCTTGACCAGTGCCGCATCGTAGGGGACGGTCACCACGGAGCGCGCCAGGCGGCGGAAGCCGTGGGCGATGCGGTCGAGCTGTTCGCTGTTTCCGTGGGGTTCGTGCTGCGAGACGATCACCACGGCATTTTTTGCTAGGTCTGCGTAGTGTCCCCCGCGTTTGGCCAGGGCCTCGAGCAGCAGGGCGCCGGCCTCGGCGTGTTCCTCCACCGTGGTGCTGGCGATGACCAGCTGGTCGGTGTGATCGATCATCCGCATCCAGCGCTCGGCGGATTCATCGTTGCCCGAGTCCACGATGGTCAGGGCAAAGAACTTGGAGACGATTTCATGGAGCTTGTCGTAGTCCGCAGCGTTGACGAACTGCTCGCTGGCCAGCAGCGTGGGGTCGGTGCGCAGCACGCTGTAGCAGTCCTCGGGCTGGTAGTGCGTGTAGTCGTGGATGACTGGATCCCCGACCTTGACGTCCTTGAGCCCCGGTGCGGCGGCCAGCAGGTCCATGGAATGTGCCCCGTGCGTGCCTTGGATGGTGCGCCAGCCGAGGGTTCCGCGGGTGCCGTTGTTGTCCCAGACCAGCACCGGGTCACCGGTGTTGCGACCGAAGACTGCCGAAAGCAGCACCGCGGTGGGAGTCTTGTTGGCCCCGCCCTTGCCGTTGACCACGGAAATCGTCTTGGACTCGGCCAATCGGGTCCCCACGGTGCGACGCCAATTGCGTTCTTCGACTTCTTCGACCGACGGCGCCATATTGAAGCCCAGGCGGGAGAGGAAACCGCGGAAGCCACGTTCGGCGCGGAAAGTTGTTTCGTCTTCCGGGCGAAGGAACGTGTCACGGGTTCCGGCGGCCGGGTTGAGCTCGCGGAAGGCCTGGCGGCGGCCCGCGGAAGTGGAGAGGTCCTCGGCGGTTGCCGGGGATGCTGCGCTCGGCGGCACTGGTGTTGCGCCAGTCGGTGTTGCCGACTCCGGTGCGGCTTTGGGCCCGGCTGGCTTCTGGGCGTTGGCAGGCTTCGGCGTGTCGGCCGGCGTGGCTGATGCCGGCTTCACTACAGCGGGCTTCGGAGCCGGTGTATTTCCCGCCGTCTTGGCTGGGGCTGGCTTCGCGGGCACGGGTTTCGGCGCCGCAGTGGCTGCCGCAGGCTTGGCTGGAGCTGGCTTCGGTGTCGGGGTGGCTGCCGCGGGCTTGACCGGCTCTGGTTTCGGGGCAGGAGTCGCGGCCACCGGCTTCGCTGGCGTTGGTTTCGAGGCTGCCACCGGCTTCGCGGCCGTGGCTTGCGCCGCGGGCTTCGCTGCTGCAGTGGGTGCGGACTGCGCTGTTGCTGAATTCTTGTCGGCAGTCTTTGGCGCCGGCACAACGGCGGGGCCTGCGGACTTTGATGCCGGAGCCGAGGGCTTGGCCGGATTCGACGCTGCGGGTGCTTGAGGCTTTGGCTGTGCAGGCTTTGTCGCCGTTGGCTTCGCTGCCGTTGAGGCAGTGGGAGCTGTCGGCGCGGTGGGAGCCGATTTCTTGGGCTCAGCCTTCGGAGTCGGCTTCGCGACTGTTGCAGCCGCTGCTGCGTCCTTCGTCACCGGGGCCGGTACCGCCGGCCTGGATGGGGTCTTGCTGTCTGCATCTTTTGTCTGGCGAGCGTCGGCTGCCGGCATGAATTTTGCTGGTCCGGCGGCCGCGACGGGTGGCTTAGGCAGCGGCTTTGCTGCTGTGGGAGCCGAAGTGGCGCTTGTGGGTGCGGGTTTCGCTGCAGGTGTGGAAACCTCGGGGCTGCGCCTGCCGGGACCGGCAGAGGTCCCGGTCGATCCCGCCTCAGGAACTGCGTCGAACTCGTCAGCTGCCTGAGGCGAACTATCGGTCCGATTGGCTTCTTCTCCGGCCTTCTCCTGGGCCTCCAGTTCGGCTTCGCGGGCGCGCCGCAGAGAAGCCCTGGTCGGGAACTCTTGGTTGAAGTCCGCCTTCGGCATGAGCTTCGTCCTTTCCTGAAGGTTCGTAGTCGTACTTTGCGAGTGGCTCTGCCTAGTCCCTCAATCTCGGCCCGGCACGTGTCCATGCAGCATTCACGCTTTGTCCATCCTATCGGCCATCCCTTGTGAACCTTCGGATTGAGTCGGAATCATCACATTTTTCTGCCAAGTAGGAAATGGGATGGCTCGTGGTTAGCCTTGGAAGAGGATAGCCGCGCCCGCAGCGATGGTTGAGGGGCGCCTGGAACGGACAGGATTTCGCTTGGACTTTTTCTCCACCGCCTTGGACGCGATAAGCGCTTTCATATTCGCTGCGGCAGGTAATCCCCTGTCGTATCTCATGATTTTTCTTTTCTGTGCCATTGACGGCTTCTTCCCTCCGGTGCCCAGCGAGTCCCTGGTTGTTGCCCTTGCTTCCTTGGTTCCAACCCACGGAAATCCCAACCCTTGGGTTCTGGGGCTGGTGGCGGGCCTGGGAGCCTTCGTTGGCGACAACGTGGCTTACATGATCGGACGGGGCATTGGAACAGACAGGTTCGCGTGGATGCGTAGGAAACGTCTGCAACATGCCTTCGCTTGGGCCGGCTATGAATTACGTCTTCGCCCGGTGTCGTTGATCTTGGTCGCTCGTTTCGTGCCCATTGGCCGCGTCGCGGTTAACCTGGTTGCAGGTGCCACAAAATTCCCGCAACGCAAATTCGTCATTCTCACCAGCTTTTCCAGCTTGGCGTGGGCAGCGTATTCGGTGATGATCGGGGTTTTGGCCGGGCGCTGGTTCGAGGAGCATCATTTGCTGGGGATGGTCGTAGCCGTGGCGGTGGCCATCGGACTGGGAATCCTGATTGACCGGATCGTATCGAAGGTCAGCGGCAATACGTCATTGCGCAAATAGCCAGACTCAGCAGCAAAACAAAGAACCGCGGTTACCTCCAGATTTCGGAGGCGACCGCGGTTCTTTTTCAGAGCCCCCCATCGGAATCGATCCGATGACCTCGTTCTTACCAAGAACGCGCTCTACCACTGAGCTAGGGGGGCAACGAGAAATTACTCTACACAACGATCGACCCGAAATGCACATCCAAACACACGGACATGACGAACAGCACATTCGGCCGTGTGTGGGGTCAAGTCTTCGGACCTGCTCCTGCGGGTGCGACTACCTTTGGACCGGATCGAAAGGCCGGACTTTGGGTAGTTCCACGCCATTCGGTAGCGCCGAGATGGGCACAATGACAATGAACATCATGTCCATGTTTTTACCGACCCATACGTACTGGCCCAGCCAGAAACCAAATATGGTGACCCTGACGCCCGGCAACAGGGCACCGACCAGGTTGTAAAGCGCGAATACGCGGTAATGTCAATGTCCCACGCCCGCGATGACCGCACTGTAGGTCCGCACGATCGGAACAGGCTGCGCCGACATCACGTCCCGTCGAAGCGTTCAAAAAAGACACATACCTATCCACATAGTCCTGACGGAAGAATCTGGAATCTGGCTTGTTGAATACGGCAGGAACACCCTCAAGCAGGTAGGTGTCGGCACGGTTCAGCTGACTGTCGAGGACCATGGTGTTGTCATTCCAGAGCCCGTGGCAACCGGCCACGCCAACCGTATGGCCAGCGCTTCGTGATTGGCGGCAAAGTCGACCATCGGAGACTCGGGCCACCCAGCATCCTGCCAGCGCTGCAAAACAGCCAGCACGGCGGCGGGCTTGCCCTGCAGAAACAAAAATCCCCGCCTCTCCAGAAGAGAGACGGGGAATATTCTGTAGCGGCTCCGGGACTCGATCCCGGGACCTCACGATTATGAGTCGTGCGCTCTAACCAGCTGAGCTAAGCCGCCACGAATGATAAGACCCGCGTCCGCGTCAGATTCCCTTGCGGGCCGACTCAGACGCGGGCCATTCCATTCAGAGCCCCCCATCGGAATCGATCCGATGACCTCGTTCTTACCAAGAACGCGCTCTACCACTGAGCTAGGGGGGCAACGAGTAAGAACTCTACCAGCAATTTTCGAGGCCGTGAAATCGGCATGGCACTTTGTGATCGACCACACAAATCTTTCCGAAAGGAGCATGTCAGGAGTCCTATTCGGCCCCGAAGCCGTGAGGCAAGTCACCGCTTCCTTGAAGATTTCGGTGATCCCTTATTGCCATTCGATGTCTCTTGGAAAGCCCCCGACACCCATGGACTCCAACCGCTGGTTATTTTCGCCCCCACATCATGATGCCTTGAGGCCCCAAGTTCGTGACATGCGCTGCTCGATTTACCGTGCCCGACGGTCCCTCTGCCAGGGGCAACCGTACTGCGCCTGGTTTCGGATCATGAGCCGGCTCGCCTGACACAGGGCCGATGCTCACCCGCTCGCCACCTGGGATCTTCCCTTGCGGCGAGCGGTCCACAGCAGCCAAGATGGGCAGCGGCCAGCTGGTCCTTTCAGCGGCGTCCGGCGTCGGCTCCACCCTTGTGGCTCCAACCGCACTGGCGGTTCGCCCGATGCCTGCTACGGCGCCTCGGCGCGTAGCGACGAAAAACAAGGCCCCCGGTGGCGGTGCCCGCTCCTCATTTGGAGCAGAACACCCTCACCGAGGGCCTTGATTCGTTAGTGCTTAGTAATCGCGACGGCGCGGGCCGCCGGTGGTGCGAGGCTTACGCGGGCCGCCGAAGCTGCGCTCTCCGCCGCCCTGGCCGCCGCGGTATCCGCCGCCGCCTTCGGAGGAACCTTCGCGACGGTCGTTGCCGCCGCGGTATCCGCCGCCGCCACCCTGGCCGCCACGGTAACCGCCGCCGCCACCGCCCTGGCCGCGGTATCCGCCGCCACCGCCCTGGCCGCCACGGTATCCACCGCGGTCGTCATCACGGTCGGACTTGGGGCTGCGCCCGTTGTCCAGTTCCAGGTGGATCAGTTCGCCGCCGATGCGGGTGCGTGAGAGGGAATTCTTCTGCTCCGAGGAGAGATCTGCGGGCAGTTCCACCAAGGTGTGGTCGGCACGGATGTCGATGCCGCCGATCTGTGCGGAAGTCAGGCCGCCTTCGTTGGCCAATGCGCCAACGATGGAGCCGGGCATGACGCGCTGGCGACGACCCACCGCAATGCGGTAGGTGGCGTTGCCTTCGGTCAGGGCGCGGGACGGGCCGCGGGAGCCGAAGCCGTCCTTGCCGCCCTTGGCCATGCGTGCCTGCTTGGCCGGCGGGGTAGGCATGTCCTGCATGAGCAGCGGGCGACCGCCCTGAGCCATGTGCGCCAGCGCTGCAGCGATCTCGACTTCGTCGATTTCTTCGTGCTCGGCGGAGAACTTCTCCACCAGTCCGCGGAAGACCGAGAGGTCCTGCGAGGAGATGGTCTCGCCGATCTTGTCAGCGAACTTGGCCAGACGCTTGTCGTTGACTGCGTCAACGCTTGGCAGGTGCATCAGCTCAACGGTCTGGCGAGTGGCCTTTTCGATGGCTCGCAGCAAGTACTTCTCACGCGGGGTCATGAACAGGATCGCGTCGCCGGTGCGCCCTGCACGGCCGGTACGGCCGATGCGGTGCACGTAGGACTCGGTGTCGTGCGGGATGTCGAAGTTGATCACGTGGGACACGCGCTCAACGTCAAGGCCACGGGCCGCGACATCGGTAGCGACCAAGATGTCGATCTTGCCATCGCGCAGGTTCTCGATGGTGCGCTCGCGCTGCTGCTGCGGGATGTCACCGTTGATTGCTGCGGCGGTGAAGCCACGAGCCTTCAGCTTGTCGGCGAGGTCCTCGGTGGCCATCTTGGTGCGAACGAAGGCGATGACGCCGTCGAACTTTTCCGATTCCAGGATGCGGGTCACGGCGTCGAGCTTGTGGGCTCCCATGACCTGCACGTAGCGCTGGCGAATGTTCGGCTCGGTGGTCGTATTGGACTTGACCGAGATTTCCTGCGGGTTGCGCAGGTACTGCTTGGAGATCCGGCGGATTGCCGAAGGCATGGTGGCCGAGAACAGCACCACCTGCTTCTCTTCCGGGGTGGCCTCAAGAATCTTGGCGACCTCTTCGGCGAAGCCCATGCGCAGCATTTCGTCGGCCTCATCCAAGACCACGTACTGCAGGTCCGAAAGGTCCAAGGAACCCTTGTTGATGTGGTCGATGACGCGGCCTGGGGTGCCGACGACAACCTGGGCGCCGCGGCGCAGGCCGGCAAGCTGCGGGCCGTACGGGGATCCGCCGTACACGGGAAGGACGGTGAAGTCGCCCATGTGCTTGGCATAGGAGGTGAAGGCCTCGGCGACCTGGAGCGCAAGCTCACGGGTCGGGGCAAGGACCAGAACCTGGGTCTTGCGGGCAGTGCCGTTCAGGTCGGCAAGCTCGGCCATCTTCGACAGGGCCGGAAGGGCGAACGCGGCGGTCTTGCCGGTACCGGTCTGGGCGACGCCAACGACGTCGCGGCCTTCGAGCAGCGCCGGGATGGTCGCGGCCTGAATTGGTGAGGGCTTTTCGTAGCCGAGATCGGAGACGGCGGCGAGGACGCGGCCGTCGAGGCCCAGATCGGTGAAGAGAATCGAATCTTCTTCGGTCTTGGAATCGGCGGTGGGCTGGTTTTCGGGCATGTCGGAAGACAAGGAGAATTACCTCATTCATAGGGGCGGAATAGACCCCGTATCAACGAGGTTCCGCAGCACAATCGGACGCATCACTTTGGTCCGGCGACTCCCCTATGAAAGGAACAACCCGCATCAGATGGCGGGCTCACACACGACGAGCTCCTGCCTCAAAAATTGGGCAGAATGCGAGGGAAGCCGGAAACAGTGAACACCTAATCTTATCGTCTGTTGCCCAGCTTTGGGGACACAAGGCCGGTGAGGTTGCGCACACGCAGCCCGCTCAGGGGTACGATGTCCGGCTTTCACCCCGTGGGGGCACTTCCAAGCGTGCGCAAGACCTTGGCCGGGAGCTCGATGCCGGTAGCCATCTGGTGGGCCAGCAGAGCCTGGGCCTGCTGCGGCGTGGGGCCGTGGAAAATATCGCGGATCCGCACCCCGTGCCCGGGCCGGGAAAGCACCGTGATGGTGTCCCCCGCAGCAATTTTCCCGGTGCGGATGACCTTCAGGAAGCAGCCGATGTCCGCGCGTTGGGTAAACCTCGCCACCCAGTTCTCCTCCTCCAGGTGCCGGGAGAAGGTGGAGCACGGGATCCGCGGGCAGGTGACCTCCACGATGACCGCGGCGCCGATGGCCCAGCGTTCGCCCACGATCGCATCGCTGGTCTGGATCCCGGCTACCCGCAGGTTCTCCCCGAAGAGCCCGGCGGGAACCTCGCGGCCCAGTTCCGCACCCCAGCGCTCGGCCTCGGCGGCGCTGTAGGCATAAACCGCCTGGTCGTAACCGCCATGATGCTCACGATCCACCTGGACATCGGCGTAGAGCCCAATCTTGCGGACCTTCACCTTCCCTGAGCTTGGTCGCTTGTCGATGGCGGTGATCCCCACGGCACCGGCATCGGGCTTCAACCCGTGCACGATACACACCGCTTCCAACACTCCGGTGCCCAGGGGCGTGGATTCGGCTTCGGTGGCAGCTGCAGGAAGACTCATGGCACACAGCCTATGCGAGGTGCCCCCGTTGCTCCGAGCCTGTACCTCGAGAAGGTGGGGGCGACACCAAAATCCGCGTCGGCCCCCGGCATCGGGTAATCTGCGGTGCATGGAGAAGAACCAACGCGCCCTCACGGCCACCACGTGAACATTGCCAAAGCCACCGTGCCGGCCTCGCTGCTGACCGCCCGCTGGTGGTGGGCCGCTGCTTCGGTCTCGTCGCTGGCGTTTGCCGCAGGATTCTTTCTCAATGCCGCTTCCCGTCCGGCCCAAGAGGCCCCGGGGTTCTGGGGAGCCGGCATCGCACTGGTGGGTCTGGGCCTGATCATCGGCTACTGCACCTTCCGGCTCTGGCTCGGCCAGCTGGCCGGTCGCACGTCCCTGTCCTGGTGCGGGATCATCGTGGGCATCCCGCTGCTGACCCGCGGGGTGCGGGTGGGGATCTTCGGGGCCTTGCTGCTGGTGGGCGTACTGCTGCTCTGGAGCCCGGGAACTGTTCGGTATTTCGCCCCGCAGGCCAAGGCCGCCCGGGCCAAGCGTCGGGCATCACGGATCGCCGAAAAGAGCCGCAACCAGCGCTGAGTATGCCTGTTTATTCGGATCCGCCCATGTCGGAGCGGCCGAAATCATGGAAGAGTGCAGCCATGAACACTTTTGCCATCACCAATGCACGCATCGTCCCGATCACTTCGCCACCGTTCACCGGAACCCTGTTGGCCACCGACGGGGTGATCACCGCGGTGGGCCCCGAGCTGACGATCCCCGAGGGCGTGGAAAGAATTGATGCGCACGGCGCCTGGCTGCTGCCCGGGCTCATCGACGCGCACGTCCACCTGGGCATGCACCCGGAGGGCGAGGACAGCTCGGGCACCGACGTGAACGAGATGACCGACCCGAATATGGCTGCGGTGCGGGCCATCGACGCCATCGACCCCTTCGATCCGGGCTTCGATGACGCGCTGGCCGGGGGCATCACCGCGGTGAATGTGAATCCGGGCTCCGGGAACCCGATCGGCGGGCAGACCGTGGCCATCCACACCCACGGGCGCTGGATCGATGAGATGGTGCTGCGGGCACCCAGTGGCATCAAGTCGGCCCTAGGTGAGAACCCTAAGCGCATATACGGGGGCAAGGGCAAGACCCCTTCCACTCGGCTGGGCACCGCGATGGTGATCCGCGAGGCGTTCATCGAGGCGCAGAACTATATGGCCGCCGCTGACCCGGCCAAGCGCGATGCGAAGCTCGAAGCCCTGGCGATGGTGCTGCGTCGTGAGATCCCGTGGCGCCAGCATGCGCACCGCACCGATGATGTGGCCACCGCGCTGCGTTTGGCCGAGGAATTCGGCTACGAGCTGGTCCTGGACCATGGCACCGAGGCCCATGTCCTGGCCGATGTGGTGGCGGCGCGCAACGTGCCGGTGCTCATCGGCCCGCTGTTCACCACCAAGTCGAAGGTGGAGCTGCGCGGACGCTCGCTGGCCAACCCGCGCCGACTGGCCGAAGCCGGGGTGGAAATCTCCATCATCACCGACCACCCGGTGATCCCCATCAACTTCCTGATCCACCAATGCACCCTGGCGGTGAAGGAGGGCCTGGATCCCGACACCGCGCTGCGCGCCGTGACCATCAACCCGGCGAAGGTGCTGGGCTTAGCGGAGAGGTTGGGGTCCCTGGAAGTCGGCAAGGACGCCGATGTGGTGCTGTGGAGCGGGGATCCGCTCAATGTGCTCTCCCGGGCCCTGCGCGTGTGGATCGGCGGGAAGACGGTGATGGAATACGATGCAGCGACCCGCACCCCGGTGGTGGCGGCGCGCAAGGTCGTGCCCGAATAGCAGCGACTGCCCAAACACCTACACGTGCCGCGGGGCCCGAGGGAAAGATTCCCTCGGGCCCCGCGGCTCTTGCTGCCTGTGTACTGTCAGGCCACTAGCTGCCTACAGCTTGGTGAAGGCCTGTTCCAGATCGGCGATCAGGTCCTTGGTGTCCTCGATGCCCACCGAGAGACGCAGCAGGTTCACCGGGACGGCCAGCTCGGTGCCCTTGACCGAGGCGTGAGTCATCTCCGAGGGGTAGTTCATCAGCGATTCGATGCCGCCCAGGGACTCGGCCAGGGTGAAGACGCGGGTGGCTTCGGCAATGGTGCGTGCCGCATTCTCGCCCCCGGTGAACTGCACCGAGACCATGCCGCCGAAGCCGCTCATCTGCTTCTTGGCCAGCTCGTGGCCCGGGTGCTCGGGCAGCCCCGGGTAGTGCACTGCCTCGACCTCGGGGCGCTGCTGAAGCCACAGTGCCACGGCCATCGCATTTTCCGAGTGGGTGCGCATGCGCACGCCCAGGGTCTTGAGCCCACGAGTGGTCAAAAACGCGTCCATCGGGCCGGAGACCGCACCGACGGCGAACTGGATGAAGCCGATGGCCTCGGCCAAAACCGGATTCTTGACCACGATGGCGCCGCCGACCACATCGGAGTGCCCGCCGATGTACTTGGTGGTGGAATGCACCACCACGTCGGCACCCAGGTCCAGAGGCTGCTGCAGGGCCGGGGAGGCGAAGGTGTTATCGACCACCAGCAGTGCGCCGGCGTCGTGGGCGATCTGGGCGACAGCGGCGATGTCGGTGATGCGCATCATCGGGTTCGAGGGCGTTTCCACCCAGACCAGCTTGGTTTTGTTGGCGCCGATGGCCTGCTGCAGGGCATCGTGGTCGGACATGTCCACCGGGGTATTGCCGATGCCCCAGCCACCGAGCACGCCGTTGATCAGCCGGTAGGTTCCGCCGTAGGCGTCGTTGCCCAGCACGATGTGGTCCCCGGGTTCGGCCAGGGCACGAATCAGCGAGTCTTCGGCGGCCAGGCCCGAGGAGAAGGAGAAGGCGTGGGTGCCGTTTTCCACCGCGGCCAGCTGCTCCTGCAATGCGTCGCGGGTGGGGTTGCCGCCGCGGCCGTACTCATAGCCGGCGCGCAGGTTACCGATGCCGTCCTGGGCGTAGGTCGAGGAGAAGTGCAAGGGTGGCACTACTGCCCCGGTGCGTGGTTCGAAGGCCTGTCCGGCATGGACGGCGCGAGTGTTGAATCCTGGGTTGTTGCTAGGCATGAGGGGGATCCCGCTTTCTTAGTGGGTGAGGTGGGACAGCAGGTCGTGGCGGGTGATAACCCCGATTGCTGCCCCGTCGTCGGTGACCAGCAGGGCGTCGTGCGTCGAGAGCTGGTCCTTGGCCCGGTCGATGGATTCGTGGAGACCGATCAGCGGCAGCGGTCCGGTGACCAGCGGGCCCACCGGATCGGTGAGGGAGATTTCGTTGCGGAAGAGCCGCTCGGTCAGCGTGCGCTCATCGATGTAGCCGCGGACCTCGCCCAGCCGCACGGGCGGTTCGGCCGAGAGCACCGGCAGCGCCGAGACGCCGTATTCGTTCATGATGCCGATGGCGTCGCGCACCGACTCGTTCAGGTGCGTGTGGACCAGGTCCGGCAGCCCGGCCGGCTTCGCGGCGAGCAACGCGCCCACGGTGTCCGACGCGTCGTCGCGCAGGAAGCCGTAGGAACGCATCCAGTCGTCATTGAAGATCTTGCCGAGGTAGCCGCGCCCGCCATCGGGCAGGATCACCACCACGATGGCGTCGGCCGCAAGATCCTTGGCCGCCTGCAGTGCCGCGACCACCGCCATGCCGGAAGAGCCGCCGACCAGCAGCCCTTCCTCCTTGGCCAGGCGGCGGGTCATGGCAAACGCGTCGCCGTCACTCACCGCAATGACCTCGTCGGGCACCGCCGGGTCGTAGTTGCCCGGCCACATGTCCTCGCCGACTCCTTCGACAAAGTAGGGGCGCCCGGTGCCTCCGGAGTAGACCGAACCATCGGGATCCGCGGCTATCACCCGGACCGGGCCCGAGGCCCTATCGGCAGAGACTTCCTTGAGGTAGCGACCGGTGCCGGTGATGGTCCCGCCGGTGCCGGCGCCGATGACCACATGGCTCAGCGTGCCGTCGGTGTCTTCCCAGATTTCCGGGCCGGTGGACTCGTAGTGACTGTCCGGGGCGGCGGGGTTGGAGAATTGGTCGGGTTTGTAGGCCCCGTCGATCTCTCGCACAAGGCGGTCAGAGACCCCGTAGTAGGACTCGGGGGAATCGGGGGCGACCGCGGTGGGGGTCACCACGACGTCGGCGCCGTAGGCCCGCAGCACGTCGCGCTTTTCCTCCCCGACCTTGTCGGGGGTGACGAAGATGGTCTTGTAGCCCTTGAGCTGCCCAACCATGGCCAGACCGACCCCGGTGTTACCGCTGGTGGGCTCGACGATGGTTCCCCCGGGCTTCAGTTCTCCGGAGGCCTCCGCTCTTTCCACCATCTTCAGGGCGATGCGGTCCTTGATGGACCCTCCGGGGTTCAGGTATTCCAGCTTCACCAGGACGGTTGCCTCGATGCCGGAAGTGACCGAATTGAGCTTGACCAACGGGGTTTTCCCGATCAGGTCCAGGACTGTGCGTGCATACTTCATGGCGCCACTCTACCGGCGGGGCGTCATATTTCTGACGCCGTTCGTAGTGAAACTTCATCCTCGCAGGCCCCAGGACATGAGGTGCCAATGGCAGACTTGGACCATGCCCGAAAATATGTCTGCAGCTCTGCCCGAGGCCGATGCGTACGCCTCGTGGCGGCCGGACGGCGCCTATGCGTTGGACAAAACCTTGGGCATCCTGCGGCGCGGGCCCGGCGATCCCACCATCAAGCTGACCGGCTCGCGAGCCTGGCTTTGCTTCCATACACCGGGTGGACCTGTCACATTGGCTCTCTCGCGCACCGGGGGCCTGAGCCCCACCATCGAGTTGCGAGCTTGGGGGCCCGGCGCCGGGGAAGCCATCGAACGGGGCCTGCACCTGGTGGGTGCCTATGACGACTGGAGTGCTTTCGACGACCGGCACTGCCCCGTGACTTTGCCTGCGGTGGTGGCGCAGAGCCGGAGGTTCAATCGGGGGCTGCGTTTTCCGTCGACCGGACGAGTTTTTGATGCGCTGCTGCCGGCCATCTTGGAGCAGAAGGTCACGGTGATTGAAGCAAATTTCGCCTGGCGCTACGTGTGCGAGGCCGTCGGTGAGGTCCCACCAGGTCCGGCCCCCGCGGATATGCGCCTGCCGCCGACCCCCGCGGCGATCCGTTCGCTACAGACATGGCAATGGCATCAGGCCCGTGTGGATGCCAGGCGGGCGGCGACCGCGGTGCGTGCGGCTGCGGCGGCAGCGAGTCTGGAACGCTGGGGGCTGCTGGAGCTGGGGGCAAGACGTGAGAATGTCGCGGGAACCGGGACTCTGGCCGCGGCGCTGAGCTCCATACCGGGAATCGGTGCTTGGACCGTTGCCGAGGTGTTGCAGCGCACCCATGGTTCGGCTGACCATGTTTCGGTGGGCGATTATCATTTGGCGGCCTTCGTCGGCCAAGTGCTTACCGGACGACGGGTCGATGATGCAGGAATGCTGGAATTGCTGGCACCATGGTCGGGTCACCGCCAGCGCGTGGTGCGCTTGATCGGTCTTTCTGGGCACCGCAAACAAGCGTTCGGTCCCCGGTTGGCGCCGATGGATCATCGACGCCACTGAGCCCCAAAGGGGCCGAAGCTACTGGGCTTGGGCTTCTTGTTCTGCGATCTGCGCGTGGACTTGCTTCATGTCGATGCCCTTGACGGCGACCACGAGGTCGTCGAGTTGCGAGGCGTTCATGACGCCGGGCTGGGAGAAGACCAGCACCTTGTCACGGAAGGCCATCAGGGTCGGGATCGAAGTGATGTTGGCGGCTCGCGCCAGTCCCTGTTCGGCCTCGGTGTCGACCTTCGCAAAAATCACCTCGGGATATTTCGCGGAGGTTTCCTCGTAAACGGGGGCAAATTGGCGGCAAGGACCACACCACGCAGCCCAGAAATCTACGAAGACAATGTCATTTTCTTCCAACGTCGTCGTGAACTCAGACTCGGTGATATTGAGAGTAGCCATGAATCAACATTACCGCGTGTTCGCTGTCGTGCCCCAGTCGATCGCCTATTTTCGGCGTTCCGCGGCGTTGCGGCACCTTGGAATCAGGATTGAGAAGAGTTATCCACAATTTTGTTGCACCCCGCCCATGGGGCTGCCGACGCGCCTACGCTCGAGTGGAAGTCCCCATCATTCTAGGAGGTTGCCATCGACTGCACCACGCGGCGCCGGATGGGCCTTGGCCCGCAATCCGGTTCGCTAGCCAGCTCTGGCTCTCCTCATGGGGAGTCATTGGTCACTTGGATACAGAAAGGACGCATCTGCGCTCCGTGACCCCCTTTTCGGTCACCGATCCGGATGCTCAACAAGGACATGACACGCTGCACATTGTTGCTGATCACTACCGGAGGAACCGGGCGCAAGGCTTTGTCAGAGGGGATGCTTCTCGCCGAGCGGTACGTCGACGCGCTTCCCATGGATTTGGCAATCGTTGACTCGATGCCTTTCGCGGTAGCCCCCGCATTGCGCATTCAGGAAAAAGCTTCATTCCCGGTACCGCTGGAAGACACTACTTCCGCCGCGACGTCGGTGGGACCATTGCAAGCCATCTGGAACGGGTGCCGCTGGCTCACCCCAGGGTCATGCCCACCAGGGCCCCTCGAAGACAATGGGGCCACCGAATGGCAGTGGGCGCACTATCGGGCGGTCCTTGATGCTCCTGCGGAAGCCATCATGCTGCTGTGGGACATCTATGTCATCCCGATGAGCCAGAAGCTGGCGGCCTGAATCGTGGGTGGCCGAGCAGCGGCACAGGTTGTTGATGTGGGTCGCATCCAGCAGCTGCCTCGGCCAACCCATTCATCTTTTTCCCCTGACTTGCATCAACGGTGCCGGGGGCAAAGAGAAAGACCGTGTTCAAATCCTAGGATTTGAACACGGTCTTCGTTCATTCGGTGGCAGATACTGGATTCGAACCAGTGAAGGCGATGCCAGCTGATTTACAGTCAGCTCCCTTTGGCCACTCGGGTAATCTGCCGAATGTTCTCTTCGGAACGAGTAGAAACTCTACATGAGAGTTTCACCAGAGCGCAAATCGAGGTCCCTTTGAAGCAGAAAAGCCCGGATTTACGGTCGCTTGCGGCGCCCCGGTACTCTTGTAGGCAAAGCACACATTCCCTATACGAGGAGGCTCACATGGCGAGCGATTCAACTTTTGATGTTGTCAGCAAGGTCGACAGCCAGGAAGTGTCCAATGCAATGAATCAGGCGCAGAAGGAGATCGTTCAGCGCTATGACTTCAAAGGCATTGGTGCAGAGATCGACTTCAGCGGCGAGAAGATCCTGATGAAGGCCAACTCCGAGGAGCGTGTCAAGGCGGTTCTCGATGTGTTCCAGTCCAAGCTGGTCCGACGCAACATTTCCCTGAAGTCCCTGGAAGCCGGCGAGCCGTACGCCTCGGGCAAGGAATACCGCATCGAGGCCGAGATCGTTGAGGGCATTGCCCAGGACGTTGCCAAGAAGATCAACAAGCTGATTCGCGACGAGGCACCCAAGGGCGTGAAGTCCACCATCCAGGGTGATGAGCTGCGCGTGTCCTCGAAGTCACGCGACGACCTGCAGGCCACCATGACCCTGCTGCGCGGCTTCGACGAAGCAGACCTGCAGTTTGTGAACTTCCGCTAAGCGGACTGTATTTGAGCCTGCTGCGCGTAGGCAGGTGATGGCGAAGGCCGGGACCATTGGTCCCGGCCTTCGCCATCTTCATCGTCGATCGCTGGCTGCATACTGTCAGCAATGAAACGGGGAATGCCTCGCCCCCTGACCACCGAGGAAACTGGTCGGATCAGGAACCGAGCGGGCGTCCGGCCATCTTTTCGAGCCGCGCCACCCGGTCGTCCATGGGCGGATGTGTGGAAAAGAGCTTCTTGGCACCACCCAGGAATGGGTTGGCGATCATCAGGTGCGAGGTATTGACCAGACGCTGGTTGTCGGCCGGTAGCGGTGCGCGCTGCACCCCGCTCTCGAGCTTGCGCAGGGCAGAGGCCAGGGCCAGCGGGTCTTGGGTCAGCTTCGCGCCGTCTTCGTCGGCATCGTATTCGCGGGTTCGGCTGATGGCCATCTGGATCACCGTCGAGGCCAGCGGGGCCAGCAGAGCCATCGCGATCATCGCGATCGGGTTGGCGTTGCGCCGGTCCCCGCCTCCGAAGAAGAGCATCATCTGTGCCACCGAGGTGATCACGCCTGCCACCGCGGCGGCCACCGAGGAGGTCAGGATGTCGCGGTTGTACACGTGCATCAGTTCGTGCCCCAGCACCCCGCGCAATTCGCGCTCGTTGAGCAGCGTCAGGATGCCCTCGGTGCAGCACACCGCGGCATTCTGCGGGTTACGGCCGGTGGCAAAGGCGTTGGGTGCGGAGGTGGGGGAAACATAGAGGCGCGGCATGGGTTCCTGCGCCGTCATCGAGAGCTCGCGCACGATCCGGTACATGGCCGGCTGCTCCGCCTCGGTGACCGGGCGGGCCTGCATCGAACGGATGGCCAGCTTGTCCGAATTCCAGTAGCCGTAGGCGGTGGTGCCCACACCGATCAGGGCGAAGATCCAGATGAAGGCGCTGCTTCCGGTTCCCGACGCCAGCAAGGCACCAATGGCCAGCAGCATCGCGAACATGCCGCCCAGCAGCCCCGCCGTCTTCAAGCCGTTGTTGTGATTGTGCACTGCGGTTCTCTCCTTGATGTCAGTTCCGGGTACACCGGATGCATAGCTAACGTCCAGTCTAATTAAACCTGCTGTGTGCTGGCTTTGTTCCCGCCGGACCGACACTCAGGAAGTCGGCTGTCTGGAGTCGTACCGCAGGAAGCCCGGCTCCCGGCGCATCAGGAGGGCGGCGGCCACGATGCAGGCCATGCCGCCGGCCACCAACGTCCACCCTTCGCCCAGGGGCGCAGCAAAGGCTCCGGAGAGCATCTCGCCCAGGCGTGGCCCGCCGGCAACGACCACGATGAAGACCCCTTGCAGGCGCCCGCGCAGACGGTCCGGTGTTGCCGTCTGCAAGATGGTGGTGCGGAAGACCGAGGAGATGGCGTCGGCGACTCCGGCCAGCGCCATGGCGGCAGCAGCGGGCCAGAGCCAGGGCCCGGCAGACCCGTCGAGGGGCACCGGACCGCGCGAGGCCAGCAGCACCACCACTCCGAAGAGTCCGATGCTCGCGCCCCACACGCAGACACAGATGAACACCGCCAGGCCTTGCCGGTGAATGCGGGCCACCGGTCCGGAAAACATCCCGGCCAGGAAGGCGCCCATGGCGGTGGCGGCCAGCAGCAGTCCCATGGTCAGCTCTCCCCCGCCGATCAATACCGCGCCGATGGCCGGCAGCAGCGCCCTCGGCGCCGCCAACACCATCGCTGCCATATCGATCAGGAACGTCATGCGCACGTTCGGGGAGCTGCCCAGGAATTTGAACCCCTCGATGACCGAGCGCAGGCCGGCCTTGGCAGGGGTCCCCTCGGGAGGTAATGAAGGTAACTTGTAGACCGACCAGACAGCGGCGGTGTAGGTGAGCACGTCGATGGAATAGGTCCAGCCGAATCCGAACTGAGCAACGAGCAGCCCGCCGAGCAGCGGCCCGACCATTTGGGCAATACCGAAGGTGACCATGTTCAAGGAGTTGGCCGCGGGCAAGGCCTTGAGTCCGACGATGGCGGGGATGATGGCTCCGCGCACCGGCTGGTTGATGCCGCCGGCGGCCGAGTGGATGGCAACCAAGCCGTAAAGTACCCATACGTTATCGACGCCCAGCCACGCTTGAGCGGCGATTGCGGCGGTGGCCACCCACAGCACCAGCGCGGAGACCAGGGCGACCTTGCGGCGGTCGTGGGCATCGGCGATGGAACCGCCATAGAGTCCGGTGAGCACCAGCGGGACTAGGGCGAAGGCACCCAGCAGCCCGACGTGCAGGCTCGAGCCGGTCAGCGCGTAGACCTCCAGGCTGACCGCCACCAAGGTCAGCTGCCCGCCCACGGCGGAGAGCGCGTTGCCGATCCAGAGCCGCTTGAAGGCGGGGCTGTCGCGCAGAGGTGTCAGGTCGGCAAGAAGTCGGGCCACCACCTGAGTCTAGCCATTTGCGACACGCCTCAGCGCTTCCTTATCTTGACAGAATCAAAATAAGGGGGTGGAATGGGTCACATGGACTATTCGGCACAGATGCGAGACCTCGGCCTGCGGGTTACCCGCGGTCGCCTTGCTGTGCTTGAAGTCCTGGACGGGCACCCGCACTCCTCGGCGGAGAAAGTTGTCGCCGAGGTCCGCTGCTTGTTACCCCAAGTTTCCATCCAGTCTGTTTACAACGTGCTCAATGATCTGACGGCGCAGGGAATGCTGCGCCGCTTCACTCCGCCGCATTCCGCGGCTCTCTACGAGACCCGCGTGAACGACAACCACCACCACGCCATATGTACCGGCTGTGGCCGGATCGAGGACGTGGAATGCGCGGTGGGCCATGCCCCTTGCCTAGTCCCGTCCGAGAACCATGGCATGGAAATCCAGATTGCTGATGTCCTATACCAGGGCATCTGTGAAGACTGCAGGAAACGCGCTGCCGCCTAGCGCGTCACCGGACACCGACAGTCGAGTTACCAACCCCATATTATGAAGGAGAATCTCTTGAGCGAGAACTTCACGACCACACAGAGCGGTGCCCCCGTTGCCAGCGACGCACACTCGCTGACTTCCGGCCCCGACGGCATCACCGCGCTTCACGACCGCTACCTGGTTGAAAAGCTGGCCTCGTTCAACCGCGAGCGTGTCCCGGAGCGCAACCCGCACGCCAAGGGCGGCGGAGCCTTCGGTGAATTGGTTATCACCGAAGATGTTTCGAAGTACACCCGTGCAGCGGTCTTCCAGCCGGGCGCCACGTCCGAGACGCTGCTGCGCTTCTCCTCGGTTGCCGGCGAGCAGGGCTCCCCCGACACCTGGCGCGATGTGCGTGGCTTCGCGCTTCGCTTCTACACCACCGAAGGCAACTACGACATCGTCGGAAACAACACCCCGGTGTTCTTCATCCGCGACGGCATCAAGTTCCCCGACTTCATTCACTCGCAGAAGCGCCTCGGCGCTTCCGGCCTGCGCGATGCCGACATGCAGTGGGACTTCTGGACCCACTCCCCCGAGTCCGCACACCAGGTGACCTACCTGATGGGCGACCGCGGTCTGCCGACCTCGTGGCGCGAGATGAACGGCTACGGCTCGCACACCTACCAGTGGATCAACGCCGAAGGCGAGCGCTTCTGGGTGCAGTACCACTTCCGCTCCCGTCAGGGCGTGCACAACATGTCCAACGAGGAAGCAGAGAAG
The DNA here is from genome assembly GCF_000348945.1 of Paeniglutamicibacter gangotriensis Lz1y. Classification (GTDB taxonomy): domain Bacteria; phylum Actinomycetota; class Actinomycetes; order Actinomycetales; family Micrococcaceae; genus Paeniglutamicibacter; species Paeniglutamicibacter gangotriensis. Next base: position 252,757 of record NZ_AOCK01000004.1, on the reverse strand, counting down.
CTTGCCGGCTCGGACGCCGACTTCTACCGTCGCGACCTGTTCGACAACATCGAGGCCGGGAACTTCCCGACTTGGGACGTCGCAGTGCAGATCATGCCGTATGAAGAAGGCAAGACCTACCGCTTCAACCCGTTCGACATCACCAAGACCTGGTCGCACAAGGATTACCCGTTGATCCCGGTCGGCCACTTCACGCTGAACCGCAACCCGCAGAACTTCTTCGCCGAGATCGAGCAGGCAGCCTTCTCGCCCTCGAACCTGGTTCCGGGCATCGACATCAGCCCCGACAAGATGCTGATGGCCCGCGTGTTCTCCTACCCGGATGCCCAGCGCAACCGCATCGGCACCAACTACAACCAGTTGCCGGTCAACCAGCCGCACGCCGCTAAGGTCAACACCTACATGCACGAAGGTGCCATGCAGTACACCTTCAACGCACCTGAGGCCCGCGTCTACGCCCCGAACTCCTTCGGTGGACCGGAAGCCGACGCAGCCCGCGCTGGAGAAGGCAGCTGGGAAACCGACGGCGAAATGATTCGCGCCGCCGCGACCCTGCGTTCCGAGGACGACGATTTCGGCCAGGCAGGCACCCTGTACCGCGAGGTCTTCACCGCGGAGTCCAAGGAACGCTTCCACGCGAACCTGCTGGGCCAGTGCCAGGGCATCACCATCGAGTCCATCCGTGAAGGCTTCTTCCAGTACTGGACGAACGTTGATGCTAATCTCGGTGCGATCCTGCGCGACGCCTATGCAGCCGGCGTCGCAGGCACGACCGATGGTGCAGCTGAGATGGCGGGCAAGGCCTAACCAGGCCCTGGCTACGAGCCACCACTGACAAAGCGGCCCGACCTCCTTCGGGAGGTCGGGCCGCTTTGTCGTGCCGGGATCCACGATCTTCCTTAGGCGGCGTCCTGCTTGACCGTCGCCTTGACCGTCGCTCGCAACTCCGCCCAGACGCCAAGTCCCACGATCAAGGCGCCGCCTAGGGCGAGCGCCACAACCGGCAGCAGGGTGGCAGGGTCCGCGGCAACGACGTTGCGGGATTCGTCCTGCCACGGCCACAAGGCGCGCAGGCCACCGGCCATCAGCCCCGTGATGACCACCATGGTGAGGTGGTGACGCACGGCGAGCAGTTTGCGCAGGCCGAGCACGATCACCACGCCTCCCACCACAGCACCGACCATGAACAGGCCGAGGTAGCCGAGTTCGCGGTTGTTGACCGCCGCCAGCGTCGGCTCGTAGAGGCCCAGCGCGAGCAGCAGGAACGATCCCGAGAGGCCGGGAAGCGCCAGGGCGCACACGGCCACGGCGGCACACGCGATGATCGTCAGCGGCGTCACCTCAAGGGTCTGCGGCGGCAGCGAGACGCCGATGCCGGCAATGAGCGCAGCGAGCACCGCGTAAGCGGTGTCGCGACGGCGCCACCGGCCGGCCAAACGGATCGGGATCAACAAGGACACCAGCACCATGCCGAAGAACGCCGCCCGCATCAACACCGGGTGGTTCGCGGACAGGTCCTCCATCACCTGGGACATCAGCAGAATGCCGGCAATCATGCCCCCGAGCAGTGGAACGACCAGCAGCCAGTCCACCTGACGCAGGCGGCTAACCCCCTCGCGGCGTGCTGCTGCCCCACGGGCGATGCCCGCAAGCACCTGGTAGACCCCGACGATCAAGCTGGAGGCAGAGGCGATGAGCCTCTCGTAGATCATCACGGCCAGTGCGACGGTGCCGCCGCTCACCCCGGGCATGGTTTCGACGGCACCAATCAGGCCGCCACGGACCAAGTTCGCGGCAATTTCGGGCAACGGCCGGCGACTTTTCTGAGCTATTTCATTTTTCACGATTCTAGTACGCTAGCGCACCGTTGCCGCGCTGCCCGCATTTCCCCCTGCCTTTCGGATCACATAGCGTGGCCGCATGGTCCCCCGACGACGAGGATTCCATCCAGCGCACCACTTCCTGGTCGGATGCCTTGGGGAAGCGGGGACGTCCCCAGTTCATTGCCGCCATGCGGTTCCTTGCCGCACAAGACAGGGGCCCGTGCTTTCCGCTACTTCGGAAATCACGAGCCCCTGCAACCTACAGTCTAGCCGCGGGAAATCCTGACCATTTCCTCGCGCTCCACGACCTTCACCCGAGCACGGTCAACCGGACCGTTGGTGGTCTGTGCCGGGGAAGCACCCTCGCCCAGGGAAATCTCGTGGGCATCAAGCTTTTTCCAGCCATCCCAGGTCGTGTATTCGACGCCGCGGGCTTCGAGCAGTTCGATGATTGCGTCTTCGCTCGGGTTGCTGGCCATCGGCAGCGAGAGCCGGTCCTCGAGCAGGTTCCCAATGGTTTCCAGCGCATCACCCTTGGTGTGACCGATCAGGCCAACCGGTCCGCGCTTGATCCAACCCGTGGCGTAGACACCCGCCACATGCGATCCATCTGCGTCCAGTACGCGTCCGCCCTCATTGGGGATGACACCGCGCTGCGCATCATATTCAACTTCGGCTAGCTCGGAACCGAGGTATCCGATGGCCCGGTAGACGGCTTGCACCGGGTAGTCGATGAATTCGCCGGTGCCCTTGACGTTGCCGGTGCCGTCGAGCTCCTGGCGTTCAAACTTGATGCCGGAGACCTTGCCGTCCTCACCGCTGATTTCCACCGGGTTATGTAAGAAGTGCAGGTGCAAGCGGCGCGAAGCCCCGGTGTCCTGCTCCTCCACAATCCAGTTGGTCAGCGTGTTGACCATCGTCTTGACCTGGTTGTTGGACTTGATCAGCGCGTCCGAGGCCTCATCGAATTCGAAATCTTCCGGGTAGAGCACAATGTCCACGTCGCGGCATTGGCTCAGTTCGCGCAGCTCCAGTGGGGTGAATTTCACCTGCGCGGGGCCACGGCGGCCAAAGATATGCACGTCGGTGACCGGCGAATCCTTCAGACCTTCAAAAACGTTGTCCGGGATCTCGGTGACCAGCAGGTCCTCGGCATGTTTGGACAGCACACGGGCCACGTCGAGGGCCACATTGCCGTTGCCCAGCACCGCGATCTCCTTGGCCTGCAGCGGCCAGGTGCGTGGGACATCGGGCTGCCCGTCATACCAAGAGACGAAGTCTGCGGCGCCGAAGGAACCCTCCAGCTCGATCCCCGGGATCTCCATCCGGGCGTCCTTGATGGCGCCGGTGGCAAAGATCACCGCGTCGTACATTTCACGGATATCGCTGAGCTTCAGGTCCCGGCCGTAGGTCACGTTTCCCAGGAAGCGGATATCCCCTCGGTCCAGCACCTTGTGCAGCGCGTTGACGATACCCTTGATGCGCGGGTGGTCGGGCGCCACACCGTAGCGAATCAACCCGTAGGGGGCAGGGTAGGCGTCGAGCAGGTCGATGCTGACCTCGAACTCGCGCTCCGCCTTGGTAAGGATGTCGGCAGCATAGACGCCGGCCGGTCCTGCCCCGATGATGGCGACACGGAGCGGGCGTACAGCTGAATCGGACACGAGGGGATTCCTTCCGGAGAATGATCACTGGGGCGAGCAAATAGCGCACACCCAGCTAGTCTAATTGGCTCCGTCGGGCAAACGTGAATCACTGTAAGCAGTCTCACGCCCGGTCCGGCGGGTTCCCCTTGATTCCATCAGCCTTCGATGGGCAGAGGTTCCGCACCGGAATTCCGGCCGACACCGACCCCACGATAGGCTCACAGGCAAGGGACAAACCATGCCCCGACACGACGCCAAACACCCATGTTACCCGCGAGCAGGGCCAAGAGCCGTGCGAACGGACCCCGATCCTGCAAGGTTTGCCTGCGGATCCGTACCGCCGAAATAGAATCGATGTACCGCCTGTTGAGCCAATCATGACCCCGAAGCCCGCCATTGCCACGACTGCCACCAGCACGGGACCAGCTAGCGAACGCTCCACCGGACTACTTCAGGGACTGGGTGCCTACGGCCTTTGGGGCATGATGCCGCTGTACTTCCTGACGATCGCCATCGCCTCCCCGTGGGAGATCGTCGCCTCGCGCATCGTCTTCTCGCTGGTCTTCTGCATGATTCTGCTCAGCGTGTCCAAAAGTTGGACCGTGTTCCTGGCCCTGAGCCGCGACCGTCGGGCCATGATCCGGCTCTCGATCGCTTCGGTGCTGATCGCGGTGAACTGGCTAACGTACACCTATGCGGTGCTCAACGGCCATGCCACCGAGGCAGCGCTGGGGTATTTCATCAACCCGCTGGTGTCCATTGGCCTGGGCGTGATCTTCCTGAAGGAAAAACTGCGCACCATGCAATGGGTGGCCATCGGGTTCGGCCTGGCGGCCGTCATCACCCTGACTTTCGCCTATGGCAACGTCCCGTACATCGCCCTGACGCTGGCGTTCTCCTTTGGCTTGTACGGTTTTGTGAAGAACCGGGTGGGGCGCACCGCCACCGCGTTGACTTCGCTCACCATGGAAACGATCATCCTGCTGGTTCCGGCGCTGGGGTTCATGATCTGGCTGGTTCTCACCAATGCGGACACGTTGGTATCGGCAGGGCCGGCACACTTCTGGTTGCTGGCGGCCAGCGGAATCGTCACCGCCGTCCCGCTGCTGCTCTTTGGCGCGGCGGCGCGCAGGCTCCCGCTCTCGACCCTGGGTACCATGCAGTTCCTAGTCCCGATCCTGCAGTTCATCGTGGCCATGGTCGTCTTCAAGGAACCCATGCCGCCCGAACGCCTGATCGGATTTTCGCTAATCTGGGTAGCTGTCATCTTGTTGTGCATCGACATGGCCAGAGAGCCCCGCAGACTCGGCTCCACCAAGGTTTCCTAGACGCGCAGCCCCGCGTCCGGACTAACCCGCCGATAGCAGCAATAAAGGCAGGTTGGTTGTCCCGGATCTGGGAGAACCAACCTGCCTCTTTTTACTTTTTACGCTGCAGCGACGTGAGCTATGCGTTGGCGCGGATGGCGCCTTCCAGCACCTCGAAGGCCTCGGCCAGCAGCTCATCGCCAATGACCAGCGGCGGCAGCAGGCGGATGACATTGCCGTAGGTGCCACAGGTGAGGATCAGCACGCCCGCGGCCAGGGCGTCGGCGGCGATCTTCTTGGTGGTCTCAGCATCCGGCTCGGTGCTGCCGGCCTTGACCAGCTCGATGGCCACCATGGCGCCGCGGCCACGGATGTCGCCGATGATCGAGACCTCGTTGGCTAGGGCACGCATCCGGGTGAAAAACTGTTCCTCGATTTCGCGGGCACGGCCGGCGAGATCCTGCTCTTCCATGAACTTGATGGTTTCCAGTGCTGCGGCAACGGCAACGGGGTTGCCGCCGTAGGTCCCACCCAGGCCACCTGGGTGGACGGAATCCAGTAGTTCGGCGCGGCCCACGATTCCCGAAAGCGGCATGCCGCCGGCGATGCCCTTGGCCACCGTAATGATGTCCGGGACGATGCCCTCAATCTCGGAGGCGAACCAGGCGCCGGCACGGCAGAATCCTGCCTGCACCTCATCCGCGACAAAAACAATGCCCTGTTCCGTGGCCCACTCGCTCAGGCGCGGCAGGAATCCTTCGGCCGGGACGATGAAGCCGCCCTCGCCCTGGATCGGCTCGATGATGATGGCGGCGATCTGATCGCCGCCGATCTGCTTCTCCATGGCCAGGATGGCGCGCTCGGCAGCCTCCCGGCCCGTAATGTTCGGGTTTTCCTCGCGGTACGGGTAGCTCATGGGCATGCGGTAGATTTCCGATGCCAGCGGGCCGAAACCGCGCTTGTAGGGTGCTGCCTTGGCGGTCAGCCCCATGGTCAAGTTGGTACGGCCGTGGTAGGCGTGGTCGAAGGCCACCACCGCTTGGCGGCCGGTGGCCACCCGGGCGACCTTGATGGCGTTCTCCACTGCTTCGGACCCGGAGTTGAAGAAGACTGCCTTCTTGGCGTGGGTTCCCGGGCTGATCTCGGCCAGCTTCTCGGCCAATTCGATGTAGCCCTCGTAGGGGGTGACCATGAAGCAGGTGTGCGTGAAGCGGGCTGCCTGGGCGGCCACGGCGGCGGCGACCTTTTCATTGGAGGCACCGACCGATGTCACAGCGATTCCGGAGCCCAGGTCGATGATCGAGTTGCCATCGACATCGACGATGATGCCGCCATCGGCATCCGCCACGTAGACCGGCAGCGCGGAGGAAACACCGGTGGCGACTGCCGCCGAACGGCGTTGCGCAAGCTCGATGGATTTGGTGCCGGGGAATGCGCCATTGATGTCGCGCTTCTGTGTAATGCGGTAGGTGACGTCCATGAACGATCAGCCCCTTCCCCGGATCTCTTGCCCGGTGACTTGTTGGTATCTACTTCCCAGTAGCCTATGCCGTCTCGAGCAACGTCCGCCAGTGAAATTGGCACAGTCGGATTCGCCCGGAGCAGTGCAGATGCACAGGACATCGCCCACCCAAAAAAGACGCGGGCCCTCACCCCCGGATGATGTCCCGGGGTGAGGGCCCGCATGTGGTGCGGTTGGTCGCGACTAGAGTTCCGGCGCGATGTCTTCGGGCAGTTGGCCCTCGTCTTCCGGGTGCCGGGACAGGTGGACCAGCGAGAGCGCAAGTCCGCCCCAAATAGTTGCCAGCGAAATGACCAGCATGGTGATCGCGATGGGTGTCATGATGTTGCTTCCTCGTCTTCCTCTGCAGCAATTGCCGCGTACTCTGGGTCGTCGATCTTGGACTTTTTACTCCAGGGGATCAGGGACAGGATGATCGCCACGACCACCAAGGCCCCGGCCATGCCCCACCCGTAAACGGCCAAGAAATCCACCGGGTAGCCCTCGTAAGGTTCATTGATCTTGGTAACAAACTCGTTGTAGAGCATGTAGGCAAGTGCCAACGGGGCAACGACACCGACCAGGATCATCCAGGTCCAACGCATCTTGATCGAGGAAGTCCGGTTCAGGTGCTTGGAGAGCACCGGGAGCTTGCGGAACACCCAAGCGATCATCACCACGGCCACCAGCGCACCGGCGAGGATGCCGAAGCTGTTGACGAATGCGTCGAAGGTGTCCAGCAGGTACAAGCCTGTCACCGTGGGGAAGAGCACAATGGAAATCAGTGCAACAGGGACACAGACGGCAACCGCCGAGGCGACGCGGCTCCAACCCGATTTGTCTTGCACCGCAGCCACGATGACCTCAAGGATCGAGATCAACGAAGTGACGCCGGCAAAGACAAGCGAGCCGAAGAAGAGCACACCCATGATTGCCCCGAACGGAGCCTCAGAAACGATGGTCGGGAAGGCGATGAAGGCCAGCCCGATACCGGCGGTGGCAACCTCGTCGATTGCACTTCCCGCGGCCTGTGCCATGAAACCCAAAGCAGCGAAAACGCCGATACCGGCGAGCATCTCGAATCCGGAGTTCGCGAAGGCAACGACCATGCCGGAGCCGGTGAGGTCGGTCTTGCGTTTGAGGTAGGAGGAATAGGTGATCATGATGCCGAAGGCAACCGAGAGGGAGAAGAAGATGTGGCCATAGGCTGCCGCCCATACGGTGGGATCGCCCAGGGCTTCCCAATTGGGGGTGAAGAACGCGTTCAGGCCGTCAATCGCGCCGGGCAGGAACAACGACTGGGCAACGAGCAGCACGAACATGACCACCAGCAGCGGCAGGAAGATGCCGTTGGCTCGCGAGATGCCCCTGCGCACGCCGGCCACCATGATCACGATGATCACAAGCCAGACGATCAGCAGCGGCCAGAAAATGCCAGGAACATAGTCGAGGGTTACTCCCGGGACCTCGGCGACTTGCAGGAATTCTCCCATCAGGAAGCCTGCGGCGTCATCGCCCCATGCCTTGGTGACGGAGAACCATGTGTACATCGCAGCCCACGCGATGATGACCGCGTAGTAAATGGCGATGATGAAACACACCAGCACCTGCCACCAGCCCAAAACCTCTGCGCCGCGGTGTAGCCGCCGGTATGCCAGCGGCGCCGAGCCTCGGAACTTGTGTCCGATCGCGTAGTCAAGGAAGAGCAGCGGAATACCGGCGCTCAGCAACGCAGCCAAATACGGGATTAGAAAGGCGCCGCCACCGTTGTCATAGGCGATGTAAGGGAAGCGCCAGATATTCCCCAGGCCGACGGCGGAGCCGATGGCGGAGAGAATGAATAGTTTGCGAGTAGAGAAGGTCTCTCGACTTGCCAGAGCGGGTTTTCCGCCCTGAGCAGAAGATTGAGTGGTCATGCATCAACGTTAACCCACATGTGAGCCCCGCTATAAGAGCTGCGCCACATCTTCCGGCGATTCCGCACAACTCGCCGTGCGAATGCACAACATGTTCCATAGACTTGGTGCATGGCCATCACTTTGTTGAAACTTCTTGAGTCCCACACCCTGGGGCTCAAGGCTCACACCGACATCACAGACGTCGGGGTGACCCCCATAGAATGGGCGGCCGTCACCGAGCTGCGCGATCCTTCGCCGTTTCTGACCGGCGGGGAAATTGTCCTGACCACTGGACTGAGGCAAAACACCATCGCCGCTCAGGAAGCGTTTGTCGACACACTTGCCGGCGCCGGGGTGTTGGCTTTGGGCTTCGGCACCGGGCTCAGCCACCGCAATGTCCCGGCGGCAGTCATCCGCAAGGCCACCGAGCTGGGGCTGCCGGTCTTCGAAGTCCCCTACGAAACTCCGTTCGTCGCCATCACCAAGCTCATCGCTGACGCGCTGAACGATGACCACCTCAAACGACTTGAGCAGCTCTTACAGGGCCACCAGAAGCTGGCGTCCACGCTGTTGACCGGCGGCCTGCGCGCGATGCTCAATGAGCTGTCCCGGAAACTGGGCACCGCCGTCGCGCTGACCCAATACGCGGCAAAACTCCACGGGCCCGAGCTGGGCGGAGACGAGTGGCATCGGGTACCGATCGCCACCGGTATGCGTGACAAGTGCACCCTGTACCTCGCCGAGCCTTACTCGCACGATGGTTTGGTGCATTATGCCCAGAGCCTGATCGGGCTGGAACTGGCCAACCAGGCCCTGCTGCGCGAATCCAATCGCATGGTCGCCGGCCAGACGTTCTCCGATTTGATGGCCGGAACGCTCAAGGGGCCGGAGGCGGATGCGCGGTTGCAAGGAATCGGGGTGGTTCCGAACCGGCCGCATTCGGTGGTGCTGGTGGCTGCCGAGTCCGGCCAGGAAACGGCCCTACGTACCCTTCCGATCCCCCCGGGCTTCGACCACGTGGTCTCGGCGATCGTGGATGATCGGCTGGCGCTGGTCGTGGCACGCAACGATGGCACCGAGGTCGCCGACGGAATCGACGCGTTCCTGCAGGGTGCAGGAATCAAAGCCACGGTCGGATTCGGCGGCGGCTACACCCAACCCAACGGTCTACGCTGGAGTTTTTTCGAGGCGGTCGAGGCGCTGCGCCACGGCGAACGCATCAACACCCCCTCCAAACTGTCGCTGACCTCGTTGCTGCTGGCCGCTCGCGACGTCCCGCTCCAGGCGCTGGCACTGGAGGCCCTGGAGCCGTTGCAGGCCTTCGATAAGAAACATGCCGCCGAGTTGTTGGGCACATTGCGCAGCTACCTGGAACTTGACGGAAGTGTCGGCTCGGTGGCCGAAGCCCTCGGATTGCACCGGAACACCGTGCGCTACCGGTTGCAGCAAGTCAGTGAGCTTTCCGGCTACGATCCGACGACCACCGCCGACCGAGTGCAATTGTGGCTGGCACTCAAGGCAGTGGACCTGAACTAGCCCGGCTGGCCGATAGGATGGATGTCATGGCTGAAATGTTCCTTGAGAAGTTCCGTTCACTGGTTCCGCTGTACCTCGAGGACGAGTGGCAAACCGAAGATGGACTCACCGAGTCCGAGCTCGAAGAAGACCTTGCCGAGGTCGACTCCCCCATCCCACTGGTCCTGCGCGAGTTCTATCAGGCCCTGGGCGGCTGCGAAGACCTCATGGAGGCCTACCATTACTTCTTCGATCCCGAAGAGCTCGAGATCGAAGATGGCTACCTGTTGTTCCTCGAGGACGAAGAGGAAAAGTACGTGTGGGGCTTCCGCATCGACCAGCTCGAGGTCCCGGACCCGATCGTTTACCGGCGGCAAAATGCCCGCGGCGTGTGGAAGTCCGAAGAGGGAACCTTCAGCGAATATGTCCTAGACATGTTCAGCTGGGTCTTCGACGAGCTGTCCCCCGAGCTGGACAACTAACAGCAGCTTCATGGATCGACTCTGGACATCGCATGCTCCGGCGGACTATGCCTGCCCGTTCTGCGAGCTGCTGGCCGGCGGCGAACTAAGCGCCGGAAACCTTTGCGCGGCAACTGACCTGATCTACCGCACCGAATCCGTGGCCGTCATCATGGCGTGCGACGGATTCGGGCCCCACGGCGGGCACGCCATGGTGATCCCTGTCGAGCACCACGAGGCGATCTATGACCTACCCGACGATATTGCCGCGCAGATCATGTTCGAGACCCGGCGCATCGCCCTGGCCATGAAGCACGCCTGGAACCCCGAAGGAACCAGCACCCGCCAGCACAACGAACCGGCCGGCAACCAACACGTCTGGCATTACCACCAGCACGTCTTCCCCCGCTTTTCCGGCGACAACCTCTACGGGCATTTGCGCCACCGGGTACCGGTTGCCGAGCGTGCACAAAAGGCCGCCCAGTTGCGGGCGGCCCTCGGTGCAGCGAGCCTCTGGGGCGAGGACCCCACCAGGTTCAGTTATTGATGGATTACATCCGGTGAAGCCCTAGAGCTCCCGGGTCACCACGGCGTCGGCAAAGGCCGTCAGCGAGGCCTTAACCGTTCCTTCGGGCAGCGGTGCCAGCGACTCGATCGCGTCATCGGCCCAAGCTCGGGCCACGTCCCACGCCTGGTTGGTGGCATCGTTGCCGGAGACCGCAGCAACGGCGAGGCCCAGGGCCTCATCGCTGGTCAGGTCCCCATCAACGAGCTCAAGCACGCGCGCGGCGTCTTCGTCCCCCGCTGCCGCGGCGTTGCGCATCAACAGGATTGGTAGCGTCGGAACACCTTCGCGCAGATCGGTACCGGGGGTCTTGCCCGACCGCACCTGGGCACCTGTGACATCGATGACGTCGTCGGCGACCTGGAAGGCCACCCCGACCTTCTCTCCGTAGGAGCGCAGGACCTCGACGTACTGCTCTGCCCCACCGAAGAGCGCCCCATAGGCACCGGAGGTTGCCAGCAGTGAGGCGGTCTTATCGGAGATGACGCTGAGGTGGTGCTCGATGGGGTCATCGCCCTCCCGCGGACCCACGGATTCATGCAGCTGGCCCAGGCACAACCGCTCAAAGGTCCGTGCTTGCATGGACACCGCCTCCGGACCGAGCTCCGAGCCGATCACCGAGGCGCGGGCGAAGATCAAGTCACCGGTGAGGATCGCAACCGAGTTCCCCCAGACCTCGTGGGCCGTGGGTGCTCCGCGGCGCATCGGGGCGGAATCCATGACGTCGTCGTGGTAGAGCGTCGCCAGGTGGGTCAGCTCCACGATGGCCGCGGCCTTGATGACCTCCTCGGTCACCCCATCGCCCAGCAGCGAGGCCAGCACCACCAGCAACGGCCGGATGCGTTTGCCACCGGCTTCAACCAGGTGGCGGCTGGAGGCATCAATCAGGGGGTCGGAATTAGCTATGGCGTCGCGCAACAGCTTCTCGACCTTGGCCAGTCCGGTGGCGATGGCGGGGCCGAACTCGGGGTCTTGGGCGATGAGCCCAAATCCCCCGGGAAGGTTCACGGCTGCAGCCAGCACGCCCGTTTCGGGGTTCAAATCGAAGGAGTCGTGCACGCCGTGTCCGGCAGCTGTCCAGTTTGTCTGTGAATCGGTCACTGTTCTAAGACTTACTATCTCTCGACGGTCGGTTCCAGCCGCGGCGGGTAGGCCGATACTGGTTGCTGGTCGGTTGGCACCAGCTGCTCAAGTACATGGTTCACTCTATCGCCAAACCATGCCGGGACTTCCTTCGTGGTCGGCATACGGCAGGTCGCGGGCCCGGCATGACGTCATGAGGCTGATTCCTGGGCCTGGAGCTTGGTGGCCCGGTGCACTGCCACGATGCCCCCGGAGAGGTTCCGGTAGCGGCATGATTCCCATCCGGCTTCCTCAATCCACGCGGCCAGCCGGTTCTGCGCGGGCCAAGCGCGGATGGATTCGGCCAGATAGACGTAGGCCGAGGGGTTCGAAGAGAGCTTGGTGGCCACCGGAGGAAGGGCGCGCATCAAATATTCGGTGTAAACGGTGCGAAACGGCGCCCAGCCGGGGTGCGAGAACTCGGCAACCACCAGCCTGCCGCCGGGCTTGGTCACGCGCAGCATCTCGGCCAGTGCTTTTTTCGGTTCACCTACGTTGCGCAGCCCGAAGCTGATGGTCGATGAGTCAAAACTATTATCGGCAAAGGGCAGGTTGGTCGCATCCCCTGCGACAAAGTCGATATCAGGGCGCCGGCGCTTGCCGACCCTCAGCATGCCGTGGGAGAAATCGCAGGCCACAACACCGATCCCGGCGTCCGCATATGGTTCGGACGAAGCGCCGGTCCCGGCCGCCAGATCCAGCACTCGCTGCCCACGCGTGGCACCCAGCGCATCGACCACGATCTTGCGCCAGCGCCGGGTTTGGCCCATGGAGAGGATCTCATTCATCACGTCGTAACGCTCGGCGACATCGTCAAACATGGCTTGAACTTCTTCGGGACGCTTTTCCAACGATGCACGGCTCACCTTTTCATTGTCGCAAAGTTCAAGGACAAGCGCGAAAACGCGCAGAGGCGCTCGAGGCGTGAGCGGCGCCACGTCGGCTCCGTAGGGCCTCATTTCCGGCGGTAAGCTAAGCAGACCATGACTTCCCAACTTTCCGCTGCCCCGGGCACCCAGCCACCGGGCACCGTTCCGCTGTTGCGTTCGATCACCATCCAGCGTCCGGCCATGAGCGAGCACGGACTGCTTGACTACATCACGCGCGACGAGTCCCTGGTCTGGTCCCGGCATGGGGAAGGGACCATCGGCTTCGGCCAGGTCGCACGCTTCGAATCCACCGGGGCCGAGCGCTTTGCGCTGGCGCGGCACTGGTGGGACGCGATCTCCGAAGCAGCCGATGTGCAGGATCCGCTGCAGCAGCCGGGCACCGGGCTGATCGCTTTCGGGGCCTTCGCCTTCTCGTTTTCCAGCAGCTATGCCTCGAGGCTGATCGTCCCGAAGATCGTGGTGGGGCGCAACGAGACGTGCAGCTGGATCACCTACACCGTGGCCGACCCCGAGGCCGAACTGTCCGCCGAGGCAGCCGAGACCGAATTGGCGGGCCTGCTGGAGGACTACTCCCCCGAGCATGAGCTCGGCGCCGGTGCCGACAAACTGGTGGCCGGGCAGATCTCCGAGCAGGCCTACCGGGAGTCGGTGCTCAAGGGCGTGTCCGTCATCGAGTCCGGGGCTGTGACCAAGCTGGTGTTGGCCCGCGACGCCGTGGCGGAGCTGGCCTCGCCCATTGCCGTTGCCCAGGTCCTGCGCCAGCTGGCCCTGCGCTACAACGACTGCTGGACCTATTCGGTGGACGGGCTCATCGGAGCCACCCCCGAGATGTTGGTGCGTGTACGCGGCGATTTCGCCGAGGCGCGGGTGCTTGCCGGGACACTGGACCGCGCCACCGCACCCAGCGACGATCCCGACTATGCCCACCGGATGCTGCTCGAGGACGAGAAGCAGCGTCACGAACATCAACTGGCGATCGACTCGCTGACCGAACAGCTCGGTCCGCTGGCCTCGGGCATGGATGCTCCGGATGAGCCCTTTGTCCTGCAGCTGCCCAATGTCTGGCATCTGGCCTCCGACGTCAAGGCAACTCTGGCCACACGCGCGGACGGAAGCGTTCCAGGAGTGCTTGACCTAGCCGAGGTCTTCCACCCGACCGCCGCAGTGTGCGGCACCCCCACCAAGGAAGCCGGCCGGATCCTGCGCGAACTCGAAGGCATGGACCGCGGCCCGTACGCCGGACCCGTGGGTTGGATCGACACGCGCGGCAATGGCGAATTCGGCATTGCCTTGCGCGGCGGAGTGGTCGAATCGCCCACCTCGGTGCGGCTCTACGCCGGCTGCGGCGTGGTCGCGGCGTCCGATCCGGCGGCAGAGCTTGCCGAGTCGTGGGCCAAGATGCGCCCAATGCGTGAGGCCCTGGGCATCTAGCGCCGGCGAAACGGCCGACATAACAGTTGCACAACAGCCCTTGTTTACAAGGAGAAACTCTATGTAGCCTGTGAGGCATATCTCAAAGTGTTGCGCCGACGGTTAGAATGATCTCCGACGCAAGACCTGCGAGCGATCACCTAGAGAAGGATCACACTCCATGCGGATTTCATCAACCGTACTCAAGTCACTGGCAGTGGCTGCCGTTGGCACCTTGGCACTGACGGCCTGCGGCAACAGCGATACCCCGGCAGCGTCCTCGGACGCCAGCGGCATCACGCTGATCAGCGAGGGCAAGCTCACCGTTTGTTCAGACATCCCGTACGAGCCGTTCGAGTTCACCAACAAAGAAGGCAAGATCGTCGGCTTCGATATGGATATCGCCGCCGAAATCGCCAAAGACATGGAGGTTGAACTCTCCGTGATTGATTCCAGCTTCGATGCCATTGAATCCGGGCTTTTCAAGACCCAGTGCGATATCGCCATTTCCTCGGTTTCCATCACCGATGCCCGCAAGGGAAACATGGATTTCTCCTCCCCCTACATGGATGACGATCTGACTCTCGTCGCCAAGGAAGGATCGGGCGTCACCGATCTGGAGTCCGCCAAGGGCAAGAAGGTCGGCGTGCAGCAGGCCACCACGGGCGCAAAATTTGCCAAGGAAAACGGTCTTGACGCCATCGGCTACGAGGACTCGGGCCTCCAGCTCGCTTCGTTGAAGGCCGGGACAACCGTTGCCACCTTGGGAAACCAGTCTGTGCTTGGCTACGCCATCAAGGATGACCCGACACTCAAGCGTGTTGCGGACTTCACGACCGGCGAACAGCTGGGCGTTGCCGTCCCCAAGGGAGCAACGGCCATGCTGGACCAGGTCAATACGACGCTCAAACGTCTGACCGATGATGGATCACTGGCCAAGTTCACCGAAACCTGGTTCGGCGCAACCAACTAAAGTCATTCCCGTTTGATGCATGTTCTCAGGCGAGGCCCTGGCTCCCGATCGGAACCGGGGCCTCGCTATCTTTCACGAAAGGCTTCAATCCCATGGCCATGACTACTCGTCAACGCGCCCGATTAAGCAAAATCATCCAAATCGTCATCTTCGTCGGCATCATCGTGGCCGTGGTGCTCCAAGTCGATTGGAAGATCCTCGGCGAAAATTTCTTCGCGTTCGACAAGCTTGGCCCCATCTTCCCCGACCTGATCACCGTCGGACTGAAGAACACCGTGTTCTACACCGTCATCTCCTTTGCCTTCGGCTTGACCCTCGGATTGCTCCTTGCGCTGATGAAGATGGCCAGCTTCGCACCGTACCGTTGGTTGGCGACCGGATTCATCGAGTTCTTCCGCGGAGTTCCAGCCATCCTGGTCCTGATCGCTTTTGGCTACGGTGTACCTACCGCTTTCCCCGGCACCAGCTGGCCGCAACCAGTAGTGGTCATGGTTTCTCTTGGCTTGGTTTCGGCGGCCTACATCGCCGAAACCCTGCGTGCAGGTCTGCAGGCTGTTCCCAAGGGCCAGATCGAGGCCGCTCGGTCCCTCGGCATGCCCGCGTGGCGAGCCATGATCACCATCGTGATCCCCCAAGCATTCAAGATCGTCCTTCCGCCAATGACCAACGAGGTCATCTTGCTGACCAAGGACTCTTCCCTGGCCTTTATTCTGGGAGCGAGCATGGCCCAGTACGAAATGACCAAGATCGGGCGCGACGGCATCACCTCCCTCGGGGCCGGAATCACCCCGTTGATTGTGGCCGGTGCCCTCTACCTGGTAATCACCGTTCCGTTGAGCCTGGTCGCTCGAAAGTTTGAATCCCGTACTGCACGGACGAAGCGATAGGGAATCTCCTCATGACTGACAACAACACCCAAACCACGTTCAAGGCTTCAGGCGTAGACATCCGGGGCCTGCACAAGTCCTACGGCGACAACGAAGTCCTCAAGGGCATCGACCTCGAGGTCAAGCCCGGCGAAGTTGTATGCCTCATCGGGCCCTCGGGTTCGGGAAAATCGACGCTGCTGCGCTGCGTCAACCTCCTGGAACAACCCAATGCCGGAATCATCCACGTCGGCGGCTTCGAGGCCACCGATCTTGATGTCAATCTGGACACGATGCGCCAGAAGGTCGGCATGGTGTTCCAACAGTTCAACCTGTTCCCGCACCTGACTGTCATGCAGAACTGCACGGTGGCGCAGACCAAAGTCCTCAAACGTTCCGCAGCACAAGCCAAGGAAACGGCCCAGAAGAACCTCACCCGCGTGGGACTCGGCGACTACGGTGATCGGTTCCCGGACCAGCTCTCCGGCGGCCAGCAGCAACGTGTTGCCATTGCCCGTGCATTGTCCATGGACCCGACGCTGATGCTCTTTGACGAGCCGACCTCGGCCCTTGACCCGGAAACCGTGGGCGAAGTCCTAGCCATCATGCGCTCGCTGGCCAAGGCCGGCATGACCATGCTGGTGGTGACCCACGAGATGTCTTTCGCCAAGGAGGTCGCCGACCGCGTGGTCTTCATGGACGGCGGCGTCGTAGTTGAAGAAGGCCCGGCCAAGGACGTTATCGGTAACCCGCAGCAGCCGCGTACCCAGGATTTCCTGAGGCGCGTGCTCGATCCCACCCACGTGGAGATCGCCGAGTAGCACCTCGGCCTGTTATTCACTTCCAAGCTCGGGTCATCCGTCCATCAAGGACTGGGGGCCCGAGCTTTGTTGTGCCAGCAGGAAACGGCAACCCACGGTGGCCTGGAACGATTCCTGGTTCAGCCTTCGGCGACCGGCCAGGACAGCGTATTCACCGCGTCGGCGATCGAAGTGTGCATCGTCCGCAGTTCCTTGCGCGATACGACGACTTCGATGATCCGCCTCCCTGTGGCACCGGTGGACAATAACTTCCTGAGCTCGTCAAGACTTTGCACCCCGACGTATTGCCATCCGTAGGCCTCGGCCAGAGAGGAGATACGCACCTTGTGCGGGGTGGCAAAAAGCCGTTCGACGGCGTTGGCGTAGTTGCCCGATTCCGCGACGGCCCCGTGTTCGAGGGTGGAGAAGATGGCCCCGCCAGCATCGTTGAGGACCACCACCTCCATCTCGGGCTCGGGTTCCCCGTCACCGATCAGCAGACCGCCCACATCGTGCAGGAATGTCACATCCCCGACCAACAGCGTGGTCTTGGTTGCCGTGCGTGCCCGGGCAATACCCGTGGCGGTGGCTACCGTACCGTCGATGCCGGCCAGCCCGCGGTTGGCGTAAATGCGTGCCTTGGTCCGGTCCGCAGGTGTCCCGCAAAGATCCACATCCCGGATCACGTTGGAGGATCCCAAAACCAGGTTTCCTTCGACCCGCGCCCACACTTCGCGCGCGACCACCGGACCGTTCAAGAGACCGCCGGCATCCACGCATTCCTCGATGAGTGTTTCTGCTTGCTTCCCCAGCTCCTGCCAGCAGCCCAACCATCCGGCCGGAGGATTCCCGGCAAAACGGACCAGTTCAGCGGCCTTGGAAATGAGTTGCTCGCGTCTGCGGCCCGGTTCAAACCAAGGTGCGGGCTTCGGTGCCCACAAAGCAGTCTGGATGTCGGTGTTTCCCAGCAACAGCGCCACCGGTCGACTCAGGGTCGCCCGACCAAAGAGCACCACCCGTTCGATGCGGTGCGCGTGCCGGGCCAGCAATGGTCGGTAGGGGCCGATGGCATTCGGGCCGAACCTGGCATTGGAGCTTGGTTCAGCAAAGAGCGGAAGCCCAAGTGCCCGGGCGAAGTCTTCTGCCTCGGGGCCGGCTCCGTGTCCCGCGACCACCACGGTCCGAAATTCTGCGCCCTGCTGCGGAGTCCCCCAGCTGATGTTGTTCTCGTGATTCTGTGGGACCGGCGGGCTGGAGAGGTTCGCTCCGAAGGTAGGCAGCGAGTCTCCCGGCCCAGGAACCAGCGGGTCCCGGAAGGCCACGTTGATCTGGACCGGACCGGGAGCCAGCAGATTCGTTCCTGCGGCCGCGGCCATCGCCGAGGCTACTAGCGAATCGGGATTCCCCCCGGCCGAGATATTGATGCTGCTGCGCACGTGCACACCAAACAAGTCGATCTGGTTGGTGGTCTGGTTGGCTCCGGTGCCGTGCAGCTCGGTGGGGCGGTCGGCTGAGAGCACCACGAGCCGGGCCCCCACGTGGTTGGCTTCCATGACCGCGGGCAGCAGCTCCCCCACCGCGGTGCCCGAGGTGGTCACCACCGGTACGGGTGCGCCGCTGGCCAGGCTCAGCCCTAGCGCAGTGAACCCGGCATCACGTTCGTCGATGCGCACGTGCAGACGAATGGTTCCTGCGGCTTCCGCCTCGGCCAGTGCGTAAGCCAGCGGGGCGCTGCGTGATCCGGGGCAGATCACCACGTCGCGGACCTCGTGGGTCTGCAGTGTGGCAAGCAACAGGCGGGCAACGTCCATGGAGGAAAGTTCGGGGACGGAATCGGAGGGCATGACTACCATCCTAATTCCGTCCCCGACCAGAACCCCTTTCCGCCTATTCGGAGATGGCGATATAGCGGGTAACCATATCGATGAAGTCCCGGTCCTGGGTGCTATCGTTCCGGTCAACATGGAATTCCTCGACATAGTCGATGGGGCGTCCGGTGTCCGGATTGAACATGATCATGCTCTGGTTGGTGCCGCCCATGCCGGGCGTCTTGACGCCGAAGACCATGACTGCGCGATCCCACCGGTCAGTGCTCGTACCCAGAAATTCCAAGCCCTTGATCTTGGGCAGCATGTTCAACACCGCTATACTTTGGGACTGGTCCGGTTTCCAGTCCGTCAGCATGAACCCCAGGCTTTGCACGAACCCCTCCGAACCGTCACCAACTGCGGCGCTATTGGATGCCTGGAACATCCGGATCTGGTCGAAAAGCTTGGTGGGGTCGCTACTCGGGGCCGTCTTGAACCAGAGTTGCATTTCGCCGGGCTTGAAATCGATGGTGTCGACGCTGCCTGGGACTTGGTTCCCGTCGAAGGGAACAAACGTGACGGTTTCGCCGGTGATCGAAAATGGGTCACCCACGGTCTGTGTGATGCTGCCGCTGAGATCCTTGGCCCGTCGGGTCTCGGTCACCGTCGGGATAGAGATCCGTTCGTCGACATCACCCTCGATCAAGGTGATTGTTCCGGTGCCGTCCTCGAGAACCACAGGATCTGTGTACTGATCTGCCAAGGGAACGAACATGGACCCGGCCTCCCAACGGCCAACCGTCAGGTGGCCGGCGTTGAAGTCCGCGGGTTCGGAATGCCTCTGGGCAGCTTCAATTAGCGCTGCAACAGCTTCAATTAGCGCTGCAACAGCTTCATCCGTACTCATCGTGGCTGGTTTGATGCTTGTCAGCGGCAGGGGCGACGCGGTCGCCTTGGTGGTGCCATCCAAAACGGATCCCAGCGGCACCGCCAGGAGCGCTGCCACGGCGGCAGCGGCCAAGGTCCCCAGGACCCAACGACGTGTGGTCTTGCGCTAGGTTCCCAGCGCAACCACGTTGCTCGGCATTGATTCCTCCACCGCGTCTTCGCCGCGCTTCGTCGAGTCATCGACGGAATCATTGGCGCTCGCCGGTTCGGCCAAGATGGAGGCCAGATCGTCCAGGGCTCGTTGGTTCAGCGCCGGCGTCTGTTCGACAGGGAACGGGTTCGAGGTCCGGATCCCGGCATCGAGCATGTTGTCGTCCTCGAAAAATTGCTTACGCATTGGGGACCTCGCTTCGTAGGATGTGCTTGAGGGATTTACGGGCGCGGCTGATGCGAGCCCACGCCGCTTCCACGGTGCAGCCCAGGATCTCTGAAAGCTGTTGGGCGCTCAATTCCTCCCAGTACGTCAGGTACAGGGTCTCGCGCTCTGCATCGCGCATTCCCAGCATGGCCTCACGCAACCTGGCCGCGTGTTCGTCGCTGGTACCCCGATCCGGGCAGTGCTGCAACTTGACCTCAAGTGCAGCAACTCGCAGTTGGCGCCGGTATTCGTTGCCGATCAGGTTCTTGCAGGTCTGGTACAGGAAGGCCAGACCCAGCTGCTCGGCCTGCTCGAACTTGGTCCAAGCGACCCTGAAGGTCTCGCTGGCAAGATCACGTGCCGTCTCGTGGTTGTTGATCCGTCGCTGAGCAAACGCCAGGACCAACCAATAATGCTGACGGTAGAAACTGCTGAACAGTTCTTCGGGTGCGCTTGGGGGTCTACTTTCGCCCTCCAGCAACCTTGCATCCGGTTGCATGGGCCTCCCTCGATCTCGTTGGGAAGTCTTACACACTAGCTATTTCCGGCATCCGGACATTCCTGACAACCGCCAACACGGGGAATTTTTTTGGCAAGCAAAATGCTCTCCGTACCAACGGTGTCAAACCGCTGGTACGAGGAGCATTACGCTGGCCCGCGCCCGGAATCCGCGGGCGCTCTGTAGTTACTTCTGGTTGTTGCCTTTGTTGTTGCCGTGGCCGTTGCCCTTGTTGTTTCCGTGGCCGTTGCCGTTATTGTCTTTGTCTTTGTCCTTAGGGCCATGGCCCTTCGCCGTGGTGAAGACCTGGACCACCGAGGGCCGCGGCCCGTAGACCTCTCCGCGCTTGGCCTTGGAGGGGTTCATGACGTAATCGGGGAAGAAGGACGTCGGGTCCTTGAAGGTGCCACCCTCGCCCGGGTGCTGGACGGAGACGAACACCGATCCGTCGCGGTCGTGGATCAGCGGACCGCAGGTCTCAGCACCCGCCGGGACTGCCAGGAACTGTTCGACCTTGCCGCGCTCCCTGCCGGTCAGGGTGACCTTGTGCAGGGCGTCGCAGTAGCCGATGGTGCCCGGCTGACCGTCGGTGGAGATCCACAGGTTGCCGTTCGAGTCGAAGGCCAGATTGTCTGGGCAGGCGATCGGTGAAACCTTGTTCTTCGGGAATCCCGAGAAGTAGGTGCTCTCGTCTTTCGACGGATCCCCTGCGACCAGCAGGATGTTCCAAATGAATTCGGTTCCTGTGGCGTTGTTGTTGCGCTCGGTCAGCTCGATGACGTGCCCATCGCGGTTCTTGGTCCGCGGGTTGGCCTCATCGACGGTGGCCTTGCCGGAGGTGTCTCGCTGGGTGTTGTTGGTCAGTGCGATGTAGAGCTTGCCGGTGACCGGGCTCGGTTCCACATCCTCGGGACGGTCCATCTTGGTGGCCCCGACCTTGTCGCCGGCCAGACGTGTGTAGACCAGCACCTCGTCCAGGCTCATGCCTTGGACCTTAGAGACGCCGTCCTGCACCAGCGGAATCCAAGTTCCGCTGCCGTCGAAGGAACCGTCCGCCGGAACCGCGCCGGATCCATCGATCTGGGCGGCCGGTGAGTTCCCGGAGAACTTGGCAACGTAGAGATCGCCTTCGGAGAGCAGGGTCATGTTGTGCCTGCGGTCCCCTCGGCGGTACTTGTCCTTGGAAACGAACTTGTAGACGTAGTCGAAACGCTCGTCGTCACCCGAGTAAGCCACCACGCGCCCGTCCTTGGCGACGGCCACGTTGGCGCCTTCGTGCTTGAAACGGCCCATGGCGGTGTGCTTGACAGGGGTTGAGTTCGGGTTCTGCGGGTCAATCTCCACGATCCAACCGAAGCGGTTGATCTCGTTCTCATAGCCGGGGTTGTGGGCGGAGAAGCGCGGGTCTACATCTTCCCAGCCGCGCTCGGTGGCCTCATCCGAGATGCCGTACCGAGCATCGTTGGCTGTTCCGGTCCCGCGGAAGTACTGGTTGAAGTTCTCTTCGCCGGAGAGCACGGTGCCCCAGGGGGTGGTGCCGCCGGCGCAGTTGTTCAAGGTACCCAGCACCTTGCGCCCGGTCGGGTCCGCCACGGTCTTGAGCAGCTCGGAACCCGCGACCGGACCGTCGATGGCAAAGGCAGTGGTAGCGGTGATGCGGCGGTTACGCTCTCCCCCGCGAATATAGGACCACGGGGTTCCGGCCTTCACACGCTTGACTTCGACCACGGAGAATCCGTGGGCTGCCATGGCGATCTTTGCCGCTTCGGACTTGTTGGCCTCATACCATGCCGGATCGAACATCAAGTCTTCGTTGGTGTACTCGTGGTTGGCCACCAGGACGCCGGAGCGTCCAGAGTACTTGTCCACGATGATGTTCAGGTAGTCGTTGTTGTAGCCGAATTGGCCTGCCTGGCGCTTGGCGCTCTGCTTGGTGATGTCGAAGGCCGGGGCGTTATTGAACAGCGGGTCACCCCAGCGGATCACCGGCGCCCAATCGTAGCCTTCGGGCACGGTCATGGCGTCGCGGGTGCGGGGAACCGGCGCGATGGCCTTGAAGTTGAGTTTTCCGCCGCCCTTCGGCGCAACGATGGTGTCGGCGTGAGCGGCAGGCGTCCCGAAGGCTTCGGTGCCGATGACCAGGGCGGCCGAGGCGACCGCACCGAGCCCCAGAACGGCACGGCGCCCAAGCGCCGAATCGGCAATGTCACGGAAGTAGCCGTTTTCGCTGGTGTTGCACACGTCCTTAGCGCAGGCATTACCGCACTTGAAGTGGCAGGTGGCCGCGTCGCGGTTACCGCGAGTGTGACCGAGCATGGGAAGGAAGGTGCGGGTGAGGCTCATGGTTATCTCCGTGCAACGCGATCGAGTGGATGACTTCGATTTATAGCGTTCCAGCCACCGGTGAGCACCCGGCCGCCGGAAGGTTAACGCGCGGTGTCCGGCACGTGTCATGTATTGCTATTTCCCGAAAAAGTGAGGGACGTCACCCCTTGGGAGGAGTGCCGGGTCAGGGCCTGGAACCGGATCGCTGCAGTTGGACGTGGCAGTCGGCCAGGCGTTGGTTCCACCAGGACCGGCGTTCAGGATCAACGCCGTGTCGGCGCATGAGGTCCGGGTCCGCCGCGATCTCCCGCAGGTGCAGTTCCCCGTTGACCGCTAGGAACCTGTCGGTGGTGATGTCCGTGGAGAAGAGTGATCCGGTGGCCAGCCCGCAGGCGTAGGGCAGTTCGGGCAGGGCTGCTGCTAGTGCGGCGCCCTGTCGCAGTCCGATGGAGGTGTCCAGGGCCGAGGAAACCACAGCAGGCAACCCTGCATCGCGAACCACCGCCAGTGCCCGGCGTACCCCGCCCAGCGGCTGGGCCTTGATGATAATCAGGTCCGCTGCCCCGGCACGTGCCACGGCCAGCGGGTCCGATTCCTTGCGCACCGATTCGTCGGCGGCGATCAACACCCCGAGCCCGCGACGAGCCACTTCCTTGCGCACCCGAGCCAGCCCCTCGATACCGGCCACCGGCTGTTCGGCATATTGCAGTCCGAACTCGGCCAGGGCTTCCAGCCCGGTCATGGCCTCATCGTGGGACCATCCGGCGTTGGCGTCGATGCGGATCGCTGCCCCGGGCAACAACCGGCGGACTTCGGCCACCCGGGCGATGTCCTGGGCAAGGTCCTGGCCCTTCTCCGCGACCTTGACCTTAATGGTGTGGGCAGCGTCGTAGGACGCTAGGACGCCGGCGATGTGCTCTGGCCCGACCGCGGGGAGAGTTGCATTGACCGGAACCGTGTGACGCACCGGGTCCGGGTAGCCTTCCCAGGCCGCCTCGATGGCCGAGCGCAGCCAGGCTGCGGCTTCCACCGGGCCGTATTCCAGGAACGGGGAGAATTCGCCCCATCCAGCCGGTCCTTCCAGAAGCATCGCCTCACGGTGCCGCACCCCGCGAAACTGCACGTTCATGGGTAAGGACACCACGTGGGAAGCATCGATGAGCTCGTCAAGGGAGGGCAGCTGGTTCATGGTTTCCAGCCTAGCTTCCCTCCGGGCCCGAGCCCGCGGTCGGTGGTTCCACGCCAGGTTCCCCGTCGAAGGCTTCAGCGCTGTCACCGGGGCAAGGCAGAACATCTCGCGGCACCACCGACACATGGGCCACCGCGGTGGGAGAAAGCCCACGTTCTGGGTGCACAGCGATGGTTCTGTGGAATCCTAAAGGAGATGAGCCCTTCGAAACCGACGTCTTCCGGCCGCACCTTGACCCCTTGGTATGGCGCGCTGGTGCTCTTGGGCGCCCTCTTTTGGGCCGCGTATACCTTCTTTGTGCACACCAAGCTGGGTCAATGGATCGACGAGGCGGCGTTGTTGGGCGGCGAGGCTTTCCTCGCCGCAGATAAGACCCGCAGGCCCGCGTTGGCCTTCTTGGACTATATGCCTGCCGCCTCGGCCCTGCTGGCCGGTGGATTCATTCTCTTCGCGCTTCTCCGCAGGCGCGACTTCCTGCGCCCGGCCGTGGCAGGCTTGCTGCTGCTCGGCGCCACCGGCACGACCCAGCTGCTTAAGCATGTGCTGCTCACCCGGCCGGACCTGAACATCTCCGCCGCTTCGGTGAACTCCTTTCCTTCGGGTCACACGACCTTTGCCGCGGCTGCCATGGCCGCGATCTTCATCGTGGTTCCCGTGACGCACCGGCCGCCGGTCGCGTTGCTGGGGTGGGCCTATGCGGCATTAGCCGGGGCTTCGACGCTGGTGCTGGGATGGCACCGGCCCGGTGATGTGATTGCCGCCTATCTGGTGGTGGCGTGGTGGAGCGTGGCCGCAGGTCTGTTCCTGCGCCACGCACATGGCAGCGAAGTTGACCGGCGCAAGCACTCCGCAGCACCGCGCTCGCTGTCCGAGCGGATGCTCGGCTTCCTGGCTTGGGCCGGGGCGGTCGCCGTGGCGGCGGCGATGGGCCTGGCGCTTCTGTTGCCACACCCGGTGATCGGCACCGTGGGTGACCGTTCCCTGTTCTTGTTCCTGGCGGTCGGCTTGGCACTGGTCCTGGGGACCGCGATGGTCGTCGGATGGCTGGTCTTTGAGCTCTTTGCCCGTTACGGGTCGCCGATCCGCCGCCGGTTGGTTCGCGGGATGAAGTAACCGAAAAGCCCCGCACCGAGCAGCGAGATCCCGCTGATCGCCCACACGCCGGTGCCCAGAGTCGCCACGGCGACCAGAAGCGAGAGCAGCACCGGACCGGCCATCGCCCCGGTGTCGGACATCAGCCGCCACAGTCCCAGGAACTTGGGCCGGCCCGAGACCGGAGAGTAATCTGCGCCCAGGGTCATCACGATGCCCGAACCGATCCCGTTGCCGAAGCCCATCAACATGGCCACCGCCATCATGGTGGGCACCGAATGGGTCAGCGGCAGCAGGAACAACGACGTGGCCATCACCGCCATGCACGGAACTGCGACCCAGGCCCGTCCGCGCTTGTCCATGACCTTGCCCGCGGGATAGAAAATCAGCATGTCGATGGCCCCGGAAACCCCGTAAACCAGGGAAATGGTGGCAGCATCCAGCCCCAGATTTTCGCCCCAGAGTGGCAGCACGATCTGGCGGGTGGATCGTACCGCAGAGATGCAAATGATGCCCAACCCAACCCCCAACAGGATCCGCCATTGGTCCTTGGCAATGGACCACATCGATCCGCCGGCACGGCTTTGGCCTTCCTCGACCGCTGCCCGACTCTGCAGGTCAGGGATCCAGAGGCAGACCACCAACGCGATGGCCATCGCGCCCATCCCCACCCAGTAGGCCCCGGCGATGCCCAACCAATTCATCGCCACGGTGGAAGCAAAAGGTCCGACAAAAACACCGATGCGCATCACCCCGCCCAACGTGGACATGGCCCGCGCCCGAAATTCCAGGGGAACGGCCTCGGCAAGGTAGGACTGGCGGGCTAGGTTGAAGACTCCTCCGGCCATGCCCAGCATGGTCACCCCGAGGGCAAACACCCCCAGGTTCGAAGGGATGATGCCCAGCACCATGCCCAGCGCCGCCCACCCTGCGGCGATGACCATGGACAGGCGTTCACCGATCTTGGTCGTGAGCATGGCCGCGGGGATGTTGGAGATCAGTGATCCGACACCCACGAGGGTGACCACCAGGGCGGCGGTGGCCAGGGTGGCTCCGCGGTCCAGCGCCGACAGCGCGATCACGGGAGTCACGGCGCCCAGACCGAGGCCGTAGAGCAGCGAAGGTGAGTACACTTTCAACGCGGTGGTGCGCAGGCTGAAAGGTTGTTCACTCATCCGTTCATCCTACGCAACCAGCTAGCTCATTTTTACGCTCAGCCGCTGCAGGAAGATCGCCGATTGCTCGGGTCCGTAGGGCAGCACTTCGAGTTGGTGGGCCGTGGGATCGAAGCTACCTGCAGGCGAGGAACGCACGATCGCTTCGCCTTCCAAGATTGCGGCACGTAGCTGACGGTGCTGCCGGCTCACGAACGCGATATCCACCGGGTTGCCGTGTCCCGGTACCACGATGGTTCTCTGCCCGCATTCGGACTCGAGCTTGCCCAGCAGTTCGGCCCAGGCATAAGGGTCGGCATCCTCGAAGTTCGGTGGCCCGCCTTCTTCGACCAGATCCCCGGTGAATAGCACCTCGCCGCAGCGCACCATCAGATCCCCGTCGGTGTGCCCGGGACCCGGCAGTAAAAACTGCAGCTCTAGCCCGCCTAGATCCAGCATTGTCTCGTCGGCGGTAACCAGCCGTTGCGGAACTAGGATCTTCGAGTATTCGCCTTGGCGCATCGCCATCTCGGGTTCCAGGAACCTGACTAGTTGGCGTTCGTTTTCACCCATGCTGCGCAGGTGTTCTGCGGCGGCGGCGCTGGCGTGGAATTCTTCCACCCCCTGGGCTGCGAAATAGCTGTTGCCAAAGACATGGTCCCCGTGGGCGTGGGTGTTGATGACCAGCAGGGGCAGGTCGGTGATTTTGCGGATCGCCGTGTGGAGGCCGGCTGCCTCGCGCGGCCCGGAACCGGTATCGATGACCGCGGCGTGTTGGGCGCCCACGATCAATCCGGTGTTCATCGAAAACCCGTGGTTCAGCAGCCGCCAGCAGTGCGGGGCAAGCTGCTCAACAAGCGGTTTGCGGGCCTTGGTCATCGCGGGGTACCCGTTTCCTCGGAGCCGGTGGTTGCCGATAAATCGGCGGTATCCACATTCTGCCGTAAAAACGCCGCGGCCACGACCGAGGTCCCATGTGACACGGTGGTGCCGCAGGGATAGGTCGGCGTGCCACCGCTTTGGGGTCGGTTAGACGACGGTGATCTTCACTTTGCCAAAGGGAACTGCCTCATCCACGAAGGCCTGCTCGGAGTGCCCACCGAGCCCGCGGATGTGGACGCCGAATTTTCGCTCGGCCATCGACTCGCGGAAGACCGGCATGATGGTGTCGATGTGAAACTCGTCCTTGCCTTCAAGGTACTGCTCGTATTCAACAGGTAGCTTGTCCATGGCTTCAGGATAGTTCGGCCGGACCTCAGGGACTAGGGCGCGGGCCAGGAAAACTCGTTACCTGGGCCGCGCCGCTCCCACGTTTTTGCGGGCGTGGCACCTGGACAACGGCAAAGGCCCGGGTGCGGCAGGGGTTATCCTGCCGCACCCGGGCCGTGAGCGTTGGTTAGTACCAGCCTAGAGGTCGGCCAGTACCGCTGCCGGGTTCTCCATCGCGTCGGCAACAAAGCGCAGGAACCCTGCGGCGGTTCCCCCGTCGCAGGCGCGGTGGTCGAAGGCCAGGGTCAGCTCGGTGAGCTTGCGTACCGCAAGTTCACCCTCGACGACCCACGGCTTGTCGATGATCCGCCCGACACCCAGGATCGCTACCTCGGGGTAATTGATGATGGCGGCCGAGCCATCAACACCGAAGACCCCGTAGTTGTTCAGCGTGAAGGTGCCGCTGGTCAGCTCGGCCACGGAAGCCTTGCCGGCGCGGGTGACCTCGGTCAGCCTGGCCAACTCGGCGTTGAGGCCGCGGGCGCTGAGGTTCTGCGCGTTGCGGATCGAGGGGACCATCAGTCCGCGATCGGTCTGCGCCGCGATGCCCAGGTTGATTCCCTCGAAACCGACGATCTCGGCCGGGCCCTCGGCGCTCTGTTCGATCCGGCTGTTCAGTTCCGGATACTTCTGCAGCCCGGCGACCACGAAGCGTGCGATGAAGGCCAACAGGCCCGGGGTGTTCTTCGGGTCCTTCGCCTTCATATCGGAGCGCAGCGCCAGCAGGTTGCTGACATCCACATCCACCCAGACGGTCGCCTCGGGGATTTCGCTACGCGACCGGGTCATGGCCGAGGCGATGGTCTTGCGCACCCCGGTGATCGGGGTCCGCGAGGCAATGGGCAGGCCCGAGCGAGAATCGATATCGCCGGCAGGCTGCGCGGGTGCCGGCGTCGTTGCCGGAGCTACGGGTGCAGAAGCCGGAGCCGCGGGGGCGGAGCGCACTGCTGCCGCCGCCTCGATGTCCGAGCGCAACACCAGTCCTCCGGCGCCACTGCCTGTGACCTCGGCGATGTTGATGCCCAGTTCCCGGGCGAGCTTGCGCACCAGCGGGGAAATCACCAACGGCGCGCGGCGCGGGGCTACAGCCTCGCCCCGGGCGGCGGGCGCCAAGGGGGTTCCGGCGCTCTGGCGCGGACGGCGCTTGCGGGCCTTGGCCGAGAGTCCCTCGGGGGTCCCATAGCCGATCAGCACGTTGCCCGAGCCTTCGCTGGCCGGTTCCTGAGTACCTGCGCGCTCTTCCTCGCGGTAGCTTTGCGCCACTTCCCGTTCCGGCGCGGCCGGCTGGGGTTCCGCGGCCGGGGCGGCGGAACCTTCCTCGAGCACCGAGAACAGCGGGGTGTCCACCAGCACCATTTCTCCGACAGTGCCGTGCAGCTCGTGCACGGTTCCGGCGTAGGGGCTAGGTACCTCCACCATGGACTTGGCGGTCTCCACCTCGGCGATGGGCTGATCGATGACCACGGTGTCCCCGACTGCGACCAACCACTTGACCAGTTCGGCCTCGGTTAATCCTTCACCGAGGTCCGGCAGCAAAAAGGTTTTCATGCTCATGCCCCTTCCTCCCACTGCAACGCATCGACGGCATCCAGGATGCGGTCAACGGATGGCAAGTAGTACTTCTCGAGTTTCGGTGCCGGGAACGGGGTATCGAACCCTGTCACGCGCAGCACCGGTGCGGCCAGGGAGTGGAAGCACCGCTCCTGGATGCGGGCGACGATCTCGCTGGAGACCGAGGCGAAGCCCGGGGCTTCGGCGATGACCACGGCACGGCCGGTCTTGCGCACCGATTCGCAGATGGTCGCATCATCCAACGGCACGATGGTGCGCACGTCAATGACTTCGAGGCTGCGCCCTTCTAGGGCTGCGGCTTCTGCTGCGGCCATGGCGGTGGAAACCGAGGGGCCGTAGGCAATCAGCGTGGCGTCGGTGCC
Organism: Paeniglutamicibacter gangotriensis Lz1y; assembly: GCF_000348945.1. GTDB lineage: Bacteria > Actinomycetota > Actinomycetes > Actinomycetales > Micrococcaceae > Paeniglutamicibacter > Paeniglutamicibacter gangotriensis. The sequence goes on along the minus strand of NZ_AOCK01000004.1, from coordinate 223,404 downwards.
GGGGCGGGCAATGGCGGCCCGGCCTTCGGTCGGCGGGACCGCTGAGGTCTCGTGTGAAACACGCAGCGCTTCCAGATCGACCTGATCCTTGGACCAGTAGAGCTTCTTGGGTTCCATGAAGACGACCGGGTCAGGGGAGTCGATGGCCTCACGCAGCATCAGGTACGCGTCTCTCACCGTGGCCGGGGTGAAGACCTTCAGGCCCGGGGTGTGCGCGTAGTAGCTTTCGGAGGAGTCGCAGTGGTGCTCCACTCCCCCGACGCCACCGGCGTAAGGAATGCGGATGACCATCGGCAGGGGCATCCTGCCCTTGGTGCGGTTGTGCATCTTGGCCACGTGCGAGGCGATCTGTTCGAACGCGGGGTAAGCAAAGGCATCGAACTGCATCTCGATGACCGGACGCATGTCGTTCATCGCCATGCCGATGGCCATGCCCACGATGCCTGACTCCGCCAGCGGCGTATCAAAGCAGCGGTCGTTGCCAAAGCGCTTGGTCAGACCGTCGGTGATGCGGAAGACGCCGCCCAGGACGCCAACGTCTTCGCCGAAGACCAGTACCGACTCATCCAGGGCCATGGCATCTGCCATCGCGGTGTTCAGTGCCTTAGCGAAGGTCACCGGCTTCAATCCGGTGTCAGCGGTGCGTGCCGCGGCAGCGGCGGTGGCCGCGCTGACGTTGCCGTTGGCCGCCGAGGAAGTGATTACCGTGGTGCTCATTTTGTGTCCTCCTCGCGGGCGAGTTCGTCGGCGAGCAGTGCCGCCTGCTCGGTCATCTGGGTGGTGGGGCTCGAATAGACGTAGGCGAAGATGTCGGCCGGGTCCGGGACCTGTTCCGAGTTCATGCCATCGCGTAGCGTCTTGGCCACTGCCTCGGCGCTGGCGGTGATCCGCTCCACGGTTGCCTCGGGCAGCAAGCCGGCTTCGTCGAGGTAGGTCCGCATGCGCGTGACCGGGTCTTTCGCGATCCAGCTCTGTACTTCGGCGTCTTCACGGTAGCGGGTGGAATCGTCGGCGTTGGTGTGCGCCTGCATGCGATAGGTGTGTGCCTCGATGAGCAGCGGGCCATTGCCTTCACGGGCCAGGCGCACGGCGCGGCCCAACACGGCCAACAGTGCCACTAGGTCGTTTCCGTCCACACGTTCGCCGGCCATGCCGTAACCCACGGCCTTGTGGGCCAGCGACGGCGCCACAGACTGCTGGGAGAGTGGAACGGAGATCGCGTACTGGTTGTTCTGCACGAAGAAGATCACCGGCAGGTTGAATACCGCAGCAAAGTTCAGCGCTTCGTGGAAGTCCCCCTCGGAGGTGGCTCCGTCGCCGCACATGGCGATCACCACAGTATCCTCGCCGCGCAGCTTCGCGGCGTGGGCGACGCCCACGGCGTGCAGCAACTGGGTGGTCAAGGGAGTTGCCTGGGCCGACACCTTGTACTGCTTCGGGTCGTAGCCGCAGTGCCAGTCACCTTGGAATCCGGCCATGACCTCCATCGGTGCGACACCCTTGGCCATCACGGCCACCGAGTCGCGGTACGTGGGGAACATCCAGTCGCCCTCGTCCAGGCACAGTGCTGCAGCAACCTGGCAGGCTTCCTGCCCGTGGCTGGAAGGGTAGACGGCCATGCGCCCCTGGCGCACGAGCGCCGAGTTCTGGTCGTTAACGCGCCGTCCGATGACTAGCTGCTCGTAAGCGTCCACCAGTGCCTTGGGATTCGGCAGCGGGTACTCGTGTCCGGGCTCGACACCCTGCTGACCCGAAGGGTGCAGCTTGCCATTGACGTCGAGCATGTGGATTTCGCTGCGTGCCGGGAGCATGTAGTCCTCGGGAGTGATCCCGAATTTGCTGCTCACATGCTCCATCGCGTCGCGTGCTTCGGTGTTTGTCACGGTTCACGCCTTTCTTGTGGTGCGGGACGTCGATACCGGGCCTCACCCGGCAAACGTCAGTTCTTGTCTTAATTATGTGTATTAGTGATGAAATGTATCCAGTATGTGGAAAAACTCTGGAATAGTGCGCACAAGATCGGTATTATCGAAGACGAAACGATAGTGTGACCGTCGCAACATGACGGTTTTTGGACAAAGCGGAAAGAGGCACCCGATGGAGACTCCCCCGGTACGGCTTGACGACGTGGATCAGCGGATCCTGGAGGAACTCACCCGGGACGGGCGCCAGTCGGTCACCACCGTCGCACAGAAGGTCCATGTTTCGCGCGCCCATGCCTATTCACGGATCAATCGACTCCAGGATGAGGGGGTCATTACGCGCTACACCGCGGTCATCGACCCGCTGCGCGCGGGACTGCGTGCCAGCGCCTACGTGACGCTCAAACTGCGCCAGCATTCCTGGCGCGAGTTGCGTGAGCGACTCACAGCGATTCCCGAGGTTCACCACATCGGCTTGGTCGGGGGAAACTTCGATGTGATCTTGCTGGTGCGGGCACGGGACAACGTTGATCTGCGTCGCGTCGTCTTTGACCAGCTGCAGTCCATGCCCGGGGTGCTGGACACCCAAACGTTCCTGATCTTCGAGGATGTTGACACCCGTTAGTCACCCCACATCCCATAGACTCTTCCCAATGGCTTGAGGCGAGGCAGTCGATCGGGGAAATCATGGACAAGGATGCTGCGGAGGATTCCGAGCTAGCGCCAGCTTCGCCGAAACTGCGTCTGCGCGACCGCCCGGGATTCCCGGCGCTGCTGTTTTCCATTGCGTTTGGTGCCCTGTCGACGGGCATCCTGAATGTCGCCAACGATTTGGTCGCCATCTATGCCCTCGGCGCCAGCGCGACCCAGATCGGAATCCTCAATGCCTCCGAATCGGTGGCGTTCTTGTTCCTGGCGATCCCCGCGGGAATCATGCTCGACCGCGTCAACCGGATCAAGACCATGATGTGGGCGCAGCTGGCGGCGGGTCTGGCCATTTTCTCGGTGCCACTGGCTTGGTCGGTCGGGGCCCTGAGCTACCTGCAGCTGGTGTTAGTTTCGTTCCTGGTGGGAGTGGCAGGAATGTTGTGGAGCATGGGTGGCGGATCTGCGCTGCCGTCGATCGTGGGACGGGATCTGGTTTCCACTGCTTACGCACGCAAAGAAACCGTCGAAACCTCGGTCGGGATCGCCTCCCCGGGGTTGGCCGGCGTCCTGGTCGCCGTCATGTCGGCGCCCTTCACCTTGCTCGTCGCCGGAACCGCCAACCTACTAGCCGCCGCCACGCTGCTGGGGGGATTTCGTAAGAAACCGCTACAAGCGGTGCCATCTGCTGAATCGGCACCGCGAATCGGCTTCCGGGAATCCTTCGGCGAGGGGCTTCGCTTCACGCTCAAGAACCCCGTCATCCGCGCCCTCGTGTCCTCATCGGCGATCACCAACATGGGATTGGCCTTCGGTTCGGCCCTGGAGACGCTGTACTTCGTCAAGGTCCTTGGTTTTACACCTCAGGCCATTGGTTTGGTCATTTCCACCATCGCCGTCGGTGGGCTTCTTGGCTCGCTGGTCGTCCCGTCCCTCGTGAGCAAATGGGGCGAATACCGGATTCTTGCCATATCCATCTTTCTCCTGCCGCTGGCAGTGGCAATGGTCCCCTTGGCCGCTTTCGCCGGCACCGGAGCCGTGTGGGTAATCATCGGGCATTCGGTGCTTTACAACGCGCTGATGGTTTCCTACAACGCCACTGCCTACGGGCTGCTGGCCGGTTCCACCCCGGACGAGATGATGGGGCGCCAACAGGGTTTCCGGTTGGTGTTCACCATGGGGCCGGTCCCGGTCCTGGGGATCGTCGGCGGTCTGGCTGGGGACGCGCTGGGTCTGCAGCACGCCATGTGGATCTGGGTGGGCCTGACAGCCTTCGCGGCCCTGCCTCTGTTGGCTCTGCTTCGTAGCGACGCTCGCAAGGAAGCTTAGTCTCCGTCGCTCAACGCCGCCCCGATTTCGTACCTGAAGACCTCGGTGATCGGGCGGTTCAGTGCGTGGGCGATCCGGAATGCCGATTCTAGCGACGGTGAGTATTTCCCTTGTTCGATGGCAATGATGGTCTGGCGCGTCACCCCGACCAGGGCGCCAAGTTCGGCCTAGGTCATGCCACCTGCGGTAGCCCTCAGCTCACGGATCGAGTTGCCGAGCCGGGCGCGGCTTACCTTGCGGGGACGCCGCGCCGATATCCGGCGGCTCGTAAAAGTATGATTCCCACGTGTCTTGGCGGGGTGCCATTAGCGGCTGGTAACGACCACGCGTCGACGGGCTGCCGCGTGTGCCCGACGACGATACTCAGCCGAGTCGATTGCACCTTGTGCGCGGTCCGTCAGATTCTCCACGTCTTCACGGTTGGGAAGCCACCCCTCGTGCCAAGCAGATGCAAGCGACTGCCAAACGGCATTGCGCTGAATAACACTCAGTTTGGTGAACAGCTCTGGCCATCGCTGCTCAACTTCAAGCTTGTCGGCCATGATGAGCCTTTCCGTTGATCCGCTGTCTATCCAGACTAGCTCGTTCCTGGCCACTGATACTTGGTGGTCCGGTCAGTCAGCTTCTACGGCTTCAGCGCGGCATCCGGCCGTCAGCGCCACACCGAGTCCGGACTCGTTGCCATGAACACGACGATCGACATGGTGCATCAAGTTGTCGTCCACTTGACTGCATCACTGACGGCAGCGGCCGCACGCGACTTTCTCAGCCCTTGAAAACCGGTTTCCGCTTTTGCTGGAAGGCAGCGAATCCCTCGGCGTAGTCCTCGGTGTCGCAGAGGTCGGCCTGGGCCTGATTCTCGTTGGCCATCGACTCCCACAGCCCCAATCGCTGATCGCGGATCTGGGCCACGAGTTCCTTCGACGCGCGGAAGGCTTCGGTGGCACCGACGGCAACTTTGGCCACGATCTCTCGGGTATTTTCCAACAGTTCATCGGCCGGCATGGCCCGTGAGAACAATCCCGAAGCCACGGCGTCGGCTCCGCTGATCAGTTCGGCGGTGTAGATCATGTCCAGGGTTCGGTGCGTACCGAGGCGCTCGGTGAACAACCAGTGTCCTCCGGAATCGAGGGTCGCACCGAGGTTGGCGAAGGGCGAACCGATCTTGGCGTTCTGGGCCACGTAGACGACATCGGTAGCGATGGCCAGGCCCAGTCCAACGCCCAGGCACGCGCCCTGCACAGCAGCGAACGTGGGTGCGGGGAAGGAGGACATCTTGGCCAGCAACGGCTGGACCTTGCCACCGAGGTATCCCATGACATCGTCATCGGCCGGAACGACCCCGGAGATGTCTCGTCCGGCGCAGAAGCCGCGACCCTCGCCGCGCAGCAGCACGGCCCGCACCTCGCCGGTTTCAACGCCCTCGGCGGCCCGATCAAAGGCGGCCTCGAGTTCGGCCAGCGCCGCTTCGTCCAGCGAGTTCATCTTTTCCGGGGCGTTGAGCACAATCTCGGCCACACCGTCGGCAATGTTCAGTTCAATCATGGTGGTCCGCATCCCTTGGGGTATTAGATCCTATGACAGGGATCCACCCGCATACGCGGATGGATCCCTGTCTGGGTTATTTGGTGCTTAGGCGTCGTAGTCGACCAGGACGCGAGCGGTGGTGGGCCGCGACTGACAGGTCAGCACGTAGCCCTTCTCGATCTCGTCCGGTTCCAGGGCGTAGTTCTCGTCCATGTCCACGGTGCCTTCAACAACCTTGGCGCGGCAGGTGCCGCACACCCCGCCAGCGCAGGCGAACGGGACGTCCGGGCGCACGCGCAGGGCGGCGTTCAGGACTGTCTCACGAGCATTGACCGGGCTCTTGACCTCGCCCTGGAGACCGTCGAGCTTGAACTCGATCTGGTAGGTCTCATCTGACTCATCGATCACGACCGGACGGCCGATGTTGCCCTCCGGACGGGTCGGCTCACCGGTGGTGAACAGCTCGTAGCGGACCTTCTCGGGGGCCACTCCCTGAGCGGAGAGGTTGTCACGGACCAGCTGGACCAGTTCGAAGGGACCACAGAGGAACCATTCGTCAACCTGGTCGGTGCGGATGACCGAACCCAGCAGCTTGTTCAGCTTTTCGGCGTCGATGCGGCCCGAGAGCAGCGGGGAGATCCGTTGTTCACGGCTGAGCACATGGTGCAGGGCAAAGCGCGCCGGGTAGCGGTCCTTGAGGTCCGCAAGTTCCTCCAGGAACATCACGTCCATGGCGGCCTTGTTCGCGTAGATCAGATCGAAGTGGACGTTTTTGTTGGCGGCCAGCACCGTGCGGGCGATGGCCATCACCGGGGTGATTCCCGAGCCTGCGGCAACGGCAACAAAGGTGTCTTCGTTTTCGACGTCGATGTCCTCGGGGTCGTTCATCCCGTTCATCTTGTGCTTGGAGATGAAGCCGCCGGTGGGGCTCATGACATCCATGGAGTCCCCGACCACCAGGGACTCGTTGGCCCAGGTGGAGAAGATGCCTCCGATGTCGCGCTTGATGGCCACGTGGATGGCCCCGGCTGTAGGTTCGGCGCAAATCGAGTAGCTGCGGCGCAGCTCGACGAGGTTACCCTCGGCATCCTCCAGCTCCTTGCGCAGGGCCACGTACTGGCCCGGAAGGTAGTCGTATTGTCCGGCCAAGTCGGAGGGCACCGCGAAAGTTACTTCGATGGCGTCGGCGGTGAGCCGGCGGACCTCGGAGACCTCCAGGGTGTGGAAGGTGGTCCGGCGGCGTCCCGGGACCTCGGTGTCAACGGCATCGTTGGCGGGCATGGCGGGCATGGCGGGCGTCGTGTCTGTCATGAGAGCACCTTGAAGTAGTCGAAGGGTTCCAAGCAGTCCTTGCATTGATACATGGACTTGCAGGCGGTGGAACCAAAGCGGGAAAGTTCCTTGGTATTAAGCGAGTGGCATTGCGGGCATTTCACACCCATGCCCAGGGTCACCGGCCCGCGGTGGCCGGTGCCGGTGGGCGGCGCGATCCCGTAGGCCTGGAGCTTGCTCTTACCGGATTCGCTCATCCAGTCGGTGCTCCAGGCCGGGGAAAGCACCAAGTTGACCCGGACATGCTCATATCCGGATTCCTTGAAGACAATGCCGAGGTCCTCGGTGATTGCGTCCATCGCCGGGCAGCCAGAGTACGTGGGGGTGATGGTGACGACGACGGTGTCGCCTTCCAGTTCCACGTCACGCAAGATCCCCAGGTCCGCGATGGTGAGCACCGGGATCTCAGGGTCGGTGACGCGCGAGGCAATCTCGTGAAGCTCGGAGATGGTGGCAATCATGTTTTTATCCTTTACTTACCAGGTGGCGCCGGGGTGCTTGCGCGCCAACACCTGCATTTCGGCGAGAATGAAGCCGAGATATTCCGAGTGTTCGCCACGACGGCCGCGGGCCATCGCGAAGGGAACGGTGGGAACTTCGAGTTCGGCGTCGTGCAGCACGGCGGCGAACTCCTCGTCCCAGGCCGCGCGCAGCGTCGAGGGAGCCACGGCAACATCGCCCAGGGCGCTGTGCAGTTCCTCGTCCTCGAACATCTCGCCAACATAGGGCCAGAGCACCTCCAGCGCGTGGCGCATGCGGGCGGCCGATTCCTCGGTGCCGCTACCCAGGCGCAGGGTCCAGGAGATGGCGTGGTCGCGGTGGTAGTCCACTTCCTTGACCGCCTTGGCGCAGATCGCGGCGATCGTGGGATCGCTGGATTCCAGCAGTTCGGTGTACAGCAGGTGCTGGTAGATGGAGATCATCAGCTGGCGCATGATGGTCACGCCGAAGTCTCCGTTGGGCTGCTCGACGAGGTGCAGCGAGCGGAAGTCTTCCTCTTCGCGCCAGTAGGCCAGGTCGTCCTCGTCCTTGTCCCAGGCCTTGGCGGCGTAGGACAGGAAGGAGCGCGCGTGGCCCAGCTGGTCCAAGGCAATATTGCCCAGCGCGATGTCTTCCTCGATTTCCGGTCCGCGGGAGATCCAGTGCGAAAGCCTCTGGGCCAGGATCAGGGCGTCGTCGCCAAGGCGCAGCGCGTATTCTGCTACCGGCTCGCTGGGCTTGGCCTGTGCGATGGCGATGTCTTCGGGGCGCAGGGCGTTGCCCGGGGTGACGCGGGTGGCCGAAGCGCTCGAATCGCCGAAGCTGTCCAGGGAGTGGTCGGTCTCGTGGGTGCTCACAGGTGCTTCACGCCCTCGGACTTGGTGTAGTACGTGGCGTGGCGGTAGTCCTTGCCCTGCGGCGATTCGAAGTACATGCCCTTGGCATCCGGATCGGAGGCAATGATGTCGGTGCTGGCCACAACCCACAGGGAAATGCCTTCATTGCGGCGGGTGTACAGATCCCGGGCGTTCTTCAGTGCCATCGCGGAATCCGGTGCGTGCAGGGATCCGGCGTGGACGTGTGAAAGCCCGCGGGAAGAACGGACGAATACTTCCCAGAGCGGCCAGGTGCCTTGTGTTTCGGTCATGAGCTATGCAACCTCGGTCTTTCGAGCCATCTTTGCCGCGTAGGCCGCGGCAGCTTCGCGCACCCAGGCGCCTTCGTTGTGTGCATCGCGACGACGCTGCAAGCGCTGGGCGTTGCAGGGTCCGTTACCGGCGATGACGGCCTTAAACTCCACCCAGTCCAGATCCATGTGGACCCAGGTGCCGGTTTCTTCATCGAAACGAAGATCTGGGTCAGGCAGGGTCAGACCCAAGACCTTGACCTGCTCGACGATCATGCCGACAAAGCGCTGGCGCAGTTCGTCGTTGGAGAAACGCTTGATCTTCCACGCCGTGGACTGGCCCGAGTTCGGGGAGTCCGAATCCGGCGGGCCAAACATCATCAGCGAGGGTGCGTAGAAGCGGTTGATGGCATCCTGCGCCATCTTCTTCTGCGCCTCGGTGCCGTTGGCAAGTTCCAGCAGGATCTCAAAACCCTGACGCTGGTGGAAGGACTCTTCCTTACAGATGCGCACCATGGCCCGGCCGTAGGGGCCGTAGGAGGCGCGGCACAACGGGACCTGGTTGGCGATGGCTGCGCCGTCGACCAGCCAGCCGATGGCGCCCATGTCTGCCCAGGACCGTGCCGGGTAGTTGAAGATCGAGGAGTACTTGGCCTTGCCCGTCATCAACTGATCGTTGAGCACATCGCGGGGCGTGCCCAGCGTCTCGGTGCCCGAGTACAAGTAGAGCCCGTGTCCGGCCTCGTCCTGCACCTTGGCCATCAGGATGGCCTTACGCTTCAGCGATGGAGCGCGGGTAATCCAGTTGGCTTCGGGCTGCATTCCGATGATCTCGGAGTGCGCGTGCTGCGACATCTGCCGCGTCAGGGTCTTGCGGTATGCCTCGGGCATCCAATCGCGCGGTTCGATGCGTGAATCGTCGGCAATGATCTGATCAAACCGATCTTGCCCTGCTTGCTCCTCAGGAGAAAGTACCGCGGATAGCGTTCCGCCGCCTTTTTGCTGTGCAGCCATAGTGCTCACCTCACTGTGACAAAGAATTATTTACTGACCGTTCGTTCAGGATATGCGGAGGCGTGCTGTTACGTCAATCGACACGCCACCTTATGACCCTCACGATATGCCGTTCTTGACTGCGAGACTAGCTCGACAGACAATCTAGTTATGCAGGCAAAACAGAAATCCGAGGCAGGAGTTCCCCGCCAAGAGGAACGCGCCGACTGGCCCAGCGACTGGATGCGGGCAACCCTTGGCATGTGCGCGTTGCAGGCCTTGGAATCCGGGCCTTCCTACGGGTACGCGATCATCGCCGAATTGGCCGAGGCGGGGATGGGAACGGTCAGGGGCGGGACGCTTTATCCGCTGCTGACACGATTCGAGGCCGCGGGCTGGGTGGAAACCCAGTGGCGTGCCGGAGACGGCGGACCTGGGCGTAAGTACTTCTCGCTCACTGCCGCCGGACGGGCCTCCCTGGAGGAACAGCGCTTTGCCTGGCTGAGCTTCGCCCGCACCACCAGCGCATACCTCAAGCCGCAAAAGACCGAAACCACGTGAGGACCAAGATGAAAACGATGAACGAGAAAAAGTGGCTCGACACATTCACTCTCGAGCTCAGGTTGCGCGAGGTGCGCGGAGAGGCAATCGGCGACGCCGTTGCTTCAGTGAAGGAACTGCTTGCCGACTCCGGACAGGACCCGCTCATCGCTTTCGGGCCACCACGGGAATACGCCGAGGGTCTCGAGCTGCCACTGGTCAAAGATGCAGGACGCACCTCGATCGGTGCCATTCTTCCGCCTGTTATTTCGCTCCTGGCGCTGCTGGCCATGGTTCCGGCGGTGTGGGCGTATTTCTCCGGCACGGGACTCGGCTACTCACTACCCCAGGTCCTGCTGATGCTGATCCCGATCCTGGCGGTTGCGACGCTTCCCGTGTACATCAACCATGTGGCCCGCCGCCCAGTGATGCTTTTTCTGGTGTGGGGTGTCGTCACGGCAGCGGCGGTGCTGGCATCCTTCCTGGCCCCCGGTGCTGGGACAGAACCATGGATTCGCGCCGACCCGTTGCTGGTCGGCAACGTCTCCCTCGCGGTCTTGATCCTGGCCACCGCTTGGGGTCTCGCCGAGGCCCTTCGCACACCGGATGACCCGATCATCGACCCGTTGAACGAACCGCAACGTCGCTCAAGAATGCCGCACCGCATCGCGGCGGTGGTGCCGTCGTTGCTGACGCCATTCGCAGCAGCAACGACCATCGCAACCGCCTGGCTCACCGCCTGAAAGTCCCCTTCGGTGGCGGTGGCAGCGGTGTTGCCACCGGACGGGTGACTAATACATATCGTGGTTCATCGACCCCTGAGCTCATTTTACGGCTGCCTTGATCCAGGCCAAGGCACCCGGGAAGGAAAAACGATGTACTGCTGGAACCATCAGCCATCGGATATGAAAGCGTGAACCCGCCATGGCGACAGTTAAGATCGAAACCGAACCGTTCGCATGCCCCTCCTGCATCAAGAAGACCGAGGGTGTTGTCGGCAAGCTGCCGGGGGTGGAGAGCACCCAGGGGATGTTCAATTCCAACAAGATCAAGGTCAGCTACGACGATGAATTGGTGAAAGCCGAAGACATTGACAAGACCATTTCCGACCTGGGCTACCCGGTGCTGTCCCCCAAGGTTTCATGATCTTCCACCAGAGCGGACAACCGGGAACGTGACTTTCCGCGCTCCACGCCGCGAGGACGCCGGGCATCGGACTTTCGCCGGTACCCGGCGTCACCAAGCCCCCTGGACACCGGTTTTGCTGGTTAGATAAGTGCCATGCAGCAACTTCCAAACCATCCCCGGGGTGAAAACGCGCTGGCGCAACTCGTGGCGCGCGTCCCGCTCTTCGCCCAGCTCTCGGAATCCGAGCTGAGCGAAGTTGCTCGGAGGGTCACCCACCGCAGCCACCCGCGCAACATCCAGCTCTACGGGGCAGGCGAACACAATGCCAGCCTGATGATCATCCATTCCGGACTGGTGAAGATCTACCGAATCACCGCGGCGGGCCACGAACAAGTCATCCGTATCCTTGGTCCGGGCGACTTCCTGGGCGAATCGACGTTCGTCGACCGCACCGCCGCCGACCACTTTGCGGTGACACTGGAGCCGGCGGATATCTGCGCACTGCACCACGACGACCTACAGTCCTACCTGTTGTCCTTCCCCGGCGTGGCAATGAAGATGTTTGAAACCCTGACTCGGCGATTGGCCGAAACCGAACACCAGCTCAGTTCCGTAGCCGGGGACGACGCAGACCACCGGGTCGCTGCCTACCTGCTGCAGGTTGCTCCCGCGGCCGGAACTGGCATGTTCAGACTCCCGATCTCCAAGAAGGACATCGCTTCCCTGCTCGGTCTGACACCCGAGACGTTCAGCCGAAAACTCGCATACTTTGAGGGGTCGGGGTGGATCCTCCTGCATCCGGGACGGGATCTTGAAATCCGGGACAGGACCGCGCTCTCACACTTGTAGACCACCCTGCCCCGAGGCACCGGCCGGACTTTGCCGGTGTAATGATCCGTACGGAGGGTTGGCTACAAGGCCGATCCAGATCCGGCCCGAGGCCGCTGTTGCCATTGCGGCCCTACGAACCCGCGGAATCAAGGAGATCATGATGCTCACCGGCGATAACCGGCACACCGTCGCTCTGGTGGGCAAGCAACCAGGACTCGACGCGGTGCACGCCGAACTCATGCCGGTGGACAAGGTGAGAATCGTTCAGGAACCCAAGGACGCCGGGCACCGAGTTGCCATGATCGGGGACGGAATCAACGACGCCCCCGCCATTGCCACAGAGGATGTCGGCATGGCCATGGGTGCGGGAACGGACGTGTCGATCCAGACCGCGGATGAGATGAGCAATCGCTTCGACCAGCTAGTGCACTCGCTCGCGCTGGCCAAGGCCACGGTACGAAACATGAAGCAAAACACTGTGATTGCAGTCGGAACCGTGGTCATGCTGCTGACCGGTGTGCTGTTCCAGAAGGTGTTTATGTCAACGGGGATGCTGATTCATGAGATCAGCGTGCTGGTGGTCATTCTCAACGCGGTCCCTCTGGTGAGGTACAGGGACAAGACCGCCTAGGCCATCGGCACCCACCCGCTATTGGCGGTACCCGCGCATCCATCCAGCGATCACGGCCACCAACTGCTGAATTCCAGGAAGTAGCTTTCGGCACTGAATACATATGTACCCGCGGGCACCGGATTCTTCCGGTGGCCGCGGATAGACATCACTTTTGCCCCTCAGTGCTACGCGGCGATGCGGCCCGGGATGAACCGGTCCATGGAGATGCGCCCCGATCCCAGCAGGGCGATGGCTGCGGCTCCTGCACCAAGTGCCAACCCCAGTTCAAAGCCCCCGACCTCAATGAAGACACCGGCCGCGGCGTGGATCATAAACAATGCTCCGAGCATGTTCACTGTCAGTAGGACGGCAAAAATGCGGGTCAGGACACCGAGGACCAGTGCGATGCCGCCCGCAATCTCTAGCGTGGCCACCACCGGGGCAACAATTCCGGCCGCGGGGACACCCATCTGACCGAAGGCCGCGGTGGTGCCGTCCAGTGTCAACTGGAAGTACTTCTGCCATCCGTGGGCGGCGAAAAGGAAGCCAATCACCACGCGCAGCATCGTTTGGGCGGCGGTGGTCAGGGCTGGGCTCTTTGTTACGGTTTCCATCATGTAATCTTTGGGTCGTGTCGGTGTGCCCACTGACGCTTGTGCCATTGGGGTGCGGGGCCGATCCACTCGTCCTCCGCCAAGGAACCACGATTCCACATATTTGGTTGTAGCTTCATGTTCAGCGATACCTCTTTCATATTCTTCCCCGCTCGGTTGGTTCGTACAGGTCTCGTTTCGCTCACATCGTGAGCGAAACGCACCCCACATCAAGGAACTTCGCAGGTTCGCCCGGGAGCATGGTCACCATGTCTTCCCGCTCCGTCGCATGTCGTTTACTCGCTGCCCTGACACTTACCGCCACCCTCGCCAGCTGCGGCGCCCCACTGAGCGAAAAATGGACCGGGTATGCCGGGGGTCCGATAGCAGGCAGCCAAGCACCTTCGAATCCGGAGGCCTCCCCCGTCGAGAAGGCCGAGCCGAAACGGCCCAACTGTGCCAAGGTCAAATGCGTCGCACTGACCTTCGACGACGGCCCCGGAAGCTACACGGAGTCGCTGCTTGACGTGCTCGATGAACACGACGCTAGGGCAACGTTCTTCCTCATTGGCAAGAACGTCTCCAAGAACCCCGGGAGCGCGCGTGACGAATTGGCCCGCGGGCACGAAATCGGCAACCACACCTACTCACACCAGGACCTGACCAAGCTGTCCGTGGCTGCGGGTGAACGCGAGCTGCGCAAAACCGATGAAGCCATCAAGAAAGCCACCGGCGAGTCCTCGACGTTGGTCCGCCCGCCCTACGGCGCCATGCCCAAGAACCTGAAGAAGTCATTGAAGGTTCCGGTGGCACTGTGGAGCGTGGACACGTTGGACTGGCAGACCCGCGACACCAAGAAGACCATCAGGGCCGCCGAAGACATCAAGCCCGGATCCATCGTGTTGATGCATGACATCCATGCCTCCACCATCGAGGCCGTGCCGAAGATCCTTGAAGATCTCGCCGCCAAAGATTACCACTTCGTCACCGTCACCGAGCTGATCGGCAACCCGAAGCCGGGGATCGGATACGGCACCGGTCAGGCCCCCAAAGCCAAGGGCTAGGAGGGCACAAGCAACAGTGCCGCACATGGCTCAAAAGCGATGATTCAGCCGAACTCCGTGGCCACACGGCGATGCTAGAGGGCCAGGATCTTGGTCTTCTCGCCCTGGAATTCCTCTTCGGTCAGGACGCCGGCAACCCGCAGCTCACCGAGCTGCTTGAGCTGGACCAGTTTGTGGTCCGTGGCGTCCATTGAGGAAGGCTGGGATGGTCCGGCCAAGGGTGTCGCCGCGACCACGGGCGGGGCAGCCGCCAACGCATCTTCCGCGGCGAATCGTTGCTGTTGTCTGCGCTGGACGCGGCCTACCACCGAACCAGCCACTGCTGCCCGTCCTGCAGTCCTGAAAAGCCCCAAGTTACTCGCCTCTTTCACACCATGCCCGACGGTTGTTTCCAACAATACTGCTCATTTCGCCGGAAGGCACCGGAGAAAAAGCATTGATTCTAAGCATTGCTCCCAGACCCGGCCCAAAAGCAACGGCGGCACCGTTCCGAGGCTTGCTGCCACGGGACGGTGCCGCCATGATGGAGATGCCGAGTACTAGAGCACCTTGGAGAGGAATTCCTTGGTGCGTTCCTGCTGCGGGTTGCCAAAGAGCTCGGCCGGCGGGCCTGATTCACAGACCACGCCTGCATCCATGAAGATCACGCGGTCCCCGATTTCCTTGGCGAATCCCATCTCGTGGGTCACCAGGACCATGGTCATACCCTCGTCCGCCAAATCGCGGATGACCTGAAGCACCTCGCCGACCATTTCCGGGTCAAGTGCGCTGGTGGCCTCATCGAAGAGCATGATCCCCGGGTTCATGGCCAACGCACGGGCGATGGCCACACGCTGCTTCTGACCTCCAGATAGGGCCGCCGGGCGGGCGTCGGCCTTCTCCTTCAGACCCACCCGCTCCAACAGCTTCAGCGCCTGCTGGCGGGCCTCGGCCTTGGAGGCCTTCTTTAGCTCCACCGGGGCGAGCATGATGTTCTCCACCACCGACATGTGCGGGAAGAGGTTGAAGTGCTGGAACACCATGCCCACGTGACGGCGGACCTCGTTGATGTCGACCTTCGGATCGGTGACATCGAAGCCGTCAACGATGACGTGGCCGGCGGAGATTTCCTCGAGTTTGTTCAAGCAGCGCAGCAGCGTGGACTTGCCCGAGCCCGAGGGCCCGATTACGCAGACGACCTCGCCCTCGGCAACTTCGGCGTCGATGCCCTTGAGCACCTCATTGGTGCCGAAGGACTTGCGCAGTCCCTTGACCGAGATCTTGGCGGGTTTCTGTGTTTCAACTGGTGAGGCACTCACTTGTTGAACCTCCTATCGGCGTAGTTGGCCAGCTTGGTCAGGGCCATGATGGCAATGAAGTAGATGAAGCCGACGATGACCAGGGTCTCGGTGACCCGGAAGTTCGCCGCGTAAATCTGCTGACCCTGGTAGAGCAATTCACCAAAGCCGATGGCCAGCAGCAATGAGGAGTCCTTGAGCATGATGATCAGCTGGTTGATCAACGAAGGAGTCATCATCTTGAAGGCCTGTGGAACCACGACCTTCTGCATCGACTTGCCGTAGCCCAGACCCAGGGAGCGCGATGCCTCGAGTTGGCCCGGGTCCACGGACTGGATGGCCCCGCGCACGATCTCGGCCACATAGGCTGCGGAGTTCAGCGACAGTGTCAGCACGCCGGCAACCCAGATGCTCACGTCCCATCCGGTGAGCTGAGGCAAACCGAAGTAGAACATGAAGGCCCACAGCAGCAGCGGGGTACCGCGGAAGATGTTCACGAAGGTCGTGGAAATGCCCCGCACCACGATGTTCCTCGAGAGTTTCATGAACCCGGCCAACAGGCCCAGTGCCATGGCTACGGCAAAGGAGATGGCCGTAACCAGCAGCGTGTTTTTCAGGCCGCTCATCAGCGCGGGGAACGACTTGGCCAAGAGGTCCACAAAAGTGGTCGGGACCGCTGCTGTCGGATCGGCCAGGTACGAATCCAGGATTTTGTCGTAGCCGCCGTCGGCCTTCAGCGTGGCCAGCCCGTCGTTGAACGCGGCGAGCAGGGCGGTGTTCTTGCCCTTGTTCACGGCAAACCCATAGGAGCCACCGGGCACCTTGTCGGACACGGTCTTCAGCCCGTTGTTCTGGGCCACGCCGTAAGCCAGCACCGGGTAGTCGTCAAAGACCGCCACCGCGGACCCGGCCTTCACCGATTCATACATGGTCGCCGACTGGTCAAGCGCCTTGACGGAGAAACCATATTCCTCGGCGATGGACTTGGCGTAGGTTTCGCCCTCGGAACCGGTCTTGGCGACCACGGTCTTGCCGGCAAGGTCTTCGTAGCCCTTGATGTCGTCGTCGTCCTTGGCGACGGCCATCTGGATCCCGGATTCGAAGTAGGGCTCGGAGAAGTCGTAGACCGCTTTGCGCTCATCGGTGATCGACATGCCGGCAATCACGCCGTCGACCTGGTTAGAGGTCAGTGCCTGCAAGGCGGCGTTGAATCCCAGGGACCGGATTTCGACGTTGAAGCCCTGGTCCTCGGCAATGGCACGGACCAGGTCCATGTCGATGCCGGTCAGCTCCCCGTCCTTACGAAACTCGAAGGGAGCGAAGGTAGTGTCGGTGCCGATGACAAAGGTCTTGCCCTCCACACCGTTGTCGGCCGGCTGCGCCATCGCCGCGCCGGCACCGCCGAAGAGAAGGAACATACCCAAAATGGCGGCAATCACCGCCCGGGGCCAGGTCCGCAGACCTCGAGTCATTCTGGACGTCTGCAAAAGTCGTTCATCTCCTTGGGTACAGGTTCCGCCGTCATGGTGTGAGGACGCTAACACGGCTTATATCTTAGATGCTGGCAGTGGCCCGAAGCACCATCCACGCGGGGAATTCACCGCTTTGGTGCGGCATTGTGATACGTGGCAGGTGATCAGGGGCCGATTGCCTCGTTCATTCGGCGAGCGCGGACCGCCGGGCAGGAAATAACCATCCGTCCAACTTCCCGTTTCCTCGATGCTGTGATCTGGTCCCATGGAACATTCCTCGCCGCTGCCCGACCGTCGTTCACTGCTCAAGGGAGCCGCAGCGTTCTCCGCGCTGGGTTTCACCACGCTGGCCGGGCCAGCCGCCACCGCAGCACCGCGTCCATTCGCGGTACCGCTGGCCGCCAGCCGGTTGACCTTGCCCTCGGGCATCTCCACCGGGGATGTCTCCAGCAACTCCGCGGTCCTGTGGTCCAGGGCCTCCGGGCCGGGCCGCCTGCATGCGATCCTGCGTGCCGCCGACGAGCACGGGACCAAGCTCACCGGCCGATTCGCTCGGACGGTGCGGCTGGCCGGGTCCCGAGCGCACTCCGGCACCGATTTCACCGCGAAGATCAACGCCCGCGGGTTGCCCGCGGGCACGCGTTGTGAGTAGGAGCTGTTCTTCGAGGACGAGTCGGGGCGGCGCAGCCAAAGCGGGGAGGGCTCCTTCAGCACCGCCCCGGCCCGGGGCAAGGGGCGCCACCAGCACGGCGCGGGCCAAAGCTTCCTCTGGACCGCCGATACCGCGGGCCAAGGCTATGGCATCAACCAGGACATCGGTGGGATGCGCGGCTATGCGGCCATGGCGGCAACCACACCGGATTTCTTCCTGCACTCCGGGGACACCATCTACGCCGACGGGCCGATCGAGGCGAGGCTGGCCGAGCCCGATGGCACCAGCTGGCGCAACCTGGTCACCGAGGAGGTCTCCAAGGTCGCCGAGACCCTTAAGGAGTACCGCGGGCGTCACCGCTACAACATGATGGATCAGAACGTGCGTGCCATGTATGCCCACGTCCCGGTGATCGCACCATGGGACGACCATGAGACAGTCAACAACGGGTATCCCGGGGAGGTCCTGGACGATCCGCGCTACACGGTGCGCGATGTGCACACCCTGGCCGTCCGTGGCCGTCGGGCCTGGCAGGAATACATGCCGCCTCTCCGCGCTCGGGCGAACACCAGTACTTCGGCCATGTGGATCTCGCAGGCGACGGCTCGGAGTTCACCCTCAGGCTCATCAACGCCAACGGAGCGGTGCAATAGACCCGGGCGCTGAGCCCGCAGCGCTGATCCGGCGCCTGAGGCACCAAGGTTTTGTCCGCGTTGGGCGAAGCCATGGGTCCATTGGGCCGCTAGTCGGATTGAATGGAACCATGAGCCACGCCGAGCACGCCCCCATTGCACCGCAGACCCCCAAGATCCCCACCGTTCGCTCCTTCCACGGAGATGACTTCGTGGATAACTACGAATGGTTGCGGGCCAAGGACAACCCCGAGGTACGCTCCCACCTGGAGGCGGAGAACGCCTACGCCGATGTCGTGACGGCCGACCAGGGCCCGCTGCGCGAGACGATCTTCAACGAGATCAAGGCACGCACCGTGGAAACCGACCTTTCGGTCCCGGCCCGCAAGCGCGGCTGGTGGTACTTCACGCGCACCGCCGAGGGTTCGCAGTACGCCATCCACTCCCGCGTCGCTGCCACCGACACCGCGGATTTGGCCGCGGACTGGACCCCGCCGGCCATCGAGGCCGGTGTCGCGATCGACGGCGAGCAGATCCTGCTGGACGGCAACCAGGAGGCCGAAGGCAAACCCTTCTTCTCCCTGGGCGGCATGGCCGTGAGCGAAGACGGCAACCTGCTGGCCTATGCCCAGGACAACGCCGGCGATGAACGCTTCACCCTGCGCATCAAGGACCTCAGAACCGGGGAGCTGCTGCCCGACGAAATCGAAAACGTGTTCTACGGGCTGGTGTTTTCCCCCGACGGAACCCGCGTCTTCTACACCGTCGTTGATGACTCCTGGCGCCCCCACCAGATCAAGGCGCACACCCTGGGCACCGACCCGGCCACCGATACGGTGATTTTCCAGGAGGACGATGCCGGCATGTGGCTGGGCTTCGACCTCTCGGCGGACCGCACCGAACTGCTGATCTCCATCGGCAACTCCGAATACTCCGAGACCCTGTCCCTGGACTTGCTCGACGCACAGGGAATCCCCCGCATGCTGGTGGCCCGCGAACACCGCATCCTGCACTCCGTGGACCCCGTCATCCTCGACTCCGGGCGTGCTTACGTCATTACGCACGATCGCGAGGCGCTAAACAACATGGTCTCGCTGCTGCGCGCCGACCAGATCGACCTGCCCTACGCGCAACAGCGCTGGGAGACGGTCATTGAGCACCGCGACACCGTCAAGATCGAGGGCACCGCAGCCACCGCCACCCACCTTCTCATCGCGGTACGCAAGGACACCACCGAACGCATCCAAATCCTCCCGCTGGCAGGGCTGGGCACCGCAGCACAGCAGGAAGCCGTGGAACCGGCCTTCGACGAGGAGCTCTACACCGCCTCGCTGGCCAACGCCGAGCTCGAAGCGCCCATGATCCGGCTGACCTACACCTCGGACTTCACCCCGGCGCGGGTCTATGACTACACGCTGGCCGATGGCACCCTCACGCTGCGCAAGCAGACACCGGTGAACAACTACGACCCGGAGAAGTACCGTGCCACCCGTGAGTGGGCCACCGCCGAAGATGGCACCAAGATCCCGTTGACCATCCTGCGCCGTGCCGATGTCAGCAACGATGCCCCCAACCCCGTGCTGGTCTACGGGTACGGCAGCTACGAGGCCTCCATGGACCCGGGCTTCGGCATCCCGCGGCTCTCGCTGCTGGATCGCGGCGTCGTCTTTGTCATCGCCCACGTGCGCGGCGGCGGTGAAATGGGCCGGGCGTGGTACCTGGATGGGAAAAAGCTGACCAAGAAGAACACCTTCACCGACTTCGTGGACGCCACCAAACACCTGATCGACACCGGTTGGGCCGATCCTGCACGCATCGTGGCGCTGGGCGGGTCCGCCGGCGGACTGCTCATGGGTGCGGTGGCGAACCTCGCCCCGCAGCTCTATGCCGGAATCATCGCCCAGGTCCCCTTTGTCGACGCGCTGACCTCCATCCTGGATCCGGAGCTGCCGCTTTCGGCGCTGGAATGGGAGGAATGGGGCAACCCGATCGAGGATGCTCAGGTGTACGACTACATGAAGTCCTACAGTCCCTATGAGAACGTCGCGGCCCTGCCCTACCCGAAGATCGCCGCGGTCACCTCGCTCAACGACACCCGGGTGCTCTATGTGGAGCCGGCCAAATGGGTCGCGAAGTTGCGTGAGGAAACCACCGGCAGCGCACCGATCGTGATGAAAATCGAGATGGATGGCGGACACGGCGGGGCCTCGGGCCGCTACGAGGGTTGGAAGACCCGCGCCTGGGACTACGCCTTCGCCCTTGACACCCTGGGATTGAACCCGGCGGACGGATGAACACTCCGGTCATCGCCCGGGCACAGGTCCGGAAGCTCGGGGATGACCCGAGCTTCCGGGCCCTGCTCACCGCGGCCTCCGATGCCACCTCAGCGGCGCTCGAAACCCTGATTGCCGGCATCACCGGCATGGGGCTGCTGGTGGTCCATGATGCCGCAGGGAAGACCGGTGCCCTGGCCGTGTACCGGCGCCTTGATGCTTTCGCGGTGGAAATCGAGTACGTGGCCGTCGCCTCGGCGCTGCGACACCAGGGGGTGGCCACCGCGCTGGTGCAGCGCATCCAGGCCGACGAGTCAGCCATGGTCATCGCGCGTACCGACGACGACGCCATCGGGTTCTACGCCGCCGCCGGCTTCCACATCAGCGACTCCCCGCACGATTCCCGCTGGCCCGGACGCGACCGCTACCTGTGCGTGCTTGACCATCTTCCGCTGCTGCGCTCCCCCTTGACCGATGACGGGGAGGTCGAATGGATCCATGGCATCCCGGAACCCGCACCGCTGCGTATTGTCCCCGCTTCTCCACGCTGGGGCAGGGATTTTGAGGTGCTCGCCGGAACCTTGCGTGGCGCGCTCGGGGGCGGCGCGCTTGCCATCGAGCATCTGGGGTCAACCTCCGTGCCGGGATTGAGCGCCAAGGACGTCATCGATGTGGTGCTCACGCTCGAGGACCCAGGCGCCGAGCAGGACTACGTTCCTCAGCTCGAGGCCGCGGGATTCGAATTCAGATTGCGCGAACACCAGTGGTACGGCCACCGTTTGTTTGTGGCCGCACCCGGTTCGGGGCTGCCGGTGGCCAACATCCATGTTTTTGCCCCGGGCTGCCCGGAGACCTCCCGCATGATGAGGTTCCGCGATTGGCTGCGCAGCCACCGGGCGGATCGCGACGCCTATGCGCGCATCAAACGTGCCTCCGCCGCAAGGACCAACGAGCGTGGCAACGGGGCCGGGAGAGTTATAGACTACAACCGAGACAAGGAGCCGTTTATCGCGGAGCTCTACGCCCGGATCCTGCGGGAACCGCGGCTCGAATCACCAGGTGCAGGGTCTACGGTGCAATCCTCAACAGCCTGAAGCCGTCCAGGGATCAACCCGGGCGGTGTGTTCAACCGGGCAACGGGATATTTAGTTCCCGGTGGTTTCGGTCGCGGGACCAGAAGCTGGATCTTGCCCGCGCGGAGCCTGTCTGAACCTTTCCCAGGCCGATTGCCGGGTCATCGCCAGCGCTTCGCCCACCCGGGCCCAGCTAGCACCCTTGTCGCGGGCGATCTCGACCCAAGAGGTCAGCCGCTGCTCGACCTGCGCGGCCACCGCGGAAATGCGCGGGAGGAGTTCTAAGACCTGTTCCTGGGTCATCTCGACCCAGGGCTCTGAAGCGACCCCTCCGGCATGCAGGCAGACGCAGTTTTCGGTGCAGTCGGCGCAGATGGCGACGCCGGGCCCGTAGGCCAGCTTGCCGCAGGCTTCCCTGGATCGCCCGCAAAAGCTGCATTCGCCGGTTTCTGCCATCTTCTCGGCCGGGTTCATCGTCGTCCTCTTTCGCTCACGCCACCACACTACGTGATGCGCATGGTTGTGATGTCAGGCGTAACCTGACATCATGTCAGGAATTACCTGACACACCGAGAGGCGCCACCAGTGAACCCCGCAGAAGCACCAGCCCTGCCCATCCCCCGGAAGACGCCAGCGGCCTTCCGGCGGTTCTTGGCCTCTAACGCCTTTGAATCGATCGCCGACAACTCCGTGCGGACCCTGCTGCCGGTGATCGCCGTTTCAGCCTTGGGCGCGGGAACGGCGGAGATCGGGGTCCTGAACGCTTTGGGGCTCGGCGCCTTCCTCGTGTTCGGGTTACCGATCGGTGGGCTGGTGGACAGGCTGCCGAAGCTGGGAGTGATGCGAGCGGCGGACCTTGTCAGGGCGGTGGCAGTCCTGGCGGTGCCCGGCCTCTTCCTGTTGGATGCCCTGGCCCTGTGGCAGGTGTTGCTGGCAGCGGCATTGCTCGGCATCGCCGATGTCTTTTTCACCTCCGCCACCGGGGCCTGGCTGCCCACAGTGGTGGGCACCGAGGAACTGGGGATCGCCTATGCCAGGCTCCAACGTGTCTCCACCTTGGCCTCGGTCGGCAGCCCCGCGGTCGCGACCACCCTGCTGAAGGTCCTCGCCGCCCCACTGGTCCTGGCCCTAGCCGGGATCGGTTATCTGTTTTCCGCACTGCTGCTGCCGCGCTTCGCTGGAGACGACCCGGCCCCGGATTCGGATCCGAGGCCCCGCTTCTGGTCTTCGATCGCTCAGGGCATATCCCTGGCCGTGCACCATCCGGCGCTGCGTGCGCTATTGCTCTCCAATATACTGCTCAATGCCGCGGTGATGCTCGGCAACTCGGTACTCGCTGTCTACGTGATCTCCTCCTTGGGCTATTCCGTCGCAGCATTCACCATGATCGGAACGCTGTCGGCCCTCGGGGGTCTGCTGGCTTCGATCATCGCGCCTCGCTTGCTGGGTCGCTGGGGCATCGGGCGGCTGAAGATCGCAGCATCGCTGGGCTGCGTTCCCGCCGTAGGGGTCCTCGCCTTGGCCCAGCATCTGCCGGGCCCCGTCCTGGGCTGGGTGGCCGCGCAGTCGTTGATATGGTCCTGCATGTTGGTACTGGCTACCGTGGCCGGTGCCGGGGTGGTTCCGCAGCTCTGCGCCCCGTCGAAGCTGGCCACGGTGATGGCCGCACACCGCTTCTTCACCCTCGGGGTCATGCCCGTAGCCAGCTTGGCGGGAGGATTGGCCGCGGTGCACCTCGGAATCACCCCGATCCTCTGGACCTGGGCAGCGCTGGCTGGGCTTTCGGCCTTGCCCATCCTTTTATCCCCGCTGCGCAGCTGGCATCTTGGTCCCGAGCCTCATGGAACCAACACTTAGGGCCCCAGCCTCCACAGACGCCTGCTGGCGACTGCGGATGACAGGAGGTCAGAATCGGTCACCCTTCCTGGTGATGCAACCGTTCCGAAACATCAATGCTGGGCTTCATAGCCAGGAATGTGGCCACCAAGGCGATGCCCCCACCGATCCATGCGGTCAGGCCCGGCACGTTGGCTCCGGCAAAATAGTCCAGCCACGGCAAAATGATCGCCAAGATGGAAGCCAAGACCTGCCCCACCTCGATCCCGTAGAGGTTGGGCCCCGCCAGATTGACCACGCCGGCCAGAAACAAGAGCGCCCCGGAGGTGATCAACAGCGGCTCCGAACTGCCGATGCTTTCCGACCATAGGGGCGTCAAGGCCATGACCAGCCCGACGATGACCACCGCCCAATCTTCCCAACGCCTGAATCTACGCATTTGCCACTCAACTCCCATGGGTTTTTCCGCTTGTTCCACCTTCAAGTCTTGCCCCACCCACTCCCTGCGGGTAGGGCTTTCGTCCCGTGGACTGGTGACACGCGGCTGCTGCGGCGGCGAACGTCGTTGGACACTCCGCCCGCCGGCGCCGATCATGACTCAATGTCGCCCGAAATCCGGGAACTCCACCCTCTCGTCTTGACTTATCTCACATTTCAGGATTACCTAATGATCGTTCGGTAAATAACTGAGAGGTACTCCATGAGCGAGATTGACGTCGATGCACCGCTGATGCATCCCATCTTGGAAAACGACTTTGCGGCCAAGTGGTTGGGCATCGAGGTGCTGAAGGTCGCCGACGGCCACGCCACAATCTCGATGGAACTGCGCCAAGAAATGCTCAACGGCTTCGGCATCGCCCATGGCGGGATGGTCTTCGCCCTGGCCGACACCGCGTTCGCTATGTCCTGCAACCCGCACACGGGCTCGGCGGACACCATCACCGTGGCAGCCGGAGTCGACATCAACTTCCTCAAGCCAGGCATCCCCGGCCGCACCCTGACCGCGGTGGCCAACCGCCGGCAGCAAACCGGACGCAGCGGCATCTACGACATCCAGGTCCTCCAGTCGGTCCCCGACGCCGAGGACGAGGTGCTGGCCGAGTTCCGTGGCCGCTCACGCACCATCCCCAAACGGCCCTGATCCACCACCACGTTTTCTCCCCAAACCCACTCACGCACGTTAGGCCACCTGATGACGCAGACATCCACCCGGATCGAACTTCCCAACCCGTTGGATCCCGAAGAAACCATGAGCCGCGACGAGATCGAATCGCTCCAGCTCACCCGCTTGCAGGACACGCTGGCCTACGCGTATGACCGGGTTCCCCTGTACAAGGAAAAGTACGACGCGGCCGGAGTGCACCCCAGTGACATGGTCGAGCTGGCAGATCTGGCCAAGTTCCCGTTCACGGAAAAAGAAGACCTGCGCAAGACCTACCCGTTTGGCATGTTTGCCGTCCCGCAGCACGAGGTTGCCCGCATCCACGCTTCATCGGGCACCACCGGACGGGCCACCGTGGTCGGCTACACCCAACAGGACCTGGATGATTGGGCCAAGATGGGCGCGCGTTGCCTGCGCCTGGCGGGAGTCAAGCCCGGTTGGAAGGTCCACAACGCCTACGGCTACGGTCTGTTCACCGGCGGGCTCGGCGCCCACGCCGCTGCCGAACGACTCGGCACCACCGTAATCCCGATGTCCGGAGGCCAGACCGAGAAGCAGATCACCATGATCCAGGACTTCGAGCCAGATGCGATCCTGTGCACCCCCACCTACCTGTTGACCATTGGCGACGCCATGCAGCGGGCAGGCATTGACCCGCGCAAGACCTCGCTGAAGACCGCGGTGCTCGGTGCCGAGCCGTGGACCGAGGAAATGCGCCACGAACTCGAAGTGATGTTCAACATCGATGCGTGCGACATCTACGGCCTGTCGGAAGTCATGGGACCTGGCGTCGCCGGCGAGTCCAACGAGACCAAGGACGGCAGCCACATCTGGGAGGATCACTTCCGCCCGGAGATCATTGATGCCTTCGACGAGACCAAGGTGCTCGGCGACGGGCAACACGGCGAACTGGTGTTCACCTCGCTGACCAAGCAGGCGCTGCCGATCATCCGCTACCGCACCCACGACCTCACCCGTCTGCTGCCGGGCACCGCACGCCCCGGACACCGCCGCATGGGCCGGATCACCGGACGCAGCGACGATATGATCATCCTGCGCGGAGTGAACCTCTTCCCGTCGCAGATCGAGGAAATCGCACTTCGCATCGCCGGGCTCTCCCCGCACTTCCAACTGGAAATCACCCGCCCCGGGCGCATGGACCAGCTGGCGGTGCGCATCGAGCGCCGCGAGGACTGCACCTCGGATCGTGCCGAGGCCGCCGGCAAGGAACTCGCCGCGCAGATCAAGATCCATGTCGGATCCTCCTGCGCCATTGATGTGGTCGACCCCGGCTCACTAGCCCGCTCCTCGGGCAAGCTGCGCCGCATCTACGACATGCGCAACAAAGAGTAGTCCGCGATTGCACAAGCCCGGGGCGGGATTGGCCATCAAGCCGTCCTGCCCCGAGGCAGCATCCGGCCCCGCCGGAAATACGAACCGAACGTTCATGGGAGAATGAGTAACTATGACTGCCAGTGTTACGACCTCTCCGCCGACCAAGCGCGGGCGCCCCGGGTACGACCAGGAATCGGTGCTCTCGATCGCCGTGGAAGTGTTCAACAAGCACGGCTATGACGCCACCTCGATGGGTAAGCTCGCCGAGAATCTCGGCATCAGCAAATCGGCGATCTACCACCACGTCCCCTCCAAGGGAGATCTGCTGCGCTTGGCCCTCGACGAGGCCCTAGTGCCGTTGGAGGCCATCGCCAAGGACGAACAAGCCGCCGTGGGCACCGCCGAGGAACGCCTGAAGTTCTTTCTCCGCTCCACCATTCGCGTGCTGGTCAAGCGCCAGCAATACGTGACGCTGCTGCTGCGGTTGCGTGGCAACACCGAGATCGAACGCGACGCGCTCGAGCGCCGCCGCGCCGTTGACCGAAAAGTCTCCGACCTCGTCATCGAAGCCCAGCAGGAGGGATCGCTGCGCAGCGACATCGACCCGCGTACGACCACCCGACTGCTTTTCGGCACCATCAACTCCTTGGTCGAGTGGTTCCGCGAAGATGGCAATGTCACCGCCGAACAGGTCGAAGACCACGCCATCACGATGATGTTCGATGGCTTACACAAGAGCGACCGATAGCGGGCCTAACCGGATCACCGGCTACGATCGATAGCTGAGGCATCGCACCGCCCCGACCGTTTTCTTTGTGAATAGGCAGCATTTTTCGTGGACGAACTCTTCTTCAATCTCTTCAACCAGGCACCGGGAACTGATTCCGGAACGCAGGTTGCCCTCTTCGCCGTCTCTGCACTGCTCAGCGTCATCGCGATGCTGCTGCTCGCCCGGCGAAACGACCTGGGCTGGTGGGCGCAGATCCTGGCGGTCTTCGCCGGCCCGCTGGTCATCGCCCTGCAGTTCGAAGCATCCCTGCTCTTTTACGCGGTCCCGGCATTGTTGGCCGCGGTATTCGGTCTGTGGCGCTTCTCCCGCTTCACCCTTTCCGGGAAATTTAGCCGACAGGTCACCCAGCGTGGATTCAGCATCAAGTCCTTGCTCCTAGGCCTGCTGCTGGTGCTGGTCCTCACCGCCCTGCGCATGGGACGGATGCTGACCACAGGTTTCATCTTCACCGACGGCACTGCCTCGCTGTGGATCTCCTTCGCCGCGGAGGCCGCGCTGATCGTATCGCTCATCGGCGTTGCCTGCGGCTACCGCTGGGCATGGTTGGCTGGCACTGTCTCGGCCATCGTCTACGTCGGACTGCTCTTCGATACGAACCCGGCCTTGGCGCTTCTGGGCGTCACGGTGTTCCAGGCCCTCGCCGGGATCTACGGCTGGTTCGCCTGGCGCAACCTGCCCACGGAAGCTTCGCTTGAGGCCGCAAACCACACGGACTCGAAGTACCCGCCAAGCCCCTATACCGCATAGGCACCACGGCACTGGCACCGATGGCCCGGAATCCTTGATTCCGGGCCATCGGTCTCCCACACGGCAGATCGTTACGCGAAGGGCTACTCGCAGATCGGCAGCGGGACCGCTGGCGCCGGGCCGTCGCTGCCCAGCCGGGCACAGGTTTCAACATCGAAGCGCACGGGTTTCCCCGCTTCGTTCAGGTAGCGCAATTTCGCACGTTCCACGCCTTCCACCTGGAACCCGGCATTCCGGGCGACGGAGGCCGAGGACGGGTTGTTCACCCGGTAGGCCAGTTCAAGACGGAACAGGCCCAAGGGCCCCAGACAATGATCCGCCAGCGCAGCGGTGGCCCGCGAGGCCAGCCCGGTACCGCGTGCGGCGGATGAGACCCAGTAGGAAACCCACGCGGTGTCATGTCGCCGATCGATGGCACTGGCCATCACATGCCCCACCGCCAGGCCGTCGACGTCGATGGCGAAGGCCACCGCCGTCTCGTTTATCGGATCAAGCCACGGCTCCAGCCAACGCCGGGCCGCAGCGACGGAGTTGATCGGCTCCGCGCACTGCCCGGCCATGTCATCGGCTTCGAATGCCGTCAGGATCGAATCGATGTCTGCTTCGGTGTCCTTCCAGGGACGCAAACAGGCCGGGGGCAGAGCGTGAGCGGGGAGATTCATACACCCACCCTAGGCACTGCCGAGCGCACCGGGGAGCATCGGTCCGTCAGGATGCACCGCTGAAATCCTTGTTTGATGATGGACTTCCCACGAAAAACAAGACATTGTGATCAACAACCCAATGTGACAGAAGCATTTCGTTCCGTACTGCCGGCAAGTGGCGCGCATCATGTACATTTGCTGAAACTTCAGATTTCGTTCGACACGGCTCGGCACAATGTAGTGCCCCGCTGTGCAACTCATGTCCCGTTTGCCACGGAGACAGCAAGGAGCACCTGCCCATGAGCACCCAAGCACTTCAAACACCCCTCAAGATCCAGACCCCGACCAAGAAATCGGCCGGGCACATCATCGTGGACACGCTCGTCGCCCACGGAGTGGAACGCACCTATGTGATCCCCGGGGAAAGCTACCTCGATGTCTTGGACGGTCTGCACCACTCCCCCATCGAAACCGTCGTCTGCCGCCATGAGGGCGGTGCCGCATACATGGCCGAGGCCGATGGCAAGATGCACCAGCGTCCGGGCATCGCCATGGTGACCCGCGGCCCGGGTGCGGCAAACGCGCACGTTGGACTGCACACCGCCTGGCAGGATTCGACCCCGATGGTCTTGTTCGTGGGCTTGATTCCTTTCGCCCACCGCGACCGCGAGGCCTTCCAGGAATTCGACATCAAGGCATGGTTCGACACCGGTGCCAAGCGCGTCATGGTCCTGGACCACGCCGAGCGCGCCTCTGAGATCGTTGCCGAGGCCATGTTCGCCGCCATGAGCGGACGCCCCGGCCCCGTGGTGGTCGGTCTGCCCGAAGACGTCATCCGTGAAATGGTCGACCCGGCCCTGCACCCGGTGATCCCTGTGGCCAGCGGTGGCATGACGGTGACCGACTGGAAAGAACTCAAGAACGCCCTGAAGGAATCCACCAAGCCGCTGTTCGTCCTGGGCGGCAACGACTGGACCCAGGAGGGCACCGATGCACTGGCCGGATGGCTGGAGCAGCACCACTTGGCCGCGGCCGTGGAATGGCGCTGCGAAGGCAACGTCCCCTTCAGCTCCCCCTCCTACGTGGGTCCGATCGGTTACGGCCGGCCGAAGCCCACCTACGACCTGCTCGAGGAAACCGACCTGTTGATCTTCGTCGGCACCGTCCCGGGCGACGTCATCACCGATGGTTTCCTGGTGCGCCAGGATTGGACCAAGAAGAACTTCCTGGTCACCATCGACCCGTCGTTGCGCGGCCGCTCGGGACCGGTCTCGCACCAGATCGTTTCCAAGCCCGATGTCTTCGTGCGCGACCTGGCCATCATGGACCTCGAGGCCAAGCCGGAGTGGAAGTCCTTCACCGAGCGCATGCGCTCCGAACAGGAAAAGTTTGCTGCACTGCCCCCAGCGACCCCGTCCCAGGGTCCCGCCCGTATGGATACCCTGATGGCCAACCTGGTGCCGGGCCTCCCGCACGACGCGATGATCACTCTGGGCGCCGGCGAGCACACCAACTGGGCGCACCGCTACTTCCCCACCGAGCTCTACGCCTCGATGATCTCGGCCCGCAATGGCTCCATGGGCTACTCGGTTCCCTCGGCGATCGCCGCATCACTGAACTTCCCGGGCCGCCGGGTGGTGACCATCGCCGGCGACGGAGAGTTCCTGATGAACGGCCAGGAGCTGGCCACCGCCGCCCAGTACGGTGCCACCCCGCTGGTCATCGTGATGGACAACCAGGAGTACGGCACCATCCGCACCCACCAGGAGCGTCACTACCCCGACCGTGTCTCCGGCACCCAGCTGAAGAACCCCGACTTCGCGTTGATGGCCCAGGCCTTCGGCGGCTTCGGCATCCGCGTCGAAAACGATGCCGACATCCCGGCTGCACTCGAGGCAGCCCTGCAGGCCATCGATGAGAAGGGCCAGTTCGCGCTGGTGCACCTGATCGTCGCACAGCGCGTCAGGGCCTACTAAACCGTTTCCCCGCCCCACCGCATCGGATGCCTGCCCTTCTCCTCACCTCGGGGGAAACGGCGGGCATCTGCCTTGTGGGGGTAGCCTTGCCGATCACCCGGTGCCGTCGCGGTGCTGCTGCAAGGCGTTGAGCAGGAACCCCGCCCAGTGTCCGTAGCCGGCCACCGAGGGATGGAAGCGGTCGGCAGCGAAGAAGGCCTCATCCAACGGCGGTGCCTGGGCAAAGGACACGAAGACCACGCCCAGTTCCGCGCACACTGCCGCCGTCGCCTCGTCCAGGAGGCCCGCCCGTCGATCGAGAAATTCATTCAGCGGTGCCCGAAGCGCCGGGAAATACCTGAACGGTGGGACACCTGCCACCAAGATCTCCCGTCCCCGGCTTTGGTCGACAAAAACGGCCAGCACGGCCCGCAGGTCGTGCTCCCAACGGGTGAGGCTTCGTCCGGCCATGGCGTCGTTGGCACCTGCCACCAGGATGACCATGTCTGGGTCGTGTTCCTGGACTAGCCCCAGTTCCTCGGTCCTGATGTGTTCCATGGTCGCTCCCCTGGCGCCCACCGCCTCCCAGGCCACCGGGACATGCCGATGTGCGGAGATGTCCACGGCGAGCTGGCCGGTGAGCGCCACCTCATGGGTAGGAGCCCCGGTCCCGGCCACGTTCGAATCCCCAAGGACCAACAGCCGGAACACGGCACGGCCGTTCCGATCGACGTCTACCAGTCCCCGGTTCGGTCCACCGGCTTCCTGCAGCCAAGGCATGTGCTTGGCAATCCGGCGCCCTTGGACAAATGCGGGACCAACTTGGACGGCGTTGAGGAAGCCCCCTCGCATGCGTTCGTTTCCGACGAAGGGTTTCATCGCTCTGCATGCTTCCCACCATTGCACATCGGTTGCCGGCCCATCCATGGGCGCGGGACAATCCCGCGCCTTCCCAGTCCTCAGCGTCACTCCTCACCCGCCCGGTGTCAATGGTTGTTGGCTTCGATGGCACAGCCCCAGATTCCCCACTGGCTCCAACAACACCCGTTGCCCGCATGGCGGAGGGCAATCGATGCCGACATGGGACTCTCTCATATGGATCTCATCTGCCTCGGACATAATAGGGGCATGGGCATGGGAAAAATGGGCAGGATCATGGTCGCGGCCGTGGTGCTTTTGCTGCTTGGGGCAGGCGCCTATGTGGTGGCCCTTCAACTCGCGACGTCCCCGGCGGTGGATCTGGGCCCGGCGATCAAGATCGAAGACGGGGTCGCACCTGCAACACCAACGCCGAGCCCAACGCCGAAAAAAACGCCCTCAAGTTCTCCCAAACCCACCGAACCCACCAAATCGTCAACCCGACCCTCACCCAAGAAGTCCGACGTGCTGCCCAGCAAGTCCGCCCCGGTCAAACCCCTGCCGCCGTCCAATGCCGATGATGACGACGATGACGATGATGACGATGATGACTGGGATGATGATGACGACTGGGATGATGATCGGGACGACGATGACTAAGGCCGCAGGGATCGCCCCGCAGCTTGCGCCGGAAGGCACACGCCTGGCCCATCGCGGGTTCTCCGTGCGCACCCGCGTCCTGGCCGGAATGCTCGGCTTGATGACACTCGCCTTCGCCGTCACCGGAACCGTGGTCTACCTCCTCCAGGTTGAGACCATGGATGCGCGCATCGACGACTCGCTCAAGCGCAGTGTCCAGGAGTTCCAGGTACTGTCCACCCGAAGTGCCGACGCGGCAACCGCCGCGGAACCGCTCACGGCCGAGATCCTGCTGTACACGGCCATGCAGCAAACCCTGCCAGCCCCGCACGAGGGGATGCTGAGCCTGATGAACAACGAGGTGCGCTGGACGGCACCCAGTATCGTGGATACCAGGTTGGAAGCCGATCCCGAGTTCGTCGCGTGGGCCGCGCACGAAGCCTCGACCGAGCAGATCAAGCTGCAGACGGTGCACACCAGTCTCTCTACCTACCGTGCGGTGAGCATCCCGTTATCCCTGTCGGCACCACATGCCCCTGCCCAGCTGGTCCTTGCCTACGACTACACCGCCGAAAAGCAGGCGCTGAACCGGGGCTTCGTGATGTACGTTGTGGTCGGATTCGTTGTCCTGTTGGCGTCCGGTACCGTCGGCTGGCTGCTGGTGGGCAGGTTCCTGCGCCCGGTCGCGATGCTGCGCGACACCGCCAAAAACATTTCCGAGTCCGATCTGTCCCAGCGCATCGAGGTGGTCGGGCGCGACGACCTAGCCGAGCTGACGATCACCGTCAACGCCATGCTGGACCGCGTCGAGAACGCCATAGTCTCCCAGCGGCAATTGCTGGACGACGTGGGCCATGAAATGCGCACGCCGGTGACCATCATCCAGGGGCACCTGGAACTCATGGACGGCACCGACCCGGCCGATGTGGACCAGGCCCGGGAAATTGCCCTGTCCGAGCTCGACCGCATGTCGGTGCTGATCAATGACCTGGTCACCCTGGCCACCTCCAACAGCGAGGACTTCGTGAATCCTGTCCCCACCAACGTCGGTGCGTTGCTCGATGACCTGTTGGACACCGCAGGCCCGCTTGGGGACCGCGTCTGGCGGATCGGACATCGTGCCGAGGCCACCACGGACCTCGATCCGCAACGCATCACCCAGGCGATGCTGCAATTGTGCTCCAATGCCGTGAAGTTCTCCGCCGCCGGCTCAACCATCACCCTGGGGACCAACATCGCCACCGACGCCGCCAACGCCACGCTGCTGCGGCTGTGGGTGCGTGACGACGGGGTAGGCATCTCGCCCGAGGACCAGTCCCGGATCTTCGAACGCTTCGGCCGGGGTCGGAATTCGAAGCGCACCGAGGGCTCCGGACTGGGTCTGAACATCGTCTCGGCCATCGCCGAGGCACACCATGGGTCCGTCGGAGTCAGCTCGGATGTGGGCATAGGGTCCACGTTTGTTATCGAGATCCCCACCGTCCTGGAACCAGAAGGAGAAGCCGTTGAGCCAGATACTGATCATTGAGGACGAGGAGCGCATCAGCTCCTTCGTGGCCAAGGGGCTCAAGGCCTCCGGGTTCCAGCCCACCGTCGCCGATACCGGCAAGGAGGGTGCTTATCTGGCCCAGACCGGGGACTTCGAATTGGTCATCTTGGACTTGGGCTTGCCCGACGAGGACGGTTTCTCGGTGCTGGCCAGCATCCGCTCTACCAACCAAGGCACCCCGGTGATCATCCTGACGGCCCGGTCAGGCATCGACGACACCGTCGCCGGGCTCGAGGGTGGGGCCGACGACTACATGTCCAAGCCCTTCAGGTTCGAGGAATTGCTGGCCAGGGTGCGCCTGCGACTGCGTCCCCAGGCGGCCGTTGCCGAGGACCAGGTGATCCGTGTCGGAGAGCTCGAGCTGGATTCCGGCAGCCGCCGCACCCGCCTGCGCGGGCGGGAAATCGACCTCTCGGCCAGGGAATTCGGTTTGGCGGAGGCATTCATGCGCAACCCCGGGCAAGTGTTGAGCCGCGAGCAGCTGCTCTCCCGGGTGTGGGGCTACGACTTCGACCCTGGCTCCAACGTGGTGGACGTGTATGTGCGCTACCTGCGCAACAAACTCGGCGCAGAGTGGTTCACCACGGTCCGCGGCATGGGCTACCGCTTCGAGGAGCCTTCCTAGCCCCGGCGTTCCGTCCGACCGGAGGGGGTGCCGCGTCCGGGCTGCGGCGGCAGTTCCGGGAGAGGAAACGGCCAAGCCAACTCGAAGCGTTCGAAGACGATCGTGTCGGATTCGTTCCAGGTGCGGCTGCGCGCGGCCTCGGTGCGTCGCCAGTACTTGCGGTGTTCGTGCCTCCAGCTCTCTAGGGAGAGGTCGTCCTCGCCCTCGTCACGGGCAAAATCCGCATCAGCGTCTGCGAACGTCCCGAGCCGCAGCTCGATGCTGCGCAGGATCGCCCGGGGCGCGCCCGCCGAGTCGCACGCTATCCAATGCGATCCAACCCGCGGCAGTTCCACCCCCTCGTCAAGGAATTCCCGCGCCAGGGTCGAGGTGGCCCGCTTGGTGCCGTGCAGCACCTCGTGCAACAGGGCGTCGGCGAGGGCGGGCGAGTCCCCGAAGCATTCGACAGTGTAGACGGGGCAAAGTCCGACCGCCTCGGGCCGGGCGGCGGCGTACTGGGCCCACATCGCGGCGGCGGCCAGCAGGTCTAGTTCCCCGAGGTTCGGGACTTGGGCGTTCATGCCACCAGTATGCCACCACCATTTCCCCGGTGGGCCGCCATCACTTGGGATGATGTGGCTTGCGGGCACCGGAAACACGACGGGCCCCGGTCCCTAGTGGGGAACCGGGGCCCGTCGACCAACCGATCGGGGGATTCGATCAGTCAGCGCTGTTCGCCGACGGAGCCGACTTCGGGGACTGCGGTGACATCGGGGAGACAGCCGACTTAGCGGACACCGGGGAAACCGCGGACTTCGCCGACACCGGCGAGACAGCCGACTTAGCCGACACCGGGGACACCGCGGACTTCGCCGACACCGGCGAGACAGCCGACTTCGCCGATACTGCGGAGACCGCGGACTGAGCCGATAGTTCCGTGCTTGCGGTGGCATCGGCGGCAACGCGTTCGACCGAGGACAGGGACTGCTGCGAGCTACTGGGCTGCACCTGCACCGTCTCGGTGAGGGGTACGGCTGGCTGGGCCACCGCGACACCGGCGCCGATCGCTACAACACCCAGTGCGCCAGTGATTGACCAAAACATCGATGACTTTTTCATGGTTTTCAAACCCTCTCGTTCGTTGGTTCTGCTGCTGAACTACTACAAGCATGACCAATGAACGTGAGGCGAAAAGGAGAACCGGATGAGAATGTTCTCATCTTCGATTCCCGGTGCATGTCACGGAGAACACCGGTGGGCGTTATCTTTCCGCGCGGGCCAACAACTCCCCCACCAGCCTCAGCCGGGTCTCGGCGATGGCGCGCCAGCCGGGGTTGGACTCGTCGCGCGCCCCTGCCACCAGCGAGAGCACCACGGCGGCGGTCCTGGCATACAGCCCATCCGCCCCGATGCCCCGGGCGGTAAGCTCCTCGGTGAAGGCCGCGGCGTAGGTTTCGAAGTGCTCGGTGACCTTTGCGTAGCGCGGGTCAAGATCCGGTAGCACGGCCAGATGCCCCAGGAAGCAGGCCAGATCGTCGACCAGATATCCGGGACCTGCCGAGTCGATGTCCAGTACCCCGGTGATTTCCCCCTGCGAGACAAAGAGGTTCGCCTCGTAGAAATCCCCGTGGCTGGGCGCCAGCGGCCCCCGGTGGGCGTTCTCCAAGAGCCGGGCCAGGCACCCGAGCATCGTGCCGATGTCTTCGGCCCGCTCGGGCAGAGCCGTCTGGGCCGCGTGTCCGTACCAGCCCAGGCGGTCGGACCAGGCAGGGCGTGCCGGGACCTGCATCAGGGAGCGGGGCAGCGCATCGAGCAGCCCGATAATCTTCGCCGGCTCCAGTGGCAGGCCCGGTGAATGCATGAGGTCTTCGGCCAGCGGCTGACCGGTGGCACGGCGGAACGCCAGCACTTGGTCCACCGGCTCCCCGGCGGGTACCGGTGCGGGGATCCCTGCGCCCAGCAGCTCCAGGTGTTTGTGGTGCAGCAGGGCGGCGTCTTTGCGCAGCACCTTGAGGAACAGTTCGCTCCCGTCATCGAAGCGTGCCAGCATCACCGCGCGGCGCAGCGGACGGTAGGCCAGGGTG
Source organism: Paeniglutamicibacter gangotriensis Lz1y (assembly GCF_000348945.1). Lineage (GTDB taxonomy): Bacteria > Actinomycetota > Actinomycetes > Actinomycetales > Micrococcaceae > Paeniglutamicibacter > Paeniglutamicibacter gangotriensis. The sequence goes on along the minus strand of NZ_AOCK01000004.1, from coordinate 187,699 downwards.
CGCAATTCATCCAGCACCCGGCCGACGCCCCAGGCCTGCTCAACCAGTTCGGGGGTGGTGGCCAATCGGAGCCCGGGCAACAGTGGGTCGGCAGGGTGCAGCCAGATAGTGATGGTCCCTCGAGGGTTCTCCAGGCGCACGCATCCCTCGGGTACCGTCTCCAGCTTCTCCGCAGTGGCGCCCAGGTAGAGCGATGCGGTGCCGTTGCTTGCGGCATAAACACCCGAGACCCCAGCCCCGGGCCGGTGGTGCAGTTCCGCGAGTGTGACGGTAGCCTCGGCCAGGCCCATGGGGGCCACGATGCCGACCAGCAGCTCGGTGAATTCGCTGGAGTCGAAGTATTCCAGCTGCTCGCGCTCGGTCCAGATACCGGTGTTCCGGTGGGTAGGTGTATCCATCGAAGCCTCGTTCCTCTTCTGTGCGCACGGGGAGCCTACGGGCACCCCATGATCGCTACCCTCTCACATTTGCACTTATCCCGGTGCCAAAGCACAGGGCCGGACGCTCGCGTTGCCCCATGCCAGGGGAAGTGCGATCGTCCGGCCCTTGATCCGGAGGCGGAAGGTGCTGCGCGGCCGGGTCTATTTGCCCCAGTTAGCGTAGGTGGTGTTTTCCTTCTCCACGAGGGTCAACACATCGTAGGTGGCCACAATCTCGCCTGCCTGATTGTTGATGACCGCATCCCAGGCGACCTCGCCGTATTCGTCGGTGACGCGCGGGGTGATCTTCTTCGCCGTGAGGGTCACGCGGATCGAGTCGCCGTCGGGTACCGGGGTGATGAAGCGCAGGTTCTCCAGACCGTAGTTGGCCAGCACCGGGCCCGGTGCCGCCTGGACGAAGAGCCCTGCAGCCCAGGACACCAGCAGGTAGCCGTGGGCCACGATGCCGGGGAAGAACGGGTTGGCCGCAGCCGCCGCCGCATCGGTGTGCGCGTAGAAGGTGTCACCGGTTTCGTTGGCGAACGCGGTGATTTCCTCCAGGGTGACTTCGCGCAGCGGAGAAGCAAAGGCATCGCCGATCTTCAGCTCGGACAGCGACTTGCGGAACGGGTGGATTGCTTCTGCGACGCCGCCGAATTCTGCGTCCCCGGCAATCACACGGTCGGCACCGGTGTGCCAGATTCCGGTGACGGCGGTGAGCATGTTGGGTGAACCTTGGATGGCGGTGCGCTGCATGTGGTGCTTGACCGAGCGGATGCCGCCGAGTTCTTCGCCGCCACCGGCGCGGCCCGGGCCGCCGTGGACCAGGTGCGGAACCGGGGAACCGTGACCGGTGGAGGAACGTGCGGTCTCGCGGTTGAGCATGTGCACGCGTCCGTGGTGCGAGGCGATGCCGGTGGTCAGGATGCGTGCGGTGTCCGCGTCGTTGGTGCAGACCGTGGCCACCAGGGAGCCGGAGCCCTTGGCCGCCAGACGGATGGCATCATCCAGGTCGGTATAGCCAATCACCGAGGAGACCGGACCGAAAGCCTCGCGGCTGTGCACCGCGTCGTTCTCCACGTCGTCCCAAGTGAGCAGCAGCGGAGACATGAAGGCCCCGGCGTCGACAGTTGTGTCTTCGCCCGAGGTGGTGCGCACCACCGGTGCGTCCAGGGTGCCGTAGGCGATCTCGCCACCGGCAGCAATCATCTCTTCGACGGCGGCACGCACGTCGCGCAGCTGTTCCAGGGATGCCAGCGCGCCCATGGTGACGCCCTCGGCGCGCGGGTCGCCGATGACCACACGCTGATCGATCCGTGCACCCACGGCCTTGACCACGTCGTCCACGAGTGCAGCGGGGACGATGTTGCGGCGGATCGCGGTGCACTTCTGTCCGGCCTTGGAGGTCATCTCCGTGGTGACGGCCTTGACGAAGGCGTCGAATTCCGGGGTGCCGACTACTGCGTCGGGACCCAGAATAGCGGCATTGAGCGAGTCGGTCTCGGCGGTGAAGCGCACTCCCCCGTCGATCACGTTCTGGTGGGACTTCAGGGCCGAGGCGGTGGAAGCAGACCCCGTGAAGGAAAGCATGTCGCGGTAATCCAGCACATCGAGCAGCGTGCGGGCGGAGCCGGAGATCAGCTGGAGCGAGCCCTCGGGCAGGATCCCGGACTCGACGATCAGGCGCACGGCGGCTTCGGAAACATAGCCGGTGGGTGTGGCTGGCTTCGCGATGGTCGGCACCCCGGCGATGAAGGCGGGAGCAAATTTCTCCAACATGCCCCAGACCGGGAAGTTGAAGGCGTTGATCTGCGCGGCAACACCGGGGATCCGGGTGAAGATGTGTTCGCCGGCGAAGGACCCGTCACGGGAGAGCACTTCCATGGGTCCGTCGAGGATGACGTTGGAGTTGGGAAGTTCGCGCCGTCCCTTGGAGGAAAAGGTGAACAGCACCCCGATGCCGCCGTCGATGTCCACCATTGAGTCGATCTTGGTGGCACCGGTGCGGTAGGAGAACTCGTAGAGTTCCTCCCGGCGCTCGTTGAGGAACTGTGCAAGCTCCTTGAGCTTGAGCGCGCGTTCGTGCAGGGACAGCTTGCCCAACTCGCGCTGGCCCACGGTGCGGCCGTATTCAACGACCTGCGCCAGATCCATCCCGTTGTTGTTAACCGTGGCCAGGGGCTCACCGGTGTTTGCATCCAGCACGGAGGTTCCGCCGGCCGGATCGGACGGGGTCCACCAGGAGTTTTGAATGAAGCTCGGAACAAGGGGAGCCATGGGAATTGTCGTCATCAACGAAAACCTTCCTGAACGATCGGTCAGTATTAGCAACCACAGTACAGTATGAGTAAGAACACCACGAGCCCGAGACCCCACACGGCCGAGAGAATCCAGGAGAACCACCCATCATGAGCGCAGCGCGCCCCACCGCCCCCACCGCGGAAAATTCCATCGACGGCGTCTGGCAGATTGCCTTGGGCGAGCTCGATCTGAAGATGGGCATCAAGATCATCGAGGAATCGGTCGACAAGGTCGTGGCGACCATGCCGGTGGAGGGGAACCGTCAGTCGTTCGGGCTGCTTCACGGAGGCGCCTCCCTGGCCGTGGGAGAAGCCGTCGGTTCCTGGGCCGCGGTGAAACATGCTTCGACCATGGGCAAGTCTGCGGTGGGCGTGGACGTCTCGGCCACTCACCACAAGGGCGCCCGCGAGGGGACCATCACGATCACCGCGACGCCCATCAGTCTGGGCCGGCGCATGGCCAGCCACCAAGTTCTCATCGAGAACGAGGCCGGCGAGCGCCTATGCACCCTGCGGATCACCAACCTGATCATCGATATCAGAAAGTAGTGCCGCTATCCCGGGGCTCGAACGGAGCCTGTCGATGAGCTAGCTGACCGGGGCGTTGCTGAGTAGTTCACCGACTTCACAATCCAGGGCCACACAGATCGCCGACCGGCTGGGCCGCTACTGGGAGCAACTCGTCGAGGCGATGAAGATCTTCGCACGGCTGGGGTTTGCCCACGGCCACCTCTCCGCCTACAACGTGCTTGCCGCCGGGGACCGTCTGGTGATCATCGATTTACCGCAATTTGTCGACCTCGGGGGGGAACGAACGCGCTATCGAGCTGTTGCAACGCGACTGCCAAAACATCTGTGCCTGGTTCCGATCGCGCGGACTCGACATCGACGATGAGGAACTGTTGGCCAAGCTCATCGCCGAGGCTTGGTAGACATCCAGTTTTTCAGCTTCTCCTCTGCACCCTCCCTCGATGAATTGGGGCATCGACTGTGCTGGTAATCGGGCCCGTGTCGGGGCTATCCTGAGCCATCAAAATCACTTGGGTCGCGCATACGATACAAACACATTCACACCTTAGGCATGAGAATGCGGCCACGTGGCCACAGCTGGCCATCATTTTCGGTACCTTGAGCAATTCCTAGAAAGGACATTCAAGTTGCGTACCGCATACAAGGTTGTTGCTCACATCATCGCTGCCGCTGTCGTGATTCAGGCGGCCCTGATCGCTTGGTCGATGTTCGGGTTGATCCCCGGTTTGGAAAACGGAACGGTCCCTGGCGAGCCTCCGATGACCGCCATGTTGCACGGCATGATCGGGATGTACGTCGTTCCGGTCCTCGTGCTGGTGCTGGTGGTCATCGCTTTGCTGGCCCACGCCGGCTTGAAGTGGGCCTTGTGGCTCCTTCTGGCCGTGGCAGTGCAGATCGCGTTCGCCTTCCTCGCCTTCGACGCCGCCTGGGTCGGGGCACTTCACGGGATTAATGCCTTCACCATCATCGCGCTGGCCGAGGTCGGTGCCCGGGCGGTTGCCCATGCTCCGGAGCATGTCGCACATGCCAAGAGCGTCATGCGTCCGGCGATGTAACCCTCCGCTGCATATCCCAGACACGATCCGTGGCCAGCGCGGCGAGGAATTCCTCGTCGTGACTGGCCACCACCATGGCACCGCCAAACGACTCCAGTGCGGAGAGCAACTGCTCAACTGTGGCCATGTCCAGGTTGTTCGTCGGTTCGTCCAGCAGCAGGAGCTGAGGTGCGGGGTCGGCCAACAGGATCATCGCCAAGGCAACCCTGAACCGTTCCCCGCCCGATAACTGTGACACCGGTTCATCAACCCGGCCCCCACGGAAGTGGAACGCTGCCAACTTCTCCCGCAAGTTCCCCGGTTCCAGGCCCGGCGCCGCGAGGCGAAGGTTCTCCAACATACTCATTCCGTCGTGGAGACCCGCCCAGCCTTCCGAGCCCTCGTCATCAAGACGCTGGCGCAGAAATCCCGTCGGCACCTTGGCACCGTCCTCGAGCTGGCCCAACAACGTCGATTTTCCAACCCCGTTGGCCCCGGCCAGCCCAATGCGTTCGGGCCCCCGGATTTCAAGCAGTGCGTCCGCATCCATCGGTTGAGCATCTTCGAACACCACCCCACGGAAGATCTCGGCGACCGGGATCTCCACGATGCTGCGCCCGGCCGGCACCCGGGTGTCCGGCAAGTTGATCGCGATGCGCAGGTCCACCGGCACCGCATCACGCGCGGCAGCCAGTTCCGCGGCGGCATCGTCTTCATGCGATTTCATGATGCCGCGGTTCTTGGCAGCTGACACTTCGGCCTTGTTGCGCAGCGCGTTGGCCAAGATCTTGGGCATCGATTCGGCTGCCTTCTTGCCCTGCTTGGAGCGCCTGGCGATCTTGGTCTCCGCCTCGCGTCGCTGGCGGTTTTCGATGGCCAGTTTGCTCCGGGCATCGCTGAGTCGACGGGCGGCACTCTCGCTCTCGTGTCCCAGGGCCTCGGCCCGGGAATCCCAGTCTCCGAAACGCACCAGGTCAAACTTCTCGGCCTTCAGCGCCCGCACATTCACCGGGCGCAGCTCCGCCAGCGAGTCGAGCAGCCGCAGCAGCGTCTTGTCGTGGGTGGATACCACCATGGTTCCGGCATACCGCTGGACCATGTCGTACAGCCGGTGACGAGCGGATCGGTCCAGGTTGTTCGTCGGCTCGTCCAGCAGCATGATGCCTGCCCTGCGGAGTTCTATGCCGGCCAGGCCCACGGCCATGGTTTCGCCGCCCGAAAGCGTAGCCACGGTGCGAGCCAGGAATTCCGGGGTGACCTGCCCCTGCAGGTATCCGTTCAGCAGTGCAGCAGAACGTTCCTCCAGATCCCAGTCGTCCCCGATGGTTTCCATGTCCCGCTCGAGATCCTCGGTGGTGTTGCCCAAGACGCGGTGTAGCGCCGCCATCGTGGCGGAAATACCCATGAGCTCGGCCACGCTGCGGTGGGTATCACGGACGAGGTCTTGTGCCAGGTAGGCCGGTGGTGAGTCCACGTGGATGGCACCCCGAACAGGTGCCAGCTCGCCGGCGATCAATCGCAAGAGTGTGGATTTGCCCGAGCCATTGGGCCCAATCAGCCCGGTGGTTCCGCGCGTGAACGTGGCGGAGAGACCCTCAAAGACGGTGCCGCCATTGGGCCAAGAAAAGCCAAGGCCGTCAACGATGATGGGATTGAGGTGCTGCATGTTTGTACTCGTTTCGACGGTGGATGCGCCGAAACTTCACCATGGCCTCGTTCTACCCCCGGTCACAGGGGTCAGGGCATGGGGGTTTCCTTGGCGCGGTTAGGCGAAGGCGAGAACTACAAGCACGTCTGGTCCGTTCCTAGACAATGGGACGTTCCAATCCTGCGGCCCGCGTATGCCGCCTGTCAAACACCGACACCAAGGCTCATCCGGCTGGGGCTGGCTCCTCAGCCACCGAGGATCCTTCGTTCTTCCGCCGCGGTGAGTCCGGAACGCAGCGAATCCACCTCGAGGCCCTCCCCGGCACTGACGATGTCTTCAAACATCTGCCGCAGGCTCCGCCGGTGCAACCCCAGAGACAGGGCACGGGCATCCGCACGCCGGGCAAACCCTGCAAATCCGTCCTCCTGCGGCAGCAACAGCGGCAACGAGGTGGGACCTGTCCACGGATTCACCGAGTCCGCCGCCATCCGAGAAACTTCATAGTCAACCATCCGTTGCTCGAGGACTGGATATCCGTCGGAGGCTGCCACAGCCGCGGCCGCTTCCCGGGCCAACTTGAGCACGAGCCCGAAGGCATGCACCTCATCCACGGCATTGACGTAACCGTGCTCCCCGGCAAGTCCCGCCTCGAGAATAAAAGCGGAAAGATCGCGCACATCGATGATTTGCACACGGGCTTCCCCCTCGGACACCTTCGGGACGAGAACCGGATCCCGGTGTTCGGCGAAGCGCAACGGCCAGTAGGTGCTGCGTCCGCTCGGGTCCCCGGGACCACCGATCAGCCCCGGGCGCACCACCAGCACCCTCCCGTTGCGGTACCGCATGCTCTCTTCCTCGCACGCGGACTTCGCCCGGTGAGCAGCAGGAGCTTGGCATCGACGTTGGTACCGGTCCCGCGCACCGAGGCCCGATTCCAGGTCGAGCCGATCTCCACCCTGGGCAGCTCTGCGTCGATATCCATATAGGTGGTCATGCCCAACACCACCGAATCGGCCGTGCGCCGGGTGACAAAGGGCAGCATCGATCCGGATGCCTGCAACCCCAGCCGGCGGTCGATCTCCGCGCCCATCTGATCCGGCGACGGCACCGCCGTATATCAAAGTTTCCAGAGGTCCCCATCGCGCACCGCGGCAACCAGTTCATCGTGGTGGGATTTTTCCAGCGGTTCGAGCGTGACCAGCGAACCGGTCAGCGTCACGGGGAGAATCTGTGTCATGTTTTCAGACTACGATGCACCGACTCTCAGGCCCGGGACATGTTCAGGAGAGCCGGTCTTTGATCTGACCCAGCTCCGCGTCGCTGAGCCCGTGCTCCCGCAGGAAGTCATCGACACGTAGCGTTCGAACAAATTCGCCCAGCGCCTCCAACCGCTCACGCAGCGGACCGAGGAGGTCTTGTTCCTCGATGTAGGACTCATGTGGGTGCTTATAGCTGCTGATCCGGTGCCAGTCGTTGATCCCGCGCAGCGCCGCCTCATAGTGGGGTTCAAGCAAATCCTCGCGGTCCACCAATTCGAGCAGCATCGAGACAATCAGCCCGGTGCGGTCACGTCCCGCCGAGCAATGCAGCACGATTTTTCCTTCGGCCGCGGCGATCCGATGGAACACCTCGGCGATGCGTTCGGGGAAAAACGCGAGGTTCTCCGGGTACATCCGCGGGTGGTTCATATACGGCACGGCCAGTGCCTCGAACTCGGGGTGGCCAGGTTCCTCGGTGGGCGAATTGATGATGCTGATCCCGGCCTTGGCCGCCTCATCAACGCTCGGGTCGGTGTGCCGACGCACCCGTTCGTCGGGATTGCGCAGGTCGATGACCGTGCGCACACCATCGGCGTAGGCCTGCTGCCACCCGGTGGTGGTCAACCATTCGCTGCGGCCCATGCGGTAGATCTTCCCCAGCACCTGGCGCGCATTGACAGCGCCTTCCCAGTTCGGCTGGTGCATCGAATCGTTCACGCGGACCACGCTCCACTCTGCTCCCACAAGCCTGCGGAAAACACCGCGGCAAATTCCTCGGCCGTGCCGAAGGCGGCGCAGTCCGCCTCGGAGGCGAACTCCAGCACCACGGTGTGCCGGGCGTCCTGGCCCTGCGGGTATTCCAGTTCCGCCGAGGCAAGCCCGGGAACATCGGGGAAGATGTTGCACAGGTGCTCGATGAAACGGCCCTCGAAGTCCTGTGCCTGTTCGGCCGGCACCTCCATGCTGCTGGTGAAAACATACATCAGTGGCTCTGTTCTCCCCTCGATGGCAAGACCCGTAACGCGGTCTGCGGGCTTGGCCCCACGCTACCGAAGATCACCGACGGTTTCTTGCAACACCGCCGGCAGCAAACAGCACAGCCGGTGCCCTGGGTCGTGGATCGCACACCACGGGGGCACCGGCTGCAGCCAAACGACGGGCTACTTGGAATCGTTCCAGTCGTAGAAGCCCTTGCCGGTCTTGCGGCCCAAGTGGCCATCGGCCACCAGCTCACGCAGGATCTGCGGCGGGGCAAAACGATCGCCGAGGGTCTCGTGCAGGTACTCGGCAATGCCCAGACGCACATCAAGGCCCACGATGTCAGTGGTCTTCAACGGCCCGGTCGGGTGCTTGTAACCCAGCACCATCGCGTTGTCGATGTCCTCGGCGGAGGCGACGCCTTCCTCGACCATCCGCATGGCTTCCAGCGCGATGGCCACACCCAGACGGGAGGAGGCGAAGCCCGGGGCGTCGTTGACGACCACCGCGGTCTTGCCCAGCGCCTTGACCCAGCCGCGGGCCGCCTCGATGACGGAATCGGAGCTTTGCTTGGCGATGACCACCTCGATGAGCGTGGAGGCCGGCACCGGGTTGAAGAAGTGCAGGCCCAGGAAGTTTTCCGGGCGCTGCAGTTCGGCGGCCAGCCCGCTCATCGACAGTGAGGAAGTGTTCGAGGCCAGGATCGCGCCGGAGGCAAGGTGCTCTTCGACGCTCTTGAGCGAGGAGACCTTCAGGTCCCAGATTTCCGGGACGGCCTCGACGACGAGCTCGCGGTCGGCGAAGGCCGCGTAGTTGACCGAAACATCGAATCTGGTGAGCATCTCACCCAGGTTCCCGTCGACCGAGCCACGCTCGATCGACTTGGCGGCTGCGGACTCGACACGTTCGCGGGCGCCCTGTGCGGAAGCCTCGTCGCGCTCGACGACAACCACGTCGCAGCCATTGATCAAGAAGGCGTGGGCGATGCCGGCGCCCATGCGTCCGCCGCCGAGTACGCCGACCTTGGCCGGGAGCGTGTTGGGAAGTGTAGTCATTGTTATTTCTTCCGATCCAAGAAGGCAGCCATGCGGTCAAACTTGGCTTGGGACTCAAACAACATGCCCTGGGCCAGGGTGTCGATGACGGGGTGTGCTTCGCGCGGGGCGTGGAACACGGACTTGGTGATGCGCACGGCCAGCACGTCCTGCTTGCCGATACGGTCAGCCAGCGCGGAGGCGGCTTCCAGCAGATCCCTGCCCTCGACGAGCTCGGTGATGAGCCCGACACGCAGGCAATCATCGCCCTTGAGCACTTTGCCGGCCAGCAGGATTTCCTTAGCGACAGGTTCGCCCACAAGTTCCTTCAGGCGCCAGGTGGCACCTGCGGCGGCCATGATGCCCAGGCCGGTTTCAGGGTTGCCCATGCGCAGTTCGGGGGTGCCGATGCGGAAGTCCGCCGCGTACGCCAGTTCGGCCCCGCCGCCCAACGCGAACCCGTCAAGGGCAGCGATGACGGGCATCGGCAGCTTGGCGATCCGATCGAAGATGCCCGAGTTGATTCCGGCCAGTGCATCGTCGCGGCGGCGCATCCGCAGCTGGGCGATATCGGCACCGGAGGCGAAGATGCCCTTCGTGCCGGTTTCCGGATCCGCGGGGGTGCCGGAGAGCACCATGACCTTCGGTGTGCGTTCCAGGTAGGCACACACCGCGTGTAGTTCGTCGACCATCAATTGGTCGATGGCGTTCCTGACCTCCGGGCGGTCAAGTTGGACATAGAGCCGGTCATCGAACTCGGTGAGCTTCAGGGTCGTGAAACCGGAAGGCTCCAAGCGCTCCGCCATGCCTAGACTCCCTCGATGAGCAGTGCGGCACCTTGGCCGACGCCCACGCACATGGTGGCCAAACCGAGCTTGGACCCGCCGTCCTTGGCCTCGCGTTCCAGACGGCCCAGCAGGGTGATCACGATGCGCGAGCCGGAGGAGCCCAGCGGGTGGCCCAGCGCGATGGCGCCGCCGTCGCGGTTCACGATTTCCGGGTCCAGTCCGAGCTCGCGCATGGAGGCCAGGGACTGCGAGGAGAAGGCCTCGTTCAGTTCCACCGCCGCCAGGTCCTCAATTTTGCGGCCGGAGCGTTCCATGATCTTGCGGGTTGCCGGAACCGGACCCACTCCCATGATTTCCGGTGCTACGCCGGCGGAGGCACCGTCAATGATGCGCGCGCGGGCGGTGAGTCCGTACTTCTTGATGGCTGCCGCGGAGGCCACGATGATGGCAGAGGCGCCGTCGTTGAGCGTGGAAGCGTTGCCGGCGGTGACCACGGAGCCACCGGCCACCACGGGGCGCAACTTGGCCAACACTTCGGCGGTGGTGCCGGGGCGCGGGCCCTCGTCGGTATCAACGATGGTTTCACCCTTGCGGGTTTTCACCGTCACCGGAACGATTTCGTCCTTAAAGTGCCCTGCCTCGATGGCGGCAATGGCTCGTTCGTGCGAGCGCACGGCGAAGGCGTCGCAGTCCTCACGGCTGGTGCCGTAGACGCGGGCGACTTCTTCGGCTGTCTCCGGCATGGAGAAGGTGGCCTTGCCATCGCGGGAGAACTCACCGGAGAGGAACTCGGGGTTCGGGAAGCGCCAGCCGATGGAGGTGTCGTAGCTGGCACCTGGCTTAGCGAAGGCCTTATCGGGCTTTTCCATGACCCAGGGGGCGCGCGACATGGACTCGACGCCGCCAGCAACCACGATATCGGCGGCTCCCGCCTTGATCATGTGGCTGGCCATCGTGATCGCGCTCATGCCCGAGGCGCATAGACGGTTGACGGTGATGCCCGGGACCGTGTCCTCGAAGCCGGCCAGCAGCCAGGCCATGCGGGCGACGTTGCGGTTTTCCTCGCCCGCGCCGTTGGCGTTGCCGAAGATGACTTCGTCGACGTCGGAGGGGTCGATTCCCGCTCGTTCCACCGCCGCGCGGATCGTCAACGCGGCCAGATCGTCGGGGCGCACGCTGCTCAGCGCGCCGCCGTAGCGTCCTACCGGGGTGCGGGCTCCGCCCACCAAGAAAGCCTCAGTCATTACAACTCCTTTGTCATTCGGCGCAGTGGTCCCGCCGGGAAATTCTCCGTGGCAAGAGCCCCTGGTGCGCCGTGTTTTGGCCACGGTTGACGCTCCCGAATGGGATGCAACATAATTACCGACCAATCGTTCACCTACAGAATCGCACCTCGTTGCAAGCGCGGTCAACCTCAAGCGACACACGGGGCTAGATCTTTGACGCAAGGCCAGCTCCGGAGTAGTGTCTTCCACTTGACCAACTCCGGGCCGCCGCCCGGATCGTGGATCGTTACCGCCCAAAGCAGTCATCATGGGCCAGGGCGGACATTCGGTCGACGCAAAGCTGAATGGCAATCGGAGCAGTAATGCAACCGGATAACAGCCAACCCTCCCCCTCAGATGTAACCTCGCCTGTCGATTTCGGCGAAGACATAGGTCCCGACATGTCCACCACAGCGGGACGCAGCGAGATCCGCAAGGCCACGGCGGCCTCGGCCATGGGAAACCTCACAGAGTGGTTCGACTATGGCGTCTATGCCGTGGCCTTGACCTACATCACCGTCCACTTCTTCCCCACCGAGGGTGGGACGCTGATGGCCTTGGCCACCTTCGCGCTCTCGTTCTTGGTCCGCCCCTTGGGCGGACTGGTGTGGGGTCCGCTGGGCGACAAACTCGGCCGCAAGCACATCCTCGCCCTCACCATCTTGATGATGTCGGCCGCAACCTTCCTGATCGGCGTCTTGCCCACCTTTGACCAGGTAGGCGTGCTGGCTCCGATCCTGCTGGTGTTCCTGCGCATGGTGCAGGGCTTCTCCACCGGCGGTGAATACGGCGGTGCGGCGACCTTCATGGCCGAATACGCGCCGGACAAGCGCCGTGGATTCTTTGGTTCGTTCTTGGAATTCGGCACCTTGGGCGGTTTCGCCCTGGGTACCGGAGTCATGCTTGGCTTCCAGCTGGCCTTGAGCGATGACGCGATGATGTCGTGGGGCTGGCGCGTGCCGTTCATGCTCGCGCTGCCCATGGGCCTGATCGGCCTCTACATGCGAAACAAGCTTGAGGACACCCCAGTGTTCCAGGAACTTGAAGAGCGCGGCGAGGTCCAGGAGAAGAGCTCGTTGCGCGAGCTCATTCGCTCCTACTGGCGCCCCATGCTGGTCATGGGTGGCCTGGTAGTGGCCCTGAATATCGTGAACTACACGTTGCTCAGCTACATGCCGACCTACCTCGAGCAACAGCTCGGGCTCGATTCGAAGGCCTCCTTGGTAGTGATCCTCGTCGGCGAGGTTGCCATGATGGCGGTGATCCCGTTTACAGGTTCGCTCTCGGACAGGGTGGGCCGTAAACCCCTGTGGTACGCCTCGCTGGTGGGCTTGTTCGTGCTGGCCCTGCCGATGTTCTGGCTCATGGGCAAGAGTTTCCCGCTGGCCATCTTGGGCTTCGCGGTCTTGGGCCTGTTGTATATCCCGCAGCTGGCCACCATCACCGCGACGTTCCCGGCGATGTTTCCCTCGCACGTACGGTTCGCCGGCTTCGCCATCACCTACAACGTGGCCACCGCGATCTTTGGCGGCACCGCCGCCATCGTCAACCAAGCAGTGATCGAGAAGACCGATTTCTTGCTCTTCCCCGCGGTCTACATGATGCTCGCTTGCATCATCGGTTTCATTGCCACACGGCATATGCCGGAAACCGCCGGCGCTTCGTTGCGTGGAACGGCAGTGCCCGACGCGCATGAAACCGGCATCCTGGTCGATTCCGTCGAGCAGCACTAACAGTCCTGCGTCGTTCCACTGACAGGTTCCGAGAAGTACCGGTAGGCAGTGGGGGCGTCCTGAGACAACAAACGGCGAGTGGGGGTGACCACGGGAACTTCCCGTAGTCACCCCACCCGCCGTTTTTCTTCCCCCTGCGTGTTTAGGCCGGCTGGCTAGGCGTACAGCTCCGAATTCGGCTTGTTGTGGCGGACCTTGCGCCAGCCAATCCACAAGCCAACAGCAATCACCGGGATACAGGCGATGGTATACAAGCCCAGGTGGAAGACCTCGCCATCCTGGCCGGTCATGGTGTCAAAACCAATCAGCACCGTGATGATGGCAAGAGCCGCCAAACCCGCCCAGCTGGTGTACGGAGAACCAGCCATGGGAAGCGCGGAGATCTTGCCCTTCTTCCTGCGCAACATGATCTGGCAGCCAAAGATTGCCGCCCACGTGAAGAGCACACCAATGGATGCGGTGTTCAGGGCAAGGTCAAACGCGTAGGTTCCACCCAACCAGATGTTCAACATGACACCAACAACGTAGACGGCGGCAATGGCCCAAATGGCAGCGTAGGGAACATGGCGCTTGTTCATCTTGGTCAGCCACGCCGGCGCGTGACCGTTGTTGGCCATGGCGCGGAAAATGCGGCCGATGGAGTACAGACCAGAGTTGCAGGAGCTCAGCGCGGCAGTGATGACCACGAAGTTCATCACCCCGCCGATCCAACCCCACCCCAGCTGGTCAAAGACCGTCACAAACGGGCTTTCCCCGGCCTTGAACTGATTCCACGGAAGGAGCATCGCCAGCAGGGTTACCGAACCCACGTAGAAGACCACGATGCGCACCACCACGGCGCGGATGGCTGCGGGAACTTCCTTGACTGGATCTTCCATTTCACCGGCGGTGATGCCAACAAGCTCAATGCCGTTGTAGGCAAAGATCACCGCGTTCAGCACCAAGATGGAGATCAGGACGCCTCGGGGGAACATGCCACCTTCGCTGGCGAACAAATTACCCACCGCCGCGTGACCGTCACCGACCTGGGCGTTGGTTGCCACCAGGTAAATGCCGATCAGCAAGAAGAGCACGATTGCCGCGACTTTGAGGAAGGAAGCCCAGAACTCAAACTCCGCAAAGGCCTTAGCGCTGAAGAGGTTGACAGCCACCAACAAGCCCAGGGCGCAGAGCGCAGCGGCTTCCACCGGAACACCGGGGAAAAAGTAAGTGAAGTACAGGCCGATGGCGATCAGCTCGGCAATCCCGGTCATAACCCAATTCAGCACGTACATCCAACCAGAGACGTAAGCTCCCTTGGATCCAAAAAGTTCCCCCGCGTAGGAAACGAAGGAACCCGAGGAATGGCGGTACATGATCAGCTCGCCCAGCGCCCGCATCAGGAAGTAGGCAATCACCCCGGCGAGTGCGTAGGAGAAGATCAACGCCGGTCCGGTCGAGGCCAGGCGACCACCTGCGCCCATGAACAGGCCCACGCCGATGGCTCCGCCCATGGCGATCATCTGGACGTGGCGCCGGGTCAGGGTCTTTTTGTAGCCTTCGGCGGTCAGCGTTGCGTCCTGGGCGGGCGCATGTTGCTGGTGATCGGTGACGTTGTGGGGTTCCAACGTGTAACTCCTTTGGTGATACTTTCAACCCCGCATGGGTCAACGCGGGGGAAGACACCCGGCCAGACCCGCTTCAGGATGCCCGGGCACATATCCGGTGGGGTGCAAACGGTAAACGTACCGCACTTTTACTCGCTTCATGAAGTCGGAAGTGGCAGAAATCGCCGGATCAAACCGTGATACACGCCACCACAAGAAACACAAGTGTGCTGGTCGGAATCCACTTTGAGGCAGATCACACTCGTCACCAAAAAGCCAGTATGAATTGTTCAACAGTTTGGGACGTGCCGGGGGCCGAGGATCGGCACCGGATGCCGCACGGCCGCCGTGCCCTGGCGACGGAGACGACGCGCGGAGGGTATTTGGCCCGCGGGGCTCGGCAACCGATAGCATTCATGACTGTGAGCACCGTAGATTCCACTTCCCAGTTGCCAGACAAAGTTTCCGACATCTTCGACCCCATGCGTTGGCGCATGGTCGAGGGCTTCGACCTTGAAGACATGACCTACCACCGGCAGGTCGAACGCGATGACAGCGGGCGAATCCTGCGGGACCTGCCGTGCGTGCGCGTTGCCTTCAACCGCCCCGAGGTCCGCAACGCGTTCCGCCCCGGCACGGTGGACGAGCTCTACCGGGTGTTGGACCACGCCCGCATGAGCTCGGATGTGGCCACGGTGCTGCTCACCGGCAACGGCCCCTCCCCCAAGGACGGCGGACATTCCTTCTGTTCCGGAGGCGACCAGCGCATCCGCGGCCGCGACGGTTACCGGTACGCCGAGGGCGAGACCGCCGATTCCATCGACCCGGCCCGCGCCGGGCGCCTGCACATCCTCGAGGTCCAGCGCCTGATGCGCACCATGCCCAAGGTCGTCATTGCCGTGGTCAACGGCTGGGCAGCCGGCGGTGGGCACTCGCTGCACGTGGTCTCGGATTTGAGCATCGCTTCAAAGCAGCACGGCAAGTTCAAGCAGACCGATGCTACCGTCGGTTCCTTCGACGCCGGCTACGGTTCGGCACTGCTGGCCCGCCAGGTTGGACAAAAAAACGCTCGCTCGATTTTCTTCCTGGCCCGCGAGCACTCGGCCGAGGACATGGTGGCCATGGGCGCAGTCAACGAGGCAGTGGACCACGAGCGACTCGAAGACGTCGCACTGGAGTATGCAGCGGATATTGCCAAGCAATCCCCGCAGGCCATTCGCATGCTCAAGTTCGCTTTCAACATGGCCGACGACGGGTTGGCCGGGCAGCAGGTATTCGCCGGTGAAGCTACCCGCATGGGCTACATGACCGATGAGGCCGTCGAAGGCCGGGATGCCTTCTTGGAAAAGCGCGACCCCGACTGGTCCGCCCACCCGTACTACTTCTAAGACCAAGGACCTCAGCCACCTATGAATCCAGACGCCGCCCTCACGGCCCTGTCCGCAGCCCTCAACCAGGACGGGCCCGCGGCGGAATTTCTTCCCGGAGCCACCGCCAACGACTACCGGCTGAACTCCGTGGATCAGGCGGAGCTGGAGGGTCTGGAAGAGATCGCGGCGGTGGTGCGCACCTCGGGGTCCACCGGCACCCCGAAGCGCACCGCTCTGTCGGTCGAGGCCTTGGCCTCCTCCTCCATGGCCACCGCCGAATACCTGGGTTTTGAGGGCCAGTGGCTGTTGGCCCTGCCCCTGCACTACGTCGCGGGGTTGGCGGTGCTGACGCGCAGCCTGTACGCGGGGACCCGCCCCTGGGCCATGGACCTGGAGGCGGGTTTCGACGCGGCAGGCTTTAATGCAGCGGCCTCGGCCCTGACCGATCGCCGCCGCATCGTCTCGCTGGTGCCTACCCAGCTGCAGCGGCTGCTCACCGATCCGAGCGCGGAGACGCTGGCGAGCCTGAAGCGTTTCGACGCGATCCTGCTCGGCGGGGCACGCGCCTCGCATGCGGTACGTGATCAGGCCGCCGCCCATGACCTAAATCTGCATCTGACCTATGGTTCCAGCGAGACCAGTGGCGGGTGCGTCTACGACGCCCGTGCGCTGCCCGGAGTCCACATCAAAACCGTCGAGGGACGCATCTGGCTCGGCGGGAGCACCATCGCCTCCGGCTACCTGGGAAACCCGGAACTGACCGCCCAGCACTTCAGCACCGACGACGCCGGGGTGCGCTGGTACGCGACCGACGATTTAGGCAGCTACGAAGATTCAGTGCTCTCGGTGAGAGGCCGCGCGGACGATGTGATCAACACCGGAGGGGTGAAGGTCTCGGCAGCCGAGGTCCAGCAGGTGTTGGAATCGGTGCCGGGCGTGAGCGCGGCGGCAGTGGTCCCGGTCCCCGATGCGCAATGGGGCCAGCAGGTCGGCGCCGCCTACGTCGGAACCGTCTCCCCCGAGGCCCTCGCCGCGGCGGTGCGCCAGGCGCTCGGTGCCCCGGCGGTCCCGCGCCGTCTGCGCAACCTGCCGGCACTGCCGATGCTGCCCAACGGGAAGACCGATCGTTTGTCGCTGACCGCGCTGCTTGGCGGCGCCGAAGGCTGATCCACCGGTCTCGGTGCCAACACGTGCCCTGTGCCCGGCCCCGGGCGTTCCCGGTAGGTGCTCACCGATTGACGTAATGTGGTCCGGGTCATGGGGCGGCCAGGTTCATCGGCCGAGAACCCTGCCAGATCTGCACAAAGAGGTGTTGTTCATGAGCAAAACCGCCCCGCCACACGGTGGAACAGCAATTTCCCGGGCCATGCGGCCCATCAACAACCTGGTTGAGCGGTTCATCCCCTCGGCCCTGGTCTTCGCCATCGTCCTGACCTTCATTGTGGCCATCTTGGCACTGCTGGTCACCGGGTCCGGCCCGCTGCTGATCGTGCAAAGCTGGGGCGACGGGCTCTCGGGCCTGTTGGCCTTCATCACCCAAATGGCGTTGGTGCTGATGCTCGGATTCATCCTGGCCAACACCCGCCCGGTGCGCAAACTCCTGCGCTTCCTCGGGCGGATCCCCAAGGCCCCGCTCCAGGGCTACGTGTTTGTGTTCCTGGTGGCGGCCGTGGCCTCGCTGATCACCTGGGGCCTGGGCCTGGTGGTGGGCGGACTCTTGGCCCGAGAGGTCGCGGCCCAGGGACGCGAACGTGGCATCCGCTTCCACTTCCCGATGCTCGTCGCCGCGGGCTTCGCCGGGTTCGTGGTCTGGCACATGGGCTATTCGGGCTCGGGTCCGCTCACGGCGGCCACCCCCGACTCGTTCATCGCCAAGCAGCTCGGTGGGCCGCTGTCGATCTCCGAGACCACCTTCTCCTCGTGGAACATGATTGCCACCGTGGCCACCATCCTCTTGGTCGCGTTGGCACTCTATCTGGTGGCGCCGCGCGGGGACGACAAGATCGTGGAGTTGGCCACCGACTCACGCGAAGACCTCGTGGCCATCGACGATACGGTCACCACACCCGCTGACCGGTTGGATGCCAGTCGACTGCCGACCTTGTTGCTCGGGGCCATGTTGGTGGCCTACCTGGTCATCCATTTCTCCACCGGGGGCACGCTGACCCTGGACATCGTGAACTGGTCTTTCCTGGCCCTGATCCTGCTGGTGGTGCGCAGCCCCTTCGAGCTGATGGCGCTGACCAAGCACGCCGCCTCGAATGTCGGGGAGATCCTGCTGCAATTCCCGCTCTACGCCGGGATCCTGGGCATCATGACCGGGACCGGGCTGATTCAGATCCTCTCCGACGTGTTCGTTTCCATTTCCACGCCGCAGACCTTCGGCATGCTGGCATTCCTCTCGGCCGGGTTGGTGAACTTCTTTGTTCCCTCCGGCGGCGGTCAATTTGCTGTGCAGGCTCCGATCATGCTCACCGCGGCCGCGGAATTGGGTGTGGATCCGGCGATCCCGATCATGGCGGTGGCCTACGGCGACCAGTGGACCAACATGATCCAACCGTTCTGGGCCCTGCCGCTGTTGGCCATCGCCGGGTTGAAGATGCGTGACATCCTCGGGTACACCACCATCGTCTTGATCGCCTCGGGCGTGGTTTTCGCCGCAACCCTGTTCATCGTCTCGCTCTAGGGAAGACTCCGGCTCCCGCACAATTTCTCCCCCGCCCGCGCGCGGGGGAGAATAAGGGCTGCATGTTTTTTCCCAGCAGCGAGAGGACTGATGGTGGCTACAATTGCCCAATGGGTTGCGGGGGCACGCCTGCGTACCCTGCCCATCGTGATTGCACCGGTGGTGATCGGCACCGCTGCCGCCGTGGACATCACCGGGAAGCTGGCCTGGTTCGAGGCCGTCCTGGCCCTGGCCGTCGGCCTGTTGCTGCAGGTCGGGGTGAACTACTCCAATGATTACTCGGACGGCATCCGGGGCACCGACGACGTGCGCGTGGGCCCGCTGCGGCTCACCGGCTCCGGACTGGCTAAACCCACAACCGTTCGCAACGCGGCCTTCGTCTGCTACGGGCTGGCCGGTATCGTCGGGGCCTTCCTGGTGGTGTACACCGCGTCCTGGCCGTTGTTGCTGGTGGGCGTCGCCGCAATCTTGGCTGCGTGGGGCTACACCGGTGGCAAGAACCCCTACGGCTACCGGGGGCTCGGTGAGGTCTTCGTCTTCATCTTCTTCGGCCTCGTGGCGACCCTGGGGACCACTTACACCCAGGCCCAGCAGCTCACGCTGCCCGCCTACCTCGGTGCCGTGGGCACCGGGCTCATGGCCACTGCCCTGCTCATGGCCAACAATATCCGCGATATCCCCACCGACAGTGAGGTCGGCAAGTTGACGCTGGCCGTGCGGCTGGGTGACCCGGTGGCACGGGTTAGCTACGTGATGATGCTGGCGGTGGCCATCTTGCTGCCGTTGGTGCTGGTCTCCACCCACCCGTGGATGTGGCTGATTCTGCTCACCGCGCTGTTGTGCCTGGCCCCGTGCTGGATCGTGTTGCGCAAGCACGATCCCGGAGCCCTGATCCCGGTGCTCAAGCAGACCGGCATCATCAACCTTGTCTACGCCGCATTGTTCACCGTGGCCATCGTGATGGACAAGGCGCTGGCCTAGGTACCGAGGTACCTCGAACGTTCCACCAGCTCAACGATCGATGACCGATACTGGGCCGCGGCGCACGTCGGCGGGAAGCGAGCGGTACTGTTTCCATCCGGCGAGCATCTCTTCCCTGCTGCCGCCCGGATTCTGTTCATGCCAGTCGCGGGTGAAGCGGTTCAACTCGAATTGCTGATCAATGAGCCGCGGTTCGGCACCCCTGGTCGCCGACCAGTGTGCGAGCGCATCGGCACGTGTCGTGGTTCCGTTCGCTACGGCAAAGAACTCCCGCATGGGCGCATCGAAGTGGAACCCGGGACCCAGTTGTTCGGTGAGCCATAGCCTGAGGACCTGGCTGCAGCGCTGTCCCGGCGGCACCACCGTGTGTCATGACAGTGGGGGTGCCAGTTGCTTCCCTGCCCGCTTGCGCACCACGGGGGCAGGGATGGGGGTTCCGTCCAGGAACGCCATGAGCCGTCCGGCGAGTTCGGCTTTGCCCCCGCCAGTGCGAATCCCCTGCTGCCGGGCAAAGGCCACCAGCTCGTTCTTCGTCCAGTACCACCTGGCGAATTCGGTGCCGTCGAGAGCCGGGCTCAGCCACGGACGCTCCGGAATATCAGTGGCGTTCATGGCATGAGGCTATCAACGGATCATTAGGCCCGCGCTTCCTGCGTCAGTGGCCGAAAAGCGTGTCCCACCACGGACGCAGGAAGCGGACAACAGCAGGAGCCCACCGCCGGGCCGCAGCCCACCATCCTAGGGCCGGGTGCTGCGCTCCAGCAGTTCCAGCACGTGCTCATAGGGTTGCCCGGTGGCCCGGGTCATGCCCAGTTCACAGGTCCTGTTGCATGAGGCGTGGGTGGCGGCTGCGAAGTCCCGGACCTCGGCTGCCTGCTCTTCGGTGGCCGAGGCGGTGAGCTCGGGGTGCAGCATCCCGCGGTCCCCGGCAAAACCGCAGCAGCCCCAGTTTTCGGGGATCTCCACACTTTGTGCCACGGCCTCGGCCACCTGGGCCAGCGCGGGGTTCAGGCCCATGCGGGTGGAGGAGCAGGTCGGGTGCAACGCCAGGGACGTGACCTTCTGCCCCTCGGGTAGCAGCGGCAGGATGTGTTCGGCGGTGTAGTCCACCACGTCGATGATGCGCAGGGCCCTGCCGCCGGGGGGAACTGTTTCATTCTCGAGGCAGTGGCGCAAGCCCTCGGTGCAGGAGGAGGCGTCACAGAGGATCGGAAGCTCACCGTTGCCGCTGGCCGTGCGCAGGGCTGCGACGGTGCGCTCGGCCATGGAGGCGCCTCCGGCTTCCATCCCCTTTGAGGACCATGGGGTGCCGCAGCACAACGAGTCGATGCCCTCGGGCACCAGCAGTTCCACGCCCACCCGGCGGGCCAGGGCGCTGAAGCTTTCTTGGATTCCTCCCTGCGCCGGATCCGCCGGGCCGAACATGGTGTTCACGCAGGCCGGGAAGTAGACGGCGGCCGGTTCACCTTCCGGGGCCTCACGTGCGCGAGTGGAGCCTCCGGCGGGCAGTTCGGCGGAGTACAACGGCAGGGTATCGGCACCCAGCACCGCCCGCCCGAGCTGGTTGGCGCCACGCAGCAGCGGCTCCGGGAGCTTCTCGGCAATTCCCAGCATTGTTCCCGCACCGCGGGTCACCGCCGACCAGTGTTTGGCGGCGGCGTCCCACACCGCGCCTTCGAGCTTGTTTGCCTCCTTGGCACGCAGTTTCTTCACCAGGGTTCCGGTATTGATGTCCACAGGGCAGGCGGTCTGGCACATGCCATCGACCGCGCAGGTGTCCACCGATTCGTAGGAGTAGTCCTTTTCCAGGGCCGCGACCAACGCGCTGTCCCCGGCCAGACGCGCGGTTTCGATGGCGCGCAGCGTGACAATGCGTTGGCGCGGGGTCAGCGTCAGGTTCCGCGAGGGGCAGACCGGCTCGCAGTAGCCGCAGGCCACGCAGCGGTCCACCTCGGAGTCCACGGCTGGAGTGAGCTTGATGTGCTTCAGGTGGGCCTGTGGATCCTCATCTAGGATCACCCCGGGGTTCAGCAGGCCGGCCGGGTCCAAGAGCGTCTTGATCTCGCGCATGACCGAGTACAGCTCGTCACCGTACTGGCGTCGAACATAGGGCGCCATGACCCGTCCGGTACCGTGTTCGGCCTTGAGCGACCCACCCTCCCCCAGGATCAGGTCGACCATGTCCTCGGTGAAGGCCGAATATCGATCGATCTGGTCCTTGCTGTGAAAGCCGTCGGTGAGCATGAAGTGGACGTTGCCGTCCTTGGCGTGCCCGAAGATCACCGAATTTTCGTATCCGTAGCGGTCAAAGAGCACCGAGAGTTCTGCGCAGGTACTCGCGAGGGCGGGGACCGGCACCACCACGTCCTCCAGCAAGGCCGTAGTTCCCTGGGCGCGGGCTCCGGCCACCGAGGCGTAGAGTCCCTTGCGAAGTTTCCACAGCTGGGTGCGGGTGGCGAGGTCCGGGCTGAACGTGGCCGGAGCGCTGAGCTTGAGCGAGTTCGCCAACGTCTCGCCCTGAGCTTGGCGTTGGGCAAGGCCTTCGGCATCGGTTGCCGTGTACTCCACCAGCAACGCTGCATGAGATTCCACGTTGAGTCCAGCCACGATGCCAGGGGTCCCGGGCAGGTTCTGGCCCACCTTCAGCGAGAGCGAATCCATCAGTTCGACCGTTGCCGCACCGGATCCCACCAGCGCTTCGAGAGATTCGTTGGCCGTGAACAGGTCCTCGAACACCAACAAGGAGGTGGTGACGTGTTTGTACGACGGGACGGTCCTGAAGGTCGCCTCCGCGACGAAGCCGAGCGTTCCCTCGGAACCCACGATCAGGTGGGCCAGGACCTGGGCCGGGTCCTGATGGTCGAGGAAGGAGTTCAGCCCGTAGCCCATGGTGTTTTTCATGGAGAACTGGTGCTTGATGATGGCCACCGATTCGGCATTGGACCGCACCCGGCGACTCAGTGCCTCTAACCCGTCAAAAAGCGCAGGTTCCAGGGTGCGGAGCTTCTCGTTGGCGTCGGCCGCACCGGTGTCGATGACGGTTCCGCTGGTGAGCACGATGACCAAGGATTCAAGAGTTCGGTAGACGTTATCCACCGTCCCGCAGTGCATTCCCGAGGAATTATTGGCCACCACGCCGCCAATGGTGCAGGCGATCTCGGAGGCCGGATCCGGTCCGAACTTACGCCCATAACGTGCCAACCGTGCATTCAGCGCGCGCACCGTGACCCCCGGCTGGACACGGACTCGTAGTCCCCCGTCCAGGACTTCGATGTCCTTGAAGTTTTTTCGCACATCGACCAGCAACGCGTCGGTGACTCCCTGGCCGGAAAGCGATGTTCCGCCGGAGCGGAAGGTCAACGGCAGCTTGAGCTCGGCGCTGGCCTTGAGCAGTGCCCCGACTTCTCCGGCGTTGCCGGGGATGGCGACTGCCTGTGGGGTGAGCAGGAAGTGCGAGGCATCGTTGGCGTAGGCGTGCAGGTCGATGGCGCGCTCGGTAAGCTGGTCGTCGCTCGACAAGGCGCGTCGCAATGTGGGAATCAAGGCGTGGTGCTTCCGTTCCATCTAGTGACAATACGTCGGATATGCATCCGGGGCTTGAACCCAGACAACCTCCGACCCTAGTATTGTCTAACAAGTGCACTTGTCTATCAAGCTCGCGTTTCGACCAGCTGCCACGTTGCCTTCCCGTTGACTGCCAGCCCAAGGATCCGTAACTATATGAGTCGCCGCGTCATCCCGCTATCCATCATTGATGCCATCGTGGCCGATCTGCGGTTGCGGATTTACGAGGGCGTCCTCGCCCAGGGAACGGCGCTGACCGAGGCCGAGGTAGCAGGCAACTATGACGTAGCCAGGCCCACGGCCAAGGCAGCTATCGAAAGGTTGGTGGCGGACGCCCTGTTGGAGCGCGGCGCGCACAAGACGGCCCGTGTCAAGATGCTGGGCGCCGAAGCGGTTCGCGATATCTACGTCGCTCGGTCCATCGTGGAATCGGAAGTGGTGCGCCGGCTGGCAGCCACAGCTACCGTTCCACCAGCGGCAGTCCTTGCGAACACCGAGATCGTCGCCCGCATCCCCCAACCGGCCACCGCGCTCATCGCCCCGGACATGGAATTCCACACTGCTCTGGTCGACGCAATGGGCAATACTCGCACCAGCGCCATGTACCGCTCACTACTGGGCGAGGTGCGACTGTGCATGACTCGCGTGCAGTCCATGGAACTGCTGGATAACAAGCGTATCGCCGACGAGCATGCGGCAATCCTGGACAGGATCCGGGCCGGGGATCCGGACGGCGCGGCACGGGCACTCGATACGCATCTGGCACATGCCCGTGAGCTCTTAGCGGCGGATCTGCAACATTCTCCGGGGCCTGGATTCTAACTAACCGCAAGAACGTTCAACGTCAGCGGGGCCGGGACCCGGACACCGTAGTGTGCGACTCCCAGCCCTGCTGGCGCGTTACAGCAAAAAACTACTTGTCGTCATCGAGGAACCGGTCTTCGGCTGCCTCGTCTTCCAGGTCATGTTTGGACTTTTTGGGGCCCCGCGAGTCAAACATTTTCTGTACATCGGCGTTTGCCGCCAGACGCATTTTGTTCAGGAAAAGGTAGCTCAGGGCGAAGGCGATCACCAAGGCAATCAAGCCTGCCGTGTAAAGCGGCCATTGGAGCAAAAAGACCAGTGGAAGGAAAATGACGAAGAAAATGGCTAACCGGATCACGGTGTACTTGAAGAACTGCACCCCTCCAGTCTAGACGCAGCCAGTACACAGTTAAATTCATTAGACTGTACCCATGGTTAGGAATTTTATTTTTTTGGCGTTGGTTGCACTCGCAGTAACCATCTACGCCTTGATCGAATGCGTGCGAGCGCGTCCGAGCGACGTTCGTTCGCTGCCTAAGTCTGCTTGGGTGGCTGCGATCATCCTGCTGCCCTTGGTGGGCGCCGGATTGTGGTTCTGGCTCGGCCGTCCGGCCGCCAGCACCTATAATCAGCCGAACCAGGCCCGCAGGCCCACCACCGGTGCGCCCGACGATGACAAGGACTTCCTCCGCAACCTCGAAACCCAGGCCCGTCACAAGGCACGGGAGGACGCGCTGCGCCGCAAGGAGGCCGAGCTCGAGGCCCGCGAACGCAAGGTCAGCGACGAAAGCGACCCCCGCGACGAGGGCGGCAACCCGACCGAAGACACACCCCGGCACACACCGTAGTCATTCGCTAACGTGTCAAAGGCCGAGCAGCCCAGGAAAAATCCCTGGACTGCCCGGCTCCTTTGTTTAATCTCCCTTGACGTTGATGATCTGGCGCAGCTTGTGCCTCACCGCCACCAGCTCGGAGGCATCTTCCATGACCTGGTCAATGGGCTTGTAGGCCCCCGGAATCTCGTCGATGAAGGCCTCGGAGTCGCGGTATTCGATCCCCTTCATCGCTTCACGCAGCTGCTCGACGCTGAAGGTCTTGCGGGCGGCTGAACGGGAGTATTCCCGTCCGGCACCATGCGGTGATGAATCCATCGCCACGGCATTGCCCTTGCCGACCACCACATAGGACGCGGTGCCCATGGAACCCGGGATCAGGCCCGGGTCCCCTTCCCGGGCCCGGATGGCGCCCTTGCGCGAAATCCAGACAAATTTCCCGAAGTGGGTCTCCTTCTCGGTGAAGTTGTGGTGGCAGTTGATCCGTTCGAGCTCCCGCACCTCGCCGCCGACCCATTCGCTGAACTGCCGGATGACTCGGTCCATCATTTCTTCGCGGTTCAGCAGGGCGAACTGCTGTGCCCAGCGCAATTCCCGGATGTAGGTGTCGAATTCTTCGGTACCCTCGACCAAGTAGGCAAGGTCCGGGTCCGGCAGCTCGATCCAGTACTTTTTCGCTACCTGCTGCGCAACCTTGATGTGTTTGGTCGCGATCCGGTTTCCTACTCCCCGGGACCCGGAATGCAGGAACAGCCAGACGTTCTCGTCCTCGTCCAGTGTCACCTCAATGAAGTGGTTCCCCGAACCCAGCGAACCGAGCTGCAGCTCCCAGTTTCCCGCGTAGTCGGCCGGGTCGAAGCCGGCCTTGCGGGCCGTTTCCACCAGTTCTGCGATACGAGGAGCTGCTGTGGCAACGACCTTGCGGTTGTATTTGCCAGCCGAAAGCGGGATCGCCCGTTCGATGTCCTCACGCAATGGTTTACGGTTCTTGGGCAGCTGACGTGAGGTGTACTGGGTCTTGACAGCAATCATGCCGCATCCGATATCGACTCCGACGGCGGCGGGGATGATAGCCCCCAGCGTCGGAATCACGGATCCTACGGTTGCGCCCTTGCCGAGGTGCGCGTCCGGCATCAAAGCTAGATGGGGGAAGATGAATGGCATCCTCGAGGCGGTGATGGCCTGCTCGCGGGTCTTCTCATCCAAGATGGATGCCCAGTTTTTGAGCCGGCTGTTGATGGTCTCCACGGTTTCGCTTTCTGATGTGAGGATCCATGCCCTGTGGATTCAGAGCATGTGAGAAAGGTCCGGGGAATCGATCGGATCCATAAAAGAAGCCCCGAACCATGGTGGTTGCGAGGCTTGTCTTGCTGCTGGCGTGCAGAAGTCTATGAGCTGTGCAACCGGTGGTCTTGTTCTTGCTGAAGCTGGCGCTTATTGGCGCGCTGGAAGTATTCACGTGGCTGGGTCATTTGCAGATTCAGCATGGTGCACTTCCCTTCAGTTCAGAACAGTCCCCTGATACGGGGGGCGATTGCGTCGGCGATGATCATTGGCCGATAACTGCTGAGCCTAGCATCAGGGTCAGAATTCCGGCAAGCAACACCGATCGAATCGGTGGCTTCGTGACCGCGTCCAAACTCCCAGATACTCCGTCGACGTACACGAGTCAGGGTTCAAGGGGACGAACGATGAATGCCCCTGAGGACCGGTCCGGGGCCGAACCCAGTCACGAACGCCATGTTCCCCGTGCCGAGAAGACCCTCGTGGGAACAGGTTCGGTGCGAGCAAGGTTTCTTGCTCCAGGACAGCACCGGGAGATCATATTGATCCCCTCCCCACACCTGACGGAGGACATCCCGATCGTCCATGAGAAAGGGCCCAGGCCCCTGAACCCGGGAAATGCAAGAAGCTCTTGTTCCAAGATCTGGAACAAGAGCTTCTTCTTTGTGGCGGGGGCAAGATTTGAACTTGCGACCTCCGGGTTATGAGCCCGGCGAGCTACCGAACTGCTCCACCCCGCGTCGGTAGATACAACAGTAACAGCGGAATGTCCGGTCGCCTAATCGAGGGCCCTCTTGAGTGATTTTTGCCGAAATTGCCGCAGATCCGGCTAAATCGGGGACCAGTTGCGGCATTTCCGAGTACATCTCGACCAGATATCCAAATTTCCAACAGTGACGTCAATCACGCATACTGTCTTGCGGCGGGCGCCGTTCCTCGTGTCGGGCGAATGCCAACACGCTCTCCTGCGCCACCGATGCGCTCTCGCGGGGGAACCTGCGGGAGGTCCGCCGCAAGAAAACGTTTTGGGCGTAGGGGCACGACAGGAACTCTCCCCCCGCGGACCGCCAGGAGGCCCCAACGCCCCGGGTTAACACCAAAGTGCCCCCGTCTCCGTTCAGCAGGAGGCGGGGGCACTAGATATCGAACCGAGGTCTTAGAGCCCCGCGTACGAGTGAAGGCCGTTGAAATAAATATTCACGATGGTGAAGTTGAAAACGATACAGAGGTATCCGATGATGCTCAGCCATGCCGAGCGAGCACCGGTCCAGCCGCCCGTTGCGCGGGCGTGCAGGTAGCCCGCGTAGACAACCCAGATGACGAAGCTCCAGACTTCCTTGGTGTCCCAGCCCCAGTAGCGACCCCAGGCGGCTTCGGCCCAAATGGCGCCGGCCATGACCGTGAAGGTCCACATCACGAAGGCCACCGCATTGATGCGGTAGGCGAAGTTCTCCAGCGGAGCAGCGCCCGGTACAAGGCGCATGAATGGAAATTTGTCGGGTTTTCCGGCAGCCAGCGAATCCATGCGTGCATGCTGGAGCAGCTGGAGGACGTTCATCGCGAAGGTGATGGTGAACAGGGACGCTGCCAGCACCGCGATGGACACATGGATGATCAGCCAGTAGCTCTGCAGGGCGGGAACCAAGTGTGCAACCGGTGTCGGGAAGCCCATGGTGGCGCCGCACAGCATCACTGTGACAAGGCCAAGGACGAAGGTACCCATGAAGCGCAGGTCCTTCTTCAGCAACACAAGCGAGAACACCAGGGCCACCAGGAAGGAACCTGTAGACAGGAACTCGTACATGTTGCCCCATGGGACACGGGCGGCAGCAACACCGCGGGCGACCACGGCAAATCCCTGCAGCAGCACGCCGAGCCAAGTCAGAGAGACCGCGATCTTGGCGGCCATGCGCTTGGCCGATGCCACGGTGTAATCCATCGAATCGTTAACCAACGCGTTCTCAGTGCTGGCAGCTGGAGGGGCATCGGCGGCGCCCGCCGCCACGAGAACCTTCTTTTCGGTGGCAATCGTCGCAGCGTCAATTTCCTGGATGAGCTTGCTTGATTTCGCCAGGTCCCATGCGAAGGCCACGAAGGCCGACGCATAGACGATTGCGGCAAGCAACATGAACAAGTCGCTGTACTGTCCCAAGGCCACGTTGATCGTGGGAATGTTGTTTTCCATTCGGTCTCCTAGACTCCGGCTCGCTCAACGGCGGGCCACTGCTGCTCAAGAAGCTTACGCAGCTCCTTGGCTTCGGATTCAAGTCCATGGTCTTCACCACGGGCCAACAATCCATATTCAATTATCCGCTCTTCATGGCCAGATCCGTCAACCGACGTTTTGACCTTCACCCAGGCACGGCGGCGTGCGGTGAAGAGCGAGATGGCCAGACCCAGCAGGGCCAGGGCGGCAAAGATCCCGACAGGACGCTTGCTCGGGTCATAAGCGATATCGACACCGATAAAGCGTTTGAGCCCGTCAAAGGAAATACTTCCCTTACCATCGGGTAGTTCGTAGGTCTGTCCGGCGCCCAAGACGATGCCTCCTGCATCGAGGCTGCGGTTATTCAGTTCCTTGAGCTCGTCGGTCTCAAGGACGTACACGTTCTGCGGCTGTCCATCGTCCAGTCCCAGATTTCCGTAGTACGAGTTCAGCTGAAGCTGCGGGTTGATGGCGTTCGGGTCCCCAGAAACGGCGAACCCGGTTTCATCGGTGACTGCCGTGGGAAGGAGGAAACCCTGGAAGCCCAACTGGTCTGGTTTTGCATCCGGGGCCTTGATCACCATGAGCGATGTGTACATTCCATCTTGTGGCACTGCGGTAACCGGTCCGCTGAAGGCTACGTTTCCGTCGCCGTCCTTCACCGTGACCACGGGAGCGTATCCGTTGCCGACCAAGTACATGTCGGCGCCATCGATGCGCAGGGGGTGGTTGACCCGAATGGTTTCCTTTTGCGGCTCTGCATCCGGACTGCGACGGGTTTCGACCTCGGCGGTGAAATCGATGGGCTGGCCGAAGTGTGTGGTGGATTCGCGGTCAAAGGTGATGTTGAACTTGTCCAGCTTCACCGAGTACGGGTCCAGGGAATCTTCCTTGAACATGGTCCCGGGTTTGAAGGAGTCGTAGGACACGAGGGAATTCACGAAGGTCTCCCCCTCAACCAGGACACGCTGGCCGTTGTAGCCGAAAGCCCCGCCGATTCCCACCGAGGCCAAGAGCCCCACCAATGAAATATGGAACAAGAGGTTGCCGATTTCCCTTACGTAGCCGCGCTCGGCACCCACCGACGGGCTGGTGCCCTCGAGGCGGGCTTCGGAGCGGTATCCACGCTTCTTGAGCAGCTTGGCGGCCTGCTCGACGATCTGCCCATCGCTGAGACCCGATTCGGAAGCCGACTGGATCTGGATGGTTCCGTTTTGCGGCAGGCGGTTCAGCCGTGAAGGGGTGCGCGGCGGAGGGGTGCGCAGCGCCTTGGCATGCTTCTTCACCCGCGGAAGGATGCAACCAATCAGCGAGATGAACAGCAGCAGGTAGATGGCGGAGAACCAGACGGAAGAATACACGTCGAAGAGCTGAAAGCGGTCTAGCCATTCACCGGCAGTCGGTTTGTTGGTCAGGTAGGTGGTCACCTGCTCAGGATTGACCGAGCGCTGGGGAAAGAGCGAACCGGGCACCGCTGCCACTGCCAGGAGCAGTAGCAGGAACAGCGCGGTACGCATGCTGGTGAGTTGGGTCCAAGCCCAACGCACCATGCCCAGGAACCCGAGCGCCGGAACAGCAACGTCTTTTTTCATATCTGGCTTTCCCATTAGATAGGCAACTGCACTTCACTAGCGAACCAGTTTTGTAATTGCGAGACCCAGGTACCCCAGAGGCCCGTGGCCATTAGGACGCCCAGGAGGATGAGCAGACCACCGCCAAGCCGCATGACGGCCAGCTGGTGGCGGCGGAAGAACTTCAAGGCACCCATACCGCGGCGAAGTCCGAGGGCAATGAATACAAACGGTAGCCCCAGACCCATGCAGTAAAAGAAGGTCAGTAGTCCGCCCTTGGCCGCGCTCGCGTCTGGTCCCGTGCTCATGGCAAGTACTGCGGCCAACGTGGGTCCTATACACGGGGCCCATCCAAGACCAAAAGTCACGCCCAGGACGGGGGCGCCCCATAGACCTGCCGGGGGCTTGCGGTGGATCTTGGCATCACGCTGCATGAAGGAGAAGCCTCCCATGAACACAATGCCCATGAGGATCACGACGACACCGAGCAGCTGGGTGACCCAGGATCCCTTGTACTGCATCCAGTACGCAACCTGTGAAAATATGCTTCCGGCCAAGACGAACACGGCGGTGAATCCAAGGATGAACAGGCTGATGCCCGTTAACATGCGCCCGCGTTTCTGCTCAGCAAGGTCCGCCCCGGACAACCCGGTAACGTATCCCAGATAACCTGGAACCAACGGCAGGACGCACGGCGAAAGGAAGGAAACGAGCCCGGCGAGAATGGCAACGGGAACGGCGAGCAGCAAGGATCCGTCCATGACGATCTCCGCGAAGGGGTTGCCCTGTGCTACGGCCACTGCGGCGTTTAGCGCGGGGTGGATCACAACGTTTCTGCCAGTGCCGTAGTGATCAAGGCCTTGAGCGTTGCCTTCTCGGCAACACCCAGGATCCGTGCCGAGACCCTTCCTTGTTTGTCGATGACGAGCGTGGTGGGCACCGCCTTGAGCGGTACGTACTTGGTCATGGCAAGCTGGATCGTCCCCTGGGTGTCTTGCACGGAGGGGTACTTGATGCCAAAGGTACGCTCGAATGCCTCGGCGGCTTCCTTTTCGTCGCGCACGTTGATGCCAAGGAACTCAGCTTTGCCGTCGAACTCCTTGCTGAGTTCGACCAGGTGCGGTGCCTCGATGCGGCATGGTGCACAGGCTGCGTACCAGAAGTTCAGGACCGTGACTTGTCCGATCCAGTCTGCTGAATCAATTTTTTGTCCGTCGTAGGCCACTGCCTCGATCTCCACCGGCTCAGTACGAGATTCCGGACCGTATTCCTGCACCGATCCATCCCCGGCGATGTAATTCTTGTTGTTGCCCTCACGTGCCTGCTTGGCCAGAGGGTCTTCTTCGCCCACGCATGCGGCAAGCGGCAGCACTGCAGCTCCAAGCATGGCGGCACGCAAAAAAGTACGTCGTCCCAAGCGCTGGGCTTGGGACGAGATGGGATCGGTCATGATCTCAAGCTCCAGGGATGTTCGCAGCGTTGGCCAGGAGGTCCACGCTAGGTTCTGCATAACGGACTGCGACCAGACTTTCACCTTCAAAGTCCAGGCTAGTCACGGACGTGAGAGTGCACTCGCGTTTCCGCGGGTCGTGCCACAGGGCTTTGCCTTCGGCTGAGCGGCGCGTGACCCAGATTGGCAGCTGGTGGCTGACCAAAATGGCTTCCGCCCCGCGGCCGCCAAGTTCCACCGCACGATCGCGATGTTCCACAATGGCGGTCATCATTCGTTCAACCTGGCCCCGATAGGGCTCCCCCCAGGATGGACGAAATGGGTTGACGACGTAGGACCAGTATTTAGGTTCCTTCAGTCGGTTCTTGATTCTGGAGAGTCCCTCGAAACGGTTCGCCGCTTCGATGATCCGATCATCGGTCACGATGTCCAGACCCAGGGCCTTGCCCGTGGGCTCCGCGGTCTCCTGCGCCCGCACCAGCGGAGAGGAGACCAGATGGGTGATATTCGCCCCAGCGTTTCGCTGCGCGGTAAAAAACTCGGCAGCCCGATCAGCCATTTGATGGCCAAGATCAGACAGGTGGAATTCGGGTAGACGACCGTAGAGCACCCTGTCAGGGTTATACACTTCGCCATGACGAAGAAGGTGAACAGTAGCAGTCGACATGGGTTAAGTGTCTCAAAATTTTGTGCCGTTACCTAAACCAGAATCCTGATTCCGCCCTTGTGCCAGCAGGAATAGGCCACCCCGGCCAAAGTTTTCTACAGCTTGTACAAGAGTCGTTCCTTGTCGCACGGTAACTACTGGCCAATTTGGCTCGTTCGTGGGCAAACTACCCTCGTGAGAAGAAAAGCCATCCTTTTGGAGGGCTTCAAGAGAAACCTGACCCTATATCGTGAAGGGTAAGAAGTATCTTTCAACCTAAGGAGCAGGATATGTCCACCCCTGGCAACGATCCGCAGAACCCCCAGACGCCAAACGGCGAACCGAACGCACCCCAGTACGGGCAGCGCGCACCGCAGGATCCAAATGCAGCCGGACAGCCTCCTTATGGGCAGCCGCCACAGTACGGTTCCCAGGAACCCAACCCTTACGGTCAGCCGCCGCAGGCACCGTCGCCCTATGGCCAGCCGCCTCAGGCACCGTCGCCCTATGGCCAGCCGCCTCAGGCACCGTCCCCTTACGGCCAGCAGCCGCAGGCTGGTGGGTTCCAGGTCCCGCTGCAGGGAAATTTTGCAGCTCCCCAGATGCCCACACATCGTCCAAAAGAACTAGACACCTCCTTCTGGGCCATCTTGGCGGCCGGCGTTGTTGCAGCGGTGGCCATGATCACCTCGATCTTCGGTCTGAACGCCGCATCGCTGCGCGCCGAACTGGCTTCGATGGAGGGGATGGAAGAGCAGCTTGCAAATTCGGGGATGAACCTGGATGACGTCATGGGAATGCTCCCCACCATCCAAACGGTCGTTGTTGTTATCGCCGTGATCTCGTTGGCAATCTACGCATTGATCGCATTCATGATCCGTAAGGGCAGCAACGTGGCCCGGATCTTTGCGACGATCTTTGCGGCACTTTCACTGCTGAGCCTCGGAACCGGATTGCTGATGCTGGTCGCGATCATCCTGGGCGTCGTTGGCGTGGTCTTCGCTTGGCTGCGTCCCTCCAGCCAGTTCATCGCTGCCCGCCGCGCTGCCCGCGCAGCCGGTTACCGCTAGAAAGTGACGAAAAACGGTCCGTGGGACCCAACCGTTCGCGGTCGGGTCGCACGGACCGTTTTTGTTTGCCTGAAAATAGCGCCTGGACAAACCTGGAACCGCTAGGTATCCAGGTTTTGGGCGTGGTAAGCAAGGATTTGCAGTTCGGTCGCCAGATCGACCTTCCTGAGGTTGACTCCGGTAGGAACCTGGAGAACCACCGGCGCAAAGCTCAGGATGCTTCGTACGCCGCGCTCAACCAACTTGTTGCATAGGTCCTGTGCTGCCCCTCCCGGTACCGACAGGACAGCAATGTTCACCTCGGCACTGGCCAGTATCTCGTCCATATCCGCGATGTCTTGGACCTGCAGGTCCCCCACAACCGTGCCAACGACCTCGGGGGCCGAGTCCAGCAATGCCACAATCTCAAAGCCCCGGCTCCTGAATCCGCCATAGCCGGAAAGAGCGCGACCCAGGTTTCCTGCCCCGATGATTGCGACGCGCCACTGACGCAGCAGGCCCATGGCCTTGGAGATATGTTCTGTCAATTCCATGACCACATACCCCACGCCGCGGGTTCCATAGGAGCCCAGGAGCGAGAGGTCCTTGCGCAGGATGGCCGGGTTGACGCCGGCTTCCGCGGCCAAGACTCCTGATGAAGTCTGCTCGTCCCCCCGAGCCTGCATGGCGTTCAACGCTCTCAGGTACTGGGTCAGACGGGCCAGAGTAGCCTCCGGAAGGATACGCCCAAGCGATCCCGTCACTGGCTGTCCCTCGATCATGTCGAGGCCCAGTTCCGGAACGGCTTGGTCAGCGTCTGCTGGATGGTGCTCTGTGGGCATTCTGTTCTGGCTCGATTCCTTGGACATCTTCGTAAAATACCGCCCGCGATGGCTTCGCCGCCCGCAGATCCATGACTCACGGGCTGCATCAGGCGGGGCCCTTTGCGTTAGCTGGTCAGCAGGGTTTCGAGGCGTTCCGGGTCGATGACCCAGAAGTCACGGACCTTTCCGTCGACCAGAAGCACCGGCACCTCGTCCGAGTGCTGGGCCAACAGACCCGGATCATGGTCAATGTCCACGCTCTCCCAAGTAAGTCCCAGCCGATTGGTCACTTCGTCGACCGTTTTCTTCGCCGCGGAGCACAAGTGGCATCCGGGACGAACCAACAACGTGATCTCTTTTGGGCTCTGCACACGGCTCATGCTCCAACGCTACCGCTCCGGTGAAACAAGTGTGCAATACACTGGTCGGATGCCCTCCAACCCTTATGACGCCTCCCGCAACGGGCAAGTGCCGGTGAGCTCCGGCACCACAGCCGCATTTTTTGATGTCGACAACACCATGATGCGTGGGGCCTCTTTGTTCGCCGTTGCCCGAAAAATGTACCAACGCCGGGCTTTTACCCTGCGCGAAGTGGCGTGGTTCGCCGTCCACCAGTTGCGGTTTGTCACCCGCGGGGAAAGCATGGGAGACATCCACGCCATCCGTGACCGGGCCCTTCTGCTAGCTTCCGGGTTCTCCGTGGCCGACATGGTTGCGCTCGGGGATGAAATTTATGACGAATTCATTGAGTCGAAAATCTGGCCGGGGACCCTCGCCATCGCCGACCAACATATGCTCGCCGGTCGCCAGGTCTGGCTGGTCACCGCCACCCCGCTGGAAGTTGCTTCGGTGATGGCCCGGCGATTGGGGCTCAGCGGTGCCCTTGGTACGAATGTGGAGCATGTCGAGGGCGTCTACACCGGCAAGTTAGTTGGCGAAATCCTCCATGGCCAAGCCAAGGCCTCCGCGATCCGCGATCTTGCCACCGAACAAGGCTTGGAGTTGGCCCAATGCTGGGGATACAGCGACTCACACAACGACATCCCCTTGCTCGAACTAGTGGGCCATCCCGTAGCAATCAATCCGGATGGCAAGCTGCGCCGCCATGCAAGCGATCGGAATTGGCCCATCTACGATTTCCGCACCGGTCGCAAGGCCGCAACCTTCGGTTTGAAGGCAGCTGGAATCTCCGGTGCACTTTGGGGACTGTGGCGCAGCATTGGGGCCTTGCGCCGACGTCCGTGACCTCAACGGCTTCTTCGGCCATCCAGCACCTGCCTAGATATAGGAAAAGGTGCGTTTCCCCTTCAAGGGAAACGCACCTTTTCACATGCTAGGTTCCGGGCATGCCCGGAGCCGGCATCTACTTCTTATTACGACGCTGGTGACGGGTCTTACGAAGCTGCTTACGGTGCTTCTTCTTAGACATACGCTTGCGGCGCTTCTTTACAACAGAGCCCATACTGGTTCCTCACAAACTGATTCGATTGCCGACTACTATTTCTTCGGCACCATAGCACCAGAATAGCCAACTGGACGTTAAACGTTCCTTAACAGATTACCTGCTTCCGGAGCAGATTTTGACCACTCCGAAAAAATACGGGGGCGTTAGCCGGTACTGGAGTCCCGTCCGTACCCGGCTGCACGCAGGTATTCCTGCACCGCGGTTTCTGGCACGCGGTAAGAACGACCGAACTGCACTGCGGGTAAATCGCCTGAATGAACGAGGCGGTAAACGGTCATCTTCGACACGCGCATTACCTCAGCAACTTCCGCCACCGTCATGAAACGCGCGCTGGCAAAGTTTTGCGATTCGACCATTCCCAGATTCTCCTGACAAATTTTCACATAGAAGCCACACATCGGCGCCAAACAACGATTGTTCCTTGCCCACACCAACACCCCAAGATACCCTATGCGGTTGGTTCACAGTTTAGGGGCTTACGGGGCCAATGTGAACCATGTGAAGGTTATACCAAGGGGTGGGTGCTTCATCGCCGGAAGCTGGTCAGCGTGCGGCACGCACCGCGCCGGCCAAGATTTCCAGCAGCTCGGCGCTTTTGTCCCAGCCCATGCAGGCATCGGTGACGGACTGCCCGTAGGTCAAGTGCGAAAGTACATCGGATCCTGCTGCCACGAGATCCGGGTCGTGCTTCTGGGCACCTGCAACCAGGAAGCTCTCGGCCATGATGCCGGCGATGGTGTGATCGCCTGCGGCAATACGCTCGGCCAGCGCCTCGATGACTTCGCCCTGGCGCACGTGGGATTTGCCCGAGTTCGCGTGCGACGCATCGACTATCACCCGCGGGTTCATACCAGCACTTTCCATGGCGGCCGACGCCTGTGCCACAGGTTCCTCAGCGAAATTCGGGCCGTCGGCGCCGCCGCGCAGGATCAAGTGGGCATCCTGGTTCCCGGCGGTTTCTACGATCGAGGTGCGTCCTTCCTCGCTGATCCCCATGAACGACTGCGGGGCGCTGGCGGCTTGGCACGCGTCGATCGCCACCTGCACGGACCCGTCGGTGCCGTTTTTGAATCCGACCGGCATCGAGAGGCCGGAGACCAGCTGGCGGTGCGTCTGGCTTTCGGTGGTGCGTGCGCCGATGGCACCCCAGCTGATGACGTCGGAGAGGTATTGGGCGCTGATCGGTTCAAGGAATTCGGTGGCCAGCGGGAGGCCCAAGTCGCTGGCGGCGAGCATGAATTCGCGTGCCGTGCGTAGGCCTGAAGCCATATCGTGGCTGCCATCCAGATGAGGGTCGTTGACCAAGCCTTTCCAGCCAACGGTGGTGCGCGGCTTTTCGAAGTAGCTGCGCATCACCACCAGCAGCTCGCCTTCGTGTTCCTTGGCCGCTGCGGCAAGACTGACGGCGTATTCAAGCCCCGCTGCCGGGTCGTGGATCGAACAGGGGCCAATGATGACCAGTAGGCGCTCATCGAGCCCCGAGAGTACGGCCCGGACTTCCTGACGGGCCCGCATGATCCGGTACCCCTGAGCATCCCCGACGGGAAGCTCGGCCAACAGCTCGGCCGGAGTGGGAAGTTCGGTGATGCCCAGCACGCGTTCATTGGTGTTGATGCGCTGCTCTGTGGCGGTGACGATGCTCATGGTCGGGCCTTTCAATCTCAGCCCTGCACGTG
The DNA here is from genome assembly GCF_000348945.1 of Paeniglutamicibacter gangotriensis Lz1y. Taxonomy (GTDB): domain Bacteria; phylum Actinomycetota; class Actinomycetes; order Actinomycetales; family Micrococcaceae; genus Paeniglutamicibacter; species Paeniglutamicibacter gangotriensis. The sequence continues at coordinate 150,715 of NZ_AOCK01000004.1, read as the reverse complement.
TGTGCCGGGGCCGCTCGGTTTGGGTGCGGCCCTGCTGACACGTCTCCGTATTCCTTCAGGGCCGCTATTTTGAAAATAGCGAAGGGCCAGCAAGCAATAGCTTGCGGCCCTTGTCGGCTCTGAAGGTGGGTATGCGAAATTATCGCGTCTTAGGCCCCTCCAGAGCCGACACAAAATACGCATACCAACGATTAGTCATAGGTGAAAATGTACGCCCACCGCTTCCGAAAGCACAAACACACGGATCGGACTCGACGACACATGGCGACTTATGCCAACAGAAAAGGGCCGAGGGTGGCCATCGGAACGTCGTAGTTCCGATGGCCACCCTCGGCCCTTCACACGCGGCTCTAGGGGTGGACAGGCAGGATTAGATCAGGCCCTGGGCCAGCATCGCGTCGGCGACCTTGACGAAGCCGGCGATGTTGGCACCTGCCACGTAGTTGCCCGGAACGCCGTACTCATCAGCGGTCGAGGCGCAACGATCGTGGATGCCGATCATGATCTCGGTCAGGCGTTCCTCGGTGTGCGCGAAGCTCCACGAGTCACGGCTGGCATTCTGCTGCATTTCCAGCGCCGAGGTGGCCACGCCGCCGGCGTTTGCTGCCTTGCCGGGAGCAAAGAGGACCCCGGAATCCTGGAAGAGCGAGGTCGCCGCGGCCGTGCAGGGCATGTTTGCACCCTCGGACACCGCGACCACGCCCGAAGCGATCAGGCGTTTGGCGTGCTTGGCATCCAGCTCGTTCTGTGTGGCACAGGGAAGCGCTACCGATGAGTCGACATCCCAGACGGTTCCGCCTTCGACGTAGTGCACACGCTTGGATTTGGCACGCTCGGCGTATTCGCTGATGCGCCCGCGCTCCACTTCCTTGATCTGGCGAAGCAGGTCGATGTCGATGCCGCGCTCGTCGACGATGTAGCCGGAGGAATCCGAAGCCGTCAGGACTCGTGCACCGAGCGTCTGAGCCTTCGCGATGGCGTTCAGCGCCACGTTGCCCGAACCTGATACAACAACGCGCTGGCCATCGAAGGACATGCCGCGGGTCTTGAGCATTTCCTGCGTGAAGAGCACCGTACCGAAGCCCGTGGCTTCCGGCCGGACCAAAGATCCACCCCAGCTGATGCCCTTGCCGGTCAGCACCCCAGACTCGTAGCGGTTGGTGATGCGCTTGTACTGTCCGAAGAGGTAGCCGATCTCACGGCCACCGACCCCGACGTCACCGGCGGGTACATCCGTGTACTCTCCGATGTGCCGGTAGAGCTCGGTCATGAACGACTGGCAGAAACGCATCACTTCGGCGTCGGTCTTGCCACGCGGGTCGAAGTCGGACCCGCCCTTGCCGCCGCCAATCGGCATACCGGTCAACGAGTTCTTGAAGATCTGTTCAAAGCCCAGGAACTTCACGATTCCCAGGTACACCGAGGGGTGGAAGCGCAGGCCACCCTTGTACGGGCCCAACGCAGAGTTGAACTCCACCCGGAAGCCGCGGTTGATCTGCACACGGCCTTCAGAATCGGTCCAGGGGACACGGAAAATGATCTGTCGTTCCGGCTCGCACATACGCTGCAGGATGGCTGCTTCGGCATACTCGGGGCGTTTGCGTGATACCGCTTCGAGGCTTTCAAAGACCTCGGTCACTGCCTGGTGGAACTCCGCTTCACCGGGGTTGCGACGGAACACTTCGTCGCGAATGGTCGCAAGTTGCTGGTCCAAGTCTTATCTCCTCATCACTTGGGGCAGGCACGAGGGCACGCTACCGCCATGACTGGCGACGCTGCCCCGCCCTAGAGAATGCCACGGCAGTGCCCGGCGGCACAATCCGGGCCTACTTATGCGGAGCTGACCACGTAACGTTTTTGTCGACCCAGATCCCCCACTTACGCCTGATTATTCGGCGTTGACTAGCGCTTTCGTCCAAATTTCGGTTTTGGAAACCGCTCCAAGAAGTCTTGGGCACGCCCGGTGACCTGTTCGAGTCCACGGCCCACGGTGCGACCCAACTGTGCCGCCGCAACGGTGGCCTGGCTGGAAGTTTCGTGGGGGGTCGCCGGATCTTGGTAGACATCTGGCACCAGGGCCAGAGCGGGCGCCGGGGGAAGATAGCGGTGCAGCCAGAACTGCAGCTCCATGAACGTTTCCAGTTCCAGCGCATAGTAGCGGCGCTGCCCATCGGCGCGCATCGAAACCAAGCCGGCTTCGCGCAACACCTTGAGGTGTTTTGACGCCGTCGGTTGGGAGACGCCCAAGGATTCAACCAGGGAACCGACCGAGCACGAATCCTCGCGCAGGGCCTCGATCAGCCGACGCCGAGTAGGGTCTGCCAGTGCGGAAAAAATATCTTCATGAGCCACCCCATAACCCTATCCGCATATACGGCACTTGGCATCTTGGGGCGGATCAGTCGAACCAGGGATCCAACCCGAAGAACGGGAAGATTTCCTTGCGGGTGGCCATGATGGTGCGGTCCACCGGGTCAGCCGGGTCGTAACCGACCTCCCAGGAGCGCCACCACAATTCCGCGTCATCCCCCATGGTTTCCGGTGGCCAGATCCCGTAGCGCTCATGCACATAGGCACGCCAGGGAGCAGGGACCGGGGTCGCCAGGGGCACCGGTTTGCCCGAGGCCACGGCCACCAGGTGACTCCAGGCCCGCGGCACCACCGAGTGGGTGTTGTAGCCGCCCCCGCCGGTGGAGATCCAACGCCCGTCGCAGTGTGTGCGGGCGAGCTCGGCGATGTCCAGTGCACTCTGCCGCTGCGCATCAACGCTCAGGCGCAGATTGGACAGGTCGTCGTCGCGGTGCCCGTCGCAGCCGTGCTGGGAGACGATCACCTCCGGGGCGAAGGCCGCGGTGAGTTGCGGGACCACCGCGTGGAAGGCGCGCAGCCACGCGGCGTCACTGGTGCGTGGGGGCACAGCGATGTTCACCGCGGTGCCCTCGGCGCCGGGCCCGCCGATCTCGTTGGCAAACCCGGTGCCGGGAAACAACGACATGCCCGTTTCATGGATGGAGATGGTCATGACCCGCGGGTCATTCCAGAAGATTGATTCGGTCCCGTCCCCGTGGTGGGCGTCGACGTCGATGTACAGGACCCGTTTCACGCCGCCGTCCAGTAACCGCTGGATGGCCAGTGCGGCATCGTTGTAGATGCAAAAGCCGCTGGCCTTGCCGGCGGCCGCGTGGTGCATGCCGCCACCGAAGTTCACCACGTGCAGCGACCGTTCCTCCAAGATGGCCTCGGCCGCCACCAGCGAGCCTCCGGCCAGCCGGGCGCTGGCCTCGTGGATCCCGGCATATGCGGGGTTGTCCTCGGTGCCCAGGCCACGGGATTCGTTGGGAATCTCCGGAGTGGCGCTGACCTCGTGAACGGCGGCGATGTAGTCAGGATCATGCACCGCGGCAAGTTGCTCATCGGTGGCCACCGGCGGGGCGACCAGGGTGAGGTTGGCGCGCTCGAAGAGGCCCAGATCGGCACAGAGCCTCGCGGTGAGCTCCAGCCGCAGCGGGTGCATGGGGTGGGTCTCGCTGAAGCGATAGGCCATCATCGCTTCGCTCCAGATCACCTGGGTCGGGGGCACTGGCTCTTTTGCGGCAAACACCTTCTCAGGTTACGCGATCGACACCCGGGCTGTGCGCTAAGACACTCGTGTGACGTGCGTATCCATCCAGGCGCCGCGCCTTGAACGCCCCGGGGCCCGGCGCTGCCGCGAGTCGCCGCCATTGCCCGCGCGCCGGCCCGCGGCATGGTTTATTGTGGGAGCTTGCGGGGCAGCGGCTTCCGCCGAAGTTATCCACGTCCTGGAGTCGAGCCAAACACCATGGGATTCCCTCCCTTTTTTGAACCAGCACGACGGTCCGGCGCCGGTTCAGGCGCATCGGGCAAATGGCGCGCGCGCGTGGCGCAGTGGCGCACGCTGATCGCCGACTTCACGGTCCGCTCCCCCGCACGGCTAGCGCTTTTCGCTTTCACCTTGGTGATCGCGCTCTTTGCCTCGGTACTCTCGCTGCCTGTCGCCTCGGTCACCAACGAGCCAACACCCTTCGTTGATGCGCTGTTCACCGCCGTCTCTGCCGTCTGCGTCACCGGCCTGACAGTGGTCTCCACGGCCACCCATTGGTCCTTCTTCGGGCAGCTGGTGATGATCATCGCGGTGTTTGTTGGTGGCTTGGGAATCCTGACCCTGGCCTCGGTGCTCTCCTTGGCTGTTTCCAAGCGCCTGGGCGTGCGCGGGAAACTGATGGCACAGAACTCCATGAACACCTCCGCGGCCTCCACCCTGGGCGAGGTGGGTTCGCTGCTGCGCATCGTGATTACCACCTCGGTGGCCATCGAGTCGGTGCTCGCCCTGATGCTGATCCCGCGCTTCTTGATCCTGGGTGAACCGCTGTCCGAGGCGATCTGGCACGGGGTGTTCTATTCGATTTCTTCGTTCAACAATGCCGGCTTCACCCCGCACTCCGACGGGCTGGTGCCCTACGAGACCGACTTGTGGATCCTGGTGCCGCTAATGCTCGGGGTCTTTTTGGGTTCCTTGGGCTTCCCGGTGCTGATGGTGTTGCTGGCGCACCGGTACAACGCCAGGAAATGGTCGCTGCACGCGAAGCTCACGCTGCTGGTTACCTCCATCTTGTTGGTGGGCGGTTCGCTGTTCTGGGCCGTGGCGGAGTGGTCCAACCCCGACACCATCGGATCCATGAACCCCGGCGATAAGATCATCCATTCCGTGTTCGCCTCGGTGATGACTCGTTCGGGCGGATTCAACCTGGTGGACCAGTCGCAGATCAACGAGGTGACGATGCTGCTGTCCAACGCGTTGATGTTTGCCGGCGGCGGTTCGGCCTCCACGGCCGGCGGCATCAAGGTCACCACCATTGCGGTGATGTTCTTAGCGATCTTCGCCGAGGCCCGCGGCGACACCGATGTGCGGGCCTTCGGCCGGCGCATCCCCGAGGGCACCATGCGGGTGGCTATTTCCGTCATCGTGCTCGGTGCCACGCTGGTGATGCTGGCCACCGCCGCACTGCTGGCCATCAGCGGAACCTCGCTTTCCCGGGCACTGTTCGAGTCGATCTCGGCCTTCGCCACGGTGGGGTTGAGCACCAACTTGTCGGCCGAACTTCCGCCTGCGGGCAAATACGTGCTCTCCGCGCTGATGTTTGCCGGCCGAATCGGTACGATTACCCTTGCATCAGCGCTGACCTTGCGCCAGCGCAACCAGCTGTACCACTTCCCCGAAGAGAGGCCGATCATTGGCTGAGAAGAAACCCGAGCACAACGCCCCGGTGCTGGTCATCGGGCTGGGTCGCTTCGGCGCCTCGGTGGCCGAGCAACTGGTCAAGCAGGGCCGCGAGGTCCTGGCCATCGAACGGAACCAGGAACTGGTGCAGAAGTGGGCCTCGGTGCTCACCCACGTGGTGGAGGCCGACGCGACCAACATCGATGCGCTGCGCCAGCTCGGCGCCCAGGAATTCACCTCCGCCGTGGTGGGGGTGGGCACCTCCATCGAGTCCTCCGTGCTGATCACCGTGAACCTGGTGGATCTGGGCATCGAGCACCTCTGGGTCAAGGCCATCACGCCCTCGCACGGCAAGATCCTCACCCGCATCGGCGCCAATCACGTGATCTATCCGGAGGCCGATGCCGGAGTGCGCGCCGCGCACCTGGTGGGCGGTCGGATGCTGGACTTCATTGAGTTCGACGACGGCTTTGCGATCGTGAAGATGTACCCGCCGAAGGAAACTCAGGGGTTCACGCTGGCCGAGTCCCAGGTCCGCTCCAAGTACGGGATCACCGTGGTGGGTGTGAAATCCCCCGGCGAAGACTTCACCTATGCCCAGCCGGATACCAAGGTCACCCGGCGCGACATCTTGATTGTCTCCGGGCACGTGGATCTGCTCGAACGCTTCGCCTCACGGCCCTAGGCCCACCGGCCCCCGGGCCAGGCTCAACGTCACAGAAGGGTTCCCCCGCCGCACCTTCATTTCTGGAGGTGCAGCGGGGGAACCCTTTTCTGCTGGCTGCTAGGTAAGTTCTTCGGTGATCTGTGCCGCGCGTGCCGCAGCGGCAGCAGCCCCACGGGCGATGATCCCGCTCATGTCCTCGGCATCAAAGGTGGCCAGGGCCGCCACGGTGGTGCCGTTGGGGCTGGAGACGCCCAGACGCAGCGCCGAGGGGTCGGCCTGCGGGTCGGAGAGCATCTTGCCCGCCCCGGCAACGGTGGCCCGGGCCAGATCCGTGGCCAGAGCCGCGTCCAGTCCCAGCTTGATTCCTGCCGCGGCCATGGCCTCGGCCAGGTAAAACGCGTAGGCCGGCCCCGAGCCGCTGACGGCCGAGACCGCGTCCTGCTGGGATTCGGGAACCACGTGCACCACGCCGGAACCGCTGAGCAGCTTGACGATCTGGGCCAGGGCATCGGCTGTGACGGTTTCGCCCGCGGACAGGGCCACCGCGCCGGCGCCGACCTTCAACGGGGTGTTGGGCATCGACCGGACCACCGGCTGACCCGGGGCCAGATGTCCGGCCATCATCTCGATGGTGATGGCAGCGGCAACGGAGACCACCACGGCGTCGGGCTTGAGCACATCCTTGATCTCGTCACACAGTGTGGTGATGCCCACGGGCTTGACGCCCAAGAACACGATGTCTGCCTCCCGCGCCGCGTGGGAGTTGGCATCGGGCTCATCGGCACCGATCAACACCGTGACACCTGTTTCGCTGCGCAACGCCTCGGCCCGGGTGTCGCTGCGCAGGGTCGCGGTGATGTCCGCGGGGTCGTAACCGGAGGCGATGATGCCGCGCAGCACCGCACCGTTCATGGATCCGGTGCCTAGGAAGGCGAGTTTGGTCCGGGCTGGGGCTGAAGTCGAAGGCACTGAAGTCATGTCCCCCATTCTTCCATGTCCGCTCCCCGGGGGCCCGCCGTCGTGCCAGGTCCTAGATGGAGTGGCTACCGGATTCGGCGCCCGTGCTGACCGGGGCCAGGTGCCGCCGGGCGAACTGAAGGGTTTCGCCCAGCCAGGCCTCGCGCTCACCGGCGCCCTTGGCCTTGCGTGTGGAGACTTCCACGGCGACTACTCCATCCCACGCCGAGTCGCGCAGGTATTCGATGGCTTCGATGACCGGCTGGGTGCCGCGACCCGGGACCAGGTGCTCGTCCTTGCCGTTGTTCAGCCCGTCGCACAGGTGCACGTGGGTCAGTCGCGTCCCCAAATCGCGCATGGCCACCGCCGAGTCCATGTCCGCGATCGCGGAGTGTGAGAAGTCCCAGGTGACAAACTCGTAGGGTTCCGGGACGGGGTTCCAATGCGGCAGGTACATCTTGGCTTCGCGTCCCCGAGCCCGCCACGGGTACATGTTTTCCACCGCGATCTTGATCCCGTATTCCTCCATGATGCGGCGGATGCCGGTGGCGAACTCGGTCGCGTAGGTGCCCTGCCAGCGGAACGGCGGGTGAGCGACCACCACGTCGCAACCGACCTGCACCGCCATGGAGGCAGCGGACTCAATCTTGTTCCAGGCGGTCCCCCAGACCTGCTGGGTCAGCAACAGCGTGGGGGCGTGAATGGCCATCACGGGTTGTTCGTAGCGTTCGGCCAACCGATTCAGTGCCAGGGCGTCCTGCGAGACCTGGTTTCCGGTCACCAGCACCTCAACCCCGTCATAGCCCAGGTCGTGGGACACCGCGAAGGCGTCGTGGACGTTCAGCGGGTAGACCGAAGCGCTGGAGAGCGCCACCGGGATCGGTGCGTTGCCGCCCTTGGATGACTCGACCATGGAACCTGCCCCTTGTCTGTTGCTACAGTATGTTGCTGCCCGGGGCCGCCGACATTACCGAGGACCGGCCCAGGGCGACCTCTCCGACTCCCACGCTACTACTGAGCGGCACGGTGGAGTCAAAAAGGACGTGGTCGAAGCGGCGCAGCATCAATCCCTCGCGCAAGGCCCACGGGCAGATGCGCAGGGATTTAACCTTCAGCGCGTCCATCGCCTCCAGGGCGACGATGGCGCCGGCGAGCAACTGCGGGGCGCGGATGGCCGAGACCCCGGGCAGCTCCGCGCGTTCGGACCAGTTCATCGCGGTGAGCCGGTTGGTCCAGACCTTCAATGATTCGGCGCGCAGCACCCGCTTGACGTAGGGACCCTCCGCGGAGGGGGCGGCCCCGGTGATCCGGGCCAGCGACCTGAAGGTCTTTGAGGTCCCGGTGACCAGCGTCGGCTTGCCGAATTGGCGCATTTCGGCCACCGGATCGGCCAGCACCTCGCGCACGTGGTGGCGCAACGCCTTGACGTCCTTGATGGAGGGCGGGTCCGCTTCCAGCCAGCGCCGGGTCAGCCGCCCGGCCCCCAGCGGCACCGAGTGCGCCACGGTGGGGAATTCGTCCCGGCCCAGGGCCAGTTCGAAGGAACCGCCGCCCATGTCCAGATTCAGCAGCGAATCCGAGCTCCAGCCGAACCAGCGCCGCACCGCGTAGTACGTCATTCCGGCCTCTTGCTCGCCGGTGAGTTCGGTCAACTTCACCCCGGTCTCGGCCATGATGCGGGCCAGGACCTCTTCGCCGTTGGCCGATTCGCGGATCGCCGAGGTGCAGAAGGCCAACAGGTCTTCGGCCTGGTGGTTGATCGCAAATTGCGCCGCCTCGTGCACGAAGTCCAGCAGTTCTCTCTGGCCCTCGGGAGTGATGGCCCCGTGTTCATCCAGGTAGGCCACCAACGACAGCGGACGCTTGTGCGAGGCGAAGGGCACCGGGCGGGCGCCCGGATACGCGTCGACCAGCAACAAATGGACCGTGTTCGATCCGATATCCAGTACGCCCAGCCTCATGCGCTTATCCTCATGTGTGGTCCCTGACCGCGGGTTGCTAGTTGCCGGTCTTCTTGGCGGCCGGCTTTTTAGCCGGTGCCTTCTTCGCGGCAGGCTTCTTGGCAGGAGCCTTCTTCACCGGTGCCTTCTTGGCTGCACTACTCCGCTTGACCGGTCCGCGGGCACGCTTGTCCGCCAGCAGCTCGATGGCCCGCTCGCGGGTCAGCTCCTCCAAGGTGGTGTCACGCGGGATCGTGATGTTGGTGACCCCGTCGGTGATGTATGCACCGAAGCGGCCCTCCTTGACCACGATGTTCTTCTCCGAGACCGGGTCCACACCGAACTCGGCCAGCGGCGGCACCGCGGCTCGAGCACCGCGGACCTTGGGCGTCGAATAGATTTCCAACGCCTCTTCGAGGGTGATGGTGAAGATCTCCTCCTCGGTACCAATGGAACGCGAGTCGGTGCCCTTCTTCAGGTAGGGCCCGAACCGGCCGTTCTGCACCGTGATTTCCACGCCCTCGGCGTCGACGCCGAGCACACGCGGCAGCGAGATCAGCCGCAGCGCCTCCTCGAGCGTGACGGTCTCCACACTCATCGTCTTGAACAGTGACCCGGTGCGCGGCTTGGCCTTGACCGGCTTCTTCGGCGGCTTGGGCTTGCCGTTCTTGTAGTACTCCACGGGCAGCGCGGCCAGTTCCTCGGCGGTGGGCTCCACAATGACCTCGGTGACGTAGGCGCCGTAGCGTCCCTCCTTGGCCACGATGGTGCGCCCGGTCTGATCATCGATACCCAATACGATTTCGCCCGGGCCCTGGTTTTCCATGAGCTCGATGGCCTTCTCGGCGGTGAGCTCATCGGGGGCCAGGTCCTCGGGCACGTTGGCGCGCTCCGGGGTGGTGTCCTCGGGGGCGCCGGCCGGCAGCGGCTTCTCCAGGTACGGGCCGAACTTGCCCACGCGCAGCACGATGCCCGGGGCGATGTCGATGGAGTTGATGGCGCGGGCGTCGATGTCGCCCAGGTTGTTGACCACCGATTCCAGGCCGGCTTCGCCACTTTCGGCGGAGCCGAAGTAGAAGTCCTTCAGCCAGGCCGAACGGCCCTTCTGACCGTGGGCGATCTCGTCCAGGTCATCTTCCAGCCGTGCGGTGAAGTCGTAGTCGACGTACTTGCCGAAGTGCTCCTCCAGCAGGCGCACCACGGAGAACGCGACCCAGCTGGGCACCAGGGCGCCACCGCGCTTGGTCACGTAGCCGCGGTCCATGATGGTGGAGATGGTCGGGGCGAAGGTCGAGGGCCGGCCGATCTCCCGGGCTTCAAGCTCCGCGACGATCGAGGCCTCGGTGTAGCGTGCCGGCGGGGAGGTGGTGTGGCCACTGGCGTCGATGCCGGTGCCTGCCAGCGCATCGGAGACCTTCAGCTGCGGCAGGCGCGCGTCCTCGGCTGCCACTGCGGCCTCGGCCTCGCGGGCGGCGTCGCGGCCCTCCTCGTAGGCGGACATGAAGCCGCGGAAGGTGATCACGGTGCCGGAAGCCGAGAACTCGGCGACCTGCCCGGTGGTGGATTCCCCGGCCAGCTTGATGGTGGCGGTGAAACCCTTGGCATCGGCCATCTGCGAGGCGACGGTGCGCTTCCAGATCAGCTCGTAGAGCTTGAACTCGTCGCCCGAGAGCTGCGCGCGGACCGTTGCCGGTCGGCGGAAGGAGTCACCGGCGGGGCGGATGGCCTCGTGGGCTTCCTGCGCCGCACCTGACTTGGCCTTGTAAAGCCGTGGGGAAGCGGGCACCGATTCGGATCCGTAGAGCTCGGCGGCCTGCTTGCGCGCGGCGTTGACTGCCTCGTTGGACAGGAACACCGAGTCGGTACGCATGTAGGTGATGTAACCGTTTTCATACAGGCGCTGAGCGACCTGCATGGTGGACTTCGAGCTCCAGCGCAGCTTGCGGCTGGCTTCCTGCTGCAGCGTCGAGGTGGTGAAAGGTGCGGCAGGCCGGCGGGTGTAGGGCTTCTCGTCGACCGAGGTGACAGCGAAGTCGGCCTCTTCCAGTCCCTGCGCCAGGGCGGTGGCCTTGGCCTCGTCCAAATGTGCGATGGAACCGGACTTCGGGGTCTTCAATTCGCCACGGTCGGTGAAATCGCGGCCGGTGGCCACCCGGGCCCCGTCGACGGAGGAGAGCTTGGCGCCGAAGGATTCGCCGTTGGACGTGGCGAAGGTGCCGGCCAGGTCCCAGTAGGAGGCGTTGCGGAAGGCCATGCGTTCGCGTTCGCGCTCGACAACCAGCCGGGTCGCTACGGACTGCACGCGTCCGGCGGATAGGCCGCGGGCCACCTTGCGCCAGAGCACCGGGGAAATCTCGTAGCCGTACAGGCGGTCAAGGACGCGGCGGGTTTCCTGGGCGTTGACCAGGTCGGTGTCCAGCTCGCGGATGTTCTCCATCGCACGGTTGATGCCCTCTTGGGTGATCTCCGTGAAGGCCATGCGGTACACCGGAACCTTGGGCTTGAGCACCTCGAGCAGGTGCCACGCGATGGCTTCGCCTTCGCGGTCCGCATCGGTTGCGAGATAGAGCGCGTCGGCACCCTTGAGCTTGGCCTTGAGTTCGGCCACCCGCTTCTTCTTCTCCGGGTACACGACGTAGTAGGGATCGAAGTCGTTGTGGACGTCCACGGCAAACTTTCCGTAGGGGCCCTTCTTCATCTCCGCCGGAAGATCGGCGGGTTGCGCCAAATCGCGGATGTGCCCTACCGAGGCATCGACTTCGAAGCCGTCGCCCAAATACTTGGCGATCGACTTACTTTTCGCCGGGGACTCCACGATCACGAGCTTCATTCCGGTCTTTTCCTTGGCCTTGGCGGGCACAACACTCCTAGTAGCAACCAGTGGTGCGCCAAAGTGGGCGCACGACACATTCCCTGCTCTAGGTTAGCCGCATTCTTGCGGCCGAAAGCAAGCTGGCGCCCCACGGCACATTTTTCGCCCCGCCGCACAGGCCCGCCTAGAGCCCCTTGGTCTCCCGTATTTCCGGGAGGAAGGAGAGCATGTAATAGAGCCGTTCACCGTCTACTCCGCGGGCCTCTGGTTCGGCCAGCTCCTCGTATTCGTAGAGCAGGTCATAGACCCGGGTGATGAACTCCTTGCGTTGGGGCTCGGAGAGGAAGACCACACCGGTGGTCAACACCGGGGCACGGTCGGCCGGCGGTTCCTTGCCGTCTTTGCGTTCCTTGTCGCGTCGGGCGATTTCCGCCGAGAGCCTGTCGCGGAAGGCATTAAGCTGCACATTCAGGTAGGCGTTCTTCGCGCTGGTCGAATCCGTCAATGATCCAAGCACCAGCGAACTGCCTGCTGCCTTCCACCGACGCTCACGCCCATCACCCTCGCTGGCCGCCCTGACGACGTAACCATATTTTTCCAGCGCTCGCAGGTGATAGCTCATGGCACTGGGTGTTAAGGCGCAGCGGGTGGCCAGTTCGGTGGCGGTGCGTGTGGCCTGCGAAGCGAAGAGTTCTTCGAGCACCGTCAGTCGCGCCTCGTGGGCCAAAGCCCGAATAGCCTGGGGGTCGCTAATGGACACCGGTTGGGGTGGCGCCGGCGCCATTCCGGGGCCGTCGGCGACCGGCCTCGGCGAAGTGTTCTGGGTCATACAAAAAAACTTTAGCGGTTGTTTCGCATCTCCAACAGGAAGCCACGCTTAATAAGCCGAACAACCCCTTCACGCAGCCGCGAGGAAAACTCCGGATCTTCTCCCCCGACCAGCGACTCCAACGCTCCGACTAGGGATGACACGTCAAGATCGCCGTCGCAGGCCGAAACAAAACCGGCGAGTGCGGTATCCATGATTTCGGTCCGCCGCAAACCGGCCCCCTGCCGTAACAAGATGACCCCGGGGTGCTCGGCGCCCGGACGCTGGTGACGCTCCTCGGTGACATCCTCGGCCACCACCAAGTGCATCTCATCGATCCGGCCGGCCTCCAACTCGTCGGCCACGGCAATGTCTCGGGCCAAATATGCGCCGATCGGCTGCTCGATGGGGTGGCCGATGGTTTCGAAAAGTTGGCCCATGCCGCGGGCACCCACCAACGGCCGGCGCAACCACACCATGCCGAAGCCGATGGAATCCACGTTGCGCGAGGCGAAGTCATCGAGGTAGGCGCCGTATTGCACCGCGAACTCCCCCGCATCCCGTCCCTGCGAGGCATCGCGCAGCCAGGTCTCGGCATATTGCGTGGGCCCGACGGCCTCGCGCTGAATGAACCAGGCCTCGGTGTCGGACTCGATCCAGGAGCGCGGCCCGACGTCCCATGCCGGCTCCTGCTCCGGGGTTGCCGCCGCGGTGATCTCCCAGTTGGCCAGCATCTGCGCGCTGCCTCCCGGGTTCAGGATCCCGGGGATCGTCCGTACCAGGGTGGCCACCAGGCTGTCTCCGGGCATCCCGCCGTCGCGGTATGTGAAACGCTCCGCCGATTCCCGATCGGCGATGCGCGGGGTGATGACAAACGGCGGGTTGGAGACCACCAGGTCGAAGTGCTCGCCCTCGACCGGCTCCAGCAACGAACCCAAGCGCAGCTCGATGCGATCGCCCAGGTCCTGCGGGTCAAGGCCCAGACCCTCATGGTTGAGCAGCAGGTTGAATCGGGTGAAGCCCAGCGCCCGGGCCGAGATATCGGTGGCGATCACCCGGCGGGCGTGGGAGAGCAGGTGGAACGCCTGGATCCCGCAGCCGGTCCCCAAGTCCAGTGCCGTATCCACCGTCGGGCGGATGGTCGTCTGGGCCAGCGTCAACGAGGCCTGTCCGATACCCAGCACGTGGTCGTGGCGCAGCACGCCCGGGCGTTGGTGTGCGCCGAGGTCGCTGGCCACCCAGATCTCCGCGTCGCTGTCCGAAGCGTGCGGACGAATGTCCACCAAGGAGCGCCACATGCCGCCGCTCTCCTTTGCCTGCTCCAGGATGCCTAGCCGAAGCAGGCCCTGGGTGCCGGTTGCCGGAAAGGCAGCTGCCACGTCTTCTCCGCTGGCTTCGGCGCCGAGCATGAATAGTCCCAGCATCGTTCCCAGGGCGGTGGGGACCTGTTGGGCAGCAATGAGTCGTAGCGCCGGGATCAGCGCGTCGCGCATCAACGCCTCGTGGGCGGAGAAGCCCAGGAACGCGGTGATGGCTTCATGGCCGTAGCCAGCGGCCCGCAGATCCGCGGCGAACCCGTCGATCAAGTGGATGTCGTCACTGCGCGGGGCGTCGGGAACCTGGGCAAAGTCATCGGTGGAAGTCACGCTTAACAGTCTATCGGCGTGGCCAAACGCGGGCACTTTCTTCCCTATGCTAGAACCCATGATCGAGGTCACCACTACACATCTGCAGATGCTCTCGCGCGACGGGCTGAATCCCTCCGAGCGGGGGCTGCCGGCCGGGGCACGCATCGAACGGGTCCAGGCAATCACCCCGGAGTTCAGCAAGTTCCTCTACCGCGGTGTGGGCAGTTCATGGAATTGGACCGACAGGCTTGAGTTGCCGCGTTCACAATGGGACGCGCTGTTGCGCACCCCGGGCACCGAAACCCACGTGCTCTACCTCGAGGGGGCGCCCGGCGGCTACGTCGAATTGGTCGGTCGCCCCGGGGAGGCAGGCACCGAGGTGGAGATCATGTATTTCGGGCTGTTCCCGCACGCCATCGGCCGCGGGCTGGGCGGGGCGCTGCTGACCGAGGCCATCGCCCGGGCTTGGGACTTGGATCATCGTTTCGAGGGGTTCTCGCCGGTGACTCGCGTCTGGGTGCACACCTGTTCACTCGATGGGCCCGCTGCCACCGCCAACTATCAGGCCCGCGGCCTGCACATCTTCCATACCGAGTCGGAGATGCTTTCCCCCGGCGACGGGAGAGTTGGCATGTGGCCGGCGGAGGAACCCACCTCATAAGCAACAAATTATTAGAGTTCTTCCTATACTCGGCCCATCACTAGACAGGCCTTGCTGTCACGCGTCCGGTCCCAATCGTTGCATCAGCGATCATCGACATCGTTGGTTCGCGCACGCTGGCGGACCAAGCGGACATCGAGCGCTCCTCAGGAGATCTCCAACGACGGAGCCATTGGGTCCAAGACGGAATGTCTTATGGGCGGCAGGCTCTTCAGCTGGGACTTAGCCACGTTCGGAATCTCCCTGACAGTCCTTCTCAGATACGCCCGGGTGATGCTGTTCTGTTCGGTTCTGCGGCGCCGGGCAAGCACCCTCCGGCGGCCTGCTGACCCCGGAAATAGTTATCCACAGATTTGGGTTAGTGCCCCCACCGCCACCCCGGACAGCGCATGCTGGAACACATGGACACCACCGAGTTCATCAATCTCACCGCCGGGCCAACCCGCGGCACCCCGGGACACCATCTGTCAACGGACGATGAACTCCGCGCCCTGATCGAAGCCCAAAACCTGGCCCGCGACCTCGCCCGCCGAGTCGCCGCACACACCAACTCACCAGTGCAGGCAGCCCTCTTCGCCCACGCCGCCGAGGACGCGCACCGCACCGCAGCCCACGCCCGGCTCCTGGCCGCAGGCACCGCCCGACGCACCCTGGCCCACGAACTCCCCGAAACCACCTTCGACGCCCTCGCCGCCATCCACCAGAACCCCAGCGACTACCTCACCGGTGTTTCATCCCTGCCCCATGACCCGGCCACCGTCCCCACCGGCCGCCTCGTCTTCAAAGACACCACCGAATTCCTCGCCGGATTCCTACACATCGGCTTCTACGAGGCCCGCGAACGCGTCCGCGCCATCGACCGCCTCCTGCCCGGCACCGACATCCACGGCATCCACACCCCCGCACGGTTCCCCGTCCTGGCCAAAGACCTCGCCGACGGCACCGCGGACCCCGCCGAAATCGGAACAGCAGCCCGCAAACTCGACAAACTCACACCACAGATCAATCAGCACCCCAACCCCACGCTGCTGGCCGGGAAACTCGAAGACCAAGTCGCCGAATCCGTGCGCCGCGAAGACCCCCGCACCACCGCCAAACTCCTCACCGGCATCCAAACCACCCTCGAAGACGGTGCCAAAGACATTCCCGAAGAAATCCTGCGCACCAAGACCGGGATGTTCTACCGCGGCACCACTGGCGGCCTGGGCGAATTCCTGCTCCGCACCCTGCCCCGAGACACCGAAGCCCTGCTGGCCATGTGTGCCAGCACCGACAACCCTCGAACCAAAGCAGGCGACCGCGACGGACTGCTCGCCCAAGCCCGCACCACCACGAACACGGACGGCAACGGTTCCAACGGTTCCAACGGTTCCAACGACCAGTCGACCTCCAGCGAGACCGCGGCACCGAGCACCAGCTTCCCCGACTTCCTCGTGGACCCGGCCACCGGAACCCCGCTCACCGACCCGGAAACCATCAGGAACCTCTCCCTAGACCCCGAGGACCCCGATACCCGGCTCAACAGCAACGGCAACGGCTTGGTCCCGCTCGCCAAGATCGCCACCCCGGACACCATGAACACCACCACCTACGGACCCGACGGACTCACTCCACCGCAGCGTCACCTCCAAGGATTGCTCAACCTCCTCAAAACAGCAGGCCAAGCACGCACCGGCAAGAAGACCATCGGACTGCCCTCCCCCACCACCGTGGTCATCGCAACCCTGAATGAACTACGCGGTCTGGCCGAAACCCACGGCATCACCGGCCGCGGCCAAAAACTGACGCCCGCCGAACTCCGGCAAACCCTATGTAATGGCGGAGCCCTGCCCATCACTCTGAACGGCAAATCCCAGATCCTGGACCTCGGTCGAGAAGAACGCTTCTTTCCCGACTACATGCGCGAAGCGATCTTGGGCATCTACGGCGGCTGTCTTTTCCCCGGATGTACCGTCCCACCGGAACACTGCGAGATCGACCACGACGAGCAATGGGCCACCGGCGGCACCACAAACATCAACCAAGGCCGACCGCTATGCACATCCCACCACCACGCCAGACACACCGGATTACTCACCGTGACTAGAGACCTCGACGGGCTCTTCAGCGTCATCCTGCCCAAGTTTATGGACCCTGAACAACAACCCCGACGCAACGCTTACTGGCGCACACCCACCCAGAACCCACCTTTGTTCTAGGAACCCTTTGCCACGACACCACTGTTCACCCCTGCAGCACGCCATGGGCCAATCGAGATCACTTGGACACAAAAATGGGCGGCCCGTTTCCAGCAAAGTGCTGGAAACGGGCCGCCCATGTGGCGTTGCCTAGAAAAGTACCGACATTCGGCGGTCGCGGAACAGTCTGGTGGTCGGGCTAGGCTTCGAGAGCAGCTTTGGTCTCTGCAACGCAGTCGGGGCACCGGCGCAGCTCATCCTGCGCGGCGCAATCGGTGCAGAATAGTCGGAGGTTGCGACAGGAGAGATTCGAACAATTCTCGAACTTGTTCGTCGGAGCCTCGCAGCCCACGCATGTGCCGATGGTGACCGCATCGTCGCTGAATTCCATGTGCATGCGCTTATCAAAGACATATAGTGACCCTTCCCACAGGCCTTTGTCTCCGTAAGTTTCCCCATAGCGCACAATGCCACCCTGCATTTGGTACACGTCGGTGAAGCCGCGCTTGACCATCAGAGCCGAAAGCACTTCGCAGCGAATACCTCCGGTGCAATAGGTGACGATCGGTTGGTCCTTCATCGCGTCGTATTTTCCCGACTCGATCTCAGTGATGAAATCGTGGGTGGTCTCGACATCCGGCACAATCGCATTCTTGAACTTGCCGATCTGCGCTTCGAAGGCGTTGCGGCCATCGAAGAACAGCACTTCCTTGCCGTCGGCCTTCTTGGTTTCGACCAGCTCATGCAACGCTTCAGGTTTAAGGTGCGTGCCCCCACCGACCACACCGTTTTCGTCGACTTCCAGCTCACCGGGGGCCCCAAAGGAGACCACTTCGTCACGAACCTTAACAGAGATGCGAGGGAAATCGTCGGCCGAACCCTCGGACCATTTGATGTCCATTTTTTTGAAGGGCGGGTACTCCCGAGTGGCTTTGACGTACTTTTTGACGTCCTTGATTCCACCCCCGACGGTTCCGTTGATGCCGTCCTTGGAAATGATGATGCGGCCACGCAGGCCCCAGCGTTCCAGGAGGGCTCGCTGCCAGAGGCGGATGGCGGCTGGATCGGCTAGCGGGACAAAGGCGTAGTACAAGACAATTCGGTTCTGCGACACGCTATTAAGGGTAGAGCCTAAAACCGGAGCGGTGTACGTCATGTGCCAACCATCACCAGGTTAACGCAGTGTTTCAAGGTTGCAACAGTTCCCCTATATGCACCACTTGTAGGCAGTTCACGGGGTAGGGTCTCAACATGGGATCTTCTGCAAGCGATGAACTAATTGGTACCTGGGTATCCGGCTGGGCCGGTGCTCGAGGCTACGAGAGCAGGCACGAGGGCCGCGTCCATGCCGCCCTGCGCCACGACACCTCAGGCGACTGGGAATATGTAATCTATGAGCCATCCAACGAAGAGTTGGTGGCCGTCGCCGAGACATTGCACAAGCACCCCAAGCGTCGTCTGACAGCCTTCGCCAACGAAACATCCTCGCTGATCGAAGCTGCCCAGACCGCCGGGCTCAAGGTGCTCAATTCCGACGAAGTGCTCATGGTTACCGAGATGAGCGGCCACGATGTGGAGGAACCGCGTCCGGCCGACGGATTCGCCTTCCAGATAGAACGCGACCAGTCGCACGCCTATATTTCCGTCCACCCCGTGGACGAGCCAGAGGTCGTGGCCGCGAGCGGCCACGTCTCCGCAGTGAACGGTTATGCCATCTTCGACCGCATCATCACCGCACCCGAATTTCGTCGCCGCGGATTGGGCAGCCTGACCATGCGTGCGCTGGTCTCCCTGGCTTTGGAACATGACGTCGAGGAGGGCCTGCTAATCGCCAGCATCGACGGGCAGCAGCTTTACCAGTCCCTTGGTTGGACCGACTTGGGCAACGTCGTACTTTTTGAAGGAACTCACGAATCCTGATCCTCCGCATCTAAGTGGTGGGTTTCGCATCGACGAAACCCACCACTTTTTTATGCGCCGATGCTCCCGTGGCGTCGGCCTCGGCCCGGTGATGCCACAATGAAGCGGTGAACGTTTACTCGGAACAGATCGCTCTGCTGGGTCACGGGCCCACGCCCCAGGCGCTGCTCCATTCCAGGATCATCGAAGCCCGCGACGCAGTGCCCGGCCCCTGGCCCGACTGGGTGCACCCCGAGGTCCGCAGCGCTTTCGAGCGCACCGGCGTGCAGACCCCATGGCTCCATCAGATCCAGGCCGCCAACCTCGCACACGAAGGCAAACACACCATCGTGGCCACCGGAACTGCCTCGGGCAAGTCACTGGCCTACCAACTGCCTGCCTTGAATGCGATCCACACTTCAGCCGAGGGGCAGAAGGCCAGCTTGATTCCCAACGACGCCACGGTGCTCTATCTTGCGCCGACCAAGGCACTGGCCGCCGACCAGCTCAAGGCCATCGAAGGCTACCGATTGCCAAGTGTGCGGGCCGCCGGCTATGACGGAGACACCGAGGTGTCGGCACGGCGCTGGATCCGTGACCACTCGAACTTCATCCTCTCCAATCCGGACATGCTGCACTATGGCATCTTGCCCAACCACACGTGGTGGGCCCGGGTGCTGCGCCGACTGAAGTTCGTGGTCGTCGACGAGGCCCACTCATACCGCGGGGTCTTTGGCTCCAATATCGCCAACCTGTTGCGCCGTCTGCGTCGAATCTGCGCACACTACGGTGCCGATCCGGTGTTTATTGGTGCCTCGGCCACCAGTGCCGACCCTGCCGCTT
This sequence comes from Paeniglutamicibacter gangotriensis Lz1y, assembly GCF_000348945.1. Classification (GTDB taxonomy): domain Bacteria; phylum Actinomycetota; class Actinomycetes; order Actinomycetales; family Micrococcaceae; genus Paeniglutamicibacter; species Paeniglutamicibacter gangotriensis. The sequence continues at coordinate 131,084 of NZ_AOCK01000004.1, read as the reverse complement.
CCTTCTCCCGGCTCATCGGAGCCCCGGCCGAAGAAGTCACCAACGATTTCTCCCCCAAGGGCTCGGTGACCATCGGACTGTGGGAACCTCCGCTGACCGAACTGCACGGAGAGAACGGCGCACCCACACGTCGCACTGTCATCGCCGAAACCTCGAACCTGCTGGCGAACCTGGTGTGTTCCCAGGTGCGGACCCTGGCGTTCATCAAATCCCGGCGCGGAGCCGAGACCATCGCCGCGATCACCCGGTCGATGGTTGATTCGGTCCACCCGTCACTGCCCGAGAGGGTGGCCGCCTACCGTTCGGGGTATCTGCCTGCCGAACGCCGCGAACTGGAAAACGCGCTGCGCGACGGACGGCTCCTGGGCGTCGCTTCCACCTCCGCACTGGAGCTGGGCATCGACGTGGCCGGTCTCGACGCGGTGCTGGTGGCCGGCTGGCCCGGGACCCGAGCCTCATTTTTCCAACAGATCGGGCGTGCCGGACGTGCAGGACAGGATTCGCTGGCGGTGCTAGTGGCCAGCGACGACCCGCTGGACACCTACTTGGTCAACCACCCTGAGGCGATCTTCGAGGCCGGGGTGGAGGCCACCGTTTTTGACCCGGAAAACCCCTATGTGCTCTCCGGACACCTGTGTGCAGCAGCCGAGGAACTGCCGTTGCGCACCGAGGACTTGGCCGCATTCGGGCCCAGCGCCCAAGGGCTGCTCGAGTCGTTGGTGAAGCGCGGGTTCCTGCGCCGCCGTCCGGCCGGATGGTTTTGGACCCACCCGGAACATGCAGCATCGATGGTGAACCTGCGCGCCGACGGCGGCGGACCGGTGAGCATTATCGAGTCCGACACCGGGGCACTGCTGGGCACCATGGATTCTCCGCAGACCCATTATCAGGCGCACGACGGTGCCATCTATGTGCACCAGGGTGCCACCTACGTGGTTGATGAGCTGAACGAAACCGACCACTGCGTCATGGTCACCCGAGCCAACCCGGACTTCTACACGCAGGCACGGGACATCACCACGGTCGAGGTTGTCACCGACGACCGCTCGCTGGTGTGGGGGCCGGTCACCGCACACTTCGGGGAAGTCGTCGTGACCACCCAGGTGGTCTCCTTCCAGCGCAAGTCTGTGAGCAGCAACGAGATCCTGTCCGAGGAGCCGCTGGAGTTGGAGGCCAGGGACCTGCACACCAAGTCCGTGTGGTTCACCATCCCCGAAACCCGGATGCAGGCCGCCGGGATCACCGCCGAAGAATTCCCCGGGGCGCTGCATGCGGCCGAGCACGCGGCCATCGGGCTGTTGCCGTTGGTGGCCTCCAGCGACAGGTGGGACATCGGCGGGGTCTCCACCGCGCTGCACATGGACACCGGGATGCCGACGATCTTCGTCTACGACGGGCACCCCGGCGGGGCAGGATTTGCCGAGCGTGGATTCGAAGCGGCTCGTGCCTGGCTCGGGGCAACCCGAGATGCGATCGTGGCTTGCGAATGCGCCGTCGGATGCCCCTCTTGCGTGCAATCGCCCAAATGCGGGAACAAGAATAACCCGTTGGACAAGGCCGGGGCCGTGCGCCTGCTGTCCGCCATCTTGTCCGAAGCGCAGCGGGCCTCCGCAGGGTTGCCTTTGGTGTAGTAGGTCCGGCCGCGGGGATTACTCGCCGCGCCAGGGCTGTGGCGGCGGGCCGGCACGTGCCACCGCATGCGCTTGGAGAAACTCCGGCATCCAGCCCACCGGCGAGACGTGCACTACGACGTGCACCCTGACGATCTCCCCGCCGCGGCCTTCCCGGCGGCAGCCTTGAACTGTTGCCTGGTTGGCCGCCGCCGTGGTGGCCGCGACGGCGCACGGGTCCCCCGGCAACAGCAGTCGGGCAGCGTCCGCGGCAGCCAGGGCCGCAAGATCCGCCGCAGTCGCGGCCTTGGCCCCGGCCTGCGAGGCCGCAGTGAACATCAGCACCGCCACTAGCCCCAAAACCGCCATGCACACCACGGCCAGCATCAGCACCGTTCCGCTGCCGCGTTCGGGGCCGGCACTCTGGGCCAGGCCAGATCCTGGGGCGGCCCGACGGAAGGTTCCCGGGGCAGCGGTCCGGATCATGGTTGCTGCTCCATCCTGGCGTTGGCTTCCGCGTGTAACTCGATGGGGCCCAGCAACGGCAGATCCACTGCCGAGACCACCCGCACATGGCCGTAACCACCCGACGCGGTGGCACTGATGCTGATTTGTTCCCCGGCGAGGCGGTGCGCGGTGCCGATGGCCTCGGCGGCGGAGGTGCCGCGTGCCAGTTCCCTGGCCGCGGCACTGGCCGCCTGTTGAATGCGGACCTGTTGGCCTCCTACGACGCCGGCGCCGGCCACCACGGCCAGCAAGATCGCCACGGCAGGCAGCAGTACGGCCACCTCGGCGGTGCTTGAACCCGTTTGTGATTCCCTGGCCATGGTGTGCCTCCTACGGCGTTCTCAGAACGACAGGGCCTGGCGGATCAGACTCATCAGCATTCCGCGTACGTCTCCGCTGGAGAGGATGCTGACCAGCAGTCCGGCGAAAGCCACGGCGGCCAGGGTGACGATGGCGAATTCGGCGGTGGTGCTGCCTGCTTCGTCGGCCAAGATCCCGGTCGAGGGCACTGCGGGCTCCCCCTCTGGCTGGTCGTCGTCGAGGTGCAGGTCAAGGTGGCCGGGAGTTGAATCGGAGAGATGGTTGTCCATGGTTCTGTCCTTCGTGTTGTTGGGTGGCGGTTGCTCCTGGATCGGCGGAAACGGGTGCCTTCCGCAGCGTCTGCGGGGTGCTGCTTCCAGAATCGAGTCTGCGCGCTGCCGTCCCGCCGTGGGCGGGACCGGAGGCGGGGTGGGGATAAGTGCCGCGGTGCTCAGATGTTCAGAATTGTGGAAGCAGGGAAATCACCACGGGCACCACGCCCAGGGCGATGAATGCCGGCAGGGCGCACAGCCCCAGCGGGATCACCAGTTTGATGCCGAATTCGGCGCCGCGTGCCTCGGCCCGGCGGATCTCGCGTTTGCGGGCAGCCACCGCGCTCGAGCGCAACAGGCCCGCGGCCGGTGCACCGGAAAGCCGTGTCAAGCGCAGGGCTTGTTCGAGCTCGCGGGCCCTGGTGGTGCCTTGGCTCCAGGCCCGATCCCATCCAACATGCAGGTCAAGTGCGCGCGAGATCAGCAGCAGCGACTCGTATCCTGGGACGTTGGTGCCGATGATGCGCAGTACCGAACGGATCGGCAGCCCGGATTCCAGTAGCGTCGCGCACATTTCCAGCACCAGCGGCACGGGTTCCGGAGCGCCGGTGGTATGGCCGGGGGTGTGACTGGCCGGTTGACAGGTGGTGTCGCCGGGGCGCTGACGCATCCCCGGTTTGGTCCATGACCGGAGCCTTGGCCGAGCCCTGAGAGGGACCTTGAGTGCGGATCCTGCGCACATCAGCCACGCCGATGCGCCACCGAGCAAAAGCGCGAGCAGCGCCGGCAGCAGGGATCCCCACGCGTCGGGGCTCATACCGGAACCTTGTTGCCCACGGCCCGCAGCAGTCGCGCGCACCACAGCCGGTTGCCCAACCACAGGCAGATCCCCACGACCAGGGAGATGCGGCCCGCGGGATGCCCGGTGAGCACCAGCACCGGATTGATGCCCAGCAGCTGGCCCAGGCCCAATCCGATGGCCGGCAGGTAGGTCAGCAGCCGGCTGGTGGCGCGCGGTCCGGCGAGCGCGGCCTGCAACGCCCGGTGCATGTCCGCGGAGGTTTCCGCATCCTCGGCCAAGGTGTCAAGCAGATCGGCGAGCGCCGCACCAGATTCTTCGCAGATCGCCAGACACCAGGCCAGCCGCGTCCACAGCCGCTGGTTGCCCCCATCCCTTGTGGAGTCCTCGGCGTGAGCGTAGAAACCCTGCTGCAGGGTGCCGCCGGTATGCAATTGTGTCAGTGCCCGGGTGGTTCCGGCATGCACGTCCGCGGCGACCGGGCCGGTGCCGGTGGCCCAGATCCCGGCCAGCAACCCGAAGGCTGCGCCCGGGCCGGTACCGGCGCGCAGCAGGGCGGCGAGCTGGCGGATGAAGCCGGCGTATTCCTCGGCATCACCGGCCCGATCCGGGTGTCGGCGACGGTGGCCCGAGTCCGTCGCCCGGCCAGCTGTGGCCTGCGGGCTCCCGGGGTTGCGGTGTCGCAGGCCCGCTGCCGTGCGTGAGCTCCGGTGGTAACCGGGCTCCGGGGGCCCGAGCCACCACCAGGTTCCTATCCCCGCCAGCAAGACCGCCAGCAGTGCGCTCACCACGGGCTCACCTGGCCCGCTGCCGCCAGGCGCGAACGGAACCAGGCCAACGCGTCCGGATCCGAACCGCCGGTTCCGGGCTCATCGTTACCGTGAGCACCCTCGAGCCGATGATCGGAGCCCGCGGTGGGGTCCAGATGGATCGTCTGCACACCCAGGGTGCCGGTTGGACCCAGTACGACCTTGCCCAGGGCAACAGGTCTTCTGGCACCGGTGGCGGGGTCGCGTCGCATGTGGATGAGCACATCCAGGGCACTGGCGGCCTGCAGAGCGGTGGCCGGGGCATCCATGGCAGCCAGCGCGCCCATCGCCGTGAGCCTCGCCGGCACCGCCAGGATGCTGTTGGCATGGAGCGTGCCTGCCGCTCCCTCGTGCCCGGTGTTCATCGCGGCAAGGAATTCGCGCACCTCGGCACCCCGGCATTCGCCCACCACCAGCCGGTCGGGGCGCATCCGCAGGGCCTGACGCACCAGCACGTCCATGCCGATCTGCCCGGCACCTTCCACGTTGCCGCCGCGGGCCTGCAGCCCGATCAGGTGCGGGTGGGCGGGGGCAAGCTCGGCGGAGTCCTCCACCACGATGATCCGCTGGTTCCCCGGGACACAGGCCAACATCGCGGCCAACAACGTCGTCTTGCCCGCCCCGGTACCGCCGGAGACCAAGAAGTTCAGCTTCGCCGCAATGATGGCTTCCAACGCTGCGAGCCAGGCAGGGTCAGGGACCAGGGTGTGTAGCGCTTGGCTGCGTGAGGAGATGATGCGGATGGAAAGCAGCGGTCCGCCGGTGGAGATCGGTGGCAGCACCGCGTGGATCCGGTAGTTTCCCAGGCAGACATCGACAAACGGTGCCGCGTCGTCCAACCGCCGGCCCCCTGCCGCGGCCAGACGTACGGCCAGCGCGCGGATCTGCGACGGGTCCCCGAAGGCCAGATCGGAGGTGTGCAGCCCGGTGCTGCCATCGACCCAGACCCGCCCGGCGGCATCCACCAGGATGTCGGTGGTGCCCGGGACCTGGGCGAGACGTTCGAGCACGCCGAGCCCGTGGATGTCGTCATTGAGGCTGCGCAGCATCGCGGTGCTGGAGGCTGCACCCATCACCCGGCCGGAGGCCTGCACGGCCTGGGCCAGATCCAGATCGTTGAGCCCGCCGCTCTGCTCCAGTGCCCGGCGGCGGATCTCCTCCAACACCTGCTCCTCGGCGGCGGCGTTCCCTTCCCCGGGCGCCGGCGCTCCCGGACCCCAGCGACGCCGTCCGCGGGCCGATGGGGCTCGGGGAGACTGCCGAATCGGGTCCCCGGGCAGCTGCGGGCTCATGCCGCTTGCCCCGCGGCACGCTGCGCACCGGAGCCCAGAACGGTGATAGCGGCGCGCAGCCGGCGGCGGGCCAGCACATTCATCAGTGCCCCGTCGGCCGCGGCACGTCCGATGCGACGCGACGGCGCGAAGTAGCCGCCGGGTTCGATCCCTGCACGCCGGGCCAGCTCGCGGGTATCCGTCCCGGAGGCGAGCCTCCCGGAGAGGATCAGCCGCCAGTGCGCGGCCTGCTCCCCCAGCCGTCGCCCGGCCCCGGCGGCGGCCGGACCGCTCGCCGGGAGAACCAGCAACCTGGTGTTGGCCAGCGCCGTCATCGGTCCCGGGATGCCGGCCAGATGCCCGGCGTCGATGACGATATGTTCGTAGATGCGCCGCGAGGCAGCAAGGACCTCGGTGACCAAGGCTTCCGAGGGGACGAAGCAGCCCGGGTCCCGCACCCAGGAGAGCACTGCGGTGCCCGCCGCCAGTGGCAGGATCTCCGCCAATTGGCCCGGGGACAGCTGCCCGCGGGAATTGCGCAAGTCCTCCCAGCCCAGTCCGTCTGGTTCTCTGGCCCGCAACAACGGCCAGATACCCGAAGAATGCGGGTCCGCGTCCAGCAGCAGCGTCCGGTGCCCATCCAATGTCAGGGTCGCGGCCAACAACGCGGCGAAGGTGGTGGTTCCGGTGCCTCCTGCACCGCCGGCAACGATGGCCGTGTGCGCGCGGCCGGCATGCAGGCCCAGCTCGCCGAGGTATTCGCCGAGCCAGGGGGCTGCTTGTGGGAGCACCGCGACGCGCGCCCCGGGGCAGGAGGCCGCGGCACGCCACAGCACGTCCTGGTTTTCTTCCCGCCCGGTGAACACCAGGGCGGCGGTGGCCAGCCGGGCATCGACTTCCGCCACGGCGTCGACCCCCACCAGGATCACCTCCTCGCGGTGCTCGGCCGCCTCGGCGGCGTCCCGGCAGAGCAGCAGTTGCACCCCGGCCCCCACCGCTACTTCTGCCAGCACCTGAGCCAGTTCCATGTCACGGCTGAACAGGATCGCGCGAGCCAGCTCCGCGGGCCTGGCCTGGCTCTGGGCACCTGCACCGGGGTCCGCGGCGGCAACAGCCCGCGGCTGTGTCGGCAGCTGCGGTACCGGAGGCAGCTGAGGCTCCGGAGACTGCGGAGGCATCCCGGTGGACGTCTTGACCTCCGTTCGCGGCGCAGCTCCGCCGCCGGAGCCCACCACCACCGGTTCCATCCGGGCGCGGGCCACCCTCAATGCCGGTAGGTGCAGGTTGCGCCGGTCCGCCGACGTCGGCCGGGCTACAAATCGACTCTGATCTTCCATCCCCTCAGCGTGGTCCCGGCACCGGGTGCGCGTGAAGGCCCCCTGGGCCCAGACACGTAGAACCTTTCTGAGGGCGCTCGATCGTGTGCGGGGAAGGCACTGCCGGCGCGGATTCGTGCTGCCCGGCCGCGCCCGCGAGCCGGCAGCGGGCCACCGTGTGGCCGAATACTGCAAGAATGGAGCGTGCAGCAATTTGCGGTAGTGGCCACCCACTCCATGACCCAGTCAGAAACCGAAGCAGCATCGGCCACCGCCGTCATCTCGCTGATCGATGCCACCGGTGACCCGATTCTTCCGGCGGTGCAGGTCCACGGCGACACTCTGCCCGCGGTCGTCGCGGAGCTTCAGGCCGCGCGGAAGCCGCGCTGGGTCTTCGACTCGGTGCAGCGCTGGTACCCGAAGCTGCTGGCCTCGGGGGTGCGCGTCGAACGGGTCCACGATGTGTCCCTGGTCCGCGCGATCCTGCGCAACGCCCCCTATGCGTCGGAGGGGGACTACCTCGAGAAGATCCGCGCCGCATCCGGGGCAGGATCCGAAACAGCCGCTCCGGTGCACCTCTTGCCTCCGGCACGGGTCGCGGAGAACCAGGGCGAACTGTTTTCTGCACCCAAGGACCACTCCGGCGCGCTGGAGAACGTCACCGCCGAGTTCCTGGCCCAGCGTGCCGCGGTGCCGGACACCGAGCGCGGACGTCGCCTGGGCTTGTTGCTGGCCGCCGAATCGGTCGGGGCGCTCATCGGCGCGGAAATGACCCATGCCGGGGTGCCGTGGGATGTGGGCGAGCACCACCGGTTGCTCCATGAAGCCCTGGGCCCGCCGGTGGCCCCCGGGGTGCGCCCGCCGGCCATGGAGGCGCTGGCCATCGAACTGCGTCAGTTGCTCGATGCCCCGGGGTTGAACCCTGATTCACCGGCCGAGCTGCTCAAGGCCATGAACCGAGCCGGCATCGCGGTGACCAACACCCGCGCCTGGGAGCTGGGCGAGATCAAGCACCCGGTCATCGAACCCTTGCTGGCCTACAAGAAGATCGCCCGGCTGGCCACCGCCAACGGCTATGCGTGGGTGGACCGGTGGGTGAAGGACGGGCGCTTCCGCCCCGAGTACATCGTCGGCGGGGTGATCACCGGGCGTTGGGCCTCCCACGGCGGCGGGGCTCTGCAGATCCCGCACCAGGTGCGTTCGGCGGTGCGCGCCGACGCGGGCAAGGTGCTCATCGTCGCCGATGCCGCGCAGCTGGAACCGCGGGTCCTTGCCGCGCTCTCCCGCGATGACGCGCTGGCTTCGGCGGCCCGAGGCCAAGACCTCTACCAGGGCATTGCCGATGACGGGTTCGGCGGGGACCGGGCGCACGCCAAGATCGCGATGCTTGGGGCCATGTATGGGGCCACCAGCGGGGAATCGGGCCGGCTGATGCCCAAGCTCAAGGCCACCTACCCCCAGGCGGTGTCCCTGGTGGAGTGGGCGGCGGGCCAGGGCGCGGGTGGCAAAGCCGTGGCAACATTCCTGGGCCGGGGCTCCGGTCCCGCGCCCGAGGCCTGGCTCAAGGCCAGGAGCCGGGTCTCCTCGGAGGACGAAGCACGTGCGGTGGAGGCCGAGGGGCGTTCGCGCGGGCGTTTCACCCGCAACTTCATCGTCCAGGGCACCGCCGCCGAATGGGCGCTGTGTTGGATGGGTGAAACACGCAGGCGGCTCGATGCGCTGCGCGCCACCGGCAGCGAGCCGGGGGAATTGGTGTTTTTCCTGCACGACGAAATCATGCTGCACGTCCCGGCCGAGCAGGCCCAGGAGGTGGTGGCCCTGGTCCACGACGCGGCGCGAGCCGCCGCCGAGCTGATCTTCGGGCGGATCCCGGTGGATTTCCCGGTCACCGCGGTGATCGTCGATTCCTACGAGAAGGCGTAGGGGGCTTTCGGAGCCGTCAGCGGGTGCGTCGCCCGCCGAGGTTGATCGACACCTCATTGCCTTGGTCCCAGGGCACCGTCCAGCCCAGGTCGTTGAAGATCCGGTCCATGAGGATCCCGGTGAAGCCCCAGATGAAGCCGCCATCCACGTCAAAGGCCGGTGCGCAGAAGCGCTGCCCGTCGCGTTCGATGACCGAGGAGACCCGGTTGGCCGGATCCAGCAGGTCGGCCACCGGTGCACGGAAGACCGTGGAGGATTCGGCGGTATCCACCACAAACACCTCCGAGGGTGCGTGCCACCAGCCGATCACCGGGGTGACGATGAAGTTGGTGATGGGTAGCTCCGCGTCGGGCAGCACACCCAGAATTTCTACCCCGTCGGGGTCCAACCCGGTTTCCTCGCGGGCCTCGCGCAGCGCCGCGGCAATCGAGTCGACGTCCTCCGCATCAACTTTGCCCCCGGGGAAGGCGACCTGGCCTGCATGTTTGCGCAGCGTGTCCGCGCGGGTCACGAAGAGCACGTCCAAATCCTCGTGCACCGATTTCAGTGTGCTGGCCGCCGGCACGTCATCGAGCCGCCCGAAGAGGATCAGCACCGCGGCGTGCCTGGCCGTGGCCGGATCCAGCGGGTTAAACACCCAGTTCTCGGGCATCTTCGTCGCCTGTTCGACGCCCCGGCCCAAAAGATGCGACTTGGCCGCGATCATGTCCAATAGTTCCGTGCGTACGTTCATGCTTGCAGCCCATATCCTTCGGTGCGCAGCTCGGCCCGGGTGGCCCCGGCGCGCATCTTCTTCAACAATTCCTCGCGCCCCGGCGCCAGCTCGTATTTGAGCAGCTTCGCGGCCTTGGCCGCGTCGGTCTCGCCCTCCCCGTAGGCGGGGCAGAGCGTGGTCAGTGGGCAGGCGCCGCAGGCAGGTTTACGGGCCAGACAGATGCGTCGGCCGTGAAATACCACCCGGTGGCTGAGCATGGTCCAGTCCGACGGTTCAAAGAGTTCCCCCACGGCATGCTCGATCTTCACCGGGTCCGTTTCGTTTGTCCAACCAAAGCGCCTGGCCAGGCGGATGAAATGGGTGTCCACGGTGATTCCCGGGACCCCGAAGGCGTTGCCGAGCACCACGTTGGCGGTCTTGCGTCCCACCCCGGCCAGCGTCACCAGGTCCTCCAGGCGTCCGGGAACTACTCCGTCGTACTCATCGACGATGCGGGTGGATAAGGCCAGCAGCGAGTTCGCCTTGGCACGGAAGAACCCGGTGGAGCGGATCAGTTCCTGCAGGGCCTCGGGCGCGGCCTGGCTCATCGCCAGCGGATCAGGGTAAGCGGCAAACAGCGCGGGCGTGATCGCGTTGACCCGCACATCGGTGGTCTGCGCCGAGAGCACCGTGGCCACCAGCAGCTCGAAGGGGTTTCTGAAGTCCAGCTCTGCCACCGCGTACGGGTAGGTCTCGGCCAGCACCCGGTTGATTTTCCGGGCCCGGCGTTTGCGCCCCAGCGGGGTTTCCTCGGTGCGCACGCCTAGTTTTCCGGGAACTGCAGGTCGTCGAGGTTGCGCAGCACTGCCGGGCGACCGTCGGCCATGTTGATGAGGTACTCGTTGCCGCGGTCCTCCAGGCACAGGATCCAGGCTCCCGGTTGCAGGGAGGCGAGCATGGTGCCGTTGGCCGGGTGGTAGACCGGGCGGGAGTGGTTCAACGCAAACCAGAAGCTGGTCGGAACCGGCTGCGCTGCGGCTTGCTCGGAGCGGGCCCCGAACGATGATTCGGCTTCGGCGTCGGCCTTGGCCTTGGCTTCGGCCTTGGTGCGTTCGGCCGCGGCACGGTGCTCATCGAGCTCCACCCGGGAGAGCGCTGCGGTGGCCTTGATATCTCCGGTGACCCGCGGAACCGCGGAGGTTGCCTGGTTCGCAGGGGTGGAGGAGTTCTCGGGGGCAGCTGCCGCCGGTGCCAGGGAGACTGCTTCCGGGCCCTTGGCCGACGCGGTCTCGGAGCCCGGCTTGGTCTCGGAGCCCGACTTGGTCTCGGCGGCCTTCGGCGCGGATTCTGGGTCAAGGGAACCGGATCCGGGCTTCATGGAGGACACCGAGGAAGCTGCATCGTCCGTGTTTCCGGCGGCCGCAGGCGTCTTTTCCTCCGCGGAAGGCGTGGCATCGGACGTGGCGTCGGCGGTCTCGGGCTTCGGTGTTTGTCCCTGTGCGGCCTGGGCTGCCTCCGACTTGGCGTCTTGGTCCACCGATGCGGACTTCGCACCGCTCACAGGCCGAGCTGCTGGGTTCTTCTTGGCATGGTCACTGGTTGCTCCAGTGGTGTGCGTGCTGGCGCCTTCCGGGGACGAATCCTTGGTTTCGGAAGTTGCCTTGGCCGCTGGGTGCTCCCCTGCATCGGTGGCCGTGGTCGAGGAAGCAGACTTATCCTGAGTGGTTCTATCGCCCGTGGCATCCGCAGCGCTCTTGGTCGCGGAGGCTGAAGCGGGGACGGCAGTGTCCTTCACACCAGGTGTCGGGACTACAGCAGATCCAGCAGCGGCACCGGATGCCGCTGCTGCGGACTTCGCTGGCACGTGCGTCGAGGCCTTGGAGGCTGCGGATGCGTGCGCGACGGAATCCGATGTGGAAGACGCGGAAGTCACCGAGGACTCCGAAGGACCCGAAGAGGAAACATCGTCCGTGGTAGCCACCGGTGCTACGTTTTTGCCGCTGAGCGGGACACCGGGGCGATTGGCAGTGCGACCGGCACCCGGCGATGCGCTGCTGGCACCGAAGCCTTCGTCGTCGGAAGAATCGGTGGGGCCATCGGTGGGCACCGCGGCGTCCTTCGCCTCGGAGGTCTTCCGCTGCGCGCTGGCCGGCAAGGGCGCCACATCCGAGCCCAGCACCGATTCGCCGCCCGCAACAAAGTCGCTGCGGAAGGCACCGAGGTACGAGGTGAGCGTGGTGCCAACAACCATGGCCAGCGCACCGATGAACCCGATCAGGTAGGCCGGGGACATGGAGGCCACATAGGAGTTGAAGAAGTAGGCGGCGGCGAACAACGAGATAACCGAACCGGCCTGATCAAGGCTGAGCGACCCCACCCGTACCCGGGTGCGTCCGGTGAGCCGGCGCCAGGCAAACCCGCCTGCCACCAACAGTGGAAGCAACAGCGCGACGAAGAAGTGGAAGGGCAAGCCGGGGAAGATCCACATGTTGACCGAGACTCTTTCGGTCCACGGGATCGGGACCAACGAACCAACGATGACCGCTACGCCGCCGAGGACCACGATCACATCGCGCAACGTCAGCGGACCTACGAGTGCCTTGGGCACTCCCCCGGGCGTAGATTCCTTTGTCTTGCTGTGAACCTTGTCCATGTGAAGACCCCGCTTCTTATCCGTGTCGATTCCGTGCACCGCATCTCCGCGCGTGGTTCCGTTCCCCCTGGGGTGTGATTGTTGTTCCACGGGGACCGATGCTCAGCGGCGGGACTACCTCCAACCCTATCCGCGCAACGGGCCTTCGGAGGCTATTTGGTGCACGATGAAGGCCACCGCGTTGACCCCGGCACGGTCCTCGAGGCAAACAGCGATCCATCGCTACCGCCGGCCGCGGCCCGCGCGCTGGATAGGGAGCCGCGGCACCCCTCCCGGAGCCCAAACCATTGAACGCGTGAATCCGCCGCTCAACGCACAAACACCACCCTCCACTGTCATACTTGTGACGGGCCACACCCTGCTGCGGCCGAGGGCTGTAACCTGAATCACAAGAACCCTATTTTGCTGTTGGAAGGACCATTATCGTGTCGGACATCCACACTCCTACGCTGGACAACCTCTCGCATGAGACCCGCTCTTTCGCCCCGAGCATCGAATTCGTGGCCAACGCCATCGGTAAGCCCGAACAGTATGAGGCGGCTCAGGCCGATCGCCTGGGCTACTGGGCGGACACGGCCCGCAAGGTCTTGACCTGGGATACCGACTTCACCGAGGTCCTTGACTGGTCCGAGGCACCGGTTGCCAAGTGGTTTGCCGACGGCAAGGTCAACGCCGCATACAACGCGTTGGACCGCCACGTCGAAAACGGGCTCGGCGACCGCGTCGCGATCCACTTCGAGGGCGAACCGGGTGACACCCGTTCCTATACTTATTCCCAGCTCACGACGGCCGTGAAGCAGGCGGCCAACGCGTTTGAGTCGCTCGGCGTCGCCAAGGGCGACCGCGTGGCGGTCTACCTGCCAATGATCCCGGAGGCCGTGATCACCATGCTGGCCTGCGCCCGTATCGGCGCGATCCACTCGGTGGTCTTCGGCGGCTACTCGGCCGACGCCTTGCGCTCCCGCGTCGATGACGCGCAGGCCAAGCTCGTGGTCACCGCCGATGGCACCTGGCGCCGCGCCAAGCCCTCGGCACTGAAGCCAGCCGTCGACGAGGCCCTGGCCGCCCCCGGCCACAGCGTGCAGAACGTTCTCGTGGTCAAGCGCAACGGCCAGGACGTGCAATGGAATGATTCGCTGGATCACTGGTGGTCCGACGTGGTGGATACCGCTTCGACGGAGCACACCGCGGTGGGTCACGAAGCCGAGCACCCGCTCTTCGTGCTCTACACCTCCGGCACCACCGGCAAGCCCAAGGGCATCATCCACACCACCGGCGGCTACCTGACCCAGGCCGCGGCCACACACCGCGACACCTTCGACCTGCACCCCGAATCCGATGTGTTCTGGTGCACCGCCGACATCGGCTGGGTCACCGGCCACACCTACGTCACCTACGCCCCGCTGATCAATGGCGCCACCCAGGTCATGTACGAAGGCACCCCGGACTCCCCGCATCAGGGCCGTTGGTGGGAGATCGTGGCCAAGTACGGGGTGACGATCCTGTACACCGCCCCGACAGCCATCCGCACCTTCATGAAGTGGGGCCGGCAGATCCCTGACTCCTACGATCTGTCCTCGCTGCGCCTGCTCGGCTCGGTGGGCGAACCCATCAACCCCGAGGCGTGGATGTGGTACCGCAATGTCATCGGCTCCAACAACGGGCCGAACGGTGAAAAGAAGGAGCACCCGACCCCGATCGTAGACACCTGGTGGCAGACCGAGACCGGGGCGCACATGATCGCCCCGATGCCCGGAGTCACCTCCACCAAGCCCGGCTCCGCGCAAACACCGGTCCCGGGCATCACCGTGGACGTGGTTGATGAGATGGGCGAGTCCGTGGGCAACGGCGAGGGCGGCTTCCTGGTCATCCGCGATCCATGGCCGGGGATGCTGCGCGGCATCTGGGGCGACATGGACCGGTACAAGGAGACCTACTGGTCCCGCTTCGAGAACATGTACTTCGCCGGGGACGGTGCCAAGAAGGACGAAGACGGGGACATCTGGCTGTTGGGCCGCGTGGATGATGTCATGAACGTCTCCGGGCACCGGCTGTCCACCACCGAGATCGAATCCTCGCTGGTCGCCCACCCGTACGTGGCCGAGGCCGCAGTGGTCGGGGCGAAGGACGAGACCACCGGCGAGGCAGTGGTAGCGTTCGTGATCCTGCAGATCGAGCCGGAGGCCGGCGAGGATGTGGTCGCCACGCTGCGCAACCACGTCGCCAAGGACATCGGCCCGATCGCCAAGCCGCGCCACATCCTGGTGGTCCCGGAACTGCCCAAGACCCGTTCGGGCAAGATCATGCGCCGCCTGCTCAAGGACGTCGCCGAGGGCCGTGAGGTCGGGGACGCCACCACGCTGGCAGATAACACCGTGATGACGCAGATCGCGGACTCCATGCGCAAGTAATTGCTGCGCCAGCGGGTGGGGAAAGGCCAACGGGCCCTTCCCCACCCGCTGTCATTTAACGCGAAACCGGCGCACCGCCGCACCGCAGCACCGCCACGACTGCCTAAGCTGGGAGCATGAGTGAAAACACCCCCGCGCGCATCCTGGTCCTGAACGGACCCAACCTGAACCTCCTGGGCACCCGGGAACCGGAAATCTACGGCCACCAGACCTTAGAAGATGTTGAGGCGCTATGCCGGGCCACCGGTGCGCAGGCAGGCTACGAGGTCGAATTCCTGCAGTCCAACCACGAGGGTGTGCTCATCGACGCGATCCACGCCGCGCGCGGGCAGGTCACCGGCATCGTGATCAACCCGGGGGCCTTCACCCACACCTCGGTCGCGATCGCCGACGCCATTTCCGGGGTGGCGCTGCCGGTTATCGAGGTGCACATCTCCAACGTGCACACCCGCGAAGCCTTCCGCCACCATTCCTACATCTCCCCCGTGGCCGCCGCCATCATTGTGGGAGCTGGCACCAACGGCTATGTTTTGGGCATGCAGCAACTCATCCACCTCGCCGGGAAGTAAACCCACCGACCCCGGCACAGTTCACCCTCGAGGAGGGACGCGGGCATGGGAACCGAAGCCACACCGGATATCGAAATTGCCGCGCTATACCGCCAGTATGCGCAGCGCTGGTTCGCCGGGCACAGCGAGTTGTACCGGCAGTGGGCCGACGGCGTGGCCTCCAGCCGCAGCCTGCTGGCTCTGCTTCAGGGTTTGCCCGAAGCCAAGCGCCAACCCAACCTGATTTTTGCTGCGGCACGCTTCCACGGGTGCCCGGATGTTCCGTTCCGGTCCCTGGAGGAGTACCTGCTGGAGCACTGGACCCAAATCCGCACGATCATCCTGAGCCATGCCACCCAGACCAACGAGGCGGCACGCTGCGCCACACTGCTGCCGGCCTTGGGACTGATCGCCGCCCAGGAGCAGCGCCCGCTGGCGTTGATCGAAGTGGGGTGCTCCGCGGGCCTGTGTCTGCTGCCGGATCTGTACTCGTATTCGTACGACGGCGCCGCTCCGCTGGGCACCGGCTCCCCGCTGCTGGAGTGCGCCACCACCGGGTCCCCGCCGTTGCCGGCGGCACTGCCGCAGATCAGCTGGCGTGCCGGGGTGGACCTGTTTCCGTTGGACGGCACCGACCCCGATACCGTGGCGTGGCTGCGGGCGCTGATCTGGCCGGGGCAAGAGGCCCGGGCCCGGCGCCTGGATCAGGCGTTGGACACCCTGGCAGCGTTGGCGGCAGGGAAGCTGTCCGGCCATGCGGGTCCGCCGCAGGTGCTGGCCGGTGATTTGAATGAAAAGGTCGCCGAGCTAGTTGCCGCAGCCCCGCCGCAGGCCGTCCCGGTGGTCATGCACTCGGCGGTGCTGGCCTATCTGGACCCGGCAGACCGCACCCGCTCTGCCCACACCATCGCCTCGCTTGACTGCCGCTGGCTCTCCAACGAGGCGTTCTTCATGGACTCGGCCAACCTCACGGCCGGGGTATCAGACAGGCAATATTTCACGCTCGCGCTGGACCGGGTTCCGTTGGCCCACACCGGGCAGCATGGCGACCAGCTGCACTGGCTCTGAGTCCGACGAGACGCCCTAATGCGGGGAGCAGGCGCCGGTGGGAACCGCTTCACGGATGCTCTTGGAGTCGGCGATGGCCTGGTTGACCTCATCGAGGGCCAGCGCGTAGCCCACCTCAGCGCCGCCCTTGGCCTTGGCGAAGACCACCCCGACGACCTTGCCGCTGGCGTCGAGCAGCGGCCCACCCGAGTTGCCCTGTTGAACTTCGCCCGCCAGCTGGTAGATGCGCAGCGGACTGGGCTCGGCCCCGTAAATGTTTTGAATAGCGACGGTGCTCAGAGATTCGACAACGGCACCCATTGCTTCGAAGGATCCACCGCCCGGGTAACCCAGGAACGCCGCAGTGTCCCCGCGTTGCAGGTCCTCGCCGCGTTCCAGCGGTTCCAATCCCAGCTCCGGGACTTGGAGAACCGCTAGGTCGGTCACCGAATCGAAGTACACGACGCTGGCCGGGAGCACCCGTCCGTCCTGCGTGGTCACCGAGGGCTCGTTGATTCCTGCCACCACATGGGCATTGGTCATGACTCGGTCCGGCGCGAAGACGAAGCCGGAGCCCGATTGGTTCACGCCGCATGCGTAGGCGGTGCCGATGATCTTCACCACCGAGTCAGCAGCCGCCTCGACACCCGAGCCCAGAGATTCGACCTCGGGAACCTCGGCTTCGATCTGGGGTGCAAAGGGTTCGAAGAGCTCGGGAATGGTTTGACCCATGACCTGGGCGCGGGCCTCGGTCACGAATTTCGTGATGGGCTTCGGGGTCCAGGTCTGGATGGTGGACAGCACCCGTGAATCGGCAATCTGCTGGGACACCCAGGGCACGCCCATCGTGGCCGCGGAAAGCGCGATTGCTGAGATGACAAGGGCAGCCATCACGGTGTTCGCGATGCCGCCCAGTAACCTGTCGAAGGACTTAAGTACCGGGAAGTTCAGCCATAAGCGGATTCTGGCGCCGATAGCCATGCCGATCCCCTGGCCGATGAGGATGAACATCAATCCTGAAGCCACAATCCAGAAAATCCGCCACCCGGGGTTGGTCACCCAGGTGGAAACCAACGGGATTCCGTAAAACGCGGCGATACCCCCCGCGAGGAATCCAATGATGGCCCCGAGCGTGACGAAGAAGCCTTTGCGCAGGCCAGAGGCCAAAAAGCTGATTAAAGAGATGAGGAGGATCCAGTCCAACCACGTCAATCCCAGCATTGAGTTTTGACTCCCGATCCTCTTGCCGCGCCAGCGGGCCTCACACTAAGCCCCGCGCACTGTCCGCTGCACCGAGTCTAGTCGGGACGGAGATACATTTCCCGCGATTCTAACCACATTTGGCCCTATATGGCGTGTGGAAGCTGTCACATGGGCCAACCGTACGGCACAATTAGGTGAGCGCTAACGACAGTTGACAGGAGATTTTATGGACATCGAGGTATTGCGCCGAGCACCACTCTTCGCTTCATTGAGCGACGAGGTGTTCTCTGCATTGACTGAAGAACTAACCGAAGTGGATCTTTCCCGTGGTGCCTCCGTGTTCCGCGAGGGTGACCAGGGCGATCAGCTCTACTTCATCATTTCGGGCAAGATCAAGCTGGGGCGCACCTCCACCGACGGCCGTGAAAACCTCATCGCCGTGCTGGGCCCGGGCGAATTGTTCGGCGAAATGGCACTGTTCGACCCCAGCCCGCGTAACGCCACCGCAACTGCGGTATCCGAAACGCGTCTGGCCGGCCTGCGCCACGAAAACCTGCGCAAGGTCATCTTGACCAGCCCGGAGGTTTCGGTCCAGCTGTTGCAGGCATTGGCTTCGCGCCTGCGCCGTACCAACGAGTCGCTCGCCGACTTGGTCTTCTCGGATGTTCCGGGGCGCGTTGCCAAGGCATTGCTGGATCTTGCCGATCGTTTCGGCCGTCCGGCCACCGACGGCATCCTGGTCGCACACGAGCTGACTCAGGAAGAACTGGCCCAGTTGGTCGGCGCCTCGCGCGAAACCGTGAACAAGGCCCTGGCCGAGTTCGTGCAGCGCGGATGGTTGCGTCTTGAAGCACGCGCCGTCGTGATCCTGGACATCCAGCGTCTGCGCCAGCGTTCACGCTAGAAACGCACCGGTGCACTAACGAGTGTGGCGGGGTCCCCCTTTACGAAGGGGAACCCCGCCACACTTGTTTAAGCCTTCATCCCTCGGCTCGGACGCGAGCAGCTGGATTCCTCGTGGCTCTGGTCCTTAGCGCCCGCGGCCTTTCCCGCCGCCTTCGGCAGCGGTGGTGGTCGTGACATCCAGATAGAACTTTCCACCGACCTGAACGAGCTCGGGGTGGTAACTCTTCAATTCCCGTCGCACCGAGAGGTAAGCCACGGTCCCGCGAGCCGAGGCGATCTTCTCCAAAATGACCTCCACGGCCGGGGTCGTTTCCATACTCAGCGGCAGACCGCGGGTATCCGGTTCATTCACCTCGTCGCCCAGCGCGGTGGTGGCACGCTGTTCGATGACCTCGGAAGCCACCTTCCATCCTGCCCACACACCTTTGCCCCGCAGGAGCGAGGGCTCTTGGCGGACCGGAAGCGCCGCGGCAAAGTATCGGGTATCAAAGCGACGCAACGCAAAATTTGGGGAGATCCAATGCGACAGCGGCCGCAGGAGATCTGTGCGCAGGCGCAGCCCACGCTTGATGAGCACGTCACTGAGTGTCTTGTCTTGTCCGGCCACGGCCTCGCGCACCGCCATCCAGTCCTCGCTGTCGCAGTTTTCCACCACGGAGAGCTCATCGGTGCCGGCCAGCAGCACCCCGCTCTCTTCGAAGAGCTCACGGATCGCGCAGACGATATGTGCCCGGACCAGACGCTGATCGAGGATTCCCAGACGCTTTGACCATTCGGACAGGCTCGGCCCGTACCAAGGGATTTCGGCCTCGTCGTCGTTTTCCAGGCTTCCGCCGGGAAATGCGACACTCCCGAGCGGGGAACCACCCGGACGATATCCAAGGTAGGTTTCGACACCGTTGGGGGTGTCCCGAATCAACACCACGGACGAGGCCCGACGGGCAGCCCGGGGTGTGCGGCTCCCGAAGGAAACCCAGTTTTCCGCAGCATCGTTTTGCCCCGGGGGAAGATCGAAAAGACGGCGCAGCAGCCCCGTGGACGGATTGCGTGGTTTCGTCACGGGCCTCACATCCTCGGGGCCGCCATCATCGTTCTGGTTACGCAAACTCAACGATCAGTTCGACCTCAACTGGCACGTCCAGTGGCAGCGCCGCAACGCCGACGGCGGAGCGTGCGTGCAGGCCCTTGTCACCAAGAACCTCTCCGAGGAATTCGGATGCACCGTTGACGACTGCCGGCTGGCCCGTAAAGGACGGATCGGAAGCGACGAAGCCAACGACCTTGACCACGCGGACAATGCGATCCAGGTCCCCGATGACGCTTTTAACTGCCGCCAGCGCGTTCAGCGCGCAGACCTGGGCCTGGCCCGCTGCGACCTCCGCCGTAACCTCGGCTCCGACTTTTCCCTTCACTGTGAGTTCCCCGTTAATAAATGGCAGCTGGCCGGAGGTGTAAACCAGGTTGCCTGTGATGGTCGCCGGCACGTAGGCGGCCACCGGTACGGCCACCACCGGAAGGGTGTGACCAAGTTCACTGAGGCGTGTTTCGATGGCTGAAGAAGTCTCTTGTTGCATGTGTATATCTCGTTTCTTTACTTAGGCCTTGGGCCGCTTGAGGTAAGCGACAGGAGCATTTCCATTGGGGCCGGGGACGACGGTAACAAGCTCCCAACCGTCCTCTCCCCACTGGTCCAGGATCTGCTTCGTGGCGTGAATAATGAGTGGCAATGTGGCGTACTCCCATGTGGTCATAACCGATACGTTAGCGCGTCCTTGTAAACTAGTGGGCATGGCAGCTAAAAAGTCCCCTTTTTTTGACACGGCTACCACCCTTGGCAAGATCGTTGCCTTCTTTGGGGTGAGCGCACTGTGTGGAGTCCTTGCGGCAGGACTCATGGTCCCCGTCGCATCATTGGCCGGCAGTGGTGCCACGGCCGGAGCAGAGGTGTTCAACGCACTGCCCGCTAGTTTCAAGGGCGAACCGATCGGCCAGCCCTCCAAAATTCAGGCCTCCGATGGCACGACCATCGCCACGTTCTATTCGGAGAACCGCCAGCCGGTCAAGCTGGATGAGATTTCTCCGATCATGCGCAAGGCCATCGTCGCTATCGAAGACGAACGCTTCTACGAGCACAACGGCGTCGATATCCGGGGCATTGCCCGCGCCGCCGTGCACAACTTCACCTCGTCGTCTCAGCAGGGCGCTTCCACGCTCACCCAGCAGTACGTCAACAACCTGCTGATCAATGCCGACTCCGTCAATGGTGTGGATCGTTCCCAGATGACGATTTCGGGTTCCAAGGACATTGCGGACAAGGCCCGCGAGGCCAAGCTGGCGATCTCAATCGAGAAGGAAATGACCAAGGACGAGATCCTCGAGGGTTACCTGAACCTCGTGCTCTTCTCCGGCCGCAACTACGGCATCCAGGCCGCGGCGCAGCGTTTCTACTCGATTGACGCCAAGGACCTGAACCTGCAGCAGTCCGCGATGCTCGCGGGAATGGTGCAGCTTCCCAACGCCTACAACCCGGAGACCAGCCCGGAACGAAGCCTGAAGCGTCGAAACACCGTGTTGGCTGCCATGCTGCGCACCGGTGCCATCGACAAGAAGGCCTACGACAAGGCCGTGAAGTCCAAGCTGGACCCCAAGCCGCACCATGTTAAGTCAGGTTGCATCGCTGCCGATGACGCCGCCTACTTCTGCGACTACGTCACCCAGCTGATTACCACCAACGCGGCGTACGGCAAGACCAAGAAGGACCGCGAAAACCTGCTGTACCGTGGCGGGCTGACCATCAAGACCACCTTGGACACCAAGCTGAACAAGAAGGCAGCCAAGGACGCCCGCAAGGCCATCGACCCGAAGGCCAACGAAGACGTCTTCGCCTCGCTTGTCTCCGTCGAGCCCAAGAACGGCAACATCGTTACGATGGCGCAGAACACCACCTACGCTCCCAAGGCCGAGGGCAAAAACGGCAACACCATGTACAACTTTGCCGTGGAACGTTCGCTGGGCGGTGCCGGCGGTTTCCAGGGCGGTTCCACCATGAAGCCGTACACCACCATGGCGTGGCTGGAGTCCGGGCACCACATGTACGACAAAGTCAATGCCGCCACCGACAAATATCCAGAGTCGTTCAAATGGAAGGCCAGCTGCCTTCCCCGGGGATATGCGGTCGCAACCGGCGGCTGGCCAGTCAACAACGCCTCGGCTGGCTTCAAGCGGACAATGACCGCGGACATCGGCCTGTACTGGTCCATCAACACGGCCACCGTCAAGGAAGCCTCCATGTTGGACCTCTGCGACATCTCGCAGGCCGCATCCCGCTTGGGTGTCGTAGACCAGGACAACTACAAGGATCTGAAGACCGGCGAAAAGACTACGGTCGCGCAGCCCATCAGCCCGAGTGACCCGTCGTTCATCCTGGGTTCTGCCAATATCACCCCGCTGGCCCAGGCCTCGGCGTTCTCCACCTGGGCCAACAGGGGCGAACGTTGCGAGCCACGTGCTCTGACCTCCGTTACCGATGCCACGGGCAACAAATACAAGGTCCCACCTGTCAGTTGCGAGCAAGTCATGAGTTCACAGGTCGCCGCGGACATGAATGGCACGATGAAGAAGATCGCGACCAACCGTGTATCCAAGGGCCGCGTTTCCGGACCGATCGCCGGAAAGACCGGTACCAACAACTACGCTTCTTCGACCTGGTTCGTGGGTTACAGCACCGGCATCTCTACCGCTGCCTGGGTCGGACGACTCGAGGGCAAGGCCGGCGAAAAGAAGAACGAAATGCACGGTGCCACGATTAACGGCAAAAGGGCCCCCTGGATGGTCGACTCCTCCACGTACGCCGCCCCGTTGTGGGTGGACTTCATGGAAGAAGCCGTCACCGAGTTCGAACGCAATTCCTTCGGCCAGGCCAAGTCGGCTCCCAAGCCGCCTCCGAAGCCCAAGTCCGAGTCGAAGGACGACGACAAGGATTCCGAGTCTTCCAAACCGTCGAAGTCCAGCGATTCGAAGTCGAACGATTCGAAGTCGAACGATTCCAAGTCGAACGATTCCAAGAGCGATAAGTCCAAGGACAGCTCGAAGGACAAGTCCAAGGGCAAGTCGGAGAACAACTCCTCCAAGCCGTCGAAGCCGAAGAAGGACGACTAGTTCCATGGTGATGACTCCTTCACTGGCCAAGGTGGCCTCACGCACTGCCCGTGGGGCCGCTTTGGCGGTTGGTGCCGGTGTAGCTTCGGCCGGAGTGCTCTTCGGGTACGGGCTAGGCCAAACCACCAAGTTCATACTCCGGAAAGAAACTCTGGCACTCCTGCCCGAGGGGTCGACTCCGATCCGCATCCTGCATCTGTCCGACATCCACATGGCCCCCCAGCAGGAACTCAAGCGGCGTTGGCTGCACTCCCTGGCGGACCTGCAACCCGATCTGGTCGTTAACACGGGCGACAATTTGGGGCACCAGAACGGACTTGATGCGCTGGTCACCGCGTTGGGGCCACTCATGGCGTTTCCCGGAGCCTTCGTTCCCGGGTCGAATTGCTACTTCGCCCCGCGGCCCAAGAACCCGTTGCGCTACCTGGCCAAGTCTTCGCACGTTCCACGCAACTCCCCCAAGCACCAGTTGCCATGGCGCCAAATGCACAGCGCCTTCGGTGCAGCTGGCTGGGTGAATCTGACCAACAAGAACCACTCCATGGTCGTGAACGGGACCCGACTGGAATTCACCGGCGTCGATGACCCGCATCTGGGGCTAGAGCGTTTTGCCGGGTGGCCCTCGGGTTCTGTCTCCTCCAGCGCCGCACCGCACCTGCGGATCGCGCTCTCGCACGCTCCGTACCAGCGGGTGCTGGACACCTTCACGGATGCCGGAACCGACTTGATCTTGGCCGGGCATACGCACGGCGGACAGGTCTGCATCCCGGGATACGGCGCAGTGGTGACCAATTGTGATTTGCCGACATGGCGCGCCAGCGGCCTGACCTATTGGGAGCATGCAGGAAAGAGCACGCCGCTGAACGTGTCGGCAGGCATCGGCACCTCACGGTTCGCACCGGTGCGCATTGCCTGCCCGCCGGAAGCTATTTTGCTCACCTTGACCGATGGTTCCTGACCCGCCGGCGTCCGATTGAATAATCCCAACCCCACGCTGTAAGGTAATTCTTGTAGCGAATTGGCGCTCTGGGATTGAGGTCGGACACTGGTGGCAGTACAACAAGGACACTCCCCCGCAGCGGGCACGCCGTCTCTGGGTGCAACGTTCGCCCGACTGCTTCCCCTGGTCAAACCCATCCTGCCTCGGTTGTTCTTCGGGTTCCTCTGCGCGCTCGCGGCAGGCATCGTGGCATTGACCATTCCGCAGGTGCTCGCATGGCTGGTGAACAACGTCCTGAACCCCGAGGGGCAGGGCTCCGAAGTCTGGTCGGCGGTGGCCTTGGTCGGCGGGCTCGGCGCGCTTGAAGCCTTGCTGGTGTTCCTGCGCCGACAATTTGTGATCACCCCTGCGGCACGCCTGGAAACCCAGATGCGCGTTCGCTTCTTCGGCCACCTGCAGCAGCTCCCCGTGGCCTTCCACGAGCGCTGGGGCTCGGGCCAGCTGCTCTCCAGGTCCATGTCGGACTTGAGCCTGCTGCGCCGCTGGCTGGCCTTCGGCGCCATGATGTTGGTGGTCTCCACCGTCACGGTGCTCACCGGCTTGACCCTGATGTTCATTTCCAGCCCGGTGCTGGGCGCCATCTACCTGGCCGGGGCCATCCCCATCACCATCAAGGCCTTCCATTTCCGCAACAACTACCGCGCCGCCAGCCGGCTGAGCCAAGACCAGGCCGGCGACCTGGCCACAGCGGTGGAGGAATCGGTCCATGGCATTCGCGTCATCAAGGCCTTTGGCCGCGGACGGCACATGTACGACGGCTTCAACTTCCGGGCCAAGGCGCTGCGCGACACCGAGGTCTCCAAGGCCAAGACCCTGGCCGGCTTCATCCTCTTTGTGGTCGCGATCCCCGAGACCACCTTGGGCCTGGGCTTGGCCGCCGGGCTCTGGCTCGCGGCACAGGACCAGCTGAGCGTCGGCGCGCTGGTCGCCTACTTCGCCACCGCCACGGTGCTGGCCGGCCCGGTGGAGAACATGGGCATGCTCATGGGCATGACCCTGACCACCAAGACGGCGCTGGATCGCCACTTCGAGGTCATGGACACCGAAAACACCATCACCACACCCGAGGAACCGGCATCCCCGTCCACCCAACGCGGTGACCTCGAACTGCGCAACGTCGTCTTCCGCTTCCCCGACACCCCCGGCAGTGCGGCACCCACGCTGCGCGGCATCAACCTGCACGTGCGGCCCGGGGAAACCATGGCGCTGGTCGGGATGACCGGTACCGGCAAGTCCACGCTGCTCCAATTGGTCCCCCGGCTCTACGAGGCCACCGAAGGCCAGGTGCTCATCGACGGAGTCGACGTGCGCGACCGGGATCTTCTGGAACTGCGCCGCGATGTCGCCGTGGCCTTCGAGGACACCATCTTGTTTTCCGCCTCGATCCGGGACAACGTGCTGCTCGGGGCACCGGCGCTGGAGCCCGGCGAGTTGGAGACGCTGCTCGATTCGGCCATCGAAACCGCGCAGGCCGGCTTCGCCCGGCAGCTGCCCCACGGCCTGGACACCGTCATCGGCGAAGAAGGGCTCTCGCTCTCCGGCGGGCAGCGCCAGCGCATCGCCCTGGCCCGCGCCATCGCCGCCAAGCCGCGCGTGCTGGTGCTTGACGACCCGCTCTCCGCCCTGGATGTGCGCACCGAGGAAACGGTGACCGAGCGGTTGCGCGCCACCCTGGCCGGCACCACCACGTTGATCGTGGCGCACCGCCCCTCCACGGTGGCCCTGGCCGACCGGGTCGCGCTGCTGCAGGACGGGTTGATCCACGATGTGGGCACGCACTCGGAACTGCTGGGTCGCAACGCCCACTACCGTTACGTCATCGCCAGTCTCGAGGACGAGGAAACCAACTCCATCCCCCGGCCAGGAGGAATGCAGCCATGAGCCAGTACGCCGGCGTCGCCAACGAGGACTCCATCAACCTGTCCAGGTCCGAACGCAAGCGAGTGCGCACCCGTTCGTGGAAGCTGCTGGCCGCCCTGGCCGGCACCCAAAAGCCGATGTTGGCCCTGACCCTCGTGCTGGTGGTGGTGTCCAACCTCGCCCGCGTCGCCTTCCCGCTGCTCATCGCCTGGGCCATCGACTGGGGCCTGCCACAGGTGCGCAACGGCAACTGGGCTGCCCTGGGCATCACCGGAGGCGCCTACGTGCTGGCGGCCATCACCGCCGGGTCCCTGTTGGGCTGGTACATCCTGTGCACCGCCAGAATCTCCCAGGCGATGCTGCTGGATCTGCGGCTGGACGTCTTTAGGCACACCCAGCGCCTGAGCCTGGAGTTCCACGAGAACTACACCTCGGGCCGGATCATCTCCCGGCAGACCTCGGATTTGGAGACACTGCGCGAACTGCTGGACCAGGGGATCTCCGAACTGGTCTCCGCCGGGGTCTTTGTGGTGTTCACCTTGATCTCCATCTTCGTACTCGACTGGCGCTCCGGGCTGGTGGTGCTGGTGACCGCCCTGCCCATCTGGCTGCTCTTTGGCTGGTACCAGAAGCGCTCCGAGCTGGTCTTCCGTGAATCCCGGGTGGTCTCGGCCCGCGTCATCGGTTCCTTTGTGGAGACCATGACCGGGATCCGCGCGGTGAAGGCCTTCCGCAAGGAAAAGTCCAACGATGCTGCCTACTCGCAGATCGCCGGCGAATACCGGGACAACTCGATCCGCTCCATCAACCTCTTCGGCGTGCTTCAGCCCTCGCTGGTGCTCATCGGCAACCTCGCGGTGGCAGCGGTGCTGGCCTGGGGTGGTTTCCGCATCCTCGACGGAGAACTGGGCGTCGGGGTGCTGGTGGCCCTGCTGCTGGCCACCAATCGGGTGTTCCAACCGGTGGAGAACATTGCCATGTTCTACCAATCGCTGCAGTCGGCAACCGCCGCACTGGAAAAAGTCTCCGGGCTGCTCGAAGAAGCACCCACCGTGGTGGAACCGGCCAAACCGCAGCCGTTGGAACACGCCGCCGGGGCCCTGGAATTCACCGACGCCGTCTTCGGCTACGGGGACGGCCCGGTGATCATGGAGAAGTTCGACCTGGCCATCCCGGCGGGCCAGACCATCGCCGTGGTCGGACAGACGGGTGCCGGCAAGTCCACCCTGGCCAAGCTGATCGCCCGCTTCTACGACCTGCGCTCCGGCACGCTGTCCATCGACGGGGTCCCGATCGAGCAAATCGCCAACAACGACCTGCGTCGGCATGTGGTCATGGTGACCCAGGAGGCGTTCCTGTTCTCCGGGACGGTCGCCGAGAACATTGCGTTGGGCAAGCCCGGTGCCACCATCGAGGAGATCATTCTGGCCGCCCGCGCCGTCGGCGCCCACGAATTCATCACCGCGTTGCCCGAAGGCTACGACACCGATGTGAACAAGCGTGGTGGGCGGGTGTCCTCCGGGCAGCGCCAGCTGATCTCCTTCGCCCGGGCCTTCCTGGCCGACCCTGCGGTGCTGATCCTCGATGAGGCCACCAGCTCGCTGGATATCCCCTCGGAACGTGCCGTGCAGCGTGGACTGCAGACGCTGCTGGGCAACCGGACCGCGCTGATTATCGCGCACCGGCTCTCCACCGTGCAGATCGCCGACCGGGTGCTGGTGGTCCACGACGGCAAGATCGTCGAGGACGGCTCCCCGGCCGAGCTCATCGGTTCCGAGGGGCGCTTCGCCGCCCTGCACAGGGCCTGGCGCGAGTCGCTGGTCTAGGAGTGGGTAACCAGCACGGGCTGCCAGACTTTGTCCGTGCACCCAACCAGGGCCTGGATCCGGAACTCTACGAGATCGAAAACCTGGCGCTGGATCTGGGGGAACCTGGTCTGGGATGCGTTGGATGCTTTGGCTCCGTGGGCCGCCAAGAGCATCGTGGATTTGGGCTGCGGGACCGGGTTCTGGCTCCCCCGCTACGCCAAGAGCGCCCACACGGTCATCGGGGTGGAAACCGGTACCAGCTTGCTGGCCGCGGCCCGGGCACGGACCGGCGCGGCCGTGGTGCTCCATTGTTCGGCCGAACACCTGCCGCTGGCCGTGTTGATGTCATCCACGCCAGGTTCGCGTATTTCTTTCCGTCGGCTACCAACCACTGCACTGCCGGACTGGCCGAGGCCCTGCGGGTGCTTCGGCCCGGCGGGTCACTCATCGTGATCGACAACGACCACCGCCACGGGGAGTTCGCGGCCCTGCTGGCGTGCAGCTCCCGGGCGGGGTCCCAGGGCCACGACGAGTACATCCGGCGGTGGTCGGCCCAGGCCGGCGCCCAACGCCACGAGGTGATGAGCAGCTGGAGCTTTCAGAGTCCCGGGGATCTGGGCCGGGTTTTGCGCATGGAGTTTCCGCCCGAGGCCGTGGAACCATGGCTGCAGCAAAACCCGGGGCGCACCGAATTGTCCTACGGGTACGTGCTGTATCACCTGCGCCGGGGCGCCTAGCCACCGCTGGCCACGAGCCAGAGACCCCACCGAATGAGAAATGCCTCGGGGGGCCCGGTTCATGATGAACTGGGCCCCCCGAGGCGTTGTACAGTCTTGCGAGTTTAGGCGCTGAAGCTGAGCCCCGTCAGGCGCTCATAGGCGTCGATGTAGCGTTCGCGGGTGCGCTCGATGATCTGTGCCGGCAACGCCGGAGGTTCCGCACCCGAGTTCTTATCCCAACCCGAGGCCGCCGAGGTGAGGTAATCCCGGACAAATTGCTTGTCGAAGGAGGACTGTGCCTGCCCCGGCGCGTAGGTGGTGGCGTCCCAGAAGCGCGAGGAATCCGGGGTCAGCACCTCGTCACCCAGGGTGATCTGGCCGTTGGCCGGATCGATGCCGAATTCGACCTTGGTATCGGCCAGGATGATGCCGCGGGTGCGGGCGATAGCCTCGGCTCGCGTGTACAAGGCCAAGGTGGCATCGCGCAGGTCGGCTGCTTGTTGGCCGCCGATGCGGGCAGCGGTTTGCTCAAAGGTGATGTTCTCGTCGTGTTCGCCGACCTCGGCCTTGGCCGAAGGGGTGAAGATCGCCGGTTCCAGCTTCGAACCATCAACCAGGCCCGCCGGCAGCGGCAGCGCACACACGGTCCGACGTTCCTTGTACTCGAGTAGGCCCGACCCGGTCAGGTAGCCGCGGGCGATGCACTCGATCGGGAACATGTCCAGTTTCTTGCACACCATCGCACGCCCGGCCACGGCGTCGGGGACCTCGGTGGAGATCACGTGGTTGGGGATCTCTGCCAGCTGTTCGAACCACCACAGGCTCAGCTGGGTCAAGACCTTGCCCTTGTCGGGGATCTCGGATTCCAGCACGAAGTCGAACGCGCTGATCCTATCGCTGGCAACCACCAGCACCCGATCGGTTTCCGCGAAGGAGGAACCGGCAGGAATGTAGAGGTCCCGGACCTTGCCGGAATAGTGGTGCGTCCAGCCCTCGAGATCCAGGGTTTCGGTTTGCAGGCCTGACATCAGTGGGTTCCTTCCGCGATGTTGATCTGGCCGTTGGCGGCCTTCAACGCGATGTCGGTCCGGTGCTGGGCACCGTCCCAAGAGATGGCTGCGACTCCCGCGTAAGCCTTCGCGCGCGCCGAGTGCAGGTCGGCGCCGAGGCCCACGACCGCCAGCACCCGGCCGCCGTCGACGATGATTTCGCCTTCGGCATTGGTGGTGGTTCCGGCGTGCAGCACCGAGACGTCCTCGAGTGCCGCTGCAGCATCTAGGCCGGTGATGGGCGCACCCTTGATCGGGGATTCGGGGTAGTTTTCGGCGGCCATGACCACGCCGACGGCGGTCTCGGGGCGCCAATGGAGCTGCTCGTCGTCGTCCAGCTCGCCCTTGGCCGCAGCCATGAGCAGTCCGCCGAGCGGGGTCTTGAGCCGTGCGAGCACGGCCTGGGTTTCGGGGTCACCGAAGCGTGCGTTGAATTCGATGACGCGGATGCCGCGGGAGGTGATGGCCAGGCCGCAGTACAGCACCCCGGTAAAGGGTGTGCCACGGGATTCCATATCGCGCAGGGTCGGGTAGGCAACGCGATCCATGACCTCATCCACGAAGCCGGCCGGGAGCCAGGGCAGTGGCGAGTAGGCGCCCATGCCGCCGGTGTTGGGGCCTTCGTCATTATCGAAGATGCGCTTGAAGTCCTGGGCGGGGGCCAGCGGGACGGCGTGGGTGCCATCGCAGATCACGAAGACGGAGACCTCAGGGCCGTCGAGGAATTCCTCGATGACCACCGTGCCGCCTGCTTCGAAGCAGGTCTGCGCGTGAGCCAGAGCCTCGGCGCGGTCGGAGGTGACCACAACGCCCTTGCCCGCGGCCAGTCCGTCGTCCTTCACCACGTAGGGGGCGCCAAAGGAGTCCAATGCCTCGGCAGCTTCCTGCGTGTTGGTGGCGACCATGGCCATCGCGGTGGGAACCCCGGCCTCGGCCATGACGTTCTTGGCGAAGGCCTTGGAGGCCTCCAGCTGGGCTGCAGCCTGGGTGGGTCCGAAAACGGGGATCTGAGCTGCGAGCAGCGCGTCGGCGACACCTGCCGCCAACGGTGCCTCGGGACCAACGATCACCAGTTCCGAGCCCAGTTTCCGAGCCAGTGCCACCACTGCTTCGGTGTCCTGCGCGTCGA
This sequence comes from Paeniglutamicibacter gangotriensis Lz1y, assembly GCF_000348945.1. Lineage (GTDB taxonomy): Bacteria > Actinomycetota > Actinomycetes > Actinomycetales > Micrococcaceae > Paeniglutamicibacter > Paeniglutamicibacter gangotriensis. Next base: position 101,092 of record NZ_AOCK01000004.1, on the reverse strand, counting down.
TTTGGTGGGTGGTGACATCACGCGAGATTCCGGCATTGCCAGGAGCGCAATGCAGATCGGTGACGTAGGGATCCGCAGCCAAAGCGCGGATCAGTGCATGTTCGCGGCCTCCGGGGCCAATAACCAGTACCTTCACGAGGCTTAAGCCTACCGGGTTTGGCCGGGGCCGGCGCCGCGCGAGGTCACGGTCCCGACGCATTGGCATCAGCATGGCTCCGGCAGTGACCCGGGCCGTGCGCCTATGCTCGAAACCATGGAATTCGAAACATTGTGGCAGCGGCAGGCCCGCTTGGATCCGGCACAGGCAAAGAACTACATCGACCGCTTTGCGCAACTACGTACCTCGGGCTCCGATCTGGACGGCGAGGCCCGCTTTGTCGATGCCGTGGCACCGCGCGGGGCCAAGGTATTGGATGCTGGATGCGGCACCGGCCGGGTGGGAGGGGCACTGGCTGCGCGCGGACACCAGGTCACCGGTGTTGACCTGGATGCCGAATTACTTGCCGCCGCCCAAACGGACTTTCCCGGTTCGCGCTGGCTGGTCGGGGACTTGGCCGCGCTAGAGCTCCGCGACGAGGCCGGGGAACACGAAGTATTTGAGGTGATTGTGTCCCCGGGCAATGTCTTGGCCTTCGTGGCTCCTGGCAGCACGGGCGCGGTACTGAAGTCCTTGGCCGCACATTTGTCCCCGACCGGCCGGCTCGTGGTGGGATTCTCCCTACTCAAGGGCTACGCGCTGGAAACCTTTGAGCGGGATGCGGCAGCCGCCGGGCTCAGGTTCGCCGCACGCTTTTCCACCTGGGACATGCGTCCGCTGGAACCCGGCTCAGATTTCATCGTTGCACTGCTCGAAGCCCGGCGGACAGTAAACTAGATCACATGGCCAAAACCTTGATTGCTTCCGATACCGTCGATCTCGTCGTGCTGGAACGCAACGGCTTCATTGAATCCCGCCACCGCGGAACGGCCGTCGTCATCGATGGAACCGGCGAGGTGCTCACGGCGCTGGGAAACCCGGATCTGCGCATCTACCCGCGTTCGGCGCTCAAACCGTTCCAGGCCCTGGCATCCATGCAGTGCGGTGTGCCGTTGCGCGGCGCCCAGGTCGCGATGGCCTGCGCCAGCCACGTGGGCAGCACCGAACACACCGAGGTCGTTGAATCGATGCTGGCCAAGGCCGGTTTGAGTGTGGAAGACCTGTTGTGTCCAGAGGCCTGGCCCGGCGACGAATCGACCCGCGACGAAAAGATTCGCGCCGGAGCCGAGAAATCCCCGCTCTTTTTCAACTGCTCGGGCAAGCATGCAGCATTTCTGTGGGCGTGCACCGAAAACAACTGGGACACCAAGACCTATCTCTCCCCTGAGCACCCGCTGCAGCAGCGCGTCATCGAGGTCATCGAGGAATATGCCGGCGAGTCCGTCTCCCATGTAGGCGTGGACGGATGTGGTGCTCCGGTTCCGGTGATCTCACTGGCCGGACTGGCCCGGGCCACCTCCAAGCTGGCCTTGGCCCCGGGCAACAAACACGCCGATGCGCGGGCCGCGACCATTGCCACGGCCATGCTCGACTACCCATGGGCGGTCCAGGGCCACGGGCTGCCCAACTCCGTGATCATGGAGGACCTGGGCGTCATTGCCAAGCTGGGCGCCGAGGGCGTGCTGGTGCTGGCCGCTCCCTGTGGAACCGCGGTAGCGGTGAAGATGGCCGATGGGTCGGGGCGCGGAAGCGACCTGCTGGGCCTGACCTTGCTGGCCAATGCCGGGGCCATTCCGACGCGTGCGCTGACCGCGATTCTGGCGAAGCTGACCCGTCCGGTGCTTGGTGGCGGGGTCCCGGTGGGATCGGTGCGTCTGGCCTCCGGCGTACTCGATGCGTTGGAAGCCTGATCCCCCATGGCCGTGAAACGACGCATTGACCCGGCCGAGGGTGCGGCTGCTTTCCGCCGCTGGATCCAGAACGACGTGGAAGGGGCTGCCGAGCTGCCCCGTCCGCTCATCGCCATGGCGGTGCGCTACACCCTGGAGGAACTGGCCACCCGGGCCGAGGGCAACTCGGTCGAGGTGCGGGTTCCGCCATTCGGGGTGACCCAGTGCATCCCCGGACCTCGGCATACTCGCGGCACTCCGCCTAATGTCATCGAGCTGCCCGCGCCCCTCTGGTTGGCACTGGCCTCCGGAAGGGTCGGCTGGGCGGCGGCCCTGGCCTCGGGGAAAGTGAACGCTTCCGGGCTGCGTGCGGACCTGTCGGCCGAGCTGCCGCTGGTTTAGTACCCTAGAGGTATGGAATCCAGCCAGCACCCCAACACTCCCGCCCCTGTCCAGAAGGACCCACGGAACGTCGAGGTCTCGGTTTACGCTGCACCCAAGTTCTGGCCGTTCGTGGGCATCGGCGCACTGGTGGGTGTGGTGATCGCCTTTATTTCCGCCTACACCGGCCAGGAATCGGCCGACTTCACCCGTTCCGCGGTGGCCGGATTCCTCTCCGTCGGCTTCGCCTTCATCGGCGTGTTGCTCGCCGGCGTAGTATTTCTGGTTGTGGATCGCATCACACGAAAAAAGGCACGTCGAGCGCTTGCCGTGCCGATGGGTGAGCCCGAGCACCGCTAGAAGCAGCCCCGTGCGGGATCTCACGCCCGTACCTACTCCCGGCTCATGAGAGAATAATTGATATGGCGCGTGGCGACGGAAACCTCAATCATGATCTTTTGCCCAACGAGAAGGGACCGCAGGACGAATGCGGTGTCTTCGGTGTTTGGGCCCCCGGCGAAGAAGTAGCGAAGCTGACCTATTACGGTCTGTATGCGCTGCAGCATCGCGGGCAGGAATCGGCCGGACTGGCCACCAGCGATGGAGAGCGGATCAATGTCTACAAAGACATGGGTCTGGTCTCCCAGGTGTTCGATGAGAACACCCTGAACTCGATGCGTGGGCACCTAGCCATTGGACACTGCCGGTATTCCACCACCGGAGCGAGCCACTGGGCCAATGCTCAGCCGACGCTCGGCCCCACCGCGGCCGGCACCGTGGCCCTGGCTCACAACGGGAACCTGACTAACTCGGCGGAACTGCTTCAGATGGTCAACGCCATCCAGGAGGAATCCGGGGAAAAGGTTCGCGGCGAAATCGCCCAGGGCAACACCACCGACACCGCCTTGGTGACGGCCCTGCTCAACGGTGTCGAGGGCGAAACCCTCGAAGAGGCGGCCATGGCGCTGCTGCCCAAGCTGCGCGGTGCCTTCTGCTTCACCTTCATGGACGAACACACCCTGTACGCGGCACGCGACACCTACGGTGTGCGCCCGCTGGTACTGGGACGTCTGGAGCGCGGCTGGGTCGTGGCCTCCGAACAGGCTGCCCTGGCCACCGTCGGTGCCAGCTTCATCCGTGAGATCGAACCGGGCGAATTCATCGCCATCGACGAAGAAGGTGTCCGCTCCCGACGCTTCGGCGCCGCGACCCCGGCCGCCTGCGTCTTCGAGTACGTGTACTTGGCGCGCCCCGATGCCGCCATCAATGGCCGTTCGGTGTACGAGTCGCGCGTGGAAATGGGCCGCCAGCTGGCCCGCGAGAATGCCGCCGACGCCGACATCGTCATCCCGGTCCCGGAATCCGGGACCCCGGCAGCCATCGGCTACGCCGAGCAGTCAGGCATCCCCTTCGCCCACGGCTTCGTGAAGAACGCCTATGTGGGCCGCACCTTCATCCAGCCGTCGCAAACACTGCGCCAGCTGGGCATCAAGCTCAAACTCAACGCCCTGGAACCGGTGATCAAGGGAAAGCGCGTGGTCGTGGTCGATGATTCGATCGTGCGCGGCAACACCCAACGTGCCGTGGTGCGGATGCTGCGCGAGGCAGGTGCCGCGGAGATCCACGTGAAGATCTCTTCCCCGCCGATCAAATGGCCGTGTTTCTACGGCATCGACTTCGCCACCCGTGCGGAGCTGATCGCCAACGGTGCGGCAGTCGAGGAAATCGGCAAGTCCATCGGCGCCGATTCGCTGGCCTATATTTCCGAAGGCGGCATGATCGGCGCCACCAAGCAGCCGCGCGAGCGACTGTGCACCGCCTGCTTCTCCGGGGAATACCCGATCGCCTTGCCCGATGCCGAACTGCGGGGCAAGAACTTGCTTGAACGTAGCAACCAGGCTGGATGTGAGCCGGGCCCGGATGCGGAATTTGAATCGGCTCTCACCGCCGAAGACAAAACACCGCGCAACTAAGTAAAGGACAGTTTCAGAGATGACAAGCGCCACCCCTGAGAATTCCGGAATCACCTATGCTTCGGCCGGTGTCGATGTTGAGGCCGGTGACCGCGCCGTTGAGTTGATGAAGGGTGCCATCAAGGCCACGCACAACTCGAACGTATTGGGCGGAGTCGGCGGATTCGCCGGTCTCTACGACGCCTCGAAGTTCCTGTCCTACAAGAAGCCGCTGCTGGCCACCTCCACCGACGGTGTGGGTACCAAGGTGGCGATCGCCCAGGCCATGGACATCCACCACACCATCGGCCAGGACCTGGTCGGCATGGTCGTGGATGACATCGTTGTGGTCGGTGCCGAGCCGCTGTTCATGACCGACTACATCGCCTGCGGCAAGGTCGTCCCGGAGCGCATCGCGGACATCGTTCGCGGCATCGCCGAGGGCTGCACCATCGCCGGAACCGCACTGGTTGGCGGGGAAACCGCCGAACACCCGGGACTGCTGGGCGAGCACGAATACGATGTCGCCGGCGCAGCCACCGGCATCGTCGAGGCCGATGGCCTGCTGGGTCCGGAGCGGGTGAAGGACGGCGACGTCGTCATCGGCATGGCCGCCTCCGGTATCCACTCCAACGGTTACTCGCTGGTCCGCAGCGTCGTGGCCCACGCCGGCTGGGCCCTGGACCGCCACGTGCCCGAGTTCGGCCGCACCCTAGGCGAAGAGCTGCTCGAGCCGACCCGTATCTACACCATGGACTGCTTGGATCTGATCCGCGCGTTCAACGTCGACGGCGCCATCAACATTCACGGCTTCAGCCACGTCACCGGCGGCGGCCTGGCAGCCAACCTGGCCCGCGTGCTGCCGCAGGGTCTGATGGCCACCGTGGAGCGCAACAGCTGGGAACTGCCGGCCGTATTCAAGGTCATGGCCGAGCTCGGTTCCGTGCCGCAGCCTGACCTGGAGCGCACACTGAACCTCGGGGTGGGCATGGTTGCCATCGTTGACGCTTCGGTCGCCGACGCGGCGCTGGCCCGCCTCAACGCCCGCGGCATGACCTCATGGGTCATGGGCAAGGTCGGAACCATCACCGATGAGGCCACGACCGCTGGTCTGGATTACGTCCAGGGTGCCAAGGGCGTGGACGGCGGTGCTGTGCTGATGCGCGGCAACTTCGCCGGCTAGCACTGCTCTCACCCGATCACGCGGGGCCCGTACCTCAAGGTACGGGCCCCGTTTGTCGTTATGGTGCCGTCTAGGTGCCAGCAGCGCCATAGTGGCTGCCGTGCTACATCGGGCGGGCTCTGGCTTCTGCTGCCGGGTCCGGGGTCGGTACCGCGTCCAGGCGTTCAAGCGCCTCGGCGATGTTGCTGCGCCACCGGTAGTCGGATTTGGCGTCGCCTCTGGTCGGCCCGCCATTGATCAGCCCGACGGGTTTGCCGGCGGCGCGGGCATCGAGCAGCAGCTTGTAGCCGCTCATCACCGCCAGCGAGGACCCGATCACCAGCAACGAGGCGGAGCGGGCCTGAAGTTCCTTGAGCCGTGCCTTGCGTTCGGCCGGCACGTTCTCGCCGAAGTACACCACATTGGGTTTCAGCGCCGGGGACCCACAGACCAGACAGCCGACCATGTGGAACTCGGCCACGTGGGCTTCATCGAGCGACACGTCGCCGTCCGGGTTCACCAGCGAGGGATCAAGGTCAATGCGTTCGAGGTAGCCGGGGTTAGCCTCGTGCAACCTGGCGTCGAGTTGCACCCTGCCCTCGAGCGCACCGCAGTTCAGGCAGCTGATCTGTTCCAGATCCCCGTGCAGGGCAATGACGTTCATCGAGCCCGCTGCCACATGCAGCCCATCGACGTTTTGCGTCACGATGCCGCTGAGCTTCCCTGTCGCTTCCCAGGTGGCCAAACGCCGGTGGCTGGAGTTGGGCGAGGCCAGGGCCATATGTCGCCAGCCCACGAAGCTACGCGCCCAATACCGGTGTCTGGCGTGGGGATCGTGCAGGAACTCCTGGTAGGTCATGGGTCGGTGGCGCAGCAGCGAACCGTTAGGTCCCCGGTAGTCCGGGATCCCGGAGTCGGTAGAAACCCCGGCACCGGTGAGCACCAGTACCGAACCGGCTTCCAGCATCCTGCGGATCCCGTTGCAGGCCACCTGAGGGTACTGCAAGGGGGCACTCTCCCCCACCACGCGTTCGATGGAACGAATGGCGGCCCGATGGGCCATGCGGATGCCCAGGTCACTCTCGCGACTCATGGTCCGGACCCTGTTCTGTTGCCGACGACAAAGACCGCGGTCACCAACGCATGTTTTGCGTGGTGGCCACGGTTGCCGTTCTTGTGTTCCGGAGAACCCACGACTCCGGATTTCTCCGGGGTCACTTCAGGGAGTCGGCGCATCAGCTGATGCGCCGTTGGTCGTCCTCGTCGTCTTCGTCGGCGTACTTATCTTCGTAGTCCGAATAATCGGGTTCCAAAGGTACATCGACTGGGCTTGAATTCGAGGTGCTGTGACCACGATTCTTTCCAAGCTCGCGTTCCAAGGCGGACAGGTCAGTTGCCGGGGAGTAATACTTCATATCCCGGGCCTGTCGTGTCGCTTTTGCCTTCTGACGGCCGCGCCCCATGGCGTGACCCCCTTTTTTCAGTAGATCTGGAGGTGGTCCAGCCTTAATGGCTGGAGGCCCCAGAATATGTGACTAATTCTTCCGTATTTCAAGGTTAACATGATTCGGCGGCGAGTGCCCGCACGGAACCACCGTTCTGCCGGTAGAGTATTATTTTGTCCACCAAGTCGACTGCCACCTGCAGGGGAGCTTGCTTGCCTGATTTGCCAGAGCCGGAGCCCAAGGCCGCGCTTCCAGCCTTGAGCGCTATGTCAGAAAGGCGCTCGGGGTGGCGCGCCCCTGCCTTGTGGGTGCTGGTTGGAGCCCTGGGCGTCATGCTGATTCTCATCTACGGGGCCAACACGTTCTTCGGTGGACAAGATGCCCAAGCTCCCGCCGCCGAGGTGACAAGAAACGCATCCCCTGGCATCGACGGGGTGATCGCTATCGACGTCCCGGCCGAGCAGTTACAGTCCGGAGATTGTTTGCAGGGCTTTACCGGACCCCTGGAAAATTCCACGGTGGTGACCTGCCCGACAGCACACAACGCCCAGCTGATCGAAACCTTCACCCTCGATGACGGCGAATTCCCCGGGGCCGAAAAAATCCTGAACGAGTCCGAACAGCTGTGCAAGTCCGTGGCCCTGGATCCAGCAAGCCCCCTAGACACCGGGTGGTCCTATCACTTCTCCCGGCCATCGGAAGCAACTTGGCAGGACGGGGACCGGATGGTCGCCTGTTTCTTGGCCCTAAACGAGGGAAGCGTACGGGTCTCGATGCTGAAGGAAGACACCGAAGCCGCCCTGAACACCTAAGTCGGATGCACCGGTGCGGTGCCAGCCGCGTCTGGAGCGACGCGTCCGACACCGCACCGGGCCGTACAGTGCGGCGGCTAGGCGCCACTGCGCGAGGTCAACGCCAGGCCGTCGCCGTCTTGATTGACGGCCACCAGCACGGCGTCGCCGTCCACGATGCGCCCGGAGAGCAATTCACGCGCCAGCCTGTCACCGATCTCACGCTGCACCAGCCGGCGCAGCGGCCTAGCCCCGAAGGCCGGATCGAACCCGGTGAACGCCAGCCAGTCACGCGCGGCCGCGTCAACCTCGAGTGCCAGCCGTCGGCCGGCCAGTCGTCGAGCCAGCTCGTCAACCTGCAGCGAGACGATCGAACCGAGCTCCTCCAGGGATAGCGCGTCGAACATGACCACGTCGTCAAGACGGTTCAGGAACTCTGGTTTGAAGGAGGCATTGACCATGTTCATCACGGACTCGCGCTTGATGTCCTCGTCCAAGGTCTGGTCAACCATGAACTGCGACCCCAGGTTCGAGGTCATGATCAGGATGACATTGCGGAAGTCCACGGTGCGCCCTTGGCCATCGGTCAGACGACCGTCGTCGAGCACCTGCAGCAGGATGTCAAAGACTTCCGGGTGGGCCTTTTCCACCTCGTCCAGGAGCACCACCGAGTACGGCCTGCGACGTACCGCCTCGGTGAGCTGCCCGCCTTCTTCGTAGCCGACGTAGCCCGGAGGGGCACCGACCAGCCGGGAGACGGCATGCTTCTCTGAGTACTCGGACATGTCAATGCGGACCATGGCGCGCTCGTCGTCGAAGAGGAAGTCGGCCAGGGCCTTGGCAAGTTCGGTCTTGCCGACGCCGGTGGGGCCCAGAAAGAGGAAGGATCCGGTGGGGCGATTGGGATCCGAAATCCCGGCCCGGGCCCGGCGCACCGCGTCGGAGACCGTGGCCACGGCCTTCTGTTGGCCGATCAACCGGTGGCCCAGGAAGCCTTCCATGTCCAGCAGCTTCTGGCTTTCGCCCTGCAGCATGCGGCCTGCGGGGATACCGGTCCAGGCGGAGATGACCTCGGCGATATCGTCAGCGGTGACCTCCTCGGCCACCATGAGCTCCTCGGCGTCGCGGCCGGCCTCGTCCTGGGCGGCGTCCGCCAGTTCCTTTTCCAAGGCCGGGATGTCCCCGTAGAGCAGCTTTGAGGCGCTCTCCAGGTTTCCTTCGCGCTGAAGCTTCTCGGCTCTCGAGCGCAGCTCGTCCAGCCGGACCTTCAGATCACCGACCCGGTTCAGGCCCGCCTTTTCCGATTCCCAGCGCGCGTTCAGACCATCAAGCTCTTCCTTCTTGTCGGCCATGTCGGCACGCAGTACTTCGAGTCGCTCGCGTGAGCCCGGGTCGGTTTCACCGGTCAGGGCCAGCTCTTCCATGGTCAGCCGGTCCACCGAGCGGCGCAGTGCATCGATTTCCTCGGGGGCCGAGTCGATCTCCATGCGCAGCCGGCTTGCGGCTTCGTCGACCAGGTCGATCGCCTTGTCCGGAAGCCGACGCCCGGAGATGTAGCGGTCGGAAAGTCCGGCCGCGGCCACCAGGGCAGAGTCGGCGATGGTGACCTTGTGGTGGGCTTCGTAGCGTTGCTTGAGCCCGCGCAGGATCGCAATGGTGTCATCGACGGACGGTTCGCCCACGTAGACCTGAGCGAAACGGCGCTCGAGGGCAGGGTCCTTCTCGATGTTTTTGCGGTATTCCTCTAGCGTCGTGGCACCGATCAGGCGCAGCTCGCCGCGGGCCAACATGGGCTTAAGCATGTTGCCGGCGTCCATCGCTCCTTCGGAAGCACCCGCACCGACCACGGTGTGGATCTCGTCGATGAACGTGACAATTTGTCCATCGGAGCCCTTGATCTCTTCCAACACCGCTTTGAGTCGCTCCTCGAACTCCCCGCGGTATTTCGCCCCGGCTATCATCGATCCCAGATCCAGGGCGATCAGTGTCTTGCCACGCAGGGATTCGGGGACGTCCCCGGCGACCATGCGCTGGGCCAAGCCCTCGACCACTGCGGTCTTACCGACGCCCGGCTCGCCGATGAGCACGGGATTGTTCTTGGTACGGCGGGAGAGCACCTGGACCAATCGGCGAATCTCTGCGTCGCGTCCAATTACCGGGTCAAGCTTGCCCGAACGGGCAATGGCCGTCATATCGGTGCCAAACTTTTCCAGTGCCTGGAAGGTGTTCTCGGGGTCGGGGTTGTTGACTTTGCGATCTCCCCGGATTCCTGGCAATGCGCTGTCCAGTGCCTTCCGAGTGGCACCCGAGTCGCGCAGTGCCCGGCCCGCGGGCCCGGTGTCCTCACTCAATCCGAGCAGGAGGTGTTCGGTGGAGACGTAGGTATCAGCCATGGCTGCGGCCGCCTGCTGGGCGGCACTGATTGTTTGGATGATCCCGCGCGAATACTGGGCTTGGGCCACGCTGTTTCCGGAGGAGGCCGGAAGCGACTTAATCGCGGAGCTGGCTTGTACGGAGACTTGGTCCGGGTCGATTCCAGCTGCCTTGAGCAAGGCCACGGCCACCGATTCACGCTGGTCCATCAGGGCTTTGAGCAGGTGAACGGGCTCCACCTGGGGGTTTCCCGCGGTGGAGGCATTCATTCCCGACGCGGAAAGCGCCTCTTGGCTTTTGGTTGTCAGCTTGGTGTCCATATTCATCCTTTCGTCGTGGGGGATTACTCAAACTTGAGTCTACCTCACTCAACTATGCTTGAAGGAGGAATATTCCCACGAGAAAGTCGAAACGATTGCGTCCCGGTGCGGGTCGCTGTCGCTTCGGCTTGATCTTCAGGCACCGCGCCTGTGTCCAGATATACGAATGGTGGATCCGCCGCCCATGACCGCGCAGATCCCGGAGTTGACGGCCTCTCCCCCTCGAGGCGGTGTCATGACAGTCAACCTGGCCGATGCGTTCGACGCCAGATAGCAGCTTCTGGGCAGGATTACTTTCGCTCCCTGGATTCCCCGGAGGCTGAGAATCTGGCGGAGGGAGTCCCTGACTGCGAATTTACCGTTGGCAGAGGGGAGGAATACCTCGACTTAGCCATCCTGTGTGGAGCGGTCTGTCATCCCCGCACTTATTCACCCTCGGGCGGCAGCCTCCAGGACGCCAATATCCAGCTTCTTCATGGTCATGAAGGCTTCGGTCACCCGACGTGCAATCTCCGGGTCCGGATCGCTGAGCAGCTCAACCATGCGAGTGGGAACCACTTGCCATGAAACCCCGAAGCGGTCCTTAAGCCATCCGCACTGGCTCTCCTGACCCCCTGCGGTGAGCTCACCCCAGTAGTAGTCGACCTCGGCCTGGTTCTCACACATGATCTGAAAGGAAATGGACTCATTGAAGGTGAAGAGCGGTCCCCCATTCAAGGCGACAAAGGGGCGTCCCTTGAGATGGAACTCCACCGTCAGGGGCTCGCTCGCCGGGTGCCCAAGGCTATCCAGATCAAGCTGTGTTGTGATGGCTGAATTCGGAAAAATACCGGTGTAGTACCGGGCCGCTTCAAGTCCTTGGTTATCGAACCACAGACAGTTGATGAGATCTTTCATGGGCTCTTCCCGTCGACTCGGCGTTTGGCTCTCAATCCACCTTCACAGGCTAGAAAGTGCGCACCGAAGTTACAAGAGAAAAAGGCCTCCGGGCCACTGATTTTTTCGTCGCGCAGGAGCGAGTGTCCGGTCAGGGCCTACCGTGCCACAACCTCATGACGCGCGTACGGGAAACCGCCGTTAACGGGTCCCCGGGAAGTAGTGGGTACTGGGCACGATTTCCTTGCCGAGCGGCATGAGCGAAATCGGGATCATTTTCAGGTTCGCGATGCCCAGCGGGATGCCGATAATGCTCACAAACATGGGGATCGCGGTCAATACATGGCCGATGGCGATCCAAATACCGGCAACTAGTACCCAGATGACATTTCCAATAGTCGAGAAAGCACCTACCCTGCCACGGTCTACTACCGTGCGACCGAATGGCCACAGCGCGTATATGGCAATACGGAAGGAGGCAATGCCAAAGGGGATGGTGACAATGAGCAGGCAGCAGATGACACCGGCCAAGAGGTACCCAGCAGCCAGCCAGATCCCACCAAAGACAAGCCAAATGACGTTCAGGAGCACTGAAAGAGTGTTTCGCATGATTCAAGCATCGCGCATGTTCCTGTGCCGCACCATGGGGTATCACCCTGAGCGATCCCCCATTTGTTTGATAACGCTTTCTAACGATTCCGCGGAACGGTTCTGTGAGTTCGATATGCCTCAGAAAAACGGGGAAGATTATCGGATGCCGTTTGCGATTGGTCGAAAATGCTCCCTGTTTGCCATCTGGATTATCATCATGGGTTTGGTCACGGGTTGCGCGCCGCTACCCGGTTCTCCGAAGGGTCCACAAACGCCGACCAACCAGGTATCCAGGTACCCATCCGATGCAGGGCACCAGAAAACCGATGCCTTGTCCCTGCTCCTGGTTCCCGATCTGGAGGCGGTAACCCAGAGCGATGAACACCGCCACATCTTCATTCGGCATTTCGCCGTCACCTCGCTGCCCGAGATCTCCCGGGCGCAATCAGAGTTCGTTACGGCTGCGACCGCCGCGTTCACCGCGGAGAACAAACAGGCTCCGGGACAGGAGGCGATCCCCGGGGTGGAACTGAACATCCGCAGCCATTTGACCGCCGTATCCAGCAAGGTTGTGGGAATTCGGATCAACACTTTTTCGTCGTCGCTTTCCGACAGCGGCACGCAATACAGGACTCAATGGTTCGGCCCACGGGATTCTGCTGTCCGCGGCTCAGAAGATCTGTTCGGGACCGATGATGATTGGACCGAGTTCAAGGAATTTGTCATCCAAGCTGCATCCGCCGATTCGCGCGTGGCGATCGGCAACATCCTTGACCTCGACGATGAGTGGCTCGACTCGGTGAATTTCGACTTCGAGGGAAACGCCCTGATCGAGTTCGATGACAATGTCCTCGGCCCCGGGTCAACAGGGCCCCTGGTCGTCACCGTCAACGCAGCGCGCGTTGCTCCGTTGCTCTCGACGTTCGGTGTCTTGGCCCGCGAAGCCTCAACGACGCCAAGTCCTCGGGTGCAGCTGGACACCTCGCAACAGGCCGACCCGCAGCAGGAGGACGGCGTTCCAACCCCGGATGCCGGGGAAGGATCTCCAGAGCCGCCCGAAGAGCAGAGCTCACCGCCGCGCAACATCAACTGCGCCAAAACCAAGTGTGTGGCGCTGACCTTCGATGACGGACCCGGGCCGGGCACCGGGAAACTACTGGACATGCTGAAAGCAGCACAGGCACCATCAACATTCTTCGTCACCGGTCCCAACGCCAAGCTGCGGCCAAAGTTCCTCAAACGCATGGCTGCAGAAGGCCATGAAATCGGGAACCACACCTGGAGCCATCGCTCCCTGACGGCGCTGCCGGCGCCGACGATCCAACGTGAGATTGACCGCACCAACGCCGTGATCGCCCAGGCCGTGGACCATCCGGCGACGCTCCTGCGCCCACCGTATGGGGCGCGCAACTCGATCACCGACCGTCTGGCCCGGACCCCGGTGATCCTATGGGACGTCGATACCCTGGACTGGAAGCACCGCAACACCGCCAAAGTCATTGATTCCGCGGTTAACCAGAGCAGCCCGGGATCGATCGTGCTGATGCACGACATCCATTCCAGCACCATCGCGGCGGTGCCCAAGGTCTTGGAGGGCCTGCGCGCCAAAGGGTACACCTTTGTCACAGTGAGCGAGCTGCTGGGACCTGTGGGGCTCAAGGCAGGGGAAAGCTACACCCGGGCATTGCGACCCACCACGAGTCCCGGCAACAAGGTAGCTAAGACCCTCCGATGAAGTTCGCTACCCTTAAGCCCATGAGCATTCCCCCCGAACGAAAGTTGCCGGTCACCGGCCGCGCCGTCGAAGACCCCAGCTTCTACCAAAATGAACCCGTGTCGTTTGTCCGACGCGGTAACCGCCTGCAGGGCCGTCGTGCCGACGCCTGGGAACGAACCGCACACAAATACATCATCGAGCCGCCCCGCAAGCGGACGAACACCTCGGTGGCCGATGGCTACGAGTTCGACCAGGCGGCCGTCTACGGCCGCAAGGCACCGTTGATCGTGGAGATCGGCTCGGGCCTAGGCGAGGCCATGTCCCACGCCGCCAGCGGAAACCGGGACACTGATTTCTTGGCGGTGGAGGTCTACCGTCCCGGGCTTGCAGCCCTGATGGTCCGGGTGGAAAACAACGAACTGACCAATGTGCGTGCCGTCCAAGCTAACGCCCCCGAAGTCCTTGACCTGATGCTTCCCGAGGCTTCAGCCGAAGAGATCTGGATCTTTTTCTCCGACCCGTGGCACAAGATCCGCCACCACAAGCGCCGCCTGATCAAGGACACATTTGTCCCGAAGCTCGAGCGCGTCCTGGTTCCCGGAGGCGTGGTCCGACTGGCCACCGACTGGTCCAACTACGCCGAGCAGATGCGTGAGGTTTTCGATGCTTCCGAGGCGTTCACGAACCTTCATCCCGGGGAACGTGCAGGGGAAGCCAGCAATCTCACCAAGGTCCGGCGCTTCGGTCTGGAAAAGGACGAGAAGGACCCGGAGTTCATCGATGAGCGCGGCGGCTGGGCCCCCCGCTTCGAGGGCCGCACGCTGACCGGATTCGAGGGCAAGGCGTTGAGGGCAGGCCGATTGATCTTCGACCTTGCCTACCGCAAGACCGCGTAGCAAACAGAACGATGCGGCGGTGTGGGCCCGTGGGGGCGCACACCGCCGCCGGCGTTTAAGCCAGTGGCGGTGATCCGGTGGTAATCAAGGCAATATTCCGCAGGGACAAGGTCTCAGGATCGCGGTAGCCGCGGGGCGAGTAGGGGTCCCCTGCGAGGAACTGCGAGGTGTTGTGCCCGGAGACGGCATGCAGGCCGAGTCCGGGGTTGGCGCCCACGCTGAATTCCTGGCTCGGAAGCAACCGACGGCCCGAGAGCATCCTGCCCCACCGGGCTAGGTGGTCGCCCGGGGCGATGGCCGCGTAGAGGTGTTGGTGCGGGACGTTGATTCGTCCCGGGGCACCGGCCAGGTGTCGGGGAATGCCGGCTGATCCGATCATGGCCAATGCGTCGGCGCTCACCGAGCACGCGGAATCCGTCGCCAGCGCCTGCGCGGCAAGTGTTGCGGCGTAGGAGTGGGCTTCGATGGCCAGGTGCGGACCATCGGGCCGCACCTGGAGAAAGGTTCCCAAGTCTTCACGCAAGCGCTCCAGACCGCGCCGAGCCGCGTTGTTCAGCAGGGCACTGACGAGGTTTGGGGCCGGATATCCCAGCCACGCGACCACAGCGGGGGCAGCGATGCCGACCCTGCGTTGTTCCAGGTAGAGTTGGCCGGCCTCGCGCACCGAGCCCCACAACGCATTGCGCGCCCGGATGCCGGTCCCGGAGAGCTGGAACGTCACGTGCGTGGCGGTGTCCAGATCCCCGACGGCTATAGCTGCCAACGGCTCGCGCCGGGACAGGTCCAGGTACAGCAGGTGTCGGGCGGGGATGGCCGGGTCCATGGAGCCGGGGCGCAGGGCATGCGCGGTTCCGTCCAGGGCCTGGCGGTGGGTGGAACGCAGGCGTCCGCGGATCGCGCACAGCGCTTCGAAGCGGCGGTGGGCCGCGGCGGAAATCTCGGCATAGCTAGGTGGTGGTGGCATCTGGTGTGAGATCTCCCGGAAGATTCTCGCCGTTACTTGCTGCGTGGTTTCCACACCACGACGGCTTGGCTGCGGCCGCGCGGGCGTTGTCCGCGGGCCAGGGACACCACGTCCCCGGTGGACCCGGCGGCAAAGACTCGGCCGAGCCCGGCCGCCTGATGGGCGCTGCGCAGGGCGAACACCTCTTTACTCAATTCGCCTACGCGTGAGCGCAACCCGGCGACCTGGTTTTCCAGGACCATGATGCGTCTGATGCCTTCAAGCGACACCCCGTCCTTGGACAGCTGTTGGATCTCGCGGAGCAGATCCACGTCGCGTTCGGAGTAGCGGCGCTGTTTGCCGCCCTGCCGGGAGGGGGAAACCAGACCCAGTCGGTCGTATTGGCGCAGCGTTTGGGGGTGCATGTCGGCCAATTCGGCTGCCATCGAAATGACGAAGATCGGCCGTAGTCGGTCATTGTTCATGATCCTTGCCTTTCATCCGGTTCCTTCCACCCCTGCTGGTTAACAGGTGGAGCAAAGCGCCCCGCGCCACCGGTGGCGGCGCGGGGCGTCGAGTTCTCTACAGTGTTGCCCGGGAGGCCAGGGCCTCGCGCGGGTTTTCGTCCTTGGTGGCTTCGGCAAAGGCCTGCACCGCGGCCTTGGCTTCCTTGGAGAGGTTCTGCGGGACCACCACGTCCAGTGTCACCAGCAGGTCGCCGGTGGCCTTGGAGGTCTTGACACCGCGGCCCTTCAGCCGCAGGGTGCGGCCGTTGGCGGAGCCTGCCGGCACCTTCATCTTCACAGATTCGCCGGTCAGGGTCGGGACCTCGATCTGGCCGCCCAGGACGGCCTCGGCGAAGGTGACCGGGACGTGGATGCGGATGTTATTGTCCTCGCGGATGAACACCGCGTGCGGCTTGACGCTGACCTTCACGATCAGGTCACCGGCGCCTGCTCCGCCCGGGGCTCCCTTGCCACGCACGCGCACCGATTGGCCGTCCTTGATGCCCGCGGGAATCCGTACATCGATGACTTCGCCATTGGCCTCACGCAATCCGATGGTGGTGCCCTTCATGGACCCGCCAAAGGAGATCGTGGTGCTGGCCGTTCGATCCGCGCCCTTGCGCGGAGCCTGCTGGCCAAATCCTCCGAAGCCTCCGCCTCCGCCAAAGAGGTCGGCGAATTCCGGCGGAACTTGCCCGCCTCCCCGACGGCTTCCTCCCCCGCCCCCGAAGAGGTTGGAGAAGACGTCCTCGAAGCCGTCGTTGCCCCCTGCCCCGCCGTGACCGCCTGTGCCTCCGGCACTGAAGCGAGCCCCGCCACCCATGGCCCGGATGGCATCGTACTGCTGGCGGTCCTCGGGGTCCGAGAGCACAGAGTTGGCCTCGGTGATGTCCTTGAACTTGCGCTCCGACTCGGCGGTGCCGGAGTTGGTGTCCGGGTGGTACTTGCGCGCCATCTTCCGGTACGCCTTCTTGATGTCTGCGTCGCTGGCGTCCTTGGAGACGCCAAGAATGGCGTAAAAGTCCTTTTCGGCCCAGTCTTGGCTTGCCATCAGGCGCCTCCTCTTGTTGTTTCTTGCAAAATGGTTTGTCCTCCGGAGCGTCGCGGGGACAAGAAATCTGTGGGTGTGCCCCACCAGGCGTGCGGCGGGTCGCCGGTTCCTGATAAGGAACCTGGGGCGAGCCGCCGCACATTGGTGGTGCAAATCGTGCATTACTGCACTTGTTGCCTGTGGCGATTACTCCCCGAGGGAGACAATCACCTGGGCGGCGCGAAGGATGCGATCACCCTTCTTGAACCCGGTGCGCAGAACCTGAGCCACGTGGTCCGCCGGAATCTCGGCGTGTGGCTGCTGGATCAGTGCCTCGTGGACATTCGGATCGAATGCCACGCCGGGCTCGGCGATGCGCTGAAGGCCGAGGCCTTCGAGCACCGTGTCGAGCTTGTTGGAGATCGAGGCAAACGGTCCATCGGTCAAGTCCCCGTGGGCACGAGCCGCGTCGATGTCATCGAGTACCGGCAACAGGTTGGTGAGAACCGACTGCACGGCGTTCTCGCGAGCCACGTCCCGGTCGCGCTCAACGCGCTTGCGGTAGTTGACGTATTCGGCCTGCAGACGCAACAGGTCGTTGCGCAATTCGGCTTCCTTATCCGGAACCGGGGTGTCTTCCCCGGTCTCGGTGCCCGCCTCGTTGAGGATGGCCTCGGCTTGGCTCAACGCGTCACCCGAGTCGTGGGCCTCGTCAACGGGAGTGACTTCCTCGTTGGATGCGCCCTCGTCGTGAGTTTCCTCTGACATGGTTGATGCGCTCCTTACTTCTTTTCGTCTTCGTCGATAACCTCGGCGTCGACGATGTCCTCTTCGGCGTTCGGGGCCGCTTCGTCGGCAGCTGCCGAGTCTTCGGTCTGTGCCTGCGAGTAGATGGCTTCGCCCAGCTTGGTCTGCGAAGCCTGCAGCTTCTCAAACGCGGCCTTGACCTCGTCATCGTTGTCCTGGGATTCCAAGACCGTCTTCAGGGCGTCAACGTCGGCCTGAACCTCGGTCTTGACCTCTTCGGGCAGCTTGTCTTCGTTGTCCTTGATGAGCTTGTCAACCGAGTAGGCTGCCTGCTCGGCGGCGTTGCGGGTCTCGGCTGCCTCGCGGCGCGCCTTGTCCTCGGAGGCGTGCTCCTCGGCTTCCTGAACCATGCGCTCGATGTCTTCCTTCGACAGCGAGGAGCCGCCGGTGATGGTCATCGACTGCTCGACTCCGGTGCCCTTGTCCTTGGCCGAGACGTGCACGATGCCGTTGGCGTCGATGTCGAAGGTGACCTCGACCTGCGGGATACCGCGCGGCGCCGGAGCAATGCCGGTCAGTTCGAAGGTGCCCAGGTTCTTGTTGTCACGGGTGAACTCGCGCTCGCCCTGGAAGACCTGGATGGAAACCGAAGGCTGGTTGTCCTCGGCGGTGGTGAAGGTCTCCGAACGCTTGGTCGGGATGGCCGTGTTGCGCTCGATGAGCTTGGTCATCACGCCGCCCTTGGTTTCGATGCCCAGGGAAAGCGGGGTGACGTCGATGAGCAGCACGTCCTTGCGCTCGCCCTTCAGCACACCTGCCTGCAGAGCTGCACCAACGGCGACAACCTCATCCGGGTTCACACCCTTGTTGGCGTCCTTGCCGGCCAGTTCCTTGACGAGTTCGACAACCGCAGGCATACGGGTCGAGCCGCCGACGAGGATGACGTGGGCGATCTCGGAGACCTTCACGCCGGCTTCGGCGATAACGTCCTTGAACGGCTTGCGGGTGCGCTCGAGCAGATCGTTGGTCAGTTCCTGGAACTTGGCACGGGAAAGGTGCTCATCCAGGTGGACCGGACCGTCGGCGGTGACCGAGAGGTACTGCAAGGAGATGTTGGTGGAGGTGGCCGAGGAGAGTTCCTTCTTGGCCTGCTCCGCTGCTTCCTTCAGACGCTGCAGGGCGATCTTGTCCTTGGACAGGTCCGCGCCCTTCTGCTTGGCCTGGGCCAGCAGCCAGTCAACGACGCGCTGATCCCAGTCGTCGCCGCCGAGGCGGTTGTCACCGGCGGTGGAGCGCACCTGAATGGTGGAGAAGTCGTCTTCATCCTTGCCAACTTCGAGCAGGGAAACATCGAAGGTTCCGCCGCCGAGGTCGAAGACCAGGATGAGCTCGTCTTCCTTGCCCTTTTCCAGACCGTAGGCCAGTGCTGCGGCGGTGGGCTCGTTGACAATACGCAGGACGTTCAGACCCGAGATTTCACCGGCTTCCTTGGTGGCCTGGCGCTCGGCGTCGTTGAAGTAGGCCGGAACGGTGATGACCGCGTCGGTGACCTTTTCGCCCAAGTATGCTTCGGCGTCGGTCTTCAGCTTCATCAGCGTACGGGCGGAGATTTCCTGCGCGGTGTACTTCTTGTCGTCGATATCGACCGACCAGTCGGTGCCCATGTGGCGCTTGACCGAGGCGATGGTGCGATCGATGTTGTTCACGGCCTGGCGCTTGGCGATGTCGCCAACCAGGACCTCCCCGCTCTTGGAGAAGGCGACGACCGACGGGGTCGTGCGGTTGCCTTCTGCGTTGGCGATAACGGTGGGTTCGCCACCTTCGAGGACGGATACAACTGAGTTGGTGGTTCCGAGGTCAATACCTACGGCACGAGACATGAGGATGCTCCTTCTTTACCTGGGGGAAACGTTCCAACGCCAACCCGCATTCACACCGGTTGAGCGTTCTGGACTCAAGTTTACCGCTCAGCAAATCGATGTCAATTCAAAGTTGAGTGCAACCGGCTCAAGTTCGCTCCGGAACGGGTGGAAGCACCCAATAAACCAGAAAAATTCCGCGTAGATCCGGGAAACTTGGAGTTAGCTGTGAGTACCGTTCGCCCAGAGGGAACGGCTCTGAGACGAGAATTCCGCTCACCCCTGAGCCCTTCCCGCGGCCAGAATGGAGCCCGAGACTGGAGCTCTGAACGCCCTGTGCACCCGATCGCGGAGGTTGTAGCGTGGGAATAGGTGGACGGCACTGCCCGATGATCTTCATTCGGCAGAGCCCGCTGGATCATCTGCGGCCCGGCACGGGTCCGCATAACCGTCTACGACATACGAAAAGGCACACAGTGGCGAAAGGTGTTGGCCATGGACTTTAGCTCCTTGCACCACGCAGGACAGCTCTTCGTGCTTCCCAACGCCTGGACCTCGGCTCGGCCAGAGCGCTGCTCCGAGCGGGATTTCCCGCAGTGGGCAGCACCAGCCTAGGAGTCGCAGCCAGCCATGGACTCTTGGATGCGGCTCGCGAAATCGCCGAGAAAACCCTGAAGCTCGCACAAGAGCTTCGCGGACTGCGGTGCTTCGTCTCGATGGATATCGAGGACGGTTTCTTCGATGATCCCGCCGACGTCGCGGCCTATGTCAGGGAACTCAAGGTCCACGGCATCAACCTCGAGGACAGCAGTTCCGGGGCATTGGTCGATCCGGAACTCCACGCCGCCAAGATTTCTGAGGTAAAGCGGGCCTGTCCCGAGGTTTTCGTCAACGCTCGCATCGACACCGTCTGGCTTCACCAGGACATCGACGTCGCCGAAACCCTGCGCCGGGCCCGGATCTACACGGAGGCCGGTGCCGATGGCATCTTTGTCCCCGGCACTCTAGGAACCGAGGCGATCAGCGAACTGGTCCGCGGCATCTCCCTGCCGCTGAATCTGCTCCCGTCGACCGACCATACGGCCGCCGAGCTTGGCGCCCTGGGAGTGCGGCGATTGAGCACCGGATCGCTGCCCTACCGTGCGGCGATGGACGCTGCTGTCCGGGCCGCCCTCGCGGTCAGGGATTCGACCCCGTTGCCCACCGCCACCAGCTATCAACAGGTGATGGACTCGATGGCGGCGGATCCCGGGCACAGCGGCTAGGGAACCAGCGGTTCGCCTGCGGTTTCCGAGCAGGCGGAGAACGGGGTGGGTCAGCGGCCCAGCGCCAGGTCCACTCCGAGGTAGGCCAGCAGGCCAAAGACCGTGCCCCAGAGGATGATGGAAATGATCTGCCAGAAAATAACCTTTTCCTTGGCTGCGCCGAAGGACACCAGGGCAGCGGAGGTGATTTGGCTCGGCAGGATCGTTTGGCCCAACAGGCTCACCCCGGCAATGCCGTACTTATCAAATGCCGCGCGAAGCTTGGCGTACTTCTGCTTCGGCGCCTCCTGGTTCTTGGCCACCTTGCGCCGCACCAGATGCGCGCCGTTGACAAAAAGAAGCATGGAGGCGGCGTTCCCGACGATGGCGGCGAGAATCGCCAGCACCGGATTGATGCCGACGACCACTCCGAGGGCGGCACCGAAGTAGGACTCGATGAACGGTACTGCCGACACCAACATCACCGCGAGCCATTGCAATGCCGCGGGGAAAGTGAATGTGAACTCCTGCAACGACTCAATCACGGCAAATCTCCCATGTTTCAAGGTGGCTGTGACACGTGGCCGGAGAGCCTTCTTCCCCGGTTCCGGTGTGTTCCACCGCGTGCTCTTTCCTCCAGATTAGGCGTTCGATCCTCCGTAGCCGGTGCTCCAAGGGATGATCTCCTAAACGCCTCATTCGCCCAAAAGGATGAAGACCATGGCCCCACACTTGGGTGTTAAACGCCCAGTGGGCCCGGGATTGCAACGAGCGTTGCATTCCCGGACCCACCGAAGGTCTTCAGCCTGTGCGCCTGCGGCGCGAAGGCTTGGAGACTAGAAGTTGCGACCGTTCGAGGCCGGCGAGGTGGCACGGCGCGGACCGCGCGAGCGTCCGCCACGGCCGGCACCGTTTGCGGCTTCGACCTTCTCGGTGCCCAGGGCATCGGCAATGGTGTTGCCGCCGCGAGGGCGGGAGCCTGCGCCGGAACCCTGACGCTGGCCCGAGTTGTTGCGGGCTGCAGCCGATCCGCGGTTAGGCACGGGGCTGCGACGTGCGACGTCGCGGTCGTCCTGGCGCGAGTCGGCACGGCGATCAGCACGGTTGTCCGTGCGGCGTTCGCCACCGCGTGGAGCTGCGGCACCGCGGCTGTCGTTGCGGCGATCCCCACTGCGTCCACCGGCTGCGGCGTAACCACGGCCTTCGCCGCGATTCTCCGAGCGGTTTTCGGTGCGGCGTTCGCCGCCACGACCGGCTGAGGCGTTGCCGCCACGGCTCTCGGTGCGGGCACGCGGGGCCTCGCCGTTGCTGCTCTTGGCGGTCCCACGACCGCCGCGGCGACGGCCACGGCCGCCTGCTGCGTCGGAGTCGTTCAGGGTGTCCTTGCGAACTGAGGTGGTGCTGCGCAGCTGCGGGGCAACATAGGCAACGGGCTCGGCACGCTCTCCCACGACGTCGGAGACGACCTGGGCGTTCGGGGTTACCTTGACGATCGGTACCTTGATGCCTGCAGCCTTCAGCAGCGACTTGACGTCACTTTGCTGGTCCGGGGTGGCGATGGTGACAACGGTTCCGCTCGAACCGGCACGGGCGGTACGGCCCGAGCGGTGCAAGTAGGCCTTGTGCTCTGCCGGCGGGTCAACGTGAACTACGAGCTCGACGCCGTCCACGTGCACGCCACGGGCTGCAACGTCGGTGGCAACCAGTACGCGGGCACTTCCTTCGGAGAAAGCTGCAAGGTTGCGGTCACGGGCGTTCTGGCTCAGGTTGCCGTGCAGGTCAACGGTCGGGATGCCGCACTTGGTCAGCCAAACGGCCATCTTCTTGGCATGGTGCTTGGTGCGCATGAACATGATGCGGCGACCGGAGCCGGAAGCCAGGGTGCGGATCAGTTCCTTCTTGTCATCGTTGTGGACCATGAACACGTGGTGTTCCATGGTGTTCACCGAAGCCGAGGGAGCATCCACCGAGTGCACTGTCGGGTTCTCGAGGTAACGCTGGACCAGCTTGTCCACGCCGTTATCCAAGGTGGCGGAGAAGAGCATGTGCTGGATGCCGCGCGGGGCCTGGTCCAGGATGCGCTTGACGACCGGCAGGAAGCCAAGGTCGGCCATGTGGTCGGCCTCGTCCAGCACGGAGATTTCCACGCGGGACAGGTCGGCAACGCGCTGCTTGAGCAGGTCTTCGAGACGGCCCGGGCAGGCGATGAGGATATCGACCCCGGCGTTGAGGTCCTTTTCCTGGCGGACCTGGGAGACGCCGCCGAAGACGACTGCGGTGCGCAGGTCTACGGCCTTGGCCAGCGGCTCGACGACCTTAGCGATCTGGGTAGCCAGCTCGCGGGTCGGTGCCATGATCAGGGCACGCGGGAAGCGGGCCTTGCGTGGCTTGGGATCGGCCGCGAGGCGGGCGACCACCGGAAGGGAGAAGGCAAGGGTCTTGCCCGAGCCGGTCTGCCCACGTCCCAGGACGTCTCCGCCATTGAGGGTGGTGGGCAGTGTTGCTTCCTGAATGGGGAATGCGGTTTCGATTCCCTGGGCCGCGAGGACCTCAGCGAAGATTGCGGGCACGCCAAGGGAAGTGAATGTAGGACTCACGTGGTACTTTCTCTCAAAGCTTCGCACGACGGTTTCGTCGCGCGTTGTCGCCGAAGAAAGAGAGAGCCAAGATGGCGCGAAGCGCACATTGACCGGCCGCGTTTGCTCCCAGGAAATTCTGGGGCCGGCGGCGGATCGGGAAATCTAATCAGTCGACGCATGGACCATCGGGTTGCGGGCATTGCGCTCGCCCCTTACCGATCCACATGTTC
Source organism: Paeniglutamicibacter gangotriensis Lz1y (assembly GCF_000348945.1). Classification (GTDB taxonomy): domain Bacteria; phylum Actinomycetota; class Actinomycetes; order Actinomycetales; family Micrococcaceae; genus Paeniglutamicibacter; species Paeniglutamicibacter gangotriensis. The sequence goes on along the minus strand of NZ_AOCK01000004.1, from coordinate 77,584 downwards.
CAATCGTATCAGCCCCCGCCCCGCCACCCAACGAGACATCCGTTACTTCGTACGGCCCAGCTTGCTGGGCCACCACACCTTGGGGCCGATGTCGCGGACCAGCGCGGGAACCAGAAGCGAGCGCACCACAAGGGTATCGAGCAGCACACCGAAGGCCACGATGAACCCTAGTTGGACCAAGAACATGATCGGAATGATGCCCAAGGCCGCGAATGTCGCGGCCAGCACCACACCCGCGGAAGTGATCACCCCGCCGGTGACGGCCAACCCTCGCAGCACCCCGGCCGGCGTTCCGTGCACCAGCGATTCCTCTCGCACCCGGGTCATCAGGAAGATGTTGTAGTCCACTCCCAATGCGACAAGGAACACGAAACCGAAGAGCGGAACGGAGGGGTCGGCCCCCACAAAGTTGAAGATTCCGTTGAAGACCCAAGCAGAGACGCCCATGGCCGTTCCGTAAGACAGCAGCGTGGTGGCCACCAGCAGCACCGGGGCAAGGATCGAGCGCAGCAACAACATCAAAATGACCAGGATCGCGCCGAGGATCAGCGGGATGATCTTCACCAGGTCAGCCTGCGCGGTGGTCGCGGTGTCACTGAGTGTGGCGGTGGTTCCACCAACCAGCGAGTCCGCGTCCTGCTCGTGAAGCAAGTCCCGCAGGTCGATCAGGGTGGACTTGGCGGCGTCCGAGTCGGCTGCGTCGTTCAACGTGATGGAGATCAGGGCGCGGCCTTCAACAACCTGGGGGTCGCGTCCGGCCTGCGCCATCGCCGGTCCCCCGTCCTCGGCCTGAAGGTAGGCAGAGGACACCCCGTTGACGGCCTCAACCTGGGGCAGCAGGTCGGTCGCGGCCGATTCATCAACGATGGCAAATACCGGGCTGCCAGTTCCTGCCGGGAAGTGTTCGCCGAGGGCGATCTGTCCGTCGCGGGAATCGCTCTGGCCCAGGACAAGTTCGCTCTGTGGCACCCCGGCGGCTTTGAGCTGGGTCATGCCCAGCGCACCGGCGGCCAACACCAGTGCCGTGAGCACCCAGATGGGCCGGGGGTGGCGTCCAACGAATCCGGCAATGCGTCCCCACAGTCCGGTGGGCAGTTCCTCGGGCGCTAACGGTTCTTCAAGCTTGGGCATGAAGGGCCAGTAGGCGCGCCTGCCCAGCAGGGCCAACGCCGCCGGCAGGAAGGTCAGTGCGGCGATGATGGAGAAGATGATGCCACTTGCCCCGATTGGTCCCAGCGCCTTGTTGGAGTTCAGGTCGGAGAAGAGCAGGCAGAGCAGGCCGACGGTCACGGTGCCACCGGAGGCCAGAATGGGTTCCACCGAGCGCTTCCACGCGGTGGTGGCCGCTTCCCAGCGGTCTTGTCCGAGGGCGAGCGCTTCCTTGTGTCGTGCCACGAATAGCAACGAGTAGTCGGTGGCAGCGCCGATGACCAAGATCGATAGGATGCCTTGGCTTTGCCCGTCGAGGCGGATCCAGCCTTCCTTGGCCATGAAGTACACGACCAAGATGGCTGCGCACAGTGCCGCGACGGCGGTAAAGAGCACCGTCACCGGCAGCAGTACCGAGCGGTAGACCAGCAGCAGGATCAGGAATACCGCGCCCAATGCCACGCCCAATAGCACCCCGTCAATGCCTCCGAAGGCTTCAACCAGGTCGGCACTGAATCCGGCGGGGCCTGTGACATAGGCACGGGTTCCCTCGGGGATCCGCTCGGAGAGTTCGGCACGCAGGTCTTCAACAGCCGCGTCGGCCTCGGCGCTGGAATCAAGGGGAACCAGAAGTTGTGCCGCACGCCCGTCTTCTGAAGCGAAGGGTCCAGCAATCTCGCCGTCTAGGCCCTTCAGATCTTTGAGCGATTCCGTCACCTGGGCGATCTTCTTCTGGTCAATCTCGGATTCACCGACGATCACCACCACGGCAGGGATGGCGTCCGAGGTTCGGAATTTCTCCTGCCATTCAAGGGCCCGGGTTGCCTCGGCCGTGGCCGGGAGGAATGCTGCTTGGTCGTTGGTTTGCACATCACTGAGCTTGCCGAATGTCGGTCCGCCCGCAGCGGATACGCCCAGCCACAGCGCCACCAACAGGACGGCGATAAGGGCACGGATCACCGCCGCGCCCTTGCCCTGGATGCGTCCGGCGCGATGTCTGCCGTTATGCGCCGTAGTTTCTGCAGCTGGCTTGTTCATGATTTTTCCCTAATGTTTCGCGGACCCTGATCCATTTCAACGACTTGCTCCATAAAAGAGTATTTCCATCATGGAACTATTGCAAATGTAGGCATAGGATGGTCTGCATGGATCCAGCCGCCGCCTTCAAACTCGTCATGCTTCTCCAAGAGTTCGGACAGGCCTCTGACCGATACGTGGATTCCACCGGGGCACGCTACAAAACACACCGCACAGACATGAACGCTTTGGCCGCCATCATTCACTTCGAACGCGCCGGCACCCCACCGACGCCGGGCGACCTGTCCCGGACGCTGCTGCTGAGTTCACCTGCCACCAGCGCGATGCTGGACAGACTTGAACGCAACGGCCACATCGAACGGCTACGCATCGACAAGGACCGGCGGGTGGTCCGCATCAAGACGACAGCCAAGGCACGCACCGACGGCAAAGCCATGTTCGCGCCGTTGGCAGCCAGCATGATGAACGTGATTTCCGGCTACACCGACACCGACGTGGCCGTGATCTCCCGCTTCATGGCCGAGGCCACCGCCGGTGTGGACCAGGCCCGCAACGCCGGGCAAAACAGCTAAACGTCCGGCAGCCGCCGGTGGCACCCGGCCGCCGGCGAGCGCCACGCAGGAAGAGCGGCCTCGCGCGCGGGCGCGCGCGCGAGTCCCATGGCCCAAATCGGCAGGGAGCACTAGGCTCAGAACCACTACCCATGTGACAGGTTCCGCCCCGAGAGTTCAGGACCAGCCCGCCATGACCGATCACCCCCGCTCGAAGAACACCGTGCCACTGGCCGCCGGCTACGACACGAGCACCACCTTGAAGTTTCCGCCGTCGTTCCGCTTCGGATCGGCCACGGCCGCCTTCCAGATTGAGGGCGCGAGCCACCAGGACGGGCGCGAAGACTCGATCTGGGACGCCTTCTGCAAGGTGCCAGGGGCTGTGTTCGAAGGCCACGACGGCTCGGTGGCGGCCGATCATTACCACCGGATGCCGCAGGACGTGGCGCTTATGGCCGAACTCGGGCTGGACACCTACAGGTTCTCCACCTCGTGGGCACGGATCAAACCCGGGGACCGGGAACTGAACCCGAAGGGACTGGACTTCTACTCACGTCTGGTCGACGAATTGCTGGGCCACGGCATCACCCCGTGGCTCACGCTCTACCACTGGGACCTGCCCCAAGCACTGGGCGAAAAGGGCGGCTGGACCAATCGCGACACCGCCTACCGCTTTGCCGACTACGCCCTTGAGGTGTTTGAGCACCTGCGTGACCGGGTCACCGACTGGACCACGTTGAACGAACCATGGTGTTCCTCCTTCCTGTCCCATGCCGGCGGCGAGCACGCGCCGGGGCACACCGACCCGGCCGAAGCCGTGGCGGCCGCGCACCACCTGCTATTGGGCCACGGTCTGGCCACCACGGCCATGCGGGAGGCGGCCAGCAGCGAACATCGGCTGGGAATTACCCTGAACTTCACCGTGGCCGATCCTGCCGACCCCGGCAATGAGGCGGACATCCATGCGGCACGACGCATCGACGGGTCCTTCAACAGAATCTTCCTTGACCCGATCTTCCGTGGCAGCTACCCGGCCGACGTGCTCGAAGACATGAAAGAGGCGGGGCTGGAGCAGCACATCCGCGACAACGACCTGGAAATCATCGCCTCCCCCATCGACGTGCTGGGCGTGAACTACTACAACGGAACCTTGGTGGCGCACCCCGACAAAGCCCCGGGTCCCGAACAAGACCTGGTGTTTGCCTCCGAACGCGGGCTGCCACGGCGCAACCCGGCGGTGGGCAGCGAACTGATCCGCGCGGTGCCCCGCCCGCTACCGCGCACGGCAATGGGCTGGGAGGTCCAGCCCGAGGGACTCGAACGGTTGTTGCTGCGCCTACAGGACGAATACACCGGACCCGCCGGCATCCCCATGGTGATCACGGAGAACGGGGCAGCCTACGACGACGTCCCGGATGCCCAGGGGTATGTCGATGATTCCGAGGATCGGCTGGCCTTCATCGACGCGCACTTACGTGCCGTGCACAGCGCGATGGACGCCGGAGCGGTGGTACACGGGTACCTGGTGTGGTCGCTGCTGGATAACTTCGAATGGGCGTTTGGCTATGACAAACGTTTCGGGATCGTACGCGTCGACTACCAGAGCCAGGAACGCATCCCCAAGGCCTCGGCCCGCTGGTATGCGCGCGTGGCTGCTTCGCGCACACTTCCCGCCCTGCAATAGCCAGGTCCCCCGGCGTCTCGCCTACCGGGATTCGTCGGATTCCCGGTACGGGGACGGGAGGCGATGCACCTAAACTTGTGCGGTGACTCTTTCCCTTTGGCTCTCGCTACTTGGCGCCTCCACGTTGATCAGCTTCACCCCCGGTGCCGGCGCCATCAACACCATGACCAACTCGCTGAATTCCGGCTTCCGCCGTTCCTTGTGGGGCATCATGGGCCAGCAGGCGGCCCTGCTAATCCACGTCATGGTGGTGGCCGCGGGCGTGGGGCTGTTAGTTTCCCGCTCCCCGATGGCCTTCACCCTGATCCGCTATGCCGGCGCCGCGTACCTGGTGTACCTGGGCGTGCGCTTGATCCTGGCCAAGGCCCAGGGTGCCGATGACATTGCCGTGCAGGGCCGCGAATCCGCAGTGGCGATGTTCCGGCGGGGTCTGTGGGTCAACCTGCTCAACCCCAAGGCCATCGTGTTTTTTCTGGCCTTCACCCCGCAATTCATCCGGCTCGATGCCCCGGCGTTGCCGCAGTATCTGATCTTCATCGGCACCATCATTGTGGTGGACATCGTGGTGATGTGGTTGTTCTTTGCCGCCTCTGCCAAGAGCTTCAGCCGCTTCACCGCCACTGAACGCGGGCAGCGGATCCTGAACCTCTGCTTCGGCACATTGTTCATCTTCGTCGCAGCTCTGCTGATCTTCATTCACTGACCCGATGCCCTGGGCGAAGGGCACAATCCGATAACCATCGTGCCTATCCGCGTTTGGGCCTGTCACTAGGGGCGTAAGAGACCTAGACTAAAACCATGTTCCGGATAATGACAGTGAGCACGGGCAATATCTGCCGTTCCCCCATGGCCGAGTTCATGATTCGCACGGCGCTCAAGGATGCCGGGATCACCGACGTCTCGATCGAGTCCACCGGCATCAGCGACGGCGAGGCCGGACAGCCGATCGACCCCCGTGCCGCGGCCATCTTGCAGTCCCACGGCATCAACGCCGAGGACCACGTGGCACGAGCTCTGGAACCGGAGGCCTTGGAAGGCCTGGACCTGCTGCTGGCCATGGATCTTGACCACCATGCGGCGTTGAGCGCCATGCTGCCCACCGATGAGTCGGCACCGCGTCCGGCACTGCGCATGATGCGCTCCTTCGACACCGTCTTGGCCGCCTCGGCACCCGCACCGGCAGACCAAGGCATCTATGATCCGTGGTTCGGCGATTCGGCGGATTTCCGTCTGTGCTGGCAAATGGTCCATGCCGCCATCCCCGGAGTACTTGACTACGTACGTGCCCACACCATGCCTCAACGTGGCAACTAGCCCCGTTCTAGTCCTTGGCATCGATGGAAGATCCGGTGCGGGGAAGAGCACCCTGGCCGCGGAGCTGGCCACCTTACTGCGCCGTCATCGTGAGGTAGCACTTTTCCACCTCGAGGACATCTACCCCGGTTGGGATGGGTTGGCCGCGGGCACCGCCGCCTATGTCACAGAAGTCCTGGAACCCTTGGCCGCCGGCCGCGCCGCATCCTGGGATACCTGGGATTGGGCCGCTGGCACCACCGGGGACCGAACAACGATGGAAACCGCACCGGTGATCATCATCGAGGGCGTCGGAGCCGGCTGCGCCGCAGCACGCGGACTGCTCGATGCACTGATCTGGGTCCAAGTCCCCGACCCGGTGCGCAAGGAACGCGCGCTGGAGCGCGATGGTGAAGTCTTTTCCGCGCATTGGGATCGCTGGGCGGCCCAAGAAGAGACCTATTTGAAGCGGGATGCCGTCCCGCAGCACGCAGATATCACCGTACACAACCGTGCCGATGGCTCGGCACCCGAACATCTGCTCCGTGCGCTGGCCGCGCTCCAGATCTGCCATGGGGTGCTCGCTCCCGAACGTGCCCAGGTGGCCGCGCGGGCACCGGAACACCACGTGTTTCATGCAGCCCCCGATGCCGCGGCACTGTTCAACGCCCTGCACGGGACAGCGGAGCACGCGGTACTGCTCGAATCCAGCAATCTTTCTTTCACCGACCCCCGGCAACGCAACCGCTACTCCCTGATGGCCGCCGCCGATTCCGATGCGTGCGCCACCTATGAGCAGCGCGGCGGAACCGGATTCCTGCGCGAGGGCACCGCCACCGCAAGGATCACCGGAGGCTTCTTCGAATGGCTCTCCCGCGCCTGGGAAGTCCCGAGCCCCTCCAGCACCGATCCCCTACTGCCCTTTGCCCCGGGGTGGCTGGGCTACCTAGGGTACGAGCTCAAACGGGAAACCGGCGGCAGCAACAACGCGGCAGCGGCCCTTGACCCCGGGAGTCTTGCCGACGCGGTATTGATCCGCCCGACCCGGGTGATCATCATCGACCACCACACTTCCACCGTGCACCTACTCGATGCTGGATCCACGGACGGCACCGGATTCCAAGCACGGGTCGGGGCATTACTGGAGGGCACCCTGGGTGCGGATCTTGTGCCGGGCCCCTTGGACCCGGCCCCCGCTTTCACCGTGCGTGACGAAGCGGCTAACTACCTGGCCAAGGTCACCGCCGCACAGGAACAGATCCGCCGGGGCAACAGCTACGAGGCCTGTCTGACCACCGCTTTGTCCTGCGCCTCGGTGGTGTGCGACCCGTGGGAGAACTACCTGCGCCTGCGTGCGGCGAACCCTGCACCGTTTGCCCACTACCTGCGCTTTGGCAACGCGGCAGCGGCCAGCACCTCCCCGGAACGGTTCCTAGCCATCGGTGCCGATGGGTGGATGCGCGCAGAGCCCATCAAGGGCACCCGGCCGCGCGGGCACACCACACAGGCCGATGCCCAGTTGCACCGCGAGCTGGCCTCCTCCCCCAAGGACCGGGCGGAGAACATCATGATCGTGGACCTGCTGCGCAACGACCTCTCGCACTTCGCGGTGCCCGGAAGCCTGTCGGTGCCGCGGCTTTGTGAGATTGAGAGTTACGCCAGCGTGCACCAGATGGTCTCCACCATCGATGCGTTGTTGCGCCCCGGTGCCCCGCGTGCCGAGGCGGTGGCCGCCGCGTTCCCCGCTGGTTCGATGACCGGGGCCCCGAAGGTCTCAACTATGGAAATCCTCGACAACCTCGAGGACGGGGTCCCGCGCGGGATGTACTCCGGGGCCGTGGGGTATTTCTCCGCCACCGGTTCCGCTGACCTTTCGGTGGTGATCCGTACGCTGGTGATGACGCGGGCCGCCGATGCCGGGAGCTGGGACCTGTCCCTGGGGGTGGGCGGGGCGATCACCGCAGATTCGGATCCGCAGGAGGAATGGGACGAGGTCCGCACCAAGGCCTTCGGCGTGCTCTCCGCCCTGGGTAGTACATTCCCGGACAGTTGAGCGCTCTGCACTCTGGGCTGAACAATTTTTCCAAGAACGCCCAAGGATGAAGGACACGATGTCGTCCGCCGGGCGACTCAGAGGGACGGCTTAGCTCCCCGTGCCGGAGAGGTCCAGGATCTCGTCTTCGTTCGGAAGCGTGGCATCCACCGGTTCGTTGTAGTCCCCCACGCTGAATCCATCGGGTTCGGCGCCCTCGTGCACCAGCTTCTGGATGTGGTTATCCGCTCCGCTGGAAACCCACATCCGGGTCTCACCTTGCTCGCCGTCGATGATGAGCTCCAGGGCCGGCACGCCATCGATCTCGGCGGTTTCGCCCTTGGTCACAGCATTTTTGTCCACCGTGCCGATTCCGGCCAGGAGCGATTCCATGGTGCACATGCCGCCGAAGTCATCCCCTGGCTCGGGGGCTCCTGGTAGTGCCGCCATGAAGGATTCCAGGTCGCAAATCCCACCCTTGCCGGCGAGCTCGTTGCCCGGCTGAGGTCCACCGGGCATTCCCACCCATTGGCCGGCAAAGGCCTCCGCCATCTGTTCATCGGCCACCAGTCCGGTTTCGGCCCAGAACCCCTCCCCTGACCAAGAGTCGGTCATCGACGACTAGGACCTCGGAGGTGGCCCCGCCGAGGGAATAGTCGCCCACGTAGTTGTTGTCCGTATCAAGGGACAGATCTAGGGACCGGGTGGTGCCATCGCTCTTCACTTCACCTGACACACGCAACGAACTTACCGCGCTCATGTCCGCTTGGACGCGTTCCAGGATTTCGGGTGCTTCCAGCCCCTCGAGCGTTTCCCCTGTTCCGCCGCAGGCGCTCACGCCCAGCAGCAGGAGGGCACCGGCCAAGGTTGTCGTGATTTGTTTGAGCCCTCGATGGCTGCTTCGCATATGGCGTGCTCCCTTTCGGTTCTCCGCTCACCGAAGCGCTGGTCTTGAGAAGCGGCTGTGATGTGACTGCCTTCACCGTACACCTGTGGGTTTTTCGGGGACGGAGAACGCGCCACGGTGGCTGGCGGAGTACCGAATCCCTCCGAGCGCCCCCTGGCCATGGCTGCCTCGACCCGCGAGCGCCTGCAGCGTTATCGTGGCAACTCCGGGGGCTAGGCACCGTCTGCCCGGGGTGACGGGAATCGAGTGAGACAGATGCGGGCGTTGATCATCGGCGCGGGGATCGCCGGGCTGGCCCCTGCCGGGGCGCTGGCGCGCGACGGCTGGGAGACCACGGTGTTGGAGCAGGCGCCGGGTCCGCGCACTGCCGGGTACATGATCGACTTCTTCGGCCCCGGTTTCACCGCGGCCCAGTCCCTGGGCGCCCTGAGCAACCTGCGGGAATACGGCCAGTTTTATACGCGGGCCCGCTATGTCGATGCGGCCGGGCGAACCCGGGCGCAACTGTCGATGGACTCGTTCCTGAATGCCGCCGGTGGCAAGTTCTTTTCCATCCTGCGTCCCGACATCGAACGCGGCCTGCGTGAATGGGTCGGTCACTCGACGGACATCGTGCAGGGCGCCAAGGTGGTGTCCCTGGACCCCGGCCGCTACCCGGATTCCGGTGCTCCTGCCCGTGTCACACTGCAGGATGGGCGCGAGTTTGGTGCCGAGTTGCTCATCGGTGCCGACGGGATCCATTCGACAGTTCGTTCCTGCCTGCCGGTTTCAGCCGGCGGCCGGCAGGGAACCGGCCCGGACCGATTCCTGCGCCATCTGGGCTTCCACGTCTTTGGCTACGTGTTTTCCGATGCGGCCCTGGCCGCACGGCTCGGAGCCGAGGTGCTGCTCACCGATTCCCTCACCCGGCAGGCAGGGCTCTATGCCCTGCCCGATGGGCGGGTGACCTTCTTCGGCATCGTCGCCTGCGATGATCCCGACCCCGACACGGCCATGCGCGAGGACCTGTTCGCCCGATTCCGCGGCCTTGGCCCGCTCGTCGACCAGGCCCTGGAACGGCGCCCGGCGGATATGTACGAGGATTTCGTGGCCCAATCGGTGGTGGGCCTCTGGCACCACGGGCGCAGCATCCTGCTGGGAGACGCTGCCTATGCTGTTTCTCCGCTGGCCGGCCAGGGCGCCTCGCTCGCAGTGGCAGGGGCCGAGTTGCTCACCCGGACGCTGCGCGAACGAGGTAACGACCTCTCCACGGCCTTCGCCGACTATGAGGCGGCATGGCGCCCGGTCGTCGAGGAGCAGCAAGCCGCAGGTCGGCGGAACGCGCGGTTCTTCGTCCCGCCGAACCGCACCTCGCTGCTGCTGCGGCGCGGGGCGTTGCAGCGGATGAATCTGCGGGGGCTCAATGCGTTCGTGGCCAGGCGTGCCTTCGGTTCGGTGCTGCCGACCAAGGGGCAGCGGGCCCGGTGATGCGGCAGAGGCGGTAGGACTGTCCGCGGTGTTATTGCAGCGTCGCCGAGAGCCGTGCGACGTTGTCGATCCACCGGCTCACCGGGGTGCGGGTGCTCCACTGTTCCAGGGTCAGCTCGGTGGAGTTCGCCCGGTAACCGTCCTGTACCTTCATTAGCTCGTTAACCAGGTCCGAGCCCAACAGCATCAGGGTGATCTCCAGGTTCAGCGAAAACGAGCGCATGTCCATGTTGGAGGAACCCATCACCACCACCTCGTCGTCCACCACCATGCATTTGGAGTGCAGCACCGCCGGCGCCTTGTAGCGGTAGATGCGTACCCCGGCGCGCAGCAGCGCCTCGTAATAGGACTGCTGAGCGTGCTGCACCAGGGCCTGGTCGCCCTTTTCACAGACGAACAGCTCCACGGCCACCCCGCGCTGGGCTGCGGTGGTGATGGCGTAAAGCAACGAATCATCCGGGACGAAATAGGGGCTGGTGATGGAGAGTCGTTCGGTCGCCGAATACATCAGTGTGTTGAACAGCCGCAGGTTGTTTTCCGCTTCGAAGCCGGGCCCGCTGGGCACCACCTGCCCGATATCCTCACCGACATCGGGTGCCTCGTTCATCGCCTCTTCGACCACGGCCAGGTCGTGGAGCAGGTCTCCATCGGATTCCTGGGACCAGTCGGTAGCAAAAACCACGTCCAGGCTGGTGACCAACGGGCCGTGGATCTTGACCATCAGCTCGACCCATTCCCTGCCGATCTTGTGGGCGGAGGCGCGCTTGTATCCGGGTTCAATGAGGTTCTGCGAACCGGTGAACGCCACCTGCCCGTCGACGACCACGATCTTGCGGTGGTTGCGTAGATCCGGGCGCCGCCAGCGACGTTGGAATGGGGCCAGCGGGAGCATCCGCCGCCATTTGATTCCGGCGTCGCTCATCCGCCGCACCAGCCCGAAATATCCTCGCACCCGCAGTGAACCCAGATGGTCAAAGAGCACCCGGACCTTGACCCCGCGCTGGACCGCACGTTCCAGGGCCTCGAGGATCGGGCCGACGTATTCTTCGTCCTCACCAATGATGTAGAACTGCACGTGAACGTAGTGTCGGGCCCTGTCGATTTCCCAGCGCATTTCATCGAGGGACTCGCTGTAGCCGGTGATGAATTCCACCGCGTTGCCGGCCTGCAGCGGCAGGGCGCCTAAGCTCCTGTTCAATTCCACGGCCGAGAGCACCCAATCCGGGGCATCGGGGGCCCATTTCTCCCCGCTGAGGTGCTGGGTGGCTTCAAGGATCGATGCGTTGACATTGCTCTGCCGTTCGATCCTGCGGCGCGATAGCTTGATGTTGGCAAACAGTAGATAGAGCAGCAGGCCCACCACGGGCAGGAAGAAGATCGCCAGCAGCCAAGCCATGGCGGTGGTCGGGCGGCGGTTGCCCGGGACGATCCCCACCATAGTGATGCGGATGGTGAGTTCCATGCCCACGGCAACGGACCACAAGGCGGCACCGATGGTCAGTGCCGTGTTGCCCTCATCCATGGATCCCTCCTTGCCAGAGTCCGTTTGCCTACTCCTTCCCCCAGAGTACCGTCAGGGTGGGAAACACCGGCGAAATGTGATGCTCCGGTAATCTGGTAGCTATGACTGCTCTCGTGTTTCTTGACCCGGATTTTCCCGCCGGCCGCATCTCAGATGCCGCCACAGCACAGCTTTCGGTCCTGGACCAGGGAGTGACCCGCGGTGACGGGATCTTCGAATCCGCGCTGTACACCCGCCAGGTCGTGAGAAAACTCGACGCTCATCTGGCCCGGCTGCGCGTCTCGGCCTCGGTCTGCGATTTGACGGTGCCCCACGAAGAAGCCTGGCGGGCGGCGATTGACACGGCAGTGGCCCAATTCGATGCCGCCGGCGGGGCCGAGGAAGCCGTGGTGAAGCTGGTGGCAACCCGCGGAACTGAGGGAACAAGTATTGGCACCTGCTGGGTCACCGTGTCCCCGGCGCCCGCGCTGGGCCGGGCGCAGCGCGAAACCGGGATCTCGGTGTTGCTGCTGGACCGCGGCTACGACTCGGGCATCGCCGAGCGGGCACCGTGGCTGCTGATGGGAGCCAAGACGCTGTCCTACGCGGTAAACATGGCGGCGTTGCGCCATGCCAAGAAGCAGGGCGCAGATGATGTCATCTTCGTGTCCAGCGACGGAATCGTGTTGGAGGGCCCCACCTCCACGGTGTTGTTGGCCCACCGCGACCGGGACATCAAGCGCCTGATCACCCCGACCTTGGAGACCGGCATCCTGCCTGGCACCACCCAGGGCGCTATTTTCACCGCCGCCAAGGCCGCCGGATGGGAACTGGGCTACGGTCCGCTGACACCCGAACACCTGCTGGACGCCGACGCGCTGTGGCTGGTTTCCAGCGTGCGGCTGCTGACTCCGGTCAATTCGGTTGATGGCACTCAGATCGCCCGCGATGCCCAGCTACACGCCGAGCTGACCGCCATGGTCGACGCGATCGCCTAACAGCAATGACTCAGCCGCTCCTGGGGGCGGCAGGATACCCGTGGTCATAAGGAAGCGAGGCGGCAGCATGCAAGCACTCTTTCAACTGGTACCGGCCGCCTATGTGGTCTTTCGCCGTGAAGGTCAGGTGCTGCTGCAATTGCGGCAGAACACCGGATTCATGGAGGGACATTGGGCCTGCGCCGCCGCCGGGCATGTGGAAGCCGGCGAATCCGTGCTCGCCGCTGCGGTGCGCGAGGCCGCCGAGGAGACCGGGCTCCACCTCGACCCACTGGACCTGCTCCCCCTGACCACCTTGCACCGCACCAATGGTGGGGATCAGGCGAAGTCCCAGCGCGTGGACTTCTTCTTTGCCGCGACCCGCTGGTCGGGCGAAGTCCGGATCATGGAGCCGGACAAGTGCGCGGCGATGCAGTGGTTCGACGTGGATCAGTTGCCCGATCCCATGCCAGAGCATGAGCGCTACGTGTTGCAGCACCTTGCCGGCGGATCCTTGCCGGCCATTGCCACCCTGGGTTTCGGGGACTGACGGGCCACGGCATCCGCGCCCGTTGAGCAAATAATTCCGATCCAACGGTCATGTTTGAACGTAAAAACGTTGTACCGTACTGTGGTCCCATGAGCGGAACCGAGCAACCAAGCGACCTTCACCAGGCCGTCCGGCAACTATCCGAACGGCTCACCGCCCTCGAGGAACGTTTCTCCCCCGGCACTGGCGAACGAATTCAGCAGGATAATCCGCACTCCAGTGACGCGTTTTGGGCCCTGGAGGGGTTGCGCGCACGGCTGGCCACACACCCTGCCACTGCGGACGGCGCCGTCATGCTGGTCGGATCGGTGGCCCTGCCTTCCGGAGCTCCGGTCCAGTGGCAACAGGCCGCAGGTTCAGCAGAGATGTTCGACACCGATTGGTCGGACCGGGCCGCATCCTTAGCCGCGTTGGGCCACCCGATCCGTCTTGAGCTGCTCCGCCACGTGCTGTGCGGAACCCACAGCACCGCCGAACTCGCCGCCCTGGAAACCTTGGGCACCACCGGCCAGTTGCACCACCACCTGCGCCAGCTGCTGTCCGGTGGTTGGCTCAAGCAGGGGGCGCGCGGCAGCTACGAAGTCCCCGCCGCGCGCATCGTTCCGCTGCTGGTCTGCCTGACGGCGGTCGAAACATGAGGGCGATCATCTTGGCGCTGTACCGGCTGCGCGTACCGCTCTTTGCTGTGTCCATCATCGCGATCTTTGCCGGCACTGTGCTGGGTCGGCTCCTATCCGACGGCCAACTGGCCTGGGCAGTGGGCCGCCTCCCGCCGGCGGGGCTGGCAGGCATGGTCGCCGGATACCTGCTGGCGCTTTTCGGCGCACGGTTGCTGGGCCCTCCGCCGGAACCAATCATTGTCGTTTCTCCGGTGGCAGGGCGTTGGCTGGGCATGAACAGCCCGGTGGACAAGGTCCCCAGCCACGGGGTGCGCGTCTACGGCCAAGCGCACGCCATCGATCTGGTCCACGAACCGATTGAGATCCCGCGGCCGGCCTTTGGCGGTGGCCCAGCGATGCGGCGCTGCTCGGATTACCCGGCCTTCGGGCAGCCGTTGCGTTCCATGGTGGCAGGGACCGTGGTGAAGGCCTCGGATTCTCAGCGTGATCACCGGGCACGGTCCAACAAATGGGCCCTGGTGTACCTGATGGCCGAGGGTGCCCTGCGCGAACTGTGCGGGCCGCGCTTCGTGGTGGGAAACCACATCATCGTCCGCACCGAGCAAGGACACTATGCACTGCTCGCCCACCTGAAACAAGGCTCCGCGTTAGTGCGTCGCGGGGACACCGTGGAAGCCGGAGAGGTCCTTGCCGCCTGCGGGAACACCGGCAACAGTTCCGAACCGCATGTGCACGCCCAATTGATGGATGGCCCCTCCCTCTGGACCGCGCAGGGAATCCCGATGGCCTTTGCCGACATATCGATCGGTGCGGAGCAGACCGTGCGCGACGGACTGCCGGGCAACGGAGAACATTTCACAGCTTCTTGATGCTGCGAGATGTTCTCCGCCTGTCCGCTATCCCCAGACCAGGTTCCAAGTGCCCAGGGCAACTGCCGCCCACGTGGCGGCGGTGCCCAAGAGCAGCCCCGCACCAACCACAACAAGATCCCGTCGGCCATAGACCGAGGCCCGCAACCAGGTCCTTTCCGTGGTCCCGAATCCTTTGGCTTCCATGGTCACCGCGAGCCGGGAGGCACGGCGGATCGCCTGAACCAGCAAGCCCAAGATCTGCCCCAGGTTCGCGCGCAGCCGTGCCGCGGCACTTCCGTGACTGCCCACGCCCCGAGCTCGGCGTGCCATCCCCAAGGTGGCCCATTCCTCGATCAGCAGGCCCAAGAGCCGCATGCCGGCCAGCGCTCCGAGCACAAAGCGGTGCGGAAGACGCGCCTTCTGGGCCAGCGCGTTGGCCAGATCGGTGGGATCGGTGGTGAACAGCACCAGCACCGCGGGGATTGCCACAGCGAAGGCTCTCATCCCGGTGGCCGCGCCCGCTGCAACGGAGCCCTGGGTGATAGTGAAGATTCCCAGATCCAACAGCACCGCCCCGGAGTCGATGCCAACCAATGCGGTGCCCCAGGCGCCAAAGAGTGCTGCCAACAGCAACGGCCAGGCCCGGGCCATAAAGCGCGGGATCGTGAGTCCTGCTAGGGGCAACGCCAGCAGGGTCACCAGTACCACCAGGGTGCTGCTGACCCAATCCATCGAGGCCACCAACGGGATCGTGGCCAGCGCCACGGCCGCGAGCTTGGCCAACGGGTTCACCTGCCCCAGAAAACTCGCCCCGCCACGAACATCGGCCTCCAACAATCCGGGGCTGTTTCTGTGCGGCTGCGCTCCGGAATGCGCCGGCGGGGTTTCCATCACAAATTCCTCAGCCCCCAGAGCACGGGCGAAGTCGGTGTCGTGGGTTACGGCGATGATCGCCGTGCCAGCTGCCAGTTCCTCGCGCAGCAGCAGTGCCAGCTCCCGCCAGGTGTTGGCATCTTGGCCAAAGGTGGGTTCGTCCAGGATCAGTATCTGTGGCTCGGCGGCCAGCACCGTCGCCACCGAGAGCCGCCGCTTTTCCCCGCCCGAGAGGGTGAAGGGATTGGCATCGGCCAAATGCCCCAACCGTAGCCGAGACATCAGCATCGCAACCCGTGCGTCGATCTGTTCTTCGGTGAACAGCGGATCCCGGGTGCCGGGGGCGAGTGCGTGCCTCGGCCCATAGGCGAGCTCCTCGGCGACCGTGTTGGTGACGAATTGGTGCTCGGGTTCCTGGAATACCGATCCGATGCGTCCCACCAGCTCGGCGGCACGCCAGCGGTAGGGACGTTTCTCAGACCCGGAGGCCAGGTCGCCCGTCGCGGCCACCGTGCCGGCGACCGGGGGCAGCAGCCCACCCAGGGTCAGGGCAAGCGTGGATTTTCCTGAGCCGTTGGCCCCGCGCACGCACCAGGCCTCGCCGGCGGCGATACGCAGATCCAGGCCGGTTGCCACCGCGGCGCCACCACGTGTGCGGGCCACGGAGAGTCCGTCCGCTTCCAACAATGTGGCCCCTGGGCCCGGTGCCGAGGCAAGGGGTCCGAGGTCCGGGGTGTATCCAGGGACCCAGACACCGGAGGCTATGAGCCGCTCGCGGACCGGTCCGGGAGCAAAGAGCTCCTCGGGGGTTCCCTCGCAGCTAATTCCCCCGCCCGGTTCCAGCACGATGACCCGGTCCACGTGCTCGGCCCAGGCGTCGAGCCGGTGTTCGACGATCAACAGGGTCGCCCCCGTGGCATCGAGTGCGGCAAGCACCGCGTCGCGGACTTCCAGCACCCCGGCGGGATCGAGGTTCGCGGTGGGTTCGTCCAACAGCACCAGTCCCGGGCCCATGGCCAGGATCCCGGCCAACGCCAGGCGTTGTTTCTGTCCGCCGGAGAGTGCCGAGGTTGGATGTTCCAGCGGGATGTGAAGACCCACGGCGTCGAGTGCCGCGATGACGCGTGCGGCGATCTGTTCCGGGGGCACCGAGAGGTTTTCGGCCCCGAAGGCCACATCGTCGCCGACCCTGGCCTGGACGACCTGGGTTTCGGGGTCTTGCTGCATGAGTCCGACCATGCCCCGGCCCCGGGATGCGGGGATGGAATCAAGCAGCAGCTCGCCCGTCGAATAGGTGTCGTCGTCTTCTTCCAGAACGCCGGCCAGCGCGTAGAGCAGCGTGGATTTCCCGGCGCCTGATGGCCCGGCCAGCAGCACTCGCTCCCCGGCCCGGATCTCCAGGTCCAGTCCCCACAATGCCGGGTCGGTGCGGTCCGCGTGCCGCCACCCCCAGTTCTTGGCGCTAACGGCCACGGCCTGGGCATGACGGTGCGGTGTTTCCGGGACACCGGACACCGCACCTAGTTCCTGGGTGGTCGCAGGCATGGTGCTACCTGTGCCCATCATCTGAGGATGGGTTCGGTTGCTGCCCTGCGGCTGGCCAGTGCGCCCAAGGCCCCAGTCTTGGCCAGTGCCCGGGTCCCCAGAAAGGACAGCAGCCCGGCAATGACGAGGCCCGAGATGGTCATGAAAACAACGTAAGCAAGCAGCATGCCCGGGGTGTAGGCGTGGTACCAACGGAAGATGTAGGCGTCGTTGATACCACCGAAGAGGCCGGCGCCGGCGCCGGCCAGCAGTGCCACCGGCAAGTTGAACTTGCGGTAGGCGAAGGCGGCGAAGACCAGTTCGGCGCCAAGTCCCTGGATGAGCCCGGAGGCCAGGACCGTCAACCCGAACTCCGAGCCCATGAGCGAGGAGACCATGGCGGCGACCAGCTCACAGAAAAGTGCTGCACCCGGTTTGCGGATAATCAGGGCGCCGAGCACCGCGGGGAACAGCCACATCCCTGCCAGCAGCGCCGAAGATGGCGGGAAAGCCAGGAACATGATGTCAAACAGGTGGTGGGCGCTGTTCCAGGCCCAGAAGATGACGCCCGAGGACACGGCGATGACTGCCGCAATGACGATGTCGACGATGCGCCAGGATGTTGTTGCCGTTTTGGGTACGGCGGGTTTCTTGGTGATGCTCATGGTGGTGATCCTCCTTGGATTCAAGGAGGGGAGGGAATGCAAGTAATTCGCTGCACCCCTGAGAACTCGACTTCCTTCGCCGGTACTAGCCGGGGCAGGTTCGAGGGTCTGCGGCTATCCGCACTCTCAGCGTCTTGGGACGAATTTCTTCGCCCGACGCTCCCCTGTCGTGATTGTTTCAGTGCTCTGATGCTACCTCACGCTATGCTGGGGCAGGTACAGTTGCCCGCAACATTTGGGAGTCCCCTTTGAACAGCTTGATGAAACTTATCGGCCCAGTTATTTCCATCGCCGCAGGATTCGTGGGTGGAAAGATCGTTGACAAGGCGTGGATCGGTTTCACCGGCCAGCAGCCTCCCAAGCGCGGAAACAAGGAGGCGCAGGCCGAGGCCAGCATGCGCCAGGCCATTGGTTTTGCCGTGCTTTCCGCTGTGACGGCCGCGTTGATCCAGGTGCTCACCGACCGTGGCACCCAGAAAGCGATCGCGAAGTTCTCCAACAAATCCTGACCAACAAAGCATCGTACCGGGGGGCGTGCACAGCCATGACTGTGCACGCCCCCCCGGTACGTTATTTTGGGTGAGTTACTCTTTGGGGCAGCGGCGGTAGGACCGGCTACTTAGTCGATGAAGTCGGTGCGGTGTTGCTTCTTGCCGTGTTCGCGTTCTTCACGTGCCTCGGCTGCGGCGACGACCGCTGCCAATTCGTCGACGATCAGCGTCTCGCGTTTCAGGTGTCGGGTCCGGTAGCCGGCACGGCCCACCATATGTGCCGAAACCGGCGCGGTGAGCAGCTGCAGTCCCCAGGCCATGACCAGGATCGGCACCACGGCCCATGAGCGCAATTCGATGCCCAGCGCCGCCAACAGCAGGAAGAGGCCCAGTACTTGCGGTTTGGTTGCCGCGTGCAGGCGTGAGAGCAGGTCGGGGAAGCGAAGCATGCCGATCCCGGCGGCCAGGGACAACAGCGAACCAATGATCATGAAGGTCCCGGCAACAATGTCCAGGATGGTATCGAGCATCAGGCGTTTCTCCGATCGGTGACAAAGCGGGAAACGGTGACGGATCCGACAAACCCGACCAGACATGCCAGCAACACAAAGATCAGGTTGTCGGTGTGTTTGTTCATGGTCATTTCAATGCACAGCGCCCCGGAGATGATTAGTAGCAGGACGTCCATGGCGATGACACGCTCCAAGATGGAGGGTCCCTTGGCCAGCCGGACGAGCGTCAGGCAACTGGCGATCGATAGCGTGATCCCGCAGATCCACAAGACAATGGTCATGATTGTTTTCCGTGTTCCTTGCTTGAGGCCAACTTTTCTTCCTTGAGAATTGCCATTTCCTCAGTGGTGCCCATCATGCGGATCAGTCGTTCCTCGATCATCATGACCGAGGCCCTGGCCTTTTCCACCTCGGTCTGGTCCTTGACGTTGAGCACATGGAGGTAGAGGGTCGAGGACCTGCGGTCCACTTCTACCACGTAGGAGCCTGGCACCAGGGTCAGCACGTGGCCGACGAAGGTGACCAAGAGATCCGATTCGCTGCGCAGCGAGACGGCGATGATGGCACTTTTGGTCTTGGGTCCACGGAAGATCGCCAGGTAGACGACTTCGACACTGGCCAGCACCACGTCCCGCATGAACGCCGAGCCGAAGACCACGGCCCTCCAGATGTTGAATCTTCCCGAGAGGATGATTGGCGGCAACCTGAAGACCTTGACCAGTACCAAGGCGATCAGCAGGCCAAAGACTAGGTTGCCGATGGTGAAGTCCTGCCACAGGGCTCCCCAGACCACCACCATCCAGCCGAGCAGCGGAAGTTCCTGGCGCAGCGTGGCGCGGTAGGGCTTCCCGCTCTCGTCCTTGGCATCTTTCAGACGTTGTTGCGCGCTCATCGTGTGTGCCCCTCACTCGTGCCCAGGACGGCTTCGATGTAGTTGCTCTGGTCCATGAGCTCGCCGGCGACCTGATCGCTGAATTCGAACAGCGGGCCGGCGAACACCGTCAGTGCCACGCCCACCAGCACCAGGGCCGCGGTCATGGCCAGCATGCCCTTGGGCAGCAGTGCCGTGTTCCCACGGTCGGAATAGCGGCTGGCCGGTTCGTCGGCCACGATGTCGTAGGTTCCTCCGCCGGTTCCGTTGGCGCCGACCAGCAACAGCGGGTCGGGATCCACCGCGTCCTCGGCCTTGCGCCAAAACGCTCTGTTCCAGACACGCGCGACGGTCAGCAGGGTCAACAGCGAGGTTAGCAGGGAGACAGCAACCAGCGTCCAGGCCAACGGCCCACCCATTTCGGCGCCGCCCTGCACGAGTCCCAGCTTGCCCAGGAACCCGGAGAACGGCGGGATGCCGCCCAAGTTCATGGCTGGGATAAAGAAGAGCAGGGACAACAGCGGCGAGAGTTTCGCCAACGATCCCAGTCTGTCGATGTTCGAGGTCCCGGCCCGGCGTTCGATGAGCCCGGCAACCAGGAATAGCGAGGTCTGCACCACGATGTGGTGTGCGACGTAATAGATGGTGGCGCCGAGCCCCAGCTGGTTTCCCACGGCCACGCCGAAAATCAAGAACCCGATGTGGCTGGTAAGGGTGAAGGAAAGCATGCGCTTGATGTCGGTCTGTGCCACGGCACCCAGGATTCCGACCAGCATGGTCAGCCCGGCAAGGACCATCAAGGGGGCGGAAAGTTGATTCCCGGGGAAGAGCAGGGTCTCGGTGCGGATGATCGCGTAGACGCCCACCTTGGTCAGCAACCCGGCGAACACCGCGGTGACGGGGGCTGGGGCCGTGGGGTAGGAGTCCGGAAGCCAGAAGGACAGCGGGAAAACCGCGGCCTTGATCCCGAAGGCGACCAATAGCATCACATGCAGCACCGTTTGGGTGCCCGGGGAAATATCGGGCAGCTTCGCGGCCAGATCGGCCATGTTCACGGTGCCCACTGCCGCATAGATCATGCCGATGGCGATCAGGAACAACAACGAGGACGCCACCGAGACCACCACGTAGGTCGTTCCGGCACGGATCCGTGCGGTGGTGCCGCCCAAGGTGAGCAGCACATAAGAGGCGGTGAGTAGGATTTCGAAGCCCACATAGAGGTTGAAGAGGTCACCGGCCAAGAACGCGTTGGACACCCCCGCCACCAGGATCAGGTAGGCAGGGTGGAAGACGGAGACCGGCCCGTCCTCGTCCCCATCCGCCATGCCCTGACTGGTTGCGTAGAGCAGCACGGCCAGCGAGACGATCGAGGAGACCACCAGCATGAAGGCGGAGAATCCGTCCACGACCATGGAGATGCCAAAGGGCGGTGCCCAACCCCCGAGCGTGACCGAGTAGGTCCCGCCGCCCCAGACCATGGCCAGCATCCAGGCCTCGAGGCACAGGGTGATGATCAGGATGCTGATGGTGACAGTTGCTTGAGTGCGACGCTTGCGGCGCAGGATGAAGGCCAGCGCGGCACCGAAGATCGGCAGCGCCACCGCGAGCGGAGCAAATGAGACGGCAGTCAGTGGTGCATCGATCATGCGCGTGGCCCCTTCCCCTTGGGCTTCTTGACCGGGACCAGATCCAGGTCCACGTCCCCGTCGAATTCGGTGGTATCTTCCGGCACCGGGGAGTCTTCCTCGAAGTCGAAGGTCGATTGTTGCGAAACACGCAGATCCTCGAGGTCATCTGTGACCACGTCGGCCCGGGAGATCACCCAGGAGCGGTAGATCATGGCGAGCATGAAGGCGGTGACGGCGAAGGTAATCACGATGGCCGTCAGAATCAGTGCCTGCGGCAGCGGGTCGGTGTAGTCCTCGGCCGCCAGCGACTCCTCGTAGAGCGGTGCTTGGCCTCGGCGTCCGCCGGCGCTGAGCAGCAGCAGGTTCACTCCGTTGCCCAGTACCACGATGCCCAGCAGGACCCGGGTGAGGGAGCGTTCAAGCAGCAGGTAGAAACCCACGGCAAAGAGCACTCCCATGACAATGAGCAAGGTGATATTTGTACTCATCGTCCAACTCCCGTATCAGCGCCGGTAACCAAGTCATGCATGTCGGTGGGGCTGCGGCCCTCGGAACGTTCATCGATTTCCGATCCCAGGGAACGCAACACGTCGATGACCAGGCCCACGACGACCAGGTAGACCCCGATGTCGAAGACCGTCGAGGTCACGAACTTATGTTCCCCGAAGACCGGGAGCGTGAATTCGATGGCCGCCGAGGCGAACATCTGCGCACCGAAGAGCAGCGGTGCCGCAGCACTCAGAGCGGCCAGCCCCAGCCCGGCGCCCATCAGGGTGCCGGGGCTTACCGGGGTGGCCTCGGCAAGCTCCACCCGGCCACCGGCCAGGTAGCGGATGGTCAGGGCCAGCCCGGCCAGCAGTCCGCCGGCGAACCCGCCGCCGGGGGTATTGTGCCCGGCCAGCAGCAGGTACACGGAAGATAGCAAAATCGTGTGGAATAGCAGCCGGGTGACCACCTCAAAGGTGATCGAGCGGCGTTCCGGGGCCAGCGTATGCCCGGCTACCAACCAGGAATCGCTCTTGGACAGCGCAAAGGTCCGGGCCATGGCCAGGCCGGCGCGGCTCTTGCCGTTGATGCCGATGGCTTCGGACCCGTGGTCAACGGATCCACGCGGCACCTCGGAGGCGCGCAGGCGGGTGTCACCGCGTCCACGCACAAAGATCAGCGAGGCCACACCGGTGGCGGCAGCGGCCAACACGGTGATCTCCCCGAAGGTGTCCCAGGCACGCATGTCCACCAGGGTCACGTTGACGATGTTCTTGCCCGCACCACCAACATAGGCCAGTTCCGGGTAGGCCAGTGAAATCGGTTCCGCCACCCTCGAGGCCATGGCCGTCGCGGCGATCAAGACCATGGCCGCACCGAATCCGATGCCGATCAGGGCGCGGCCCAGGCGGTGCCCGGTGGGGTTCTTGGCCCACAGTTCCACCGGCAGGGCCCGCAGGGCCAGCACGAAGGCCACCAGCACGATCGTTTCGACCAGCAGCTGGGTGACGGCGAGGTCCGGGGCGCCTTGCAGCGCGAAAATCGCGGCCATGCCGTATCCGGTGACCGAGACCATCAAGACGGCCAGGAAGCGTCGATTGGCCTGGACGGCACCGACGGCGCCGAGAATCATGATCAGGCCGATGACCAGCTGGGCCGGGTGGTCGTAGGCGATGAAGTTCCCCGGGATCGGGGTGTCCAGCCACAGCATGGCCACGACGGGCACCACCAGGGCGACAATCATGATGACGATCAGGTAGAAGGAAAGCGAACCACGCTGCGTGCGACCGGTGAGCCAGATCGCCAGGTTGTCGAGTCCGCCGACCATGTGCTTGTAGTCGCGCTCCGCATCGAATACCGCCGGAACCTTGGACTGGAAGACAAAAACCTTTTCACGGGCCAAGAAAATCGCTGCACCCAGGGCCATGGTCAAGATGCTCAGGCCCAGCGCCGGGCTGAGCCCGTGCCAGAGCCCCAAGTGGATCGGTGTCTGCGCCGCGGGCAGGAGCCCGACGAAGGGTGCGATGAGATCCTCAAGCACGTGCGGAATCCAGGCGAACACCACGGTGGCGGCGCTGAGCACCAACAGCGGGGTGAGGAAAAGCAACGGGACCCGGGGGAAGGCCGTCTTTTTCAAACCGGTCTTGTTGGCGAAGCCGCCCCACAGGAACCGTGCCGAGTAGGCGAAGGTCAGCACCGCTCCGGCGACCACGCCGATCAACAGGAACACGCCCACGGCGCCGTTGTCTGCAGCATTTTCCAGGAGCGCTTCGTAGACCGATTCCTTGGCTACGAATCCGAACAGCGGAGGTACCCCGGCCATCGAGGCCACCGCGATGGCTGAGATGACAAAGAGCAGGGGGGCGGATTTGTACAGGCCAGAGAGCTGGTGCAGGTCACGGGTGCCGGATTTGTGGTCAATGATGCCGACCACCAGGAACAGGGTCGCCTTGAAGAATCCGTGAGCCAGCATCATGGCCAGGGCCGCCAAGGTGGCGTTGGGTGTGCCCACGCCCAGAACCAGGATCATGAAGCCCAGTTGCGAGACGGTGCCGTAGGCCAATAGCAGCTTGAGGTCGTGTTGCTTCAGGGCCCGCCAGCCGCCGATCAGCATGGTGGCTAGGCCCAGCCAGAGCAGCATCGGCTGCCAGAATGCGGTTTCGTTGAAACCCGGGGAGAGCCGAGCAATCAGGTAGACGCCGGCCTTCACCATTGCCGCCGCGTGCAGGTAGGCCGAGACCGGGGTCGGTGCCGCCATAGCGCCGGGAAGCCAGAAGTGGAAGGGGACCAGCGCGGACTTGGAGATCGCCCCGATCAGCAGCAGGGCGATGGCTACGTCGATGTAGGTGCCCAGTGCCGAAAGTTCGGGCGCCATGGCCATGATCTCGGAGATCCGGTAGGTGCCAGCGGCGGTGCCCAGCATGATGATGCCGGCCAGCATCGTCAGGCCGCCGAAGGTCGTGACGATCAGGGCTGTCAGGGCCGAGCGCCGCGCGCTCATACGGGTGCGGTTGAACCCGATGAGCAGGAAGGACAAGATGGTGGTGAGCTCCCAGAAAATGAAGAGCAAGATCATGTCGTCGGCGGTGACCAGGCCGAACATGGAGGCGGCGAAGGCCAGAAGCTGGGCGCCGAAGGCACCGGTGTGTGGATCCTCATTTTTGAAGTAACGCGCACAATAAAACAGCACCAGGGCACCGACGCCGAGCACCAGCAGGCACAGCACCGCAGAGAGTGCGTCCATCCGAAAATCGAGATGTACGTTCAGCGGACCGATCCAGCTGTACAGCTCTGACGGAGGCGCATTGGGCCCACCCGCTGATGCCGCTTGGTCGGCCTGGGTGAACGACGAAAAATTAGCCAAGAGCCAGACGAAGGCCAAAGCCGGAACTGCCGACAACACGTAAAACGTTGAACGGCCGAGCAATCGAAAAATGAAAGGCGCAATTCCGGCAACGGCAAAAAGCGCAATCAGGACAAGGAGCACACACATCTCCTATGGTCGAGAGGGCCAGTACTCTGGCAACAAAATCGGTCGGAATGCAACCTTTATACTAACAGCCGTCGCCGCGTGATCCCGCGAATGGCACGGAATTAAGCCGAAGAAATCTACCGGAATAATTTGTGTTTGCCGGTTGTTGATAATGGGTTTAAGTCACAGCAGATCGTCGACGTGCGCCAGACTTTTCCCGCGCTTGCCCCGTAAGTTCGTTCTGGCCAGCTACGATGCACCCATGAGCGAGTATCCAGCGGCACCCGCGGCCTCGGCCGACCGGTCGAAGATCATCACCAAACCCGTATTGTCTTGGGCCTTCTGGGACTGGGGTTCGGCGGCCATCAACGCCGTGATGACAACCTTCGTTTTCACGGTCTACCTGACCAGTGGCCTCTTCGGCGATACCGATGCCAACTCCGTGGTGCTGGGCAACGGGCTGGCCATCGCCGGGTTGGCCATTGCGCTGTTGGCACCGGTTGCGGGCCTGCGCTCGGATGCCGGCGGACGCCGACGCTTCTGGTTGGGCGTGAACACCGTGATTGTGGCCGTGCTGACGGCAGCGTGCTTCTTCGTTTACCCCGAGCCGCGCTTCTTGGTCCTGGGCGTGACCCTGATCGCGCTTGCCTCGGTCTTCTCGGAGTTTGCGACGGTGAACTACAACGCGATGCTGCCGCAGATTTCCACTCCGGCCACCATCGGCAAGGTGTCGGGATTCGGTTGGGGCATGGGTTACCTCGGTGGCATCATGGCCCTGGCCATCGTGCTGTTCACCCTGGTCACCCCGATTTTCCCCTGGGCAGGGGCCTCGGAAACTAACTCGTTGAACCTGCGACTGGTCGCGGTGTTCTCGGCCGTGTGGTTCATGGGCTTCGCTTTGCCGGTGCTCTTCGCGGTGCCGGAAATCCCCGGAGACAAAGGCGGTCCACGCTTCACCCTCCTGCAGTCCTACGCCGAATTGGGGCGCCGGGTCCGCGCGCTGTTCCGCACCGACCGGCACACCGTCTACTTCCTGCTGGCCAGCGCCATCTTCCGCGACGGCCTGGGCGCCGTGTTTACCTTCGGCGGGATCATTGCAGCGGGCACCTTCGGGTTCCCACTGACCAAGGTCATCATCTTCGCCATCGTCGGCAACGTGGTGGCCGCAGCAGGTGCCATGATCGGCGGGTGGCTCGATGATACGATCGGCCCCAAACGGGTCATCGTCTTTTCCCTGATCGGCTTGCTCATCTCGGGCATGGGAGTGTTCTTCTCCCCCGGGGCCGGCGGCTTCTGGGTCTTCGGCTTGATGCTCTGCCTGTTCGTCGGTCCCGCGCAGTCCTCTAGCCGCGCTTACCTGGCCCGGTTGACCCCGGCCGGGCAGGAAGGCGAACTCTTCGGCCTCTACGCCACCACCGGTCGCGCCGTCAATTCCCTGGCTCCCGCTCTCTTTGCCGCCGCCATCGCCCTGGCCACCCCGCATGTGGCCCAAGCCCAGCGCTACGGGATCCTGGGCATCATGGTGGTCCTGTTGCTCGGGCTGCTGCTGTTGCTACCGGTACGGCCCCCACGCAGCGACGGCTAGGTCAGCCGCCGAATCGTGGCTTTTGACCGGCATTGGTGATTGCATGAACCCATGGGCACACAAACACCAGTCACCGTCACAGTCACCGGCGCCGGAGGACAGATCGGCTATGCGTTGTTGTTCCGCATTGCCTCCGGGGCCATGTTCGGGGTGCACCGTCCGGTGCGGCTGAAGCTGCTGGAAATCCCTACCGGGCTCAAATCCGCCGAGGGCGCCGCCATGGAGCTGCAAGACTGTGCCTTTGGCGCACTTCAATCCGTGGAGGTCACCGACGATGCGGCCCAAGGATTCGACGGCACGAACCTCGCACTTTTGGTCGGGGCCAGACCCCGAGGCCCGGGCATGGAACGGGCCGACCTGCTCACCGCCAACGGGGCGATCTTTGGCCCGCAGGGCCAGGCCATCAACGAGGGGGCAGCCGATGATGTGCGGGTGCTGGTGGTGGGAAACCCGGCGAACACCAATGCGCTAATCGCCTCGGCCCATGCTCCGGATGTCCCCGCCGAGCGGTTCACGGCCATGACCCGACTGGACCATAACCGGGCGTTGGCCCAGCTGTCCCTCACCCTGGGGGTACCTGCCGCGGCGATCGATTCCGTCATCATCTGGGGCAACCACTCCGCCTCCCAGGTCCCCGATATTTCCCACGCCATGATCACCGCCGCCGACGGCAGCCGACGCCGGGTCACCGAGGCCCTGGCCGAAGCCCTCGGTGGCAGCGCAAAAATGGAAATTTGGCTCGCCGAGACCTTCATTCCGAAGGTGGCCAAGCGCGGCGCGGAGATCATCGAGGTCAGGGGTTCATCCTCGGCGGCCTCGGCGGCGGCTGCAGCCATCGACCACGTCCACGACTGGTTCTTGGGAACCGGTGTCGGTTGGACTTCCGCCGCGGTGGTGTCCGACGGCTCCTATTCGGTACCCCGGGGCCTGGTTTCCTCTTTCCCGGTTGAGGGCCTGGACGGTTCCTGGGTTATCCGGCAGGGACTGGAGATGGCGCCGGCTATCCGGAGTCGGCTGGAGGCCTCGGTCAAGGAACTCCAGGAGGAACGCGAGATAGTCACCTCCCTCGGCTTGCTCAAGCGGTGAGCACCGAACCCGAGAGCCGAACGCCGGAGCCTTCTGTCCTGATGATGCTCGATGGCAGTGCGGTGGTGGTGCGCCATGCACTGTCTACGGATCTTCCGGCGATGGTGGCCCTGCTGGCGAACGACAGGCTCGGCGCCCTGCGCGAGATGCCCACCCCGGCGGGCATGGGGTCCTATTTGGCCGCCTTCGAGTCCATCGACAAGGACCCGGCGCACCAATTATTGGTGTGCGAACATGCCGGGGAAGTCGTTGCCATGGCCCAGCTGTCCTTCATTCCCGGGCTGTCGCGCGGTGGTTCGTGGCGCGCCCAGATCGAGGCCGTGCGTACCCGAGCGGACTACCGCGGGCGCGGGCTCGGGCGGGAGTTCATCTGGTGGGCCATCGGCCAAGCGCGCACCCGGGGCTGCTCATTGGTGCAGCTGACTACCGACAAGTCTCGTACCGAGGCACACCGCTTCTACGCGCAGTTCGGTTTCACTGCCAGCCACGAGGGCCTGAAGCTGCCGCTCGACTGAGCGTTCCCAGGAACCGGGAGCGTGTGGATATGGGTCGGGGCCCGGTGTCCCGGGCTCCGAGGTACGACTTTTCGCGCCTAATTTTCCAAGGTGGTGCGGTGGAAGTTCAGGTGGCTGCGCGATGCCGTGGGGCCGCGCTGGCCCTGGTATCGGTTGCCGTAGGGTCCGGAGCCGTAGGGGTGCTCGGACGGGGAGGAAAGCTTGAAGAAGCACAGCTGCCCGATCTTGGAGCCGGGCCACAGCTTGATCGGCAAGGTGGCCATGTTGGAAAGCTCCAGGGTCACGTGCCCGGAAAAACCTGGGTCGATGAACCCGGCCGTGGAGTGCGTCAGCAGCCCCAGGCGACCCAAGGAGCTCTTGCCTTCTAAACGGGCGGCGATGTCGGTGGGCAGGGTGACGGTCTCATAGGTAGAGCCCAGTACAAATTCTCCCGGGTGCAGGATGAAAGGCTCGGCAGGATCGACCTCCACCAGGCGGGTCAGCTCCGGCTGGTCCGCGGCCGGGTCGATGTGGGCGTACTTGTGGTTGTCGAAGAGTCGGAAGAACCGGTCAAGCCTCACATCCACGGAAGCCGGTTGGATCATTTCCGGGTCGTAGGGATCGAGCTTAATACGTTCGGAGGCCAGCTCGCGTCGAATATCACCATCAGAAATCAGCACAGTATCCAAAATATCTTATGGGGCCCGTGGTTCGGGCATTGGTGACCAACCAATGCTGCGCGGCGGACCCGCCGGTTGCTGCAGGTGGCGGCAATACCGGGCACCCAGGAGGAGCGATCGGCATCAGAGCGGTTATCCTGAGAGGGCTTCATCCAGCTTCATCACCGAAGGGACATCGTGTCTTTGTTTCGTGCCGGCATTCCTGCACTGCTCCTAGGCGTCAGCCTGGTGCTGGGCACTCCGTATGCCGCCCAGGCCGTCGCGGCGGAACCCGCAGCGGCAACTGTGCGTGCCGAAAAGCAGCCGAAGGGTCCCACCACCAAGGAGCTGACCAAAGACCAGTCTTCCTACCTCGCCTTGGTCAGCCGGGACCATCCGCTGGATCCGGCCGATTACAAGCCCAAGGATCTGCGCGTTGTCGCCGGCAGCGGGCACCAGTTGCGTGCGGACGCAGCAACGGCACTGGAATCGTTGCTGAAAACCGCTGGCACACAATCACATTCCCTGAAGGTGCTCAGCGCCTACCGTTCCTACTCCCGCCAGCTCTCCCTCTTCAAAGGCTACAAGGCTCGTTACGGCACCGATTACGCCATGCGCCTCTCGGCTCCTGCCGGAACCAGCGAACACCAGATCGGATTGGCAGCGGACATTGGCCTGTCCAGTGGTTCCTGCGACCTCAAGGCCTGCTTCGGGGAAACTGCGGGAGGCAAGTGGCTGGCGGCTCATGCGGCCGACTTCGGTTTCATCATCCGCTACCCCGCCGACGGCGAAGAAGTCACAGGCTACAAATACGAGCCCTGGCATCTTCGCTACATCGGCGTGGATCAGGCCAAGGCCATGACCGCCGCGAAGGCGGGGACCTTCGAGGTCTTCCACGCGGCCCTGGTCAAGACCTCAAAGGTCAAACCGCTCACGGAAGCTGAAATCAAGAAGCAACGCGAGTCACTGTTGGTGCTGCGCTTCCTGCCGCCCTACCGCGACTGGTCGATCGGCTACGACTTCGCACGATAGGCAGCACCCCGCTGCTCGGGGCAGGCTCCCGGAGCGTTGCCTCGGGGTACTCAGGGTTCTCGAGGGCCGAGATATTGGGTTCCCCACACGTCACAAACTGTTTTAGACATGCCTAAAACAAGATAGGGTTTAGGCATGGCTAAAAATTCGTCCGACGCCGGTGTTGCCGTCGGGACCACTACGACCTCTGGCATCAACCCGCCTCCCGCCCGCCGCCTGCTGTGGCTGCTCGGCCCGGCACTGGTGGCCGGGGTCGCCTATCTGGATCCGGGCAACGTCGCCGCCAATATGAGCGCGGGCGCGCAATACGGCTACCTGCTGGTGTGGGTCGTTGTCAGCGGCAACATCATGGCCTGGCTGGTGCAGTATCTCTCGGCCAAACTCGGAGTGGTAACCGGCAAATCGCTTCCAGAGATACTGCGCGACCGTTTCGGCAGCAAGGCGGGGCGGATCGCCTACTGGATCCAGGCAGAGGCGGTGGCCATGGCCACCGACGTTGCCGAAGTCATTGGCGGCGCAGTGGCACTCTACCTGCTGTTCGATTTGCCGCTATTGGCCGGTGGATTGATCACCGGCATCATCTCCATGGGACTACTGCTCATCCAGTCTCGCCGCGGGCCCTGGGTGTTTGAACGAATCGTGATCGGCCTGCTGTTGGTCATTGCCGTCGGCTTCTGTGCCGGTGTCGTCATCGCACCTCCCGAGGCCGCAGGTCTGGCAGGCGGTCTGGTGCCTCGCTTCGCGGACACCAACTCGGTGCTGCTGGCAGTCTCCATCCTGGGGGCCACGATCATGCCGCACGCCATTTATGCCCACTCTTCGCTGGCCCGGGATCGCTTCGGTTCGACCCCGCACCGCCAATCCATCCCCCGATTGCTCAAGGCCACCCGCTGGGATGTTTCCCTGGCCATGATCATCGCCGGGTCGGTGAACGTCGCCATGCTGTTGCTGGCCGCGGTCAACTTGGCCGGGGTCGAGGGCACCGAATCTTTGGAAGGGGCGCACGCCGCGCTCGAGTCCGCACTGGGCCCGGTGATCGCCACGCTCTTTGCCGTGGGATTGCTGGCCTCCGGGCTCGCATCCACCGCGGTGGGCGCCTACGCCGGTGCGGAGATCATGGCGGGGCTGCTTCACCGACGTATTTCGCTGCTGGTCCGGCGCCTGCTCACCCTCGCACCAGCCATGGTGCTGCTGGGCTCGGGCGTTGACCCGACCTTCGCGCTGATCATCTCCCAGGTGGCATTGTCCTTCGGCATCCCCTTCGCGCTGATTCCGTTGGTGAACCTCACGGCCCGCAAATCGGTCATGGGCATCCACGCCAACCGCTGGTTCACTACCGGGGCAGGGATCCTGGTCTCGGTCCTGCTCATTGCCCTGAACGTCGTGCTGATCGTGCTCACCCTCCAGGGAGGCTGAGCCGCCGGCCGATGGGCGTTAACGCACCGAGGGGTGCAGATGGCCTCAGCCATCTGCACCCCTCGGTGCGAATCGATCCCGTTGAGGGGATCACCCGAACAACGCTACTTGGCGCGCACCGGGATCCCGGTGAAGGTCGGCTTGGAGGTCTCGGCGAAGAAGTCGTTGCCCTTGTTGTCCACCACGATGAACGCCGGGAAGTCTTCGACCTCGATCTTCCAGATCGCTTCCATGCCCAGCTCTTCGTATTCGAGGACCTCGACCTTCTTGATGCAGTCCAGGGCCAAACGTGCTGCCGGGCCACCGATGGAGCCCAGGTAGAACCCTCCGTGGCTGTTGCAGGCGTCGGTGACGGCCTTGGAGCGGTTGCCCTTGGCCAGCATCACCATGGAGCCACCGGCCGCCTGGAACTGGTCCACATAGGAATCCATGCGTCCGGCGGTGGTCGGGCCGAAGGACCCCGAGGCCATGCCTTCGGGAGTCTTGGCCGGGCCCGCATAGTACACCGGGTGGTCCTTGAGGTACTGCGGCATCTGCTCGCCGGCGTCCAGTCGTTCCTTGATCTTGGAGTGCGCGATGTCGCGGGCCACCACCAGCGGGCCGGACAGTGACAGGCGGGTCTTGACCGGGTGCTTGTCCAGTTCGGCCAGGATCTGCTCCATCGGCTGGTTCAGATCAATCTTGACCACCGAGGAGCCGCCGGTGCCGGTGACCCCGTCGGTGTCGCCATCGTGGGCGGCGATCGCCGGGTGCGACTCGTCGGGCATGAAGCGTGCCGGATCGGTTTCCAGCTGCTCCACAAACACGCCCTCGGCGGTGATCTTGGCCAGCATCTGCCGGTCGGCCGAACAGGAGACGGCGATGGCCACCGGCAACGAGGCGCCGTGGCGTGGCAGGCGCACTACGCGCACGTCGTGGCAGAAGTATTTGCCGCCGAACTGGGCGCCGATGCCGAAGTTGCGGGTCAGCTCAAGGACCTTTTCCTCCAGGTCGATGTCGCGGAAGCCGCGGCCGGTCATGGCGCCGGTGGTGGGCAGGTTATCCAGGTATTTGGCCGAACCGTATTTGGCGGTCTTCAGCGCGAATTCGGCGCTGGTTCCGCCGATGACGATGGAGAGGTGGTACGGCGGGCACGCCGCGGTGCCCAGGGAGCGCAGCTTCTCATCGAGGAAGCGCAGCATCGAGTTCTCGTTCAGGATGGCCTTGGTTTCCTGGTATAGGAACGACTTGTTGGCCGATCCGCCGCCCTTGGCCATGAACAGGAACTTGTACTGGCTCTCGTGCCCTTCTTCGGTGTCGGCGTAGAGCTCGATCTGGGCCGGCAGGTTATTGCCCGTGGATTTTTCTTCCCACGTGGTCAACGGGGCCAGCTGCGAATAACGCAGGTTCAGCGTGGTGTAGGCGTCGTAGATGCCCTTGGACAGGGCCTTCTCGTCCGTGCCGGCGGTCAGCACGTGCTGACCGCGCTTGCCCATGACGATCGCGGTTCCGGTGTCCTGGCACATGGGCAGGATGCCACCGGCGGCGATGTTGGCGTTCTTGAGCAGGTCAAGGGCCACGAACTTATCGTTCGGGCTGGCTTCCTCATCGTCGAGGATATTGCGCAGCTGCTGCAAGTGCGCCGGGCGCAGGTAGTGGGAGATGTCGTGAAGCGCCGTGGTGGCCAGCAATTCGAGGGCCTCGGGGTCCACTTCGAGGAAGGTTCTGCCGCCGGGACCTTCGAGCGTGCGAACACCCTCGGTGGAAATCTGGCGGTAGCTGGTCTCGTCCGCCCCAATGGGCAGCAAGTCTTCGTACTGGAATTCGGGCATGAGGCTTCCTCGCAAAAGATTCAAAAGGTATCCCCCTAGTTTAGGACGCCTGGTCCTCCAACCGGACATCGGGTTGCGCCAGCTACCGCAATATAGACATGCTTGGGTGCATGAGCGAAGACAACGAAGCAGCAAAGACCAGCCAGAGCGCCGACAAGAGCCAGACCGGGGCGGGCCCCGAGCCCATCACCACCAGCAACGAACCCGCCACCCATTTCGAGATGATGATCCGCGCCGCGCAGAACGACCCTGCGCTCAACGGCCAGGTCATCGGCTCCCTGATGAACTCCGAGGTGTACTTCCTCAGCCGCGAGGAGGTCTCCGGGGAAACCACCAACGCCCAGCCGATGTTGTTGCAGAATGCCGCCGGAGAACCGGTGATCGCCTTGTTCACCCACGTGGCCCGGATTCCCGGCGCCTACATCGATGTGGCCCCCTATGGTGTGCAGGTTCTGGGCGGGACAGTGGTCCGTTCCCTGGTTGACACCGGTCTGGTCATCAACCCGGGCCACGAGCTGTGCCTGGAGATCGATGCGGCAGGCGTCCAGCGGATCCGCGATGAATTCAACCTCGACGGTTCCCTGAAAAAACCCACGGAGTAGACCCTCACACCGCCGGGGACCACCCGGTGGCCCAGATCACGTTCCTTTGACTCCCGCGCGGTTTAGAGTGGGAACATGAACTTCGAAGATACCTCGCTGCCCGGGCTCGGGGTCCGCCGCGAGATCACCCTCGCGTCCGGCCGCCGGGTGGGTGTGGTGATCCTTCGTGACGGAACGATGCAGCTGATCATTTCCCAGCGTGAGGACCCCGATGCCTGTGCCGCGGCTATTCCGTTGAGCACCGAGGAGGCGGGTTCCCTCGGTGCCATGCTCGGTGCCCCGCAGCTGGTCACCCAGCTGTCGGACCAGCACCGCGACCTGCCCGGGGTCAACACCCAGCAATTCGTGCTGAGCCATGAAAGCCCTTACGTCGGCCAGACCTTGGGCGACACTCACCTGCGCACCCGCACCGGTGTCTCGGTCGTCGCCATTTCCCGCAGTGGCAGGGTCTTCCCCTCCCCCGCCCCGGGGTTCGAACTCAACGCCGGGGACGTACTGGTCATCGTCGGAACCTCTGCAGGGCTTGAAAACGCAGCGCACCTGATCAACGACGGCTAGGGGCAGCGGACATGGATGGCACCGCGCTGATCCTCGTCGAGCTCGGCGCGGTTTTTCTGGGCCTTGGATTGCTCGGCCGCCTGGCGGCCAGGATCGGCATGTCTCCGGTCCCCCTGTATCTACTCGGCGGCTTGCTCTTTGGCAGCGGCGGCGTCATCAATCTGGCCGGCATCAGCGAATTTGGCGAAATCGCCAGCGAGATCGGTGTGATCCTGCTGCTGTTGATGCTGGGTCTTGAATACACCGCACGCGAGCTGGTCACCGGGCTGAAGAGTTCTTGGTTGGCCGGAGTCGTGGACCTGGTCCTGAATTTCACCCCCGGAGCCGCACTGGCGGTGATCATGGGGTGGGGATTTCCCGGGGCCCTGGTCTTAGGCGGAGTCACCTATGTGTCGTCCTCCGGCATCATCGCCAAGGTGCTCTCGGATCTGGGCCGGCTGGGCAACCGGGAGACCCCGGTAGTGCTCTCCATCCTGGTGCTCGAGGACCTGGCCATGGCCGTGTACCTGCCGGTGCTCACCGCCACCCTGGCCGGGCTCAGTTTCTTGGGCGGGTTGCGGGCGGTGGCGATCGCTCTGGCCACCATCACCCTGGTGCTGCTGGCCGCCTTACGCTACGGCCCGCAGATCTCCCGGCTGATCCATTCCTCGGACCGGGAGAATTTCCTGCTCAAACTCATCGGGGCGGCACTGCTGGTGGCGGGGCTGGCCTCGGCGTTGCAGGTCTCGGCGGCGGTGGGCGCTTTCCTGCTTGGCATCGCGATTTCCGGGTCGACGGCGCATTCGGCGACGAAGGTCCTGGAGCCCCTGCGGGACCTTTTTGCCGCGATGTTCTTTGTGGTCTTTGGGCTGAACACCGATCCGACGATCATTCCCGCGGTGCTGCCAATGGCCATCTTGTTGGCCATCGTCACCTCGTTGACGAAGATCGGCACCGGCGCGTGGGCCGCTAAACGTGCGGGCATCGGGGTCCCGGGCCGGGTCCGTGCCGGGTTGGCGTTGATCGCTCGCGGCGAATTCTCGATTGTCATTGCCGGTCTGGCCGTGGCCTCGGGGGCGATCACCGGCGAATTGGCGGCGCTCTGCACCGCCTATGTGCTGCTGCTCGCGGTGCTGGGGCCGATCGCCGCACGCCTGGCCGAGCCGTTGACGCGGCCGTTTTTGCCCAAGGCCCAGCCGTCCCCGGATACTGCTTTTTGACGCGCCGACTTCGCCGATTAGGTTGTGGGGCCCCACTTTGGGATATGCTGTTTTCTGCCCGGGACGCCATTAGGCTTCTCGGAGCTTTGCGGGCGTAGCTCAATGGTAGAGCGCCAGCTTCCCAAGCTGGACACGCGGGTTCGATTCCCGTCGCCCGCTCGTTAGGAATCGGGACCCGGCCACTGGCCGGGTCCCGATTCGCTTGGCGCAGCATGCGGTGTGTCATTGCCACCGCTCGAAGAGAACCTAGGATACCCATGAGCGGAGTACTCTCAGGTTTTGCCGTTATCTGGACCGTCATCGCCGTGGGTTATTTTGTCGGGCGGACCGGCGTGCTCGGCGAGCATGCGCGCTATGTGCTCAACCGGCTCACGTTCTTCGTGGCGAGCCCCGCACTGTTGTTCACCACGCTGGCGGATTCCGATCCCTCAGCCGTGCTGGGGCCCTTCCTGGGTGTGGCAGCTGCATCCTCCGTGGCAACGGCCGTCGTCTTCATTTTGATCACTCGTTGGTGGTTGCGGCGCGATCTGACCGAATCCACCATTGGTGCGATGAGTGCCTCCACGGTGAACTCCGCCAACCTTGGTCTACCCATAGCGTTGTACGTCTTGGGCGACATGGCCCATGCCGCCCCGGTGATCCTGTGGCAGCTGGCCCTGTATTCGCCGGTGTGCCTGGCCATCCTTGATTCCAGCACCTCGAGGCACCGCACCACCGTGATCTCCATGCTGGTGCAGACCTTGAAGAACCCGATGATCGTCGGCTCTCTTGCGGGATTGGTGTGCGCCCTGTTTGATCTCCACCTCCCCCAGCCATTGGCCGACCCCGTCGAGCTCATTGCCGGGGCTTCGATTCCTGCGATGTTAATCGCCTTCGGGATCTCTTTGGTCGGTTCCAAGCCGTTGGAGGTCGCTGGCGGGCGCCGGGCTGACACGCTGGTGGCCACGGCCATGAAGCTGGTCTTCCAGCCGGTTGTTGCCTGGGTGCTGGCTCTCTGGGTGTTCGGTCTGGAGTCGGACGCGGTGTTTGCCGCGGTGATCATGGCGGCGCTACCCACGGCCCAAAATATCTTTGTCACCGCCTCGCGGTACGAGCGCGGCATCGTCCTGGCCAAGGACACTGTCCTGCTCACCACCATCGTTGCCGTCCCGGCCATGATGGTGGTCCCACTACTGCTCGCCTGATTATCCGAAGAGCACTTGGGAAACGGCTGTTCAGGCCATCAACGCTGCGGAGTTCCGCCAAACCCAGTCCAGTCAGCAGCCCGGTTTCGATGATCGTTCCCGATATTTTCGATCCCCGCTCTAGCGTTTTTGTGTGGTTTTTGTGTAGATTTCACCGTGCCTCACGGGTAGAATGAACTTACGTGAACCACCAAGGGAGGCCAACCATGTCCATCGACGCAGTCGTGGGATCCGCAGCGGTCCGCACCAATGAACTCGGCATCCGGGAAATCGTACGCCGACTCAACGCTGGACTGGGACCGACCCTAGTCGCCGGACTGGCCGGCAGCAAGGACCGCCGAATCTCCCACAAATGGGCCAAGGAAGACGGCCCGGAGCCCAACCAGGCGGCAGTCCGACGCCTCATGGCAGCAATCCGCCTGTGGACCGAGCTGTCCGAGGCACACGGGGAACACGTGGCACGGCTGTGGTTCATCGGCTCCAACCCCTGGCTTGATGAGGACTCCCCCGTGGAGGCCATCATGGAAGATCGGTACAAGGAGACCCGGGCAGCGGCCAACGCCATGCTCACCGGAGGATTCTCGGGTTGAGCACGCGCATCTGCCAAAAGACCGGACTTGCCCTCGTGCAAGGTCCGGTCGCCGGCTACCGGATTGCCAACGCCACCTACGGGGCACTGAACCCCGAGAAACGCCACGACGATGGCCTTCGGGATGACTGGAGTCGCTGGGACACACCGGGACGCACCGTCTACATTGCCGACACCCTCGAAACGGCCTTTCGCGAATGCTTGGCCTGGACGCGCATGGTTCCGAGCCACCAGAAGAAACTGAGCCGACTCGCCGCGCTTTGGGACATGGACCCGGACGATGTCATGCGCGAGGTGGCGGCCGATTTCGAGAAGCTCGGCCACATGCAACCCGGACATCTCCCGTTCTCCTGGAGGGATTCCCGCCTGATTCATGGCGTCCAGGTTCCCGAATCCTCCGGGCCATGGGTCGATATGGAAGACCAAGCCACGCTGGATGCCCTGTCCCTGCGGGCATCGGCCGGAATCAAGGCGATCACCGGGCGCGAAGAAATCGACAGGCACGGCATACTCCAATGATCGCGATGTGACCACGCGCATCGCGCAGTGGCTGCGCGGAGTGGTGCTGGATGACGGCACCGAACTCGCTGGTGTCCGGTTCAGGTCCAGGGTCGGCAACGGCATCTGCTGGGCCTATTGGATGAGGCGGACTGATCTGGGGCTAACGGAAGCTGCACGGGCGGACGCTGGAAGGGAAATCCGCAACCCGGAGCCCGATATGGCCGCAGTTACCAAGGCATGGGGAATCCACTCCTGGTAGGACTCACTCGAAGAGGCGGTCCAGAACATCGTTGTCACCGCCTCGCGGTACGAGCGCGGCATCGTGCTGGCCACGGACACTGTCCTGCTCACCACCATCGTTGCCGTCCCGGCCATGATGGTGGTCCCACTACTGCTCGCCTGAGCCCGCATTACACCCGGGAACCACAATTCCCGGCAACGGCAGGTGGTGGCGTAGCACTTCGCAACAGGGGGCTTCTGTGGTTCCTCGCTCCGTGTTAGCGTCGCATGAAGGTTCAACCTGCCACAGCCATGTCCCGACCGTTTACCGGTGGGCATCGGGTGTTAGATGTGGCGGCTGAACACCAGTGACCGAAAGGACCCCTTTTCCCATGAAGCGTCGACTCCTCGCCCTCGCCACCACGGCGCTCTTCGCCCTGACTGTCACCGCCTGCGGCAGTTCCGCCGAACCCTCCGGGACCAGTGACACGGCATCACCCGCCGCCGGGCTGACGCTCAAGTCCGTCCAAGACGCAGGTGTCCTGAATTTCGGAACCGAGGGCACCTACAAGCCATTTTCCTTCCATGAGGGTGGTGCGGGAGATCTGACCGGATTCGATGTGGAGGTCGCCAAGGCCGTGGCCGGAAAGCTCGGCGTCGAGGCGCACTTCGAGGAAACCCAATGGGATGCGATATTTGCAGCCCTCGAGGCCGGACGCGTTGACGTGATCGCCAACCAGGTCACCATCAACCCGGACCGAGAAGCCAAGTACGAGTTCTCTGCCCCCTACACCGTCAGCCAGGGCGTCGTGGTGACCAATGCGGATGACACCGCGATCTCCTCCTTCGCCGACCTGAAGGGCAAGACCACCGCCCAGTCACTGACCAGCAACTGGTACGACCTGGCCAAAGAATCGGGCGCCACCGTCGAAGCGGTCGAGGGTTGGGCCCAAGCCATCACGCTGCTCAAGCAGGGCCGCGTCGATGCAACCATCAATGACAAGCTCACCTACCTGGACTCGCAGCAGGCCAACCCCGATGACGGAATCAAGATCGCCGCGGAGACCGATGACTCTTCACACAGTGCTCTGGCCTTCCGCCAGGGTAGCGACGACCTGGTGAAGGCCGTCGATGAGGCACTGGAAGAGCTCTCGACGGACGGCACGCTGGCGAAGATCTCGCAGCAGTACTTCGGCGCGGACGTCACCAAGTAGTTCCCGGCACTCCCGCGGGCGGCACCGCGCCGCCCACAGTTGCACCTCGGCGAAGGAGTCGACTCGATGGACATTGATTGGCAGTTGTTTAGCGATTCGCTGTGGCCCATTGTGCGCGGCGGACTGCTGGGGACCATACCGCTGGCCCTGGCCAGCTTTACCATCGGCCTAGCCATCGCCCTGGTGATGGCGTTGATGCGGCTCAGCGCCAACCGGTTCGTTTCCTTCCTGGCCAGGGCGTACATCTCGGTGATCCGCGGAACCCCGCTATTGGTCCAGCTCTTTGTGATCTTCTACGGCCTGCCCACCCTCGGGGTGACCCTGAGCCCATGGCCCAGCGCCATCATCGCGTTCTCACTGAACGTCGGCGGCTACGCGGCCGAGGTCATCAGGGCAGCGATCCTCTCGGTGCCCAAGGGCCAATGGGAGGCCGGGTACACCATCGGCATGTCGCGGCTCACCACCCTGCGCCGGCTGATCCTGCCGCAGGCGGCACGGGTCTCGGTCCCCCCGCTATCCAACACCTTCATCTCGCTGGTCAAGGACACCTCACTGGCCTCGTTGATCCTGGTCACCGAGCTGTTCCGCAAGGCCATGGAAATCACCGCCTACAGCTATGAATTCCTACTCATCTATGTCGAGGCCGCCCTGGTCTACTGGGTGTTCTGCCTGGTCCTCTCCGCAGGTCAGACCCGATTGGAAAGAAGGCTTGACCGTTATGTCGCCCACTGATTCCGCCGGCCAGGGGCCCGCGCTTCTAACCGCAAGCAACCTCCAGAAAAGCTTCGGCGACCACCAAGTCCTCAAATCCATCGACCTGCAGATCGGCAAGGGACAGGTCCTGGCGCTGATCGGCCCCTCCGGCTCCGGCAAGACCACGGTGCTGCGCTGCCTGAACGGCCTGGAAATCCCGGACGGCGGTTCGGTCTGCTTCGATACGGGACCAAGCGTGGAGTTCACCGCGGGCACCACGCAAAAGCAGGCGCAGGTGCTGCGCACCCGCAGCGCCATGGTGTTCCAGAACTACAACCTCTTCCCGCACATGACGGTGCTCGAAAACGTGATCGAGGGTCCCATCCAGGTCCAACGGCGCAAACGTTCCGAGGCGGTCGCCGAGGCCACCGCCCTGCTGGCGCGGGTCGGGCTGGAGCAAAAGCACGACCAGTACCCGCACCAACTCTCGGGTGGCCAACAGCAGCGGGTCGGCATCGTGAGGGCACTGGCACTCAAACCCTCGTTGCTGCTCTTTGACGAGCCGACATCCGCCTTGGACCCGGAACTGGTCGGCGATGTGCTCAAGGTGATCAAGGAACTCGCGGACGAGGGGTGGACCATGATGTTGGTGACCCACGAGCTGGCTTTTGCCCGTGAGGTCGCCGACGAGGTCGTATTCATGGACGAGGGCGTGGTCATCGAGCGCGGGCATCCGGAGGTGGTGCTGCGCAACCCGCAGAACGAGCGCACCAAGCAGTTTGTGCACCGTCTACTCAACCCTTTCTAAAACGCTGCCCGGGTTCCTCTACGGATTCTTCACGAGAGTGTGTTGACGCTTCTGTCTGCCCACGTCCTACCAGCAGCCGTTCCGGGATGGATCAGTTTTTGAACCCCTATGGTCGACGAAGTGAGGTTCCGTCCTGTGTGACCGGGCGGACACAGAATTTAATTGCCCGCCTCACCACCACGGGCTTGTTGCAGACCGTAGGCTATGGATATGGCCAAGATGACTACAGAAGAACACGTCCAGTCCATTCGCGAGGGCTACTCCTTTGACGGTTTGGCGGTGCATCTGGGCGCCGCCTTGGTCGATGGCCAGGTTCATCATGCGCAGGTTCGCCTGCCCCTGCGCATGATGAACCGGCACGGGCTGGTGGCCGGCGCCACCGGAACCGGCAAGACCATCACGCTGCAGTTGATGGCCGAACAGCTCTCCGGGCACGGGGTTCCGGTGTTCTTGGCCGATATCAAGGGCGACCTCACCGGACTTTCTACCCCTGGAACACCCACGGAAAAGCTCTCGGCGCGGACCGCATCCGTGGGCATGGACTGGCAGGCCAAGACCTTTCCGGTGGAGTATTACTCGCTGGGCGGGGACGGCCAAGGCATCCCGATCCGAGCGACAGTATCCTCCTTCGGTCCGCTGCTGCTCTCCCGGATCATGGATCTGAATGAGACGCAGGAATCCTGTCTGCAGCTGATTTTTCACTACGCTGACACCAAGAACCTTGAACTTCACGATCTCAAGGACTTACGCGCTGTCATCCAATATCTGACCAGTGACGAGGGCAAGAGCGAGCTGGAGGGTCTGG
The DNA here is from genome assembly GCF_000348945.1 of Paeniglutamicibacter gangotriensis Lz1y. Lineage (GTDB taxonomy): Bacteria > Actinomycetota > Actinomycetes > Actinomycetales > Micrococcaceae > Paeniglutamicibacter > Paeniglutamicibacter gangotriensis. The sequence goes on along the minus strand of NZ_AOCK01000004.1, from coordinate 36,488 downwards.
GCGGAGTATCCAAGGCCACCGCCGGGGTGATCCTGCGCGAGTTGGTGACCTTGCAAGCCCAAGGTCTGGAGGCGTTTTTTGGCGAACCGGAGTTCGACACCGCCGAGCTGCTGCGTCAGGCACCCGATGGCCGCGGGATCCTCAGCGTGCTGGAGCTTCCCACGCTGATGCAAAAACCGCTGCTCTTTTCCACGTTCATGATCTGGCTGCTGGCTGACCTCTTTTCTGAGCTTCCCGAGGTCGGGGATGCGGAGAAACCCAAGCTGGTGTTCTTCCTCGACGAGGCCCACCTGCTATTCAACGGCGCGTCCAAGGCCTTCCTGTCCTCGATTACGTCCACGGTCCGGTTGATCCGTTCCAAGGGGGTCGGGGTGTTCTTTGTAACCCAGACACCCAAGGACGTTCCCGGTGAGGTGCTCGGGCAACTAGCCAACCGTGTCCAGCACGCGCTGCGTGCCTTCACCCCCGATGACGCCAAGGCCCTGAAGGCAACCATTTCCACGTTCCCCACCAGCAACTACGATCTGGATGCGGCGTTGACGCAGGCCGGCACCGGAGAAGCAGTGGTCACCGTCATGAACGAGAAGGGCGCACCCACCCCGGTGGCGTGGACCCGGATGTGGAGCCCCGAATCAACAATGGGCCCCTCGAAACCGGAAGTAGTTTCAGGGATCATCGGTTCCTCGGCGCTGATGCAGGTCTATGGGACGGCCACCGACCGTGAATCCGCCTATGAGAAGTTGAACGCTGCTGCTGGCACTGCGGTGCCAGACCAGGTTCCCACCGGTGGTTCGGTTGCCGCACGAGTCCCGGGCCCGGGCCAGTCGCAGGCCGACATCGACGCCGCTGCCCGGCAAATCGAGGAGTCCATTCTGGGCCGCCCGTCATCCATCCCCCACTCGGCCCCCGGGCCCGGGGCAAACGACTACGCCATGCCCGAATCGACGGTGGCAACAAAAAAGGCTCCTGGGCGCGCACCCAGTGCCCCGACTTCTGACCCCAAACCCGATAATCCAATGCTTGACATGGCCATGCAGGCAGCCAACATGATCGGAAGCGAATTACTGCGCGGCATGTTCGGCACCAAACGGCGTCGACGTCGGCGTCGTTAGGGCGGGCTTGCACCGGCCAGCTCATTTTCCCGGTAACCTTGGAAACAATGAGTGAACGTCTATTTCCCACAAGGGTCGCTGCCATTTGGGCGGCGGCCCTTGTGGTGCTGGCCGTCATGGCCTTTGCTGCCATCACGCTGGTGAACCATAAGGTCTTTGGCCCTGCGCAACAGGTCAAGGAGCTGCAAGGACACCTCTCGAAAGGCGAGGGGGCCGCGGCTTTGGGCCTGCTGAACGCCAAGGTTCCCAAGGGCAACGCTTTGCTGCTGGATGGCGAGGGGTTGAAAGCGTCCATGGCCGATGTCCAGGACTTCACCCTCGACAAACCCGAAGTAGTCCCCGGCAACGAAGACTTAGCGACCGTCACGGCCCACTACTCCATCCACGGGGTGGAGCAGCACACCGATTACAACTTGCACCGCACCGGCACCCAGTGGCTGTTCTTTGATCAGTGGGAATTTATCCCCACCACGCTTCCCACCGTGGCGATCTTCGCGAACACCACCAATGAAGTGGTCGTGAATTCGCTTCCGGCACCGCTGGTGAAGGGCAAGACGAACGTTCCGGTTTTTGTGCCCGCCGTGATTGACACCAGCTTCGCCACCACGAATTTCAGTGCCGACTCGCGCGGACTGGCCGTCACCGCGTTCACCAAGGATCCCGCTGAGGTGAAGCTGCGTACGCAGCCCACCAAGAAGCTGCTGGACGAAGTCAACAAGGAAATCGCCGCCTACCTGGATTCCTGCACCGAACAGCAGGTCCTGATGCCCTCCGGTTGCCCGATGAGCTACTCGACCACGGCCCGGGTTCGCTCGGACTCCATCCACTGGAGTGTCCTGGACTATCCGTCGCCAAAGATCGTTTCTTTTGACGGTTCCTGGGCCCTGCGCCCGCTGAAGGTCAAGGTCCGGCTCGAGCTCACCGAACAGGACCTGCGCACCGGCAGGTACACCGAGCAGACCGTTGATGAGAGCTTCGGGTTCACCGCCGTATTGAAGGCCAGCACCACCAAGGTCAGCGTCACCCCGGTGTCCAGCGAATAGGTTTTCGCGCCCTTCTGGTGCCCTGCGCCCAGGCTTGCGGCCCTCGGCAAGTAGTACTTTAAGACACCAGTGGCCACTGGTATTTCAGTGCGAATCCGCCCCTATCGGGTTATTTGGCCATGACCGGGGCCAGCGAACGGCTCCCAGCCCCGCGCCTGCCCACTTCACGCGATGATCCCGGCTTCGGGGTACGGCGGCCCTTGCGCAGCACCACGATCACCGCGATCAGACCCGCAACCAGCGAGATCAAGGCACCACTGCCCACCGACCAACGGGCACCGAACTCGGTGCCCAGCCATCCCACCAGCGGGGCACCCAAGGGTGTTCCGCCCTGGACCACCATCACGTACAAACCCAGGACTCGTCCGCGGTAGGCGGGGGCAACCGAAAGCTGGATCATGGTGTTGGCGCTGTTCAGGAAGGTCAGGGAGGCCAGTCCCACGGGGACCATCATCACCGCGTACCAGAAGAAGGTCGGCATGAAGCAGGCGATCAGTGCCGCGACCCCGAATCCGACGGCGCCGCCCAGCAGGTAGCGCATCCGAGGCTTCCCCCGACGGGCAGCCAACAACGCCCCGGCCAGGGTTCCGATGGCCATGATGGTTCCCAAAAGACCGAATTCCCCGGCACCCACGTGGAAGATATCGGTGGCCATCATCGCGTTGGTGAGCTGGAAGTTCAGCCCAAAGGTGGCCACCACGAAGGCCAGGGCAAAGATCAGCAGCAGGTCCGGCCGGTTCAGCACGTAGGCGACACCCTCGCGGATCTGACCTTTCTGCCGGACCACCAGGGTGGTGGGTTGGAATTTCTCGCTACGCATCTTAGCCAGCGAGAGGATCACCGCACCGAAGCTTGCCGCGTTGATGAGGAAGGCAGGTCCGGTCCCGAACCAAGCAATCAGCAGCCCTGCCACACCTGGTCCGGCCAAGCGGGCGAGGTTGAACGAGGCACTGTTCAGTGCCACGGCGTTGGGCAGGTCGCTGGTCGGGACCAGTTCGGCGACAAACGCCTGACGTGCCGGTGCATCGAAGGCACTGGCCACGCCCAGGCCGAAGGCCAAGACGTATACGTGCCACAGCTCGGCGGTGCCGGTGGCCACCAGCACGCCCAAGATCGTGGCGAAGAGGCCCATCGCGCTCTGCGTGATTAGCAGCAGCTTGCGTTTGTTCATGCGGTCCGCGAGCACTCCGGCGAAGGGTCCCAGAAACAGGATGGGCACAAATTGCAGACCGGTGGTGATGCCGGTGGCGGTTCCGGAGTGGTCGGTCAGGATGGTGAGGACCAACCAGTCCTGGGCCACGCGCTGCATCCAGGTGCCAATGTTGGAGACCAGGGCGCCGGCGGTCCACAGCCGATAGTTCTGGTTTTTCAGGGCGCTAAACATCTTGCTCACTTGGCGCTCATTTCCTGCAACAGGGCCGCGGCCCGTGCAAGGGTGGCGCGGTCCTTGGCATCAAGCTTTTCCAGGCCCAAGGCTAGCCACGCGGTGCGTTGACTGCGGGCCTGCTGGTAAGCTTCCAGACCTTCGGGAGTCAGGGCGATCAGCACTTGCCGGGCGTCCGCTTCGCTGATGGTGCGGGTGACAAATTCGGCTTCCAGCAAGGACTTCACGATGCGGGTCATGGACGGTGCGGTGATCTGTTCGCCGGCCGCCAGCTCGCCAATGGTGTGCTGCTTGTTCCGCAGGCCCGCCAGCACGGAATACTGTGCGGCGGTGAGTGTATCGGAACTTGATTCCAGGCGCAGGCGGCGCGAGGTTTTCATCACGGCCACGCGGAGTTCGGCGGCCAGGTCCCCGGTGTTGGTGGCGTTGCAGACGCGCGTCGGGGTTATTCTTACGGGGTTCAGGACTTTGGTTGTTGCATTCATGTGGTCCGGGCGGGCCCGGGATTCTCCTTCAGTGCGCCGGCGCGGCGGCGTCTGGGGTTTCGACCTCAATAATCTCTTAGCATTGCTAACGATACTCTGAACGGTATTTTCTTGCCATGATGCCGCTCACCATCGCTCCCCTTGATACGGGTGAGATGCCTAACGTCGCCTCGCGCGCGTGCGCGCGAGGCCCTTCCCCCGGGCAAAGAACAGGCCCGCTCCCCCGCCATGCGGGGAAACGGGCCTGTGCTCATTCGCTCTGCGGCGTCGCTTAGTTGTCTAGGCCGCGCAGGTCCAGGACCAATTCGGTGTCGCCCTCGGCATCAAGGATGACCGGGATGCCCCAGTCCTGCTGGTACAGGTGGCAGGCCGCATGCATGGGGATCTCGCCGCCGGGCACGCCGTCGCAGGCGGCCGCGCGCGCGGTGATGTGCAGGACACCCTCGGCGACCTCGGGGTTCAGCTCCAGCGTGCGGGTCAGGCCCGTCGAGGTTCCACCACCGGAAAGCAGCAGCTCCTCCGGGGAGGAAGAAATCTTCAACTGGGTCGGATCCCCCCAACGGTCATCGAGTTTCTGCCCCGTGGGTGCGGAGAAACGCACCGTCAGCGCGTGCTCGCCGGCGGCGACAGGGCTCTTGGGTCGCTGGGTCTGGCTCGCTCCCTCGTCAACGATCAGTGCCTCGGCAGGAAGCGGCAGGCGCACCAGCTGGTGGTTATTGGTCTCCACCACCAGCAGCACCGGATCTCCGTCCACGGTGTCATCAAGCTGCACGTCCGAGGGCTCGTTCAGGCCGCGGGCCAGGGTGCTCACGGTGCCGGAGGCCGGATCGTAGCGGCGCACTGCTCCGTTGTAGGTGTCGGCGATCGCGATCGACCCGTCGGGCAGCGCGGCAACGCCCAGCGGGTGCTGCAGGCGGGCCTCGGCGGCCTCGCCGTCGCGGAAACCGAAGTCGAACAGCCCCGCCCCGATCGCGGTCTCGACGGTCTCGACGGATCCGTCGTCGGCGAGTACCAGGCGGCGCAGCGCAGAGGTTTCCGAATCGGCGATCCAGATGTTTCCTTGCTTGTCGGCGGCCAGACCGGAGGACTGGGCAAACCAGCTCTCGGAAGCTGGCCCATCGGTCAGGCCCTCGAGGCCGGTACCGGCAAATACGGCCAGGGCCGAGGTCACCGGGTCCAGGGAGAAGATCTGGTGGGTGCCGGCCATGGCGATGATCAGCGCGTTGGCCTTCTCGCTCCACAGCACGTCCCACGGGGAGGACAGGGAGGTGCCCAGCGGGTTGTTGCCCAGGTCGCTGAGCCAGGTTTCCTCGTCGTTCTCATCCACGGCGGAGCGGGCCTGGTCGGCGTCGAGCAGGCGTTGGATGCCGTTGCCGGCCAGCGTGGTGACATTCCCGCTGTCCAGGTTCAGTCCGCGCAGCCGGTGGTTGACGGTGTCGGCGATGACCGCGTGGAAGCCCAGCGTGGCCGCGAGTGCGGTCGGCAGCAGGGTCAGGCCCTGGGGCTCATTGAATTGTGCGCTGTGTGCCTCGCCGTCGGCAAAGCCCTTCACCCCGGAGCCGAAGGTGCGCACCACGGTGGACAGGTCGTTGCCCAGTTCCACGATCCGGTGGTGGCCCGAGTCACCAATCAGGAAGTTCCCGTTCTCCAAGGCCACGGCCTTGCCCGGGAAGCGCAGGTCCCCTTCGCGGGCCGGCGGTGCCACATAGGGTCCGGTACCCCGGTGCAGCGTGCCCTTGGCCTCGTGCTCGGTGATGAGCTCTTCGACCAGGGATTCGAGCCCTGCGGCGTGGCCCTCCCCGGAGAGATGGGCGACGATGTAGCCCTCGGGGTCCACCACCACCAAGGTCGGCCAGGCGCGGGCGCCATAGGCCTGCCAGGTGATCAGCTCGGGGTCATCGAGCACCGGGTGCTGGATTTCGTAGCGTTCCACGGCTGCGGCAAGCGCCACGGGGTCGGCCTCGTACTCGAACTTCGGGGAGTGCACCCCGACCGTCACCAGGACATCGGAGTACGTGGCTTCCAGCGGGCGCAGCTCGTCCAGGACATGCAGGCAGTTGATGCAGCAAAAAGTCCAAAAGTCGAGGATGGTAATTTTCCCGCGGAAGTCTTCCAGGGCCAGTTGCTTCCCGCCGGTGTTCAGCCAGTTGCGGCCGCGAAGTTCGGAGGCACGGACCTTGTAGGAGGTACGCACGGATTCGGTTCCGGTGCTGGGGGTTGCTGTCATGGCTCTGCTCCTGGGCTTGTCGGCTGACGTGGTGCTGTATTCAATTATCCCGTCATAGTCCCGTCCGGGCCGAGATCATGACAAGATGCGACGAACCCGCACCGGGGGCTACCCTGCCTGGGTCAATGCAGCCTTAAGGATCTGCGCTGCCATCTGGGCGAATTCGGGCTTTTCGAGGCCGTCGGTGGCAATGAACGAAACCATCCCCACGTAGTCCCCCTTGGTTTGGATCAACACCAGGGCCTGCTGGCGCATTCCCTGCCCCTCGCGGCCGCGGGTCCACAGGATGGAAGAGTCGGTCTCGCTCTTCTTCAGCGACGGTTTTTTGCTGACGAAGGGAATGGTCTCGGTGTCTTGGTGCAGGGTCACCGCCTTGCATTCGGTGAGCATTTCAAGCACCGTCGCGTAGTGTGCCTCCAGCGCCGGTTTGTCGGTGATTCGGGCGACCTCCACCGAACCGGTGGCGGGGATGGAGTCGGTGAGGAAATCGGTCCGGGCACCCTCGGAGCCCATCTGCAGCGGGGACCAGTTCAGCGATTCAATAGTGTCTGCGCATTGTCCGGGCAGCACCGTCACCGGGCCCAGGGTGTTTTGGGGCGCCGTGGCCAGCTCCTTGAGCTCGGCCCCGGACACCACCCGGGCCTTGTCAAAGCCCAGGCGTGCGGCCATGGAGATTCCGGAGGCTACCGAAAGTTCGGCGATGCCCGGTTCGGTGGTTTCGGCCGGTGCCGCCGGGCTCCCGGTGGCCTCCTCGGTGCTGATCGGTGCGTGCCCCTCGGGCAGCTCACCGGCCTCGGGGCTGCCAGAGCAACCGACCAGGGCCAAGCCCAGGGAAAGGGTCAGGGCGAGGGTGCGCAGCGCACCGGTCTTGGTCCTAGCGGCCACGGCGGGCAATCTCCTCATCCTGCTTTTTCAATTGGGCAAACATGTCATTGTAGGCGCCGAGTTCCGCCTCGTTGTCCCGGTCGGCCTGCCGGTCCCGACGTTTGGATTCCCGGGTGTCGTCCCGGTTCCAGGAGACCATCACCCCCAGCGCGATCAGTAGCGTCGGAATCTCGCCGAGCCCCCACATCGCGCCCGCGCCCTGGCGTTGATCGGCCAGCGCGTCGCCGCCCCAGGTCCGTCCCATGTTGCCGAACCAGTCGGCCTGGTACAGCGAGGTGGAGCTCATGATCGAGACCCCGTAGAAGGCATGGAAGGCCATGGTGGCCAGCAACAGCACCAGGCGCAGCGGGTACGGCGCCCGCTTCGGGACCGGGTCGGTGCCGATCATCGACAGCGCAAAGAGGTAGCCGGTGATCAAAAAGTGCACGTTCATCAGCTCGTGGCCCATGTGGTTGCGCAGCGCAAACCGAAAATGTCGGTTTCGTAGAAGATCACGATGGACCCGGCGAAGTTAGCTGCGGCAAACAGCGGGTTGGTGACGAGGGCGGAGAACTTGGAGTGCACCAGCACCAGGATCCATTCGCGTGGGCCCCGGGTTCCGTCGGTGCGCGAGCCCAGCGCCTTCAGCGCCAGGGTGACCGGCGAGCCGATGACCAGGAACAGCGGGGCGACCATGGTCAGGGCCATGTGGTCGACCATGTGCACGGAGAAGAGGATCTTGCCGTAGACGGCCAGGGCTCCGGAGGTGAAGTAAAACAGGCACCCTAAGCCCACCATCCAGGAGATGGTCAGCAGGATCGACCATTTGTCGCCGCGGCGGCGCACCGTCACCATCGCCCACAGGTAGGCGATGGCCAGGAAGGCCACGATCGCGATCCACAGCCAGTCCCAACGCCAGACCTCGACATAGCTGGCATTGGTCAGCGGGGGTGGTAGTTCGTAGCCGGTGAGCAGGCGGGCCGGGGTGGGCAGTTCCGGGGCGGTGTCGGGGGTGGGCGGTGCGGTGCGGGCCAGCACCGTGGCCAGGCCCATGGCCGCGGCCATCACGACGGCTTCGGCCCCGACCACCAGCCAGGCGGCGCGGGTGGCGGAAAGTTTCCCTGCCTCCAGGGCGGGAATCACCCGGCGGCGGTGCGCCAGGCCCAGGGCACCGAGCCCGAGGGTGGCCACGGCCTTGGCGATGACCAACCAGCCGTAGGGGGTCATCCACTGGTCCCAACCGGTGATCCGGATGGATGCGTTGACCACACCGGAACCGGCGACCAGCACAATCGCGATGGTGGCCAGGGCGGAGAAGCGGTGCAGCACGGTGCCGGCCAGAATCGGCCGCGCTCCCGGGAAACGACCCGGTGCCTTGGTGGCCAACAGCGGGGCCAGTGCGGCGAGCACCACGATCCCGCCGAACCAGAGGCAGACCCCGACCAGGTGCAGCATGATGGAGTTGACCGCTCCCCAGTGGTCATCTCCCCCGGCGGCGTGCCCGATCAGCGACATCGGCAGGATCCCTGCAAGGGAGAACACGGCGGTGGCGCCCACCCACCCGGGCGAACGTACGCCGAAGGCCAGCGAGGAGGTGATGGCGGCAATCACGATCATCCAGGCCCAGGCCTTGCCCACGGAAATGTTCAGCACGTAGTCGAGCATCGCTGCGGTGTAGCTGGGGTCGGTGCTCATGGGTTGGCCGACCAGATCCCAGAAGGTGAAGATCAGCACGGCCGCCGCCGAGACGGTCCACAGGCTTCCCGCGGCGGCTGCAAGGTTCATGGTGCGTGCGAACGCGGGATGCGTTTGCCCACCGTCGGTGTTGTGTTCACCGGGGGCGGGTCGTTTGGGCCGGGTGGAACGCGGAAGGATGGCGGCAGCGAAGACCAGGGAGGCGATGGTGATGGCCATCGAGGAGTGGTGCAGGGCCTTGGCGGCGGGCAATGCCCAGCGCACTAGTGCTCCGGCGTCTCCCAGTTCGCTGGCCCGTGCGGTGCCGGCAAAGAAGCTGGCGGCAATCAGTACCAGGACGCCGACCCCCAGTGCGGGAAGGGTCAAAAGGGGCCAGAGCCTCCGGTTGCCTGTCGCTGTTTCGCCGGGGGTGGCCGTGGCCACCGTGTTGCGTGAGTTGTTCACAATTTCCTTTCAGCGTCCTCGCCGATCCATTCTCCCACCGATTGCCACTCGTGTTGGTGCCATGGTGGCTCAGGCCACCATGGCACCAACACACGGTGTACGGGCGGGACCTAGTCGGGGAACAATTCCCGGCCCAGGAATGAACCTTCGCGGCAGCCCGGCAGGATCGCGTAGACCGCGGATCCGATCGGGGTGGTCCATTCGTTGAGCAGGTCCGCCTCATCCAGCCGTTGCTGAATGGGGACGAATTGGCGATCCACGTCGGCCTGGTAGGCGGCAAAGATCAACCCGGCACGCGACCCGTCAACGTAGTTGTAGCCACGGCGCAGGATCTTCTCGTGGGCCTCGCGGGCCAGCGAGCGGGAAACATGCGAATCGGCGGAGATCACCGGAAACCCGGAGTCATCGCGGGCGCGCAAGTCCGGTGAATCGAACTCGTGCTGCCCGCTCAGTGGTGCGCCGTCTGATTGGCGCCGGCCCAGGGAAAAGTCCCGGGCCGGACGGTCAACCTCGTCCCAGGTCTCCAGGTCCATCTCGATGCGGCGCAGCACCAGCGAGGTGCCGCCCTCGGCCCACGATTCGAGCCCCGCACCACCGAAGACCGCTTGCTCAAGCATCCCCTCGACGGGGTTCGCCGTCCCGTCCTTTTGCCCAAAGAGGTTGCGCATGGTGGTTCCCTCGGGCATCGACCCGCGGGAATGGCGGAAGCCGTTTTGGATCCACACCGTGGTGGCCAGGGTGCGCAGGTCCTTTTCCAGGGCCCGGCGCCCGTGGTGCAACGTGATCTGGTCATCCGAGCACAATTGCACCAGCACCTCACTTTGCCCCCAGGCCTTCTCCAACTTGTCGATGGAAAAGGCCGGCAGGTCCTTCAACCAGCCCGGGACACGCGCCGGATCGAGGATCTGCACCGCGCTTTGGCCCAGTCCGACGGTGATGGTCAGACGAGCCGGGTTGGTGGCCATTTCCGGTTGGGTGTCGGCCAGCACGCCGCGCCCGGACATCAGCCGGGCGGCGTCGTCGCTGAGGATTTTCAGCACGCGGGCCAGTACGTCGCGCCGTGCCGCCGTGCTCGCCCCCGGTTCCTGGATCAGATCCAGGGCCAGGAACGAGGCGAAGGCCGGGGCCGGAGTGGTGATCCCGGGTTGTCGATGCCCGTGGAAAGCCACGGTGTCAGTCCCGTGCAGCGCTTCGGTCGGCTCGGCGGCGTCGGCGGGCATGGATCCTGCCGCGAAGCCAGCAGCGGCCGTGACCGCTGCTGCAGCGGATCCGAACAGCAGTCCCCGACGCGAGGTGTGGCGGGTTCCGGGGATCTGGGCGGTATCAGTGCCCGGCATGTTCGCTGCCCTCGGTGCCTGTGCCGTGTTCCGTCTCCCCGTCGTGGGGTGCGTAGGATTCCTTGGCTCCCGTGTAGCTCTTGATCTCAAAGGCGACCTCGCGGGTGCTGCCGTCACCGAAGGTGAGGTGCAGCGCCGGGGATTGCCCGGCCTTGAGTTCCTCTTTCAGACCCATCAGCATCACGTGGGTGCCGCCCGGAGCCAGTTCGACGGTGCTATGTGCGGGGATTTCCAGTGCTCCGGGCAGCTTCTTCATGCTCATTGCCGTACCGGTGCCTTCCATGTCGTGCAGTTCCACGTGCTCTGCCAGGTTCGAATCGACCTGCACTAGCGAGGCCGGGTGGTCGGTGGGGTTTTGAATCACGGCGAATCCGCTCGTCATGCCGTCGTCGGCGGCTTTGATCCAGGTCTCGGATATCTGCAGGGCGTCGGCTTCGGTCGCGGGTTGGTCTGCGGTGTCGGCACTTCGCTCAGCTGAACATCCGCTCAACAGTGCGGCGGCCAGGCCGAGGGCAATAAAGGGTGCTGCAATACGACGGGTACGGATTTTGAGGTCCATTGGGATGTCTCCACATTCGGGGTTTGGTGCGCGCCGGCAACCCCCTGGGCTTCTTTGTCTGGGGGTGCACGACTCGCACGGCATGCTGCGGCCTCGCCGGGGGCGGACGCGGCAGCATGCCGAGTCAAAAGGATGTCGGGGTCTACCGGAGGCACAGCTGTTGTGCGCCCGGCTGCCCGTTACTTGGTTTGGCGGCGGGCCTTGAGCAGCACCACGACGATGAGGCCCACCGCGGCGATGCCAGCGATGGTCCAGACAAGTCCGGCGGGCATGCCGCCGAAGGGAGTGTCGGTCTCGGTGGCTTCAGTGCTTGGCTCTGCGGGGCTGGCCACCAGTGCGCTTTCCGTCGGGGCAGTGGTCGCCGCGGAGGCGGAGCTGGAGGCAGCTGCGGAGCTCGAGGCGGCAGCCGGGTCGTTGACTTCGAAGGCGATCTTCTTGTCGATCGGGTGTCCGTCGGAGGAAACAACCCGGGCCACCAGGGTGTATTGGCCATTGCCCAAGGGTACGGATGGGGTGACGGTGACATCCCGGCGGTTGATCTCGAAGCTCGTGTCGATGCCGGTTCCTTCAGCGTCAGAGAGTTCCAGGATCGTACCGATTTTCTTGATGTCGCCGCTGAAGGTGAGCACCATGGACTTCGGTGCGGTGTCCAGCACGTCCCCGCTGGCCGGGGTTGATGAAATCAATTCATCGTGGGCCTGGGCGCTGGAAACTCCGAAGAGGGTCATCAGACACAGCAGGATGGCGGCGAAGAGCATGCCGATACGGGTGGTGGTGCGTGGATTGCGGATTGCGTGCGTCATAGTTTTTTGGTCCTTTGCTCCGTGGCTCTCGAGCCACGGTCAATTGAGGAGGGTGCTTTTACGAGATGGCGAAAGCAGATCCCCGTGGCGGACCACGACGGTGCAGGGTGGGGCGCAGCACGTCCCTCAGGACCAAGCCGCGGTAGGCGATTCCCGGCAGCGGGACCTTGCCTCGGGTGGCAGGTGCTGCGCGGACGAAGCGGATCAGCCGCGGAACCCACAAGAAGATGGCCTCGGCGAAGGCACTGGCAGCCAGTTCGCCACGGCGGATGGCGAGCACGCTCAGCACAGCGGCCGCCAGGTGGGCCAGGGGCATCATCAGCCCGTTGTTTGATTCCATGGAGCTTGCCGTGACGGCGGGGTCCAGGCTCAGCTCCACGAGGTGCCCAGCATGGCCGGTGTGTCCTCCGGTGTCATTCAGGATTCCGGAGACCTGGTGCTGGTGGCCGAACAGGGCGAATGCTCCGTGGTAGCCGCCCTGGCTCAGCATCACCGCAAGGCTGGTGCGAACCAACGAGATCTTGTTCGAGGCAAGAGCCGTGCAGACCACGGCACTGAGGCATAAGAGCAACCCGAGGATGGGCAGTGGCGGTATCCCGCCGTCGGCCACGGTGTGCGAGGCAGCAGCAAGACCGGTGCAAACTAATGCGCCGATCCATCCGCGCAAGATGCGCAGGCCCTGATCCTTCATACCGTTTCCCCACCAAGGTGTTTGAGAGGTGGAGCCTCGTGGCTCCCGCAAAACATTCTACGTTATTCTACGAACCGTAGAAAACTGGTTCGCCATCGGCACCTGTTAACGCCAAAGCCGCCCCTCGCGATGGTCCAGTGGACCGAAGCGGAGGGCGGCTTGAAGCTGTTGCGCAGGCGCAGGCTACTTGAGCGAAACAGCAGCCTTCAGCTTGGAGCCTGCGGTCAGCTTGACCGAGTGGCCGGCCGGAATCTGGATGGCTTCGCCGGTCTGCGGGTTGCGGCCGGTGCGAGCTGCACGGTCGGTGCGCTCAACTGCGAGCCAGCCCGGAATCGAGACCTTCTCGCCCTGGGAAATCTGTGCAACGAAAACCTCGAACACTGCATCCAAAACGCCGTTAACGGCTACCTGGGAGTTGCCGGTCTTCTCGGCGACAGCTGCAACAAGTTCACTACGGTTCATAGCCAAAGTATGTCCTCCTGGATATCTCTTCCCGTCCGGGTTCGGCGCGGGTCGCCTCGCGTTCGCGGGGACTTCTGTGTGAGAACTTACCAAATGTTTCTCCATGAAACGCCCAAACTGGGCTGAATTCCCGGGAATTTTTTGAACTTTGGCCGGATTTTCGCGTTCAGCGGCATCTTTGGCCACCAAAGAGAGACAAATCGCACTCTCCGATGCCGGAACCGCAATATTCCCCTCGGTGTGCCGCGAAGCACCTTTTGAGCTAAAAACGCTCCACCAACGACGAATACATTTTGCGGAAATCTGTCCTGATTCCAGTGCTTTGGAGCTACCCGAGGAAGGAAATTCCGGTGGCAGTCTCCGCAGCATTCCAGATCGTGTTTGCTGCCCATCGGTCGGTGGTGATTGCCGCGGGAGTGGCCCGCCGTGGAACGCCCCGAACCAGTCCCCGTGGACCGTAAAACACAGGTCCCGGATCGTCCACGTCGTCGGTATCCAAGACAGCCCTGACGATCGGCCAGGCACCTTGGCTCTTTCCCTGGCTGAAGGGCCTTTGGAGATTGCCCGCCAGGACCTTGGCCGGGCTCGGATTGTTTACCCCATCGATAATCTGGGTACGGCCCGAGATCGAATAACCGGGATGGGCACACAGCGCTCTGGTGGAGCTTTGTGACAGCCGCAATCTCCGGTCGAGCTCGAAGGCAAAGGACTGCACCATGATCTTGGACTGCGCGTAGGCACGCCAGGGTGAATAATGCTTCACCAATTGCGGATCTTCCAAGCGCGCACGCACCAACGACGTGGAGAGGGAGCCCAAGGTCACCACCCGTGCAGCGGGGGTTTCCTCCAGCACCGGCAACAGCCCGGCAATCAACGCATAATGCCCGAAATAGTTGGTAGCTGCCACCAATTCGAGGCCGTCCACGGACTCCTTGCGTGTGCGCGGGGTATGCACCATTCCGGCATTGGCAATCAGCCCGTCCAGCGGGCCGCGCGTAGAGATCTCGTCCACTGCCTGCGCCACCGAGTTCAGGCTGGCAACATCAAGTGGGACTAAGTGCAGCCGTGCATGGGGCACCCGTGCGCGAATGGCCTGGGCTGCTGTTTCGCCCTTTTCTGGGTTGCGGCACGCCATGATGACCTCGGCCCCGCGTCGTGCCAGCTGGAGAGTAGACCAAAACCCGATCCCACCGTTCGCACCGGTGATCATGATGCGCAACCCTGTGGCATCGCCCCTGCGGCGTGTCAGTGGTGTCTCTTCCGGGCCGGTGGCAGTCAAATGGCTATCGTTTCTGCCGGTCATCGGCGGTTTGGTCGCGGTTGAGAAAGTAGCCGATCCCCGAACAGACCGCTGCGGCGGCGGCCAGCAGTCCCCATAGAGGGTCAATCGTCAGCGCGATGGCGGCGGTGACTAAGAACAGGAGCGTTCCAATTCCGAAGAGTGACTTCAACATGGTCCCCAGCCTATCGATCCTTTCATGCAGCCCAGTTGGGTGCGCAAAAATTCGCAGGCACTCCCCCGTTGCCGAGGCCCCGTGCCCTCGCTACGGTTGAAGTACACATCTTGGAAAGGTGGACCCGCTCATGGCCCGACGAAATCGCGAGGAGAACCGTGATGCCGGGCTGCATGCGGCTCGCTACCGCGTGGCTCGTGATGCCGCCGCGGATTCGGTCCCGGTTGATGAATATGCCCGGGACACCGGCCGCACGCTGGGCGATGGTTCCGATGTTTCCACCGGCGTGCCCGTTTTTCATGCCGAGGACGAGGTGTGGGAGGTAGCCAATAGTGCCCTTGATGCCGCGTTCGCTCGGGGAGACTTCGATAATCTTGCCTATGCGGGCAAACCGATTCCTGGTCTTGGTTCAACCTCGGATCCCGATTGGTGGATCAAGGGGCTCATGGAGCGCGAACACCTCAGCGGCCTCGGCCCTCCCGCATTGTTGCTCCGCAAGGAAGATGCAGAGTTGGAGAGGACCTTGGACAAATTGGCTGACCCCGCCGAAGTGAAGAACCTGCTCGAGGATTTTAATGCCCGGATCGTCGAGGCCCGGCGTCAGCTCCTCGGCGGTCCCCCGGTGATCACCGCACTGCGTGATGTCGAGGCCGAGCTGACGATGTGGCGCCAACGCCGCACGGCTCGTGCGGTTCCCGCGGCCGTTACCACGCTGCCGGAGCCCACCCGGCGTACCGGTTGGATCAGTCGATTGTTTGGCACGTCGTCGCAACGCTGAGGACCCATCACGCGGGACTGACTTTGGGTACAGCCGTTCGTCCTGCTAGCGAAGGGTGGCGGAGCCGCCTATCGGCGGTAAAGTCCCCTACCTTGATCGATGTTGCGGCGGGCTTCTCGCAGGGCACGCGCCGTCTCCGGATCGTTCCGCTGCACCTCGTCTGCACGCTTGTCCAGGCTTCGCCGGAACACGTAAAAGCCTGATGACAGGCAGAGCACGGCAATCCCTGCGATGATCACAACGGATAGTAGGTCCATGCTTCGACAGTAGCCCTCACCGGAGTCCCCCACCAGTGGGCGTCGGGCCGGCCGTTGAAGTCCGCTCGCCGATACATGTTTGGACACAGCAAGGCTCTGTGGGTGCGGGATTGTCGTGATCTGGGCCGAATATGTCCGAACGAGTAGCTTTCACCGCGTGAATTCAACTGCTTTTCGTGCCGCTGGGGGTTGATCTCGTCCCGCCTGCCGATATCTAACATCGAACAAGCACCCGCAGCATCGATGAGGTTTCGTTCTTCGTTGACTTCGCGGCGGCCGGACTGGAACAGTGGAACGCAAAGGATCCGAGCAGCAAAAATTGAAAGAGCAGGGACCAATCTAGATGAGCAAGAGCTTCTTAGCCATATTCGGCGCCATGGTTTTGGCAGGGATAGTGCTCATCCTGTCGTTACCGTATCTTTTTGGTCCGCACGAGCCCTATCAGGAACAGATCACGATGGTGGCCGGTTGGTTCTTCGTGGTATTCGCCGTGGTCATGATTGTTTTCAGGGCGGTGTGGCGCCGCGGGATTCGGGCAAATTCCACCCAGTAGTTTGTGAGCCTGCTGCCGCGGTTTCACCTCTGCGGCTATCCCGTTAAATGGCCGAAGGCCCCAACCACGTAGGTTGGGACCTTCGACTGCTTCTGGAATTTACCAGGAAGACTTGGTGATGCCCGGAAGCTCGCCACGGTGTGCCATGTCGCGGAAGCGAACACGGGAGATACCGAACTTCTGGAGGGTGCCGCGCGGGCGGCCGTCAATGGAATCGCGGTTACGAACGCGTACCGGCGAAGCATTGCGGGGCAGCTTCTGGAGGCCCAAGCGGGCTTCTTCGCGTGCCTCATCGGTTGCAGTCGGATCAACCAGGGTCTTCTTCAGTGCGGCACGCTTTTCGGCGTAGCGCTCTACAATGACCTTGCGCTGCTCGTTCTTAGCAATCATAGACTTCTTGGCCATGTTTAGCGCTCCTCTCGGAATTCAACGTGCTTGCGGACTACCGGGTCGTACTTCTTCAGAACCATGCGGTCTGGGTTGTTACGACGGTTCTTGCGGGTCACGTAAGTGAACCCGGTACCGGCGGTCGACTTGAGCTTAATGATCGGACGTACGTCCTTATCCTTAGCCACTAGAGCTTCACACCCTTCGCAAGCAGGTCTGCTACAACGGCATCAATGCCGCGGACGTCAATGCGCTTGATGCCCTTGGTTGACAGGGTCAACGTGACATTGCGACGCAGGGACGGAACCCAGTAGCGCTTCTTTTGGATATTCGGGTCGAACCGACGCTTGTTGCGGCGGTGCGAGTGGGAGATGCTGTGTCCGAAGTTCGGAACCGCACCAGTCACCTGGCATACAGCTGCCATGATCACTCCTCAGTTGTAGTAAATATTGGCGGTACTCGTTTTACAGATACAGCGGAAAAATGCTGCCTCTGAATCTGCGTATAAGAGTCCCGCCACCAGTTGTGACACCGTTATTACTGCACACCTTGAAGGTAACCAGGCTGGGTGAGAACCAACCGAAGCGCCTTTATTAGCGTGAAAGACGGTGAACCTCATGGCCGGTGAGTATTTTTCCCTACTCGATTGGCCACGATATTCGGTTTTACGGGCAACCGTGCAAACCGTTTAGGCATGCACGACTTAACGCCTAACCATTCTAGGCGATTAACACATCCGCAGCCAAATCGGTAACGGTGCTTTTCCTGCCCCTATCGTGCGATCCGCCTCACATTTGGTCCGGTCCGCACCAAAAAGAGCCGAACGACGCGTCGATACTCTTAGCGGAGAATCCAGTGGTCGGGATCCAACCGCCCCACGAGCTTCTGGCCGATGCGGGCCAGCTCGGCGATATCGGCCTCATCAAGTCCCTGAAAAATAAGTTGCCGTACGGAACCCACGTGCTCCGGCGCCAATGTCTGCACCATCTCCCAGCCCTCGTCGCTGAGCTGGGCGATCGTGACCCGCGCGTCTTCAGGCGAACGGGAACGTTGGACCCATCCGCGTCCTTCAAGCTTCTTGACCACGTGCGAAAGTCTGGACAGCGAGGCACTGGTGCGGGAAGCTAACTCGCTCATGGCAAGGATGCGTTCCGGTGCTTCGGAGAGCATGGCCAGGACGTTGTAGTCGAAGAGCGTGATTTTCGCTTGGACCTGAAGTTCGCTGTCCAAGGCTGCGGGCAGCAACGTCGTGACGGAAACCAGCGCCAGCCAGGCATCTCGTTCCACGGGGCTCAGCCACTTTGGTTCGTTCATGTCAACCATTCTTTCACAGCCCACCTGAACCGGGGCCTGAGCCGCCAGATCCCCGGGCAGTTCGCACCGGCCTTGAGTGGATATCGTTTGCTTCCCCTCGTGCGGCGTTGCATCTAACCGTGAGGAGCTACGACGCAATCGCGCCCCTCCTCGCGCTCGCGGTCGATATTGGATGATGTCGGCGTTTGCCGCACCAGACAACAGTTTTCGTTGGAACTGAATTAGCTAACTTCGAAATTCAACCGAATCAAGCCCCTTCCGCAACTGATTCCATATGGCTATGCTCATTTGCAAGTGGTACGTCGGGCGTCGCGCAGGTAAGCCTCGACGCCGGAATCTTCGAGCAGGAGGTCGATGGGCAGTGACCCAATACGTAGCCAGCAGCACAACCAACGGATTCACCATGGATGACACATCCAAGGCGATCATCGAGCAGTTACAGCAAGACGGGCGCCGTTCCTATGCCGCGATCGGAAAGGCCGTAGGCCTGAGCGAGGCGGCGGTGCGGCAACGGGTCCAAAAACTCGTAGACAGCAAGGTCATGCAGGTTGTCGCGGTCACCGATCCGCTCCAGCTTGGCTTCAAGCGTCAGGCCCTGCTGGGCATTCGGTCCATCGGTGACATCATCGCCACCGCCGATAGGATCGCCGCCCTGCCCGAAGTCGACTATTGCGTTGTCGTGGCCGGGCCCTCGGACATCATTGCGGAAGTCATCTGCGCCAATGACGAGGACCTGCTTCGTATCATCACAGAAATTCGCTCCGTGGAGGGGGTACGCGAAACCGAGACATTCATGTATCTCTCACTACGCAAACAGGAATACAACTGGGGTACCCGATGAGCACTACCAACGCCACACCGCGCGGAACAGATCGACAGGTAGCCGCGCGGGACCATCTCTGGATGCACATGGCCCGACACTCCCCCTTGCAGCAGGGCGCCCGCGTGCCGATCATCACCCGCGGCGAGGGGCACACCCTCTGGGACGATGCAGGCAAGAGCTATATCGACGGACTGGCAGGCCTCTTCGTCGTCAATGCAGGGCACGGGCGCACCGAACTTGCCCAGGCCGCTGCCAAGCAGTCCGAAAAGCTCGCCTTCATGCCGCTGTGGTCCTACGCGCACGAACCTGCGATCGACCTGGCAGAGCGTCTTGCCAACTACGCGCCCGGAGACCTGAACCGCGTCTTCTTCACCAGCGGCGGCGGCGATGCCGTCGAATCCGCCTTCAAGCTGGCCAAACAGTACTTCAAGCTCAAGGACAAGCCGGGCAAACACAAGGTGATTTCTCGGGCGCTCGCCTATCACGGCACCCCGCAAGGTGCCCTAGCCATCACCTCGCTACCGGACATGAAGGCGCCCTTTGAACCGTTGGTTCCAGGTACCTTCCGTGTCCCCAACACCAATTTCTACCGTGCCCCGGAGCAATTCGCCGACAATGAGAAAGACTTCGGCTTTTGGGCCGCCGAACGTATCCGCGAGGCCATCGAGTTCGAGGGCGCCGACTCCATCGCAGCGGTCTTCTTAGAACCGGTGCAGAACTCCGGCGGTTGCTTCCCGCCACCCCCGGGCTATTTCCAGCGGGTGCGTGAGATCTGCGACGAGAACGACGTGCTACTGGTCTCCGACGAGGTCATCTGCGCGTTCGGTCGCATCGGTTCGATGTTCGCCTGCGACGATTTCGGTTATGTCCCGGACATCATCACCTGTGCCAAGGGCATCACCAGCGGCTATTCCCCGCTGGGGGCGATGATCGCCTCGGAAAAGCTCTTCGAGCCGTTTAAGCACGGAGACACCACTTTTTACCACGGCTACACCTTCGGAGGGCACCCGGTGTCCACCGCCGTGGCCATGGCCAACTTGGACATCTTCGAGCGGGAGGGCCTGAACCAGCGGGTCAAGGACAACGCTCGGATCTTCAGGTCCACCCTGGAGAAGCTCAAGGACCTGCCGATCGTGGGAGACGTGCGCGGTGCCGGATACTTCTACGGCATCGAGCTGGTCAAGGACAAGAAGACCAAGGAGACGTTCAACGACGAGGAATCCGAGCGTCTGTTGCGAGGCTTCCTTTCCACCGCGCTCTACGACGCCGGGTTGTATTGCCGGGCCGATGACCGCGGGGATCCGGTCATCCAGCTGGCCCCTCCGCTGACGGTGGGACCTCCGGAATTCGACCAAATCGAATCGATCCTACGTTCGGTGCTCACCGAGGCCGAGAACCACTTTTAGACCACGGGTGATAATCCCGAGGGTGTGTCCAGGCTCCCGGACGGACACACCCTCTGCTTGTGGCGGGGCTCAGTGTCTGCATCCGGGAAACAAACTCACAGGGGCGGTAGGTCTGCCCGGTGCCGGGGCCCGTTGCTAGTTGCTTTCGCGCCGGAGCTGGCCGACTCCCCCATCGATTGTTCGCCGCGATCGCCCGGCAGGTCCGAACCGCTAAAGGCTGGGGTGTCCGGGTCGGTGTCCAGGTCCTCCGGTTCTGGCTCTTTGATCGCCCCACCATCGCGTTCAATGGTGGTGGCAAGGGGCTTTTCGCGCAGGAAGACCAGCACGATTGCGGCAGCAAAGACCAGAGGCACCATGTAGAGGAACACCGGGGTGAGGGCATCGCTGTACGCCCCAACAATGATGCTCCGCACATCATCGGGCAAGGCACGGACCAGATCCGGGGTGAAGGAATTTGCGTCCCCGCCCTGCGCCGCACCGGCGGCCGACATCCGTTCGGACAGCAGGTTGCCCAGGTTCGTGACAAAGAGGCTGCCGACCACGGCCGTGCCGATGGAGGCGCCGATCTGGCGGAAGTAGTTGTTGGCAGCTGTTGCCATGCCCACTTGGGAATTGGGGAAGGTGTTCTGCACGATCAGCACTAGGATCTGCATGCCCAGCCCGAGCCCGATGCCCATCAACGCCAGATACGAGCAGATGATCCACACTTGCAGCTCCGCGTTCATGGTGGAAAGCAAGGCCAGTGCCCCTGACACGATGAGCGTCCCAACCACCGGGAACCACTTGTAGCGACCGGTCTTGCTGACGAAGGCCCCCGAACCGATGGACGTCAGGAGCAGCCCGCCCATCATGGGGATCATCAGCAAACCGGCCTGGGTCGCGTTGGCGCCGGTGACCATTTGCAGGAACGTCGGAAGGTAGGCCAGCGTCCCGAACATGGCCACACCGATCACCAGGCCAGCCACGGTGGTCTTGATGAAGTTCGGTTCCTTGAAAAGTTTCATGGACATGATGGGTGCCTCGGCGCGCGATTCCACCCAGACGAACAAGGCTCCCGCGGTCACCGTCAGGCAAATCAACAACATGATGATCCCGGATCCCCACGCATAGGTGGTCCCTCCCCAGGTGGTGGTGAGCACCAGCGCCGTGGAGGCAACGGCCAGCAACAGCATGCCCGCCACGTCCACGCGGCCCCGCTCCCCCTTCGCCTTCTCGGGAAGGTGTAAGAAGAAAAACGCCGCAGCGAGGGCCGCGATACCCAGCGGGATATTCATCCACAGGCACCACCGCCACGTCACTTCCTCGGTGAACCATCCGCCCAGCAGCGGACCGGCGACCGACGAGAGGGCAAAGACCCCGCCCATGATGCCCATGTATTTTCCACGTTCGCGGGCGGGGACCACATCGGCGATGATGGCCTGCGAAAGCACCATCAGCCCACCGCCACCCAGACCTTGGATGCCTCGCCCGGCGATCAGCCACGTCATGTCCTGGGCAAAGCCGCCCACGACGGATCCGATGATAAACAGGCTGATGGCACCCATGAAGATCCCCTTGCGACCAACCAGGTCGCCCATCTTGCCGTAGATCGGCAGGGTGATCGTGGAGGCAAGAATATATATGGTGATGACCCACAGCATGGCGTCGACGCCATTGAGTTCACCGACGATGGTGGGCAACGCGGTGGAAAAGATGGTCTGGTCCAACGAGGCCAACAGCATGGTCATGACCAGTCCGGCGAAAACCAAGAGGATGTTGCGGCGTTGCTTTTGTTCGTCGGTACGTTGCGTGTGCGCCATTGGCATTGTCATGTGAAAGCATCCCGCTCATAGCAAGGACCGTGTGCCGTCGGGTTCCGCGTCACAGGGACTCGCTGCACTCCGGGAAGATTTGATCACTCAGATCTCCGGCAGAGGACTACGGATCGTGCTGGGGTGCCCGTGTCCTCGCCTTTCGAGCGCCGTTGGTGCATCCGTGGGTGTTGTGCAGCATGCTCCCATGTTGGCATCAGAGCGACGGGGAAACAATGTCTTTCGGCCGCTACACAACATGCCTGCAGCTCGCCGTTATTTGAGTTCGATTTCCACAAATACGAATTCGGTCTCCGCATCATTGATGACATTGTGCTCGCTGCCGGCCACACGGGTATATGAAACCCCTGCAACAAGCTGGTTCCGGCTCGTCCCGTCGGCTGATTCAAGGAGCAGCTCCCCCGTGGACATGGGCACCACGACGTAGTCGGTGGGGTGAACGTGCCATCCGGTCTGAGATCCCGGAGCGAAGCGCCACTCAGTCACCCGGACGCGTTCATTCTCGATTTGAACGGTAGCTATGGCAGTGCGTCGGATCATGGTGTGTGCTTCCTTGTCCGCGGAGGGTCGTGTCGTACGGGATCAGGAATCACCGAACCCCGACCCATCGTTTCATCCACCGGTGCCGCTGGCAATGGATCGTTCGAACAATGACCGTTCATTGACTGCGCCAAGGAAAAACCCATGCCAGACGCAAAAAAGTGGCCGGCCGAGGGAAACAAGATCTCTTCCATCCCCTGGGCCAGCCACCATCTCGCCTCCATCACTGCAGCGGGAAAAGTACTTATCTTTCTCTCGCCAACGCCAAACGGTTCAAGGCGAACGCCGCGACCAGTAGCCCAAAGTCACGAAGGGCGACGTCGAAATAGCCCGGGAGCAGGATCAGGTTAACTATGATTCCCAGCAACCAGAGGCAAACCACCAGAGAACCGATCTTCGGGCGAAGCGCCACAAGGATGCCGGCGATGATTTCTACGACACCGACGGCATACATAAACGCCTGCGGAGTGACCGGGATGATATCTGTGGCCAACGGCGCCAGGTACTGGGTCCAATCGGTGAGCAGATTGGTGAACTTGTCGAGCCCAAAGACAATGGGCGCGACAGTGAAGATGGTGCGCAATACAAAGAACGCCTGGTGGTGAAGCCGGCTGCTTCGCTCCGCCGAGGTGCTTACCGTGTGGGTGGCCATGACGCTAACCCCTCTTTCTAAAGTGATGATAACTTATTTTAGAAACGTGACGAACTCTAAGTCAACAGTTACTACCTTTAGATTTAGACTGGAGCCATGAAGAGTGTTGCGCAGGATGAAAAACTCAACGCCCTGGCCGCTCTGGCGGATCCGGTACGCAAGGCCGTGTACGAATTCGTGCGTACCAGCGGCGCGGCCGTGGGGCGGGACGAATGCGCCTCGGCACTCTCGCTGCCCCGCAATACCGTCGCGTTCCAGCTGGATAAGCTGGCGGACCAAGGTCTCCTCTCGGTGGAGTTCCGGCGGCTCAACGGTAGGGGCGGACCGGGATCGGGCAGACCGGCGAAGCTGTACACCGCCACGCATCTTGAGGTGGCGGCCAGCATTCCCCACCGCGAATACGCGCTGGCCGCGCACCTGATGGCACAGGCCATCGAGCGCTCCGGCGCCGAGAACCGACCCATCACGGAGGTTCTGGCGGAAGTTGCCCGTGAAACCGGACAAACAATCGGTGCCCTGGCCGGTTCCTTGCCCCAGATCTTGACCGAACATGGTTATCGGCCGGAATTCCGCGAGGACGGCTCGGTCGGACTTCTCGACTGCCCGTTCCACCAGCTCTCCGCCAGCCACCGAAATACCGTTTGCACCATGAACCTCGAGTTGCTCACCGCCGTGGTCGAGGGGTCCGAGGCGCCATACCGTGCGTGCTTTGATCCACCCACCAACGAACACCACTGCTGCGTACGCCTGGATCCGGAGCGCGATTAACACCTGAGGGTTCCTGCTCGGTGGCTCCTTCGGGAGCGTTAACGGACACCACACCCCCTATCGACAACTACGCCCCGCAGCTAGGCTGGCCTGAACAGATCAGGGCCCGCGCGTCCGCAGGGCAGGTCCTTGGCTTTCGACAGGGGAATTGCCATGAGCATTGATGAACAGCAAACAGATCAACGCGTCGACGAAAAGGTTGCGCGCCAGGTAGCCGAGGCCGCACGCGAGCAATCGTGGGAGCGGCCCAGCTTTGCCAAGGGCCTGTATATGGGCAGCTTCGACTGGGACCTGATCCACCCGCACCCGCAACCGGAGCCCGAAGCCGAAGCACGAGGTGTCGCTTTCATGGCCAAGCTGCGTGAAGCCATCACGCACATCGACCCCGCGGCCATCGAACGCGAGGCACGGATCCCCGATGAGGCAATCAGGGCGCTGCGTGAGGTTGGCGCCTTCGGCATGAAGATTCCCGTCGAATATGGGGGGCTGGGCCTGAACCTCGCGGACTACGGCAGGGCCTTGATGCTGGTGGGTACCCTGAACCCCAGTCTCGGAGCATTGCTCTCGGCCCACCAATCCATCGGGGTTCCGGAACCCGTGAAGATGTTTGGCACCGAGGAACAAAAACGTGCCTTTCTGCCGCGCTGTGCTGCCGGGGCCATCTCGGCCTTTCTGCTGACCGAGAATGATGTGGGATCCGACCCCGCACGGCTGGGCACCACCGCCACGCTCTCGGCAGACGGCACGAGCTACAGCATCAACGGCGCAAAACTTTGGACCACCAACGGGGTGGTCGCCGAGCTGCTGGTGGTCATGGCCGCGGTGCCAGCCCACGAGCTGCCTGACGGGACCAAGTCCCGCGGCGGCATCAGCGCCTTCGTCGTGGAAGCCGATGCGCCGGGCATCGTGGTGGAGAACCGCAACGCCTTCATGGGCCTGCGCGGCATCGAAAATGGTGTCACTCGTTTCCGCGAGGTACAGGTTCCAGTGGAGAACCGCCTCGGCAAGGAAGGCGCCGGACTCAAAATCGCCCTGAGCACGCTGAACACCGGCAGGCTCTCCATCCCGGCCATGTGCGCAGGTGCCGGCAAATGGTCGCTGAAGATCGCTAGGGAATGGTCCAACGCCCGCATCCAATGGGGCAAGCCGGTGGGGGAACACGAAGCTGTCGGCAAAAAGATCGCCTACATCGCCGCCAGCACCTTCGCCCTCGAAGCGGTCTTCGAGCTCTCCGCCGCGTTGGCCGACGCGGGGATGAAAGATGTCCGCATCGAGGCGGCCTTGGCCAAGCTCTTCTCCTCCGAGGTTTCCTGCACAATCGCCGACGAGCTGCTCCAGATCCGTGGTGGTCGCGGGTACGAGACCGCGGAATCTCAGCGCGCCCGCGGGGAACGCTCGGTCCCCGTCGAGCAGCTGCTGCGGGACTTGCGCATCAACCGCATCTTCGAGGGATCCACCGAAATCATGCACCTGCTCATTGCCCGCGAAGCGGTAGACGCCCACTTGAAGGCCGCCGGGGACCTAGCCAACAAGGACGCGGACCTGCAGGCCAAGGCGAAGGCAGCCATGGTGGCCTCGGGCTTTTACGCCAAATGGTTGCCGACCTTGGCGGTGGGTTCGGGCCTGCTGCCCAATTCCTATGCTCAGATCGGCAGGCTGGCCAAGTACCTGCGCTTCATCGAGCGGGCCTCGCGCCGTCTGGCCCGGCACACCTTCGCGGGCATGGCCACCTGGCAGGCGGGCATGGAAAGCCACCAGGTGTTCCTGGGTCGCGTGGTGGATGTGGGCGCCGAGCTCTTTGCCATGGCAGCGTGCATCTCCCGGGTGGAGCTGATGCGCACCCAAGATCCGCTGAATGCCGACTCGGCCGAGTTGCTGGCGTTGGCCTTCTGCGAACAATCCGAGCACCGGTGCGAGACCCTGTTCAGGGAGTTGTGGGCCAATAGCGATAAAACCGATCGAAAACTCTCGACGAAGGTGCTCGCCGGGGAGTTCGCCTGGCTCGAGTCCGGGATCGTGGATGCCTCCGAGGGGACGGGCGAGTGGATTGCCCCCTGGTCCACCGAGACCACGCGTGATCGGCGCCGCCCGTACGGAAACTAGGCTTTGACAGTTCGTGAAATCGGCTGCTACCGGGTTTTGCCCAGCCGATACCACTGCACCGCCACGTGCAATGAGGTCCGGGATTCGGCGTCATCCAAGCTGACCCCGAGTTTTTCCTCCAGCTTTTCCAGCCTTGCGTAAAGCGCCGGGCGGCTCAGGTAACCGGTCCGGGCCAGAGCCGATTTGTTTCCTCCGTGTTTGAGGTAGAGCTCTAGGAGTTCCAGTGCCGCGGTATCCGGGGGATCAAGGATTCCGGCCAGTTCCGCCTCGGCAAAGGATTTGACGCGGGCGTCGTGCTGCAGCAGCGCCAGCAGTCCGTTCAGGCGCACGTCGGTGAAGCGGTAGAAGGGCCGGGATCTGCTCTCGAAGGTGGCCACGATTTCGGCGACCTGCGCCGCCTCGTCCAGCCCATGCGCCGCGTCCTTGACGGTGCTCTTGCCATGCCCCACACCCACCGACCAATCAACGCCGGCCTGTTCACTGGCCAGCTGCCGGAAGATGCGCTCCAGCAGGGGTTCTTCGAGTTGCTTGGCCCCCACGCCCAGCACCAGACCGACCTGTCCGGATTGCAGGCTTGCTGCCAACCCTGTGGCCCGCGCGGAGTCCAGTACTCGCAGCAGCACGTCGAGCAGCTCGCGTTCGCGCAGCTGCATGCCCGTGGGGCCTTGCCCGCTCCGGTGATCCACGCGTAGGACCACCGGTACATAGTGTGCTGCTTCGTCCAGGCCCAGCGCCATGGCACGCACCAGCACTTCTTCAACGCCGAGGGAATGGGCCTGGCGCAATTCGTGCAGCAGGCCCGCACGCGCCTGGTGCAGTAATTCCAGCTGGTCCCGCCCGGCCAAGCGGGCAATCGTCAGGGTCTGGCCGGCACGTTCTAGCACCATCGAGGCGTCATCGTCATCGACCAAGGCGCCTGGCACCAGCAACCTGCCCCAGCGCTGGCCGCGGACCCCCACGGGAGTCTGCAACCAGTTTTCCTCCCCCACCCCACGGCCCGTGGATTCCAGGTAGCCAACTCGGCGGGAGCGTTCGGTCCAGCGCGTGAGTAGTTCCGCCTGGTTTTCCCCGGTGTCTTCGAAGGCGAGCACCAGGTGTGCCACGTCCTCGAGCACCACCGGCGCCCCGATCAGCTTCGCGGCACGGGCGACGATGTCCTTCTCCCCCGCATCTTCCAGGCTCAGGGCGGTGAACACCTCGTGGATGGTGCGTGAGCGTTCCAGTGCGGACAGTTGGTCGGAAACCAGCATGCGGTGGACGACCTCGGTGATGGCCACGAACTTCACCCTGCGGCGCAGCAACACCACCGGAAACTGACTGCCGGCCGCGGCCCGGCGCAGCGCCGTGATTGCCGCGTCGGCATGCGGGCTGGCCCCCTGCACCAGCTCCACCACCAGGCCTGCCGCACCAGCGTCCCGAACCTCGGCCAGAAACCGTGCGGCATCTTCCCCGCCATCACCAAAGGCCATCCCGGTGGTGAGCACCAGTTCACCACCGGCCAGCAGTTCCGACATCTCGGAGGTCTCGCTGACGTGGACCCATCTCACCGGGGTCATCAGTGCTTCGGCCCCGCCGAGCACCTCCGGGTCCCCATCGCGCACGACATCGAGTTCAAGGATCCGAGCGATGCTCAAGACGGCAGGAACGGCAGGGGCAGCAACGTTAGAAGAAAGGCTCACAACACACAGTGTATTGCTTTGCGCCAAAGCCCTTACACTCTGCTAATGCCGTGTGTGTGGTCCGCACGACACAATGAAACCACGACAGCCC
The DNA here is from genome assembly GCF_000348945.1 of Paeniglutamicibacter gangotriensis Lz1y. Lineage (GTDB taxonomy): Bacteria > Actinomycetota > Actinomycetes > Actinomycetales > Micrococcaceae > Paeniglutamicibacter > Paeniglutamicibacter gangotriensis. The sequence continues at coordinate 8,766 of NZ_AOCK01000004.1, read as the reverse complement.
CGAATTGTTAGGAAACACCACATGGAAACCCTCGCCCACTGGTCCAATGGCGCCACCCTCGAAGCCCCCGCCGACTCCCGTCACGCCGAGGTCATGAACCCGGCCACCGGCGAAGTCTCCTCCAAGGTGGCACTAGCCAGCGCCGAGACCACCGCCGAGGTCATTGCCGCGGCCCACGCCGCATTCCCGGCCTGGCGCGACACCTCGCTGACCCGCAGGGCAAACATCCTGTTCAACTACCGCGAGCTGCTGAACAAGCGCAAGGGCGAACTGGCCGCAATCATCACCGCCGAGCACGGCAAGGTCCTTGACGATGCCATGGGCGAAATCTCCCGTGGCCAGGAGGTCGTCGAATATGCCTGCGGCATCCCGCACCTGGTCAAGGGCGGCTACACGGAGAACGCCTCCACCAAGATCGACGTGCACTCGATTCGTCAGCCGCTGGGCGTCTCGGCCATCATCTCCCCCTTCAATTTCCCGGCCATGGTCCCGATGTGGTTCTTCCCCATCGCCATCGCCGCCGGCAACACCGTGGTGCTCAAGCCCAGTGAGAAGGACCCCACCGCGGCGATCTGGATGGCCGAGCTGTGGAAGGAAGCAGGACTCCCGGACGGAGTCTTCAACGTGGTCAACGGTGACAAGGAATCGGTCGACACCCTGCTGAGCGACCCGCGCGTCTCCTCGGTATCCTTCGTCGGTTCCACCCCGATCGCCCAGTACGTCTACGCCACCGGCACCGCCAACGGAAAGCGCGTCCAGGCCCTGGGCGGGGCCAAGAACCACATGCTGGTCTTGCCCGATGCAGACCTCGACTTGGCCGCCGACGCCGCGGTCAACGCCGGCTTCGGCGCAGCCGGCGAGCGCTGCATGGCGATCTCCGCGATCGTGGCCATCGAATCGATCGCCGATGAGTTGGTCGCCAAGATCGCCGAACGCACCCAGACGCTGCGCGTGGGCGACGGAACCCGCGGCTGTGACATGGGCCCGCTGGTCACCGCCGCGCACCGCGACAAGGTCGCCGGGTACATCGATGCCGGCGAGGCAGCGGGAGCCACCATGGTCCTGGATGGCCGCACGGTCACCCCCGATGCCGAGGGCGAAGGCTTCTTCTTGAACCCAACGCTTTTTGACGACGTCACCACAGACATGTCGATCTACACCGATGAGATCTTCGGCCCGGTCCTCGCGGTGGTGCGTGTCGAGTCCTTCGACGAGGGCATCGACACCATCAACGCCAACCCCTATGGCAACGGCACCGCAATCTTCACCAACGACGGTGGGGCTGCACGCCGCTTCGAGAACGAGATCCAGGTCGGCATGGTCGGCATCAACGTGCCGATCCCGGTGCCCATGGCCTACTACTCCTTCGGTGGCTGGAAGAACTCGCTCTTCGGCGACACCCACGCCTACGGCTCCGAGGGCATCAACTTCTTCACCCGCGGCAAGGTCGTCACCTCCCGCTGGCTGGACCCCAGCCACGGCGGCCTGAACCTCGGCTTCCCGCAGAACGCCTAAGCTTCAAGCACAGAATTCAGAAAGGGATTACTCTCATGAGCACTTCCGTGAACACGGAGATCACCGCCGAGCTGATTGCCGCCGGCAAGGTGGCCCACGAGTTGGACCGCGAGCATGTCTTCCACTCCTGGCAGGCCCAGGGACCGTTCGACCCGATGACCATCATCAAGACCGAGGGTTCTTGGGTCTGGGATGGGGAGGGGAACAAGCTACTGGATCTCTCCTCACAACTTGTCAACACCAATATCGGCCACCAGCACCCCAAGGTTGTTGCGGCCATCCAGGCGCAGGCGGCAACTATCTGCACCATTGCCCCGCAACACGTCAATGATGCCCGCTCCGAGGCCGCGAAGCTGATCGCGGAGCTGACCCCTGGGAACCTGAACAAGATCTTTTTCACCAACGGCGGGGCCGACGCCAACGAACACGCCATCCGCATGGCCCGCGTCCACACCGGCAAGCACAAGGTCCTTGCCGCCTACCGCAGCTACCACGGCGGCACGCACCTGGCAGTAAACGTCACCGGGGATCCGCGCCGCGTCGCCTCCGATAACGCCACCGACGGGGTCGTGCACTTCTTCCCCGCCTACTTATACCGCTCCTATTTCAATTCCACCACCGAGGCCGAAGAAACCCAGCGCGCTCTGCGCCACCTCGAGGACACCATCATCCTGGAGGGCCCCAGCTCCATCGGCGCCCTGGTCCTGGAGTCGATCCCGGGCAGCGCAGGGATCTATGTGCCCCCGACAGGGTATATGGAAGGGGTGCGCGAACTGACCAGCAAGTACGGCATCATCCTGATTGCCGACGAGGTCATGGCCGGATTCGGTCGCGCCGGGCAGTGGTTCGCGGTCAATCACTGGAATATCACCCCGGATCTGCTCACCTTCGCCAAGGGTGTGAATTCCGGCTATGTCCCTCTCGGCGGGGTGGCCATTTCCGAGGAAATTTTCGAAACCTTCCTCCAGCGCCCCTATCCGGGCGGGCTGACCTACTCGGGTCACCCGCTGGCCTGCGCCGCGGCCGTTGCCACCATCAAGGCCATGCAGGAAGAGCGGATGGTAGAGAACTCGGCACGCCTGGGCGCGGAGATCATCGGCCCGGCGCTCACCGAGCTGAAGGCCAAGCACCCCTCGGTCGGGGATGTGCGTGGCACCGGCTGCTTCTGGGCCGTGGAACTGGTCACCAACCAGGAGACCCGCGAACCCATGGCACCCTACGGAGGGTCTTCCCCGGCGATGGCGGCCGTGACGGGTGCCTTGAAAAAGGCTGGCATGCTGCCCTTTGTGAACTTCAACCGGATCCATGTGGTGCCGCCGCTGAACATCAGCGACGCTGATCTGCGGACAGGCTTGGCCATGCTCGACGAGGCGTTAAGCGTCGCCGACGGTTTCGTCACCGACTGAGAGTCTTCGTCGAGTCCATGATCGCGGGGGCGGGGTACCGGTTTTCCACCGGGCTCGGCCCCCGCGTCAACATCGTCATCCCTTCGTTGGTATGACGCGCTCTCATAGCTCAGCCTCGTGGCCATTCGGGCTTGAAGCCCAACGCTCCCCTGTAACTCCGTGCGGTTTGGGGCTTTTCGTCGGCCATGGGATTCATCCACACGGCCGCACCCTTTCGGCTCGCGCTGAGGGCGTAGGCGAAAATATCCGCTGATGACCACACCAGATACGCCTCAAGGACGATGTAGCTGAACAATTGCATTGTTAGCATGGTCACATGTATCAGTCCGTAGATTTCGGAACGCCGCTGCTTTACCTTGCCGTGGCCGGAGTCATCGTCGTGTTCGCCATCCCCCTCGGGATCCACGCTCTGCTGCGCTGGCGCGGCTATCGCAAGGATTCGGAAACACGGAGAACCTATGCGCGGCGCAGGGATATCGGCATCGAGACGGGCGTCTCGGGGGCAGGCATCATCGTGGCTTTGGCATTCGTCGCCGTCTGTGCCGTGGGCTGGAACCAGTCCGAGAAGAACCTCGTGGCCAACATCGAATCCCGCTACGAGGTGAGCGACGTCCGGCTGGCTTCCTGGAACGGCTCGTGGGCCACCGTCGAGCTACTCGACGGCAACGGGGTCGTAGCCCCCGGAATCGAGGTTTCCTTCGACGCCGTGGGGGCGCCGGTTCTGCGTGATGTCGCATTTGAGCTGGATCCCAAGCACGCCGTGGAACACTCACTGGAATTACGTCAACAACCCGCAACACCGGTACCTTCGGCTGCTTTCTCGCGCTCTCCTCTCCGCCCGCAGGCCTAGTCCCGTCCGCGCAAGATGAGCCCGTCCTCCGATGCGTTGCGTGCCTCCGGATTCATAAGCTCAGGGTATGACACACTCACAACGACCCCGCCGCGCTTCCGTCCCCGGCACCAAAACCGTATTTCTGCTCTCGCTGGCGGCGTTCTCCTGGCTGGCCATGACAGGATGCAGCGCGTTGGGATTCGAATCGAATTACGACAAGCAAGTCAGCTACGAATTTGATTCAAGGTTCGAGGGAAAGGACCAGATGGTACTGCCCGAATCGCTTCCCAACGAAGCGGTCAACGTCAAGGAAATCGTGCGTAGCACCGGCAACGAACGGATACTGCGCGCAGACCTTGCAGGAGCGCTGCCCCGAGCTGTGCGGCGATGACTGGCAAGCCCTCCCCTGCAGAGCTCTCCGCCGGTCCGGAACGGCAGCAGGAGAGTTCCACCGCCCAGGAGATCAAGGAGCAACTGGACTCCCAATACCAAACGCCGTTGTTGAGTGCCCAGTGGTGGCCAACCAGCCAAGAAAAGCAGACTACGCATCTATGCGGAAAACGGTGGGTTTCCCTGGATGGTGTCGCCCTGTCGGCATTCGTCCCGGAATCGAAGGCCATTGCAGAGAACGTCATCGCCGAGCAGGCCAAGGCTCAGCGGGAGAAATAGGCAACGCGTCCGCGCACCGGTCCGGTACACCGACGCGGATCCATACTGCTCGGGTCCTGCCTGCTGCACTGAAATAAACATCGCGTCATCGAGTGCACGCTCGCCTTCTTAGCGGTGACTGGCAATGCCGCAAGAGTCGCGACTTAGGATAATTCAGGAAACCGGTTCGGACTCGCATGGATCAACCGTGATTCAGAGGGAGGCTCGCCGCTTCTCACCGCCTCCCCCACTCCCACATGCATCACCTGCTGGCGTTGCGCCCCCGGCATCCGCGTGGCTTGCCCGGCTCAAGGGCCGCCTGCCACCGATCTGCTGGCGGAAAGGCTGCAGGTAGTCGAACTTGTGGATCGCGTTTCTTGCTGAGGAAGCAAACTCGACCCGCGATGTCACCCTTGAATCCGGCACGACTATTTCTATCAAATCCATGTGTTGAGTTCCCGCGACCAAAGCCGTTCGACACCAAGTAAGGGTGTCCCGTATAAGGCCCGTTGACCGGGCATTATTGCGGGCAGGGTATACGGAACGCTCAAAATTCGATGATTCCAAAGATACTAGTCATCAAATGATTTGCCCGTTTGAGGACCCTCTTACGGTACGGTCCGAAATGCCAATCCGGACAAACCCCTATCGGGACGATGCGACTGTTCAGATGGTCACGAGGTGCTCTTGGTGGTTCCTTTTGCGGGCTTCCTAGCCCTGTGCAGAGGACTTCGGACGGTGAATTCGCCTTCGAAAATTGGCACACAGCCTTTAGGAGGGCTTCTCAGGATGTCTGTTCACCGCCAGACCCATCGTGCCGAGGCCCGTCATGGGGCGGGAGTCACGACCCGGTCAATGAGGAAAAGCATCGCAGCCTGGACCTCACCTTTGTCGCCTCCACCATCAATATCCAGCGCTGCCCGATCAAATGATGCCGACAACAAGTTCGTTAGCGCAGCGACATCGCGTCCGGGCATTGCGCCTTCGAGCCCTTCACGTAGTGATGCGGCGGCATGGCCCTCATCTATTGCGGCCATCCTGGCCGTACCGAGTACTGCAGGGCCTTCGATAAGCAGCAGGCGAGTCCGCCCCGGAACGTCCATTGCATTGAGGTAGGCGACGCTACCGACTCGTAAGGCATCGACAGGGCTGGCGTTGGCCGGCTCAGCATTCTCTATCTCCTCTGCGACTTGGCGGGCCTCCTCCTCGAGTACTGCATGCAGGACTTCGCTCTTATCCCTGAAGTGGTGATAGAGCGCGCCTCGGGTCAGTCCCGCACGCTCAACCAGCTCTGGTGTGGATGTGGCGGCAAACCCTTTCTCAACGAAAAGCGACCTTGCTGCGACAACCAGCGCCCGTCGGGTCTGGGCGCTGCGCTGGGCGTTTGTTTGGGTTCGAACCTTTTGCATACATACAGTCTGTATGTTAGTTTTCTTGCATGCAAATCATTTCGAGCTCCTATCCCGTAATCATGACCGACAATGTGGCTGCCACCGCTGCCTTCTACCAGCAACATTTCGGCTTCGAACAGCTGTTTTCGAGCGACTGGTATATCCACCTACAGCGTCAGGAACACGCCTTGGCCGTCTTGGATGGCCAGCACGAGACCGTGCCTGAGGCCCACCGAGGAACCGCTTCCGGCATACTGCTCAACTTTGAGGTTGATGACGTCGACGCTACATACGCCAAGTTCGTTGCCGCAGGCCTGCCGATCATTTCGCCTCTACGCGATGAGGACTTTGGTCAGCGGCATTTCATTACCGCAGACCCCAACGGGGTGTTAGTCGATGTAATCACCCCGATCGCGCCGAGCGTAGAGTTCGAAGCACAGTTCACGCAACCGTCCTGACTGTCCACCTCATGTAAGACACTTGTGAACAATGTTGTGGAGATCATTGCGTTAGCAGGGCCTCAGACGGCGGGCCACGTGGGCCAGTCGATGGGAGCCCGCACTGCTCGTCGACGTCGCACCTCCATGTGATGAAAGAGATCCATTCGAGTCACAATGCAGGGAACCTCTGCGAATGTCCCGTAGAAGGTTCCGCTTGCGGGGAATTGAAATCCAAGCGAACCGATCCTTAAAAATCACCGGTTACCAGCGCGCCAGGAAAGCCAGCCGTAGCTCGAGGTCAATCTAGACCGCAGGTTAGTTCTCCGCTGCACGTCATCTGTTCTTCCTCCTTCGCATTCGGTTGGTACATTTCAACTCATGACCAGTGCAAATATCATTGTCCGCCAGCCCGCTGAGGGCGACGCGAGCACGTTGGCTGACATCCAAATCTCGGCATGGAGAGCCGCCTACCGGGGCGTGATGACCGAGGAGTACCTCGACGCCATGGACAGTGAACGTTATGCAGAGGGCTGGGCTAGAAACATAGCCAACCCCAAACCAGGAACATCCCACTTGGTGGCGGAATCAGGAAGCCAGGTCGTTGGGTTTTGCATACTCGGGCCTGCCACCGGAGACTCCGATACTGCACTTGGGCAGCTCTACGCAATTAATGTGCATCCACAGTGGTGGGACAAGGGCGCAGGTTCAGCGTTGTTCGCGGCCGCCGAGGAGAAGCTCGTTGCCCTGGGGTACGACAGAGCTTTTCTATGGGTTGAAGCCAACAACAAAAGAGCCATCGACTTCTACACCAAACGTGGGTGGCTAGACGACGGAGGGACCATGCAGGACACCCGTTTCGATCCGCCCGTGTCAGAACGACGCCACAGCCGTGAAATGAAATAGCCCATTTACTCCCCGGCACCACCAATGCTTGGTTTCATGTCCCGCAAGCCGTTCGGCTTACGGAATCTTAGAACAGGGAGAATTCGTCAGTCGAGCCAGGGGAATCCCTCAGGATTTCTGGCGGCGCGCATGGAAACGGCTTCGAAGTTGTGGAGCAGTGGGGTGATGGGCAAATCTTCGGGTTCGACGGGTATCTCAGCCAAGACGGGAACCGGTTCCGTGCTGACCAACTGGCACTCAGTAATCAGCCCGAGGACGGGGTCGGTGTAGCTGGGCATTCTGGTAAAGCCATTGCGCGAAAGAACGTAGACCACCCCGGCACTGGTAGGCGTCTGACCGTCCTCGGTAGAAGCGAATGAAAGAAAGATGCGCCGCGCAGACCAGTTCCCGGCTATTGCTCCCGGATAGAAGCAGGCGTTCAAAAAACGCCGGCATGCCGAAGAGCGGATGGCATAGGCGATGGCCCACGTGGGGTCCTCGGTGGCATAGACGGCAGTGTGTTTTGAGAAGTCATCACGGCTGAAATCGATGGGAGCACGAGGCTCAATCCACGACAGGCCGGGTGTCCGTGAACCGTGCAGCACGATGTCGTTCGTTGCGGCAAGTTCGGCTAGCCGGGTCCAGGTCTTGTCTCCATTCGTAGGAGCGGGGACGTGCCAGATGGATGTGCCCATGATTCAAAGGCTAGCAGCGAATTTTATCTGTCCAGCAGGAAGGCACTCAGTGCCCGGGATGATCGGACCTGCCCTAGATTGTTCTATTCACTTGCACCCTTGGATGGCACCATAGTGAGCGCATTGAGGATTCCTCTTGTACCGCTGAGCAAAACCCTCTTCCATACGTCGCGTTGGAGGTTCCGCTTACGGAATGGCCAGACGGTGAATTTCATGCGTCCGTCCACTCAGAATCTGGCCACCGGTCATCGACCCCCTTGCGGAACGCTGCTGAACGCTTATCCGGACAACCCCCTTGCGGGACGACGACACTGATTCGCTAGCCAAAAAAACGTTCCGCCCGGTTCTGCTTGCGAACGTGCAAGTGAAGCGCAGGCGACCTTGGATTAGGGACAGCACTGCCCCGGGGTCATCATTTCTTGAGGTCCAAAGCGTTAACAACTAGGCGTTTCAAAAGGGATGAGGAAGAATCAGGCAACAACGCCTTCCAGAAGAGGCCTACACAAATTGAGATTCTTGACAGGGAACCGATGATGACAACTTCACCAATGCTTAATCACCCTCGCAGGGAGACCCAAGCTTCCGTCTCCCGGATCCGAAAAGTGTGGATCACTGGGGCGATCGGAATTCTCGTCGTTCCGTTCATGGCCATGGCCATGGCGACCTACGCCGCTGGCCCAGTACCCGTCGCCACCCCGGTCATGGTTGGAGTTTCGACGGGGGCAAGTTTGCTCGCTTTCATATCAGCCGTGTACGTGGCCTATGCAAGCTTCCGCATCGGGCACAGAGGAAACAAACTTGCCTCAGCCTTTGTCCTCATGGTCACGTTCGTTGTGTGTCAGACCACAGTGGCAGGAGCCATGGCAAGCTTCTCCGTGGCATAGCGTCTGGCCTCACCCGTATCGGTACTGCTTGCTTCCAAAGAAGTCCGGCTTTCGCCCAGTTACGCGTCCACTC
>NZ_AOCK01000003.1 GCF_000348945.1 Paeniglutamicibacter gangotriensis Lz1y | reverse complement strand
CCATCACCAGCTGATCCAACATGCCCATTTTCATTGCACATAGAACTGCGGTGCTTGGGGTTGCACGGGATTTACTGGAGGGCCCGACCTTTGGTCTCCGGGGCAAGGAACGCCATCATGATGACGGCGACCAGCACTAAGGCCCCCGCCACCAGGAACAGGTTGCCCAACCCGACCACCGGCCACATCACCGCGAAAAGCAAGGGACCGAAACCGGCGCCCAGACGGCTGAATGAGGACGCCCAACCGAATCCTGAACCGCGAAGTTCTGTGGGGTAAAGCTCGGAGACGTAGGTGTAGAGCACCGGAACGGCTATCTGCACCACCACGCCGAAGACCAGCAGCCAGATCAGGGCCAGCGTCGGGGCATTGACGGTCACCGCCACCATGACGAGGATGAGTGCCGACAGCGGGCCGGTGATGCCAAGTAGCCACTTGCGGCCAACCCGCTCCACCAACAGGGCGGCAATGGCCACGCCGATCAGACCCATCAGCGCCATCACCGAAGTCATGAACAGCGCGGTGGACTGCACCATGCCTGCATCAGCAAGGATGGATGGCATCCAGGTCAAAGCGAGGTAGTAGACCAGCAAAATGGTCAGGAACAACGACCAAGACACCAACGTGATCTTCGGGCTGAAACGCCAGATACTCACCAGCTGTGCAAACCATGACCCTGCAGACAATCGCGGAGCAGCTTCGGCTTCCGGAAGCGTATAAGGCTCGGCGGTGGCACCTGTGCGCTTCACCAGATCATCTATGACCTTCGCAGCTTCCGCGCGTTGTCCGCTGCGGACCAGAAAGAGCGGAGACTCCGGAACACTACGGCGGACCCAGAACACCAGCAGCGCCGGCAACACCATGACCACCAGAATTAGCCGCCAATTGCCGGTGGTTGCTTGGACCCAGCCGGAGATGAAGAACGACAAGGCCGCGCCCACAGGCCACCAGCCGTCCATCGCAGTGAGAACCCGCCCGCGCTGTTTGGCAGGCGTAAACTCGCCGACCAATGCATAGTCCACCGGAATGCAGCCACCCAGACCCACCCCGGCAATGAACCGGCAGGCAACAAACCAGGCAAAACTGGGGGCCAAGGCGCCTGCAACGGTGAAGATCGAAAAGATCAGCAGGGTCCAGGTAAAAGCCTTTTTGCGTCCGATCTTGTCGGCAATGGTTCCCCAGAGGAAAGCACCAAGGGCCATTCCCACCAGATTGCCAGTGCCCAAAAGCGCGGCAGTGGTTCGGTCCAGGCCCCATTCTGCTGAAACCAGCGGAATCAACGCGCCATTGAGCGTGACGTCCCAAGCATCAAACATGAAGCCCAGACCGCCGATGATGAAGATTCGCCCTTGCACACCCCATTTCCATGGGAGGTTCTGGACAACTGACTCCCCGGTCGGGAGCTTCAGGAAATTGTTCATCTGGCAGTGCCTTCGGGCAGGTGCGCATCGGCGCGGGATGGAGTCGACCACGGCAGCTTGGTCGTGGATATTGCCACGGAGGTGAGGCCTCCGTGGCCGCCAACGATAACGCTACGCGGTGAAACGAAAAAACACGGATAAGACCTTGACATTTCGTGTCCTCGTGTTGGCGCATTCGGCGATAGGGTAGCCGGAGTTGGCCCGTATCGCGGGGCTGTTCCGGTGCGAGGCAAGCCGGGGTAGGCTCGGGTTATGGGAGTAGATTGGACCGCTCTCGAAGAGGCGATACGGGTGTCGGCTCTTCGCCAGGCGGAAGAAATAATTGACCGTCACCCGGACGAAGTGTTCTATGCCGTCGCTCTGGACGGCGTGAGCGCCGACGAAACCGACCACATCGATTTGCCGGTGCTCGCCCTGAACTCTGAAGAAGCCCTGACCCGCGCCCTCGCTGGTGAAGACGAGGAAAAAGACGCGGAGGACTTCGAGGAAGTCGACGAGGATGAACGCTTCGAGGAACGTGCCGACGCCGACGACGACGGATCGGATCGCGATCACTATCTGGACGAGGACAGCACCAATTCCGAGGACGATGATGACGAAACCGCCGAAGAGGACGAAGACGACGAAGACATCGACGATGTTCTCAAGGAACTCGATGCACTGACCTCCGACGCCGAACAGGGTTACTTCTCATCGAAGTGGAACCCGAATGACTGGCAATGGAGCCCGATCGAGCTGTTTGACGAGTCCGCCACCGAATTGTGGAGCCAGGCGCTGACCAGCGTCGCCAAAAACCATGGCTGGGACAAGACCAATCGGCTCTACTACGAAATGCTGATCCGAGTTACTGAGTCCTTGCGCAAGGCCCTTGCCGCCGGACGCAACGCCGACGTGGTGGTTTACCTCTCGGATGACGACCACGGGGACGAGCTCCTGCGCAGGTGCCTGACCGAAGCACAGCTGACCAAACATTTTCCGGAGCTGGCGCACTAGCTCGATACGCTGCCGGGGTCTGAAGGAAGACTGAGCTCGGCCAGTATCTTGGAATCCGTGCCGCGCAGCTGTATCGCCGAGATGTTTCCCAGCTCCGTGGGCACAGCCTCGCTGACGCGTGCGGTGCCCGCCGCAGACACCCCCGTGCGGGAGGGAGTTACCGGGGAAGCGGGGACCATCGACAGCCCCGACGGCACCAAGCAACTGACGCTGAACGGTATGCCGCTGTACTACTTTGCCCAGGATGCCAAGCCCGGTGATGTCACGGGCCAGGGAGTCAACGACGTCTGGTACGTGGTGACGCCGGCAGGGGAGATGATCAAGTAACCCCCGCGCCACACAGGAAGGCCCCCGGAGGAGTGCGGGCTAAGATGGGCACTGCACCCCCCTCAAACCGCACCCTGGGAGACTTTTGTGAGCCAGATTGTCCTTGATCGCGTCCCGATTCGCCGGGCCCTGATTTCCGTATATGACAAAAGCGGATTGGAGGAACTGGCTGCCGGCCTGCACGCCGCCGGCGTCGCACTGGTCTCCACCGGTTCCACCGCCAAGCGCATTGCCGCCGCCGGGATCCCTGTCACCGAGGTCGAAGAAGTCACCGGTTCCCCGGAAATGCTGGACGGTCGCGTTAAGACCCTGCATCCCCGCGTGCACGGCGGCATCTTGGCCGACCGTCGGGTCCCGGCCCACATGAAGACGCTTGATGACAACCAGATCGAGGCCTTCGATCTGGTTGTGGTGAACCTTTACCCCTTCGTCGATACCGTGCGCTCCGGCGCCGTGAATGATGCGGTGGTTGAGCAGATCGACATCGGCGGTCCGGCCATGGTCCGCTCGGCGGCCAAAAACCACGCCGCGGTTTCCATCGTCGTGGATCCTTCGTCCTACGCCGAGGTCATTGCCGCGGCAACTGCCGGAGGCTTCGATCTGAAGTCCCGCCAGCGCTTGGCAGCCAAGGCCTTCGCACACACCGCTGCCTACGACACCGCGGTGGCCTCATGGACCGCGGCGCAGTTCCTGGACGAGGACGGCGACGGAATCATCGACTGGCCGGCCTACACCGGCTTGGCTCTGGAACGCTCCGAGGTCTTGCGTTACGGCGAAAATCCGCACCAGCAGGCTGCCCTGTACGTAGATAAGGCGGCCCCGGCAGGTATCGCCCAGGCCGACCAGCTGCACGGCAAGGCCATGAGCTACAACAACTACGTTGACGCCGACGCCGCGTTGCGCGCTGCCTTCGACTTTGCTGCCCCCGCCGTGGCAGTGATCAAGCACGCCAACCCGTGTGGCGTCGCAGTGGCTTCCGCCGATGCCGCGGATCCGATCGCCGACGCGCATGCCAAGGCTCACGCCACCGATCCGCTCTCGGCCTTCGGCGGCGTCATTGCCGCGAACCGCACCGTGACCGTGGGCATGGCCAACACCGTCAAGGACATCTTCACCGAGGTTGTCATCGCCCCGGACTTCGAACCCGAAGCCGTGGAGATCCTTTCCAAGAAGAAGAACATCCGTCTGCTCTCCCTGCCCGAGGGCTACGGCCGCTACCCGAGCGAGATCCGTCAGGTCTCCGGCGGCGTGCTGGTACAGATGAGCGACAAGGTCGACGCCGAGGGCGATAACCCGGCGAACTGGACCCTTGCCGCGGGCGAAGCCGCAGACGAGGCGACCCTCGCCGACTTGGCATTCGCCTGGACCGCGGTGCGTGCCGCGAAGTCCAACGCCATCCTGCTGGCCAACAACGGCGCCGCAGTGGGCATCGGCATGGGCCAGGTCAACCGCGTGGATTCCTGCAAGCTTGCCGTTGAGCGCGCCAACACCCTGGGCGTCACCGTGGAGTCCACGGTTGACGCTGCCGGCGGTGCCTCAGGCACCGAAGGTGTTTCGGCGCAGCGTGCCCGAGGCGCAGTGGCAGCTTCGGATGCGTTCTTCCCGTTCGCAGACGGTCTGCAGATCCTGCTGGACGCCGGTGTGCGTGCCGTGGTGCAGCCCGGCGGTTCGGTCCGCGATGAAGAAGTTGTAGCCGCCGCCAACGCGGCAGGTATCACCATGTACTTCACCGGTGCACGCCACTTCTTCCACTAGAAACAAGTGATCAGGCTGCCGCTGGCGCCTCCCTCACCGGGGGAGCGCCGGCGGCAGCCTGGTGCGTTAACGCCAAAAGCCCGGACGGAGATCCGTCCGGGCTTCGAAGCTTCGTTGGTGCTGTAGTGGTTAGCGCTGCTTGTCCACCTTGACGAAGAACGCTATCCCCAAACCGATGGTGGTGCAGATCGCGCCGACGATGAAGGCCACGTGGGCACCGGAGAACAGCGCGTGGGCCAGATTGGATCCGGCCTCAAGCTTCGATGCGGAGAGCAGCGACATGATGGTCACGAACACGGTCGTGCCGATGGCGCCGCCGAGCTGTTGGCCGGTGTTGAAGATCGCCGAACCATGGCCGTACAGGCGCGGTTCGACCGTGGCCAGTGCCGATGTCATCAGGCCGGTCATCAACAGGGCCAGGCCGATGGAGAAGACGATGTGGTTGATCATGAACACCCACAAGGCGGTGTCCGAATCCACCATGACGTAGAGCCATTGGCCAAGAGCCAGCATGGCGGCGCCAGGAATCACCACGGGACGGGGACCGAAGCGGTCGTAGAAGCGTCCGAAGATGGGTGCGGCAATCGCCTGGGCTATACCGCCGGGCAGTAGCATCATGCCGATGGCGAGCGTGCTGATGCCTGCGCCGGATTCGAGGATGATCGGCAGCATCACGATGGTACCCAGCAGGGTGCCGAAGGCGATCATGATCAGCAGCACCGAGAAGGTGAAGGTGCGTGACTTGAACGGGGTCAGGTTCAGCAGTTCCTTGCCATCGCGCGTCAGACGGATCTGGCGTTTGATGAACAGGGCCAGGGACACCAGGCCGACGACGAAGCAAGCGATAGCCAGCACCGGGTTCTCGGCGGCATGCTCGAGGCTGGAGATGCCGTAGACCAGCAGGCCAAAAGCGAAGGCCGAGAGCACCACGGAGAGCACATCGACAGGAAGCTTGCGGGCCTTGGAAGGGAGCTTGATGAAGATGATGCCCAGCACCAGGATGATCACGGCCAGCGGGGCCATGAGAATGAAGATGTAGTGCCAGGTGAAGGCGTTGACGATCGCGCCGGAAACCGTCGGGCCGACGGCCGGCCCTACGGAGATCACGATCGAGTTCAGTCCCATAACGGCTCCGCGCTTGTGTACGGGAACCAGTTGCAAGGTGGTGGTCATCAGCAGCGGCAGCACGATGGCGGTGCCCACCGCCTGGATGATGCGAGCCACCAGCAGGACGGCGAAGGTCGGTGCGAAGATCGCGATGGCCGTGCCGATGATGAAGCTGGAAAGCGCGAAGATGAACAGGCTGCGGGTGCTGAAGCGCTGCAGCAGGAAGCCCGTGGTGGGGATGACCACAGACATGGTCAGCAGGAACCCGGTGGTCAGCCACTGCCCGGCGGCCGCGGAGACATTCAGGTCAGCCATGATTGCCGGCAGCGCGACGCTAAGCACGGTTTCGTTCAGGATCATCAGGAAGGCCGCCAGTGCCAGAGCCCCGAGGATGCCGACCAGTTGCTTCGTCGGCAAGCTGACAGGGGCCTGCGGCGACCGGTTCGGCGGTGGAATCGTCTCTGCTGCGGTCTGGGCCATCGGTAATACCTTCTTCTGTAAGATTTGAGCAAACCAAATCATGTCACGGTATGACAGGTTTGGTAAGCTAAAGCTGTCAGAGTGTGACAGAAGATATACTTTTCCCGGCTTCCGGTTCCATCCGGAGCGCCGTCAGATCAAGAAATGAGCTGTGTGATGGGAATCCGTGAAGAGCGCCGCGCGCGGATGCTGCGCGAGATCCAAGATGCCGCGCTGGGCTTGGTTGAGGAACGGGGCCTTGATGCCACGACGGTCGGAGATATTGCAGATCGCGTCGGGATTTCTGAGCGCACCGTCTTTCGCTACTACGCATCGAAAGAGCACGTGCTCATGCCGGCCCAGCAAAGCATGATCGATACGCTTGTTGGCAGTGAAAGCGCCCATTCATCTTCTTCCGGAATCTTGGGGGACCTGTTGGGCGTGTGCCGGGATCTTTTTGCGCAGGAGGTCGAGCAAAGCGACTTTCGCCGGATCTCCCGCCTCATGGTGCAGGACCCCGCGATGACGCGGGTGGTGGTGCGGCAAGAACGGAAACTTGTTGATGCGCTCAGTGTCGCGCTGGTCGGTAGGGGACAACTTGAGCCAATCCAAGCGCTCTTGGTGGCCGAAATGGTCGTTGCCGCTTGGCGGGTTGCCTGGCAGAGCTTTGCGCGAGCCGAATTCGAGGGTCTGGATTCCGACCCGGTGGAAATTTTCGAGACGACGGTTCGTGAATTGGGACAGCTGTTTCGAGCCGACTGAAGTGCGATGCCCTGACAGTTCAGTTATGAAGGGTTAACTTAACGAGGAACTGACGGTCGGGTGCTGATTCCCCCGGTATTCCGGTGCCAAACGGTGCGGAGAGGCAACGGGAGCCTCGCCACAAAAAGTGTTTACGCGCGGCAAATCGGGTAAGTTGGGGATGTTGAGATCCATTCGGAGCACATCTATCCGATAAGACCGTTCAGGGAGACGCCTCACCTATGGCCAAGATTATTTATACCCACACCGACGAAGCTCCGATGCTGGCAACCCACTCGTTCCTGCCGATTGTCGAAGCCTATGCCTCGACGGCGGGTGTAGAGATCGAGACCCGCGACATTTCGCTGGCCGGCCGCATCATTTCCCTCTTTGGTGATTACCTCACCGCCGAGCAGCAGCTTCCCGACGCCTTGGCAGAACTCGGCGCACTGGCCAAGAGCCCGGACGCAAACATCATCAAGCTGCCGAACATCTCGGCTTCCATCCCGCAGCTCAAGGCCGCCATTGCAGAACTGCAGGCCGCCGGCTACGCGCTTCCGGACTACCCGGACAACCCGTCCTCGGACGAAGAAACCGACATCCGCGCCCGCTTCGACAAGGTCAAGGGTTCGGCAGTGAACCCGGTGCTGCGCGAGGGCAACTCGGATCGCCGCGCCCCGTTGAGCGTGAAGAACTACGCCC
The DNA here is from genome assembly GCF_000348945.1 of Paeniglutamicibacter gangotriensis Lz1y. Classification (GTDB taxonomy): domain Bacteria; phylum Actinomycetota; class Actinomycetes; order Actinomycetales; family Micrococcaceae; genus Paeniglutamicibacter; species Paeniglutamicibacter gangotriensis. Next base: position 473,843 of record NZ_AOCK01000003.1, on the reverse strand, counting down.
GCAAGTACCCGCACTCCATGGGTGCCTGGACCGCGGATTCCAAGACCAACGTCGCCACCATGGCCGAAGACGACTTCCGCGCCAATGAGAAGTCAGTGGTCATCGACTTCGACCAGACCCTCTCGATCCGTTTTGTCGGCGAGGACGGCGAGGTCAAGGTCCTGAAGAAGGCCCTGCCCGTCCTGAAGGACGAGATCATCGACGGCACCGTCATGCACGCCGCCTCGCTGGCAGCATTCCTGAAGGACGCACTGGCCCGCGCGAAGGCCGATGACGTGCTCTTCTCCGCACACCTGAAGGCCACCATGATGAAGGTCTCCGACCCGATCATCTTCGGCCACGTCGTCAAGGCCTACTTCTCCGAGCTCTTCGAGACCTACGGCGAGCAGCTTGAAGCAGCAGGCCTGAGCGCGAACAACGGCCTGGCGGCAATCCTCGGCGGGCTCGACGAGCTCTCCGACGATGTGCGTGCAGGCGTCGAAGCACTGATCGCCAAGGGCTACGAGGACGGCCCGGCACTGGCCATGGTCGATTCCTCCAAGGGCATCACCAACCTGCACGTCCCCTCGGATGTCATCGTCGATGCTTCGATGCCGGCCATGATCCGCACCTCGGGCCACATGTGGGGCGCCGACGACCAGGAGCATGACACCCTGGCCGTGCTGCCTGACTCCTCCTACGCCGGTGTTTTCCAGGTTGTCATCGAGGATTGCCGCGCCAACGGCGCCTTCGACCCGACCACCATGGGCACCGTCCCGAACGTCGGGTTGATGGCCCAGGCGGCCGAGGAGTACGGCTCCCACGACAAGACCTTCGAGATCAAGGCTGCCGGCCACGTCCAAATCCTGGACGCCGCCGGTGGCGTGCTCATCGAACACCAGGTCTTCGAGGGCGACATCTGGCGTGCCTGCCAGACCAAGGACGTGCCGGTGCGCGACTGGGTCAAGCTGGCCGTCAACCGCGCCCGCGCCTCGGCAACTCCTGCCGTGTTCTGGCTGGATGAATCCCGTTCGCACGACACCGTGCTCATCGGCAAGGTCAACGAGTACCTGGCGGACCACGACACCGAGGGTCTGACCATCAAGATCCTCTCGCCGATCGAGGCCACCAAGTTCACCATCGAGCGTCTGCGCCGCGGCGAGGACACCATTTCGGTGTCCGGAAACGTGCTGCGCGATTACCTCACCGACCTGTTCCCGATCCTTGAATTGGGCACCAGCGCCAAGATGCTCTCCATCGTGCCGCTGATCGCCGGTGGCGGACTGTTCGAGACCGGTGCCGGTGGCTCCGCCCCGAAGCACGTCTCGCAGCTGGTGAGCGAAAACCACCTGCGCTGGGATTCCCTGGGCGAGTTCCTGGCCCTGGCCGTCTCCTTCGAGCACCTGGCCAACAGCTCAGACAACAAGCGCGCGCAGATCCTTGCGGACACCTTGGACGCGGCAACCGGCACCTTCCTGCTGGAAAACAAGTCGCCCAAGCGCAAGGTCGGCGAGTTGGACAACCGTGGCAGCCACTTCTACCTGGCCAAGTTCTGGGCCGAAGAGCTGGCAGCACAGACCAAGGATGCCGAGCTGGCAGCGGCATTCAAGGCCGTCTCCGAGGCACTGGGCAGCAACGAGGAAGCCATCGTGGCCGAACTCGCCGCGGTGCAGGGCTCCCCGGTTGACCTGGGTGGCTACTACCGTCCGGTTGAGGCCAAGGTCGCTGAGACCATGCGCCCGTCCAAGACGCTGAACACCGCGCTGGAACTGCTCACCAAGTAGTCCTTCCTCCCTCAACGCCTGACGGCGGGTTGCCGTTTCCCTCACCGGGAAGTAGCAGCCCGCCGTCGGCGTCCTCGGGCCGCTGGCTTGGATAATTCACGAGGTACGCATGCCATGGCCGGTATCATTTGGTCCAACGGGGCATTCGGCTCCGGAAAAACCACCACGGCGAACGAACTGGGGACCAGCACCTGACGCGTGCACCTTCGATCCGAAGATCGTCGAGTTCAGGCTGCGTCACTACATCAGCGAATCGGTGCCGGATTTCCAGGACTTCCCCGTCTGACGGGCACTGGTCCCGCAGTCCGCCGACCAAATGCTCAACACTGCGGCGAAGTACTGGTGACACCGATGATCGTGATGCGCCGGGACGACCTCGCAGAGATCCTGGATGGCCCGTCCAGCCGCGGCATCGCGTACTACTGGGTTCCATTGGATGTCTGGGCGGCGATACGATCCGGCGGATCGACACCGAAACGGTCGAAACCGCGGCAAACATGTGGTGCCCGGATCGTCTGGAAAGCTAGCTGCAAAATCTGTCCTGGCTGCGTTCTCTCTCCCACATCGTCGACACGGCCGCCCTCGAAGCAGGGGAAGCCGCCCGCGCCATCGCCGGAGGGGTTGCCTCGAGGAGAGCATGGAAGCAGTAAGTCGGCAGGTTTGCAGCTCGGGGTCCCTACAACCCGCGGCCACCTTCCCAGATGCCCTCTGAGGTGCCGGTGAGTAGCGCATTGACGGATGCCGCCTGCGCGTCGGTGAACGAGGCAATGTAGTCGACAATGGCACGGGACCGGCCCAGCCGCTCGATCTCACCGCGCGAGGCTTCGTCGAACAGCCGGGGTGATTCGGCATGCAGCCGTCGGTATTCTCCGGTTGCCGCCTCGACGGAGTCCAGCAGCCGGCGTGGGGCCCGGTCTGCATCCTGAGGGTCATCGAGCCAGGCGGCGAACCCCTCGGCCAGAGACTTGATGATGCGGGTCTGCCCGCGCTGGTACAACGCTAAATCCGAGCGCTCGAGCACAAAGCGCTCGTGCACGAATTTGAGCACCGCGACGTCGTGCCAGGCCTCGTCGGCCAGGCGTACGTGCCCGCTGCGGACCACTGGGTCCTTTTCCACCGCGATGGAGGCCTGAAGCCTGTTGATCCAGCGCCGGGTGAAGGCGGTGACCGCACGGTCGGCATCAAGCCCGCCGTCGTAGGGCAAGGCAAGCAGGCCTTCGACCAGATCGTGGCCCACGCGCTCCACGGAGCAACGGAAGGCCTCCGCATTGGCGATCCACGGGTCCTTGGCAGCTACCTTACGCCAGGTGCGCTCCAGCCCGTGGCCTGGGATTCGCGGATCAAGATCACACGCATCCAGCCTTGAAAACCCGGACCCGGAATCGAGCCAGCTCCGCAGCTCGGCGGACACCAAGGAATACTGCAGCACCCCGGCACGGTAGAAATCATCAAGGTCGTGCACCGCGTATGCGATGTCGTCGGCGATGTCCATGACCGAGCATTCCAGAGTCTGCTGGTGGTCGGCGATTTGCGGGAAGACAGAGAGCGCGTCGCGCATCTCGGAGGACTCGATGTCGTAGGCAGAGTATTTCGCCGCTGCACTGCCGCCGCCGACGCCCACCCCGCGCGGCAACAGCTCCGGGGGACGGGAAGGCAGCGAGCACCATTCATTGCGGGTCCAGGGGTACTTCAACACCGCCGCACGTACGGCCCTGGTCAAATTCAGCCCGCGGGCGCTTGCATCGCAACTGTCCAGCGCCGTGAGGATGCGGAAGGACTGCGCGTTGCCCTCGAACCCGTCGGGTAACCCAAGTATTTGGCGGGCCGCCCGGTCCAGTTCCTGTTCGCCAAGGTGCCCGAAGGGCGGGTGGCCCAGATCGTGGGCCGCCGCGGCGGCCTGCACCACCACCGGATCGCAGCCCCCGAGCTCCGCCACGAGCTTTTGCGTTGATTCGTCGGCGTTGCGCAGCCCGATGGCGATGGAGCGTGCCACGGCGGAGACCTTCAACGAGTGGGTGAGCCGGTTGTGCACCACGGTACCGGCGCCGGCCTGCGGAATCACCTGGGTCACCGCCGAAAGCCGGGAGAAATAGGGGGAGAAGCGGATGCGCTCGATATCGACGCGAAATTCGTCTTCGCCGGGCCGCGAATCCTCGCCGATGGCCCGTTCCCGTCCGCCGCTGAGGTGGGTAGTGTTCCTGTAGTCCATGATGGGCACCAGCCTAACGGGCGGCAGGGTGCCCAGTGCGGAGAACCACGGCGTGCTCGAAGAATGATGCGGACCAACCGGATCGATGGCAGCTGCGGCGCGGGAAGGAAAACAACGGCCCACATCGCGGTGCGGCCGTCTGCGTCGCCCACTTGCGACCCAGCGACTTCAGCTGGTTGGTGATCGTGGCCCTTCGGCGGGGAGGGGCCTGAACCATCCTCGCGGGAGGCCAGGTAGCTCGACGTACGCGAAGCACCTATCAACGATGCTCATTGGGGCGCGTCCACATATGCGGGCGCCGGCGTACGCGTTGACGGATTTGACCAGGCGAGGGAATCGCTGAAGACCATCCTGGATTGCAGTGGGCAAAGGGTCCTGTCCATGGCCAACCTTCCCGACCGGGTGTCTGCAGCGGCGGTCAACGGTGTGAGCCCGCGCCACCACCTAGCATTGGATCTTGTGCCGAACCTGCGGGTAGTGAACGGGGATGCTGCGTGGGCGGTCTTCACGCCAGGGCAGCCATTTGCCGTGGAGCCCCCCGTTACTGTTTTAGCACCCCCACTTCCGAACCTCTTAGGCAAGGATGGGGATGCTGGCCTGTCGACCCCGGCATGGTTCGTCCCCCCAGTTAATTCCAATGATCCGGGGGGTGCTGCCACCGGGGCACGATAGGCACCGAGGACATCGCTAATAGGGGCCGGACCAGGACAGAGAACCACCGTCCAAGGTCGGGCGTAACGTGGATGCCGAGCCGAGGAGCCGCAGGACAAGCCAGCACCGTTTCATCCGTCAAACCCAGGCTTTACGGAAGGTGCGCAATGATCAAAGACCACGACTCCATCGACGTGTTCATCGGCGTCGATGTCGGCAAGTCCGACCACCACGCGGTGGCCCTGAACCGGGCCGGCAAGAAACTCTGGGACAAGTCCCTGCCGCAAGACGAAGCCAAGCTCAAGACCATGATCAAAGTCCTCTCCAAGCACGGCCGCTTGCTCTTCGTCGTGGACCAGCCAGCCACCATCGGTGCGCTGCCGGTCGCCGTCGCATTGGCCTCCGGAATCGAGGTCGGCTACTTGCCCGGGCTGGCCATGCGTAGGATCGCCGATTTACACCCCGGGGAGGCCAAGACAGACGCGAGAGACGCTCTGATCATCGCTTCAGCCGCCCGCACCATGCCCCACACCCTGCGCAACGTGGAGACCGCCGATGAGCAGGTCGCCGAGCTGACCATGCTCTGCGGATTCAACGACGACTTGACCAAGGAAGGCACCGCGACGTCCAACCGGATCCGCGGCCTGCTCACCCACATCCACCCGGCCCTGGAACGGGTTATCGGCAAGCATCTGGACCACCCGGCGATGCTGGAACTGCTCGCCAAATACCCGACCCCGACGGCCTTGCGACGGGCTGGGAAAGCCCGGGTGGAAACGCTACTGCGCAAGCACGCACCCCGGGCGTTCAAGCGCTGGGTGCCGGAGCTCTTTGAGGCCCTGGACCAGCAGAGCGTGATCGTGCCGGGCACCGAGGCCGCGGGCACCGCCCTGGCGCACCAAGCCCGGTCTCTGGCCCACAACCGCGCCGCCCAGACCGACGTGCTCACCCTGATCCAGGCGTTGGTCGAAGCGCACCCGCTGCACGAGCTGCTCACCTCGATGCCCGGGGTCGCCATCAAGACCGCCGCCAGGATCCTGACGGAGGTCAGCGGCAAGGACTTCGCCTCACCGGGGCACCTGGCCTCTTACGCGGGCCTGGCGCCGGTGACGTGGAGGTCGGGAACTTCGATCCGCGGGGACCACTCCTCGAAGAAGGGAAACAAGGTCCTCAAGAGCGCGCTCTTCCTCTCGGCGTTCGCCTCCATTTCTTCCAAAGACCCCGCTTCGAGGATCTACTACGACAAGAAGCGTGCCCAGGGGAAGAACCACACCCAGGCCGTCATCGCACTGGCCCGGCGCAGGTGCAATGTCCTGTTCGCGATGCTGCGTGACGGGACCATCTACGACGCTGCCGGGCAGGAGCTGGCCGCCGCCTGAACCCACCGACCAAGAGCTCCCAAACCAAGGTGGTCCGAGTCGAAAACACCGACCCGGACCTCCTTGGCATGCCCGCCAATAGGTGCAAAGATTCTTGAAATATCCAGGGAAAGACTTGACGAACCGGATAGGGGCACCCCCCCCGCTGTTGGAGGAAGCCCTGGAAGACTTCGTGGACGACTCGAGGGACAACGCCGAAGACCGGGAAGAACATTTACCTTCCGCGCTCGGCCGCCGGGAGATTATGGGTGCTGGTCCAGGTTGTTGGCGAGTCTACGGATGTGCAGTTGACCCCTTGGCCTACCGATTCAACGGCGTGAGTAACGACAGCTTCGGTCGACGGGATGAGCACGAGAAGCCCCGCGCGACCGAACGGCGTGAATCGGTGCTGAAGGACCGCAGGAACTCGTTCGTCACCAGGGAACGCACCGTCTGGTCCGTGCCGACGGGCGGCTCCTGTGAACCCGAATTTTCATCCCCGGCGGACCGGACCACGGACTCCGCTTCCGTCTGGAACCATATTCTCCGGGACCAGCCGACGGGTGAAGACGATGAGTTCTGGGCTTGCGTGGAGCGCGGGGTGCTAACCGCGCGGGGCTGTGCCCTAGCAGCCGGTGGCCCCTCCCACGGGACCGGTCCGGCAACCCAACCGCGCCGCGGGCTTTGAAAGGGGAATCGCTGCGGGGATCACGAAGGAGCGGGCCTTGGCGGCCAGCAAAGACTGCTGGATGTCCCAAGGCGAGCCGCCCGGCCACTGATGATTCGGCACTGCATCCATGCAAGCCTGGCCCTTGGCGAACCCCATGAACTCCCGGGGTCGCCAGGAGCCAGGCCAGGGAAAGCGAGCCCCGCTCCCGCAGAATTCAGTACAGCTTGTTGGCACCACCGTCGGCCATGACTGTCTGTCCGGTCATGTAGCGCGAGTCATCGGAGAGCAGGAACGCCACGATCGGTGCGACATCCGTTTCCGGGTCCCCGAAACGTCCCAGCGGAATCTTGTCCAGGGAGTCCTGATACATCTGCGGGTAAGCCTCGCTCCAAGCCTTGACCCCGTCGGTCAGTGCCATGGGTGAGACGACGTTGACGCGGATATTGTCTTTGGCCCACTCGTTGGCAGTTACACGGGACAGACCACGGATCGCTTCCTTGGCCGAGGCATAGGCAGCCTGGGTCATCTGGCCGACCATGGCGGAGCCGGAACCAAAGTTCACCACCGAACCGCCGTTGGTCGCCAGCAGCGGGTAGGCGGCGGCCATGAACTGGCGGGTGGCACGAAATCCAGTGTTGAAGGACAAATCCCACTGCTCCTCGGTCAGCTCGTTGAACATGGCCTGACGTGAGGCATGGGCGTTGTTCACCAACCCGTCCAATCCGCCAAAGTCCTGCTTGGCCAGTTTCACCGCGGCCTCGGCGACAGCCTTGTCGCTGACGTCGCCGGCCAGGAAGCGCACGTTTTCGCCGAGGCCGGACACCAGAGCATCACCTGCCTCCGCGTTGAGGTCGACGGCGACGATCTTCGCTCCGCGTGCCACCAGGACGCGGGAAATCGCCCCGCCAATGCCAGCTGCTCCGCCGGTGACGATGACTACCTTGTTTTCAAGCTGCATGAAGTTCCTCTGTTCGGTCGTTCTGGTTGGGCCATCCGTTGCGGCGGATCACCCGTATACGGAATCACATGATCATGTACGTTTACTGAAAACCTGATGATGGCGCGTTTTGAATCGTTGGAACGTTTCCGTTCCGCACCGATTGGGAACCAGCTCCGCACGGCCTCAGTGCCGGTGTAACAATTGCTTCACGAAACACCGCCCACGTCATGCGCCGCGGCCCAATGCCGTGTAAACGCGGGGAGTTCGCCCGAATTCCCGTTGTCACAATGTGTTCTTGACCTCACGCAAAAATGACGGAGTGACGTCACGTGAACGGCATTTGAGCCTTGTGACGCAGGGGGCGACTGCCGCATTGCGGCGCCTGCGGCCGCCGGCGCATGATTAATGCATCAACCATCAAGAGCGGCTGAGAGATCTGGCTCGTTGACGCCGCAGCAACCATCATCCGGTGGATTCCCTTCAGGGACTCGACCGGCGAGGGTGCTACCGCCAGAAGCGATGGAGCCGCTTCAGCGTTCACTCATCATCGCCGCAGGACATCCGTGACGGATCCCTGGGGCTTTTGTGGCGATCCCTGATGCCTCCCTCGAATCAACGAGGAGACACGCATGAGCATTGGAACGACAGCCGCACCGCCGTCCCTGTCCTATGAGCTGTACCCGCCGGTGAACCGCGACGCCACCGAGGGCGTCTTCACCAGCATCCAGGCCCTGGAATCGACCGACCCCGATTACGTGTCGGTGACCTATTCGGGGTCCCCGGCACGACGGAACGCGTCGCTGGAACTGATCGAGCACCTGATCCAAAACACCCGGCTGCGCCCGCTGGCGCACCTGACCTGTGTGGGGGAGAGCCGCGAAACCCTGCAGAACCTGATCCGCCATTTCATCTCCCTCGGGGTCCGCGGGGTGTTGGCCCTGCGCGGGGACCTGCCGACGGATCCGGAACAATGGCGCGGGGAATACCCCTTCGCCCGCTACCTGATCGAATTGATCCGCGCGGTCGAGGCCGACCATTCGGCCGCCCTGGCCGGCGGCCGGCTGGGCGTGGGGGTGGCCGCCTACCCGATCCGGCACCCCGAATCCCCGTCCTTCGAGCACGACGTGGAGGTGCTGCTGGCGAAGGAACGCTCCGGGGCCAACTACGCGATCACCCAGGTCTATTTCCGGGCCGACGAATACACCAACCTGGTGGAATCGGCCCGCCGCGCCGGGGTCAGCATTCCCATCATCCCGGGTGTCATCCCGCTGAATTCGGTCAGGCGCCTGAACCGGCTGTGCGCGATGGCCGGGATCGCACCGGACCCGATCCTGGCCCACGCGCTGGAGACCGCCAGCTCGGATTCCGAACGCCACCGCGTCGGAGTGGACGCCGCCGTCAACCTGGCCCGCCGCGCCTTCGACGACGGGGCACCGGGTGTGCATCTCTACACCTTCAACGACCACCGCGGCTCCCTCGATGTCGTCGAGCAGCTCGAATTGCCGCGGACCCGCGCACGGGCCAGCAACGCCTGGGCCACCCGCGCAGCCGTCTAGACCCACACACCTTCCCAGCACCTTCCACAACGCCAGAACAAATAGGAGAATCACCATGTCGAAGCCAACCTTCCCCGCCGCATCCATCCTCGGCTACCCGCGCATCGGACCCAACCGCGAGCTCAAGAAGGCCCTTGAATCGCACTGGGCAGCACGCACCGACGAAGCCACGCTGCATGCCGCCGCGCGGGAACTGCAGAACGCCAACTTGGCAAAGCTCACCGGGCTGGGTCTGGGCGCCGACGACGCCTCGCTGCCCGGCGACTTCGCCTACTACGACCAGGTGCTCGACGCGACGGTCGCCCTCTCGGCCCTGCCCGCCCGCTTTGCCGACCTGGCCGACGCCGCCGGTGCCATCGACACCGCCGCGTCCTTCGTGCTGGCCCGCGGCGACGAATCCCGCGCCCCGCTGGAGATGACCAAGTGGTTCGACACCAACTACCACTACCTGGTTCCGGAAATCGGGGAAGCCACCCCCCTCAAGGCCAACGCCGCGGCGCTTGTCGAATCCTTCACCGCCCACGCGGCCAACGGCAACACCATCCGCCCCACCCTCGTGGGCCCGATCAGCTACCTGCTGCTGGCCAAGGCCGAGGACGGCGCCCCGGCCGGCTTCGACCCGCTGGTGCGCATCGACGAAGTCGTCGCAGCCTACGGCGAGATCCTGGCGGCATTGGCCGCCGCCGGCGCGCCCTGGGTCCAGCTGGACGAGCCGGCCCTGGTCACCGACCGCGGCGCCGCCCTGGCCGTGGCCGGCGAGCTCGCCGAGACCGTGTACTCGAAGCTGGCCGCCGCCACGACGCGTCCCGCCCTGCTGGTGACCCTCGGCTACGGCACCGCCGGGGACGTTGCCCGTCCGGGCGCCACGCAGGGATTGCTGGCCCGCGCCGGCGTCGAAGCGGTGCACGTGGACCTGGTCCGCGGCGCCGTTCCCGCCGCCGAATTCCTGGGAGAGTTGGCCGGCTCCACCCTGGTCGCCGGCATCGTGGACTCGCGCAACATTTGGCGCAACGACCTTGCCGCCTCGCTGGGCATCCTCACCGCGCTGCGCACCGAGGTCGAAAAGGTCGGCGGCACCCTGGCCGTGGGCACCGCCACCTCGCTGCAGCACGTCCCGCACGACGTCGCCCTGGAATCCGACCTCCCGGCCCATCTGCCCGCATGGCTCGCCTTCGCCAACCAGAAGGTCGCCGAGGTCATCACCCTGGCCACGGGCCTGGCCGCCGGGGAATCGGCCATCGCCGCGCAGCTCTCGGCCGCCGAAACGGCCATCGTGCACCGCGCCGGATTTGCCGGGACCACCGTCGCCGCCGTGCGCGAGCGCCTGTCCAACCTCACCACCGCCGACTTCTCCCGCTCGGAGGCCCCGGCCCGCAAGGCCGCCCAGGAGCTCGCCCTGGCGCTGCCGCCGCTGCCGACCACCACCATCGGCTCCTTCCCGCAGACCACCGAGGTCCGCACCGCCCGCGCCGCACACCGGGCCGGCACCCTCGACGACGCGGCCTACGACGGCTTCCTGAAGGACGAGATCGCCCGGGTCGTGGAGCTGCAGGAACGCCTGGGGCTTGACGTGCTGGTGCACGGCGAGGCCGAGCGCAACGACATGGTGCAGTACTTCGCCGAGAACTTCGACGGCTTCTCCGAGACCGAGAACGGTTGGGTGCAGTCCTACGGATCGCGCGCCACCCGCCCCTCGATCCTCTGGGGGGACGTCTCCCGCCCGGCGGCCTTCACCGTCCCGTGGATCACCCACGCCGCCTCGCTGACCACCAAGCCGCTCAAGGGCATGCTCACCGGTCCGGTCACCATCCTGGCTTGGAGCTTCATCCGCGACGACCAGCCACTGTCCATCTCCGCCAACCAGGTCGCCCTGGCCCTCAGGGATGAGATCGCGGACCTGCAGGATGCCGGCATCGGGATCATCCAGGTCGACGAGCCGGCGCTGCGCGAGCTGCTGCCGCTGCGCGCCACCGAGCAGGCCAAGTACCTGGGCTGGTCGGTCGACTCCTTCCGTCTGGCCACCTCCGGGGCCGCCGATGCCACGCAGATCCACACCCACCTGTGCTACTCGGAGTTCGGCGAGATCATCGAGGCCATCGACGCCCTGGATGCCGACGTGACCTCGATCGAGGCCGCCCGCTCCCGCATGGAGGTCACCGCGGACCTGACCCGGTTCGGCTACGGCCGTGGCATCGGCCCGGGCGTGTACGACATCCACTCCCCGCGCGTTCCGTCCACCGAGGAAGTCGCCGAGCTCATCGACATCGCCCTGGGTTCACTGGATCCCAAGGCGCTGTGGATCAACCCGGACTGCGGCCTGAAGACCCGCGGCTACGCCGAGACCGAGGCCTCGCTGGCCAACCTGGTCTCCGCCGCCGTCGCCGCCCGCGCCACCCTGGGCGTCGCGGTCTAGCTGTCACGCGGGTGTGCGGGTGCGGCGCCGAGCCAATCGGTGCCGCACCGGCACACCATTCCCCAACACGCACTTCTTGCTCCCTCGGCCCGAAAGGCACGACCATGGCCTCCAGCTCCTGGCAAAACGCCACCACCGAAATCCACGCCGGGTACTCCCCGACGGGAGAACACCGACCCATGACCGTGCCGATCTACAACACCGCGGCCTACCAGTTCCCCGACTACGCCACCGCGGCAAGACTCTTCTCGCTCAAGGAACCGGGCTTCACCTATTCGCGCACCGGCAACCCCACGGTCGCGGTGCTCGAGGAACGTGCCGCCGCCCTGGAGGGCGGGATCGGGGCGATCGCCACGGCCACCGGGCAGGCCGCCGTCGCGCTGTCGCTGTTGGCGCTGCTGCAGGGCCCCAACCACTTGGTTGCCTCCAACAAGCTCTACGGCGGCACCGTCGACCTGCTCACCGACACCTTCGCCGACTTCGGCATCACCGTCACGTTCGTGGACCCGGAGGACCCGGCGAACTGGGCCGCGGCCATCACCGAGAAGACCCGAGGATTCCTGCTCGAGTCGGTCTCCAACCCGCTGGCCACCCTGGTGGACTTGCGCGTCATCACCGATCTGGCCCACGCCGCGGGGATCCCGGTGGTCGTGGACAACACCCTGGCCACCCCGGCCGCCTGCCGGCCCATCGAGTTCGGTGCGGACATCGTGGTGCACTCGGCTACCAAGGCCCTGTCCGGCCACGGATCGGTTCTTGGGGGACTGATCATTGACGCGGGCACCTTCGATTTCACCGATGCCGCCCGTTGGCCGCAGATCGCCGGACCCAAGGCCCGCTATGGCGGGGACTTGCTGCTGGGACGTTACGGGGCCAAGGCCTACCTGATGCTCGCCCGCTCCAAGTTCCTGCACGATCTTGGCCCCACGCTCTCGGCGGCCTCGGCCAGCTCCATCCTCACCGGCATCGAGACGCTCTCGCTGCGCGTGGCCAAGGCCCAGGCTAACGTGCTGGAACTGGTCAAGGCCCTGGGCGGGCACCCGGCCGTGGCCCGGGTGCACCATCCCTCGGTGCCCACCCACCAGGACCACGAGCTGGCCAAGGAATATTTCCCGAATGGCACCGGCTGTGTGTTTTCCTTTGACCTGGTGGATGCCGCCGCGGTTCCGCAACTGGTCGATTCGCTGAAGCTCTTTGCGCTGGCCGCCAACATCGGGGACGCCCGCTCGCTGATCGTGCACCCGGCCGCGATGACCCATTGCCGGCTCAACGATGAGCAGTTGGCGGCCGCCGGCATCGCACCGGGCACGCTGCGCCTGTCCGTGGGACTCGAGGACGCCGGCGACCTGGTCGACGACCTCATCACCGGGCTCGACGGCCTGGGCCGGAACAACACCTCCGAAACCGTGGCCAACGCGCCACGGACATCCATCAACGCCTAGGGACAAGGGAGCAGAATCATGGGAACCATCAGCCACCCGGGTTTCAACACCCAAGCCATCCACGCCGGCCAGGCGCCCGATCCGCTCACCGGTGCGGTCATCCCGCCGATCTACCAGACCAGCACCTTCGTGCAGGACGGGATCAACGTGCTGCGCAACGGGCACGAGTACTCCCGCGGTTCCAACCCGACCCGCAACGGATTCGAAACCCAGCTCACCGCCCTGGAGGGTGGGCACGCCGGGTTCGCGTTCGCCTCCGGTATCGCCGCCGAGGACGCGCTGCTGCGCGCGGTGCTGGCCCCGGGCGACCACATTGTGCTTGGTGCCGACGGCTACGGCGGCACCAACCGGCTGATCAACCGCCTGCACGGCAAGTGGGGGATCACCAACACCCCGGTGGACATCACCGACCTGGACGCTGTCGCTAAGGCCGTCCAGCCGGGGGTCACCGCGCTGCTCTGGGTCGAAACCCCGTCGAACCCGCTGCTGGGCATCGCGGACATCACGGGCTGGGCGAGGATCGCCCATGCGGCAGGTGCCCTGCTGGTCGTGGACAACACCTTCGCCACCCCGTTCCTGCAGCGCCCGCTTTTCTTGGGTGCGGATGCCGTGGTGCACTCGACCACCAAGTACATCGGCGGGCACTCGGATGTGCTCGGGGGCGCGGTGATCGTGGCCCGGAAGGAATTTCGCGGCGAGGAACTTGCGCAGTCCGTGGGCTTCCAGCAATTCGCAGGGGGAGCTGTGGCCGGGCCGCAGGACTGTTTCCTGGCAGCGCGCGGGCTGAAGACTCTGGGGCTGCGCATGGAACGCCACTGCGCCAACGCAGCGACCATCGCCGAGTGGCTGGGCGCCCGCGAGGAAGTCGAAACGGTCCGGTACCCGGGACTGGAATCGCACCCCGGCCACGAGCTGGCCACGACGCAGTCCAACGGCTTCGGCGGGATCGTCTCGATCCAGTTTGCCGGCGGGGAAGCCGCGGCCCGGGCGTTTGCCGAGTCGATGAAGCTCTTTGCGCTCTCGGTGTCTCTGGGCGGGGTCGAGTCGCTGGTTTGCTACTCGGCGGAAATGACCCATGCCTCGGTGGTTGGCACCCCGTGGGCGGTGCCGCGGAACCTGGTGCGCCTGAGCGTCGGAATCGAACAGGTCGAGGACCTCATCGCCGATCTGGAGCTCGGGCTGGCCGCCGCCCGGGACGCCTCGCGCCAGTACGTCGCGGTCAGATAAAGACTTGCGGTGGTCCCTTGCGCAGGTCTGAGGGGGCTGGAGAGGGACCACCGCATTCCCGTCCGGAACGACGGCGGTAGGAAATACGTGAAGCTCACGAAGTCGGATTGCCGCGATAAGTGGTATTTTTTCTGCGGCGAGCGGCTGGTGATCAACATATTGCTGTCACAAGTGGACACCGGTTGATCAGTTTGCGACTATCTTTCCATGTCAACTGAACGAAATGTGCAACCAGGGACCACGCTTGATGGCGAAGAACGCAGCGCGAAGGTCGCCGTGACGCTCTTCCCGCTGTTGGTGCTGGCAGGAGGGGCCTTGGCCCTGCTATCCCCGGATACCTTCAGCGGATTCTCCACGGCGATCAACCCGCTGCTGATGGTCATCATGTTTGGCATGGGCCTGACGCTGACGCTTCCGGACTTCGCGCTGGTTGTACGCAAGCCTCTTCCGGTCCTCCTGGGAGTGCTTGCGCAGTATGTGGTCATGCCGCTGCTGGGTCTGGGCATTTCGATGCTGTTGCAGCTTCCCCCGGCGCTGGCAGCCGGCGTCATCCTGGTGGGCTGTGCACCGGGCGGCACCTCTTCGAACGTGGTGACGTATCTGGCCAAGGGAGATGTCGCGCTCTCGGTGACCATGACCTCGATTTCCACCCTCTTGGCACCCATCTTCACCCCGCTACTGACCCTGTGGTTGGCGGGCCAGTACCTTCCGGTGGACGCCGGGTCGATGGCCGTATCGATCGTGCAGATCGTGCTGATCCCCGTGGTCCTGGGCCTGGTGCTGCGCGTGATCATGCCACGCCTGGTTGCCAAGGTGCTGCCTGCACTTCCCTGGGTCTCGGTCATCGCCATCACCGCGGTGGTGCTTATCGTGGTCGCCGGCAGCGCCGCGGCCATCTTCAGTGCAGGTCTTTTGATCCTGCTGGCGGTCATCATGCACAACGCCGGCGGCATGGCGCTTGGCTACGGAGTCGCCAAGCTCTTCAAGCAGCCCATGGCCACCCGCCGCACCATGGCCATCGAGGTCGGCATGCAGAACTCCGGGCTGGCCTCGGGCCTGGCCAAGACCTACTTCGCACCCGAGGCGGCCCTCCCGGGTGCGGTGTTCTCGGTCTGGCACAACCTCTCCGGTGCGATCATCGCCGCCTACTGGCGCCGCAGCAGTGCCAAGAACGCTAAGCGCGACGCCGCCGAAGCGGCGCTTGTTTCCAAGTGATCAATGATGGATCCGAACTTCCCGAAGGTTCTCTCGATGCGCCGCAAGGCAAGCGATCAGGGAACCTTCGGCGATTAACTGCACTATTGGATGGCCAAGGAACTTGTCTGATCGCGGATACGGCGATCGATCACGGGGAACCGTATGGGCGGCGTCATCACGCAAATTGCTGGTCTATTCGATGCCGTCGTCCAAAACGGTGGGCTTCACCGGGTTCCCTTTGACGTGGCGTGAGTGTGCGCGCCCATAAGGGCTGCGTGAATTTTGTTTCCACCACCACCAATCGGCGTGTGAGGCGGTCCTGCGCAGGAGGTCTGCACTGAGTGGAGCAAACCCGCTGGCGACCAGTTCTTGGTGGATGTCCTCGGCCGCACCATAGGCCATGTATTTCCACTGTTTGCGGCTGCGCACACCATGACGGTGGTCCTTGCACCACGCGTTGAGTCTGCCAAAGAGCTCTGCCCCTGTGTCCATGGTCGATTCTCCTAGCAGCTCGGGTTTTCCGAGCCAGGGATTTTCATGATTCCTCCCGGTGCCGGCGCACGTTGGGTACAAGCTGATTCTCGGTCGGGGAGTGGCCGTTATGCAAGCATAATTTTCCGGACCCGACTCCGAATTGGTTCCAGGGGCCAGAACCACCGCGGCTCTGGCAGCTGCTCGGTAAGCTGCCGGCCGGGTCCAAGGGAACCGAAGAGGCCAAGCGCCACACCGGCCCGACCCACGGCGGAAATTCAGGAGTATCCAAGGTTCTTGGCTTGGGTCGCTGCATGCCATTGATAAACCGGTGGCCACGGGTCATGATCGAGACAAGTCCACGATCGGGTCACGTTTTTGTGGGAGGAGGCATCGAGGGCGTGCAACCATCCCTCCCCGTGCATGGTGGTGGACTTCTCTCCCCTGGCGTTGCTCGCTCGCGGCTCTTGGCCCGCCGCGGCATCCCGGGGTCTCGCGACCGTCCTGCGCTCACGTCACCGCGGAACCCGAGAACCAACGACTCATGCTGGGCAACCCGAAGGAGACACCATGAACACCGCAGCGAACAGTGAACGGCTCGAGGGCGATCCGGTCTCCCTCTGGGTGGCCACCGGCGGGACCACCGATTACCCTGCCCTGCGCGGAGACGTGGAGGTGGATGTCGCGGTGATCGGCGCCGGCATCGCCGGGTTGACCGCGGCGTTGACGCTCAAGCGAGCTGGCCGGAGCGTCGCGGTCCTCGAGGCCGCTCGCGTGGGAACCGGCGTCACCGGCCACACCACCGGCAAGGTCACGTCCTTGCAACGATTGGTCTACACGCAGCTGCGTGAGAGCCATGGCACGGACACCGCCCGCGCCTACGGACAGGCCAACGAGGCGGCGCTGCGCCACATCGCGGACGTGGTGGCCGTCGAAGGCATCGACTGCGATTTCCGCCGCGTCGCGAACTACACCTACGCCGAATCTGACGATGCCCTGGCCCTGGTGCACACCGAGGCGGAGCTTGCCGCGGAGCTGGGCCTTCCCGCCACCTTCACCACCGACGTTCCGCTGCCCTTTGAAGTCAAGGGCGCGGTGAAGTTCGACGAACAAGCACAGCTGCATGCCGTGAAGTACCTCCAGGGCCTGTCCCGGGCGGTCCACGGGGACGGCAGCTACGTCTTCGAGCAGGCGCGCGCGCAGGGCATCGAGGAAGGCTCGCCCTGCATCGTGGGCCTGGAGAACGGCAGCGTCCGTGCACGCGATGTCATCGTCGCAACCAATGTGCCCTTCGGCGACAACGGCCGTTTCGACGAACGGTGCCATGCCCACCGTTCCTACCTCGTCGCTGGCCCAGTGGACACCGCACCGCTGGATGCCACGTTCATCAGCGTCGACGAGCCGATGCGCTCCATCCTGACGGTCGGCATCGACGGGGTGAGCTACATGCTCGTCGGTGGCGAGGGCCACCCGGCTGCGGAGTCCGGGAACTCGGCCCAACGGTACCGGCGGCTGGCTTCCTTCGCCCGCGACCGCCTCGGTGTTGAGGAAGTCGCCTACCGGTGGTCTACGCAGGACGGCATCCCGGTTGACGGCTTGCCTTACGTCGGGCCGATGACCCCCGAGTCCCAGCACGTGTACGTGGTCACCGGTCTGCGTAAATGGGGATTGACCAATGGGACCGCGGCGGCGCTGATCCTTGCCGACACCATCACCGGCCGGGAAAACCCCTGGGCGGCGATGTTCAACAGCAACCGCGCCGCCACGGCGGAAGCAGTGAAGTCGACCGCCGGGCGGGAGACCGAGGCAACGGAGGCCGCCGACGTCGGCGATTCTTCCGGGGTACGCACCCCTGCGGAACTGGCCCCCGGACAGGGCACGGTCATCGAGGCCGCCGGGCAGAGCACCGCAGTCTACAAGGATGCGGAAGGGGCACTCCACGCCGTATCCGCCGTTTGCACGCACCTGGGCTGCATCGTGGAATTCAATTCCGCCGACACCACCTGGGACTGTCCCTGCCACGGGTCGCGCTTCTCCACCGACGGCAGCGTCATCCAGGGTCCCGCCGTCGATGCCTTGGAGGCCAAGCCGGCACCCTGAGCGTGCCGCCGGGCCAGGACCGGAATTCGTACGGGCGCATTCCGGTGCGTCTACCCATCAAAGGGAGCAGGCAAGATGTCGCGGTGCGAAACGATGGACACGACTTCCAGCCGCGGGTCTTGGTGCAACGCCCGGAACAGCGCCGGCGCTGCGGCAATGACCAAGGAATCCGGGTACAGGCAGGTGCCCCAGGCGAAGGCATGGTGGGGATCCTCAACGAATTCCGGGACCTGGTCCCGGACGCCACGGAAGATGATTCCCTCGAGGCCAAGGTCTTCGTGGAGGTATTCCCGGCCGTGAAAGAGGCTGGTCAGTGCCTGGGGCGTAAAGGGGCGCGAATGCCCGATCCAACTCCGGGTGTGCAGCTGCACCTCCGCGTCCAAATGCGCACCCAGGATCTCGCGCAGGGCGGCCGCGGTTTCCCTGTCCAACCCGCCCAACGGGGCATCAGGCAGTTCGGTGCCGGGATGATCCACCAGGAAGGCGCACCAGAGTTCGTTCCAGTCCGCCGAAGCCTCCAACTCGGCCCCGGGAGGCAACAACGACGACCACCGCAGAGGGGCCTCGCTGCGGTCATGGGCCGGCAGGAAGAGTCGCAGCAAGTGCAGGGAACGGAATTTATCGCCGATGTAGTCACGGGCCAACATGGGCGGGGTCCTTTCGATGGGCGGCGGAAACGACAAAGGGTTTCGCGGTGCCTGAACCTGCCCCGACACTGCGAAACCCCTCGACGTTTTGCCGGCTACGCTACATAGGAATCGTTGGGATAGCGGATCCCCAACTGATGGCGGATTCCGTCGAAGATCGCCATGGTGTTCACCGAATGCTCCCACGGCATGGTGGGTGACTCGTTCAGTTCCGCCTGGATGCAACGGGTCGCTTCGCGGAACTCATAGGTGTAGTTCTCGCCCACCGGTTCGAAGACCTCGGTCCGCGCCGGTCCATTGAGTGGATGGATGAAGAGCTTCGTGGGGTTGTGCAGCGGTGCGTTGGTGCCCAACCACCCTTCGGTGCAAGCCACCCGGGCTTCCTTCGTCGGGGAGCTGGTCAATGAAACCATCAGCTGGGCGTGACGCACCCCGGAATAACCCAAGGTGATCGCGGTCTGGATGTCGACGCCGTCCTCATTGAGGTCGCCGCTGGCCTGCACCGAGGTCGGGAAGCCCATGGCCCCAATGGCCCAGGTGAGCGGATAGACCGCCAAGTCCAGCAGCGCCCCGCCGCCGGCGGCAGGATCGTAGAGCCGCCATTCTGGATTGTAGGGAGCCAGGAAGCCCAGGTCGGCTTGGACCCAGGAGGGATCGCCAAGCTCCCCGGATTCCAAGATCTCCATGGCCCGGGCGAAAACGGGGGTGAAGCGGGTCCAGACTGCTTCCATCAGGAACAGGTCCTGTTCCTCGGCTTCGGCGACCAGGACGCGGGCCTCCGCGGCGTTGATGGTCAGGGACTTCTCACACACCACGTTCTTGCCGGCCTTCAACGCGGCCATGGTGATCTCGAAGTGCTGTCCGTGCGGGGTGGCGATATAGACGGCCTCGATCTCCGGCTCGGCAAACATGGCTTCATAGGAGTCGTAGGCCCATTCGATGTCATGTTCGTCGGCGAAGGCGCGGGCACGTTCCTCATTGCGCGAGGAAACGGCAATCACATTGGCGTCCTCCAAGGACTGGAGATCGGCAACAACCTTCGAAACAATGTGCCCGGTGGAGACGATGCCCCAGTTCAGTGAGCGGCCCGTGGCCTTGATCGGCGAGGGGGCGCTTGAACCGGCGGCTGGTGGTGTCTGGATATAACGAACCATCGTACGTGTGCTCCCTATGCAGTTGGGCTTGGTGGTGCGCTTACAGTGCTGCGTTTGCCTCGCGGTGCTTGGCGGCCAGCACCAGGTAGTGTGCGGCGTTTTCCTTCAGGGACTCGACCTCCTCATCGCTGAGTTCGCGGCGAACCTTGGCCGGAACCCCGGCCACCAGCGAGCGTGGCGGGACTTCGGTGCCCTCGAGCACCAAGGCTCCTGCGGCAACGAGGGAATTGTCCCCGATGACCGCACCGTTCATGATGGTCGCACTCATGCCAATGAGGCAGTCGTTGCCCACGGTGGCCCCATGGACCACTGCCGAGTGGCCCACCGAGACGCGCTCGCCGATGGTGCAGGGGAAGCCCGCATCGCCGTGCAACACCACATTGTCCTGGAGGTTGGTGCCCTCCTTGACAGTGATGGTGTCCGAGTCGCCGCGGACCGAGACGCCGTAGAAGGCACTGGTGTTTGCGCCCAGGGAAACGTCCCCGGACAGTGTTGCTGTTGGTGCCACGAAAGCGGTGGCATCGACGGACGGAGTGTTTGAATCAATGGTGATGATGTGGGCCATGACACCCACTCTATCCGGTGCCCTGCGGGCTATTTGGTTGCGCGACACGACGTTGTCGATGGCGAATGCGGGACCGGGGGAGCCCCTGCCGGGGCCATGCGCCCAGGGAACCTGCCAGGCAGGTCACCGGAGGGCCACGCCCGGTCGGACGGAAGCGCGGGACCGGTGCGTGGTGGCCACTGGCCGGGGCAAGCAGATAGTGTTGATGCTTGGCTCCGTACCATGGGACTGCAGGGTATTTCATGGGGATCGGACACAGCAGAACAGGAGCAGCCGGGACAATGTGGCCGCAGCACAAGGTTGAGGTTTACGAGCGGATGGTCGCAGAACTCCGACACACCCTCGAGGGGCAGTCGCAGGGCATCCCGCCCCAGGTCCGGGAGCGGCTGGAGGGGATCATCCAAGGAGCGGTCCACACCATCGAGACCGGCGCCGAAATCGTGGCGGTGGGTCTCCCGGACCTCGCACCCGAGACGGTCGAGTTGCCTCCGGTGGACTCCGCAGTGGTCGGGCCCGTGGTGGCTGAACCTGAACCGGCTGAACCCGCACCGGCCGCCGCCAAGCCCGCCATCGATCCCTTCCGCCATGGCGCACACGCCGAGGCCAACAGGCTGGTCAAGGCCAGGCAGCTGGCCCGCTGGCTCTGGGACCGCAACATCACCGGCGAGCAGGTCCTGGGCTTCACCAACAAGTGGCGCAACAAGATTGCCCGGGCAGCCGGCGTCAATCCGCCCTCGACGCTGGAAACCTGGACGGTCGCGGTGGACCTGATGGCGCGCATGGAAGAACTGGCCGCTTCCGGGACCCAACCGGAGGCCAGCGAGCGTCACCACCTGGACGAGCACGAACAGTGGGCCACCGAAAGCTAGCCGGGGCGGATGCCTGCTCGTCCATGGGGAACGTTGTACACCACCCCCGTCTGTCGCGTGCGGAATCGGCCGGCGCGCTGGTGGCATGATGAATCCATGAGCGAAAACGAAGATCCCATGCTGCGTTCCGTCGAGCTGACCCGCACGGCAACCGGCCGTTACACCGTGCGCAATGCCGCGGGTGCGGAAATCGAATTCGGCCACGGCGAAGGGCTGCTTAGCCCGGTGGAGTTGCTGTTGGCAGCAATCGCCGGCTGTTCGTCGATCGACGTGGACACGGTCACCGCCCGCAGCGCAGAGCCCACGTCATTCAAGGTGGCGGCCACCGGCCGCAAGGTAGTTGAGGACGGCGCCAGCCGGGTGGACGGGCTGCACCTGTCCTTCAACGTGGAATTCCCCGACACGACCGAAGGCCAAAAGGCCGCAGGCATGGTCGAACGCCTGGTGGAACTCTCGCACGAGAAGTACTGCACGGTGTCACGGACGGTGGAACGCGGCACTGCCGTCACGAACGAGGTCCACGTGGGGCTCGGGGACAGCGGGCAGCCAAGACAGCAGTAGGGGCACCACCGGCGGGCAGCGCCCCGCCCGGAGCGTCGCTGTCCGGCAACCCGAGACGGCATGGGGTGCTCCGCCGTGCCTGCCGGTTCGTGCCGGGCAGTGCCTGGTGCGCTGCCCATGTTTGCTCCGTTCCGTCCCCTTGGGGTGGGGTGCGCCGTGGGAAGGTGAGCCTGTCCACGCTGGCAAGGAACCCCTTAACCGTCGAGGATGGGGGTGGGGAACCTTTCCCCTGTCTACAGACAAAGGTGAGATTGACCCGTGGGCCTGATGAAACGTTATCCGCTGGTGGTGGCAACGCTCGTGGTGCTGTCCGGCACGCTGCTGCTGCTTCCGTTCGGGATGGGCGAGGCTGCGCGCTGGATCGCGGGCATCTTTGCCCTGGGGGTCGCGCTGCAGCTGGGCTGGGGCATGGTGAAGGATATCGCCCGGGGGCACTGGGGCATTGACATCCTGGCGTTCACCGCCATCCTGGCCACGGTGTTCGTGGGGGAATGGGTCGCGGCACTGATCATCTGCCTGATGGTCTCCGGGGGCGAGGCCTTGGAAGACTATGCCCAGGTCCGCGCCACCCAATCACTTTCCGAGCTCATGGACCGGGTGCCAACCCGGACCCGGCTCATGGACGCCGCCGGGAATCTCACTGAGGTGCTGGTGGAGGCGGTGACCGCGGGGGACGTGCTGCTGGTGCGGCCCGGGGAAGTGTTGCCGGTGGATGGGGTGCTGCTTGAGGGCGAGGCGGACTTCGACGAATCCTCGTTGACCGGCGAATCGATGCCGGTGCACAAGCTCGCCGGGGAACAACTGTTATCCGGCTCCGTGAACGGGACCCGTGCCATCAGCATGCGGGCCGCTGCCAGCGCCGCCGACTCGCAGTACTCGCGCATCGTCGAACTGGTCCAGGAAGCCTCAAGCTCTCGGGCGCCGATGGTGCGCCTGGCCGACCGGTACGCCGTCCCGTTCACGCTGCTGGCCTACGTCATTGCCGGTGCGGCGTGGTGGGTCAGCGGGGACCCGGTGCGTTTTGCCGAGGTGCTCGTGGTCGCCACGCCCTGCCCGTTGCTGATTGCCGCACCGGTGGCCTTCATGGGCGGGATGAGTCGCGCGGCCAAGGGAGGAATCATCGTCAAGGACGGCGGCACCCTGGAAAAGCTTGCCGCGGTGCAATCCGTGGCCTTCGACAAGACCGGGACGCTGACCCGGGGCACCCCGGAACTGCGCGGCGTCAAGCCGGTGGAAGGGTTCGGTGCCGATGAGCTCCTGGGCCTGGTGGCCGCCGCTGAGCAGTACTCCTCGCACGTGCTGGCCGCCTCGATCGTGGCCGCCGCCGGGAAGCGCGCGCTGCCGATCGCCGAGGTGCAGGATGCCAGCGAGGAAGCGACCCATGGAGTCAGCGCCCTAGTGGGCGGGCGCCGAGTGCTGGTCGGCAAGCCGGCCTGGGTGGCGTCGCTGGCCGCCGGGGTGGTGCGCCGGGAGCTGGGTCCGGGGGAGTCCTCCGTCTACGTTGCGGTGGATGGCGTCTTTGCCGGGGTGCTGCTGCTGGCCGACGAGCTGCGCGAAGACGCAGGAGCGACGCTGGAGCGGCTGCGCGCATTGGGCGTGAAGGAAATGCTCATGCTCACCGGCGACCAGCAGGCCACGGCCGACCACATCGCCGCGGAGATCGGCCTGGACACGGTGTATGCCGAGTGCCTGCCCGAGGACAAGGTCGTGCACGTGCGCAAGCTGGAGCACCGCCCGGTGATGATGGTCGGTGACGGGGTCAACGACGCCCCGGTGCTGGCCGCGGCCGATGTGGGCGTGGCCATGGGGGCGCGCGGCTCGACCGCCGCCTCACAAAGCGCCGACGTGGTCATCATGACCGAGAACATCTCCCAAGTGGCGCACGCGGTGCGGATCGGCAAGGACACCCTGCGCATCGCGGTGCAGTCCATCTGGCTGGGCATCGTCTTCTCCGTGGTGCTGATGCTGGTGGCCGCCACCGGGGTGCTGCCGGCGGTGGCGGGAGCGCTGAGCCAGGAGGTCGTGGACCTGGTCGCGATCCTGTCCGCGCTGCGTGCCCTGAAGGGCGGGCGGAAGAAGGCCCCGGTGAGCCGGCCGGCACCCGCTGGATCGACAGTGGTGCGCTGAGCCGGACACCAAAAGCCATGGGCCGGCAGCAAGAAGAAAACCTGCTACCGGCCCATGCCCTTGGAGGAACCTTGTTCGCTAGGAGAACACCACGGTGCGGTAGCCGTCGAGCATGACCCGGCGCTCGGCATGCCAGGCCACGGCGCGGGTGAGCGTGCGCCCCTCCACGTCGCGACCCATGGCCACGAACTGTCCGGCAGTGCGCGCATGGTCCACCCGGATGACCTCCTGTTCGATGATCGGCCCCTCGTCCAGGTCCGCAGTGACGTAGTGAGCGGTCGCGCCGATGAGTTTCACGCCGCGAGCGTGGGCCTGGTGATAGGGCTTGGCCCCCTTGAAAGAGGGCAGGAACGAGTGGTGGATGTTGATGGCCCGACCGCTCAACGCGCGGCACAAATCGTCCGACAGGATCTGCATGTAGCGGGCCAGCACCACCAGCTCGATGTTGTGCTCGTCCACCAGGGCCAGCAGCTGTGCCTCGGCCTGGGCCTTGGTCGCTGCGGTGACCGGGATGTGGATGAATTCGATGCCATGGAAGTCGGCCATGGGCTTCAGATCAAGGTGGTTGGAGACGATGACCGGGATTTCCACCGGCAGGGTTCCGGCACGCTGGGCAAAGAGCAGGTCGTTGAGCGCGTGGCCTTCCTTGGACACCATGATCAGGGTCGTCACCCGGGAACCGGCTGCGGTGATGCCCAGTTCCATGCCGAATTCGTCGCGAACCGGACCCAGCGCGTTGCGCACAGCATCAATGTCCTGGGCTGTGGCCACGGCGATGCGCATGAAGAAGTTGTGGGTCTCGGGGCTTTCGAATTGCTGCGACTCGGTGATGTTGCAACCCGCGCTGAGCAGGGCTCCTGAAACGGCGTGGACGATGCCCGGACGGTCGGGACAAGACAGGGAGACAATGAATTCGTTGGTGGTCACGTATTCACGCTACATGCAGGTATCGCCGTGGCTGAATCCGGTGAAGGGAATGCGAACGCAACTATCGGGAATCGGCGGTGGCGGTATCGGCGGCCGCAGCTTCCTGGAGCCTGCCGGCGGCAACCGCTGCGGCCCTCCCGGCCCGGGTCGCCCCGATGGTGGATGCCGAGGCTCCGTAGCCCACCAGGAACAGGCCCGGGACCTTGGGGACAGACACCGAATCCTCGCCCATGAGGATCCCGCCGCCGGGTTCGCGCAGGCCCAGTGGCGCCAAGTGGTCAAGGGAAGCCCGGAACCCGGTGGCCCACAGGATCACGTCGATCTCCTCGGTGCTGCCGTCAGAGAAGGTGACCGAGCGGGCAGAGAGCGAGTTGATCGCACCGCGGGAGACCAACACCCCGGAATCGATGCCCGCCTGGTAGAAATCGGTCAGGGGGAGGCCCGTTACCGAGACCACCGACAACGGCGGCAAGCCGGAACGGGTACGGGCATTGACGTTGTTCTCAACCTCGATGCCCCACGCCTTGTTCTGTGGCGCTTCCCTCCACTGCGGCGCTCGCCGAGTGGACCATAGGGTGTCGATGCCCAGCGTGGAAAGCTGCAGGAGGAACTGGGCGGCGCTGGTTCCCCCGCCCACCACCAGCACGCGTTGTCCCAAGAGCTCCTCCGGCGCCACAAAGTCGTGGGTGTGCAGCTGGCGGCCGGTGAATCCGCGTTGCCCGGGGTAATACGGCCAATACGGCTTGTCCCAGGTTCCGGTGGCATTGATCACCGTGGCCGCGCGAATGGCGCGTCCGTCGGTGGCAGTGATCGTGAATCCGTCCTCGAGGGAACCCGTGACGTTGCGCACCTTAAACGGACGGACTACCGGCAGGGCAAAGGCCAACTCGTAGGCCCCGTAGTAGCGGGCAACCACCGCCGAGGCCGGCTCGCGGGGGTCGGGGGTGGCAAGGTCCATGCCGGGAAGCGAATGCAGCCCGTGGGCCCGGTCAAAAGTCAATGAATCCCAGCGGTGGCGCCAAGCCCCGCCCGGGCCGTCATTGGCGTCAAGCACCATGAAATCCTCAAAAGGTACAAGGCCCCTGCGCCGCAAATGGTGGGCCGCCGAGAGCCCCGCCTGTCCGGCACCGATGACGACCGTGCGCATTTGCCTGCTCGTGGACCGCATTCCCGGTTCCCTCCTTCAAGGACGTATCAGTTGAAGATTCAACGTTCTTAGTGTGTAACAGTCCCAACCGCGGGCCTATTCCGACTAATATTGGATGGTGTCGCAACTGGCGTTGGGTGGGATGAACCACCGGGGAGCGGCACATGAGCTAACCACGGACCGCGCGCCTGGGTCCGGGGGTTGAATGATTCGCAATGTGTACCTGCCCGAAGACCAACCCTCACCCATTGGAGTTCAACATCATGAGCAAGAATCCCGTGACCAACCAATCCCTCGCAGAGCTCGATCCGGAAATCGCCGAAGTCCTCAGGCTTGAGCTGGGCCGCCAGCGCGACACCCTGGAAATGATCGCCTCCGAGAACTTCGCCCCGCGCGCCGTCCTTGAGGCCCAGGGTTCGGTCCTGACCAACAAGTACGCCGAGGGCTACCCGGGCCGCCGCTACTACGGCGGCTGCGAGCACGTGGACGTGGCCGAGAACCTGGCCATCGAGCGCGTGAAGACACTCTTTGGATCCAAATTCGCCAACGTCCAGCCGCACTCCGGAGCCAGCGCCAACGCCGCTGCGCTCTCGGCCATGATCAAGCCGGGCGACAAGATCCTGGGACTGTCCCTGGCCCACGGCGGACACCTGACCCACGGCATGAAGCTGAACTTCTCCGGAAAGCTCTATGAGGTCGCCGCCTATGAGGTCGACCCCGAGACCTTCCGGGTGGACATGGACAAGCTCCGTGCGCAGGCGCTCGCCGAGAAGCCACAGGTCATCATCGCCGGCTGGTCCGCCTACCCCCGGCAGCTCGACTTCGCCGAATTCCGCTCCATCGCCGACGAAGTCGGCGCCAAGCTCTGGGTCGACATGGCGCACTTTGCCGGACTGGTAGCAGCGGGACTGCACCCGAACCCGGTTCCGTTTGCCGACGTCGTGACCTCCACGGTGCACAAGACCCTGGCCGGTCCGCGCTCGGGCCTGATCCTGACCAACGACCCGGAAATGGCCAAGAAGATCAACTCCAATGTCTTCCCCGGGCACCAGGGCGGACCGCTGATGCACGCCATCGCCGGTAAAGCCGTGGCCTTCAAGATCGCCGCCGGCGAGGAATTCGCCGAACGCCAGGCACGCACCCTTGAAGGTGCCACGCTGCTGGCCGAGCGTCTCACCGCGGCGGACGTCACCGAGGCAGGCGTCTCGGTGCTGACCGGCGGCACCGACGTGCACCTGGTCCTGGTGGACCTGCGCAACTCGGAGCTTGATGGCAAGCAGGCCGAGGACCTGCTACACGAAATCGGCATCACCGTGAACCGCAACTCGGTGCCCTTCGACCCGCGCCCGCCGATGACCACCTCGGGCCTGCGCATCGGCACCCCCGCGCTGGCCACCAGGGGCTTCGACTCCGCTGCCTTCACCGAGGTCGCAGACATCATTGGCATCGCCCTGCGCGAGGGACGGAACGCCGACATCCCGGCCCTGGCCCAGCGCGTGGAAAACCTGGCCAAGGCCTTCCCGCTCTACGAGGGCCTCGAAGACTGGTAAACGGCCACCGGCCCCCATCACGCGTGAGCGAACATACTTCCCTGAATGGAGCACCACTCAACATGACTGCACAGATTCTTGACGGCAAGGCAACCGCAAAGGCCATCAAGGCCGAACTGACCGAACGGGTCACGGCCCTGGCCGCCCGCGGCATCGTCCCCGGGCTGGGAACCATCCTGGTGGGCGAAGATCCCGGATCGAAGTGGTACGTCGGCGGCAAGCACAAGGACTGCGCCGAGGTCGGCATCAAGTCGATCCGCGTGGACCTGCCCGATGACACCACGCAGGAAGCGTTGCTGGCCAAGGTCCGCGAGCTGAACGAGAACCCGGAATGCACCGGCTACATCGTCCAGCTGCCGCTTCCGGCGCACATCGACCAGGACGTCATCCTCGAGGCCATGGACCCGGCCAAGGACGCCGACGGCCTGCACCCGATGAACCTGGGCCGTCTGGTGGCCAACGTGAACCGCCCGATGACCTCGCCGCTGCCGTGCACGCCCAAGGGCTGCGTGGAGCTGCTGGCCCGCCACGGCATCGATTTGAACGGCAAGAACGTGCTGGTCGTCGGTCGCGGGGTGACCATTGGCCGCCCGATCGGGTTGCTGTTGACCCGCCGCAGCATCAACGCGACCGTCACCTTGGCCCACACCGGAACCACCGATCTGGCCCGGCACCTCGCCGAGGCAGATGTGGTTATCGCCGCGGCCGGACAGCCTCACATGATCAAGGCCAAGGACCTCAAGCCCGGCGCCATCGTGCTGGACGTGGGCGTCTCGCGTGTCAACGATGAAAACGGCAAGGCAGTAGTTACCGGCGACGTGGAACCTGCCGCCTACGAGGTCGCATCCTGGATCTCACCGAACCCGGGCGGCGTGGGCCCGATGACCCGTGCCATGTTGCTGGCCAACGTGGTTGAGTCCGCGGAGCGCGCCGCCGGACTCTAAACACGTCCGCCACCGAGCAATGACGGCCCGTGTGGTCTCCCTTCACCCGAAGGGGGAACACGCACGGGCCGTTTGCTGTCCGGAACAGGACGCTGAAGCCCCTTGGCTAGGATTGCTCCATGACCGCCCGCAGCGCATCTGCCACGCGACGGCTCCGCCCGCCGCGCCCGCGGTGGGTCATCGGTCTGCTGGTGTTCGCAGCAGCCCTTCCCGCACATGCGTGGGAAACCGGACGCGGGCCGGGCTGGTTCATTCTGATTCCGATCTTCTGGATCCGGGTGATTGGCACGTTTATCTTCTTCAGCCGCCGCAGGTACTGGCGCCACCGGATGCAGGGCGATCCCACCAGTGCCGAAGGAGTCCTGCGCGAACGGTACACACGCTGGGACATCGACGAGACGGAATACCGGAAGCGCCTCGACGTGCTGCGTAGCAATCGGAAATAGAGTCCCAAGGGACCACTTTTCGGGCCGACCCCCAGGTGTTCCAACCTGGGGGTCGGTCCGTTTTTGCAGGCATTTCACAAGTGTGAGGCAGACAACAAATTCTCCAAGTGTTATATGTCGCGCCAATTTTGGGAACGAGAAATATCCCGGAATGACGGGACAGGATCGCTTTCGCCGTGGATTCACGCGGAATTCATGCGCAGAATTGAATCCAGATAATTAGTATCAACACTCAACGATCAGGCGCTTCACATGCGTAGCACGTAAGATCGAAGACATAGGAACCGAGACTTTCAGTTCTTACGACTGAAATTGTCGCCCTACCTCGCTTATCGGGAGTGACCCTTGAACAGTTCGAGTTCTACATTGTCCCCTTCGGCCCCGGAACAACGTGTTTCGCGTGGTTCTGCAGGAGCCAACAACTACCGCCACCTGAAAATTAAGGTTCGTGACGCTGGCTTGCTTGGCCGCCGCAAGGGGCACTACCTCGGGCTTGTCAGCGTCTTAGTGCTGCTCTTGGGTGGCGCAGTCACCGGTTTTGTCCTGCTCGGGCACAGCTGGTTCCAGCTGCTCATCGCTGCGGCGATCGGCATCATCCTGACCCAGTTCGCGTTCCTGGCCCACGAAGCCGCGCACCGCCAGATCTTGACCTCCGGACCGGCGAACGATCGGGTCGGTCGCTTCTTGGCCAACTTCGTGGTTGGCATCAGCTACCAGTGGTGGATGAACAAGCACAACAAGCACCACGCCATGCCCAACACCGTTGGCAAGGACCCGGACATCGAATGGGACACCATCTCATTCCAGACCGAGGATGCGAAGAAGCAAAAGGGCTTCCTTAAGTGGATCACCGAGCGTCAGGGATACCTGTTTTTCCCGCTGTTGACCCTCGAAGGGCTTAATCTTCATATGCGGTCGATGATCTACCTGTTCACCGGAGAGCGCGTCAAGGACCGTCGCCGCGAGATCATTTCGATCATCGTACGGCTGACCCTCTACGTGGCCGCCATCTACATCTTCCTGCCCGTGGGCATCGCTTCGGCCTTCATTGGCGTTCAGCTTGCCGTCTTCGGCGTGTACATGGGTGCCTCATTCGCACCGAACCACAAGGGCATGCCGATGATCCCGAAGGAGTCGCGCATCGACTTCTTCTCACGCCAGGTGCTGACCAGCCGCAACGTCATGGCCCGCTCGAAGTTCGGAAACCGAGTTCTTTCGCATGTCTTTGGTGGTTTGAACTACCAGGTTGAGCACCACCTCTTCCCGTCGATGCCACGCGCCAACCTCGCAGGTGTCGCGGCGATCGTGCGTGAATACTGCCAGGAGCTCAAGGTGCCTTACACAGTCACCTCGGTGAGCCAGTCCTATGGCCAGGTCATCACGTACCTCAACAAGGTTGGCCTGTCGGCCCGTGATCCGTTCGACTGCCCGATGGTCGGCGAATTCCGCCCGTACAAGTAGGCCGGAGCCCGTCACGGCAATGACCGTCGCGGCTTCCATTCAAAACGCATAACATTTGTTGCCCCCGGTGCCCACGTGGCACCGGGGGCAATATGCTTTGCGCTCGTGGCTCAGGGGTGGGGAGCGAGACAAATGTGACGCTGTACCAAGGGGTATGCTGTCCGGCCCGCCAAAGCGGCGCCGTCTGGTGAAAAGCGGGTGCCTAGCGGTCCGCTAGAGAAGCGAAAACGTCAACTCAGTAGGCCGAATTCGAGCATGGATTTGTTCGTTAAATCCAGTACTCTGCGCGGGATTCCCGGCTGTGTGCGGGAATTCCGTCTCGGCCTGCAGTCAAGGCGTGGAGAAGATGAGCATTTTAGTAGCGAATGAGGTAAGTCTTACCTAAGCTATATGAGCGGGCTCCTCGTCAATCGTTGGGTCCCACCGGAAGAATTCACTCCATAGAAAGCGCCGTTTCATGACGATTCGCAAAAACGTGCTGACTGGCCTCGCACTCTTGGCCACCGCAGCCCTCAGCCTGACCGCATGCTCCTCAGACGCTCCGTCCACCGACGCATCGGACGCGGGAGAGATCACGGTCTACAACGCTCAGCACGAGTCCCTGGCCAAGGAATGGGTCGACGCTTTCACCGCCGAGACCGGCATCAAGGTGACAGTACGCAACGGCTCGGACACCGAGATGTCCAATCAGATCATTCAGGAAGGCGATGCCTCGCCGGCGGATGTCTTCCTAACCGAGAATTCCCCCGCAATGACGCAGGTTGAAAATGCCGGTCTCTTTGCAGACATCGACGAGGCCACCGTCGAACAGGTTCCTGCCGATTTCCGTCCGTCCACCAACAAATGGATTGGCATTGCCGCGCGATCGACCGTGTTCGTATACGACGCCAAGAAGATCGACGAGGACCAGCTGCCCCAGTCCATGCTCGATCTGGAGAAACCGGAGTGGAAGGGCAAATGGGCCGCGTCCCCGACCGGCGCCGACTTCCAGGCCATCGTCGCTGCCCTGCTAGAGCTCAAGGGCGAAGAAGCCACCGCGCAGTGGTTGGCGGGCATGAAAGAAAACGTCACCGCCTATAAGGGCAACTCCACTGCCATGAAGGCAGTGAACGCCGGGGAAATCGATGCCGCGCTGATCTACCATTACTACTATTACGGCGACCAGGCCAAAACCGGCGAGAATTCAAAGAACGTCACCCCGTACTATTTCAAGAACGAGGATCCTGGGGCTTTTGTCTCCGTTTCCGGCGGTGGCGTCCTGGCTTCGTCCAAGCATGCTGAACAGGCCCAAGAATTCCTGAAGTTCGTCACCGGCAAGAAGGGCCAAGAAATTCTGAAGACCGGTACCTCCTTTGAATACGCTGTCGGATCCGATGTCGCTTCCAACGAAAAACTGGTTCCGCTGAAGGAGCTCCAGGCCCCGAGCATTGACCCGGCCAAGCTAGATTCGGCCAAGGTTGCCGAACTGATGACCAAGGCAGGACTGCTGTAACACTCATGAGTATGACTCCACTGGTGCCTGATACATCTCGGGACCCAAACATGGCGGGCAAGGGCGGTAGGCCTGGCCCGCCATCGGGCGCTACGACTCTGGTCATTCTGGCAACACTCATTGCCGCGTTCTCCCTGGTTCCGTTGGGCTACGTCGCTTTCATGACGTTGACCACCGGGTGGGACACCGTCATGGAGCTGGTTTTCCGACCACGTGTCGGAGAACTGCTGCTCAACACGATCCTGCTGGTGGTGGTCACGCTGCCGCTGTGCCTCGTGCTGGGAGTGGGAGGCGCCT
Organism: Paeniglutamicibacter gangotriensis Lz1y; assembly: GCF_000348945.1. Taxonomy (GTDB): domain Bacteria; phylum Actinomycetota; class Actinomycetes; order Actinomycetales; family Micrococcaceae; genus Paeniglutamicibacter; species Paeniglutamicibacter gangotriensis. The sequence continues at coordinate 441,659 of NZ_AOCK01000003.1, read as the reverse complement.
GGCTGGTGGAACGCACGGATCTGCGCGGACACCGTTGGTGGGCGCTGGCCCTTGCCGCCCCGCTGGCGATTCCTGCCTTCGTCAACAGCTACGCCTGGGCCTCGACGATTCCCTCGCTCGCCGGTTTGGGTGCCGGTACCCTGATCGCCACGCTGTCCTATTTTCCTTTGATCTACATCCCTGTCGCAGCGACTCTGGGCCGACTGGACCCGGCCATCGAGCAATCCGCGGCTTCCCTGGGTTTGGGGCCGTGGGCCGTGTTTTTCCGTGTGGTGCTGCCGCAACTACGCATCGCGATGGCCGGCGGCTCCCTGTTAGTGGCATTACACCTGCTCTCCGAGTACGGCGCCTTCGCGATGATCCGTTTCGACACCTTCACCACCGCAATCATGATCCAGTTCCAGTCCACCTTCAACGGGGCCGCCGGCAACATGCTCGCCAGCGTCCTAGTCCTGCTGTGCCTTCTGCTCTTGGTCTCCGAGGCCAAGATCCGTGGCAACGCCCGATACTCACGCGTCGGATCCGGCGCCCAAGGGCTGGCCATCAGGATGCGGCTCGGACGCCATGAGATCGGCGCCCAATCGCTCTTGGTTGCCGTCCTGGTGCTCTCGGTCTGCGTGCCCTTGTACTCGGTGGTGCGTTGGCTCATCGCCGGGGGAATAGCCATCTGGGACCCCACCGAGTTCTTCCCCGCGCTCGCCCAGACCATGGGCTACGGACTCACCGGCGCCCTGGTGACCTGTGTCGTGGCCTTCCCCATGGCATTCTTGGCCGTGCGCCATGCCAATTGGTTCAGCAAGCTGCTGGAACTGTCCAACTACATCACCAGCTCGATGCCGGGCATCGTGGTGGGTCTGGCTTTCGTCACGGTCGCCATCCGATTGGTCCCGGGGATCTACCAGAGCGCCTACGTGCTGCTGGCGGCCTACGTGCTCCTTTTCCTGCCGCGCGCGTTGGTGAACCTGCGCGCCGGGCTTTCCCAAGCGCCGCGCGAACTTGAGGAAGCTGCACGCTCACTGGGCCGCTCACCGGCGGTGGCTTTCTTCCGCGTCACCTTGCGCCTGTGCGCTCCGGCGGCTGCCGGGGGAGCTGCACTGGTGTTCCTGGCCATCGTCAACGAACTGACCGCCACCTTGCTGTTGGCACCCAATGGAACCCGCACCCTAGCAACAGCATTCTGGGCCAAGAGCAGCGAGATCGACTATGCCGGGGCCGCGCCGTACGCGTTGCTGATGATCCTGATATCCATCCCCATGACCTACGTGCTGTTCCAACAGTCAAAGAAAGCGGCCGGCCAGTGACTACCGAAATCCCTCAGGCCCATAAGTTCTACGGACTCATGCCTGCCGTCAAGTTCCTGCGCACCAGCAATCTGGTGAAGGGCTTTGGTTCCAAGGAAGTCCTCAAGGGAGTCGACCTTGCCCTGAATGAGGGAGGAACCACGGCGATCGTTGGCCCTTCGGGATCGGGAAAGACCACCTTGCTGCGGCTGATCGCTGGCTTCGAGACCCCGGATGCCGGGACGATCGAACTGAACAACCGGATGGTCGCCGGGGACGCCTGGGTACCGGCGCACCGGAGGGAAATCGGGTACGTGGCGCAGGACGGTGCACTGTTCCCACACCTGACGGTGGCCCAAAATATTGGCTTCGGGTTGGACCATGCCTGGAATCCCGTGGGGCGGGCCGCCAATGCCAAGCGCGTGGCCGAACTGCTGGACATGGTTTCGCTTGAGTCCGCCATGGGTGAGCGACGCCCGCACGAACTCTCCGGCGGCCAGCAGCAGCGCGTGGCCCTGGCCCGGGCGCTGGCCCGCAAGCCCAAGCTGATGTTGCTGGACGAGCCATTCTCGGCACTTGATGCCGGGTTGCGCGTGGCCACCCGCAAGGCCGTGGCCGATGTCTTGCATGCCGCGGAAATTACCACGATTCTGGTCACCCACGATCAAGCTGAGGCATTGTCTTTTGCCGACCAGGTGGCAGTCATGCGCGGGGGAACCCTGGCGCAGACCGGCACACCGTTCTCCGTTTACACTCGGCCCGCGGACCTGGATACCGCCGAGTTCCTGGGCGACGCAGTGATGCTCGATGCGCTGCTTCAAGGATCCTTGGCGACATGTTCCTTGGGCGGCATTCCGGTGCGCCATGCAACGATCCAAGGCCGGGTGCGGCTAATGCTGCGCCCCGAACAGATCCGTATCACCGCTGATGGGCCCATCAGGGGGACAGTCGTCGACACCGTGTTCTTTGGTCCAGAAACCACGGTGCGGATCAAGCTTTTGCCGGTCCCGGGTTTGGACGGCGGCGGCGAGATCATCACCATCCGACATTGGAATGCCTCCATGGCGCGGCCCGGCATGGAACTGAACCTGCGGGTCATCGGCGAGGGCGTGGCCTTCGCCGCCGAATAGCCGGACGCTATCCACTACAGAAATAGCTGTGGCCCGCACCTCGTAAGGCGCGGGCCACAGCCGTTTCCGCAAAATGCGGGGGGCGTTAGCCGACGGTGACGGCGGGGGCTTCTTCGACGTGCTTGCGCTTGTCGAAGATGGTGGCCCCGATTTCCTGTTCGGCCTGGTTGTTGATCGAGAGGTCGATGCCCTGACGGTCGCGCAGCAGCGACACCGCGGTCAGTGAAATGAGCGTCATGATCACGAGATAGATCGAGACCGAAGTCGTCGATCCCGTGGCCTGCACCAGAGCGGTGGCGATCATCGGGGCGAAGGCACCGCCGATGATGGCACCCAGGGCGTAGGAAATGGATACGCCGGAGAAACGGACCGATGCCGGGAACAACTCGGAGTACAAGGCCGCCTGTGGGCCATAGGACAGGCCCAGACCGACCGCGAAGAGTGCGAAGGCGAGGTAAAGCATGGGCAGCGAGGCGGTGTTGATCATCCAGAAGAGTGGGAAGAGCACCAACGCCTGGGCTGTGAACCCGATTTGGTAGGTGCGCTTGCGTCCGATCTTGTCAGCCAGATAGCCCGAGAGCAGGGTGAAGATTAACCACATGGCTGCGGCAAAGGCGATGGCGATCAGCACATCTGTGCGCTCAAAGCCGATGGGCCCGTCGGGGTCCGTGGTGTAGGCCTGGATGAATCCGCCGGTGGTCATGTAGCCGGCAGCGTTGTTGCCCGCGAAGACCAGTGCGGCGAGGATGACCAGCAGCCAGTGCTTGCGGAAGAGCTCGACGATCGGGACCTTGGTCTGCTGCTTCTTGGCGGCGATCTCCTCGAAGATCGGGGATTCTTCCACCGAGCGGCGCACCAGGAAGCCCACGACGATCAGCACGATGCTCAAGAGGAACGGCACGCGCCAGCCCCACTCGATGAACTGCTCCCCGGGGGAGATAACCCCCGTCATCAGTGCCATGACACCGGAGGCCAGGAGCATGCCCAGTGGGACACCGAGCTGTGGGAAGGCCCCGGCGCGGCCGCGGCGGTCCTTGGGTGCGTGCTCGACGGCCATCAGAACCGCCCCGCCCCATTCGCCGCCGGCGGAGATGCCCTGCAGGATGCGCAGTATCAACAGCATGATCGGTGCGATGACCCCTGCGGTGGCGTAGGTCGGCAGCACACCGATGAGGGTCGTTGCTGCGCCCATCATGATCAGGGTGATCACCAGCATCGCCCGACGGCCGATCTTGTCACCGTAGTGTCCGGCCAGGAAGGCGCCCAGCGGGCGGAAGAGGAACGAAATGCCCACGGAGGCGAAGGCCAGCAACAAACCGATCTGGGCGCCGGCCGGCTTGAAGAACAGCTCGGCGAAGATCAGCCCGGCGGCGGTTGCGTAGACAAAGAAGTCATACCACTCGATGGTGGTGCCGATAACCGTGGCAAAGGCGACCCGGCGCTGGGTGGCGCGCTGGGCCGTGGTGCGGTCGTGGGTGGTGCTCATGGTGCTCCTCTTCGAGCGGGGTGCTCTGACTTGATTGACCCGCTCGCGTAAGCACGGTCACACGCTAGTGTTGCAGGCCACGATGATTGAGTAAACTTCAAATAGGTGTACATCATCTTTGATTGGACTGAAGAATGGTACGTTTTTCCCTACGCCAGCTTGAACTGCTGGCCGAGCTCCCGCGGCACTCAACCTTGGGGTCTGCGGCCTCGGAACTGAACATCTCCGAATCAGCGTTGTCCCAGGCGATCACCGCGGTGGAACGGATCGCCGGGGAGCAGCTGTGTGTGCGCCGCAAATCCCTCGGGGTGCGGATGACCCCGGCAGGCCAGTACTTCGCGGCGCGGGCCGCGCGCATTGTTGCCGACGCCGAGGAGCTTGGGGACTCCTTTCCCCGTTCCGATGGAACGTTGCGGGGTCCGGTGTCCATGGGCTGCTTCTCGTCCTTTGCCAGTCATGTGGTTCCCTCGATGCTCGAGGGATTCCGTGCCGTGCAACCGGGAATCGACGTTAAAGTCAGTGTTGGCACCCACGACGACCTGCTCCCGGCGCTGGAGAGTGGGGAACTTGATTTTGCCCTGGTCTACGACCTGCTGCTGCCCAGCGGTTTCACCAAACGCACGATCTACGAGACGCAGCTGGAAGTGGTGTTGCACCCCGGTCACCGGCTGGCAGCCAAGGAATCGATTAGTCTGGCCGAATTGGAGGCTGAGCCGCTGGTCGACTACGAATCCAGTCCCAGCACCGAAAACACGCGCAGGCTTTTCGCCGAGGCCGATCTGAGTCCCAACATTGCCTATACGCTTCCCCAAGTGACTCTGGTCAACGCCATGATCGGCCGCGGGCTGGGCTACGGACTGCTCTATTCACGACCCAACAATCCGCCACACACCTTGGAAGGGTTGCCCGTGGCCCTTCGTGAGCTTGAACCGCCCAACAGCCCCACCTCCGTCGTGGCCATCTGGCCGAGGTCTTCCACCCTCGGGCCGCGGGCGCTCACCCTCGTGGAGCACGGCATCCAGACCATGGCCGGGGCCTGGAACCAGGGCTGAAGCAACACCGACCGCTCTCCATGTCCCCTCATCACGGGGAATGGACAGCGGTCTAAAAGTGCTGGAAAACCGAAGGCGGTGCAGCGCCTAGCCGAGGGTGTTGGCTGGTTGCCCGGTGCTTGGGGTTCGGGTGTCGAAGATGGTGGCCCCGATTTCCTGTTCGGCCTGGTTGGTGATCGAGAGATCGATTCCGCTGCGGTCGCGCAGCAGGGACACCGCCGTGAGTGAGATCAGGGTCATGACCAAGAGATAGATCGATACCGAGGCTGTGGTGCCGGTTGCTTGGACCAGCGCAGTGGCGATCATCGGTGCGAATGCTCCGCCGATGATCGCACCCAGCGCATAGGAGATGGAAACTCCGGAGAAACGCACCGAGGCTGGGAAGAGCTCCGAGTACAGAGCGGCTTGGGGCCCGTAGGTCAGCCCCAAGCCAACGGAGAACAGTGCAAAGGCGAGATAAAGCATGCCCAAAGAGCCGGTGTTCACCAGCCAGAACAGCGGGAAGACGCACAAGGCCTGAGCGACGAAGCCAATCTGGTACGTGCGTTTGCGTCCGATTGCGTCGGCCAGGAAGCCGGAAAGCAGGGTGAATGCGAACCACATGATGGCGGCAAAGGAGACGGCGATGAGCACGGGGGTGCGTTCCAGCCCGACCGGGCCTTCCGGGTTGGTTGTGTAGGCCTGGAGGAACCCACCGGTGGTCATGTAGCCTGCGGCGTTGTTGCCCGCGAAGACCAGCGCGGCGATGATGACTAGCCGCCAGTGCTTGCGGAAGAGTTCGATGACCGGAACCTTGGTCTGCTGCTTCTTGGCGGCAATTTCTTCGAAGATCGGCGATTCCTCCACGGTGCGGCGGATCAGGTACCCCACGATGATCAGCACAAAGCTGAGCAGGAAAGGCACGCGCCAACCCCACTGGATGAACTGTTCGCCGGGGGACACGATCCCGGTCATGATCGCCATCGTGCCCGAGGCCAGGAGCATGCCCAGCGGAACCCCGAGCTGTGGGAAGGCCCCGGCGCGGCCGCGACGGTCCTGGGGCGCGTGCTCGACGGCCATCAGGACCGCGCCGCCCCATTCCCCGCCAGCGGAGATGCCTTGCAAGATTCTCAGGAGCAACAACAGGATCGGGGCAATGACCCCGGCCGTGGCGTAGGTCGGTAGCACTCCGATCAGCGTGGTCGCGGCTCCCATGGCGATCAGGGTGATCACGAGCACGGCTCGGCGGCCGATCTTGTCACCGAAGTGCCCGGCAAGGAAGGCCCCCAAGGGACGAAAGAGGAACGAAATGCCGACCGAGGCGAAGGACAACAGCAGACCAATCTGTGCGCCTGCCGGCTTGAAGAACAGCTCGGCGAAGATCAGGCCGGCAGCGGTGGCATAGATGAAGAAGTCGTACCATTCGATGGTGGTGCCGATGACGGTGGCAAAAGCGACCCGGCGCTGGGTGGCGCGTTGAGCCGGGGTGCGGGTGTGGACGAAGCTCATGAAGTGCTCCTGCGATATGTGACTGTGGGCGATGGGAAGGTTTTCCGCGGCTCGGTGATAGCTCACCGGAACCCGCGCGGGGCTCAAGCCGGAACGGCCAACACCGTCTTTGCGAAGTTCTTGAGGGAGAACCCTGGAGCAGAGAGGACCTCCATCGGTAGGGCCACCGACGCGGCAACCAACTTTCGGGCGGCAACGTGGTCTGCCGGACTGTTGATGGACTCCACTGCTGCCAACACCCCGTCTCGCAGTAGTGCGATGGAGAATTTCCCGTTTGCAGGGTCGCCGAGTACCACTGGCTCGTCCGAGGGGTCAGAGATTCCGGCAATCTGCAGGCGGATTCTGCCTTGGGTGCTCCAGAACCACGGGGTTTGTGCATAGTCGGTGTTCTGACCCATGATGCTGCGGGCTGCATGTCTCCCATGATCGGTGGCGTTCTGCACCGATTCGAGCCGGATACGTGCTCCGGTGCCCGCCTGGGGGAAGGACGCGCAGTCGCCGATTGCCAGGACACCGTCCACCGCGGTGCGCAGCGAGGAATCTACCAAGATCCCGTTGTCTGTGGCCAAGCCCGCGGCCTCGGCCAGTTCCGTGCGCGCGTTCACGCCCACTCCGTAGAGCACCAGGTCCGCCGGGTAGTGGCTGCCTGCCGTGGATTCGACGGACAGCCCCGCGCCCTCGGTGTGGATGGCCGTCACGCCCTCGTTCAGGCGCAGATCGATCCCATCGCTGCGGTGCCGCGCGGCGAACCAGTCGGAAGCGGTGGCCGAGAGTGCCCGTCCCATGGGACGCGGTGCGTATTCGAGCACCGTGACCTCCACGCCGCGGGCCCGGGCGGCGGCAGCGAACTCCAGACCGATGAACCCGGCTCCGATCACCACAACCTTGCGTGCGGTGGCCAGCGCCGCCTGCAGGCGCTCGGCATCGAAGAGCGTGCGCAGTGCGTGCACTGCGGGCAGATCGGCACCTGGGCAAGGCAGTTGGCGATTGGCCGCACCGGTGGCAAAGACCAGGTGCGTGTAGTCCAGAGCCGAGCCATCCGTCAGGGTGACTCGGCGTGCCTGAGTGTCCACGGCTGCTGCGGCACCAGGATGCAAGGTGATGTCCTGGGTGGTGAAGAAGTCCGGTCCGCGCAGCGGAAGGGCAGTAGCTGGTGAATCGATACCCAGGTAGTCCTTGGATAAAGGTGGGCGCTGGTAGGGGAGGATGGCCTCGCCATTGAGTAGGGTGATGGGCCCGGCAAAGCCTTCGCTGCGCAGTGAGTCGGCAACTTGGAGACCAGCCTGGCCCGCACCGATGATCACGACGGAGTCCTTGGCGGACACGTTGTTCATGGCTATTACTCCTGGTCCGAGGGAACATCGACGACGATGCTCGACAGCTGATCCGTCATCTTAACCTGGCAGCCCAGCCGTGAGGCGTCGGTGCGCTCGGCGGTGGTGCAGTCGAGCATTTCGTCTTCGTCGTCGCTGATGGGCGGCAGCTGGTCGGCGAACTCGGGGCGGACGTAGATGTGGCAGGTGGCGCACATGGCTTGGCCTCCGCACTCGCCGACGATGCCCTCGACGCCGTTGGTGACGGCGGCGCGCATGAGGGAGGTGCCCTCAGCGACGGCAATCTCGGTGGCCTCGCCGGTGGGCTGGGTGAAGGTGATGGTAGGCATGGGGCGTTCCTTAGGAGGGCTCGAAGAATGGGGGTGGGTGGTGTGGATTCCGGCTTATCGCGGGACTATCCCCAGGTGACTGGCATTTTGGTCATGCCGCGGAAGACCCAGCCGGCGTCGACGCTGACGGCCGAGGGATCCAAGCGCAAGTCCGGGATCCGTTCGAAGAGTGCGGGCATGGCGATCTGGGCAACCTGGGCTCGGGCGATCCACGTTCCGGCGCAGAAGTGCACGCCGCCGCCGAAACCCAGGTGCGGTTTCTTGGGGCGGAAGATATTGAAGGCCTCCGGGTCTTCGAATACCTCGGGGTCGCGGTTGGCTGCACCCAGCACCACGCCGAGCCGGGAGCCCTGGGGCAAGCTGACTCCCTCCAGCACCACATCCTGGGTGGTCTCGCGGGGGTACATGCCAATGGGCGCGACCCAGCGTACGGATTCTTCGAAGGCCGTCGCGTGCAGCTTGGGATTTTTCTTCACTGCTTCGAGCTGATCCGAGTGGTTCAGCAAGGCCCAGACGGTGGTGGCCAGCACGTCGCGTGGTTCGTTCAGTCCGCCTCCGATGGTCATTTTCAGGTTGGCCCGGATGGCTTCGAGCGGGATGGGTAGGGAAGCGAGTCCGGAGAGCAGGGAGTTGTCCGGGTTTTTGGCCAGGAGGGGCAGCATCTCGTCGATGGCCGCATCGACCTCGGCCGAGGAGGCTGCACTCTTGTCCCATACGTCTGGATCGTCGGCGTAGTTTCCGGTCCCGTCGATCATGGTCTGGCTCCAGCGCTGCAGGTCTTCCTGCGTGGCGTTGTGGAAACCGCAGATCAACCGGAGGTTCTCGGCGGTGTAGGGCGCCGCATAGTCCCAGACGAAATCGGCGCCGGGGCCTTTGGCAAGCAGCTCACCGAGGTACTTCTCGTTGTTGGCCGCGAAGATCTCGTTCCAGTGCTTCTTGATGGTGCCCGGACGCAGCGTGGAACCGTAGGAATCGCGGTCCACCTGGTGCTCGGGGTTGTCTTTGCGCAGCATCGAGTGTCCCATGGAACGCTTCATCAGGGAGTTTTTTTCGTCGGCGGAGAATCGGTCTTCGTCCTGTTCGATTTCGTGACAGGCGGCGTAGGAAGTCACCATGTAGCGGTTGACCGCCGGTACCCAGTGGACCGGCGACTCGGAGCGCATGCGCTGGTAAATCGGGAAGGGGTCCGCATACAGATCCGGGATGGTCACCCAGTCCGCCACGGGCGCTTCTACTCCGGCCGACGTCTGCGGCAGCCCAGGAACCACCGAATCCCGAAGGTTTTCCGAAGAGGGTGCGGGGGTTCCGGTGTCTCCGGAAAAGGGGCACGTGGCTGCGGGGGCATTGGTTGCGCTCATGGTTGTGGATCTCCTGAGATATCGGCCGACTACTTGCCCACCAGTGTGACCCAACACATAACATCGGGTAAAGTACGAGTTTCAGGGAAGTATCCACGGTTTTAGTGAGGTGTTGTGGCGCGGTTTACCTTGCGTCAGCTGGAATGCTTTGTTGCAGTTGGAGAGCACGGCTCCATCGCTGCGGCGGCAACCGCCATGCTGCTCTCGCCCTCGGCCATTACCGGGGCGCTTAATGAACTCGAGCGCGCCTTCAATTCCCAGCTGACCATCCGGCGCAAAGCCCACGGAGTTAGCCTGACCCCTTCGGGGCAGTACGTTTTGTCCCAAGCCAGGGGACTACTGCATGCGGCCACGGATCTGCAGGGCATGGCAGCCGACGCCGGCAGCACCCTGCGCGGCAAGGTCGCTGTTGGGTGCTATCTGTCCCTGGCTCCCACGCTGTTGACCGAACTCATGGCCGAGTACGGGACCCGGTACCCGGAAGTGGAACTGGACTTCTATGCTGGCACCCAGCAGGAAATCCATGAGCGGTTGCTCTCCGGCGAACTGGATCTGGCCATCGCCTATGAACTCACGCTCCCGTCCGGGTTGGCCCACAAGCGGTTGGGCGATGCCGTACCTGCGGTGGTGCTCCCGGCCGAGCATCGCTTGGCCGCACAGCCCCAAGTTGCCCTGGCCGAACTCGTCGATGAGCCGATGATCCTGCTCGATGTGAACCCGAGCCGCGAAAACACCGAAATGATGTTCTCCGCGGCAGGGCTCTCACCATGGATCCGATTCCGCACCACCGACTTCGAGGTGACTCGCTCAATGGTCGCTCGCGGCATGGGATACGCCATCCTGGTCCAACGGCCCGTCTCTGACTTGTCCTACGAGGGACGGTCGGTGGCGGTCCGGCGGATCCATCCGGCCACGCGCACCGTACCGATTTCCATGGTCTGGCAGGACGGTGTCAGGCTATCCAAAAGTGCGGAATCCATGCTCGAACTTGCCATCGAACTACACCGCTAAGAGACCCTCGCCTGCGACACCGTCGTGAGCACCGCAGCTTGCGCCACGATGTGGTCAAGAACGCAGGCCCAGGGCCATCGGGAATCACGGTGCTTGGAGGAGATAGCGCCGAAGCTGAAGTCCTCGTTGGGGGTGCCGAATCAAAGAGCTGTCGCGTGTAGCTGGATCCGCAGAAGCACACCCGTTTTTATCAGGATGGTGGCCGGCCGTGGGTGCGTATTTCTCGGCGCGGTGGCTGGGGCGCGGAGAACAGGGGTCAACCGCGGGTGAAGGTCATATGCGCGATGAGTGCTGCCTGGACCCGAGAAGAAACCCCCAGCTTGGCCATGACCCGTGAAACATGCGTTTTCACCGTAGTTTCGCTGATTCCGAGGTTTCTCCCGATCCGATGATTGGTCAGGCCTGCCCCGATCTCCCGGAGAACCTGCAACTCCCGGTCGGTGAGCACCTCATGCGGGTCGACGCCTTCAATGGCAGGTGGGTGCTCCGGTTTCGCTTCGATGGCCGCCTTCACGATCTGGGCGGTGACTTCAGGGGCAAGGACTTGGTCGCCATTGAGCACCGCACGCATGCCCGAAATGATGGCCTGCGGGGACGCACTCTTGAGCAGGAATCCCTGCGCGCCCGCAGCGAGGGCACCGAAAAGATATTCGTCGTGATCAAAGGTCGTGAGCACCAACACCTTGGACAGTTCCTCGGCGGTGATTTGCTTGGTTGCAGCGATCCCGTCCATCACTGGCATCCGCAGATCCATGAGCACGACATCTGGTTGCAGCTCGCGAGCCAGCTGGATCGCCATGGCACCGTTGTCGGCCTCCCCGACCACAGCGAACCCTTCGGTGGATTCAACGATCATGCGCATTCCCAATCTGACGGCCGTGTGGTCGTCAACGATCAAGACGTTGATCGTGCCCGGGGCAGATGGCCCAAATGCTTCGGCATCCTGCCGGGGTGACTTGTCGGTGTTCAATTTTTACCTTTGTTGACGCGTTCGGGGCTCTTCTGGGGACCTGGAATCGAGGCTTCACCCGGGCTTGCCGCATTCGGGAAGCTGGTGTGTAGGGGTAACAGCATGCATACGGCGAACGTATCGAGTTCCGTTGAGACACGGAAGGATCCACCCATTTCCTTGGTTCTTGCACGCATGCTCAGCAGCCCGGTGCCCGTCCCGCCGGCAGCTGCGGCTGTTTCCTGGGTCGAAGTTCGCGGAACAGTCGGATTCGAAGCCGAGAATTGCACCGATCCTTGGTGCAGTGCCAAGGAGATGGACAACTCGCCTTCGGGTGCGTGCTTGGAAAAGTTGATCAGGGTTTCGTTGATGCTCCGATAGATGGTTGCCTGGGTCAAAGCGTCCAGGGCCGCACCCGAGGCCGGCAGTGCGTTGGCGTACGAGACGTGGAGTCCGGAGTTGCTGAAGAGCTGGATCAGGGCAGGGATGTCGCGCAGCGATCCAGCTGGTTCGAGTGGATCCCCACGATGGAGCATGCGGATCATGGAGTTGAGTTCCTCGATGCCGTTGACGCTCTGGGTGCGGATCTCCTGCATCGCTCGGGACGCGAGCGCCGAGTTCTCCGGAACATTCAGCGATGCTCCGCTCTGCAATGCAATTGCTGAAAGCCTGGCCGAGAGCACATCGTGTACTTCGCGAGCCAGCGTGGTGCGCTCGGCCACCAGCAACCGTTCATACTCTGCACTTTGTGCTTCGGCACGAGCTGCGGCTGCCTCGGCCACCGCAGCAGCGGTCCGGGCTTCGCTGGAGGCCAGTTCACGGGCGTGACGAACATTTCCTGCCCATTGCGCGGGCATGAGCAGCACCATGGCGGACACTATGGCCAGGGTCACGGTGATGGCCGCTGAGCCGGTGACGAAGTACATCCCTATCGTCAGCAGCGCGGTCAATACCAAGGTGCCATGTTCCGTGAGCTTTGAGACCCGGGCACCGCCGAAAAGGACAAGCGTGAAGATGCATTCAAAGATCAGGAAGAATCCGCCAGTACTCCCGATCAGCAACAACGCCATGCCGGCAAGGGCCATGACTACTGAGCTGGTCAGGATCCTGGGTCCGCGCAGTGCAACAGCCGCGCAACCAACGGCCAACAGCAGTGGCCACCATGCGGCGAACCGCTGGAATCCCCAGAGCGCATCGTTGTTCATCGCCAGCGCATGCAACAGCCAGGTGATCCCGGCATAGCCCAGCGCCAAGGCGAGATCCTGTGGACGTATCCGCCCACGACGATCGGGTTCTATCGTCGGGGCCACGTTTGTTTCGGCTGGCACCCTCTCATCGTGGTACGCCCGGACGCTTTTACCAAGAGCGGATCGGCCGTGCGTCGCAAAGAACCCCCTTGTCTCGGCGGTTTCCTTGCCGCAGCGTCCTACGAAGGGATGACCCCTGATGCTCCGGACGCAGGACGAAAAGCGTCCCGATCCAAGGGAAGCTGGAAGCATGATGCTTGGAACTGCCGGACTATTCGCCTCCCTGGCCCTGCTGGCCCTGATCGATGCCACCAGTATCGGAACACTGGTGATACCGGTGTGGCTGGTGCTTCGTGCAAAAAAGCGCGGCGACCTGGGGTCGGCCGTCGCTTACCTCGCAGTCATCGGCGCCTTCTATTTGGCCGTTGGTCTGCTCATGCTCGGAGGGGTGAACCAGATCAACACCGGATTCACTGACGCACTCATGGGCTCGCCCGGCTTCCGCTGGGTGGTGCTTCTGCTCGGAGCAGGGATGATCGCCTGGTCGTTTAAGAAAAAACCGATCCTGAGTAAGCCGCTGGCGCCGAACCCGGTGACTGTCACCGGTGAGGTCCCCAGAGCCGGAAGTGGCGATGGATGGACGGCAGGCACCAGTGCCGGGCAGCCTGTTACAGCTCCGGCGGCGGAGGGTCGCTGGAGCCGCCGTCTGGACAAAGCACTCGACAGCAAATGGGGGATCGCAGTTCTGGGCGTCACGGCCGGACTGCTGGAGCTACCCACCATGCTCCCCTACCTTGCAGCCATTGGACTGCTAACTCAAAGCAATTACGCAATGCCCGTGCAAGCCGGGCTGCTGGTGGTTTACTGCCTGGTGATGCTGCTTCCGGGGTTTGTCGTCATCGGTGTCAGGGCGGTTGCGGGCCAACGGCTGCAAAGGTCCTTCGAACGACTGTCGGCATGGCTCACCAAATCATCAGCGGAAATGATGCCGTGGATCGTGGGTATCATCGGATTTTTGCTGGTGCGCTCATCGTTGACATTCCTGTTTCCCACGGCGGGCTGGAACCCGTTCAAATAAGACGGGGCACCCGTTCCCGGCGGCCGTAGAACACGACGCCTGGGGAACCCCGGGCAATGCTCGGGACCGTCCCCGGATGAAGCCGCGCCCCAGGGACGCTGAATCCGATTAAGCTAACAATCGTAATTCAGGCTTGGATACGATGACGCTCGCGCGGATTTGAGAGAATAAGACCATGGAACCCCTCGGAAGTAGCTCGGCCCCCGCGCAGGGCAAAAAAGTCACGATCAATGCATCCACCCTCTCGTTGGCCGTCATGGTCACGATCTTTCTGGTGGCAGTCGTTTTTGCGGCAAACCAGAACGACGTCATTGGCTGGTTGGTGGTCGTGATCTCGCTGGGTTGGCTGTTGCTTTCGGCATTCCTGGTCTTTGGTCTCAAACGTGGCGCGGCAAAAATGACCAGCCAGCTGAAGGCTGCCACCGCGGCCGCGGCATCGCAGGGCCGAAGCGGTCCCTCGGCGGGACCCGTGGTGTTGGACGAAGCCACCCGGAATCGCGATCTGAAACTTGATCATTCGTTCAAGATCGTCCAGGTGCAGGTCGGCGTCGTGAACGAATACCGTCTCAAGGAAGGCGAAGACGCCCAGGGCATGGTTGACCGCGCGTTGGAGACCATCGAAATCACGGCCTCCAACGCCCGTGACATGATGAAGCCCTCCGGCCGTGGCGAACCGATGACCGGCGAGGTCATCGACTAATTTCCGGTGCTACCGCCGGCTTGACGACACCCCGATGCCGGGACCGGCAAACCCTTGAACAACTATCTGTAAGCTGGATGGCGTGATACCTACCTCAGAAGAGATCCTGGCCAAGTCCGAGCGCGCGCTGCGCGTTGCCTCGGTGAATGTCAACGGCATCCGTGCTGCCTACAAACGCAACATGGCCGATTGGATCGCCGCTCGCGACGTGGATGTGCTGTGCCTGCAGGAAGTCCGCGCACCCGATGCGATCGTGCGCGAGCTGACCGGCGAGGGCTGGCACATTCTGCACGCCGAAGCCAAGGACAAGGGCCGCGCCGGAGTGGCGGTGCTTTCGCGCGCCGAGCCGACCGCCGTGCGCGGGGACATCGGCGAGGAATACTTCGCCGAATCCGGGCGCTGGGTGGAAGCGGACTTCACCATGGAAGACGGCAGCACGCTGTGCGTGGTCTCCGCCTACGTGCACTCCGGGGAGCTGAACACCCAGAAGCAGGTGGACAAGTACCGTTTCCTGGAGCGCATGAATGTGCGCCTGGTCGAGCTGAAGAACGAGAAGGACCACGTGCTGGTGGTGGGCGATTTGAACGTCGTGCACACCGAGAAGGACATCAAGAACTGGAAGCCGAACCACAATAAGCGCGCCGGCGTGATGGACGAGGAGATCGCCTACTTCGACGGGTTCTTCGGCGAGGACATTGGGTACAAGGACGTTGCACGCGAACTGGCCGGCCCCGAAGCCCAGGGTCCCTACACTTGGTGGTCCTTCCGCGGACAAGCCTTCGACAATAATGCTGGTTGGCGCATCGATTACCACATGGCCACCGCGCAGCTCACGGCGAAGGCCATCAAATCCCACGTAGACCGTGCCTCGGCCTACGATCTGCGCTTCTCCGACCACGCACCGTTGGTTATCGACTACCAGTTCTAAAGGACCACTTCATCCCATGAGCGAAACACTCGCCACCACCAACCGCCCGCGCGTCCTATCGGGCATGCAGCCCTCCGCGGACTCGCTGCACCTGGGCAACTACCTCGGTGCACTGGTCAACTGGGTCAAGGCCCAGGACGACTACGAGGCGTTCTTCTTCATCCCCGATATGCACGCGATCACCGTGCCGCAGGAGCCGGCCGAGCTGCGCAACCGCACCCGGGTCACCGCAGCCCAGTACATTGCCGGCGGCATCGACCTTCAGAAGTCAACGCTCTTCGTCCAGTCACAGGTCCCCGAGCATGCTCAGCTGGCTTGGGTATTCAACTGCATCACCGGCTTCGGAGAGGCCAGCCGGATGACTCAGTTCAAGGACAAGAGCTCCAAGGGCGGTGCGGACGTCGCATCGGTGGGACTATTCACCTACCCCGTGCTGATGGCCGCCGACATCCTGCTCTACCAGCCCCAGGGTGTCCCGGTGGGCGATGACCAGCGCCAGCACGTGGAGCTGGCCAGGGACCTGGCCAACCGCTTCAACCACCGTTTCGGTGAGACCTTTGTGGTCCCGGAGGCCTTCATCCAGAAGGAGGGGGCGCGCATCTACGATCTGCAGAACCCCACCTCGAAGATGTCCAAATCCGCGGCCAGCCCCAACGGCCTGATCAATGTGCTTGACGAGCCGAAGCTTGTGGCCAAGCGCATCAAATCCGCCGTCACCGACGATGACACGGTGGTGGCGCACGACCGAGCCAATAAGCCCGGGGTCACCAACCTGCTAGAAATTCTCTCGGCCGTCACCGGGACCGCTGTCCCCGTCCTAGTCAACGAGTTTGAGGGCAAAATGTACGGGCACCTGAAGGTTGCCGTTGCCGATGCGGTGGTCGAGGCCCTGACCCCGGTGCGCACCAGAACGCTGGAACTGCTCGAAGACCCGGCGGAACTGGATTCGATCCTTGCCGCCGGCGCACTCAAGGCCCGCGAGGTGGCCTCGAAGACCCTGGCCGATGTCTACGAACGCGTTGGCTTCATGGCACCGCTGGGTGGGATCCGCTAAGTATGGTCTCAAAAGCGGGGGAGGAGACCCAAGGGGCCGTTGCGCAGGCAACGGCGCTGGGGGTCGTCATTCAGCTACCCTCCCCGCTTGATGCGACCCTGCGCGAATGGCGCAGGCGTTATGGCGGGCAGGCCGCAGCGGCCATCGCCCCGCACATCACCTTGGTCTCCGGTTCCACCACCGATTGGGACTCCGCGGTCCGGCATGTGCGCAAGGTCGCCGCACACATGCCCGTTTTCCGGGTTGGAATCCGTGGCACCGGAACCTTTAGGCCCATCTCCCCGGTGGTGTTCATGAACGTCATCGAAGGGGCGCAGGCCTGCGGCCGACTGCATGATGCGTTGGTCGATGGACCGTTGCGGCACGAGCTCAGCTATGGATACCACCCGCACCTGACCATCGCGCACGAGGTCGAGGATTCCATCATGGACTTGGCCCAGGAAGAGCTCAGCGGCGAATCCATGACCTTTCCCGTGGACTCTATCGGACTCTTTGGTACTGATTCCGCCGGCGCCTGGTCGCTTCGCGAGGAGTTGGAACTTGGCGGGCCGACGAGCTAAGCGGCCCCGCACGGTGCTTTCGACGGCGTCCGGGGCCGCGTCGCCGGATGTCGCCGCAGAGTCCTCGGTTGATCGAGTCGCCTCTGAACTTGGCACCCGCGCACCCGGCCTGGTGGCCCGACGCTTTATCGGTGCCCCGGTCGATGCCCCGGCTTCCCCGCTTGACCCGCGGGCACTTCATGCTTTCATCAGGGTCAAGACCCAGGAACTCTATGTGGCCCGAGCCACGGGCACGCCTTGGCAACGGCTGAAGGCATTCTTCATCATGCTAACCGCCATGTTTTATGCGCTGTACCCGATGCGGGTGTGGAACCTGTATGTCAGGCGCCGCGGGCCGCTGTTGGCTGCCGGGGGTGCCTACCGGATGTTCTTCTCCATTGCGGCGATGCTCGTGGCAGGTTTTGCGCTGCTGGGCATGTTCGTCTACGACAACCCGGTGTTGCGCGACGGGATCATCGAAATGGTCGCCGCGAGCACGCCGGGGCTCATCGACACCGGGCAGGGCGGATTGGCCAAGCCCGAAGACCTGCTGGGACTCGGCGGCTTCGGGGCGACCTTGGCCATTTCCCTGGGCGCCCTGGTCTTCACCTCCTTGGGATGGTTGACGGGTCTGCGCGAGGGCATCCGCACAGTCTTCGGTCTGCACCGCGACAGGTCCAATCCGGTCATCTCCAAGCTACGTGATGCGCTGCTGTTGCTGGTACTTGCCGTGGCGCTGGTGGTATCCAGCGGGCTGGCAGTGGTTTCTTCTTCGATGATCGACTCGCTGGGGCACTTGTTGAACTTGGATGGCTGGTGGACCAGCGCGCTGAGCCGGATCGGTTTCATCGTGGCCATGTTTGCCCTGGACTGCGCGACGGCCTGGGTGCTGCTGCGGGTGGCCTCACGGGTCACTGTCATTGCCGGGGGACTGGTTGCCGGTGTGCTGCTGGCGGGCGCCGGAGCCACGATCCTGCGCTTCCTCTCGGCGACCTTGTTGGCGTCACTGAGCAACAATGTGGTGCTGGCGCCGTTCGCGGTGATCCTGGGGCTCTTTGTGTGGTTCAACCTGCTGAGCCAGACCTACCTGCTCTCCGCTGCCATCGTGGCCGTGCGTTCCGCCGACGTCGAACGCGTGCGCGCCCAGAAACAGGAGAGATCCGTCGGCGGGAAACGTCGGCGGGCCTGAGCAGGAGAGCCGAACCTCCGTCGCCGGTTCTGCCGTGGGGACATCTAACGCGCAGAAATTGCTCGCTTGTACGGGAGGATTTCTCGTTCTCGGCGTTCCTCGCAGATTTCCCGGACAACCTCATCGAGAGGTTTCTCCTCGCGAGCTTTCTGAGCGGCTTCCCTGGCCCGAATGACTTCTTCAGAAAGGCGGATCTTGCTCATGCGGTGCTCCTTGTCGATTGGATCAAGCTTGTCCCTGGAAAAGCCGTGGAGATCGCAGATCGGAAGGATCTCGACCTGCATGCGGTGGAGAACACAGAATTCTCACTAGAACTCAACGGGCACTTGTCAACACGTGGTTAACCCCAATGCCGTTTACTTAGCTTTTGTCACTTTCTTGACCGGCCATTTGGACATCTTCCGCTTGACGACGCGGAGGACGTTGCGATGTCTGCGTGGGGGCAGGAGTTCGTGGAGTATTTCTTGGCAAAAAATGACGAAGGTTTCAGCCAGCTTCCGAGGGGGAAAAAGCCGGGCGCCCGGCCAATGATCGCCGTGCGGCCCGGAGGGTGCGTTTGAAGGAGAACTTCAGGGGGTCTTCGTCGAATTCGTGGGCGACAGTGCCGATCAGGGACCGGATCGCGTAGTGCGTGCACAGATGCCCATAGATTTCCTGCAGCACCCCGTCGGGTGTTTTGGAGCGCAGCACGTTGCCGGGGCCGCGTTGGTGGGTTTTAAGTTCACCGAAGCTTGACTCGATTTCCCAGCGTTTGGCATAAAGATCGGCCAGATCCTCGGCCGGGGCCAACACGGGGTCCAGCAGGGAGGTAATCAGCCGGAAACTGCTGACCGTCTCACCCCCATCCGTCGGGGTGGTGACCTCGTACTCGATGACCCGCACCGGGATCCCCGCGGTCTTCTTGGCCCGGTCCTTGCTGCTTGGATACACCGCCGAGCGGTAGGACCCGTCCCCAAGTTCCTCCATGCTCGGCAGGACGCTGTTGGCTTTCATCCGCCACAACAGCTCCACTCCCGTCGCGATGCTGTCCTTCCATCCCTGATAGGAGAAGAAGCCCCGGTCCGAGGTCAACAGCATGCCCTCGGCCAGGTCCGCCAGCAGCCCCGGATACATGTCATGTTCGGAGGTGTTGTGGCTGGCGACCACGGTGGAGAAAGCCGCATGGGTGCCGCATTCCACCAAGCCCAGCAGTCGCGCCTGCGGGAAGGCGCTCTTGAACTGAGTTTTCGTCCCGGGCCGCCCGTAGGCCTTTTCGTTCGCCGGGGTATCGGCCAGATCCATGGTCGTCCCATCCACGGCCACCAGCCGCCAATCCTTGTAGAACCCGTTGCCTCCCGGGGCGGCGAAGGGTTGGGCGACCTCGGCGAACAACTCAATCATCACCGCGGAACCCAGCCGGTTCCTTGCCTTGTAGATCGCCGCTTTCGTCGGCATCGTCCACTCACGGAACCGACCGGTGATCCATTCCATCCCGGCCAACAGCGAGCGCATGACCTCCTCGTAGGACCCGCTCGAAAACAGGGCCAGGGCCATCACGTAGTAGACCATCAGCCGTGAGGGCAGCAATCGGGTTCGCTGCTCCATGGTGCCGGTGCGCTCGATCACCGCATCCACGACCCCGGGCGGGAACGCCTTCGTCAATACGCCCAGGGAGACGTGGTCAGTCAATCGTTCGGGACCCTCGGGGGTCACCCATCCGCTACGTGCCATGCCGAAAGATTAACACATCTCGTCTAAGTAAACGGCATTGTGGTTAACCCAGTGTGGTCCGGTTTCCCCGAAGGGAAACCGGACCACGGCACTGCTTGGCTTGAACTAGATCGAGCGAGCCAAAATGGCCTGCTTGACCTCGGCAATTGCCTGGGTCACCTGGATACCACGCGGGCATGCTTCGGTGCAGTTGAAGGTCGTACGGCAACGCCATACGCCTTCCTTGTCGTTGAGGACCTCAAGACGCATGTCCCCTGCATCATCGCGCGAGTCGAAGATGAAGCGGTGTGCGTTCACGATGGCCGCCGGGCCGAAGTACTGACCGTCGGTCCAGAACACCGGGCAGGACGAGGTGCACGCGGCGCAGAGGATGCACTTGGTGGTGTCCTCGAACTTGGCGTGGTCCTCTGCCGACTGGTAGCGCTCCGCCGAGGGCTCGTGGCCCTTGTTGATCAAAAACGGCATGATCTCGCGGTAGGACTGGAAGAACGGCTCCATGTCAACGATGAGGTCCTTTTCAAGGGGCAGGCCCTTGATGGCTTCAACGGTGATTGGCTTGGAGTGGTCCAGGTCCTTGAGCAGGGTCTTGCAGGCCAGACGGTTGCGACCGTTGATGCGCATGGCATCGGAGCCGCAAACGCCGTGGGCGCAGGAGCGGCGGAAGGACAGCGAACCGTCGTGGTCCCACTTGACCTTGTGCAGGGCGTCCAGCACGCGGTCGGTGCCGTACATGGTCAGCTCAAAGTCTTCCCAGTAGGCGTCTGCGGTGGTCTCCGGCAGGTACCGGCGAACACGCAAGGTGATGTTGAACTGCGGGATTTCTCCGCCGCCGCCAACGCCTGGCTTCAGCTCAATCTTCGATGCTGGTTCCGGAAGTTCCGTGCTCATTAGTACTTACGCTCCATCGGCTGGTAACGGGTGAAGATAACGGGCTTGGTTTCCATGCGGATGCCGGGAATGCCCTCGGTGGTGGCCGTTGCGTCGCGGTAGGACATCGAGTGCTTCATGAAGTTCTCGTCGTCGCGATCCGGGAAGTCCTCGCGGTAGTGGCCACCACGGGATTCCTTGCGGTGCATGGCGGCGGCGGTCATGACTTCGGCCATGTCCAGCAGGAAGCCCAGTTCGATGGCTTCGAGCAGGTCGAGGTTGAAGCGCTTGCCCTTGTCCTGCACTGCAACGTTCTTGTAGCGTTCGCGCAGATCTTCGATGACCCCAAGTGCACGGGTCAGTGAATCCTTGTCGCGGAACACCTGGACGTTGGCATCCATGATGTCCTGCAGTTCCTTGCGCAGCACTGCAACGCGCTCGGTACCGGTGGAATTGATCATGGACTCGATCTGGTTGGCGGTGAACGCCTCCGGATCCTCGGGAAGATCAACATACTCGGCGTCCAGGGCGTACTTGGCCGCGGAGATGCCTGCGCGCTTGCCGAACACGTTGATGTCCAGCAGCGAGTTGGTACCCAGGCGGTTGGAGCCGTGCACCGAAACGCAGGCTACCTCGCCGGCGGCGAAGAGGCCCGGGATCACGGTGTCGTTGTCCTGTAGGACCTCGGCATCGATGTTGGTCGGGACCCCGCCCATGATGTAGTGGGCGGTCGGGAACACCGGCACCGGCTCGGTGTACGGCTCGACACCCAGGTAGGTGCGAGCGAACTCGGTGATGTCCGGGAGCTTGGCATCGATGTGTGCCGGCTCCAGGTGGGTCAGGTCCAACAGGACGTAGTCCTTGTTTGGTCCACAACCGCGGCCTTCGCGCACCTCGTTGGCCATCGACCGGGCGACAATGTCACGCGGCGCGAGGTCCTTAATGGTGGGAGCGTAGCGCTCCATGAAGCGTTCACCCTCGGAGTTTCGCAGGATGGCGCCTTCGCCACGTGCTGCCTCGGAGAGCAAGATGCCCAGGCCGGCCAGGCCGGTCGGGTGGAACTGGACGAACTCCATGTCCTCCAGCGGGATGCCCTTGCGGAAGGCGATGCCCATGCCGTCACCGGTGAGGGTGTGGGCGTTGGAGGTGGTCTTGAAGACCTTGCCGGCACCGCCGGTGGCGAAGATGACGGACTTGGCCTGGAAGATGTGCAGTTCTCCGGTGGCCAGGTCATAGGAAACCACGCCGGCAACGCGCTTCTGCTTGTAGGCGGTGCCGTCCTCGCGGAAGGCATCCTCCTCAACCATGAGCATGTCCAGGACGTAGAACTCGTTGTAGAACTCGACGTTGTGCTTGACGCAGTTTTGGTACAGCGTCTGCAGGATCATGTGACCGGTGCGGTCAGCTGCGTAGCAGGCGCGGCGCACGGCGGCCTTGCCGTGGTCGCGGGTGTGGCCGCCGAAGCGACGCTGGTCGATCTTGCCTTCGGGGGTTCGGTTGAACGGAAGGCCCATCTTTTCCAGGTCGAGCACCGCGTCAATGGCTTCCTTCGCCATGATCTCGGCCGCGTCCTGGTCAACCAGGTAGTCGCCACCCTTGACAGTGTCAAAGGTGTGCCATTCCCAGTTGTCTTCTTCTACGTTGGCCAATGCTGCACACATGCCACCCTGCGCCGCACCAGTGTGCGAACGCGTTGGGTAAAGCTTGGTGAGAACGGCCGTACGTGCGCGCTGGCCGGATTCGATGGCTGCGCGCATGCCTGCGCCGCCAGCTCCGACGATCACGACGTCGTACTTGTGTACCTGCATACCTGATGCTCTCTTTTCTTGAATTCTTTGCTTCGGCGAACGGGGACCGAAGATTACTTGCAGGCCGCGATGGTGTTACCGGCGATGCAAGGATCGAAGGTGAAGATCACCATGGTGCCCAGAAGGACGATGACGACGGTGGCAACGTAGAGGATGCCCTTGAGCCACACGCGGGTGGCAGGCTTCTCGGCGTAGTCGTTGATGATGGTGCGCACACCGTTGGTGCCGTGCAACATCGCCAGCCACAGCATGGCCAGGTCCCAGAACATCCAGACCGGATCGGCCCACTTGCCGGCAACAAAGCCGAAGTCGATGGCGGTGATGCCGTCGCCGACCATCAGGTTGGCAAAGAGGTGCCCGAAGATCAGTACGACCAGCGCGACGCCGGAGAGACGCATGAAGAGCCATGCGACCATTTCGAAGCTGCCGCGAGACTTGCGCGCGCGAACATACTTCGGGTCGAGTCGTTGGCTGCGAGGTGCAGCGATATCAGCCGACATGGGTTAGTGACCTCCAAAGGCGATAGACAGGTGGCGGATCGAGAACGCCACCATGGTGACGACCCAAAGGGCCAAGACACCCCAGAGCATCTGACGGTGGTACTTGGTTCCCTGCTTCCAGAAGTCAACCAGGATCAGGCGCAGGCCATTGAACGCGTGGAAGACGATGGCGGCCACCAGGGCGGTCTCGCCCAGAGCCATCAGCGGGTTCTTGTAAGTGGCCATGACCGCGTCGTAGGCACCGGGGGATACCCGGACCAACGATGTATCAAGCACGTGGACCAAAAGGAATAAGAATATAACGACACCTGTTATGCGATGCCCTACCCAAGACCACATGCCTTCGCGGCCGCGGTAGAGGGTGCCTGACGAAGCCTTCGACACTGAATTAACCTCCATGACTCACAAGGGCGCATGTGTATCTTCCACACAATAAATTGACGCCAGAGTGCGAGCGTTCCTTTGCCCGATCTTAGACCACCTAGGACGGGGCTGCCCATTCTTTGTGCGCGGCGTGTGAGTAGCCTCACGTGATCACTGGGTTGAACGCGGAAATATGCGGAAAATAGCCGAAATACAATAGATTCGGGTGCCCTATTTCATTTAGTGCAAACGCGGCATTATCCAGCTTCATCCATTAGCCTTAGTCGGATGAACGCAGAACTCTTGGCACGTTTCCACGGGGTCATCCCCGCAGGCGGTGTCGGTACCAGACTCTGGCCGCTTTCGCGCGCCGCGGCCCCGAAATTCCTTCACGACCTGACGGGCTCCGGATCAACACTTATTCGTGCCACGTATGAGCGGCTCATTCCCCTGGCTGGTGAGAATATTATGGTGGTCACCGGCCGCGCCCACCGCGCAGCGGTCTTGGCTCAGCTGCCGGAGCTCGATGACTTGAATCTGGTCCTCGAGCCGGATCCGAAAGATTCGGCCGCGGCGATTGGCCTCGCTGCAGCGATCCTTTATCTGCGAGATCCCGAAACCATCATGGGTTCCTTCGCCGCCGACCAAGTCATTGTCCCGGTGGAGGTGTTCCAGGATGCTGTGCGCGAAGCCATCCACACCGCCGCTACCGGCAAGATCGTCACGATCGGCATCCGCCCGACCATGCCTTCCACCGGTTTCGGCTACATCCGTGCCGGGGAAAAGCTTGATATCTCCGGTGCTCCCACGGCGCGCGACGTCGTCGAATTCGTGGAAAAGCCGGATGAGGACACCGCCCGCCGCTACCTGGCCGATGGCGGCTACCTGTGGAATGCGGGCATGTTTGTTGCCCCGGTGTCTTTGATGCTCAAGCACCTTCAGTGCAGCGAGCCGCTGCTGTATGCGGGTCTGATGGAGATCGCCGAGGCTTGGGAAACCGGTGATCGCGTCGAGACCATCGACCGCATTTGGCCGACTCTGCCCAAGACCGCGATCGACTACGCCGTGGCCGAGCCCGCGGCAGCTGCAGGAGACGTGGCGGTGATTCCCGGCGTGTTCAATTGGGACGACGTGGGCGACTTTGCCGCCATTGGCCGACTGAATCCGGCCAGTGAGAAGACCGGTGTCACGGTCGTCGGCGCCAACCCGCGGGTCTATTCGGACAACGCCACCGGCGTGGTGGTCACCGATTCCAAGCGCGTGATTGCGCTGATCGGCATCGATGACGTCGTGGTCGTCGACACCCCGGACGCGTTGCTGGTGACCACCAAGGAGCATGCCCAGTCCGTGAAGGGCACCGTAGAGAAGCTCAAGGCCGAAGGCGCAGTGGACGTTCTCTAGGTCGCAGGGGGGCGGGCGATCCGTCAGTGATCTTCCGAGGGCTTGCGTCTACAAACCACAAAGTTACCGCGAAGTAACATTCTTTTGGCGTGAGTGCAAGCCTCGTGAAGATTCTCACGGAAGTTCATGTGGTAGACGCGCCCCAGCAGGTGCATGCGCACGAACACCTTGCTAGGCTCTCGAAACATGAGTGCCGTCAAGAGTTCCGAAGGCCCCGCAAGACCAACAGACAACAAGGAAAGTGCCGTCCCACCCGATGCAGGCCCGAACCGCATCAACAAGGTGGTGTTCTTCGGGTCCGCCGCGGCGATCCTGAGCTTCGCGCTGTGGGCCATGATTGACCAAGACGGTGCCGACCTCGTCATCAGCACCGCCGTCGGCTGGGTCGGATCCACCTTCGGCTGGTGGTACTCGCTGGTCGTCGTGGCGGTGCTGGCGTTTGTCATCGCCATCGCCGTCTCCAAGGTTGGTAAGACTCGTTTGGGACCCGACCACTCGCGGCCCACCTTCAACCTCTTCACCTGGACGGCAATGCTTTTTGCCGCGGGCATCGGCATCGACCTGATGTTCTTCTCGGTCTCCGAACCGGTGGCCCAGTACCTCGCTCCGCCGGCCGGCGACGGCAGCACCGTCGAAGCCGCCCGCCAAGCCCTGGCTTGGACGCTCTTCCACTACGGCCTGCTCGGCTGGGGACTCTACGCCCTGATGGGGTTGGCCCTGGGCTACTTCGCCTACCGCCACAACCTGCCGCTGTCGATCCGTTCGGCGCTCTACCCCATCCTGGGCAAACGCATCCACGGACCGATTGGCCACGGCGTGGACATCGCCGCGGTGCTGGGTACGATCTTCGGCATCGCCACATCGCTGGGCATTGGTGTCGCCCAATTGAACTTCGGGCTCACCTTCATGTTCGGCATCGAAGAATCCCCAGCGGTGCAGATCGCGCTCATCGCCATTGCGGTGGTCATGGCCACCATCTCGGTGCTTACCGGCGTGGAAAAGGGCATCCGTAGGCTTTCCGAGCTCAACGTGCTCCTGTCCATCGCCCTGATGCTCTTCGTGCTCTTCGCCGGCAACACCCGCTACCTGCTCGACGGGATCATCCTCAATATCGGAGATACGCTCTCGCGCTTCCCCGGCATGGCCCTGAACACCTTCGCCTACGATCGCCCCGATGACTGGCTCAACGGCTGGACCCTGTTCTTCTGGGCCTGGTGGATCGCATGGGCCCCATTTGTCGGGCTCTTCCTGGCTCGCATCTCGCGCGGGCGCACCATCCGCCAGTTCGTCACCGGCGTACTGGTGGTTCCTTTCGCCTTCATCCTGCTGTGGATCTCCATCTTCGGCAACAGCGCGCTCCACCTAGTGCGCGGCGGCAATTCCGAATTCGGTGATGTCGCCATGAACCAACCCGAGCGGGCCTTCTACTCCCTGCTGGAGCAATATCCGGCAGTGCCCCTGATCGCGGCGATTGCCACGTTCACCGGGCTTCTCTTCTACGTGACCAGCGCCGACTCCGGTGCCCTGGTCATGGCCAACTTCACCTCACACCTCAAGGACGCCGAATCCGACGGACCGAAGTGGGTGCGGGTCTTCTGGTCGGTAGCCACTGGCCTGCTGACCCTGGCCATGCTGCTGGTCGGCGGGGTGCCCACCTTGCAGAATGCCACGGTGATCATGGGCCTACCGTTCTCCGTGGTGCTGGTGTTCATCATGCTCGGGCTGTACAAGGCGCTACGCGTCGAACGGGCCCTTGCCGGAAGCTACAAGAACTCCCTGCACTCGGTGCTCACCTCGCGTCCCGGCTCGACCGGGATCGACCAACGACGTAGCTGGCGCCAACGACTGGCCCGCACCATGGCCTACCCGGGCCAACGCCAGGCCCAGCGCTTCATCGAGGAGATCGTCCGTCCCGCCCTGGAGGAAGTGAACGACGAGTTCGCCCACTCCGGAGTCATCGGTGTCCTGGACACCGAGCCGATCGGCAAGCAAGGCGTCAGTTCCGTGGACTTGGTGGTTCAGCACGGAGGGGAGCGCCCCTTCAAATACCAGGTGTATCCGGTGCAGCTTAAGGTGCCCAGCTTCGCGAGGGACTCCTCCACCGGGGAGCAGTACTACCGCATGGAAGTCTTTTCGCAGGAGGGCAGCCACGGGTACGACCTGATGGGTTGCACGCGCGAACAAATTATCTGTGACGTCCTTGACCAATATGAAATCCACCTCTCGTTCCTGCGCGAGCAGGAGAATATCGACGGTCCCAGCCAGATTGCCGAAGCCACCCTTCCCAAAACCGATTGGGATTCTGACTTCGACAACGTGCAGGACGCCGAGACGCCAGACACGACCCCCGAGACCCCCACGGAAGAAGCAACGCCATGACAAGCACTATCTACATCAACGGGGCCTGGGCCCCGGCAGCGCTCGGCGGAACCCGGGACATCATTTGCCCGGGAACCGGCGAGCACGTCGCCACCGTCTCCGAGGGCAGCGCGGAGGATTCCGAGCGCGCCATTAAAGCGGCCCGAGCTTCCTTCGACTCCGGGATCTGGTCCTCGGTGCCAGCCCCCGAGCGTGGAGACTTCCTGCTGAAGGTCGCCGCCCGGCTGCTCGAACGCCAAGAGGAATTTGCCCGCGCCGAGGCCCTGGACACCGGCAAGCGCATGTACGAGGCACGCCTGGACATCGAGGACATCGCCGCGAGCTTCACCTACTTCGGTAAGCTTTCCGGCCAGGAATCGGGCCGTGTCGTGGATGCCGGGGACCCCAATGTGGTCTCGAAGATCGTCTACGAGCCGGTGGGCGTGGTCTCGATGATCACCCCGTGGAACTACCCGTTGCTGCAGGCCGCCTGGAAGATCGCCCCGGCACTGGCCGCGGGCTGCTCCTTCGTCCTGAAGCCCGCCGAACTGACCCCCTCCACCGCCATCTTGATGATGGATGTGCTGGAAGAACTTGGCCTGCCGGCCGGCATGGCCAACCTGGTCACCGGTGCCGGATCCGAGGTCGGTCCGCCGCTCTCGAGCCACCGCGACGTGGACATGGTCTCCTTCACCGGGGGACTGGTCACCGGACGGGTCATCGCCGCCGCCGCGGCAGGCACCGTGAAGAAGGTCGCCCTGGAACTGGGCGGCAAGAACCCCAACGTGATCTTCGCCGACGCCGACTTCGACGCAGCGGTGGACAACGCCCTGAACGGCGCCTTCGTCCACGCCGGCCAGGTCTGCTCCGCCGGAGCCCGGCTGGTGGTTCAGGAATCCATCGCCGAGGCATTCGTCGATGAGCTGGTCCGTCGCGCCAAGCTGATCCGCCTGGGCGGGCCCTTCGACGAAAACGCCGAGAGCGGCCCGTTGATTTCCGCCGCTCACCTTGCCAAGGTCGACGCGTACGTGCAGTCAGGCATCGCCGAGGGCGCCCGGCTGCGCTGCGGTGGCCGCGCTGCAACCAATCAAGACGGCAAGGACCTGGAGGCCGGGCACTTCTACCTGCCCACGATCCTGGACCAGGTCACCGGCGAGATGGGTGTGGCCCACGAGGAAGCCTTCGGCCCGACGCTCACGGTGGAGACCTTCAAGACCGAAGACGAGGCAGTGGCTATCGGCAACGATACCGAGTACGGGCTGGCCGGGGCCGTCTGGACCCAGGACGCCGGGCGTGCCCAGCGGGTGGCAGGGCGCCTGCGCCACGGCACCATCTGGATCAACGACTTCCACCCGTACCTGCCACAGGCCGAATGGGGCGGCTTCGGCGCCTCCGGCGTGGGCCGCGAGCTGGGCCCCACCGGCTTGGCCGAGTACCAGGAAGCCAAGCACATCTACCAGAACCTCAACCCGGCGGTCACCGGATGGTTTGAGGACCAGGCACAGACACCGGCACAGGACAGCTAGGGATGGAGAAGAGCAACGTGAAGAACAACAACGCACGGACCGCTGAGACCGAGTTCGACTACATCATCGTTGGTGGCGGCTCTGCCGGCGCCGCGACGGCGGCCCGGCTGTCCGAGGACCCGTCCGTCACCGTCGCCCTGGTCGAGGCAGGTCCCGACGACCGTGGGATCGACGAGGTGCTGCAGCTGGACCGCTGGATGGAATTGCTGGAATCCGGCTACGACTGGGACTACCCGATCGAAGAGCAGGAGAACGGCAACTCGTTCATGCGCCACTCGCGGGCCAAGGTTATGGGTGGTTGCTCCAGCCATAACTCCTGCATCGCGTTCTGGGCTCCGGCCGAGGACCTGGACGCTTGGGAAACCGAGCACGGGGCCACCGGCTGGAACGCAGCAACCGGCTACCGGCTCTACAAGCAGCTGGAAACCAACGAGGATGCAGGGCCGGATGCTCCGCACCACGGGGACTCGGGCCCGGTGAAACTGATGAACGTCCCGCCAAACGACCCCTGCGGTGTCGCGGTGCTTGATGCCTGCGAACAGGCAGGCATCCCGCGGGCCACGTTCAACAACAATGAGACGGTGCTCAACGGGGCCAACTTCTTCCAGATCAACAGGTTGGAAGATGGGACCAGGTCCTCCTCCTCGGTCTCCTACATCCACCCGATCGCGCAGCGGGAGAACTTCACGCTGCTCACCGGACGCCAGGCCAGGAAGCTGCGCTTCAACGAGGCCAAGGCCTGCACCGGCGTCGACGTGGTCGAGGGAGCCTTCGGGCGCACCACGCAGCTGAGCGCCCGCCGCGAAGTCATTGTCAGTGCCGGTGCGATCGATTCGCCGAAGCTGCTGATGCTCTCGGGCATCGGACCGGCGCAGCACCTGGCCGAGCACGGCATCGAGGTGCTCATCGACTCCCCGGGCGTGGGATCGAACCTGCAGGACCACCCGGAGGCAGTGATCCAGTGGGAAGCCAAGAAGCCCATGGTCACCGAATCCACCCAGTGGTGGGAAGCCGGGATCTTCACCCACACCGTCGAGGGCCTGGACCGTCCGGATCTGATGATGCACTACGGGTCGGTTCCCTTTGACATGCACACCCTGCGCCAGGGCTACCCGACCTCGGATAACGCCTTCTGCCTGACCCCCAACGTGACCCGGGCCAAATCCCGCGGCACGGTGCGGTTGCGCAGCAGGGATTTCCGCGACAAGCCCAAGGTGGACCCGCGCTACTTCACCGATGAGCAGGGCCACGACATGAGGGTGATGATCGCCGGGATCCGCAAGGCCCGCGAGATCATCGCGCAGCCGGCCATGGCCGAATGGGCAGGAACCGAGCTGTACCCGGGGCAGGAGGTGCAGTCCGACGAGCAGATCGCCGACTACATCAGACGCACCCACAACACCGTGTACCACCCTGCAGGGACGGTCCGCATGGGCGCCGACGACGATGAAATGTCTCCGATTGATGCGCGGCTGCGCGTCAAGGGCGTCACCGGGCTGCGCGTGGCAGATGCCTCGGTGATGCCGGCGCTGGTCACGGTGAACCCGAACATCACGGTGATGATGATCGGTGAACGTTGTGCCGAGTTGATCAAGGCCGACGCCTAGCAAGACTTTTTGCCAGGAACCCCTCAAGGGGGTCCGGTGCTTGGGTGCGTAGTGCATCCGGGTATCGGGCCCCCCTTGGTGGTGTTGCCGGGGCGGGCGCCAGAGGAGAAAATCGTAGGCAACAATTCGAAGCAGACTGCCCACAGGCGCCTTCCAACGCGTAGTGTCGGTCAGGTGCGCACCAGTATGAATGAAGACGTGTTATTGCCCTCCGTCAAGCCGTGGGTTAAGCCGCTGATGGGGGAGCTGGTGGATTTCCGCCGCGAGGTCCACGCCAACCCGGAACTCTCGTTTGTGGAATATCAGACCACCGAACGCATCCTGAGCCGGCTGCGCGATGCCGGACTGAACCCGGTCGCCTTAGAAGAGACCGGGGCCTATGTAGACATCGGCTCCGGGCCCATCGCCCTCGCGTTGCGAGCCGACATCGACGCCTTGCCGATCCTGGAGGAAACCGGGCTCGAGTACGCCTCGGTGGTGGACGGGGTGGCACACGCCTGCGGGCACGACATCCACACCACCGTGATGCTTGGGGTGGCCAAGGCGCTCAAGGCGATGGACGACGCTACGGGCCTCGGTGCCCGGATTCGGGTGATCTTCCAACCCGCCGAGGAAAAGATGCCTGGCGGTGCCCTGGCGGTGATTGCCGCCGGCGTGCTGGATGAGGTCCCGCGGATCTTGGCCCTGCACTGCGAGCCACGTATCGACGCCGGGAAGATCGGCACCCGCATCGGGGCCATCACCAGCGCCTCGGACACCATCAAGATCGAGCTCACCGGCCGCGGCGGGCACACCTCCCGCCCGCACCTGACCGAGGACCTGGTCTTCGCGATGAGCCAGATCGCCACCAATGTCCCGGCCGTACTGGGCCGGCGCATTGACGTGCGTTCCGCCGTGTCGGTGGTCTGGGGACAGATCCATGCAGGCAGCGCCCCCAACGCGATCCCAGCCACCGGCTATTTGGCCGGGACCATGCGCTGCCTGGACGGCGAAGCCTGGGAAGGCGCAGGTGACCTGCTCGATGAGGTCGTCCGCCAGGTCGCCAGCCCCTACGGTGTCGAGATCAAACTCGAACACATCCGCGGGGTGCCCCCGGTGATCAACACCGAGGAAGAAACCGACCTGATTGAGGATTCTGCCCGCGCGGAGATCGGTTCGGCCGCGATTGTGCTGACCCCGCAGTCCATGGGCGGGGAGGACTTCGCCTGGATGACCAATAAGGTCCCCGGTGCCATGATGCGCCTGGGGACCCGGACCCCCGGCGGGGAGGACTACGACCTGCACCGTGGGGATTACATCCCCGACGAAGCGGCCATCGAGGTGGGCGTCACGGTGATGACTGCCGCGTCAATGCGCGCGATTGCGCAGCTTTTGGCCGAGACCAGCGACTGAACCACCGGCACAGAGTTATCTGGTTGTAACAATTTCTCTGTCGCGTCAAGCGTTTTACAGGTTAGGCTATGTGGATGTGAAGAGGTCCTTTCCGATCACTGCTGTCCTTCGGTTCCGAAGCGATGCGGCGATCGATGAGGACCAGACTCGCATCTGGCATCACCGGTCGCTGGCGACAACAAGTCTCCGGCGCGGTGTCGGAATCGGCATGGGGCGCCCAACGCACATCCAAGCCATGACTTGTAGCTCGTAACCTTATGGAGGAAACCCCATGCGCAATATCTCGCGCAAGACTGGCATGGCAGCTGCCATGCTCGGCATTTCTGCTCTCGTCCTCACCGCCTGTGGCGCCGCACCCGAGGCGGCCCCTTCGGCCAGCGGCTCGGCCCCGGCCGGCGCATCGGACTTCACCGGCTGCATCGTTTCGGACTCCGGCGGATTCGACGACCGCTCCTTCAACCAGTCCTCCTATGAGGGTCTGATGCAGGCGAAGACCGATCTGGGTATCAACGTCAAGCAGGCCGAGTCCAAGGCCGAAACCGACTTCGGCCCGAACCTCAACGCCATGGTCAAGGGCGGCTGCGACCTGACCGTCACGGTCGGCTTCCTGCTCTCGGACGAGACCAAGAAGGTCGCTGCGGCCAACCCGGACAAGCACTTTGCGATCGTTGATGACAACGCCATCGACGCCAAGAACGTCAAGCCGATCATCTACGACACGGCCCAAGCATCATTCCTCGCCGGCTACCTGGCCGCGGGCATGACCGAGACCGGCAAGGTCGCCACCTACGGCGGCCTGAACATCCCGACCGTTTCGATCTTCATGGACGGCTACGCCGACGGCGTTGCTTACTACAACGAGAAGAAGTCCACGGACGTCAAGGTCCTGGGCTGGGACGTTGACAAGCAGAACGGCACCATTATTGGTGGCTTCGACGATCAGGGCAAGGGCAAGAACACGACCATCACCTTCGCCAACGAGGGCGCCGACGTGATCATGCCCGTCGCCGGTCCGGTCGGTCTGGGTACCATGGACGCCGTGAAGGAACTTAACGCCTCCGGCAAGAACATCAAGGTCATCTGGGTCGACGCCGATGGCTTCGAGGCCCTGGCCTCGGGCAACGAATTTGTGCTTTCCTCGGTGATGAAGGAAATGGGCAAATCCGTTGAAGACGTCGTGCGCTCCGATGTCGAGGGCAACTTCGATTCGACCCCGTACGTCGGCACCCTGGAAAATGGAGGCGTGGCGCTGGCTCCGTTCCACGACTTCGATTCGAAGGTCTCCGACGAGCTCAAGGCCGAACTCGAAACCCTGAAGGCCGACATCATCTCCGGTGCCGTCAAGGTCAAATCCGATTCCAGCCCGAAAACCAAGTAGCACCTTTCCCTAGGTAGCACGCCACGCGCGCCGTCCGGCCAGTAACTTCTGCTCACGCAGGAACACACCGGATGGCGCGTTTGGCTGTGCGCTTTCTTCCGGCATTCCACCCCAGCCCCCAGATGACTAGGGTGGGGGCTACTGGTAACTCCACTACAACCTCCCTCGACCCGCAGCGGGCCGGATTAGAAGGGGAACGGGTAACAGACGTGAAACTCGAGCTTCGGGGCATCACCAAAAAATTCGGCAGCTTCACCGCCAACGACCACATCGACGTCGTCGTCGAATCCGGGCAGGTCCATTCCCTGCTCGGCGAGAACGGCGCCGGCAAATCGACGCTGATGAATGTGCTCTTCGGCCTGTACGAGGCCACCGAGGGCACTATCCTCATCGATGACAAGCCGGTCACGTTCAACGGACCCGGCGATGCCATGGCGGCCGGGATCGGCATGGTCCACCAGCACTTCATGCTCGTGCCGGTCTTCACCGTCGCCGAAAACGTCGCCCTGGGCAATGAGGACACCGGCGCAGGCGGCGTCCTGCACCTGGAAAAGACTCGTACCCGCATCCGCGAGATCTCCGATCGCTACGGGTTCGGCGTGGACCCCGACGCGATCGTCGAAGACCTGCCGGTGGGCGTGCAGCAGCGCGTGGAAATCATCAAGGCCCTGGTCCGCAACGCCCGTGTGCTGATCCTCGATGAGCCCACCGCGGTGCTAACCCCGCAGGAAACCGACGAACTGCTGAACATCATCGGGCAGCTGCGCGACTCGGGAACCGCAGTGGTCTTCATTTCGCACAAGCTGCGCGAGGTCAAGGCCATCTCGGATGTCATCACGGTCATCCGCCGTGGCAAGGTCGTGGGCAAGGCCGAACCCAGTGCTACCGCCGCCGAGCTCGCCACCCTGATGGTGGGCCGCTCGGTGTCCCTGACCCTGGACAAGGACGCACCGAAGCTGGGGGAGGAGACCTTTACGGTCAACAACCTCTCGGTGCTTGCACCCTCCGGGCAGCTGCTGCTCGATTCGGTCAGCTTCGGGATCTCACAGGGTGAGATCCTTGCGGTGGCTGGCGTCCAGGGCAACGGACAGACCGAACTCACCGAGGCCATCATGGGCCTGGTGGATCACGCCAGCGGCTCGATCAGGCTTGACGGCAAGGAACTACTGGGCCGCTCGGTCAAAAACATCATCAACTCCGGGGTCGGCTTTGTCCCCGAGGACCGCAGCACCGACGGGGTCATCGGCACCTTCACCGTGACCGAAAACCTGGTGCTGAACCAGTACGACCGTGCCCCCTTCGCCCGCGGCCTGAACATGCGCCCCGCGGTGATGCTGAAGAACGCGCTGGCCAAGATCACCGAATTCGATGTGCGCACCCAGGGCCCCGAATCGATGGCCGGAACGCTCTCGGGCGGTAACCAACAAAAGGTCGTGATGGCCCGCGAGCTCTCCCGCCCGCTGAAGCTGTTCATCGCCTCCCAGCCCACCCGCGGTGTGGATGTGGGTTCCATCGAATTCCTGCACCGCCGCATTGTGGCCGAACGAGACGCCGGTACCCCGGTACTGATCGTCTCCACCGAACTTGACGAGGTCGCGGATCTGGCCGACCGCATTGCCGTGCTGTACAAGGGCAAGCTGGTCGGGATCGTCCCGGGGGACACCCCGCGTGACGTGCTGGGCCTGATGATGGCCGGGGCCAGCAACGAAGAAGCCGAATCGACCAGCGGAAACGAAGGCAAAGAATGAGCATGGATAAGTCCCCGGACCTGCCTCCGGCAGAACCAGCCGAGGCGCCGGCGGTGCCGCCGGCCGCACCCCTCGAGGAACACCCCGATAAGGATCAGTCGCTGATCAGCAGGATCATGTCCGGCAACGGCTTGGTCTCGGTGCTGGCCATCGTGCTCTCGCTGCTGGTCGGCGCGATCCTCATCGCCTTCACCGACGAGCGCGTCACCTCCACGGCCAGCTACTTCTTCACACGTCCCACCGACCTGCTCTCGGCGGTGTGGACCTCGGTCTCCGAGGCGTACCTGGCCTTGTTCCAATCCAGCATCATCAATTCCTCCGCGGACAGCTTCGCCGATGCCATCTATCCGCTGACCGAAACCCTCACCATCGCCACCCCGCTGGTGCTGGCCGGGCTCGGCGTGGCCCTGGCCTTCCGTGTGGGACTGTTCAACATTGGTGGCCAGGGACAGATCATCCTGGGTGCCACACTGGCCGGCTGGGTGGGCTTCACCCTGGATCTGCCGGTGGGCATCCACCTAGTCGTGGCAATGCTGGCCGGCATCATCGGTGGCGCCCTCTGGGGCGGCATCGCCGGATTCCTCAAGGCCCGCCGCGGTGCACACGAGGTGATCGTGACGATCATGCTCAACTACATCGCTGTATACCTGCTGCTGTACCTGCTCTCCACCCCCGCCTTCCAGCGCCCCGGTTCCAACAACCCGCTCTCCGAGCCGGTGGGCGTGAACGCCGCCTACCCGCTGATGTTCGGTGACGGCTTCCGCCTGCACTACGGCTTCCTGGTGGCCCTGGCCGCCGTCGCCTTCACCTGGTGGTTGCTGAACCGCTCCACCACCGGCTTCGAGCTGCGCGCCGTGGGCGCCAACCCCGTGGCAGCAAAAACCGCGGGCATCAACGTCTCACGGGCCTACCTGCTCTCCATGCTGATCGCCGGCGCGCTGGCCGGACTTGCGGGAACCGCCCAAATCCTGGGCACCGAACGCTCGCTCTCCGGCGGCATCGCCGCCAGCTTCGGGTTCGACGCGATCACCGTGGCCCTGCTGGGACGCTCTAACCCCATCGGCACGCTCTTCGCCGGGCTACTCTTCGGCGCACTGCGCGCCGGAGGCGTGGGGATGCAGGCCAACACCGGCATCCCCATCGACATCGTGCTGGTGGTCCAGTCCTTCATCGTGCTGTTCATCGCGGCCCCGCCGCTGGTGCGTTCGATCTTCCGGATCGGCACGTCCAAGCCTAAGAACAAGAAGGCAGCCGCACCGGCAGCCACCGGAGGTGCAGCATGAGTCACGCATTGGCTACCCGGAACACCGAGCCCGATTCCACGGGCCGCGGTGTGGTCCGTTCCTGGGCCGCACCGATCACCTATAGCCTGCTCGGGCTCGTGGCACTGCTCGGCTTTGCCTTCGGCAGCCCGCATGCCGAGGCCCGCTTCCGCATCACCGACGGATCACAGAAGATCTCCGTCCCAGACCTGGTGCTGGGCACCACGTTCGTGGGCTGGGCCGGCGCGGTCATCCTGCTGGGCATTGCCGCCTACTCGTTTGTGCTGGTCCGTGCCGGGCGCAAGCTGGCGCGCTGGATGCTGCCGGTCTTCGCCGCGGTGTTTGTCATCGCGTTCCTGGTCTGGGTCATCGGCAGCGCCAACACTCCCAATGTGTACCTCTCCGGGCTGATCGCCGGGTCCTTCACCCTGGCCATCCCGCTGATCTTCGGCTCACTCTCGGGTGTTTTGTGTGAACGTGCCGGTGTCATCAACATCGCCATCGAAGGCCAACTGCTGGCCGGGGCGTTCTGCGCAGCGATCGTCGGTTCGATGACCGGGTCGCTCATCGCCGGCGTGCTGGCCGCTGTGGTCGGTTCGGTACTGGTCTCCATGGTGCTGGCGGTCTTCGCCATCAAGTACCTGGTCAACCAGGTCATCGTCGGGGTGGTGCTCAACGTGCTGGTGGCCGGTCTGACCAGCTTCTTCTTCTCCACCGTGATGGCCGCGGACGCCGAGAAGTTCAACGCTCCTCCGTCCTTCGATGTCATCCGGATCCCGCTGCTGGCCGACATCCCGATCTTCGGCCCGATCTTCTTTGACCAGACGATCCTGGGCTACGGCATGTACCTGGCCGTGTTCCTGGTCTGGTTCGGGCTCTTCAAGACCCGCTGGGGACTGCGCGTGCGCGCCGTGGGCGAACACCCCAAGGCCGCGGACACCGTGGGCATCAAGGTCAACGCCCTGCGCTTCTGGAACGTGGTGCTCGCCGGGGTGGTCGCCGGCCTGGGTGGTGCCTTCTTCACGCTGGTCACCTCCTCATCCTTCAACAAGGAAATGACAGCCGGGCAGGGCTTCATCGCCCTGGCGGCGCTGATCTTTGGTCGCTGGAACCCGATCGGGGCCTTCTTCGCCGCACTGCTCTTCGGCTTCTCATTGAACCTGTCCTTCGTGCTCACGATCCTGGGCACCCCGGTGCCCAGCCAGTTCATGCAGATGCTGCCCTACGCCGTGACGATCTTCGCCGTGGCCGGGCTGGTCGGAAAATCCCGACCACCTGCCTCCAACGGCATCCCGTACGTGAAGGAATAGTTCCGTGAAAGACACCGAAGCGCTGGGCCCCGAAACCTGGGAAACACTGCGTCTTGCGGCAGTGGCGGCGATGGAGCGCGCCTACGCGCCCTACTCCGGGTTCAAGGTCGGTGCCGCGGCGCTGACCGAGGACGGGCGGATGATCTCCGGCTGCAATGTGGAGAACGCCGCCTATGGGGTGACGCTGTGCGCCGAATGCAATATGGTCGGCGAGCTCTTTGCCACCGGCGGCGGCAAGCTGCGCGCCTTCTCTTGCGTGGACTCCAGCGGAAACCCGTTGATGCCGTGCGGGCGCTGCCGCCAGCTGCTCTTCGAACACCGCGGGGAGGACCTGGAGCTGATGACTCCGCGCGGGATTCAAAGCATGGACCAGGTGTTACCCGACGCGTTCGGGGCGCACAACCTATGACCTTTCGTGCCCCGCCGCGCACCCTTTGAACAGGGAGTGCGGCGGGGCACGGTCCTTTTGAGAAACGGAGCATTCATGAGCATCGAAAATTTTGACGCGGTTGACATCATCCGCGTCAAGCGTGACCGCGGGACCCTGACCGGCGCGCAGATCGACTGGACTATTGACGCCTACACGCGCGGGGTCATTGCCGAAGAACAGATGGCGGCGCTGAACATGGCGATCCTGCTCAACGGGATGGATCGGACGGAAATTTCCCGCTGGACCACCGCGATGATCAACTCGGGTCAACGCATGGACTTCTCCACGCTGCGCAGCCCCGGCGGCACGCCGATGCGCACCACCGACAAGCACTCCACCGGCGGGGTGGGAGACAAGATCACTTTGCCCCTGGCACCGCTGGTCGCCGTCTTCGGCGTGGCAGTCCCTCAGCTCTCCGGCCGCGGGCTAGGACACACCGGGGGCACGCTGGACAAACTCGAGGCCATCCCCGGATGGCGCGCGGAGCTGAGTAACGAGCAGATGATGCGCCAGCTCTCCGAGGTTGGCGCGGTGATCTGCGCCGCCGGGGCATCCCTGGCCCCGGCCGACAAAAAGCTGTACGCGCTGCGCGATGTCACCGGCACCGTCGAAGCCATCCCGCTGATCGCCTCATCGATCATGAGCAAGAAGATCGCCGAGGGCACCGGAGCGCTGGTGCTCGATGTGAAGGTCGGTTCCGGAGCCTTCATGAAGGACTTCACCGATGCCCGCGAACTGGCCACCACCATGGTGAACCTGGGCACCGACGCGTCGGTGCACACCGTGGCGCTGCTGACCAATATGGACACCCCGCTGGGGCTCACCGCGGGCAACGCCATCGAGATCGCCGAATCCATCGAGGTACTTGCCGGCGGCGGCCCTGCCGACGTGGTGGAATTGACCGTGGCGCTGGCCACCGAGATGCTCGCCGGGGCCGGGATCCATGATGTTGATGTGGCAGCGGCACTGACTGACGGTAGGGCCATGGACAAGTGGCGTGCCATGATCGCCGCGCAGGGTGGGGACAACAACGCACCGTTGCCCGTGGCCAAGGAATCGGAAATTCTTTACGCGCAGGCCGACGGCGTCTTAACCTCCTTGGATGCACTGGACGTGGGTGTTGCTGCCTGGCGTTTGGGTGCCGGACGGGCCCGCCGGCAGGATCCGGTGCAGGCCGGTGCCGGGGTGCGCTTGCATGCCAAGCCGGGGGATCAGGTGCGTCGCGGGCAGCCGTTGGCCACCATGCTCACCGACACTCCCGAACGTTTTGACCGGGCCCGGGAAATTCTGGAGCAGGCGGCAACCATCGGTCCGGTCGGCAGCCGACCGGATATGACACTGATCCACGAGCGCATCACCGCCTCCTGATAAGCAGTTTTCCGGACTCTTCAATTTTTAGCGTGGTGACCCCGAAAAAGAAGTATGACAGTGCGCCTTGTATTGGCTGGTCTTGGATCAGCTGACAGCTAGTCGGCCCACAGCCAGCAGCCTGCTGGCAAAACTATCGATATGGGAACGACTAAGCGGGGAATTACTCAGACATGGTAAAAATTGCACGATTCGGAAAACTGAAAACTATAGTGCTGATTCTTGCTGCGCTCGTTGTGCTTTCGCTACCCTTTGCAATTGCTGTGGGCTTAGCAGAAGGACTGTTTAGCG
The DNA here is from genome assembly GCF_000348945.1 of Paeniglutamicibacter gangotriensis Lz1y. Lineage (GTDB taxonomy): Bacteria > Actinomycetota > Actinomycetes > Actinomycetales > Micrococcaceae > Paeniglutamicibacter > Paeniglutamicibacter gangotriensis. The sequence continues at coordinate 402,188 of NZ_AOCK01000003.1, read as the reverse complement.
GGTCAGTCTCGTCAGGTGTAAGCGGAACGCTAGTGACTCTCGCAATAGGAGTACTGTTTACCGCCGTGTCCATATTCTGGGAACCTGCAAAGACCGCTGTTGTAGCAAAAATCAAGGGCGAGCACCTCGAAAAGTAGGACCACGCACAGAAGAATCGCACCACGCTGAACTTTCAAGAGCAGCTCTCCGAGGTGTCGTGGCCGGTGTGCCATGGTCCTGAAGGACCATGGCACACCGGCGAATCTTCAGCCCTAGGAATGATGCACGCTCGGGGCCAATTGCGGGAGAATAGAAGCTGGTGGCCCGTCGGGCCAGCGTCGTGCAACTTTCCGCGGGGGTCTAACGCGGGCTGCACTCATCTTGGAAAGCCGGTTTTTCAGTGGATCTGATCAATGAAGCCATCGTGCACGCGGCGAACGCGTGGTGGATTCTGCCGGTCGTTTGCCTGTTTTGCTTCATCGACGGCTTCCTTCCCATCCTCCCGTCCGAGACCCTCTTGGTCGCCCTAGGAGTAGTTGCCGCAAGCAGCGGCACCCCGAACGTGTACCTGTTGATCCTTGCTGGTGCCGTGGGAGCCATCACCGGGGACCAGGTCGCTTACACGCTGGGACGGCGCATTGGTACCGAGCGCTTTGGGTGGATGCGGCGGAAACGCACGCAAAAACTTTTTGCCTTTGCCCGCCGCGAGCTCAACGAGCGCGGCGCGATGTTGATCTTCACCGCCCGCTATGTGCCGATCGGGCGGGTCGTGGTGAACCTCAGCTCGGGTGCCACGGGATTCTCGCACCGACGTTTCACGGTTCTTGACGCTGCCGGGTGTTTGGCCTGGGCCAGCTATTCGGTGGCCATCGGCGTGCTGGCCGGGGCCTGGTTCCACGACAACCAGCTGCTGGGAATCGCCTTGTCCGTGGGCCTGGCCATCATCATGGGCTACCTGATCGACAAGCTTTCCCACGCGGTGCTGGTGCGTCTGGGACGGCGCCGGAACAGCTACCCGGATCCTGTGAACACCGGGAGCCAAACCCCGGTGCGCGACCCCCGCCCGGTGCGGGTTCCCGGGGACGATCCCGAGGACCAACCAACGGTGGGAAGCACCAGCTGAACACCCGTTGTGCGTTGGGTGAACAATTGCCTCGACACCACCTGCGCGCACTGTTGGAAGCCTGCGCACCCCGCTAGGCTGGGCGGGTGACTGATGAAATGATCCACATAGCCTATGACCCTTCCTTCGACTTCCGGGCACTGCCCAAGGTATCGCTGCACGACCACCTCGATGGGGGATTGCGCCCGCAAACCATCATCGAGCTGGCCGCCGCGATAGGACACACGCTGCCCACCACCAATGCCGAGGAGCTCGGTGCCTGGTTCCGTGCCTCGGCCGATTCCGGGTCGCTGGAACGCTACCTGGAAACCTTCGAGCACACCATCGCCGTGATGCAGACCAAGGATGCGCTCAAGCGCGTAGCCGCCGAATTCGTCGAGGACCTCGTCGAGGACGGCGTGGTCTACGGCGAGGTGCGTTGGGCCCCCGAACAGCACCTGCGCGAGGGACTGTCCCTCGATGACGTCGTTGAGGCCGTGCAGCAGGGCCTCGAGGATGCCAGCGAGCGACTGACCGATGCCGGAACCCCGATCCAGGTCGGCCAGCTGATCACCGCGATGCGTCACGCGGACCGTGGAACCGAGATCGCCGAGCTGGCCCTGCGCCACCGTTCGCGCGGCGTGGTCGGCTTCGACATCGCCGGGGCCGAGGACGGCTTCCCGCCCTCGCGCATGAAGGAAGCCTTCGACCTGTTGGCAGAAAACTTCTTCCCCGCCACCGTGCACGCCGGAGAAGCAGCGGGCCTGGACTCCATCAAGGACGCGCTCATCACCGGCCGCGCCCAGCGCTTGGGCCACGGCGTGCGCATCGCCGAGGACATCGAGATCCAGTACGGCGGGCTCGATGACGACGGCGAAGAAGTCGACGAGGATACCGGCCTGGTGAACTTGGGCCCGGTAGCCAACTGGGTCCGCGACCGCGGCATCGCCCTGGAAATCTGCCCGTCTTCCAACCTGCAGACCGGGGCCACCGCCGAATTCGGCGAAGGCATCGAATCGCACCCGGTAGACCTGTTGGTGCAGACTGGCTTCAACGTGACCATCTCCCCGGATAACCGCTTGATGAGCGGCACCACGCTCTCGGACGAGTTCGAGCTCTTGGTGGAGGCCTTCGACTACGACCTCGAGGACCTGCTGGACCTCACGCTGAACGCCGCCGAGGCCGCGTTCCTCCCGTTGGAGGAACGCGAAGCCCTGGTGGACTTCATCAACGAGGCTTACGAGCAGATGACCGAAGAGCAGAACGGCGACGAGTTCGAGGATTTCGACGACGAGGAAGACGACTAACCAGTCGTCCGTTGCGTGGGGAGCGTCAAACCGCAGCCCCGGCACCGACCGCCGGTGCATCGATGCCCGTCTTGGGGCACCGGTGCACCGGCGGTCGGTGTTTAAACCCCGGGCCCGGCACCTGTACGGTCCGATAGTGTTGGTGCGGAGAATCCACTTGGCATCAACGGGGAGAAGGACCATCAGTGAGTGAGCAGGTCGACCGACTGGTTCAGATTATTACCCAGCTGCGTGAGCATTGCGCCTGGACCGCGGCGCTGACCCACCAGTCCCTAATCCAGTACCTGCTGGAGGAGTCCTACGAGCTCACCGAGGCCATCGAGACAGATGCTCCGGATGCCGAGGTGAAAGCCGAACTCGGTGACATCCTGCTGCAGGTTCTTTTGCACGCGTCCATCGGCGCCGAGCGCCGTGCCTTCGACTTTGATTCCGTCGCCGCATTCCTGAGCGCAAAGATGGTTCGCCGCAATACCCACATCTTCCATCCCGATGGCAGCCTCAAGGACAGCTTCCCCGAGTCGATCGCCGAAATCATCGAGTCATGGGACCGTGCCAAGCGTGCCGAAAAACCGCTCAACGAGTCCGCCGTTGCGGGCCTGCCCAAGAACTTGCCCGCCTTGCTTTATGCCCAATCATTTCTAGCCCGCTCCGAACGCCACGCGGCGATCACCGATGCTGCGCCAAATGCTGATGCCATCCAGGGCGGGGAAAATGCGGATTCCTTGGTTCTGCAGGGGGCACCGGTTGCAGGTATTCCGCACAACGAGCAGGAACTCGGTGAGCAACTGCTGGCCCTATGCGACGTGGCCCGGAGCCACGGGCTCGATGCCGAGCGGGCCCTGCGCAACGTCGTATACCAACATCTCGCCCGTGCCGAGGGCGAAAACGCCTGAAACAACATCGTTGACATCCCTGAGTCCACGCTAGGCTGGGGGCAGGCAACGGCGCCTGCGTCATGCAGAACACGTTCGACTATCATCCACACTTTGAAGGAGTACCTTCCCATGGCATTGATTGAAGCCATTCACGCCCGCGAGATCCTCGATTCGCGCGGCAACCCAACCGTTGAGGTTGAGGTCCTGCTTTCCGACGGCTCGATGGGTCGCGCAGCAGTTCCTTCCGGCGCTTCCACCGGTGCTTTCGAAGCAGCAGAGCGCCGCGACGAAGACCCCAAGCGTTACCAGGGCAAGGGTGTTCTCAACGCCGTCAACGCCGTCATCGATGACATCGGTATCGCAGTCGAGGGCTTGGATGCCACCGACCAGCGTGCCCTTGATTCGCTGATGATTGATCTGGACGGCACGCCGAACAAATCCAAGCTCGGCGCCAACGCCATCTTGGGTGTTTCCCTCGCCGTGGCCAACGCCGCAGCCGAGTCCTCGAACCTGCCGCTGTACAAGTACCTGGGCGGTCCGAACGCCCACGTGCTGCCGGTTCCGCTGATGAACATCCTCAACGGCGGCTCACACGCCGACTCCGATGTTGACATCCAGGAATTCATGATCGCCCCGATCGGCGCATCGACCTTCTCCGAAGGCCTGCGCTGGGGAGTTGAGGTCTACCACAACCTCAAGTCCGTGCTGAAGGAAAAGGGCCTGTCCACCGGCCTGGGGGATGAGGGCGGCTTCGCCCCGAACCTGCCCTCCAACCGTGCAGCACTCGAGCTGATCACCGAGGCCATCACCCGCGCCGGCTACACCCCGGGTGAAGACATCGCCATGGCACTGGACGTCGCTTCCTCGGAATTCTTCGAGAACGGCACCTACCAGTTCGAAGGTAAGTCGATTTCGGCGCAGGAAATGAGCGACTACTACGCCAAGCTGGTCGCCGACTTCCCGCTGGTTTCCATCGAAGACCCACTGGACGAAGACGACTGGGAAGGCTGGAAGACCCTCACCGACGCCATCGGTGACAAGGTGCAGCTGGTCGGCGATGACCTGTTCGTCACCAACCCTGAGCGACTGGCCCGCGGCATCGAGTCCGGCACCGCCAACTCGCTGCTGGTGAAGGTCAACCAGATCGGGACCCTGACCGAAACCCTGGACGCCATCTCGATGGCCCAGCGTGCCGGCTACTCCACGATCACCTCGCACCGCTCGGGCGAGACCGAAGATACCGCGATCGCCGACATCTGCGTTGCCACCAACGCCGGGCAGATCAAGACCGGTGCTCCGGCCCGCTCGGAGCGCGTTGCCAAGTACAACCAGTTGCTGCGCATCGAAGAGGAACTCGGCGATGCAGCGGTTTACGCCGGTGCCGGCGCCTTCCCGCGTTTCGGTGCATAACCAGCGGTAATTACACGTAGGCTCGTGGGGGAACTATTCTTGGTTCCCCCACGAGTTTTTGTTTTAACCCCAAAAGCTTGATCCCAAGACACCCCGGGGCCATCCACCAAGGTTTCCGGGCCGAGAGGCACAAGGAGCACGATGGCCACGCGACGTCCTCCCATGCCACGCTCCGGGTCCTCAGGCCGGGACCGGCGGCATGAGGCGAGCCCGGATTCCCCGCAGGATGCAGCAGCATCGGCCAACACGCAGCAGGCCCGGCCCCAGGCCCCCCGACCGCACTCCGCAACCCCTCCGGTGAAGAAACCTGCCGCGAAGCCCACCGCAGACTCTGCGCAACGGCCGAAGGTGGTCCCGCTGGGACCTGTCGACCCCGAGGCCAAAGCGGGCGCGGCGGGCCGTAAACCTGCAGGGACCCCACCGAAGCAGACAACGGCCCATCCTGTGGCAAAGCCCAAGCCGAAGCCTAAAGTGAAGGCCACCGCCTCGCAGCGCCGGATCGAAGACCGTAACCTGCTCTCCGGAGCCGTGCGCAAGGACGAGCGGGCGGCCCAGAAGAGTGAGCGCAAGTCGCCGGCCGGTCCCAAGAAGCCGATCCCGGCCCGCAGCTTCTCCGGCCGCCTGCTGGCGTTGAGCATTGCGCTGTCGGTATTCGCCGTCTTGCTGGTCCCCAGTATCGGCACCTACGCACGGCAGAGCGACGAGATCGCAGCATTGCGCACCTCGATCGACGCTAAGCAGGCCGAACAGGAAGCGCTCAAGGAGCAGATCGCCCGCTGGGACGATCCGCTGTACATCAAGCAGCAGGCTCGCGACCGGATAAACTTGGTCATGCCGGGCGAACGCAACTACATGGTCGTCGGTACCGCACCCGAGGACGTGGATCCCGAAGAGGCCAACCAAAGCCCCGCAGAGGTCCGCGCGGATCTGCCCTGGGTCGATGCGCTCTTTGACTCGGTGCAACGCGCAGCCACCGACTGAGCACCACCCCCAAGAAAACCCTGCCAAGCCCCCCCCATTCATCAACGCGAGGAGATGCTCCCACCTGTGGACGCCGCGAACCAAAACCACGAAGCACTCGATGCAGCAGCACGAGTGCCCAGCGCCCAAGACCTGGAGACCCTTTCCCGCCAACTGAACCGCCCGGTGCGCGATGTGGTGGAGATCGGTGCTAGGTGCACCTGCGGGAACCCGCTGGTGGCCACCACCGCACCCCGGCTCTCCTCGGGGATCCCGTTCCCGACCACCTACTACCTGACGCACCCTGTGATCACCGCAGCTGTCTCGCGCCTAGAAGCAGCGGGACTGATGAATGAGATGAACACCGAACTAGGCGAAGACGCCGTGCTGGCAGCCGGTTATGCCCGCGCCCACGAAGAATACCTGGCGGTGCGCGACGCGATCGGTGAACGTTCAGGCACCGGTGCAGTACCGGAAATTGCCGGGGTGTCCGCCGGTGGCATGCCCACCCGGGTGAAGTGCCTGCACGTATTGGTGGGCCACTCGCTGGCCGCAGGCCCGGGCATCAACCCACTGGGGGACCGAGCACTCGCGGCGATCGCCGAATGGTGGACCACGGATATCTGCCGCTGTGCCGGGGCCTGGGACACCGAAGGTCCGGCACCCAGCCAGGACCGGTCGCGCCACGTCAAGACCCAGGCGGTTGACCCTGCCATCAAACAGGCCGAGCGCAAGGCTGCGCGTGCTGCCCGCGAAGCCGCGGCAGTCGGCACCGACGAAGTCTCCGGCGCATGAGCCGCGTCGCGGCGATCGACTGCGGGACCAACTCGATCCGCCTACTCATTGCCGATCCCCTTGAGACGCCGAATGGTCCGGGCCTGTCCGAGGTGGTGCGTGAAATGCGGATCGTGCGCCTGGGCCAAGGCGTGGATTCCACCGGGGAGCTGGCACCCGAGGCGCTTGAACGCACCTTTGCCGCCATTGACGAGTATGCCGCGCTGATCCGCGAACACGGGGCCGGCTCCATCCGCTTCGTGGCTACCTCGGCGACCCGGGATGCAACAAACCGTGACATCTTTGTCGCCGGGGTCAGGGCACGTCTGGGCGTGGACCCGGAGGTCGTTCCCGGTGAGACGGAAGCGGCACTGTCCTTCGCCGGTGCCACCTCCGTGGCGCCGGCCGCCGCCGGAACACGCATCCTGGTCATCGATCTGGGTGGGGGATCGACGGAGTTCGTCCTAGGCGATGCCCACGGTCCGCTGGCCTCGCGCAGCATGGACATGGGCTGTGTGCGGCTGACCGAACGGTTCTGGGGTGCGCAGCAGCCGACACCGGAAACCCTGGCCGCGGCACGCGCCCAGGTCAACGCGGTGCTGGACACCGTCGAGGAAAGCATTGACTTGGGCAGCGTGGAGAAGATCGTGGGTGTGGCCGGGACCATCACCACATTGACCGCCGCCGCGCTCGGGCTGGAGCACTATGACTCCTCCCTCATCCACGGTGCCGAAACCACGCTCTCCGCATACGAATCGGCCATCGAACTGATACTTGGTGCAGACCGCCAAACCCGTGCCGCACTTGGCTATATGCATCCCGGGCGGGTGGACGTCATTGCCGCAGGCGCCCTGATCTTCGGGTGCATCCTGCAGCGCGTGGCCAGCCGCACTGAGGGCAGGATCACCACTGCCACGGCCTCAGAGCACGATATTCTGGACGGTATTGCCTTGGGCCTTCGCCCGGGACTCTGATAGCAGTAGCTTTCGCCAGCCCCCACGCACCACGCTAGGAGATCACTTGAGCCAACGACTGCGTCGCCTCACGGCCTCGGTCCTGACCCTAGTGCTTGGTCTTGCCGCATTCACAGCCGTGGCCCCCGCAGCCCACGCCGATGCCGCGCGCGAGGGGGAGTGGTGGCTCAAATCCTCGGGGATCACCAAGGCCTGGGAAGTTTCCAAGGGTGCAGGAGTCAAGGTCGCGGTCATTGACACGGGCATCGACTCCGCTCACCCGGACTTGCGCGGCGTGGTCACCGGCGGTACCGACGTTTCCGGGGCGGGTACCCCCGATGGTTCCAAGCCGCTGGGCACCTTGCCCGAGCACGGAACCCTAGTCGGGACGCTGCTGGCAGGCCGCGGGAACAACAAATCGGCGATCGCTGCGGCCAAGGCCGATGCCGAAGCCCAAAAGATTGCTTATGAGCGAGCGGTCGAGACCGCTGAGGAAGAAGAAGAGGACCCGCCCGAGAAGCCCGAGGATATCGAGATCCCCAAGCCGGGCCCGGGTCCGGACGGACTGATCGGGGTGGCGCCGGAAGCCGAGTTGCTATCCGTCTCCCTGTGGATGGGTACCGCGAACCCGGCCGGGATCTCCGTTGAAGAACAGGTGCCGGCGGCCGTGAAATGGGCGGTGGACAACGGGGCCAAGGTCATCAACATCTCCCTGGGCTCCACGCAGCCGGACTGGCCCACCAGTTGGGACACCGCGTTCAAATACGCGGAGGACAAAGACGTGGTCATCGTCGCGGCCGCGGGCAACCGTGCCGGGGGAATGAAGCAAGTTGGTGCGCCGGCAACGATTCCCGGGGTGCTGACGGTGGCGGGCGTCGACCAGAAGGGCAAGGCCAGCGTCGATTCCTCCACCGAGGGAATCAGTATCGGTGTGGCCGCACCGGCCGACCCACTCGTGGGCGGCTTGCCCGGGGGAGGATACGCGGACTGGTCTGGCACCTCGGGTGCCGCGCCATTGGTTGCCGGGGTAGCGGCGATGATCCGCTCCAAATATCCTGATATGAAGGCCCCGCAGGTCATCAACAGAATCCTTGCCACGGCCCGTGAGGCAGGCAAGCCGGGTGTTGATAACCTCTATGGTCACGGCATCTTAGATGCCCACGCCGCACTCACAGCCAAGGTCCCCGAGGTCGAGGCCAACCCGATGAATACCATTACCGAATGGATCAGGGTGCACCGCCGTGGCGCCGAGGTCAGCGCCTCGCCCACCGATGACCCCGCGATTTCCACCGAGAAATCGAACATTAAGCCCATCGCCGCCCCGGCTCCGATCGCACCGGTAGAGAAAAACGCCTTTCTGCCGCCGTTGCTAGTCCTCGGCTCGGCCGGAATACTACTGTTCACGCTGCTCGGGGGGATGGTGCACGTCCTACGTTCCCGGCGCCGGGCAGTGCTGGCCGAATCTGCCAAAAGCGCGACGGTTTCCAAGCTGAAGCTCGGTGAACATGGCGGAGGCAAGGACATTTTCGATGAGCTGCCGGAGTCCGGCCGCGAGGAGTAGGCGCGCACGAAGGACTGTGCTGGTCACCACCCCAAAAAGTGCTAGTGAAGACTTTCACAAACAGTGTTTTTGGGGATAGTATGGGGCATATGCCTATCACTACACAATTTTCCGATCGCCCGCGCACTCTTGTTGTCGGCGGCGGCTACGTTGGACTCTATGTCGCAATGAAGCTGCAGAAGAAGGTCAAGGACCATGGCGGTATCGTCACCGTCGTGGACCCACTGCCGTACATGACCTACCAGCCGTTCCTGCCCGAGGTCGCAGGTGGACAGATCGAACCGCGCCACGTCGTGGTTTCGCACCGTCAGCACCTCAAGCACGCTGAACTGATCACGGGCCGCGTCTCGGCGATCGACCACAAGAACAACAAGGCGGTCGTTGTCCCGGTTGTCGGCGAGCCCTTCGAGCTCGAATACCGCGATGTGGTCATGGCCGCCGGCGCCATCACCCGAACCTTCCCGATCCCGGGCCTGGCAGATTCCGGCATCGGCCTAAAGTCCATCGAGGAAGCCGTTGCCCTGCGCAACAAGATCCTTGAGCGGATCGAATCGGCGTCCCTGATGACCGATGCAGCCGAGCGCAAGCGCGCCCTGAGCTTCGTTGTGGTCGGTGGCGGCTTCGCCGGCATCGAGACCATTGCCGAGATCGAGGACATGGCCCGCCACGCGGCCAAGCTCAACGGTCGCATCGGCAAGGACGAAATGCGCTTCGTCCTGGTTGAAGCCATGGGCCGCATCATGCCCGAGGTGACCGAAGACCAGGCCCTGTGGGTTGTTGACCACCTGCGCAGCCGCGGTATCGAGGTTCTGCTGAATACCTCGCTGGCCGACGCTACCGACGGCAAGCTCGCGTTGATCAACATGCCCGACAAGTCCGCAGCCGAAACCTTCGAATCGGACACGCTGATCTGGACCGCCGGTGTTATGGCTAACCCGATGGTTCGCTCCACCGACTTCCCGATCGAGGCTCGCGGCCGTGTCATGACCGGCACCGACCTGCGCATCACCGGTGAAGACGGCGTAGCCATCGAGGGTGCTTGGGCCGCGGGCGACGTCTCGGCAGTGCCCGATGTCACCGGTGGCCTGCCCGACGGCACCTGCGTCCCGAACGCACAGCACGCGGTTCGTCAGGCCAAGCTGCTCGCGCACAACCTCTACGCAACCCGCTACGGTGTTGGACGCGTCAAGAACTACAAGCACAAGAACCTCGGCGCAGTTGCTGGTTTCGGTGCGAACAAGGGCGTTGCCAAGGTCATGGGTGTCCACCTCAAGGGCTGGCCAGCATGGATGGCTCACCGCGGCTACCACGGCATGGCCATGCCGACCTTCGAGCGCAAGTTCCGCGTCTTGGGCGATTGGATGGTGGCGTTGTTCTTCACCCGCGACACCTTGCAGTTGAACAACCTCGAAAACCCGCGCGCGACCTTCGTTGAGGCCGCAACCCCGAAGCCGCGCGCCTAGCAACAAAGGTCGACCGCGGTGGTGTCGCCGCCACACGGATCCCGGGCCAGTGATAGGCCCACAGCCCGGGGTCTCTCCGTGTGACGGCGGTGCCACGCACCGCCTCCCGTTTCCGGTGTCACGTTCGTTTCTCATTCGTGGAAACGTTCTTGTACGCTTGGTTGGGTAGGCCCCCATGGTGGAATGGTATACACGGCTGACTTAAAATCAGCTGCCGCAAGGCTTGTGGGTTCGAGTCCCACTGGGGGTACAAAAAATCTGGCTCCTACTTCCCGCTGTTTACAGGGAAGTAGGAGCCAGATTTTTTTTGCCGTGGTGACGACTGAGACAGCTTGCGCCCGCGGCCGGACCACTCCCACAGGCCATCCGTGGGTTTCCGGTTAGCCATCGGAGTCAGCGAGGTGTTCCCGACGTACAGAGGTGCGGATGTGGTCGAAGTCCGACTCCCATTTCAGGCCTTTGGCCACTCGTTATAGGCATGTAATCAACCACGCCTTATATTGCGGTGTGATTTACGTTACGTTCCTAGTAGCTGGGGACACTCGGCAGCCGGAAGGGCGCTTGCCTCGAAGGCATACTTTTGAGGAGATACGACATGGTCGCCCATACCCCATCGCGTTTTGCTCGACGAAGTCGCTTTCTAGCCATCGGAGCCGCCCTGGCTCTGACTGCCACTGCCTGCGGCGGCGGAGGCGGTGATGCGACAACCAGCCCCGCGGCGGACTCGGCCGCAGCACCAGCCGGGGACGGGGAGCTCAAACTGGGCACCCTGCTGCCGAACACCGGCGGGCTGTCCTTCTTCGGGCCCCCGATGACTGCAGGTGTGGACCTGGCCGTCGAGGAGATCAATGCGGCAGGCGGCGTCAACGGCAAGGACGCCACTGCGATGCACCGCGATTCGGGTGACACCACGACGAACATTGCCACGCAGTCCAGCACCGAGATGCTGGGGCAGGGAGTCTCGGCGATCATCGGGGCAGCTTCCTCCGGAGTCACTAAGACCGTGATCAACCAGATCACCGGCGCTGGAACGCTCATGATGTCCCCGGCCAACACCTCTCCTGACTTCACGGACTGGGACGACAAGGGCCTGTACTGGCGCACCGCGCCCTCGGATGTCATGCAGGGACGCATCCTCGGCAATGTCATGGTGGGCGAGGGAGCCGCCACCGTGGGGATGATCGTGCTCAACGACGCCTACGGAACGGGACTGGCCAAGAACATCCGAGGCGCCGTCGAAGGTGCCGGCGGCGAGATCGTGGCCGAATCCATGTTCAACGAGGGAGATTCGCAATTTTCCTCGCAGGTGGACGAGGTCGTCGCGGCCAAGCCGGATGCCATTGCCATCCTGAGTTTCGACCAAGCCCGCTCCATCATTCCACTGCTGATCCAGAAGGGCATCAAACCCACGCAGATGTACTTTGTTGACGGCAACGTTACCGATTACTCGAAGGACTTCGACAAGGGGACCCTCAAGGGAGCGAAGGGAACGCAGCCCGGCTCGTTCGCCGCCGAAGATTTCAAGGACCGCCTGGCAACAGTCAATGACAGCCTCAAAGACTGGAACTATGCCGCTGAGTCCTACGATGCCACCACGTTGATTGCCCTCGCCGCCACGGCCGCGAAGTCGGTCGATCCAGCGGCGATTGCCAAGGAACTGGAAAGTGTCTCGCGCGACGGCGAAAAGTGCAACGACTTCGCCACCTGCAAGACGCTTCTCGACGACGGCAAGGACATCGATTACGACGGCATCTCGGGCCCGATCAGCTTCGACGGGAACGGTGACATCACCGAGGGGATCATGGGGATCTTCGAATACGACGAGAACAACGTGCCGCAACCACTGCGCGAGGAGGCCGGAGCCGTCTAGGCCGGCTCCGCAGACCAAGCACCGCCGTGGCGGGACCGATCGGAGGATCGGTCCCGCCACCGTGTGGTGCGATACGCCGGGGTGTTGCCGGCCATCCACACCGGGGTCAATCGGCTTCTTCGCGTTCCACGGTTTCGGCGAGATCGCCGAGATATAGCTGGATGACCTTGGGGTCTTTCATCAGTTCACGTCCCGTGCCCGTGTGTGCATCCCGTCCTTGATCCAGGACATAGGCGCGGTCGCAGATCTGCAGGCAACGCCGGGCGTTCTGTTCGACCATGATCACGCACACACCGGCGCGGTTGATCTCGTGCACCCGCAGGAACGTTTCGTCCTGTTTGACGGGTGAGAGCCCGGCAGAGGGCTCGTCGAGTAGTAGCACTGCAGGTTGCATCATCAGCGCGCGCCCCATGGCCACCATTTGCCGTTCCCCTCCGGAGAGGGAACCCGCGCGTTGGCCCCTGCGCTTTCCCAGCTCGGGGAAAAGCGAGGCGACAAAGTCAAAACGCTCGGCGAAGTCCTTGGGTCGCTGGAACACCCCCATTTGCAGGTTTTCCTCAATTGTCAGGGACGTGAAAACGTTGTTGTTCTGCGGCACGAATCCCAGTCCACGACTGACCAGCTTGTTGGCCTTGAGGCCCGTCAGGTCGTCACCGTGCACCACCACGGTCCCCGAATGCACCTTGACGAGCCCGAACATGGCCTTGAGCAGCGTGGACTTGCCCGCCCCGTTGGGACCGATGATTCCGATGAGCTCGCCCTCGCGGGCCTCGAGATTGCAGCCATTGAGGATGTTGACCCCGGGCAGATAGCCAGCGACCAGATCGGTGACCGTGACAACCGCGGGTTGCAGCGACGTATTCATGGTCTGACCTCCGGTTCGTCAGCGGTGGTGTCCGGGGCGCGAGGGGCAAGCAGTTCGCCGGCGTCTTCGGTGCCTATCACCGATTCCTCGTCTTCGCTCAGGGCATCCTCCAATTGCGCGGTACCCCCGGCCGTTCCCAGGTCCACATCATGGTGGGCACCGAGGTACGCGTCAATGACGGCCGGATCCTTCATGACTTCCCGGGGTGGCCCCTCCGCCACCACACGGCCCTCGGCCATGACGATGACCCAGTCGGCAATGTGCCGCACCACGTGCATATCGTGCTCCACGAACAGCACGGTGGTTCCGCTGGCCTTGAGATTCTTGATGTGGTCAAGCAGCGATTGCGTCAGCGCCGGGTTCACCCCGGCCATCGGCTCATCGAGCATGATCAGCTTCGGGTCGGCCATGAGCGCACGGGCCATTTCCAGGAGCTTGCGTTGGCCGCCGGAGAGGGATGCAGCATACTCCTCACGTTTTTCGGCCAGCTTGAACTTGATCAACAATTCATCGGCGATCGCCGTGAGTTCTTGCTCCCGGGGCTTCCAAAGCCAGGGGAGCAGGGACCGCCAGAGGCTTTCGCCGGGGTGGTCCTGGCCGCCCAACCGCATGTTTTCGATGATCGTCAGCTTGCCCATGACCTTGGTCAGCTGAAAAGTCCGCACCATGCCGAGGCAGGCCACCCGGTGCGGCTGGACCCCCGCCAAATCGTGGCCGTCGAAGGTCCACGAGCCGGCATTTGGGGAGTCGAAGCCGGTGAGGAGGTTGAACAAGGTTGTCTTGCCCGCCCCGTTCGGACCGATCAGCGCCGTGATCTTGTGCCGCGGAATCTCCACATGCTCCACGTCCACGGCGTTCAGCGCACCAAAAGTCCGGCGGACACCGTCGGCCACGATGATCGGGTCGCGCTTCGCGCAGCCCGGCCCGGCAGTGCCCACGGCTATGGGCCGGGCATCGTCCATGTACTGGTTTCCGGGGGCGGAGGCGGGGGAGGTGCCCGCTGCGGGGGAGTCGGCGAATCGGGATGTATCAGTCATGAGAATGCCAGCTCCTTCTTGTTGCCCAGGATCCCTTGGGGACGGAAAATCATCAACAGCATCAACGCGACCCCGACGAGGATGTAGCGCAGCTGGCCCGCCTGGATGCTGGTCAGGAAGGTGATGACGCCCGCATCGATGAGCCCCAGGAGGATGCCCTGGGTCAGGGAGAGCACCACCCAGAAAATCATCGCTCCGAGGACCGAGCCGAAGACCGTGGCCATGCCGCCGAGCAGCAACGCCGTCCAAAGGAAAAACGTGAGTTCGGATCCGTAGTTGGCTGGTTGGACGGCGCCGGTGGGAAGAGTGAAAAGGATGCCGGCCAGAGAACCGAATATCCCACCGATCACTAACGCCTCCATCTTGTACACAAAGATGTTCTTCCCCAGCGACTGCACGGCATTTTCGTCCTCGCGGATTCCCTTCAGGACCCGGCCCCAGGGGCTGCGCATGAGCCCCCACACCGCCAGCGCGCACACCAGCACCAAGCCCCACGCGATGATCGTGATCCAGAGATTGCGTTCATTGAAGCGCAACTGTCCAACGCTGTAGTCACCGGGCGGAATGGGATTGAGGGCAAAGAAGCCGCGTTCAAAGGTCGCCAGCCCGTTGGCCGACCCGGTGACGGCGGTCAACGAGTTGGTGGTGACGATGTACCTGACGATTTCCGCGGCAGCAATAGTCACGATCGCCAGGTAGTCCGCGCGCAGCCGAAGTGTCGGGATGCCCAGCAACAGTGCGAAAAGCACGGAAGCGGCAATGGCCATGAGCAGTGCCAGCGGCAACGGCGCACCGAAGGTGAGCGTGGAGATGGCAAACCCATAAGCCCCGACGGCCATGAACCCGGCCTGGCCGAAGTTCAGCAGCCCGGCATAACCGAAGTGCACGGCCAAGCCCAGGGCGGCCAGTGCGTACGATGCAGTGATGGGGCTGATGATCTGTGTCAGCGCGTTGGTGAAGATCGTTGCGAAGTCCATGTTCCGTTTCCTCTCTAACCCACACGCTCGCCGCGTCCAAGGAGCCCTTGGGGCCTGAACAGCAGCACCAGGATCATGACGGCCAATGCGCCGACGTACTTGAGGTCGGCCTCCAGCCAGATGGTGGAGACCTCGACCATCAGCCCAACGAGTACCGAGCCGAGGAGCGCACCGAAGACCGTGCCGAGACCGCCGAGGGTGACCCCGGCAAAGATCATCAGCAGGATCTGTTGGCCCATGTTGAAGGTGACGCCAGGTCGGTAATAGGCCCAGAGGATCCCGCCGAGGGCGGCAAGCATGCTTCCGACGACCCAGACCATCCGGATGACCTGGTCGACATCGATACCTGACGCCGCGGCCAGTGCCGGGTTATCGGCCACGGCGCGGGTTGCCTTGCCAAACCGCGTCTTGAGCAGCAGCAACGCCACCACGACAATGACCACCAGTGATACCACCAGCGAGATCAAGGTGTTGCGCGAAATCGTGACCCCGACGACCTTCAGCAGCGGGCTTTGCGCCGACGGCAGCTGCTCGGTGGTTCCGCCGAAGAAGAACAAGATGATGTAGCGCATGGCCAACGCCAAGCCGATCGAGACAATCATCATCGGGACCAGTGCTGAGCCCCGGTGCCGCAACGGGCGCCACAATCCCCAGTCCTGCACCCAGCCCAGGACGCCGCCGAGCAGGATGGCGCCCGCGATGGCGACCCAAAGCGGTAAGCCGATGGCGGCGAGGCCGAATGCCGCAACCGCTCCGAAAGTCACCATCTCACCGTGGGCGAAGTTGGTCAGGCCGGTGGTGCCGAAAACAAGCGATAGCCCGACGGCAGTGAGGGCCAGCAGCAGCCCGAAGCTCAGGCCTGCAACCACGCGCTCGGCGAGAACCGCACCGAAGGAAGTTGTTGCGACGGCCGCATTCTCTCCGACCTTGAAGATGACACCCATGTTCGAGGACGTTCCGAATTCCACGATGCGCGGATTTGCTTCGCCTTCGGCAAGGGGCTTTCCCTCGGGCAGGGTGGCCACATCCAGCAACACCTCGTAGGTTCCTTTTTCGGGAACCACAATGACCCACCTGCCGTTGGCGTCGGTGGTGACCTCCGCGCTGAAGCCCGTGCTTGAGGTGGCGACGATGCGGACCTCGGGCACGGGGTCGCTACCGTCACGCAGGGTTCCACGAATGGAGAACTCCTGCTGTTGCATGGGGGCGTGCACTTGGAAGGAGGGGTTGGGTGAGGCTGCCGCAGCAGACGGAGCGAGTGTCGCGGCGAATAAAGCACCCACGAAGATTCCCAGGACGACCACGAACTTCCCAGCTGCCGATCTGGCTTGACGAAGCACGATGTAAGCCCTTTCGTCGTTGTCCGCCCCATGGACACAATGGCCAACCGGATTTTATGTGGCCCATGTCACCTTTGTTGCCAATCGTAATGCCAAGAACGCTGAAAGAAACATGTAGTGGGCCACGTGATTGCCGATTTACGTAACGTTCCGGTCAAGGCCCGCCGTTGCTGGCCGAGGCATTCGTAGTGAAAAGTGGGTCGGGGGCGGCAGTGCTGATGCAGGGAGCGGCGCCATTATCCAGAGATGCGCGGGGCCAAAGCAGTGAACTGTTTGTTTATTCCTAAGAAAGGTGCTGTTTTAGGGATTTTTTGGTCCGCTTCGTGCGTTGAACCAACGTAGGCTATTAACTGACAACCCTACCGAGGAGAAACATATGGCCCTGGGCGGAAACCCGGTCTTCAATTCCAAGAATTACCGCGAGCAGACCCGTGCGGCCGGCGCAACGGGTGGCGCGTCCACGACTTATGCTCAACCGATGAGCTCGCAGGCCTTGCAGGACATGTATTCGCAGCCGTCCGCATCGCCGCAGCAAACCGGCCGCATGACCTACGGCGATGTCATCAACAAGACGATGGTGACCCTCGGCCTAGTTCTCATTGGCGCAGCCATCGGCTGGACGCTGCCGGGCCTGATGCTCGTCGGCGCAATAGTCGGCTTGGTCCTTGGTCTGGTTAATGCCTTCAAGCGCCAGCCTTCGCCGGTGCTGATCATGCTGTACGCAGGGTTCGAAGGCATCTTCCTCGGCGGACTGTCCGGCTTCTTTGAAAACATGTACCCAGGAATCGCCGTACAGGCGGTCTTGGCGACCTTCTCGGTCTTCGCCGTGACTCTGGTGCTCTACCGTTCCGGTAAATACCGCGCCACCCCCAAGATGACCCGCATGTTCTTCATCGCAATGATCGGCTACGGCGTCTTCTCGCTGCTGAACTTCGTGCTGATGATGACCGGCACCATCGACGGCATGTTCGGCATGCGCAGCGGCCTGCTGGGGCTAGGAATCGGCGTGCTGGCGGTCTTGCTGGCCACCTACGCACTGGTTCTGGACTTCACGAACATCACCGAGGGCGTCCGCCAGGGAGCCCCAGCCAAGATGGCCTGGTCGGCCGCCTTCGGCCTGACCGTGACGTTGATCTGGCTCTACGTCGAGATTCTGCGCATTTTGGCCATCCTGCGTGGCGACGACTAGTCAATCTGCTGTATCACCGCGGGGCGGTACCCATGATATGGGTACCGCCCCGCGTTTTTTGTGCAATATGTGCGTCATCTATGCCGCGCGTGCATCTTTCAAGGGATAGCGTATGTTTATGGCATTGACAGGCACCAAATGTGCGAGCGGGATAGCGGCGCGCAACGGCGCGCAATATCTCCCCCTTCCGCAGGGAGTCGGCGCATGAAGCTGCCACGGGCCCTCAGGCGCCTTGCCGAGGCCACCGAAGCCATGCAGGAAAGTGCCCAGGCTGCCAAACAGCGCCTTGCGTTAGGGGCACCTGCGCAAGAACCTCCAGCAAGTGCCTACACCGAACATGCCGCGGCTGAGGACCTGCCCTACGGAGTCCGAATTGCCGCGTCCTGGTCTTGGCGTCTGATCGTCATCGTGCTGGCCGTCGGCATCATCGTATGGCTTCTCTCGCATGTCGCGCTGTTGGCGATTTCCCTGGCGATCGCGGCGCTGCTGGCTGGGCTGCTCAGCCCACTGGTCACGTTCATGGTCCGTGCCTTGCGCTTCCACAAGGGTCTTGCCGTGGGAGTGACCATGATTGGTTTCCTGGGCCTGCTTGTTGGGGGACTATCGATCGTTGGCCAGCGTTTGGCCACGGGATTCGCGTCGCTCTGGGCCCAAGCCCTGACCGGAGTCAGCCAGATCCAGCGCTGGCTCGCCACCGGCCCCCTCGGGCTGAGCAACCAAGACCTGGACAGGCTCTTCCAAGACGCCCTGAACCAGCTCAAGAACAACTCCTCATCGATCCTCTCGGGTGCACTGTCCTGGGGCAGCACGCTTGGCCATCTGGTGGCGGGGTTGCTGCTGGTGCTTTTCTCCCTGATCTTCCTGCTGCTTGATGGGCCACGGATCGGACGCTTCTTCATCAACCTGCTGCCGCGCAGGGCGCGCGCCGCAGCGCACGGCGCCGGGCATCGTGGCTGGGGCTCGATGGTGTCCTACGTGCGCGTCCAGCTCTTTGTCGCTTTCATCGACGCGGTGGGCATCGGAGTGGGCGCGCTGATCCTCGGCGTGCCCCTAGCCTTACCACTGGGTGTCCTGGTGTTCATCGGATCCTTCATTCCTGTGGTCGGCGCGCTGGTCACCGGGGCAGTAGCGATCCTGTTGGCACTGGTGGCCAATGGCTGGGTCAACGCCTTGATCATGATGTTGGTGGTCTTGTTCGTCCAGCAGGCAGAATCCCATATCCTGCAACCACTGGTCATGGGCAAGGCAGTCAGCCTGCACCCCTTGGCAGTGGTCATGGCAGTAACCGGCGGCTCCCTTGTCGGCGGCATCCCCGGCGCGCTGTTCGCCGTCCCCGTCTTGGCCGTGTCCAATACCGTGGTCAAGTACATTGCCGACCGCAGCTGGGAAAATGATCCGCTCTTTGACCCCGGCACCCCTGAACTTGCGGCCGCCAGCGGCCCACGAATTACCAAGCCGGGCCGCATCGCGGAACCGGCTCCCGCCGACCTTGACGGAGAAGAACCAGACCCAGGTTCCTGATCCGCACCAACGCACCGGTCATCCCCGGTCCAAGGTCCGGCCATCGAATGCTTCAATCCCTAGATTGCACCCGCGTGAGACCACGCCGAGAAGAAAGCCTCTCCCATGATCCAGAAGACTCAACTCCCGGTGATCCTGTCCGACATCGAAGCGGCCCGTGACCTGCTAGAGGGCGTGGCCGTCCGCACGCCGATGGAGCACTCCCGCGCGCTGTCGTTGGACATTGGTTCCGAGGTCTACCTGAAGTGCGAGAACCTGCAGCGTGCCGGTTCCTTCAAGGTCCGCGGTGCGTATGTGCGCATGGCCAAACTGACCATGGAGGAGCGTGCCCGCGGCGTCGTCGCAGCTTCGGCCGGAAACCATGCCCAGGGCGTAGCCCAGGCGGCACGGCGGCTGGGCATCCAGGCGCGTATCTACATGCCCTTAGGTGTGGCGCTGCCCAAGCTCACGGCCACCCGCGACCACGGGGCCGAGGTCATCCTGCACGGACACAATGTTGACGAAGCGCTGGCGGAGGCCGAACGCTACGCCACCGCAACCGGTGCGGTGTTCGTGCACCCCTTCGACAACCCCGACATCATTGCCGGGCAAGGCACCATTGGGTTGGAGATCCTGGAGCAGCTTCCTGACGTCGACGCCGTACTGATGGGTGTGGGCGGCGGCGGCCTGCTGGCAGGGGTTGCTGTGGCCATCAAATCCCGTGCCAAGGAGCTGGGCCGCGATATCAAGATCATCGGAGTGCAGGCCGAGAACGCCGCGGCCTACCCTCCCTCTCTCGCTGCTGATGCCTTGGTGCCGCTAGACACCGTGCGCACCATCGCCGATGGCATCGCCGTGGGACGCCCCGGCCAGCTGCCGTTCCAAATCATCCGGGAGCTTGTTGACGAAGTGGTCACGGTCTCCGAGGATGGACTGGCACGCGCGCTGGTCTTCCTGATGGAACGTTCCAAGCTCGTGGTCGAACCTGCCGGAGCTGTCGGTGTCGCCGCGCTGCTCGAAGGCAAGCTCGAAGAACTGGGTCTGAACCCGGCAAAGACGGTGGTGGTGCTCTCCGGAGGAAACATCGACCCGCTACTGATGCTCAAGGTCATCCAGCGTGGCCTCTCGGCGGCCGGCCGCTACCTCACCGTGCGGATGATGCTTGATGACCGTCCCGGCGAGCTGGCGACGATCTCACGGGTGATCGCCGAATCCGATGCCAATGTGACCCGCCTGGACCACACCCGTGTGGGTGGATCGTTGTCCATGGGGGACGTGGCGATCACCATCGACATGGAGACCAAGGGCCACGCCCACTCGGAGATGGTGCTGAACAATTTGCGTGCCGAAGGCTTCCAGCCCATGATCATGGGCTGATTTCCTCGGGCCGACGTAATGGCCCTCGTTCCCTTACATGCTTGCAGCGTGACGGGAACGAGGGCCATTATCTTGTCCCGGTGGATCCGCTCGGGCGCAGAAAGACTGATGGCCGCCGGCGCCGCCACCAGAAACGGTGGGGGAGCGGGCGGCCATGAGGAGCATTTGCCGCGCACCAAGGTGCGGGGCAAAAATGCTAGACGCTGTAAGGCTTGCAGGAAACGAGCTTGACGCTGATTTCCTTGCCGTTCGGCGCGGTGTAGCTGAGGGTGTCTCCGGCCTTGGCGCCGTGGACTGCCGTGCCGATCGGGGACTTCTCCGAGTAAACTTCCAGATCCGAATCTCCGGCGACTTCGCGGCTGCCGAAGAGGAAAGTGGTCTTGTCGCCAGCGATGATGGCTTCGACCAGCATGCCCGGCTCGACGATTCCATCGTCGGCAGGAGCCTCGCCCACGTGTGCACGGCGCAGGAGGTCCTTGAGGTACGAAATACGCGCCTCGGCCTTGCCCTGCTCTTCCTTGGCGGCGTGGTAGCCACCGTTCTCCTTGAGGTCGCCCTCGGAACGTGCCTGCTCAATGCGGTCAACGATCTCGGCACGGCCAGGGCCCGAAAGGTGCTCAAGCTCGCCAGCCAGACGGTCGTAGGCTTCCTGGGTCAGCCAAACAACTGGTTCGTGATTGGTCGTGGTCACGGGGTACTCCTTGTGTAATCAGGGCCGTTACCCCCTGGGGGAACAACATGCCGAGACGGTCTCGCTCGATGATGCGATGAACATCTAGCAAGCAAAGACCCCGCACAGCCTGTGATGAACTTTGTCCGTCACGGTCTGCAGCGGGGCAATAACGTATTAGAAAGATATTAGCCGCCATTGGGCTATTTGCCCAAGGGGTTGAGCTTTTGGCGTAGTGGCGCGTCGCTACGACTTCATAAATCGCAGTGAAACCTTACAAGGCTCACGAAGTGCTCAGGAGACCTTGAGGACCCGACATTCCTCGATGCCAACAGTGGTCGCAAGGGCCTCGGTGCGCAAGTTCACGTTGTGACGCTGGGTCGTGGAGCCCTTGCCCTCGGACGGGCCGACAATCAGGGTCTTCCAGCCCACGATGGCATAGGACTCGTTCATGGCTCGCACCTCGCATTGCACGGTGTCTTCGGCATTCTTGGTGATGTCGACGATGGCAGTGGATTGGGTGTTGGAGAGAACCTCGAAGGAGTTGTCGCTGAACTGCACACTCGAATGGTTGGCCATCGCCAGATAGAAAGCGGCAACCATCGACAAGCCTAGGGCTCCGATGATCAACATCAAACGTGTTCGCTTGGAGAGACCTCGCTTGGGCGAACCGTACCTATTAGTTAAGCTGGACAATGGCGCCTCTTTCGATTCGTGGGCGTCGCGGCCGGGAAATCATCCCTACCAGTCTAAGCCTTGGCAAAGGGAACCCTTAACCGAGCATACGAACTTGGAGTTACCTTGGTGGAAGATCGACACGTGGAACACATCGTTGACTCATCGGGTCTGCGTTTGCTGGCGGTCCATGCACACCCTGACGATGAATCTTCAAAGGGTTCGGCCACTATGGCCGCGTACGTCGCCGCCGGGGCACGGGTGATGGTCGCATCATGCACCGGAGGGGAACGCGGTGACATCCTCAACGCCGCAGTGGGCGAGCTGGCCCACGCCCACCGTGACCTCGCAGGTGTCCGCCGCACGGAAATGGCCGAAGCTGCGGCCGTGCTGGGCGTTGAACACCGCTGGCTCGGATTTGTCGACTCGGGTCTGCCCGAGGGAGACCCGCTGCCGGAGCTTCCTTTCGGTGCTTTTGCACTCCAACCGCTGGACCGCGCTGCAGCCCCGCTGATCAAGCTGATCCGCGAGTTCAAGCCGCACGTGATCATCGCGTACGACGAGAACGGTGGCTACCCGCACCCGGACCACATCCAGGCGCACAAGATCGCCATGTATGCGTACGCGGAAGCGTCGAAGGCCGACAGCTCCCCGGAACTCGGTGAGCCCTGGGAGACCTCCAAGTTGTACTACGACCGTGCCTTCTCCCCGGAGCGTTTCAAGACCCTGCACTACGCCATGCTTGAGGCGGGGATCGACTCGCCCTATGCCGAACGTATTGCGGCGTGGGAAGAGCACCCGGAGGGCCAGATCTTCGGGTGGGTTTCGCCACACGAAACCACCACGCAGATCCACTGCGCCGACTTCTATAAACATCGCGATCTGGCGCTGCTGGCCCACCGCACGCAGATCGACCCCACCGGTTTCTTCTTTGCCGTGCCCGAAGCGATCTACGCCAAGGCCTGGCCATGGGAGGACTTCACCCTGATCAAGTCCTCGGTTCCGACCACACTCCCAGAGACCGATCTGTTTGCCGGTCTAAGATAGGTAGCGAGTCGGTGAATCCGGCCCCCAACTTTTTGAGAAAGAGCCCCGCGCGTGTATTCGTTCCTGCTGTACGCAGCCTCTGTCAGTCCGTCCCCGGTTCCAGCCGCTGACGCCGCCGATTCCGCTGTCCCCGGATTCGCAAGTTTTGTGGCCACGGCCGCGGTCGTGATCATCACGATCTTCCTGATCCGTGACATGACCCGCCGGATTCGCCGGGTCCGCTACCGGGGCGAGGCCCAGGCCCTCCAGCAGGAGCTGGTGGAAAAGGGCAAGGAGATCCAGCCCGACGAACCGGGCGACACCCCCGCGCGCTAGGCGCTCCAGCCGACTCACGTCTGGACCCCATGGAGATCTCTCCGTGAGGACCCTTGCCGTGCCCGGCCGCCCGCGAGTTCAGGAACCAGGCGGAACCAAACCCGCCTGGTGAGCCACGACCGCGGCCTGCACCTGGTTCCCCGCCCCCAGCTTGAGCAGGATCGCCGAGACGTGACCCTTGACTGTGTCCTCGGTCAGATGCACGCGGGAACCGATCTGGGCATTTGAAAAGCCGGCTCCCAGCAAGATGAGCACATCGGTTTCCCTGACGCTCAGCTGTGCCGTGGCCTCGCGGGCCACCCTCGGGGCACGGACATCGACAGCGCAGGGTCGGTCCACAACCGCCGCGCCGCGCGCGGTGACTGATAGGCGACACCGAGGCCATGGCCTTGACCCCGGGGATCGGCCTTACGGGAGCCGCGCTGGCGGTGCTGGACGCCCGGACGCTGGATGTTCCTGGGCGTAGGGTACGCGGCGGTGCTGGGCCGCTACAGCTGACCCCGCGGGTCTGGCCCTCCGATGGGCTACCTCAGGCGCGTTTCTAGCTTGTCCAGGAATCTTCACGGCTTGGGTTACACCGCTCTTGCTGTCGACAAGCACAACGCTTTCAGTAGGCCCTCCCGTAGCAGGGCGGTATCTCCTCCTGGCTGCACCGGACCGGCGCACATGATCCGGATCCAGCCTCAGGGCGGGTCGATCTCGCTGAAACCGAACAGCCCGCCGGCGTTTTTGCGGGGCCGCGGTCGCGTGATCCGTGGTGGCCAGGCACCGGCAGCTTGCCGTAATGGGCCCGGGGTTCGGCAGCGAAGGTCATGAACAATGGCTCGGTATCTTCAAATGAAACCCCGCATGTGCCGTGCGACGATTCGGCACGATGACCCTCGAGCCCGTCTTAGCGCAGCTGGGGAGCCATAGCACTGCAGCGTCAGGTAAGGATTGGGCCGGCGCTGGCGAGAAGTGACCCTGAAACCAAGCGCCACGTGGAAGGCGAAGATCTGGTCTATATCTGCGCACGGATGCGTCGGAATGACCTGGGGAAGCGTTGCTGGAGCTGGTGTCGGGCGATCTGAACGCGAACGTCACCGTTCACGTACTCGATGGTGAGGTTTCCACCGACGGCTTCCATATAGCCACGAACGGTCCCGAACTTGGAGTTCTTCAAATTTCCGTGCTCGATCTTGGAGAGCTGGCGCTGTGATACGCCAATCCGGGCGGCGCCTTGCTCTTGCGTCAGTCCTGCAACTTCACGCAGCTCACGGAGCCGGTAGGCGCGGACCTCCGCAAGCATCCGTTTCTTGTGTGCCTCGACTCGTTCCAAGTCCACGGGGTGCTCTGCGAGGAAGCCGTTTAGTGACATTGCCATGACGGTCATTTTCCTTTCAATGAGCGTAGGTGGTCGTCGAACAAGTCGTCAGCCACGGGGATGTTTTTCTTGTACCATCGATCCCAGTTTCCGGCATTGTCTCCCGCAACGAACATGATCGCTTGTCGCTTGTCGCTTGTCGCTTGGGGTCGAAGGCGAAAAGAGCGCGAAGCTCAGATCTACCAGAAGAACCCGGTCGAAGTTCCTTCATGTTCGCGTATTTAGAATCAGTCACGCTATCCACGATGGGTCGGCCTAGCTGTGGGCCGCGGTCCTCCAAGAGCCGGATGGCGGCAACGACCTGCTCCCGAGAATCGACGTCCAGTGAAGCGAGCCACTCTGCGATCAGCCCAACGTCAACGCTCCACATGCCTTCGCTTCGGAACCTCTAGGTTCTAAGGCCAAGGATCCGGTAGATGCTCGTTTTCCTGGGCCCTGACCAGAAGAACCAATGTGGGGGAGACTGGAGACATGGGACAACGAATCGCCTCCAGCGCCTCCGCCTACTTGCGCCAGCATGCCCACCAACCGGTGGACTGGTGGCCCTACGGTGATGAAGCGTTTGCCGAGGCGGCTGCGCGCGATGTCCCGGTCTTCTTATCCATTGGCTACGCCGCCTGCCACTGGTGCCACGTGATGGCAGGCGAATCCTTTGACGATCCGGTGCTGGCTCAGTACCTGAACGATAACTTCGTGCCGATCAAAATCGACCGGGAAGAGCACCCGGCAGTGGATGAGGCCTACATGGCTGTCACCCAAACCCTCACCGGGGCCGGCGGCTGGCCCATGAGCGTGTTCACCCTTCCCGATGGCCGGGGAATCCATGCCGGAACCTACTTCCCGCCGACCCCGAGGCCGGGCACGCCCTCCTTCGGCCAAGTCCTGGAGGCTGTCACCGATGCGTGGGTCAACCGGAGGGACCAATTGGAGCTACAGGCGACCACCCTGGCCGAGCACCTGGCAGCGGTTGCCGCGGGCCAGTCCAAGATGTTCTCCCGCCCCTTGCCGTTGCCCACCAGTAGTGCCGGAGCCGGGCTGGAACCGCTGGTCTCCGCCGCGGTGCACAAGCTCGCCTCGCTTGCCGATCCCAGCGGAGGGTTCTCCCCGGCTCCGAAGTTCCCGCCAAGCGCCGTGCTTGATTTCCTGTTGCGTGCCGGACTGGGCCTGGGCCCGGCAGCGGTCCAGGCCACGAAGCTGGCCACCGATACCCTCGAAACCATGGCGCTCGGTGCCCTCGCCGATCACATTGGTGGAGGCTTTGTCCGGTACTGCGTGGACCCCGGGTGGAAGATCCCGCACTTCGAGAAGATGCTCTACGACAACGCCCAACTGCTGGGCCTCTACGCCCGGGCAGCGGTGCAACTGCCGGATCCTGACATCGCGAAGCTCTCCCGCGTTTCCGCCTTGGGTATCTATCGGTGGTTGAAAGAGGACATGCTGTTGGCCTCGGGCGGCTTCGCGTCCTCCCTGGACGCCGATGCCGTGATGCCCGATGGCTCCCACCATGAGGGTGCCACCTACGTCTTCTCCCGCACCGAGGTCACCCGGGTGCTCGGCCCGCCCAGCACCGGGGTGTTCTGGTCGTTGTGGGATGGGGCAGCGCTTCCGGCCGAGGCCGGGGCGAGGACAATCCTGGAGGCGGACGAGGTGCCGATGACCATCGCGTTCTCCCGGACACCGGACATCCATCAATGGCCGGAACTATCCAGGTCGCTGGAAGCGCTGGGTGCAGCACGGGCGCAGCGGGTGCAACCGGAACGCGACGAGAAAGTCGTGGCCGGGTGGAACGGGCTCGCCATTGCCTCCCTGGCCGAGGCCTCGGTGTTACTGCGCGCCCCGGAAATGCTCCAGCTGGCACTCACCGCTGCCACCTACCTCCAGGCCGTGCACTGGGTCCCCGCTTCCGGCGACACCGAGGCGGTGCTGCACCGCATCAGCCACCAAGGAACAGCGAGCACCTCGACCGAGGCCGTGCTGGAGGACTACGCGGCCGTGGCGCTGGGCTTCGAGAAGCTCGGGGTCGCAACCGGCGATACGACGTGGTTCGCCCGCGCCGATGCGGTTCTGGACCGTGCCGTGGAACTATTCCTCGTCGACGGCAAGCCACGTGACAGCGCAGCTAACGACCCCCGGGTGAAGGCAACCCGTGGCGGTGCCACCAGCGCCGAAGCCTTGGACGACGCGGTCCCGGCCGGAACCTCGCTGTTGGCCGCGGCCCTGCTGGATAGAGCCGGCAGAATGCAGTTGGCAGCAGACGGCCAGGGCAACGGGTTCGCCCGCAGCGAGGAGGATCTGGAGTTGGTGCGCGTGCTACTGGGATTTGTTCCCGCGCTCGCCGAGCGCGCTCCGCATGCAGTGGGCAGTGCCCTGGGGGTTGCGGTCCGCTTCGTCCACGGCTCCAGCACGGAGCTGGTGGTTTCGGGCGGAACCGGTGAGAAGCGTGCCGCTGCGGTCCGCCTGGGCATGCTGGCCGGTGTTGCCCAGCTCGGAAATGGAGGCGGGAAGCTGCTGATGAACGCGTATCCGGCCGGCCCCAAGAGCCAACTGCGGCTCTATGTCTGCCGCGGAGGAGTCTGCCACGCGCCAGTCAGTGACTTGGCCTCGTTGGCGGCACTGATAGTTCCGGGTATTTCACGAAGTCTGCTCGGACACTAGCGCCCACGTTGCTGGGGGGCCAAAGAGGACGGAACACACCAGGATTCCTGCAAGCAGCCCAATGGATGCCGGCACGTCAGAAGGCCATGAGTACCGCTGGTGAATCATTTGAACCCTGGCACCGTGAACCTGTGGATGGCAGGGCCACGGTCCCGGCATCCGGTGGGGTTTGCCCAGGGGCTGCTGGCGATATCCCCAGTCTTAGGTGTCCTTTGAATCCCGGTATTCTTCGATCGAGACATTAAACTTGTGCATCAATTCCGCGAACTTATCGACGTCCGCATCGGGCCAGTCGGCCAGAATACGGTCAAGAGCGCTCACCGAGTGGTCGCGCACCTCCCTGAACAGGGTGTCGCCCGTGGAGGTGAGGGAGAATTTACGTGCGACGCTGCCGGCCGGATCGAGGATTCGCTCCAGAAGTCCCTCACGAACCGCTACTGTCGTTTGGCGCTGCACGGTGGAGACATCGAGGCGGAAGGCCTCGCTCAGCTCGCCGATAGACATGGGTCCTTGCCCGTCGATGCGGCTCATCAGCAGGTAGACGCTGCGGTCCAGCCCATCTCCATTTCGGTGCTGGGCGATCGTGTAGCGGCTGAGTAGCATCTGCTCGTATTCAATATCTGCTATGCGGCGTTCCACTGTTATCTCCCTCACTGAATCTCGTCCCATCATACAGCCGATGTGTACTATGAACATTCTATGTATCTTGCATGTTTCATCTGAAAGGCCCTCGTGTCTAAACCAACCTCGGCCGGTACCCCCGGCTCAGGACTCGCCGTTGCCGTGCTGGCCTCGGCGGGCATCGCCGCATCGATCACCCAGACCATGGTCACGCCGCTGATTCCGCAGCTTCCCACCATCTTCAACACCTCGGCCTCGAACACCGCCTGGGTCATCACGGCTACGCTGCTGGCCGCCGCCGTGGCGGTACCGATTTCGGGCCGCTTGGGCGACCTCTTCGGCAAGCGTCGCATGATCATTGTCTTGGCAGTGCCACTGATCCTTGGCGCCATCGTGTGTGCCATCGCTCCCACCGTGGAAGTGATGATCCTCGGACGCGCCATGCAGGGGCTGGGCTCGGGAATGGTGCCCCTGGGCATCGCGATGCTGCGTGACCTGGTCCCGAAGGAGCGGCTCTCCTCCGCGATTGCCACGGTCAGTGCCACCCTCGGTGTCGGCGGCGCGATCGGCATGCCGGTCGCAGCTGCGGTTGTTGACTTTGCGAACTGGCGCGCGTTGTTCTTCGGCAGCGCCGTCGTCTCCTTGCTCGTCGTGTTGGCCATCTTCAAGTTCATCCCGGCGCTGCCCGCCGGTGCAGCAGGACAGCGCTTCGACTGGTTGGGAGCCATCGGGCTGACCATCGGACTGATCTCCTTGATCCTGGCCGCGTCCCAGGGCTCCACGTGGGGATGGGCGTCGCCGGTCATTCTGGGCCTGTTCGGCATCGCGGCTCTCTCGCTGTTGCTGTGGGGTATTTGGGAAACGCGGACCAAGGATCCGCTGGTCGACCTGCGCACCGCGGTCATCCCCCGAGTGTTGCTGACGAATATCGCCTCGATTTTTGTGGGCTTCGGAATGTACGCGAGCATGCTGGTCATGCCGCAAATCCTGCAGCTCCCCAGCCAGACCGGCTACGGCCTGGGTCAAACGATCCTCGCCGCCGGCCTCTGGATGGCCCCGGCCGGACTGATGATGCTCTTGCTCGCACCCGTGGGCGGCAGGCTCAGTGACGCACGCGGTCCGAAGTTCACCCTGGTGCTCGGTGTATCGATCCTTGCGCTGGGCTATGGGGTGGGCCTGCTGGGCATGGGCAGCACCTGGGGCCTGCTGGCCACCAGCATCGTCGTCAACAGCGGAGTGGCCCTTGCCTACGGCGCCATGCCGGCCATCATCATGGGTGCGGTACCGCGCAGCGAGACAGCTGCAGCCAACGGCTTCAATACCTTGATGCGTTCACTGGGCACCACCAGTGGCGCCGCTGTCGTCGGCCTCGTGCTGGCGCAAATGACGATTGACTTCGGCGGGGTGGCGGTCCCCTCGGAATCCGGATTCCGGGTGACGTTGATTCTCGGTGCCGGCATCTCCGTTGTTGCCGCGATTCTGGCCGCCTGCATCCCCGCAGCGGCCAAGCGGATGCCCCTCGAGATCGATGAGAAGCAGGAGCCCGCACTGCTCAGGTAGGCCACGGTGCTACCAGCCGTCTTCCCGGTGGGCGGTGGGGGGGCCTTCGTCATGAAGGCTCGCTACCGCTTCGTCGTGGCAAGTTGGTTAGATGGTGCCCAATACTGCGATGGTGATGGCGGTGAAGTGGCAGGCAAAACCAATCAAGGTCCCCAGGTGGAAGAGTTCGTGGAATCCTAAAATGCCCGGGATCGGGTTGGGGGCCTTGAACGCATAGAGTACCGCGCCGGCAATGTAGAAGGCGCCGCCCACACAGATGAGGGTCGCGGCGGCGATATTGGCTGCGAAGAACTCACCGATGAACAGCATCGACCCCAAGCCGAGCAAGACATACACCGGCGTGTACACCCAACGTGGCGCATCGGTAAAGAAAACGCGGAACGCGACCCCCGCCAAGGCCCCGATCCAGATGGCCGTCAACAGGATCGTCGCGGATTTCGCGGGCAGCAACGCCCAGGCCAGCGGCGTGTAGGATCCGGCGATCAGCAACATGATGTTGGTGTGGTCGATGCGCTTGAGCACCCGGGTGGTCATTGGGGACCAATTTCCGCGGTGGTAGAAGGCCGAGACCCCGAAGAGCAGCACACCGGTGAAAGCGAAGATGGCGCTGGTGATCTTGCCCGCCCCGGCCGGGGCGAGAACGATGAGTACGATGCCCGCGGCCAGTGCCAGCGGGGCCGTGACCGCGTGGATCCAACCGCGTAGCAGTGGCTTTTCCGGTGCGGCAGGAACCGGTGGGTCTTGGCGCGTTCCGCCGTGTTGGTTCATGACTCAAGCCTAATCTACCGATGCGTAACTTCAGGGATCGGGTGCGGCAGAAGGGCCCGAAGCCTCGTCATCGGAGTGCCTGCACGTGGCGCAACGCGCTGACCAATGCCCGCGTCATGGCGCGTACCGGCACCCGGCACCCGGTAGCGTTAAGCAAAACTGCGGTCCCCTGGACCGCAGGCATGATTAGATCCCATCCCGAGCAGGAGTATCGCCGTGGAACTACCGGCATTCGTCTACCGCTTCTATGAGCGGCAGCTTCGGCGTTTGCTGACCCCGGAAAAACTGCCTGCCCACATCGGGGTGTTGGTGGACGGGAACCGGCGCTGGGCCAAACTCTCCGGGCAGACCACCGCCAGTGGACACCAAGCGGGCGCGGACAAGATCCTGGAATTCCTGGGTTGGTGCCAGGAGCTGGACATCAACATGGTCACGCTCTACATGCTTTCCACCGATAATATGAACCGCTCCAGCGAGGAACTCGACGCCCTGATGGGCATCATCGCCAACACCTTGGACCGGCTGGGCGAGACCAAAACCGTCCGGGTGAAGCCGGTCGGCGCCTTGGACCTGCTGCCGGACTACCTCTCCGACAAGCTGCGCGAGCTAGAAGCATCTACCGCGCACGTCACCGGGATCCACGTGAACGTGGCCGTCGGCTACGGTGGACGCCAAGAAATCGTCGACGCGGTCAAGGCACTGCTGCTCCAGGGCGACGCCAACGGGCTGAGCGCCGCGCAGATCGCCGCCAAGCTGGATCCGGACCAGCTGGCCACACACCTGTACACCAAGGGACAACCCGATCCGGATTTGGTCATTCGTACCTCGGGGGAACAACGCCTCTCCGGGTTCCTGACCTGGCAGAGCGCCTATTCCGAGTTCTACTTCTGCGAGGCCCTGTGGCCGGACTTCCGGCGCGTGGATTTCTTGCGCGCGTTGCGTGACTTCGCCGATCGGCAACGCCGCTTCGGCTCTTGAGGCGCCCGCGCCCGGCACCTTCTGGACACCTCGGAGCCACAGAGCCTTATTCTCGTCTTCATCACGACTCGGCCCGAACCCTAGAATAGCGCGCTGAGAAGCGCGTATGTTGGTGAATAACGGGTGATGAGTCCGTCATCGCCCGCCGATTCGGGGAATATCTCCCCGCAAGGAGCGAGACTTGGCAGCGAATACGGAACACCCATCAACCTCACCCGCCGCGTCGGAAACGACAGCCACTGATACGGCGGCCGCGGAAGGCTCACGCACCTTCGTCCTGGACACCTCGGTGCTGATCGCCGATCCCCATGCGATGCTGCACTTTGCCGAACACCACGTGGTGCTGCCCCTGACGGTGATCACCGAACTGGAGCGTAAACGCAACGACCCGACCCTGGGGTTCTTTGCCCGCGAGGCCCTGCGGACCCTGGATAATCTGGGCAGCAAACAAGGCGGACTGGCCAATGACATGGTCGTGGGCAAGCAGGGCGGGACCCTACGCATCGAGCTGAACCACATTGCCTCCGAGGTGCTGCCCATCGGGTTCCGCAACGCGGATAACGACACCCGGATCCTGGCGGTGGCCAAATCGCTGCTGGACGAGGGCCTGGACGTGACCCTGGTGTCCAAGGACATGCCGATGCGCATCAAGGCCTCTGCCATGGGGCTCACCGCCGAGGAGTACCGCAACGAACTGATTGCCGATTCGGGCTGGACCGGCGTCCACGAAATGAATGTGGCCGAGGAGAACATGTCGGCCCTCTACGCCGAGGAATCTCTGGAACTTGAGGAAGCCGCCGACCAGCCGGTGAACACCGGGCTGATCCTGCATTCTCCGCGCGGCTCGGCCCTGGGCCGGGTGGATCGCAACCATCTGGTGCGCCTGGTGCGTGGGGACCGCGAAGCCTTCGGTCTGCGGGGGCGCTCGGCCGAACAACGCCTGGCCCTGGATATGCTGCTCGACAAGGAAATCGGGATCGTCTCGCTCGGTGGACGGGCCGGCACCGGTAAATCGGCCCTCGCCCTGTGCGCCGGGCTCGAAGCGGTGATGGAGCGCCGGGAACACCGCAAGATCATGGTCTTCCGTCCGCTGTACGCGGTTGGCGGGCAGGATCTGGGCTACCTCCCGGGGGCCGAGGCGGACAAGATGAATCCCTGGGCCCAGGCGGTGTTCGACACCCTGGGCTCGGTGGTTTCCAAGAACGCCATCGACGAGGTCATGAGCCGGGGCATGCTCGAGGTCCTGCCGCTGACCCACATCCGTGGCCGTTCGCTACACGACGCCTACGTGATCGTGGATGAAGCCCAGTCGCTGGAGCGCAACGTACTACTCACGGTGCTCTCGAGGATCGGGCAGAACTCCAAGGTGGTCCTCACCCACGATGTGGCCCAACGCGACAACCTGCGGGTGGGGCGACACGATGGGGTTGCGGCGGTGGTCGAACAGCTCAAGGGCCATCACCTCTTCGGGCATATCACCCTGACTCGCTCCGAGCGTTCGGAGATCGCCGCGTTGGTCACCGAGCTGCTCGAGGACCGCATCCACTAGGGGATCCCGCGGTACCGGGACGGGCCCATGGCTTCAGGCCGCGGGCCCATCCCGGTGCCGCGCCGCGTCGGGCGAATCCTCGGTGAGATCCGGGATCGGCCACAGCGGTGCCAGCCGCATATCGCTGAGCGAAGCCTGCGGCTGGGTGAACAATCCATCGATCATGTACTGGTCGGTCGCGGTGATGAGGATCCGGTGTTCCACCCCGGCCCCGGGCCCATCGAGTACCTGGCGCAGCACACAGATTCCGGTGGCCCGGTCCAAGCGGATCCGTGTCATCCCGGTGCCCAGCAACGGTGCCTCGGGAAGCAACGGGCTGTAGGAATGTCCCCGGGAAAGTACTGCTTCAAGGCATTCGCGGCCCGCCTCATCGATGATGACGCGCAACGAGCGAATGGTGCTTGGATGCGGGAACGCCATATCGGCCGGCCCCGGGGCAAAGCCCGCGACCTCGACCGGATCCAGGAACGCGCTCCACAGTCCCACCGGCATCAGCTCGTTGACATAGGCTGCCTCGGGGCGGCGGGAAACGAGTCCGTCATCTCCGTAGACCGGGGAGAGTAGTTGCGGGGGCAAGAGCCAGCTCTTGCGGGTGGCGGCCACGAACCGGCCATCGCGCGAATCGTTGATGTGCTCGGTGCGGAAGAGCACCGCACCTGCATCGTCCTCCACCCGGATCGCATCGGGGCGCCGGATCAGCACCGTGAGGTGCTTGGCGAGCCCCGGGGTGGCGAAGGCGAGCGTGCGTTGCTCGGCGTCGGTGGCTGCGATGGTGAACTGCACGGTATCCCATAACCAGGGCGAGGACCGGGCCAGCCTGCGGAAATGCCCCATGAGTTCCTTGCCGGGGGCGTGCTCCGGATCCGGAAAGACTCCTGTGCCATCAAGCTGTGCCATGCCTTCAGTGTAACGAGGTGCAGCCGCCGGGGGTTTGCGTGCCATCGCTGACACCCGTGCCGGCACCGCGTATGGTGTGGCCCATGCCGCACCTACTGATGCATTGGTTCACCGCCGGGTCGATCCCGACCCTGGTGGCAGCCGTGCTGGCGGCAGCGGCAGTGCTGTTGTTCCTGGCTAACGCGGTTCTGTTGAGTATCATCGATTTTCGTTCGCACCTGCTGCCCAACCGTATTCTGGGCCCATGGTTCATCAGTGCGGCGGTGCTGCTGGGGGCCGCCGCGGTACTGGCCGGGGAACCAATGATGCTGTTGCGGATGGTGCTGGGAGCGGTGATCCTCTTCACCGGCTACCTGCTGCTGCACCTGGCGGTTCCCGCAGGCATGGGCCTGGGAGACGTGAAACTGGCCGCGGTGCTGGGCCTGTATTTGGGCTTTGTGTCCTACCCTCACTTGTTCTGGGCTACGGCGTTGGCCTTCATGATCGGTGCCGTGTTTGCGTTGGTGCTGATACTGGCACGGCGGGCTTCGGCGCGCACCGCGGTCGCCTTTGGCCCGTTCATGCTCGCGGGTGCGGCCATCGCCCTGGGTATGGCAGGCTAGGCACCACTGCAGCTCCAGAAGAAAGGCCTCAGCGCCCATGCCAACACCCGAATTCATCGTAGAGATGCGCGAAAAGATTGGCCATGACCCGTTGTGGCTGCCCGGGGTCAAGGTCGTGGTGATCCACCGCAACCGGGTGTTGCTGGTGCGCCGGGCCGACAACGGGCGCTGGACGCTGCCTGCCGGCATCCTGGAGCCCGGGGAGGAACCGGCCATTGCCGCGGTACGCGAGGTGCTGGAGGAAACGGCAGTGCGTTGCACCATCACCCGGCTGGTCGGGGTGGCAACCACTGACGAGGCGCTTTACCCCAACGGGGACCGGGCGCAGTACCTGGACATCATCATGGCCGCGGAATATCTCAGTGGGGACGCGAAGGTCAACGACGATGAGAACCTCGAGGTTGCCTGGTTCCCGGTGGATGCGACCCCGGCGCTGCCGCCCAAGCACCAGCGCGCCATCGACTGGACGCGCGGGCCCCGAAACGAGGGGCACTTCCTCACCGAGTAGCACGCGGTGGGCCGGCACCCGAGACCTGATACCCGATTACCTGAGCGCAAAAAAGTGCCGGTTTCCCCCTTATCTCGCATCTGCGAAAAAGGGGGAAACCGGCATTGCTAGGCCACGCTGGCTGTTGCCCTGGGTCTAGGCGACCGGTTCACGGTCCTTGTCCTCGGCCCCCGGGGCGTCCGTGGCCGCGGAGGCGGCCGGCGAAAGGCCGCGGGCCGCGTCTTCGAGCGTCTTGGCTTCGTCCCCGCCGATGGCCTCGCCGCGTGCGACCATGCCTGCGGTGTCCGAGAGCTTGACCTGCTTGAGGAAGAGCGCCAGCACGAAGGAGATCAGGATGAACGGGATCAGGTACCAGAACACCGGTGCCAGTGAATCGGCGTACGCCTCCACAATGCCCTCGCGCACCGCCTCGGGCAGCTGATCCATGGTCTGCGGGTCCAGGGTTGCGGTGGCGTTGCCCGCATCGCTGGCGTTGGCTCCTGCACCGGTGAAGACGTCGGTGAGCTTCTCGGAGAGCCGGTTGGTGAACATCGCCCCAAAGATCGCCACGCCCAACGAGGCCCCGACCTCGCGGAAGTAGTTGTTGGTGGAAGTCGCGGTGCCCACCATGGACGGATCGACGGCGTTCTGCACCACCAACACCACCACCTGCATGATCAGTCCCAGGCCTGCGCCGAAGACAAAGAGGAACACGCAGATCAGCCACAACGGCGTGGTGGCCGAGAGCGTGGTGAAGGCCAACATGGCCAATGCCGTGACCAGCGTGCCGGCGATCGGGAATCGGCGGTACGTGCCGGTCTTGGTGATCGCCAGGCCGGACCAGATGCTGGTGCCCATCAAACCGACCATCATCGGAAGCATCAGCAGCCCGGAGACCGCCGCAGAGGTGCCCGAGGACATCTGCAGGAAGGTGGGAACGAAGGCGATGGCCGCGAACATGCCCAGGCCCAGGGTGAAGCCGATGGCCGTGGCATTGACGAAGATCGGGTTCTTGAACAGTGCCAGCGGGATGATCGGGTCCTCGGCGCGGGCCTCGGCGATCACGAAGAGCACGATGGCAGCGAGCATGCCCACGCCCCAGGCCCAGGTCTCGGGGGCCGCCCAGCCGTGGTTCTTGTTCCCGCCGAAGTCGGTGAAGAAGATCAGACAGGTGGTGGCGATCGAGAGCAGCAGCACCCCGAGGATATCGATCTTCTTGGTGGCCCTCTTGCTCGGCAGCTTCAGTGCGAACCAGGCGATCAGGAAGGCACCGATGCCGATGGGGATGTTGATGTAGAACGCCCACTGCCAGGTCATGTGGTCGACGAAGAAGCCGCCCAGCAGTGGCCCCGCCACGGCCGAGAGGCCGAAGATGGCGCCCAGCGGGCCCATGTATTTGCCGCGCTCGGAAGCCGGGACGATGTCGGCGATGATGGCCTGGGAGAGGATCATCAGCCCGCCGCCGCCCAAGCCCTGCATCGCACGGAAGAAGACGAACATCCAGAAGGTGCCAGCGAAGGCTGCGCCCACGGAGGCCAGGGTGAACAGTGCGATGGCAATCAAAAAGAGGTTACGTCGGCCCAATACGTCGCCGAACTTGCCGTAGATCGGCATCACGATGGTGGTGGCCAGCAGGTAGGCGGTGGTGATCCAGGCCTGGTGCTCGACCCCGCCGAGCTGGCCCACGATGGTGGGCATCGCGGTGGAGACGATGGTCTGGTCCAGGGAGGACAGCATCATTCCGGCGATCAGCGCGGAGAAGATGATCCAGATGCGCCGCTGGGTCAGCAGCAGCGGAGCCGGATCCCCGGTGGTACGGGACGCGGTGGAGGTGGACATAAGCGTGGATCCTTGCGTGTGTGGCGGTCAGGGGTGGTGGCGTGCGGGGGCCGCCGTTAGGCGGTGTGCTCGGTGTCGTGGTGCAGGTCCTGGGCAAAGAGCTCCCGGGCCTGGGACATGACGTGCAGGAATTCCTCGGCCAGCGTGGGGCCCTCGGGAGATTCCAAATAGCGTTCGATGGCGCGGATCCCGGCGAATTGCAGGGTGTGCAGCAGCAGGGCGATGCCGCTGTGGTCCTGGGCCACGCCCTCGCGCTTGGCCACCATGGCGGTGAATTCGGCCTGGCGTTCCGGGCCGATCTTCATCATGCGTTCAAGCAGTTCAGGTTCCTTGTGCAGGATGCCGAAGAAACCGTGGGCGCCGCGGATCTCGGCATCATCCACGCTCAGCTGCTCCAGGACCAGGGTCACCAGATCTCCCAGCAAGGTGGGGGAGATTCCGGTGGTCCCGGCGGGCCGGGCTTCCATGAAGCGTTCTAGTGCACCAGCGGGCAACCCGTCGTCGGCATGGCCGAAGACCGCGTCGAGTTTGGTGGGGAAATAGTTGAAGAACGTGCGTCTAGAAATCCCCACCCGAGCACAGAGTTCCTCGACGGTGAACCCGGAAAAGCCGTGTTCGGCCGTCAACTCGCGCGCGTGCCGGGTCAGTGACAGCCGGGTTTTTTGCATGCGGGTGCCCAGCGTCTGCCGGGTTCCGGCGCAGCCCGAGCCATCTGTTGCACTATTTTCCATAAGTGCAGTTTTGCACTCTGACTCCCACAGTGCAACCTTTTGTGGTTAGGCTCACCGTGTTGTCTTCCGCGCGATCCAGAATCCCTGATTCCACGGCGCATAAAAGTGGCCCGTGGCCCGGAAGGAAACCCTCCGGGCCACGGGCCACCATGTGCTGCCGCGACCTCTTGGCGCCTTAGTGTTGCCCGGTCATCGTGGTGACATCGAGCAGCTCGTCAAGCTGGGCCTCGGTCAGCTCGCCGCGCTGAACAAAGCCCAGGGCCACCGTGGCCTCGCGCACCGTGAGCTGTTCCGCGATGGCCTTCTTGGCGATCTTCGCGGCGTTCTCGTAACCGATGAGCTTGTTCAATGGGGTGACGATCGAGGGGGAGGCCTCGGCCAGGAAGCGGGCGCGCTCAACGTTGGCGGTGATCCCGTCGACCATTTTCTCGGCCATGACCCGGCTGGTGTTTCCCAGCAGGCGGATGGACTCGAGCAGGTTCGAGGCCATCACCGGGATGCCCACGTTCAATTCGAACGCCCCGTTGGTCCCCGACCAAGCGATCGCGGTGTCGTTGCCGATCACCTGGGCCGCGACCATGATCGCGGCCTCGGAGATCACCGGGTTGACCTTGCCGGGCATAATCGAGGATCCCGGCTGCAGATCCGGGATGGAAATCTCTCCCAGGCCGGTATTGGGTCCCGAGCCCATCCACCGCAGGTCGTTGTTGATCTTCATCAGCGAGATCGCGATATTGCGCAGTTGGGCAGAGGCCTCGATGAGTCCGTCGCGGTTGGCTTGGGCCTCGAAGTGGTTGCGGGCCTCGGTCAGCGGTAGCTCGGTGTCGGCCGCGAGCAGTTCGATGACGCGTGCCGGGAAGCCCTCGGGGGTGTTGATGCCTGTGCCCACCGCCGTGCCGCCCAGCGGCACCTCGGCAACTCGTGGCAGCGAGGCCATGATCCGCTCGATGCCGTAGCGCATCTGGGCGGCGTAGCCGCCGAACTCCTGGCCCAGGGTCACCGGGGTGGCATCCATCAGGTGGGTGCGGCCCGACTTCACCACATCCTTGAACTCGGTGGACTTGGCCTCCAGCGAGACGGCCAGAACTTCGAGGCCCGGGATGACGTCCTGCAGTAGCCCTGCGGTCGCCGCGACGTGTACCGAGGTGGGGAACACGTCGTTGGAGGACTGGGACGCGTTGACGTGGTCGTTGGGGTGGACCACGGTGGTCGAGCCGGCATCCGTGAGCGCACGGGTGGCCAGCTCGGCCAGTACCTCGTTCATGTTCATATTGCTCGAGGTTCCCGAGCCGGTCTGGAAGATATCGATGGGGAACTGGTCATCGTGTGCGCCGGAGGCGACCAGCTCGGCCGCCGAGACGATGGCCGAGGAGCGTTCGGCGTCTAGGACGCCCAGCTGCTCGTTGGCGATGGCCGCGGCACGTTTGACCTGGGCCAGTGCCCGGATGTGTGCGGTCTCCAGCGTCTTGCCGGAGATGGGGAAATTCTCCACGGCGCGTTGGGTCTGCGCGCGGTACAGGGCTGCAGCCGGAACCCTGATCTCACCCATGGTGTCGTGTTCAATGCGGAAATCAGCAGAAGTGTCCATGTCACCCACGGTACGCCCGAAGCACCTGCTTCGGCAGTGGTGGCGGGCACACTTCGGCCCGTTGGCGAACACGGGAATAAATGACGTACAAGTTTGCCTCGCGCCCGGGGAAAACAAACGGCAGGACCCCGTCCGGGATCCTGCCTGTTCGAATGGGAGTAAGCGCCTAAAGCACGCCGAAACCCGAAACCATTTCCGCCTTGCCCTCGGCCAGGTGGTAGGTCACGCCGATGACCGCGGTGCGGCCCTCCTCGACGGCCTTGGAAATGATCGGGGAACGATCCACCAGTCGTTCGGTGGTCTGCTGCACGTGCTCGACCACGGTGCCATCGACATCCATGACGCCGTTGCGGCGTGCGGTGATCACCGAGGGGGTGATGCGCTCAACCAGATCGCGAATGAAGCCCGGGGGCATCTGGGCGCTTTCCACGGCCTCGATGGCAGCGGTGACAGCGCCGCAGGAGTCATGGCCCAACACCACGACCAGCGGCACATCAAGCAGGTCCACGGCATATTCCAAGGAGCCCAACGATGCGGGGTCGATGACATGCCCGGCGGTGCGCACCACAAAGACATCGCCCAGTCCGAGGTCGAAGATGATTTCCGCAGCGAGGCGGGAATCGGAGCAGCCGAAGATCACGGCGAATGGGTGCTGTTTATCGATGAGGAACTGGCGTCGCAAGGCGTCCTGGTTCGGGTGGTCTGTCTGACCCGCCACGAAACGGACATTGCCTTCACGCAATTTTCGCCAGGCTTGTGCGGGAGTCATGGGCACGTGGGGGACTGCAACCTCGGATTCACTCATGGTTTTCAGCATAGACGTCCGAGGTGCCACAACGTGCATGCCCGCACATCATCCAGTCATCTGCCCCGCCGGTGTGAAGCGGTCTACGGCGCGCCAGAGAGGCAGGGTGTGTCAAAGATCTCAAAGATCTCAAAGATCTCAACGGTCCTGGATCGGGAGCCTTTCCGTGGGGATCTGTCGGTGGGGTTTTAGCGCTGGGCCAACCGGGCGAGCTCATCGAGGGCTTCGATGCCGCTATCGCTGCTGAGTACCACGGTGGAGTCCCCCCGAGTGCCGATCAGGACCTGGTTCTTCTCCCGTTCGCGTAGTTCCCATGCGGTTCCATCGACCGAGTGGCTGCCGGCCGGGGCCGCGTTCTCGGTGACCGCGGCCAACCATGACGGGTTGGATTCCGCGCTTTGGCGGACATAGACGAACTTGTCGTCAGCCGTGACGACGCCGAATTCCCAGTATTTGATCCCGTCGACGTTCTTGGTGATCCAACGCGCGAAATTCACGTAGTCGCCTTCGGGCAGTTCAGGTGCCCAAGGGGTGAACTCGGCATCGGTAGCCGCCTGGGAAGCGACCTGGACCAGATCGACCGGGTCACGGTAAGTCTCGGCCTTGTTGGGTGGGTTGATCAGGATCACCGGCACGGCCACCGCCACGGTGAGCAGCACCGAGATGATCATGCCCTTGAGCGTTTGATTGGCGCGCTTGGCCTGGGAAGGGGTCAAGACCGGGGTGACTTGCTCTTCCGACACCTGACTGGAGTCGTTCAGGGGCTCGGCACTCTCGGCGGACAGCGGACTCCGATGAGAATCGGGGCTGCTGGCGGGCACGACGGGTCCTTCGGGGCGTTCATTCACCCCACCATTCTCGCCCATAGTCCGCGCAGAATCTAAACGGGCACCCTCACCGCCCGTGGCGCCGCCGGCTCGCGGGCGCCTCGTCATGCGCGGGAAGCCGAAAGGGCGTATTTGATGTCGGGAGATATGATGGGATGTGTTGGCCCCCGGCAAACGAACAGATCTCAACGACGAGGAAGACCGTGACTGAAGCCACGAATTTTGCCCACCTGTCCCCACGACTTTCAGTCGGCGACGCCGAACCGGACCGCAACCTGGCCCTCGAGCTGGTGCGCGCGACCGAAGCCGCCGCCATCGCCTCGAGCCCCTGGGTTGGATTCGGCGACAAGAACACCGCCGATGGCGCGGCTGTCGATGCCATGCGTTCGCTGCTCTCCACCGTTTCCTTTAATGGCGTAGTTGTCATTGGCGAAGGCGAAAAAGACGAAGCACCCATGTTGTTCAACGGCGAACATGTGGGCGACGGATCCGGCGCCGAGTGCGACGTGGCCGTGGATCCCATCGACGGTA
This sequence comes from Paeniglutamicibacter gangotriensis Lz1y, assembly GCF_000348945.1. Classification (GTDB taxonomy): domain Bacteria; phylum Actinomycetota; class Actinomycetes; order Actinomycetales; family Micrococcaceae; genus Paeniglutamicibacter; species Paeniglutamicibacter gangotriensis. The sequence goes on along the minus strand of NZ_AOCK01000003.1, from coordinate 361,141 downwards.
CCCGACTGGCCGCGTTGGGCATCAACAATGCGCTCTCTGTACTGGCCGTAGCCGACCGCGGATCCATGTTCGACCCCTCTGCGGTGTTCTACATGGAAAAGCTGGTTACCGGTCCCGAAGCCGCCGACCTGGTTGACCTGCGCCTGCCGGTTAAGCAGAACCTGCACTTGATTGCCAAGGCCAAGGGCAAGAAGATGAGCCAGATCACCGTGTGCATCCTTGATCGTCCGCGCCACGCCGGACTGGTCGATGAAATTCGTGCCGCCGGTGCGCGCACCAAATTCATCATGGACGGCGACGTTGCCGGTGCCATTGCCGCGACCCGCGAGGGCACCGGAGTGGACGCGCTAATGGGTATCGGCGGCACCCCCGAAGGCATCGTCACCGCGTGTGCCATCAAGTCGCTGGGTGGAGTCATCCAGGGCCGTTTGTGGCCCACCGATGACGACGAAAAGCAGAAGGCCATCGACGCCGGTCATGACCTGGACCGCGTGCTGACGACCAATGATCTTGTCACCAGCGACAACTGCTACTTCTCCGCAACGGGTATCACCGACGGCGACCTGCTGCGCGGCGTGCGGTACAAAAACAACCGCATCCACACCCAGTCGATCGTGATGCGTTCGAAGTCCGGCACCATCCGCTTTGTCGAGGGCGAGCACCAGTCCGACAAGTGGGAAGCGTACACACGCTAAACACTAGTTCGGACGCACTCCAGCCCCGAGGTAAAAGGCCCGTCAGGAATCGCTTCCTGACGGGCCTTTTACCTTGCCTGCTGGGAGACTATTCCACTGGTTGCGGTGTCACCGCGAATGCCTGACCTGAGGCATTCGCACTGCGACGGGCCATGGCCGGGGCCTCGTTGGCGCCGATGAACACCGACTCACCACGGCGCAACAGTTCATCGCCGCGCGGGGTATCGATGAGCACCTCACCCTCGACGCAAAGCACGATCACCGGGCCATTGGCCGCCACCGGAACATCCCCGCCGCCCATCTCGGAAGTATCGGTGAATGCCGCCAGCTCGATGTGCTGGAGCTGGAACTCGGCAAAGGGCGGTGTGAAGATTCTCTGGCCAAACATGGTTTCGGTGGCCTCGAGGTGGGGAACGCCCAAGGCCTCAAAACGCGTGATGCGAAGCAGCTCGGGGACATCGATGTGCTTGGGTGTCAGCCCGCCGCGCAACACATTATCGGAGTTCGCCATGACTTCCACGCCCAGTCCACGCAAATAGGCGTGCACATTTCCGGCATCCAAGTAGATCGCCTGCCCGGGTTCCAGAACCACCAGGTTCAGCAATAGCGAGACCAACACCCCGGCATCCCCGGGGTAGTGCTGATTGATCCTGGGCAGCTCGGCCAGGGACGGGTGCTGTCCCAGCTCAGGGTGCGTCTCGAGGGCGCCGACGGCCGCGGAGACCAATGCGGTGACTTCTGGATCCCCGCCTAGCAGGTAGGCGCACGTGGTGCTCAGCGCCGTGGCCTCGTCGGCGTCGGCCAGCAGCGAAGCGATCTTCGTGCACGTGTTCGCGTTGGCGGCATCCAACACCGTGGCAAGCTTTTCGAACAGTTCAGCGCTCTGCGCCGGGACACGGAATCCGCTCAATGCCGCGAAGTCGGTCAGGGCATAGATCATTTCCGGCTTGTGGGAGCCGTCCCGGTAATTGCGGCTCGGGGAATCTGCCGGCACCCCGGCAGCGTTTTCGGCTTCGAATCCTGCAGCCGCTTGTGCGGCCGAAGGGTGGACCTGAATGGACAAAGGCCGCTCGGCGGCCAGCAGCTTCATCAGAAACGGCAGGCGGCCGTGGGCACCGGCGACCTCGGGCCCCAGCAGGGAAACGGGGTCGGCATTGATCAGCTCGTCTAAGCCCATATCGCTGCCATCACCGGCTGACTCGGTGCGCGAAGGAGCAGAAGGGTGGGCGCCGAGCCACATCTCGGCCTCGGGGCCGCCACCGGGAGTGGTTCCCAGAAGCCCGGCAATGGCGCCGGTGGATCCCCAAGCATAATCACGGATGGTGTTTGTCAGGCGATACATCGTTGTCCTTTGGGCTGGCGGGGGTTTGGTGCCCGGGTCAGGGCACCGAACAGTCGTTGTTGTTTGCGGCAATTTTTTCCAGCAGATCCGTGCGGCCGATCTGTTCCAGAGTGACCAAGTACTTTTCGGTCAGTGGCGAACCATCATTTTGCTCGGTGGGCGCATCTGAAGGCGCCGTACCGATTTCGCCGGGTTCGGTGTTGCGCTTGGGTTCCTCGGGCGTGGTGCTCTTGGGTGTTTTGGAAGGCTCGGCCTTCTTGGTGTCCTTGTCAGACTTCTTGGATTTCTTGGACTCGCCTTCCGCGGCGATCAGGCTGTCGATACGAGTGTGGATGACCTCGAAATCGGGGTACGTGGAGAACTTGTCGGAGGCCGACCCAAAGTCAGGCGCTCCCAAGGTCAGTCGCTTAAACGGTGTCGATCTGGCTTTGTCGGCGAGGTTCAAGAAGGAGCCAAGCTGCTGCTGCGGAATATCGGTCTCCACCAGCTCTTCGCCGGCATCCATCAGAGAGGTAAACCGGGTGAGGATGGTCTTGGGATTGAACTGGGAGATCATGGCCTGCTGCAGGCACTGCTGGCGGGCGATGCGGTGGTAGTCCGAGGTGAAGTCGCGGGAACGGGCGAACCAGAGGGCATGCTTGCCGTTGAACTCCTGCACGCCGGGAGCAAACCAGTGGGTGTTCACCGACGAATTGGGCCAGGCCTTGCCGTTGTAGGGGACCCAGCCACCCGAATCGACGGTGACCCCACCCATGGCGTCGATGAAGCCTTCAAAACCGCCCATATCGATCATGACGTAGGACTGGACCTTCAGCCCGGTAGTGCCCTCGATCGCGTCCATGGTGGCTTGCGCCCCGGGGTTCTCCGCGTCCGGATACAGATCGGCGTGGTTGTCGGTGGCGTCGCGGTAGATGGCGTTGAAGAGGCATTCGTTGCCGCAGTCGTAGCCGTCAGGGTAGATCTCGCGCATCGGGGAATCGGCGGAGAACTGGGCGTTTTGCATATTGCGGGGGATGGAGATCAACAGCGACTTGCCGGTCTTGGCATCGACGGAGAGCAACGACATCGAGTCGGTGCGCACCCCATCACGGTTTCCAGCCGAGTCGGCACCAAACACCGCGATGTTGTAGCGTCCCTCGACGGGCTTGAAAGCCGGGCCGGAGGTGAAGACGTTGGTGATGGTCTCGCGTCCCTTGTTCAACACAAAGGCGCCATAACCCATCGACCCGGTGATCGCCACGGCCAGTACCAAGAGGCTCGCGGTGAGCCCGATGCGGGCTCCGGGGGCCAGATACTTGGGCCTGATGATGGCCAAGGTGTTTAGGAACATCAGCAACCAACCGGCGGCCAGGGCCACCAACACCACGGAGGCTCCTAGCTGGACCCAGGTTTGGGCGAAGAAACCCAGCAACCAGTCGCGTTTGAACAGCAGCAGAGCCAAGCCCACCAGCAACACGGCCCAGCACGTCATGGTGATGCGCATGGCGAACCCACCCAGGGCGCGTCGCCCCGATACCCATTGAGCGCTGCCGGGGAAAAACGTGGTCAGCAACAACAGGAACAAGGCACGCTTGGGTGCGCACTGGTGCCGGAGCCGAAGTCGGGTCCGGAAGCAGGTCCGAGGATTTGGGGGAGCGACGGGGTGCTGACATGGAGGTCCTAGCTGCCGGCGGTTTCGGAGGCGACCGCGGCCCGCAAGGTGGCGCCCTTGTCGGCGGCGACTTGGCGTAGGTCTGCGGCAAAGGTGATCAGCTGCTCGCGCAGCTGCGCGGCAAAGTCATCGGTGCCGGTGCCGGTGGCGAGCATGCGTACGGCGAGCAGACCGGCGTTGCGTGCTCCGCCGATGGAAACGGTGGCGACGGGGACGCCTGCGGGCATCTGGACGATGGAGAGCAGCGAGTCCATGCCATCGAGGGTCTTCAGCGGCACCGGCACGCCGATGACCGGCAACGGGGTCACGGAGGCGAGCATGCCCGGAAGGTGGGCGGCACCGCCGGCACCGGCGATGATCACCCGGATACCGCGGGTGTGGGCTTCCTTACCGTAGGCGATCATGTCTTCGGGCATGCGGTGAGCGGAGACCACATCCGCCTCGAACGGAATGGAAAATTCGCGGAGGGCCTCTGCCGCCAGCTTCATGACCGGCCAGTCCGAATCGGAGCCCATGACTAGGCCTACCAATGGTGCGGGGGTGCTCATAGTGCGACTCCTTCGGAGGTGGCTGCGGATGCCGCGGTGGGTACTCCGTCGCGGATCAGGGAGGCCACGGCGTTGGCGCGGTCGCGCAGCGAATCAACGGATTCACCGGGCTCGGAGACCACATTGACGTGCCCGATTTTGCGTCCCGGGCGCACAGATTTGCCGTAGGCATGGACCTTCACACGCGGTTCGGCGGCCAATGCGGCGTTGAACGCGGAGAACAGGTCTTGGTTGGCCCCGCCGAGGTAGTTCTTCATCACGGTGGTTTCGGCCAACGCATCGGTGGCACCCAGCGGCAGGTCCAAGACGGCGCGCAGGTGCTGCTCGAACTGGCTGGTGATCGAGCCATTCATGGTCCAGTGCCCGGTGTTGTGCGGGCGCATGGCAAGTTCGTTGATCACAAAACCGGCACCGGTGCCGGGAGTCTCGAAAAGTTCGGCGGCCATCACACCGGTGACACCGAAAGCCGCGGCGATCTTCAAAGCTGCGTCCTTGGCAGCCGCAGCGATCTCTGCGGGCAGTGCCTTGGCCGGGGCGATGACCTCGTCGCAGACGCCATCGACTTGGATGGTGTGCACCACGTCCCAAGCCTTTTCCTCGCCGCCGGGGGTGCGGGCCACCAGTGCGGAAAGTTCACGGGTGAAGGGGACCTTGTCCTCCGCCAGCAGGGCTCCGTTGCCGAACCAGTCGGCCGCGGCACGGGCCTCGTCGGCGGAGTCGAGCATGCGCACACCCTTGCCGTCGTAGCCGCCGCGTGGGGTTTTGAGCACGACCGGCCAGCCGATCCGCTCGCCGAAGTCCACCAGCTCATCGACGGTCTCAACCGCGGCCCAGGCCGGGTTGGGCAGTCCGAGCTCGGCGATGGCTGCGCGCATCACCAGCTTGTCTTGGGCATGGATCAGCGCGGCGGGACGCGGCTGCACGTTCACGCCCTCGGCAATCAATGCCTGCAGGTGCTCGTTGGGCACGTGCTCGTGGTCGAACGTCATCACGTCGAGTCCACGGGCAAACTCCCGCAGCGTTGCCAAATCTTTGTAGTCACCCACCGGTGCGTCGGCAACGCAGCGCGCGGCTGACACATCCGGGCCCTCGGCCAGGATGCGTAGTTCGAAACCGAGGTTCAATGCCTCGGGGGCCATCATGCGTGCGAGTTGGCCTCCGCCAACAACGCCAATTACTGGAAACGTCACCCGCACAGCCTACCCAACCTACGCGCCTTCAGTTGGCGGATAAAGGGAGTTTGAACACCTTTGTCGGTGAATTTTCAGTGAACCGCATTAGAATGGCTTGGTTGACCGGGTCAGGAAGTCGCGGATCAGCGCCATCGCCGCCACTGGATCCCCGTCCACGTGAGGCGGCGAAACGCATTGAAACGAAACCATGGAGGATCATGCTGACGAGGATCTGGGACAAGCTCATGGGTTTGGTGTCCATGCTGTGGCGGGAAGTAGCCAAGTTCGGTGTCGTCGGGGGTGTTGCCTTCGTGATCGACTCCGGCATCTACCTGTGGCTGCTCAAGGGCCCCATGTCGGACTCCGAAGTCAAGGCGAAAATCGTTGCCGGCGTGGTGGCCACCATGTTCTCGTGGGTTGCTAACCGTTACTGGACCTTCCGTCACCGTCGTCAAGCAAATGTCGTGCGTGAACTGGTGATGTTCCTCATCATGAACGCCATCGGGCTGGGCATCGCAGCGGCCTGCGTGTTTGTCACGAAATATTGGATCGGACTGACCGACACCACCAGCATCTTCATCGCAGGTTCAGTGGTCGGCTTGGTGCTGGGCACCATCTTCAGGTTCTTCGCCTACCGTTTCTGGGTCTTTGGTGCCGAAATGGACCAGGAAGAGGAATTCGCCCACGACCGTGAGCTGCTCAGCGTTGGACCGGAACACGGTTCGTTCGAGCAGGAGACCCAGGCTCCGAACCCGAGCCTGACCCCGGACGTCAAGGACTAAACCCTGCACTCAGCTCCGCGGCAGCGCCACGGAGAATCACCCCGGCACCCGCCCGGGACCCCCACGCCTTCCGGCGTCGGGTCCCGCATGAGTGAGCCGGGGTTTTTTGTTGACCGGGATCCCTGCCAGGCAGCGGCTACAGGTCCAGGCGGGTGGTGACTCGTTCGCCGGTGAGCAGCGAATCGGTGATTGCCACCCCTTCTTCGACGAGCACGACAGGATTTCCCGCGATCCACTGGGCCAACACTGTCTGGATGACTCGATCCAAGGGGAGCGCGGTTCCAACCAGCGTGGTCCCCGCTTCCTGATCCGGTGTCCCGGATGCGAAAAGATCGATGTAGCTCAACGTCCCGGTCTCGGACGTCAGCGCCGTGGCGGAGGTATCGATGGGGAAGGAGGAGAACGAATCCGCGTAGGAACGGACCTCGGAAGCATAATCGGTGGCGCCAACCGGCAGCGGGCCACCGAAGGCCATGGCCAGCGCAGGCAGCGGGACAACGATGACTTCCACGGCTCCACCGACTGCTAAGGTTTGCGGGTCTGCAGTTATGAATACGTCCACGGCACCGGGATCAGTTCCGGGTGCCACCCAGCGGACCTCGGCGCCCAGATGCCAGCACGCCAACAGCAGTGCGGCTGACTTCCAGTGACCGGGCATATCGGTGGCGACGACGCTGCCCGGGGCTAAGTCAAACTCTTCGTGCAAAAGGTTCGCGCTCTTGGCGACCCAGTTGTCAAAGACCCGTCCGCTGAGCTCCACGCGCTCTCCAGTTTGCGAGTACCAAGTCAGATATGGATGGGTGGAATGGCGTACCGGAGCCAAGAGGGATTCGACGGGATGTAACGAGTTGGTCTCAATGGGCATGGGGTGCTCCTTGTCAAGCCTGTGAATTCCCCGGGAATCCGCGGGCGGGCGTATTTCTGTGTAGTCACGGCGAAGTTCCGGGCGTGGCGTGGCCGTAAAAGCACGACTTGTGTGGCTAAAATCAACGACCGCACTTGACGCGACCCGAGTTACACCAGTGTAATTAGATAGTGCACCGTCTGAGGTAGTGATTTTATTCCCCGGCGACTCCATGTTGAAGGTCGTCGGCATCGCTCATCTTACGGTCAATTTTGGTACATAGTTCGTTACGGCGGAAGGTTGGTAAACCATGGGGAACGTGGATCGAAGCTTCAATGAAGCCGAAGCGACAGTGTTGGCGCCGGGCTATGGCGAGGGACGTGGCGTCCCATCCGACTGGTTTGTCGACCCGGCTGCGCCTCCTAAGAGTTCCAGGGCGCTCAACCCTGCCGAGGAGAACGCCGCATTCCTGCTGGCCCATGAAGCGGCCAACGACTTGACCGTTGAACTGACTCCCTCATGGGCACCAAGCCTCGATGCGTCGGCGGACGGCAAGACTCCCGCCAAGGCCATCTGGATCGGCCTGGGTTCTGCAGAAGAAGAAGAAGAAGAAGGCGAGCTTGGCTGGCAGTCGGAGGCGTTATGCGCCCAGACTGACCCCGAGGCGTTCTTCCCCGAAAAAGGTGGATCCACCCGTGACGCCAAGAGGGTATGCGGTGCATGCAACGTACGATCCGAATGCCTTGAATATGCCCTGACCAACGATGAACGCTTTGGCATTTGGGGCGGCTTGTCCGAGCGCGAGCGCCGTCGGCTTCGGAAACGAGCAGTCTAATTCTTCCCACGATCCACGTCACAGCCATTGTGGCTGCCCACAATGGCGCAGAATTTCTACCCCGGACCCTGGCTGCACTGCGCGACCAGACGCGCCTGATCGACCGCTTCATCGGGGTTGATGCTTCCTCCACCGATGGCTCGGCCGATCTGATGCGCAAGCAGCTGCCCTCTGACGCGAGCATCCTCGAGGTGCCCGAGCACAGCTTCGGACATTCGGTGATGGCCGCAGTGCAATCGCTGGGCCAGCCCCGGTCCGGGCGCACGGAATGGTTGTGGCTTATCCACGACGACTCGGTGCCCGAACTCAACGCACTGGAAAAGCTGCTGACCGTGGTGGAAGCCACCGAATCGGTGACCATCGCCGGGTGTAAGCAGCTCGACCTGGATTCCCCGCGCCGGCTGCTGGATGTGGGCCTGAGCGTGAACAAACACGCCGAGCGCCTGACCCTGATGGAAATCGACGAGGTCGACCAGGGGCAATACGATGCACGCACTGACTCCTTCGCCGTAACCAGCGCGGGCATGCTCATCCGCCGCGACGTCTTCGAAGCCTTGGGTGGCTTCGACCCTGCCCTGCCCGGGCTCGGCGACGACATGGACCTGTGCTGGCGTAACCGCCTCATGGGAAACCGCGTGGTGATCGTTCCCACGGCCAAGATCCACCACAAGGCAGCAGTGGTCCGCGCCTTGGCCGGGCCCGCCGAAACACGGCGCGCCGAAGTCTTCATGCGCCTCAAGCACGCCAGCACCTGGGCCATCCCCTTCCTGGTCGTCGGCGCGGTACTCGGGGGCATCTATCGTTTCCTGCTCTCGCTTCTGGCCAAGGACCCCGCCTACGCCTTCGGCCAACTCGGTGCGACATTCCGTGCCGTGTGCACCCCCATGATGCTTTCCCGCTCGAGAGCGGCCGCGGCACAAACCCGACGAGTCCCACGCAACTCGATCTCCCGTCTGCTGACCGACCAAGCCGTGGTGCGCGAACACCGCAAACACATGATGGACTCGCTGGATGCCGGCACCGTCTACGGAGACGGCACCGGAGCCACCGCATCGCAGGACCCCAGCGGCGATGCCCGCAACGACTTCGCGGCCCTCGCCGCACCAAACCGCACCTCGGCCTTCGTCAGTACGATCATCGCGGTGGTGCTGAGCACCGCTGCCTCCCTCATCGGGCTGCGCGTGCTGCTCGGGGCACCAGCCGTAGCCGGCGGGGCCTTGCTGCCACTGTCCACCAAGGCCTCGGAGATCTTCTCCAATGCCACCGGTTGGTGGGCCAACATCGGCGCCGGAAGCCCCGCAGGCGGGGATTCCCTCGACTTCTTCCACTGGCTGTTGGCCCTGGTTGGCGGCGGAAACGCCAACGCCGCGGCCGTGGTGCTTATTTTCATGGCGATGCCATTGGCCGCGTTGAGCGCCTGGCTGGGACTCGGTGCTGTGACCCGTTCGCGGGCCGCCCGCATGGTGGGAGCCTTGCTCTGGGCCTTGGCCCCGACGCTGCAGGTTTCGCTGGCCTCCGGCCGGGCCGGAGCCGTGCTGGTGCACGTGCTGGCACCGGTGCTGCTGCTGGCGCTGCTGCGCACCGTGGGTGCCGCAGTCGATTTCGAGGCCGGCCGCGGCACTGGCCAACGCCAGTCGCGACCCGGGATCGGCCAGATCCCTTCTTGGACCGCTGCCTCGGCTGCCGCGCTGCTGCTTCTTGGAGTGGCCGCCGGATCACCTGCCGTTGGGCTCGGCCTGCTGGTGCTGATCCTGGCCTCCGCCATCGTGTTGCGCTCCCGCGCCAAGACCCTGTTCTGGGTGCCGCTTCCGATGCTCGTGCTCAACCTGCCGTTGATCATCGCCGCGTGGGGCAACCCGCGCGTGCTGCTCACCGATCCGGGACTGGCACTGCCCTTCAGCGCGGCACCGCTCTGGGCCCAGGCCCTGGGCGTACCCACCTCGTTTGGGATCTTCGATATCCCCTCCGGCCTCGGCTTCCTGCCCGCCGGCCCCTGGGCACTGGTATTGGTGCTGCTGATCGGTGCACCGTTACTGGCCTTTGCCCTCATCGGGCTCTTTGCCGGTGGACGCAATGCCTCCCTGCCGCTGGCCCGCTGGCTCTGGCTGGGCGGTGTGCTGATGCTGACCGCCGGATACGGAGCGACACTAATTCCCTCCGCCGTCTCGGGGAACACCTTCGTCACGGCCTTCAACGGCCCGTTTGTTTCCTTCTTTGTCTTGGGCCTGCTGTTTACCGCGAGCCTGGGCATCTCGGTCTTCCGTGGGGAACGCGCTACTGTGCCTTCGGGACGCCGCGAATCGGCAGCCAGTGCCTCGACCGGTGTCATGGTCTGGGCCTCGGCCTTGCTGGGTCTCTCGGTGGTATTGTCCGGCGCAAACTGGATCACCGCCCAGCTTCCGGCGCTCGCCACCGACACCTCGGCAACCACCTTGGGGGCGCAAAGCCTGTTGGTCCCCGTCTCGGCGCGGACGCTTCCGGCCACGGCGGCCGACCGCGGGCGGGGCGAATATGAGGAACGTACCTTGGTGCTGGCCCAAAACGGTGACGGCGCGGTGAACGCGTCGCTGATGAACGGGGCCGGAACCACCGCCGATGCCCTCTCGCAGCCAGTTGCCGCGAACCGTCTGACGGGCTCACTGCTTGAGCCCGAGCTGCGCGGCTCGGATGACGCGGATCGCTTGATCGAGCAATCCGTAGCGACCCTGGTCTCCGACTCGGCCCTGGATCCGCGGGAGGAACTTGAGGCCCTGGGCGCCGGTTTTGTGGTGCTGCAGGACCAGCGCGAGACAGCCTCTGCCTTGGTGGCCAGGCTCGACGCGGTCCCCGGCCTGGTGGCCGTGGGCCGGACCGAGTCCGGGTGGCTCTGGCGGGTTGAACCGCAAGGCGAGATCCCCGGGGTGAACAACACCACTGATTCAACAGCACGGGTGCGCATCATCTCCGACGGCGCGACCGTGGCCTTGCTGCCATCGCACCGCGGAGCAGTGTCAGGGGCCGAGATCCAGGCAGGTGACGCGGATCGGGTGCTGGTGATGGCCCAACGCGCCGATCCGGGGTGGAAGGCCACCCTCGACGGGGTGCAACTGAGCCCGACCACCGTGGCCGCGGCCCCGAAGGCTGCGGGCAGCGGAGCCGAAACCGTTCCCTGGGCGCAGGGCTTCGAACTGGGAGAGGCTTCCGGAACACTGGAACTGCACTATCAGAGCCCGTACCAGGTCCCCGTGGCCATCGCCCAGCTGGTGGTACTTTTCCTGGCCCTGCTGCTGGTCATCCCGATTCCGCGCAACCGCCGTTTTGCCGCCCGTCGACTGGACGAATACCGCACCCGCGGCAACGCCGAAAGCATTGACGAGCTCGACCGCGGACGCCGTGCCGCGAGGGTCAAGGAGACCAAGTGAAAAACGATTCCCGCAGGGGCCGCCGCGAGGCAGAACGCGCCGCGTCCGCAGCCCGCGAGGCCGCAGGGCTGGCCCCGGGGACTCCGCTCCCCGCACAGACCGGCAAGGACGAGGCAGCAGCGCCCGTCCCGGCGGCTACGCCGGCCAGCGAAGCAACTCGAACCCCTGCAGCAGGAACCCCGGGAGCAAGCGAATCCGGGAAGTCTCCGGAAACCGAGACCCCCGAGGCCTCCGGGGGCCCGGAGCCGACAGCCAAAACCACAAAGGCCGAGCAGAACCCGCCAGCTGCTGTGGCCGCGGAAGGCACCGCAGCCACACCGACCAAACGTGGCCGAGGTCAGAAATCCCCGCGCCGCGCCATCGGTGCGCTCGGTTCGGTGGGGGTGCTGGCGCTGGGCGCGGCAGCTCTTGCTGCCGGTTCCTTTTTCCCTCCTGCCACCGCGGCGCTCGAGGCAGAAGTTGCTGTGACCTCCCTGCCTGCCGGCGACGCACTGGCCTCCTGCCCGGCCACCATGAAGCTGTTCACCGGGGCCGGTTCCGGGGTGGATCCGGAATTCGCTCCGGCTTCTAAGGACGCCAAGACCACGTTGCGCGCCGCGGTGCTCTCGGATGCGGCAGGGCGGGTCCCCGGCGCCGAAATGCTCACCAACGATGACAAGGTCGAAAAAACGATCTCCCCGCGCTTGGCCGCGGATGAGGCCGAAAAACTCAGTGGGGCCGGCGAGGACGGCACCAACCAGCGCAAGGGCGCGGTGGGTCCGGCCAGCGGCTACTCCGAGGCGCTGACGGTCCATGCCCAGCCCCTGGGTGGGGTCCAATCCATGGTCTCCGCCGTGCGCACCTACCAAGCCGGTGACGGCGACCTGGCCGGGCTGGCCGTTTCCGGGTGCACCGAGCCCGCCGCAGAGTCCTGGCTCACCGGCGCGGTCACCACCCCCGGTTCCACCGCGGTACTGAACCTGGTCAACCCCTCGGCCTCCGTCGCCGAGGTCCGGGTGGATTTGCGTGGCGCCGACGGAATGATCCAGGCACCCAACCTTTCGGCGGTGGCCATTGCCCCCGGCGAATCGAAATCCATCATCCTGGCCGGCTACGCGCCAAACGAGAAATCCCTCTCCGCCAAGGTCACCTCTGCCGGCGGCCGGATCAGTGCCACGATCCAGCAGTCCACGCTGCGCGGGCTGGTTCCCGGCGGCGTTGACTACCTCGGTGCCGCCGAAGGTGCGAACTCCACACAGGTGATCCCCGGGGTGGTGTTGCAGGATCCGAAGCGCGCCGAGGAATTGGCCAAGCCCGGTGCCAACGCCGATGCGATCCCCGAGCTTGTGCTCGCGGCGACCTCCGCGGAAGGGGCCACGGTGCAGGTCCGCGCCTTCGGCACCAACGGCGAGGTGGCGATCCCCGGTGGCGGGGAAGTGGTGGTGGCCTCCAACGCGACAGACCGACTGCCGCTGACCGGGCTACCGGCCGGAAACTACACCATCGTCGTGGAAGCCGATTCCGCGGTGAGTGCGAGTGTGAAGATGGTGCGCGGCACCAAAGCCGATGAACCCATCGACGTGGCCTGGGCTCCGGCAGCCCACCGGCTGGGCAGCGAACACCTGATGGTGCTGCCTTCGACGGGGAGAACATCGGTGGTGCTCAATGCACCCCAGGACACCGCCACGGTGTCGGTGCGGTCACTGGATGCTGCGGGGAAGCTCTCGCAAGCCAAGGAAGTCACGCTGGCCGATTCGAAGTCGGTTGTGCTGAACGCCGCAGATTTTCCCTCAGCAACGGCGTTGGTCTTCTCGGCCAGCGGAGCCCCCAGCTATGCCGGGGCGATCGTCACCGACGGAGCGTACGGGGTTGCGGCGCTGGTCCCCGGTGCGGAGCCTTCGGGCCGCGAAGGCGTCCAGGTCCTGCTGCGCGACTAGTGCCCGGGAGCCGGGCCCCACATCCCGTACTCGGGATCAACGAGCTGGGGGTCCATCGCCCACCGATCGGCGAGCTGTTCCACGATGGAGATGTGGATCAGTTCAGGGAGCAATTCGGGGGCGTGAGCGCAGGCCTCCTCGATGGGCCGGCGGTATAAGGTGATTCGTTCGCTTCGCCCCGGGCGGCCCGCACGGTTGGTACCCCACGGGACCCGGGTGCCGGCGGCTTCAACTCGTTCCAGGACCTTGGTATGGGGCACCATCATGATGCGAAAATCGATGGAGGTGACTTTCTCGCCCCAGCGGTCGGCCAAGCGTTCGGCGGACTCGATGAGCAGGTCCTCGAAGCGTTCGCCCCGGGTGCGTGAACCTGGCAACGGTTCCAAAAGCATCGGTCCGCGGCGCCCGCGCCCGTGCCGGTTGCGCCGGCGGTCGGCAAACCTCCGGATCGTTCCGCTGTTCAGTGAGGTCGGGTCGCGCCCGTCCAAATCGATCGACAGTTTTCCGGACATGTACTTAGCCTATGCCACGCACGGCCCCCGGTGTTCGTCGGCGTGTGCGGCGGTGCGCAACCACGCTGAAGCGCAGCTGGGGTAGTCTTTGTAACCGTGGGATCCTCCAGACTTTGTTCACGTTCGGCGTGCCGCCAAGCGGCCATCGCCACACTGACGTATGTGTACGCCGATTCGACGGCGGTGCTCGGCCCGCTGGCAACCTATGCGGAACCGCATTGCTACGATCTGTGCACCGTCCATGCCGCCCGCCTGACCGCGCCACTGGGCTGGGAAGTAGTCCGGCTCGCGTTGCCCGAAGCCGGCCGACTGGGCAACGACGACCTCTACGCCCTAGCCAATGCCGTGCGAGAAAATTCGACCCAGGCCCCTGCGGCACCGTCGCCCGAGGCCCCCGCACCGCGCACCTCTCCGCCGGCCATCGAGCCGGGAACCGGCCAAGGCATGACGCGGCGTCACCTGCGGGTACTACGCGAAGCGAACCCCGAGTCCTAAACTGGGTTCCATGTCGAACCTTCCAACCCAGCTCAGCGCGCAGCTCCGCTGCCCGATCACCGCTTCACCCCTGATCCAACACGGATCCACGCTGGTTTCCAGCGGCACCGGGGCACACGGTGAAACCTACAGCTACCGGATCGTCGAAGGCATCCCGGTGCTATTGGCCGAAGAAGCCACGCTCATCCCGCACCGGTAGAGGTAGCCTAGCGACATGGGCATCGATTATCAGATCGCAGACATTTCCCTGCACGAGGCGGGGCGCCACCAGATCCGCCTGGCCGAGCACGAGATGCCCGGGCTGATGTCCCTGCGCGCCGAATATGCCGGATCGCAGCCGCTGGCCGGCGCCCGCATCGCCGGGTCCCTGCACATGACGGTGCAGACAGCGGTGCTCATCGAGACCCTTGTCGCCCTGGGCGCGCAGGTCCGTTGGGCCTCCTGCAACATCTTCTCCACCCAGGACGAGGCCGCGGCGGCCGTGGTCGTGGGCGCCGGCACCCCAGCGGCCCCGGCAGGAGTCCCGGTGTTCGCCTGGAAAAACGAGTCCCTCGAGGACTACTGGTGGACCGCCGAACAGATCCTTTCGTGGCCCGGGGCAGCAGATAACCCCGCGCTCGGTCCGAACATGATCCTGGATGACGGCGGCGATGCCACGATGCTGGTGCACCTGGGCGTCCAATACGAGGCAGCCGGTGCGGTGCCGGGCCCCGAAGCTGCCGAAAACCACGAACACTCAATAGTGCTGGGAACCCTGCGCAACTCCCTGGCCGTGGACCCGGCCAAGTTCACCCGGATTTCTTCGACGATCCTTGGGGTCAGCGAGGAAACCACCACCGGGGTGATGCGTCTGAACCAGATGGCTACCGCAGGCACGCTGCTCTTCCCGGCGATCAACGTCAACGACTCGGTGACCAAATCCAAGTTCGATAACAAATACGGCATCCGCCATTCGCTGCCCGACGGAATCATGCGCGCCACCGACGTGCTGATCGGCGGAAAAATCGTGGTGATCTGCGGTTACGGCGACGTGGGCAAGGGCGCGGCAGAGGCCATGCGCGGGCAGGGCGGCCGAGTCATCGTCACCGAGATCGACCCGATCTGTGCCCTTCAGGCAGCCATGGACGGCCACCAGGTCGCCCGGCTGGAAACGGTGCTGGCTCAGGGCGACATCTTTGTGACCACCACCGGCGGCCGGGACATCATCACCGCCGCACAGATGCAGGCCATGAAGAACAAGGCCATCGTGGGCAACGTGGGGCACTTCGACAACGAGATCGACATGGCCGGGCTCGCGCGGGTCCCGGGCGTCCAAAAGGTCGAGATCAAGGCCCAGGTCCACGAGTGGACCTTCGAGCCCGGGACCGCAGCGGAACGCTCGATCATCGTGCTCTCCGAGGGACGCTTGCTGAACCTGGGCAATGCCACCGGGCACCCTTCGTTCGTGATGTCCAACTCGTTCGCCAACCAAGTGATCGCGCAGATCGAGCTGTTTTCCAAGGCCGGCAACGGGGAATACACCAACGCCGTATACGTGCTGCCCAAGATTCTCGATGAGAAGGTTGCTCGCCTGCACCTGGCGGCCCTCGGCGTGGAGCTGACCGAGCTGAGTGATTCACAGGCCGAATACCTGGGCCTAGACGTCGCAGGCCCCTACAAACCGGCCATGTACCGCTATTAGAAACACGGTCTCCGGGCGCCGGGCCCATCGTGAGGCCACCGTCCGCCGGCGCGCCTCCACACCGGGAGGGCCGACGGAGGCACGGGCCATGCCGGGGGAGTCTCGGGTCGGTCGCAGGCCCCAGAAACGGGCACGTCACGCGACCGACACGCGGGGCCCAAAGGCGCCAGAGGGCCACTGGGGAACAAATCGCTCGATAGTCTTGAGACTGTGTGTTCGGCAGCGCAAGTTCCGGTGCTCCGTGGGCACACAGCGAACGGACCGCAGGGCAAAGTTTTGAGGGAGAAGCATGGCTGAGCAGGACAAAGTGCAGACCGGCGCGCCGGATGCCCCGGCGAGTGCGCCGACAGCACCCGCCGCCAAGGCCGGGGCCAAGCCGGCAGAGGGCTCATTGAGCGCCGCAGCGGAAGCCGCCGCAGCCAAGATCGAAGCCTCGTTGGCGGCCTCCCGGGCCGCCGCGGCGGCCAAGCATTCCGCTCCAGCAGCGCCTGCCGCCTCTCCAGCCAAGCCGGAGGAAGCAACGGCGGCTACACCGGCTGCCGTGCAGCCCGCGGAAGCCAAGCCTGCCACGGCAACCACGCCAGCAGCTGCCACGAAGCCCACGGAAGCCAAGCCTGCAGAGGCAACCACACCAGCGGCCGCCACCAAGCCTGCCGCGGCCAAGGCGCCAGCACCGGCCAAGGCCCCTGCCGCGAAGCCGGACGCAACCAAAACTCCGGCTGCCGCGAAGTCGGCCCCTGCCACCACACCAGCGGCCGCCACCAAACCTGCCGCCACCAAACCTGCCGCGGCCAAGGCGCCAGCACCAGCCATGGCCCCTGCCGCGAAACCGTCCGCAACCAAGACTCCGGCGGCTTCGCCCGCTAAACCAGCAGCAAAACCGGTGAAGGACGAGTCCGAGGAGATCGAGGACATCATTGCCCAGATCCCCGTCGAACCCTTACCCCAGACCACCAAGGTCTCGGTCACCGAGGCACCTGCTGCTGCGGCGCCCGATGCGACCGCGGCCATGCAGCGTCCGGCCGCAACGGCACCCGGTGCCGGAACCCCGCCGCAAACCGCCTCGGCCATCGCCGAAGCACGCAGCCGGGTCTTCGGCGCCTACACCCCGGTCCCAGAACCAACCCCCGCAGCCCGTGAACGCCGGGCCGCACGGGAAGCGGCACTGGAGGCCAAGCCGCCGCTGGCACGCACCTTGCAGCTGCTGCTGGCCATCGCCTACCCCTTCCTCCTGCTGATCGCTGCCATCCGGCTGATCGCCAGCCCGATCTTCCTCTGGGCCGTCTACCAGCGCCCCGGTTTTCCCGCCGACGGGTTCGGGTTCAGCACCGCGGACCGCATGACCTACGGTTCCTACGGTGTCGACTTCCTGAACAACATCGCCGACAACCGGTACCTGGGCGAACTACGCGACCCCAACGGCGACCCCTTGTTCCTGGGCACCGAGGTCCAGCACATGGCCGACGTCAAAAACGTCATGTCCTTCACCTACCTCGGTGGCGTCATCTTGGCCGTCATCGTCATCATTGCGCTGGCCCACCTGGGCAAGCGCTACGCCGGAGGGATCCGCCGCGGCCTCTTTGCCGGTTCGGTGGCCACGGTGGTGCTGCTGGCCGGGCTGACGACCCTGGCGATCCTGGGCTGGGAGACCTTCTTCACCAAGTTCCACGAGATCTTCTTTTCCCAGGGCAACTGGACGTTCAACTACTCGGATACGCTCATCCGGCTCTACCCGCCGCAATTCTGGGTTGACGCGGCCATCGCCATAGGCGCCCTGGTGCTGATCACCTCGCTGCTGACCTTGCTCTTCACCTGGCCCACACGCAAGCGCCGCGAGGTCGCACGCCTACGCCAGGAAAAGCGGGTCTTCGGACTCTAACGCCTGCCCACGGCGGCAACAATAGCAATTCCTCCGGCCCTGCCCCTTGGGTGGCAGCAGTCGGGGGAATTGCTGTTTCCGGGAGGCTGCACCGAGGTGCGGGCAGCGTCCTCGATCCGCACCGGCACAGTCCTTCAGCACCGCTGCGCAGTTGAGCGGCCGCGACCTTCCGTATCGGTGCCATACAACGCGTCGACACCTGGCACTACAGCGCCGAACCGGTAGGTGCCGCGTCCCTTCAAGGCCAGCGGCTTCGCCAGCGGGCCACGGGGATTCATGCCCGACGGGCAGTTCCTTGAAGGGGCCGTGGCTCCTGCATCATCCCCAGCTGGGGATCCACAGGTGGTTCCGCCAATTTTCGTAGGTGATCATCTCGCCGGTCCAGACCGGTAGGAAGAACGCCGACACCGCGACGACCAACGCCAAGAAGAGTCCGGCAATCCACAATACGCGGCGCGAATGCCACGGAACGTGGCCGTCAGTGGGCAGGAACCTGCCCAGCACATAGACCAGCGAGAGGATCATGAACGGGGCAAAAGGCAGGGTGTAGAAGAAGAACATGGTGCGTTCCGGGTAAGCGAACCACGGCAGGAACCCTGCGGCCAAGGCCGTGAGGATCGCCCCGGCACGCCAGTCGCGGGCCCCGATCCAGTAGAAGAGCACCACCAACAGGCTCAACGTGGCGGCCCACCACATGATCGGGTTGGGCAGGTCGGTGATCGCCTGGACACAGTTCTCCGAGGCGCACCCGTACTCACCATTGCTGCGCGACTCGTAGAAGAAGAGCACCGGGCGCCCGGCAAAGAGCCAGCTCCACGGCGAGGACTCCCACCCGTGCGAGGAACCCAACCCCTCGTGGAAGGTGAAGGCCGCCCGGTGGTACTCGCCCAGCGAGCGGAAGACATTCGGGATCCATCCCCAAGTCTCCGAGGGGTTATCCACTGCCCACTGGCGGTACCTGGCATCGGTGGAGAGCAACCAGCCGGTCCAGCTCGCCAGGTAGGTCACCGCGGCGGTGGGAATGATCAGCAGGAACGCCGGGACCCCGTCACGTAGGATCCCGGCGATAAACCAATGCCGGATCCCGGCCCGGCGCCGGGCGGAAATATCCCACAGCACCGTCATCAGCCCAAAGATCGCGATGAACGAGAGCGCCGACCATTTGACTCCGGCGGCGGCCCCCAGCATCAGCCCTGCCATCAGTCGCCACGGCCGCCACCACAGCCACGGCCCGTAGGCCAACAGGTGAGCCGCGGGGCGTAAACCGTCGGCGGTGGCCAGGGCGCGAGCGAGCTTGGCCCGCCCGTGGAACCGGTCCAGGAGCAGGGCATAGAACCCGGCCAGCAGGAAGAACATCAAGAAGATATCGAGCAGCCCGGTGCGCGACATCACGATCTGGTGGCCGTCAACGGCGGCCAGCAGGCCCGCGACGCCACCGAGCAGCACCGAGGAGAACATTTTTTGCGCCACCAGTGCGCACAACAGGACGGCCAGGGTGCCAAAGAGTGCGGCGGAGAATCGCCAGCCCAGTCCGTTCTCGGTTCCAAAGAGCCACATGCCACCGGCGATCAACCACTTGCCCAGCGGGGGATGGACCACAAACGAGGCAGAATCCTCGGGTTCGGGGTGCCCGTCCACAAAAGCCTGGTTGGGATCATCTCCCCATTCCAGCTCGTAGCCGGAGTGCATCATGGTGTAGGCGTCCTTGACGTAGTACGTCTCGTCAAAGATCAACAGTTGCGGGTGGGACAGATGCGTGAATCGCAGCACGCCGCCCAGCACCATCATCACCAGCGGGACGATCAATCCCCAGATCCCTCTCCGGTGCACCGAGCCAACTAAACGGTCCATGAGGACCCGGATCCCGAAGGCGCCCTGCGGGGGCAGGATCCAGCGGCGTTGTTTCTGCGCGGAAGCTGTCGTCACCCGCAACACTCTACCGGCGAGCCAGCGCCGGAGCGGTGAGGCACACGCTGGGCAGTAGGCTTGGGGCGTGGAAACTCAACAAACCCCCGGCCAGATCGTGTTGGCGGCAACGCCCATCGGCAACCTGTCAGACGCGTCCCCCCGATTGATCGAGCTGATGACCAGCGCCGACATCGTGGCGGCCGAAGACACCCGCCGATTCCTGCACCTGGCCACGTCCTTGGGCGTGCGTGTGCCCGGGCGGCTGATCAGCTACCACGAACACAACGAGACCCACCGGCTGACCGAACTCCTTGAACTGGTCGCCGGCGGTGCCACGATCCTGGTGGTTTCCGATGCCGGGATGCCCGCGGTGTCTGACCCGGGGTTCAAATTGGTCGAGGCAGCGGTCGCTGCAGGGGTCACGGTCACCGCCGTCCCGGGGCCCTCGGCGGTGCTGACCGCGCTGGCCCTCTCCGGGCTCCCCACCGACAGGTTCACCTTCGAAGGATTTTTGCCGCGCAAGGCCGGGGAGCGCACCAAGCGCCTCGAAGATTTGGCGACCGAGCAGCGCACCATGGTCTTCTTCGAAGCCCCACACCGCCTCGAGGCCATGATCCGGGCAGTGCGCGATGTCTTTGGTACCGAGCGCAAGGGCGCCATCGCGCGGGAACTAACCAAAATGTATGAAGAGGTCATCCGCGGGGACTTGGGCGAACTGCTCGAATGGGCCGAGGGCGAAGTCCGCGGGGAAATCGCCGTGGTCATCGCCGGTGCGCCGGTGGGGGAACCTGCCCGCGCCACCGACCACGTGGCCCAGGTCCAGCAATTGGTCTCCGAGGGATTGCGCCTGAAGGAAGCCGTCGCCGCGGTGGCGGAAACCGAGCGGGTCTCCAAACGCGAGCTCTACGCCGCGGTGCTCGCAGCACGCAGTTAGCTGCGCCTGTGGCGCAGGAACCTCGGGCTTTGGGATACCTGCACAACACCACCCGGACGTCATAGTGCAGATGGAAATTTACAGCTCACCGGCCACGGCACTAGCGTTGGCAGCGAAGAGCAGCACCGTTCCCGAAGACCTTCTCCTAGCGATCAAGGAAGACCGCCGATATGACTATTACACCCACGCGTGAATCCGAACTACTTGCCTCCGTCCCCACCGGCCTATTGATCAACGGGCAGTGGCGCGACGCCTCCGATGGCGGGACCTTCGACGTCCTGGATCCGGCTACCGGCCAGAAGCTGGCGACCCTGGCCTCGGCCACCTCCGAAGACGCGATGGCTGCCCTGGACGCCGCCGACGCCGTACAGAAGACCTGGGCACTGACCGCTCCGCGGGAACGCGCCGAGATCCTGCGCCGCGCCTTTGATTTGGTCACCGCGCGTGCCGAGGACTTCGCGCTGCTGATGAGCCTGGAAATGGGCAAGCCGCTTCCCGAGGCCCGCGGCGAGGTCACCTATGGTGCCGAGTTCCTGCGCTGGTTCTCCGAGGAGACGGTGCGCGACTACGGCCGCTACCTCACCACCCCCGAGGGCAAGAACAAGATGATCGTGCAGACCAAGCCGGTCGGACCGTGCCTGCTGATCACCCCGTGGAACTTCCCGCTGGCGATGGCCACCCGCAAGGTGGCCCCGGCCATCGCTGCAGGCTGCACCATGGTGCTCAAGCCCGCCAAGCTCACCCCGCTGACCTCCCAGCTCTTCGCCGCAACCATGATGGAAGCCGGCCTGCCGGCCGGCGTGCTCAACGTCGTGTCCTCGCAGAGCGCCTCGAAGATCTCCGGGCCGCTGATGCAGGACGACCGTCTGCGCAAGGTCTCCTTCACCGGTTCCACCGCCGTGGGCAAGATGCTGATGAAGGACGCCGCGGACAAGGTGCTGCGCACCTCCATGGAACTGGGCGGCAACGCACCGTTCCTGGTCTTCGAGGACGCCGACCTGGACGCAGCAGTTGAGGGCGCCATGGCGGCCAAGATGCGCAACATGGGCGAGGCCTGCACCGCAGCGAACCGCTTCCTGGTCCACGAGTCGGTGGCCAAGGAGTTCACCACCAAGTTCGCCGCGGCCATGGGAGAACTGAAGACCGGACGCGGCACCGAACCGGATAGCACCGTCGGGCCGATCATTGATGCAGGTGCGCGCGATGACATCCATGCACTGGTCACCCAGGCCATCGAGGCAGGTGCCACGGTCGTGACCGGCGGCGCCCCCATCGAGGGGCCGGGCTACTTCTACGCACCGACGGTGCTGTCCAACGTTGCCAACGATGCCGAGATCCTGCGTCAGGAAATCTTCGGACCCGTCGCACCGGTGACCACCTTCCGCGACGAAGCGCACGCCATTGAACTGGCGAACGCCTCCGAGTACGGGCTGGCCTCCTACATCTACACCACGGATCACAACCGTCTCTTCCGCGTGGCGGAGCAAATCGAATTCGGTCTGGTCGGCTTCAACGCCGGGGTCATCTCCAACGCGGCGGCACCGTTTGGCGGAGTGAAGCAATCGGGTCTGGGCCGCGAGGGCGGCGCCGAGGGCCTGGCCGAATACACCACCACCCAGTACATCGGCATCGCCGACCCGTACGCGGCACGCTAGGCACCACACGGCACCAATTACTGCGGCGTTCCCCTGATGACCGCCTTCGCGCCCCCTTTCAAACGGATGCGCGTTGGACGGTCATCCGGGGGAGCGCCGCAGTTTGCGTTTAACCGAAGGCGACAGGATCGGCACCCTCGGGGCTACCCGGAAGCACATCAAGGATCCGCCTACGTACTCCGGTCTCCGGTGCCGTAGGAGATCTCATCTAGTGGACGCGGGGCAAAGACCGAGCGCGGCCACACCATACGGCCCAGGCGAGCCCCGAACCCCAGCCGAGCGGTCAACTCGTGTTTGACCTCGCCCAGTGCGGCCTCCATGGCTGCGGGCTCGGTGCTGGCGGGCTGTCCCGGGGCGTATCGCATCCGCTCGTAGGCGCCGGCCAGCAGCGCGACCGAATCCCAGGTCCGCGGAAGCGTGCGGCCCAGCCGCCGGGCATAGTCTCCGGCCGATTCGTCTTGGCGCATGGGCAGGGCATAGTCCAGGCCCAGGGCGACCAGTTCCGCCCACGCGGCCCCCGCCCCGGTTTCCTTGTCCTGGCGCGCCTCGGTGTCGGTGTCCCGGCGCAGGCGCGAGAACCGGGAGGCACGCTGGAAGCGGCGCAGCCCCCAGGGCACCGCCCCGGCGAGCACCACCATGAGCAAGACACGCATCGCCTCGGCCACCGGAGGCCCGGATTCCGGTCCGTTGCCGGCCGCGGAGGACCCTGCACTGGACGAAGACTCCGATGCGGATGATTCGGACGCGGAATTCGTGAGGTTTTCCAGCCGTGGGTCCTCGGCCGCGCTCGCGCTGGGCGCCGGCAGGGCCGGGGCATAGACCGGCGGGACACCGCGACCGGGGGTCGGCTCGAAACCGACCCACCCGGCACCGGCGAAGTAGAGTTCCGGCCAGGCATGCGCGTTACGGGAATTGACCTCGTACTCGTTGAGTTCGACTCCGTCCTGGCCTGTAATCGACACCCCCGTGGCGGTGCCGGGGGAGTAGCCGGTCACCAGCCGGCTGGGGATGCCCAGATCGCGGGCCATCAGGGCCATGGTGGAGGCGAAGTGGATGCAGTAGCCGGCTTTTTCCTTCAAAAATGCATCGATGACACTCATCCCACTGCCGTCGTAGCCGTCCTGCACCGGGGTGCTCTCCGAGTAGGTGAACTCGGTCGAGCGCAGGTAGTCCTGGATGGCTACTGCCTGCCGGTACGGGTCTTCCTCCGCCCCGTCAACGGCCTTCTCGGTGGCCTTGGCCAGCGAACCGGGGGTGTCTTCGGGAAGATCCAGATACACCGATTCAACCTCCCCAAAGAACCCCTGCGGCAACTGTGAGCCCAGCGAGTCCAAGGTGCCCTCGGTGATGTGGGGATTCACGCTCATCACCGTGTAGTCCTCGGCCGTCGGGCGTTGGCCCTCGGACGCGCGCAGCGTCCCGGTTTCAGGATTCCAGCCCCAGCCGGTGCCCACTCCGTTGAGCGTGACGGCGTGTGCCGGCAGCGGCATCCACTGACCGCGGTACTTGTCGGTCACCACGCGGGTGAACACCGGTTCTGCTGATTCGTTGACCGTGGGGAAGGAAAGTATCGGCAGGGACTCGGTGGCAGGGACGCGGTAGGCATCCGGGTCAGGTTCCCACCGGTTGGCGGTGAGGTCGCCGATGACCGAGGTGCGCAGGTAGGTGGGTGTCCTGGAATCGGTGAAGTAGTGCAGCACGGTCCCCGAGGCCCGGGAGCGCAGGTCGTTGCCCAACGCGATCATCGGGTCAATGTTGGTGGCCAGCTGGCCCCAGGAGGGCCGGGTGCCCTCGGTGAGCATGCCCTTGGAGAAACCAGGGATCGCGGCCGGCAGCACCAGCAGTGCGGCCAACGCACCGGCCATCAGCGCGGCGGACTGCACCACGGCACCGCTCGGGCGACGAGCGGCAAGCGTTCCGGAATCCGGCCTCTGCCCGCTTCCCGCCACCTCGACGGCACGCCGCGGGGCCCCGCGGGAGCTGGCCGGCCGGAACCTGGAGGCGGCCAGGATCAGCAGGTAGCCCACGGCCGTCACCGCCACGGCGGCCAGGCCCGCCCCGTTGGCCTCGAAGAGCGAGGCAATGACCAGCAGCATGGCCAACGGCAGCCCGGCCAGGGCCGCGGCGCGCAGCTCGAAGGCCAAGATGTCCACCGCGAGGGCAACCACCGCTGCCCAGAGACAGACGGAGAACACGATGACCCCGGTGGACTGCACCGGTGGCACCTGGGAGCCCATCTGTTCGTTGGCCAGGGCCCAGACCTTCAACAGCGCCCGGTACGTTTCCCCGGTGGGCAGCACGCCCAGGAGTGCGGTGTTGGAGAAGAACAGCACCGTCAGTCCCAGCACCGCGGCCAACGCACCGGCCACGGTGCTGAGATAGCGCCGGGCACCCAGGGCCCGGGTCAGGTTGGTGGCCAGCACGATGCCGATGACCACCACCGAGATCTGAAGCATCCAGGCCCAGCCGCTGATGACC
This sequence comes from Paeniglutamicibacter gangotriensis Lz1y, assembly GCF_000348945.1. Lineage (GTDB taxonomy): Bacteria > Actinomycetota > Actinomycetes > Actinomycetales > Micrococcaceae > Paeniglutamicibacter > Paeniglutamicibacter gangotriensis. The sequence goes on along the minus strand of NZ_AOCK01000003.1, from coordinate 336,413 downwards.
CCGTGCAGTGCGGCTGCAGCCCCGAGCACCGCGATGATGGTGGAAACCGCGGCGAAGGACGCCGTGGCAAGAACCGTGCCGCGTGCGCTGCGGGCGGGCGCCTGCGGCTCCTCGGGTGCGGTGGGCGCGGCGGGCGAGGCCGTGGTGGTGGCGCTCATGACGCTCTGCCCAGATCGGCCCAGGCATGGGCCAGGGAGGTCTTCGGGTTCACCGCGACGGCGGCCCAACCGGCCTGCCGGAAGCGGGCGATGACCGGGGCTAGGCGTTTTTCGTGGTTCGCGACGCAGAGCACCGTGACCTTGCTGCGCACCCCGACCACCTCCAGCCAGGTATCGGCCTGGGATTCGGTGATCTCGCCCAGGATCAACACCAGTCGGTCCCCGCGCTCGCGCATGCGTTCCTTCAGGGACGTGGCCAGCGTGGCGGTGGTGCTCGCGTGCCGGGGATCAACGGCATCCTCCAAAGACAGTGCGGCCAGCGCCTGTTGCATCCGGGTTCTCGCGTGCGGGCCGGTAAAGAGCTCGGCAGCATCTTCGGTGCCCGAGGCGGAAATGCCGTTGATGGCCTTGCCCCGGTGATCGATCAGGTCGATGCCGAAACCGGTATTGGCCAGGAACGCACCAATGCCCAGTGCCGCATGCAACCCCCATTCGAAGCTCCTGCTGGACTCCCCGGCCGGCGCGGTGAACTGCGGGATGGACAGCACCGGTTCGGAGCCCACACCCTGGCCCAGGAAAGCGGCGCGGGAGCGGTCCAAGACCAGGACGGCGCGCGGGGTGGCGCGATAGTCTTCCTGCCGCACCATCAGCGTTCCTTTTTTGGCGGTGGCCGGCCAATGGATGCGCCGCACGGTGTCTCCGGGATGATACTCGCGAGTCATCACCTCGAAGGAATCGGGGGTCAGCCGGCGGTTGGATGACGCCTGCCCGTGGGCACCGTGTTCGCCGGGGATCCCGAGGGGATCCAGATCCTCGCACACCGGAACGGCCAGCAGCGCACTGGCGGAGTCGACGGCCGCGGGACGGGCGGCCAGACCGAAGACATCCGAGACCCGAGCCCGAACCGGGCCGATGGCATAGATCCCACGCATGGCCGGGCGCAGCCGGTATTCGTAGAAGCTTTCGCTGCCCTCGGGACCCTGGGTTGCGGTGCGTGAGGGGTAGACGAACTCCGGCCCGGGCCCGAAGTCCTCCGGCAGGGTGTCGCTGAGCTGGATCGTGGCAGGGCCCCGCCCGGCCGCGGAAATGTGCAGGCGCACACGCACCGAGGACCCGGTGGTGGCCTGTTGCGGGTTAAAAGACCTGGTGATCCGGAGCGCCGAGTTCCCAAAGCGCAACAGGAAGGCCGCCAGCAAAGGGGTGAGTATCAAGAAGAGTGAGATGGCCAGCAGCTCGCGCCGTCCCATGAGGAAGGCCAGGACCAAGGCCAGCACCCCGGCGGAAAACAGCCCCCAGCCGCGGGCGGTGAGGAATCCCAGGTGCACCTTTTCACGCAGCGTCGCGGGCTGATCGTCGGTGACCCACCGGGTGTGGGAGGGGGATTCACGGAATTCGTTGGCTTCCGCGGATTCGCTGATCATGGACTCGCGCCTTGCTCAAAAGGGGGTGGAAGGTGGATGCCTAGCCGCGTGCCCCGGCCCGCACCGGTATCGCGTTAAGGATGGAGCCCAGGATCGATTCGGTGTTCAGGCCTGCGGCTTCGGCCCGCCGGTGCAGGATCAACCGGTGGCCCAGTACCTTGGCGGCAATGTTGCGTACGTCTTCGGGCAGCACATAGTCCCGGCCGTTCAGGGCAGCCTCGGCCTTGGCCGCGCGTAAGAGCTGCAGCAGCGAGCGCGGGGAAGCCCCCAACCGGATGTCCGCGTGTTCCCGGGTGGCTCGGCCCAAAGCCACCACGTACTCCTTGACGGGCTCGGAGACGAAAACTGCTGCCACGGTGTTGATCAGCGTGTGCAGTGCGGCCAAGTCCAACACCGGGCGTAGGCCATCGAGCGGGGAGGAGGACTGGTGGGTTTCGAGCATCGACATTTCCGCTGCGGCGTCGGGATAACCCATGGAGATCTTTGCCATAAACCTGTCGCGTTGGGCCTCGGGCAACGGGAAGGTGCCCTCTAGCTCGATGGGGTTCTGGGTGGCGACCACCATGAACGGGCGTTCGAGCATGTACGTGGTGCCATCGACGGTGACCTGGCCTTCCTCCATGCATTCGAGCAGGGCGGACTGGGTCTTGGCGTTGGCCCGGTTGATTTCGTCCCCGATGACGATGTGGGCGAACACCGGCCCCGGGCGGAACTGGAACTCGTGGGTGTTCTGGTTGAAGATCGACACGCCCGTCACATCCGAGGGCAACAGGTCCGGGGTGAACTGGATGCGGTGCACCGTGCAGTCCACCGATTTGGCCAGGGTCTTGGCTAGCATCGTCTTGCCGACCCCCGGCACATCCTCCAGCAACAGGTGGCCCTGTGCCAGCAGGACGATCAGCGCGGTGCGTGCCACCTCCGCCTTGCCATCGATCACCGTGGCGATCCCGGCAAGCACTTTCTCGCAGACCCTGCCGAACTCATCGGCAGGAAGAATCTGGGACTCGGTGGAAAGCGACATGCAATGACCTCCTGGAAGGCATCCATACGGTGGAAGGTAGATGTTTCTCCAATCCAACGATACCGTCATTGGAGTGTTGCGCGTCACGTCAACAACGCGCGAGTGTTCCGAGCCGCGTACGCTGGGTGGGCCGCCGGGCAATGCCCCGCGCGGCGAGCAGACCACCAAGAAGGGGAACGCGGCACCCATGTCATCGTCAAACCAGCACCTGGACACCGGTCAGACCTTCGGGGTTCCGCAGGCCTACCTGCCGGCCGAGGCCGCCGCAGAAGCCGGGCCGTTGAGCCGCAGCACCAAGGACGACGCGGGCAAAAAACGCAATACCTCCTACCCGCCGGCACCCGAGCCGCTGCCGTACGGCGTGCCGGATAACCATACGCACCTGGATTTCCGCGACGGATCGGTTCACGTGACGGTCGCGGCGGCGCTGGATGCGGCAAATGCCGTCGGGGTTCCCGGTGTCATCCAGGTCGGCTGCGACGTCGAGTCCTCCGAGTTTGCTGTGCGCGCCGCCTCCGAAGACCCCCGTGTCCTCGCGGCCGTGTCCATCCACCCCAACGACGCGCCGCGCCTGGCCGAGTCCGACGATCTGGATGCGGCGATCGCGCGTATCGATGAACTGGCCGCACACGAGCGGGTGCGTGCCATCGGCGAGACGGGACTGGACTATTTCCGTACCCAGGAGCCGGGGCGTCCCGCCCAGGAGTACTCGTTCCGTGAGCACATCCGCATCGCCCGCAAGCATTCAAAAGCCCTGCAAATTCACGATCGTGACGCACATCTCGATGTGGTCCGTGTCCTCAAGGACGAGCAGCTTCCCGAGCGCGTGGTCTTCCACTGTTTTTCCGGTGACGCCGACCTGGCACGGATCTGCAACGAAAACGGCTGGTACCTCTCCTTCTCCGGCACCGTGACGTTCAAGAATTCAACCGACCTGCGCGAGGCATTGTTGGTAGCCAAGCCCGAATTAGTGCTGGTGGAGACCGATGCTCCGTTCCTCACCCCGCACCCCTACCGGGGCCGTCCCAACGCTAGCTACCTGATCCCGCAGACCGTGCGCTTCATGGCCGAAACCCTGGGGGTGGGGCTCGAGGAATATTGCCGCACTCTGGCCGATAACACCGAGCGTGTCTACGGAGCGTTCTAGTGCATTCTGTGCACAAAGCAAGCACGAGGTGCTTGCGGCATTATTACGGTTCGGTTACGGTTAGTTTCTAGTAGCCGGGATCGGGGAAGGTTCCCGGGTGCATTCGATTCTGCATGTAGCAAAGAATTCTTCGCCGCATGCACCACATCGATGAGATGAAACAGAATTGAAGTGTGCTCGCACCAACCAATGAGCACGCGGTGGGCTGTGCCAGGTCTTCTCCTGGGACAACCGTTCACCCACTGCGTGGCATTGCTGCCCCCGTGCCCGGAATCGATCTAAGTTTGGAATCCTGTGCAGAATGCCCTCAAGAATCGCTGGGTGAAGATCGGCGCGCAAGCAGCCGTATTAACCGCGTTGATCCTCGGTCTCGTGATGTTCGTTGGCTCCGGCAAGACCATCGCCGTGGCCGTCGATGGTCAAAGCGAATCCGTATCCACACGCGGTGCCACCGTGGCCGATGTCTTGAAGGACTCAGAAATCACCGTGGGCGACCTCGACGAGGTCACCCCGGCACTTGAGGCACCGGTTGCCGATGGCGCCCTGATCGACATCAAGCGCAATAAGGTCGTGAACGTGAGCATCGATGGCGTGGACCGCGTCGTGCACACCACCGGTCTGACCGTGGCAGATGTCATCGACCAGCTCGACCTGTCGGAAAAGGCACAGATTGCCCAGGGCCCCGCCCTCTCGTTGGCAGCCCTCTCCACCCCGATCGACATTTCCACTCCCAAGGACATCTCGATCAAGGCCGACGGCAAGACCAAGAAGCTGAGCACCACGGCCGAGACCGTGGCAGATGCACTCACCGAAGCCAAGCTCACGGTGGGCAAGGACGACGAACTGAGCGTCAAGCCCGGTGAAGAGATCACCGATGGCATGAAGCTGAAGATCGTGCGCATCGAAACCAAGACCATCACGGAGACCAAGAAGGTCGACCATGGCACCGATACCGTCAAGGATTCCGACGCTACGGTCGGCACCAAAAAGACCCTGACCAAGGGCGAAGACGGCGAACGCACCCTGACCTACACCCTCACCCTGCGCGACGGCAAGGAATCGGATCGCGAGTTGGCCAGCGACAAGATCACCACCAAGCCCGTTGAGGAAGAAATCTCCATCGGCACCAAGCCGAAACCAAAGCCGAAGGCTGAGTCGAAGCCGAAGACCACCAAGACACCGAAGAGCGTTTCGGGTTCATGGTCCGCCTTGGCCAAGTGCGAGTCCGGCGGAAACTGGTCGATCAACTCCGGCAACGGTTACTACGGCGGCCTGCAGTTCTCCGCCAGCAGCTGGCGCGGAGCCGGTGGCGGCAAGTACGCGGCCCTGCCGCACCAGGCCACCCCCGCCGAGCAGGTTGCCACCGCCGAGGTGCTGCGTCGCAACGGCGGCTGGGGCCACTGGCCGGCGTGCTCCAGCAAGCTGGGCCTGCGCTAGAAACCACATTGGGCGTCCACGCCCGATGCGCACCGAGCTGGCCTCGGTGCACACAACTTCACCATGGACCAGGGGTCCCGCCATCAGGCGGGGCCCCTGCTCCGTCCACCCGGCCAAACCGCATTTCCCAAGCCCCGTACAAGCGCCCCGGTTCGCGGGCGTCGGGCCCTGAACTAGGATTGAGACGTGACTTCCGTAGAATCGACCCCACCCCCGCTCCTTGGTGCCACCGAGATCCGTCGCCTCGCCGACGAACTCGACGTGCGCCCCACCAAGACCCTGGGGCAGAACTTCGTCATCGACGGAAATACCATCCGACGCATTGTGGCCTCCGCCAAACTCGATCCAGATGAGACGGTGCTCGAGGTCGGACCGGGCTTGGGCTCGCTGACTTTGGGCCTGCTCGATGCCGCAGCCCGCGTCGTCGCGGTGGAAATTGATCCAAAGCTGGCTGCCAGACTGCCGCAGACGGTCTCAGAGTTCCGCCCCGAAAAGGCCCAGAACCTCACGGTGATCCTCTCCGACGCGCTGAAGATCACCGAGCTTCCGCATGCGCCCACAGCGCTGGTGGCCAACCTGCCCTACAACGTCGCGGTGCCGGTGGTGCTGCACCTGCTCGAGCACTTCCCCTCGCTGCAACACGGCCTGGTCATGGTCCAGGATGAGGTCGCCGACCGCATGGTCGCAGGCCCGGGCAACAAAACCTACGGGGTCCCCTCGGTCAAGGGCGCCTGGTACGGGACTATGCGCAAGGCCGGGGTCATCGGAATGAACGTGTTCTGGCCCGCGCCCAAGATCAACTCCGGGCTCGTGCGCTTCGAACGAGGCCCCGAGCCCGTGACCACCGCAAGCCGCAAGGAGGTCTTCGCCGTGATCGATGCCGCCTTCGCCCAACGACGCAAGACGCTGCGGGCCGCCTTGGCCGGCTGGGCCGGTTCCCCGGCGTTGGCCGAGGTCGCCCTGCTGGCCGCCGGAGTCGATCCGCAGGCCCGCGGCGAGAAGCTGGGCATCGAGTCCTTCATTGCCATCGCCGAGGCAAAGGCCTTGGCCGAGCCCGGCACCCCATGATCCAGACCGTCACCGCCCGGGCTCCGGGAAAAATCAACGCCTACTTCAGGGTCGGACCGCCGCGAGAAGACGGCTACCACTCGGTGGCAAGCCTCTACTTGGCCGTTTCGCTCTACGAGGATGTCTCGGCCACCGGACGGGACGACGAAGAAATCCATGTTTCCCTGCACCAGAATTCCACTGCCGTGGCCGACCGGGATTCCTTCCCGCTGGGGCCAGAGAACCTGGTGGTCAAGGCCGCCACGATGCTGCGTGAACACACCGGACACTATGCCGGGGTGGATCTGTGCATCACCAAGCGAGTGCCGATCGCCGGTGGCATGGGCGGCGGATCCGCCGACGCCGCAGCCACGCTCGTGGCCTGCAACGCGCTGTGGGGCACCGGGCTGAACCGCGAGGAACTCGCCCGGCTGGGCGCCCGCCTGGGAGCCGATGTGCCCTTCGCCTTGTACGGGGGCGCCGCCGTGGGCCTGGGCGTCGGGGACGACCTGGCTCCGTTGCTGCTGCGCACCCGCACCGACTGGGTGCTGGTCCCGGCCTCCTACGGACTGTCCACCCCGCGGGTCTACGGCATGCTCGATCGGCTGCGCGCCAACGAGTCCGTCACCACCCCCACCGAGGTGGACCCCGCGATGATCGGGGCCCTGCTCGAAGGGGACCTGGACAAACTGGCACCGCTGCTGGCCAACGACATGACCCGCGCCGCCCTGGCCTTGGCTCCGGAACTCGGCGTGGTACGCGACCTCGGCGAGGCCGCCGGCGCTCTGCACGCGCTGGTCTCCGGCTCCGGCCCCACCCTCGCGCTGCTGGCCCGCAACCAGGAGCACGGCGCGCAGATCATCACCCAACTTTCCGACGAGGCGGGTGTGGCAACACTCCAGGTCCACGGTCCGGTCCCCGGCACCGTGATCCTGCCCGCATTCACCGATTCCCTCTAAACAAGGAGCACCAAACCGTGGCCCATCTGCTCGGCGCCGAAAACGTTTCCATGTCCTTCGGCACCCGTACCGTCCTTGACGCGCTTTCCCTGGGTCTCGAGGACGGGGACCGCATCGGCATGGTCGGGCGCAACGGCGACGGAAAATCCACGCTCATGCGCCTGCTGGCCGGACGCATCACCCCCGACGAGGGCCGGGTGACCAAGCGCGGTGATGTGCGGGTTGCCTACCTGGACCAGACCGACGTGCTCGACGGGGCGCTGAGCGTCGGCGAAGCCATCGTGGGGGAGGCCGCCGACTACGAGTGGGCCTCGAACCCGCTGGTGCGCGAGGTCATGGGCGGGTTGGTCGGCGAGGTCGACTGGCACGCGGAGGTTGCCTCGCTCTCGGGCGGGCAGAAGCGCCGCGTCGCCCTGGCCAAGTTGCTCATCGGTGACCACGAAGTGATCATGCTCGACGAGCCCACCAACCACCTCGACGTCGAGGGCGTCGCCTGGCTGGCGGCGCACCTGAAGAACCGCTGGCGCGCCAACGCCAACGGCCTGCTCGTGGTCACCCACGATAGGTGGTTCCTCGACGAGATCTGCACGCAGACCTGGGAGGTCCACGACGGCACCGTCGACGCGTTCGACGGGGGCTACGCCGCCTACGTGCTGGCCCGTGCCGAGCGCGACCGGACCGCCTCGGTGGTGGAGTCCAAGCGCCAGCAGCTGGTCAAGAAGGAACTGGCCTGGCTGCGCCGCGGCGCCCCGGCCCGCACCGCCAAGCCCAAGTTCCGTATCGAGGCAGCCAACACGCTCATCGCCGACGTGCCGGCCGCCCGCGACACCGTGGAACTGAACAAGATGGCCACAGCCCGTCTGGGCAAGGACGTGCTTGACCTCGAAAACGTCTCCCTGGACTTCGGCACCGGCAAACCGATTTTCAACAACATCACCTTCCGCCTGGCCCCGGGCGAGCGCGTGGGCATCGTGGGAGTCAATGGCTCCGGCAAGTCCACGCTGCTGCGCCTGCTCAACGGCGAGATCGAAGCCACCTCCGGAGTGACCAAGCGCGGCAAGACCGTGAAGACCGCGATCCTCACCCAGGAAGTCAAGGAGCTCGAGGAGGTGGCAGACATGCGCCTGCTCGAGGTCATCAAGGCCGAGCGGATGTCCTTCGAAGTGGGAGGCAAGGAAGTCTCCGCCGGAGCACTGGCCGAACAGCTGGGTTTCGGCACCGACAAGCAGTGGACCCCGGTCAAGGAGCTTTCCGGTGGCGAACGCCGGCGCCTGCAGCTGCTGCGCCTGCTCATAGGTGAGCCCAATGTGTTGATGCTCGATGAGCCGACCAACGACCTGGACACCGACACCCTGGCCGCGATCGAAGACATGCTCGACAGCTGGCCAGGCACCCTCGTGGTCGTCTCGCACGACCGCTACCTGCTCGAACGGGTCACCGACCACCAGATCGCCCTGCTGGGCGACGGCAAGATCCGGGGACTGCCCGGCGGCGTCGACCAGTACCTGGAACTGCGCTCCGGCGCACAGGGTGGCGGCAACACCGGTGCCCCCACGGATAAGACCGGATCCGGTGCGACGCCCGAATCCAGCGGACCGTCCGAAGCAGAAAAGCGTGAGGCCCGCAAGGAACTGAACCGTGTCGAGCGTCAGATGGGCAAGCTTGAAACCCTGATCAAGAAACTCCATGCCGAAATGGCCACCGCCTCCGAGGCCTTGAAGTATGACCAGGTCGCTACGCTGAACGCCACCTTGCAGGGCGTGCAAAGTGAGAAGGACGAACTGGAAATGGCCTGGCTCGAGGCAGCAGAGACACTGGGAGAATAAGTGACCGGCCACGAGGACCTCTGGTTGGACGGTAGCAGTGAGTCCGTTGTGGTGGTCACTTCGGACTGCCATCTGCTCTGAGTCCGAGGCGGTGCCTGGAGCCGGAAAACCTGTCGCGTGATGAATTTGAGCCGTTATAAGCCGAGTTCTTCTGACTCAGGGTAGGTACCAGGCCTCGCTACTCTTTTCGATGGATGGTGGTAGTGAGTTCGAATAAACCTGGCTCTCAGTGCCAGGGTGTACCGAACAAGCACCACTGGATCTCCGAACGCATCGTCGCTCCGAGAACACAATGCTTCGAAAAGTGACGGCAACGATCATCGTTAGCGGTTCCTAAAGCCTGCCCCCATTTCGCTCGCACTGCAGGTGAGCGTGGCCGCCGCCGGATGGCTCACCGCTCTCGTTTTCAGGGAAATATACGGGTAGTGTGTGCTCTAATACCTACCGGGCCTCATTGGGGATGGCCCGATATTATCCAAATCTTTGGGGGGATAGGGTAAATGGGCGTCAAATCTTCATCAATACTATGGTTGAGCCATTGGGACGGTCTGCCTTTGCATTGCTTGCAAGCCAGAAACGAACCAAGTTTGGCACGACAAGAAGTTCGGGTTCGGCTGAAAGAGCTCGTGGAGCATTCATCTCCGAATGGTTACGTAGTCAAAGGCCCGTACGGCACAGGCAAGCGTGAACTCGTCCGTGCTGCGTTCCAACAGAAAAGTCGTGGGCTAGAAGCAGTCTGGATATCTGGAAGCCTATATGGAAACGATATCCCCTATGGTGCCATCCATTTTCTGCTGACTGATCTGGACAACGACAGACTCGATTCTCCACTTTCTGTCTACAGCTGCCTGAGGCAACACTTCCAAACTTCGAATTCACCGCCTGTGGTTATTTTGGAGCAGGTGGAATTGATCGACGGATTAACCATTGCCGTGTTCTGTCAGCTGGTAAGTAACAACATCATCAAGTTAGTCGTCCTCGATGACGCGGTAGATGAACTGTCCGAGGATCTCTCGGCGTTGGTTCGGAGCGGGTCCATGGAAGTTCTCCGGCTCAATGCACTGACACTCGCAGAAGCACGAACCCAGATTTCAGAGATGCTCGGTTTGGACGTGTCCTCCTTGACTGCAGCCCGGCTCTGGGTGCACACAGCAGGAAGCCCAGAAACGTTGCGCGCCGTAGTTTTGGACTGCGAACAAGCCGGGATGTTCGAAATTTTGGGTGATGTGACAGCTCTTCAGAATGCTTCCATTCCATATGGATTCCACATGGAGCAGCACATCGCCGAGTGGCTCGGGCGATTGAGCGTCAGCCAACGGGGAACCTTAGATCGCGTGGCGCTGACCGGCGATTTGCTTGAAAACCAGGAAAAACCAAAGCATGATTCCGACAGCGACTTCCTCGCAGGCCGCGGTTTGCTCTTTGAAACAGGCGGAGCGTGGAAGCTAGCAAATCCTGCGCTCGCACAAATTCTCGTCGGTGAGCAATATCGGCTTTATCCACAGCCGCATACCGATGACACATCCGCGGTACAAAATAGCACTTTAGAACAACATGTACACATGGATAGTTGGTTTGATAGTGGTGAGGCGTGTCCCGTTGGAACAGGGGAGCGGTGGCATTCCGCAAAAATCCATGCTCTGCGGCTTAGCCAGGCTGGATCAATTGACACGGCCATAGAAACGATCAATAAGTTCCGCTCGAAACTCCCCGGAACTGAAGAATCTCGGATGGATGAAGTTCAGATAGATCGGGCCGATTCACTCCTAGTACTCATGCGGCTATTTCTTACGGACAGTCGCTTAGACGAGGTTGCAACCCTTATTACGTCGTTGGATCCCGAGGATCCTACGGGGGAGTGGGCAAGGCTCGAGCTATGCCAGAAGCATCAGGCGTTGGCCATGGTCGCGGAATATCATTCGCGGACTAACGACCATGTTGTTGCAGTTGAGCTGGTAGAAGCGTTGCTGGAGGACTTGAGTGTAAGCAGAGCAGATTCTACGGAATACAGGTTGTCTGTGTGCATGCATTCCACGGTACAGTCCCTGCTTAATACGTGTCTTGGGCTCGGGGACTGGGAACACAGTCGCAGCCTCATCAAGCTGATCCTCGCAGGCGCAATACCGAACCTTGCACTCATCGCCTACACGGAATCAGTACAGGCGGCAATGCTCGCCACGGCAGGGAATGCCGCGGAAGCCCGAAAAATCGTGGTCCCACTCCAACAGCAGCTCCGTCTGAGCGGAACATTGATGGAACAGAGACTTATTGACGCGATTGCCCAGTATGCAGCGGTAGGTAACGAACAACTTCATGATCCAGTCACCCGTGGCATCAATCGTCATCGTTTCGGCCAAAAACATGATCTGGTGCCGTTAACTGACATTCAGAGCCTTTGGGTGTCAATACACGCCGCCGTAGAATTTTCCTCCCAGCAAACGTGGAACAGTGTAGAAACCGTTGAAAGCGTGGCAAGAAGGGCCGAAGCGAAAGGGGAGAATCTGGTTGCCTCGCATTTATGGGCACTGCTCATTCGCAGCGGGAACTTTCACGTGGCGTCACGGCTACGCGCATTGCAGGAAGGCCGAGACCACGCACTCGCCAATGCCTTCAGGTTACTCAGCGATGGTGCTCAGTCGCTTGATTCTCAGACCCTGGCTACAGCAGCGGGAGACTTGGCAGCTTTGGGGTTCGTTTCCTTTGCGACTGACGATGGCGCTGAAATTTTTCGCTATATGAATGCCGCACAACGTCGACAGGCTTCCCGCAAAGCGAACAACTTCATGAATTCACAGCAGTCAAGCCGAATTCGACACGACATATACGCCGATCTTGGACGGATGACGGAACTGACTGAACGTGAGCGGTTCGTTGCCTCGGCGGCGGCGAGTGGGCTGTCCAACCAAGAAATTGCGGGACAAGCGAGTGTATCGGTACGCACCGTGGAAGGCCATCTTTATCAGGTCTATTCAAAACTCGGGATTAAAAAGCGTGCGGAGCTCAGCTCGTTGACTGAATTCCAAAACGACTTCGATATTGCCCGCTAGCATGGGGAAAGCGATTTGGAACCGACGGGAATACTCCATCATGCTTGGAGTTTTGAGATCGGATAGAAAGACCGGGGCACTACTTAGCGGAGAATTTGGTACCGGAAAATCCATGATGGTGCGAAGACTGTTGGACTCCGGTGACGTTGAGATGCCAGTCATACGCCTAATTTGTAGCTCTGCGCTCACTGGATCGCAGTATGGGGCCCTGGCTCCATTGCTCGCTGAAACTGCTGAAGAGATCAATGATGTGGTGGCGATTCGTGTCGCACTGAGTGTCGTTGCCCATGAACTGACTCACGCTGAGACTCAGTCTCAAGTGCTGATTATTGTTGAGGAAGCCCAAAGCATCGATTCGGCCAGTGCGTTTGTTTTGGGACAAATGGTACGTTCGGGCCGAATCAAACTATTGGTGCTGAGCAATGAAGAGCATCAGGACCCCAGTTCATTAGAAGCGCTGATGTCAGTGGCTCAATTAACTCGCATCGTCCTTGATCCGTGGACAGCGGAAGAAATTGCTGAGTATTGCGGTTCAATGGTTGGCAGCCGGGTATCGTCTGGTGCCGCATCACTGATCCACCAGGCGACAGCAGGTATTCAGAGCTTGGTGCAGGAATTTGTGGAGTTAGCGGTCCGCCGGGATCTCCTCGTGGACGTAGAGCGTACTTGCGTCATGAGAACTTCCTATCTGGAGCTCGACGAACACGCTGTAGAACACATCCGTGAGCTGGGGCACCGTTACAGCCCGCAAGTACTCGAGTTACTACAAATGCTTAGCTTGGCGGGCCCTCTGACGCATCCACAGTTAGAGGCACTTGGCTTGTTGAAAGTCTTGCACCGGTATCCAACGGCATTGGTGCGGGTACAGCTCGATATCGTCTCTATTTCGAGCGATTTTTTTGCTGATGGTTTAAGGAAAAGCATCCCCTCAGGACGACGCACTTCTTTGTATAAAAAATTCAGTTCGGTGTTAGGCAACGCAGTTGGCGTTGGACCTGAGATCGCCCAGTGGACATTGGAGTGTGGAGGGACACTTTCTGTTGATGATCTATGCCAGGCCGCTAGCAGGGCTCTGCAGAATCACGATCATGCCCTCGTCTTGGGGCTGCTATCGCGGACCGACACCGAACAGGGCACCGCTGTGCTGCCCCTTCGGATACAAGCACTTATTGGCTTGGGACAACTTCATACTGCAGGGACCTTGCTGGCTACGATTCCAACGAATCAATATGCCGACCATACGTCACTGATCGAAAACCTCCGATGCGTTTTGACCTGGCAACAACCCTCACCGCAAAGCCCAATTCCCGATATTCACGACGACTTTCAGTCTGTATCGTACCGACAACAGGGAAAATCAAGTGTGAATGACAATGTGCAGAAATTTGACGATTGCCAGGTCATTACGCGTATCCGACAGGCGAGGGCTCTTTATCAAAGTGGGAAAGTTAGCGAAGCGCTGAGGTTTGTCGAACCTGCTACGGCGGAATGTACTTTTGTGGCTCCCGCTTGCGGATACCGGTTGTCCTTGCTCGTTGTGGCAGTCCGCTCTCTGGTTGCCTCCACACGCTATGACAGTGCTTTTGAGCTCATTGGTGACTTCGAGCTGTCCGGTAGCTACGAGATATTCGTTTGCCATGGGACATTACAGGTGTTGCGTGCTTTGGTGCGTGTACGTCAAGGACAAATGAAATCGGCCCATGAGTACCTCACGGATGCAAGGCCAGAGCTGTCGCTCATTGACCCCGAAGGACTGGGAGCGCTTTGTATAGCTCTGGGCCTTCTCACAGGTACGCGAGATCGTGGTTTAGAAGATATTGAAGACGACACGCGTGTACATCGCGAAATACGGTCTTTCAACGATGAGGGATTGCCTCGAGGGCCCGCCAGCGATGCTTGGTGGAATGAAGACCAAGTGGAAGCCAATTTGCTCAGAGAACTGCTGGAACCTAGGCATTCCGACGCAGCAGTTGTCCAACTTCTCAACCACACCGCGGCCTATGGATTGATAGTTGAGGGGGCACTGAACTTCCATGTATGGACCCATACGCGGGCCGAAGCGTTGAGCCGTAGAAGTTCCAGTTTTTTTGCGGATCTTGTAGCACCAGAAGAATGTACGGTACTCCAACGACAGATACTGGCAATCCGTGCTGTCGAGAGCGGAAGCGTCGAGCAAATGGAGGACTACGCATTCACGGTTTATCAAGCAGGAGATCCTGTGCTTGCGTTGGAGATGATGACGCGAATTGTGGATTACTGGACGTCGAACAACAGCCAGAGGAATCGGGGATTCGCTATCCGGAAGATCCACGAATGGTTGTATCAAATGCGACAAGAACCGTGGGGGATCGTTGCTCAATCATTGGGCGAAAGCGAGCTTACGGCACGAGAAAACGAGATCGTAGAGTTGGTGCGTCAGGGATTAAGCAACCGCGAAATCGCTCGTACGTTGACGGTTTCTCAGCGGACTGTTGAAGGTCATCTCTATCGCATTTTTGCCAAACTAGGGATCTCGCAGAGAACGGAACTGAACTTTGGCGAAGAATAACCACACAAGTTTTCTGCGGTGAGATAGTGCGGCCTTGAGCATTCTGCGCGTCAGCTGCATATGGCGTGGAAGGAGCAAGATCTGAACAAACAAGCACCGCTTACAGACACGTGCTCATGTTATAAGGAAAATCGATTAATCGATCGTTCCCGCCGAGCTGGCGGTCGCATGCCAACCTCTCGGAGAGAACCCATTGTGTTGAACGCTTCTGACCTACGATAGTGAGCCAATATTCGTTACTGAACGCAGCAAGCGTAGATAGAAAGACTTGAAGTAGGCCAAATATGTAAGACGATGCCTGCTACCTGTTTCGGCCGGATCGGTTGCTTGAGTATTAGACGGTCTGGGAACCACCCCTTATGGCCGTCGGGAGCCATCGATATTGCCCTTGGGAAGCCAGTACCACCTGGAGTGGGATCCACCGGCTTCCAAGGGACCTAAGTATTCCTAGACGGCAACGAACATCTCGCGCGGGTCGAGGCGTCCGGTCGTGATCCAGATGATGGTGTGGATGCGACGGACCATGATTGCGTCGGCCCCGCGTTGTTCCCCGTCCGAGACAATTGCGTCAGTCCTTCTGCTGATACTGCGCGTAGAGCGCCGGCGAGGCCGGGCCGTGGCGGCGCTACATGAGAAAGAGTAGCCCGCGCGAAAACCTCCTGGTGGTGTGCTCCAGCAACCAGTCGTTGATCGCCAGCCGGAGGGAATCCCCGATGCACGCCAGGAACTTCACATTACCGGCGGCTTGTCTCGGGTCTGGACTCGATCCATCTCCACGATCGAGGTGGTTCACGCAGCGGGGTCGATTCCTACCTACGACAAGATAGGTCCAAACGATGCCACTGATGGTTCCCACGGAGAATATTCACGTTTTCCCAGAATGGTCCCCAAGCCGAACACTGATGGCTCCAACAGACGTAAGTAGTCGGTTGCTTGCGAACTCATTCAAGCTGTTCCATCAATGCGCCGATGCGATTGAGTATTGACTACTTAGGCATTCCTCTCAAACCGAGTAGGCGTTCCGGGTATTGGCGATTGGCTGCCAGAAACTAGGGTGACCGTTTACGCGTGAGTACTGTTCAGCGAATTCATAGACTTTCTTATAGACCAGCTTCAGCGCTGGTGAACACAATTGGGAAAATTATTGGGGAAATTCTAGGCAATTGGGGAGCCGAAGTTATTCGTGAATATTATTTTAGGTAATTGTCTATGACAAATGCCTAGTTTCACGTTTTCGACACCGCCAACAAGGGGGACGGCGTGACGCATGCTTTTGAGTCGCTGGGGAACCGGGGACTTGTAGGAAATTGGGGAAGTAGTGTTGCGGATCTTCGCAATCATTCATTAACAGATCATCGAAAGATCTCGAGTACTGGCTTTTCTGCCAGTAAGTGGAGAAAGAAATACACACGAATTCTGGTGTTTTCTGATACCGCAATCCTGCTTATGGCAAGTGGAGCAGTCCTAGGAATCTTTTCAGCCACCGCCACCACGAATCTCTGGGTGGCTGGGTGCTCAATTCTTGTATGGGCTTCCTACCTGTCACTAGCGCGTACGCGTTCACCACAGCAGATCGGCGTCGGAGCTAGAGAATATAAGAGAGTGGTTGATTCCAGCGCTTTTGCCGCGGGGACGATGGCTGTGGCGACGCTTTTGCTCGATATTGAGGGTGTACGGGAACAGATATTGGTGACCTTTCCTGCGGGGATGATGCTGCTCTTGGCTGGTCGTTGGTTATGGCGGCGCTGGTTATCGGCAAAGTCTGAAGCTGGCTATGCGTTGTCGCAAGTTGTCGTTGTTGGCCAAAGCCAAGACGTTGACTACGTGGTCCGTCAGCTACAAAAAAATGCGGGACCTGCTTACAAGATATGCGGCTTGCTCTTCGACGGTTCACAAGGTGATCCCCGGATTGAAGAGTCTGTACCTACGTTCCATGGAATTGATAACCTGGAACAGGCCGTCCAATTTGCGGGTGCCGATTCGGTGATTATTGCTGGCTCCCTGCGCGGGGGCACCGGCGCGTTGAAAGAGCTGAGTTGGCGGCTGGAGAAGACACAGACGAATATCATCGTCGTATCTTCATTGACCAATGTTGCTGGACCTCGAATTAGCATGCGACCTGTTGAAGGTTTGCCTCTGATGCATGTGGACGTGCCAAGCTTTGCCGGCGGCCACCATGTGATTAAAAGAGCGATAGATATCGTACTGTCGACTGTCGCATTGCTTGTGCTGATGCCGGTTTTCTTGATCATCAGTATTCTGGTTCGCCAGGACAGCAAAGGTCCTGCGTTCTTCAGTCAAGAACGTGTTGGACGAAACGGTCGCACCTTTAGGATGTACAAATTTCGTTCGATGGTTGTTAACGCTGAAGACGAACTGGAACAACTTAAGAACCAAAATGAGGGTAGCGGTCCGCTGTTCAAAATGAAACATGACCCACGTGTCACCAAGGTTGGAATCTGGCTGCGCAAATACTCGCTCGACGAATTGCCACAAATCTACAACGTATTACGCGGGAATATGTCTCTGGTAGGACCTCGGCCACCACTTCAATCTGAAGTAGCCAGCTATGAAGGTCATACTGGTCGACGGTTGTTCATCAAACCAGGTTTGACAGGTTTATGGCAGATAAATGGTCGCTCAGATCTGGATTGGGAAGAAAGCGTCAGACTAGATCTTTACTACGTTGAGAATTGGTCGCTAACGGGTGATCTGATGATTATGTGGCGGACTTTTAAAGTGATGGTCCAACCCACGGGAGCATATTGAGACCTCGGCGTTGTGGCGTGACAAAAAACTGAAAGACGACAAACTTGTACGGGGCGTCCACCTATGTGGGAGGACGCCCCGTATTAGTGCCTACCGCGACACAGATTCCATTTTGCCCTAGCAGCGCGATTCGGCCACCGGAACTGGTCTTGGGCCGCCACCGCGGGTTCAGAGGGTTACCTCGGGTGAAGAGTTTGAAGAGGGTTCAGGACGGCTGCTCGAGCCCCTTCCGGCGACGGTGTGCCAGTGTGGCACCAGCCAACAAAGCCAGGCTCCAGCCGAGCAGGCTCGGCCACGGTTTGGGACGGATCAAGATGCCGGGGTGAGGCGGAACGCCCTCTGCACCGTCTGCTCGGACAACTAAGGGTGTGCGATTGCGGCATCTGACGCAGCCAGCGGCACACAGCTGAGGCGGACTGGCCCAGTCGGGAAGCGATCGTGCGAAGGCCGCTGCCGACAGGCACTCATCGCCCAGACAACGCCCGGTGCGGTCGTAAAACGGCTGCCGCCAATGAATGCTCGACCGGAACAATTTCGGTGTGTCCCACAATGACCAACACATCACCGGGCATACGCCGCTGAACAGAAGATGAACCACCTAGTGATTCTTGGCGGATCAAGTACGGACTACGCGTGCGCGTCCATGTAGAGCTTTGTAGCGTGTTGATAGGTGGAGGTATGGAATTCCATCTTCGAAAGGGAACAGTGCGGGAACTGGGTGCTGAAACCGTTCAAGGTGGCAGTTCAACGATCATGAGCGTTCCCCAGACGCGATCCATTCCTTCGTCTCTTTGAACGGGACCGGCGACGAGAATCCTCCGCAATCGGAGGATTTGCCCCCCAGCCGTCGTCGGTCCCCCTTTGGCCAAATTTCACGCTATTGCAGCGAACCACAATTCGCAGGGGCCGAGTCAATCCGAGGTTGGAGCAATTACTGCTTTTCACGAAGTCCATTGTGATAACGGACTTGTGACAAGGTGACTTTTGCTTGGTTGCTGACCGCGTTATTCGACGATGGCTGAGTCGCATTGGATGCCGATGGGTTAGATGGGCTAGATCGTCATCACGACACGGAAATCGGCACGTTGCCGGGCACCTGAAAATGGCCATCAGTGCCGTTGTCATGGTGGTTCCGGTTTCGAGGCACAGCAAAGTGCAATCACATCAGATTACTGACCTGTCTGGAGGCATCGTCTTGCATCTGATTTGTCCGCCCAATCTGTTGGGCCAGTCTGGCTCGCACGGTGGCCAGGTGCTCGACGGCGACCTCCGGAGGTTTACCTCGGGTAAAGACCCCGAGGAGAGCCCAAGACGGCAGAACGGGGCTCACCCGGCGGCGCACCGGCCAGTATATTCAAGCTCCAGCCAGCAGGCTCGGCCGCCGTTTCGGACGGACCAAGATGTCGGGTCGAAGCAGAATGTGTGGTGCGTCGCCTGTTCGTGCAGCGGGCTCATCGTGGCTGCTGCGTCAGCCGCTCATTTCACAGGCCCGTACAGCGTCGGTAGGGGCGTGGTCGTGAGGGTCGAGCTGCACCACTAACTCCAGTTCTGCTGTTCTCGTCCGCCCGATACTTCGGGAGTATGCGAGCGAGAATCATTTGGTACCGGAGGAGGCCTCAAACAGTTATTATGCGTGTCCACGGCTTCCTAAGTTCGTACCGTAGAAGCGGGTGGAGTAACAATGCCGCACAGGCCAAATGCCGTCAAGAAAGCAATATGCGCTGCAGTCGGAGCACCACGGTGGGCGTAAGGGAAGCAGCGTTCCCCATGGGCTCTTGTCGCTTCGTCTCAGTAGACGGAGGCCGGTGACGAAGGTCCTCGAAAATGGCGATGCCCCAGCTTCCGCCGGCCTCATTCGAACGCAATGTTGCCGGCGGGATGTATAAGCCGATACTGCTGAGGTTATGTGGGGAAAATATGTTTTAGGGCTAGACCACGGCTACCTTCTACCGAGCTTGTACATCATGCGCAAAGGGAAACTGAGCAGTCCTGCTAGTTGCCGGTCTTTCCTCGTCATTTTCTTCCGCCAAGCCACATCAAGCTTCAACTTAACTTCACCGACCTTGAACCGCATTGGATTGCCGGCCACTGTATGGTGCGCATTGAGCACTATCTGTTGCCCTTCAAACCGCGGCAACTTCGAATCGGGCCCCAACCCAGCGAAAGAGTGGATCTGTCGCAGCGTTACGTCAGGGGCAGTCATGAAATCCTCATAATGGACGGTCATTACCGGGACCTTGAGTAGCGCCAGGGCGTGGAACATAATGCTGTACGTGGTCCAATTGAAGATCGATGCTGTGATGGAATAGCGAGGCATGTCTTCACCCCGGCTGCCGGTTTCTGGTCGCTTGACGATCTTTGACCACGAATAAGCCACCCCTCGCGGATCGCGCACCACCAGAACACACCGTAGATCAACCCTGACAGCGCGCAATAGGTAGGCGTAAGCCGGGTGCTTACTAGAATCCACGAGGATACGGTGTCCGCTGCTCTGGTAGGCAGCTTGGTACAGGCGGTTAAGTACTGCAATGAAGCGTTTGCGGGGCAGCCGGCGAGACCTGAACCCCTTCCTCAGGATCAGTTCGGGCAGGTAGCGGTTTCGTACAACCGTCTTTCGATCGGAGAGGGTTTCTTCGCGGTCCACGTGGGACCAACCGTCAAAGGCTCGACGACCGATGTCTTGCCAGAACGGGCAGTCCATGAACGCTGCGCCGCATCCACATAACTCATTGTTTTGCAGTCCCCGTTCCCAAAGGTGCACCAGCTCGCCGAGTCCAACGAAATCTTCGGACTGCGCCAAACAGCGTTCCAACAGGGTCGAACCGCTACGACCAAATCCACCCAGCATGATCACCGTTGGGGCTGATCCATTATTGGTTTCCGGTGTTTTGGCGAGAAGCGACGCACTGTTGCGGTTAGCCTCGTCGTTCGCTGCGTCGTGCTCACTTCGGTTTTTGAGTTCCCCAATAGAGTCCATGCGCCCTCCAGCTACCATGTGGTGCGCCAATTCGCTTCCCCAAGCGGCGCAAACCCTCGACTTGTTACTTAGAATGAGTCTGCCATCGCCGCCGGCTATTGGGTAGAGCATCGGTGATAATTATCGAACCTCGAGAAATATGCGGATAGATATCGTGGCTTGGGCTCGTGAGTTGTGCCACAATAGCTTGAATGGGGAAGGTTTTTTGGGGCCCCAAGCTTTGGGGGGAAAACCATGTCTTTCGATAATCCACAGGGAAATGACTTTTTTAGAAGAGCGGTCAGTCGCCGCTGGCGATGGGTGCTTTGGTTCGGAATTCTTGGCGTCGCACTGGGGACTGCAACCTTTGTTATATCCCCACGCGAATATACTTCTACGGCGAATGTCTTCCTGAGCCCGTTGATAGGAAACCCGTTTTCGCCGACTACACCGACTTCACGCACTGAACAGCTTGCCGCCATGACCACCGAATCCGGGGTCGTATTAACTGACGACGTGATCGACTCGGCGATTGTTGCAGCACAGATTCCTGGCGCGACCCGCGAATCCATTCGGCGGAACACCGGAGCCGTGGTTCCCTCGAATTCTCAGGTTATGGACGTCACCTTCACTCATCCCGATCCGGAGATCGCGCAACGTGGGGCACAAGCGGTGACCCAATCGTTTATGGATTTTAGGACCCAGAGAGCACAGAGCGTCATCAACTCACAGTCTGAGCTGTTGCAATCACGAGAGTCATCGGTAAACACGCTGCTTCAGGCCGCCAACAAAGCCTATGACGTTGCTCGCAGTGGTAACGAAGCCGGAGCCAGCTTGATCGATTTGGAACAGCAGGTGCGCCTATACGCCCAAGAGCTGGCTAACGTGAAAGTGGACCGGACGACGACGGAAACCTCCTCGATCGATCCGGGCACCATCGTCGGGCCCGCCAGTCTTCCAACGGACTCCATTGGCATTGATCCCTTGATGCTGGCCGCTGCGGTTTTTGCCGGATTACTGGCACTTGGGTTCGTTGCGACACTGGTAGTTGAACATGAAGACAAACGGATATGGGAGGCCGATGATCTAGCGCGTCACCTGGCACCACCGGTTTTAGCTGTCCTTGCAGACCCGCGCAAGGAAAAGGGCGCCGCCCGAGGAGCTGGTCATACTGGCGTCATTGAGCAGTATCTTAGAATCACTCCGGTGATCGCTTCGCAGATCAGCACCCCGGGGAGTCTGTCCCTAGTGGGCAACCAATCCGGTGATGAAATCCATTCGATCGGTATGGGTCTCGGCGCTGCCTTTGCCGCGACAGGGCGTCGAGTTTGTGTAGTGAGCACCTCCAGACGGCCCGGTGAATTGGAGAGCGTACGAGGACTGAGCGACGTCCTCGCCGACGGTGTAATCCTGCGCGATGTCATCAAAGTAGAGAAGTTTGAGCAGGGACACCTGACGGTGATGGGTTGCGGAACCAAGCCCGAGCAGTTGCCGGTCTTGCTCCAATCCGAAGCACTTCACCATTTGAAAGACCATCTGAGCTCCGGTTATGACTTAGTGATTTTTGTGGTCCATCAAACTTCGTCGTCTGTGGCCAGCGCTGTCAGTAGCGCGACCGATAAATGTATTCTGACTGCCGCGACCGGTCGAGACACCGTGACCGCGATTATTGCAAGGGCTAACTACCTTGAACTTCGCGGGTCGGCTACCTCGGGTGTTTTGTTATATTCCTCGTCTTGGGTCAGTGCCAGTGGATCGGAACTTTCCGCAGAAGTTAGTGCCAAGTCTCAGGAAATGCACGGTTTAGGGCCACAACGTGCCCAAAGATAGTGATACCCATTCGGGCTTGGGCGTTGAGGCAAGCAACCAAGCTTTGAACAAGATTGCCAAAAGCGGGGCGGCCAACTTAGGTGCCGCAGTGCTTGGCTCCGGGGCTAACTTCCTACTCATTGTGTTGGTAACCCGGTTCTGGCCGGCGGCGGATGCCGGGTTACTGTTCGCAGCGACGTCATTTTTCCTGATTGCCATTGCGTTGGCTCATTTCGGTGCGGATCAAGGGCTAGTTCGATTCATCGCTTGGAACGTAGGCCGCGGGGCAGGACATACAAATAAAGCCACGGTTATCAGCGGAATGCTTCCGGCTCTAGGAATCACGGTGCTGGTAGCCAGCCTCGGCTATGTTTTCGCTCCACAAATGGCCTTGCTTTTTGGCGCGGGGTCGGTAGCCCAAGGAACGCAAGTGGTGAGGGTCTTGGCGCTTACGCTTCCGATTGCTGTGCTTTACGAACAGTTCTTAGCCATCTGCCGAGGTTACGCCGCGATGAGACCGACGATTATCGTCGAACGCGCCCTACGCCCGACTGTTCAGATGATCCTCATTCTGATTGCGGGGCTGTCCCAGGCCGACGTCGTGCTGCTGACTGTAGCTTGGGCGGTACCCTACTTACTGTGTTTGTGCCTGGCCGTGATTGCTCTGCGCCGAACGCTCAAAGGGAACGCAGAACAATGGGAGGGCCCGGGGGCTCCTAACGCGAATCTGCGCGGGGAGTTCTGGCGATTTACGGCACCGCGGGGGCTGGCCCGCATGGCCCAAGTGATGATCCAACGTGCCGATATTGTGGTGGTCACGATACTTCTCGGGCCAGCTGCAGCAGCGATCTACACCGCTGCAACGCGATTCCTCGTTCTGGGCCAAGTAGCCACGAGCGCTCTCCAGCAGGTTAGCGAACCGCAACTGGCGGGTCTCCTGGCCAAACAAAAATTCGCCTCGGTCACCTTGATAGTGCGACAGATGACAGTGTGGTCCGTGGTGCTGGTCTGGCCCATTTATTTCATCTTTGCAGTACACGCCCATACCTTGATGTCGTGGATTTTCGGTCCGGGCTATGAATCCGGGGGAGCGGTATTGCAGCTACTTTCTGTAGCGATGTTAGTCGCCACGGCCATTGGCCCGATGGACGTCTTGCTACTGATGGCAGGAAAAAGCATCCTGTCACTGATGAATGCCACCGTCGCACTGGCAATCGACCTGATGCTGTGTCTAATCCTGATCCCGACGATGGGGATTTTTGGTGCCGGAATCGCCTGGGCCGCTGCCATCATCGTCAAGAATCTGATGTGTCTGTGGCAGGTAAAAAAGTACCTAGTAATCCACGTCTTTTCTCGAAACCTCGCAATGTGGCTGACCTCACTTACGGTGCTTTTCGGCGTCATGGGAGTATTGTCCGGATTATTGCCGGGGCAGCCCTGGGTGGGTGTCAGCTTTTCGTTTCTGACTGGGGTCTTCTACCTAGGGTTCCTGTGGGTCAAAAAGGCGGTGTTGCTGCCGAGGAGTGCCATCAAATAGCGCAAGGGAAGGACTGCGCGCTCGATTTGTGCGGCGCATGGGCTTTTCATTCGAGTCAGTACAGATTACAGTTTCGTAACGATGCGGCGGAATGATGCCGTTGAATTCGCAGGCTGGGTGTGGATTCAATAACCCAAATCTTGGAGACTGAACTTATGGCGAATGCCAAACTACTTTCAATCCCGTGTGCCAAGGGGACCCGATCTGCGGTAGCTGCTGTCATGACCGCAGCGTTCCTCGCAGCTGGTCTGTCCGCGGCTGCACCATTGGCAAGCCCAGCCCTTGCTGCGGATGTCGATGGAGCTGTCACTGCGGATACCTACAGCACATCGACCCGGCTGAGCCATACCAATGGCAGCAACTCAAAGGTGGCAGTTGGCGGAACCGACGGGGCAAATCGTGTTGCGTACATGCGATTCAACGCTGAAACCAAAGTTGGTAAGTCAACTGAACTGGAGCTGAAGCTCAGGGTCAATGGTGGAACCGAAGGGATACTTCGGATCCTCCAGGGCCCTTCGTCATGGGCAGAGAGCTCGTTGAACGCCGCCAATGCACCCGCGGCCGGTAACCTGATTAAAACCGTAAACGTCAAGGGCGGAACCGAAACGCTAACCATCGCGTTGACTGGACTAGAATCTGCCAGCAATGGTCTGAATATCGTGCTGGAACGTACCGATGGCGGTGTCACCCGCATCGACTCACGCGAAGCTCAGAGCAGCAATGCTCCAAGTCTCAGCACTAAGAACAGCACCCCACCACAGGTGGGCGGGCTCGAACCTGCCCCAGTTCCTGAAGACGTCATCGAGACCACGCCCGACGTGGACAGCGACGCGAACTGCACCGTATCGGAAATATTGGTGCCGAACTGCGGAATCTGGTTTGGGGCCGCAGCAAATCCACTTAAAGGTGAGTCGTGGGACCAGGCACTGCTGAATTTTGAGCAGACCGCCGAGCGTCCGATGGATATCGCTCACTATTACAAGCGTGGACAGAGTGCCATGTTCCCGAATAACAACGAGCTCAATCGGCAGAACGAGCAGGACGCCAACCGCATCCTGTTCTACAACTGGAAGCCGAGCGGTCTGACTTGGAAAGAAGTAGCTGACGGCAAAGCCGATACCTACCTCAAGTCCTTGGCTCAGCACATGAGCAGCAACGCATCACAGAAGTTCTTCCTGTCGTTGAACGCTGAGATGGAAGACGAGGTCAACCAGGCTGCTGGCTCCGGTCAGACCGCCAAGGATTACGCTAACTTCTACCGCCACGTTGTTAAGGTATTGCGCGACAATGGCGCATCGAACATGGTAACCGTCATGAACTACACCGGTATCCAGAAGTGGGGAGAAATGTCCTGGTTCGAGGAACTTTACCCCGGCAACGATGTCGTCGACTGGATCGCCCAAGACCCTTACGCCTTCGGTAAGCCACCGGTCTGGCTCACCGATATGGAGGGCATGGTAAACCGCACTCATAATGAGAAGACTTGGCCTGGATTCTACAACTGGGCCGCGGAGAAGTACCCGAGCAAGCCACAGATGCTCGCTGAGTGGGGCGTTGACGAAGACGCTGCATACCCAAGCTATAAAGCAGATTTCTGGGAAACTGCCAGCGAGCAGCTACAGGATCTGCCCAAGCTCAAGGCCCTGGTCTACTGGGACAGCATGGGAGTAACTCCCAACGGTGACAAGTTGAGCGTCGGCATCACCCAAGTGGATTCGAAAGCCTCTTCACTGAACGCCTTCCAAGACTTCCTCGACGAGGACTACATCAACGTGGCACGTGAGTCATTCTTGAATAAGTAAGCAATTTCTTACTGATCTTCACCGACTGGCCCGATAGCAGTCAGTGATGATTACGGTGGAGGACGGTTTCACAATTCTGGAACCGTCCTCCACCTCTTGCGTTTCCTGAACCTTGTTGCCCGACCCACGCTATGCCTGATGAATCTGGGCTGTGGGAAAAAGGCTTGGAAACCACTACCTAAGCGACCCTGCTCGGGCTAAGATCAAACTACCGAACATAGGGGTGTTCGCGGTCTAACAGTCTTTGGGGAGGCTCATCTTGAAAAGGACCGTCTTTTCTATTGCGGTTTTGGCACTGACATTGGGGCTGGTGGGGTGCACCTCCGGTGATGCAGAACCGGAAGTGATGTCAACACCGGAAGTGGTATCAACAACGGAAGCTGCATCAACGCCGGAAACGAGCTCTGCAGCGGAAGAATCGCAAGCGACCGACGGGACCTCGCTGAATCTATTAAGCGATGCTCCCACGTCCTCTGTCGATGCTCCGGATCCTAATGAACTTGAAAGTTTGGGTCTTAACGACCGTGGAAATCTTGATGTCGAAGAAGAAGCTCCGGCCGTATTCAGGGACCTAGATCATGGCACGGAATTCGCGGCATTTACCGCCAACAATGTCACGGCCAATTTCGAATGCACAGCTGACGATGCTCCGCAGAGCATTAACGGACAATTCGTAGCGCTTGATTTTGACATCGAAGCCTACGAAGAACTTGCCAAATCAGGTTTCCCGTATTTCTATCTTTCAGTGCACGAATTTAGGGCATGGGATGCCGAGGGAGAATCGGTGATTGACCCGGTGGGCAATGCGGAGGCTTGCATCACTGAGGACGAAAGAGTCCCCTCACCCATCGACCCAGGAGAACACCAAAGTGGTCTAGTTGTCTTAGATATGCCCGAAGGCGCAGGGTCAGCGAGCTTTACGCTCGGCGGATTCCAAGGATCCTACGGCTGGGAATGGAGCTGGTGAGCTCATCATCTGCTGGACCCCAAAGAATTTCAGGACCCAACCGGGCAGCTGGGGGAGCTGCTAGGCCCAACAGCGTTTTTGGGCAAGGGGATGGTTCTGGGAAAGCCACTATGAAAATCCTATTTGTTACTTCACCCGGTGGGCATCTGGCCCAACTGCTCCCGCTACGCCAGTGGTGGGAGCAACACCAACGCAGCTGGGTCACGTTCCAACGTCCCGAGGTCGAGAAAGCGCTCGCCAATGAAGAAGTCACGTGGTGTTATTGGCCGACCACCAGAAACATCCCGAATGCGGTGCGGAACTTTTTCCTAGCCATTCGAACATTACGCCGCGAACGCCCAGACGTGATTATGTCAGTTGGTGCCGGGGCCAGTGTCCCGTTTTTCGTCATCGCCTATGTAATGGGGATCAAAACAGTCTATTTGGAATGTTTTGACCGGATTACGATGCCCACACTCAGTGGCAGAATCTGTTATCCACTCAGTGATCTTTTCTGCGTGCAGTGGGAAGAACAAAAGAAGTATTATCCCGAGGCAGTGAACATTGGGGCAGTCCTGTGACTACTGATTCGGGAAAGTACCGGCTCGTAGTCTCCGTGGGGACCGACCACCACCTCTTCGACCGACTCATCGATTGGGTCGATCAGTGGGTGGAACAGCAAAGCGAAGCCCCCAGTGTCTTCGTTCAGCATGGGGCGAGCCGGATACCCCGCAACGGCGTTGGAAAAGACCGTCTGGCGCGCGCGGATCTATTGAAGATTTATCAGCAGGCGGACGTTGTCGTGGTGCAAGGTGGCCCGGGATCGATTCTTGATGTTCGCGAAGTTGGTATCATCCCGATTGCGGTGCCTCGCTTTCCACAGCTGCGCGAGGTGGTAGATGGGCACCAGATCGAATTCACCAAAGTCATGGCCGAGCATGGAAACGCGATCTATGTCGACGAGCGTGAGGCGCTTCACCAGGCACTGGATAAAGCGATGTTGGACCCTGCTGGTCTGCGCACTGAGCCTCGACTGGCCGCACCGGAAGCGGCCGGGGTGAAACTTGCCCAAGAGCTGGAAAAGACCATGAATGGATCCACAAGAAATCTGAACCGTATCCTGCGCCGGATTAAGCAGGCCATTTCTTTCTGAAGTCTCCCACGAACCGAAATATCCTCTGTTACCGGTGGCAGACATGCGCAAGTGGGAAGGGCGCAAGGCCTTCAGCGGCGGGTGCAGAATCATTTCTGTGCCTGCCGCTGGAAACTGTTTGACTAGATTCCGCGCCCTTTCTCATTCAGGCGGTTAACCACCCACTGTGGGCTGAGCGCCCCGGTGCATACTGCAAGGGCCAAATAACCTCGGGGTTGTCTGGGATTGAGCCTGATTGATTGCGTGGCGACCTTCACTGCTTCGCTGCGACGGTTTTTGAGCGAGGCCAAAGCAAAAGCCCGCTGCCCGTGCAGCCATGCCGCGGTAGGTTTAGTCGCGGTGAGTTCTGGATGTTTAACGATCAGGAAGCTGATACCGGCTTCCATGGCTTCCCAACGGCGTGAGAAGTAAGAGCCACCCTTATGCCAAAGTACGTTGACGGCCGGTTCCGGTAACAACGCCACACGTCCGTGCTTCGCCGCCCGAATGAGCAGATCATAGTCTTCCCCATAACCATAGGGAATGCTCTCATCTACCAGACCGATTTGTTCAGCGAGAAAGTGACGGTCGAAGAGATAGCTTGAAGGGTGGGCCCCGGTCAGCCGATCCCGGGTAATCGTTTCGCTGTTGAGCGAAGCAACTTGAGGTATCCGCACAATGCGTTTATCCCCATACTCGATCTCGATGCCAGACACGCAGGCTTGGGCCGACTGTGAGCTCAACAATTCCACCTGCTTGGAGAGCTTGTCAGGCTTCCAAGCATCGTCATCGTCGCAGAACGCCACCAGATCGGTCTGGGTGGCCAGGATCCCGGTGTTCCGAGCCCCAGCCAGTCCCGGGGTACGGTCATTGGAAAGTACCCGGACTTCCCGATTCTCCGCACGACGGGCCAGCTCAGGATGGGCTAGATGATTGTCGTAAACGATATTGATAGTGATAGACCCGGCATAGGACTGATTCCAAATGGCCGTGACTGCGCGCTGGAGCAGCTCAACCCGATCCTGCGTGGCAATGACTGCAGTCACAGAGGGTAAGCGCTGCGCTGAGGGTATTTCAGACATTTGAACTCCCTTGGATCCGTATTTGTTGTGATTTTTGTTCAGTTTTCGTGGGCCAGCTAAAGCCGGCGAAAACCCGTCGGCTGGGCGCGATAACGAAAGACAGAATGATGGCAAGGCCAAATGACGAGCCAATATAGATGGGTGCAGATGGCCGATTGGCGGTGGTTGGTAAGGTGGCTTGGCGTGAAATGAAGCCCGGTTCGGGAGGCAGGGTATCTATTGCCGCAATCGCGAACTGCAATTGAGTTCGCTCATTGGATAGCTCGGAGAGGAATTCCCTACGGTCAGCGCTGGAGATCTCAGTGAGGTCCAAGTCGCTGACCTGTTGCGCCAGTGAGTCTATGCTCCGCTGTAGTTCGCTGCGTCGGGTCTGAGCTAGCGTAACGAGCCGTGCCTCGCGTTCAGCCAAAAAATTTTCGGTCAGAAGGCTCACAGCAGCAAGTGCTTGATGAGGATCCTCGTTGGCCACGAACAATCGCAAGATCCTTGAATTGATTAGTGGCGAGATGCTCAGTTCATCGAGCAAACCAGTGGAACGCCCGGGATAATTCAGTTCACGGGCAGTTTCACCCACGACTGCATCCGAATAGAGAATCTGGACGGCGGAGTCGATGCTGATATCGCGGTCACTGGCCACCTGAGACGGGCCGGTAACTGCCACCACCACCAGGTCCATTCGAGCCGAATACTTAGCTGGCGTTGAGAAGTACAGTGCCGCGCAGCTGGCGAAGACCACAAGGAAACAGAGAATGGTCCGCAACGGACTGCGCAGCGGGGTGAGAAAAACACCGGTGACAGTATGGTCTTGCGGTCTGGCTTCCTGCCGTCGGCGGTGTTTACTGGATAACTTGGCAATCATTTTAGCCAGCTGGGGATAAAACCCAAATACTCGCTAAGCTGACTATTCTCACCATGAAATTCGGCCTCTAAGCTGGCACGCAGGTGCTCAGGCATCGGATCTCCAGGCCGCGCATTGGAACGAATGATTTCTTGGGGCCGCCATGGATCAAGCCCGATCTGCCCCAACAACGCGTCCCAGCCTTCCAATCCGGGGTTGAAGAACGCATCGGCGTCGAGAACGGTCAACTTACCTGGAGCCAGGGCTTTATTTGCTCGCTCAAGTTGATAGGTGTAGTGCCCGCGGGCTACATAGCCGAAGTGCTGGTGAGCGAACGACTGGTATTCGGGGTCGGCAATGATTTTAGCCTCTTCGCCCGTTAGCCGTTCTTCCTCCGAGGCTAAGGCTTCTTCAAAACCCAACGTTTCAAATCCGCGACCCTTCTCCTGCTTATAGGCCGAGAAGGCCCGTTCCACGGGGTCGCGTAACAACACGATCACCTGAGCCTGTGGCGCTGTCTGGGCAATCCGTTGCATGGCCAGCGGATGAAACAGATAGTAGGGGCTGGCTTCCCCGCTGATTCTGCGGTCGTTCCATGGGAGACGTAACGGAAAGTGCCCAGCATAGAAACTCGCGCCCCGGCTAAAGCGCTCGGCAGTGTCAAAGAAATGGATGCCCTTGTTGAGGGTAGGCTGGCGCACCTGCGGATGACGAGACAGCATCCGAAATAGGCTGGTTGTCGCGCAGCGCTGGGCCCCGGCGATGATGAATGATGGTGGCATCCGTAAGGCTGAGGTCAGCTGTCCGAAGCTCACGAGTGTAGTTCGGGCGAACTGACGTGCGGAGTGCTGAATCGTGTCTTCCACGACGAATTCTTGACTGGTCATTGTTACCTCCGATTAGCGCTTTGAATAGAGTTCTTTGAGCACGGATACGTGCCACTGTCCTAAAGCCAAGGTGTCGCCGACTGAATGACGGAACCCGTCGGTGATGAAGCGAGCAGCCATCGTCGCCAAATACATCAGCGGCAACAGTTGGGCCAAGTCGATACTTTCTGAGGAATCGGTATATTGCCGATGCAGCGAGTGGGCAGCCCGAGCCAGATGAGGATTGGTCAGTGCCGTGATGGCCGACTCGGAATCGCCGATCCGACGCAGTGACTCGTGCGAGCTAAAATGGAAAAGATCAAGTCCGAGCGGGATATCTAGGGAATATCTTTCCCAATCCCACACCATCGGTGCTCCGGAGGTTCTAGCCATATTCCATGCCCCAAAATCTCCGTGCCATGCACCGGTAGCCACCTCAAGGTGGTTGAACCGGACTGCCATGGCCCGCAATAAGTCAATCAGCGGCGCTGCCTCGGCTTCGCTAGGTAGATCTTGCAAAGTGGTCAAGAGAGTGTAGAACCACTGAGATTGATTGATCCGTTCACTACGCACCGGGGCACTGGCTATGATTGCCCGTACCGTAGCCACAGGAAGATCGATTGCCTGCTGCCATGCATCGGGACGCAACGCCGACATGATGAGCACAGGAGCGTCGTTCCACGGGGTTAGGTTCAGAACTCTGGGCACCTGGATCCCCGGATGTTGCACTTTATTCATCGCCTGCAAGGCATGGTATTCGTTCTGGACCAGGTCCTTGGCAAGTTCGGAGAAACCGACTTTGGCGAAGCCGAGCTCATTACCAGAAGAATCAAAAACACCCAGCACGGGTTTCCGATTGGCTCTGGCGGTACCGGTCATCAGACTGAAGCAAACTTCCCGACCGAACACATTTTCAAAAACTTCCAAGATGGAATCTGGCGCTGCATCGATGACAATTCCCGAAGGCATCAACCAGCGGAGCAATGGGCTGCGTAGCATTGCGGCCAGTCCATACCGGCGAACCTTGTTGCTCGCAGTGTCGCTGGCGCATGGGCGAATGGCTGACCACATGGCAGCGCTGGGCACCGTCGCCGGTACTGCTAGGCGAGGATTGCTGAGAGACGGCACCAGCCGCAGGCCCTGCTGTTGTGCCGATAGTTTTCGCACCACGCGCACTTGGGAAGACGGGTAGAGCTGTTGCACCGTCTCAAGAAGCGAATCGAGTCGTTCGTTGGTGATGCTGCTCATCGGAAGGCCCGCTCTTTCAATTGATTTGCCGTATGTTCTTCCTGAAACCAACGCCAGGACAATCCGGTGACCATCATGAGAATGAAAAGCGAGGTAGTAATCGTGTCGTAAGTGGGCAAGACACAAAGGAAGAACACTGCTGGATAAAGTAGCGCCCAATGCTCAGGATTCTTGGTTTTGAAGACAGGCAAGAAACGCTTGATGAAAAAGGCGAGAAAAAGTGCGGTTCCGAGGAATCCGGTGCAAAAAATTAGGAACCATAACGTGCCCTGAGTGCCCAGCTGCGGCGGGTTACATTGGTGGCAGTCTGCTGTGGCCCCAGCAGCGATGGAAAAGAAATTACCTTGGCGGGTTCGCGTTGAACCAAATCCGATGAGAGGGGATTGCTCCAGTGTCGTCTGTACCGTATAGCCGGCCAAATTGGCCCGGCCAGTATTGCTATGCGGATTCTCCAGTCGCGACTCAATGATGTCCCACAAGGGTGTGCTCAGCAACAGGATCGCCCCTGTGATGAAGGAAATGCAGACTGCTGCCAGTGCTGCGAAGTGTCCGCTGAGTGTCAGACGGACCACTGCGATGATTGCCAGCACTGCCAAACCCAGCCACATCGCCCGATTCAGCGAGAGCACCGCGGGCGGCAGCGCCACCAGCAGTCCCATCCACAGCAGACCCCGAGCCCACTTCTTGCTGAAGTACTTGATGGACATCAGATAGAAGGGCAGCAACAGCCCGTAATTGGCGCCCCAAGTATTCGCGTAATCGAAGGGTGCTTTCGGGCGGGGACTTGAGTACCCGAGAATGTCTTGCACTTGGGCTAGGCCCGGATGGATCTGCGTGTTCATGAAGGTGTTGGAGGCAATGGCCTGCGGAAGAACCACTTCCAGCAAGGACGGGAAATCAAATGAACTGAGGAAAATTCCGGCATAGCCGCCAATGACAGTCACGGCAAAGAGCATGCCCAGCAGGATAATCACAGTGCGATCGGGCAGCCGTTTCTGCGAGGAATTTCCTATGAACAACATGACGACAGTGCTGGACAGCAACCAGATTAGCCGGAAGGCCCAGCTCAGGACGCGGGAAGGCCCGCTCTCTGGTAACAAGCCAGGTACCGGAACCCAAAGCACCAGGACGCCTAGGAAAACGATAACTAAAAAAAGGAACCAGAGTCGAAACCCCGGGGGGACAGTAATCGAAGGCTGTTTGAGTAGCTGGTACCCCAGCAGCAGCCCGACGATAATGAAGCCGATGCTGCCGAGTCCCAGGAGCCACCAGAGCGGAAACGCTCCAAGAAAAATTACGAGTGGCCATGCCGGATTGCGGGCAAACCAAGAGTTTGTCCGCAGTCGCCACGTTGTGTGCGTGGCCGTGGCTTGCCCCCCCAGATTGCGTGGCCGCATCGGTTCTTATCCCCAGTCTTAAACCGAACCCGGAAATCCCCATCTCCGAGTTGAAATTGACGCCAGCTTACCGAGAAACAGTCGCGAATTGGAAGAGATGGCAGTCAGATGTTTATCGGGTTGCACTTACGTGCTCAAAATTTGTCGCCAACGAGTGTCTGTGGCGAAAGAAGACAAGTAGTCGTGAACCTTAACGAGTATCTACCGTGTAGTACCTCTATTCCGTGAAAGCGTATTACTGCCGATAATGGGGGACATCTGCCTAACATGTGCAGTTAAATGTCACTCGACATGGCCGACGACTTGGGGTTGGCTGGGGGAGAAAATGAGATTCAAGAGGGTTTTTGCGTTTTTAGCGGGTTTCGCAATGGTCTTGGGGATTACGGGGGTAACTGCTTTACCTGCCCTGGGCTCTGATCAGGAATACTCCACGGTCGTCTCGGCGACGCCGGCGAACAACACTCCGCACGTGTTGGACGGGATTGTGTTTTCCATTGCGGAGGTCGGAGACCTAATCGTATTGGGAGGAAACTTTACGCAAGTCCAGGCAGCCAGTGGTGGGCCGGTGCTTAACCGATCAAGAATCGTGGCCTTCAACAAAAACACTGGGACGATTAGCACCAGCTTTAACCCAACGTTCAATAGCACCGTCCGCGCTCTGGTGGCCGCACCCGATGGCAACTCGATCTACGTCGGCGGGCAGTTCGGCACCTTGAATGGTTCGTCATCACCCAAGGTGTTGCGCCTTAACATCAGCAACGGACAGCGAATCAGCCAATTTAATACCGGGCAGATCAACGCCGTCGTTCACGACATCAATCTGGTGGGTGACCGGTTATTTTTTGGTGGTGAATTCACCACCGTGGCCGGGCAATCACGGCAAGGGCTTGCCGAAGTCAACGCCACCACCGGCGCGCTCTCGAACCGAACCGTACTTCCCTTCACCGGGCAGCACAGGGGAGGTAACACCTTTGTCCATAAGTTTGACGTTGACAACGCGGGCGAAAAACTGGTCGCCACCGGCAACTTCATGGAAGTTGATGGCGAAGATCGTGCCCAGGTCGGCATGCTAGATATCAGCGGGCAGCAGACTACCGTGGCGGATTGGAAGACCGACCGCTGGAAGCCAAACTGCTACCCATCCTTCGCTTACTACCTCAATGATCTAGATTTTGCCCCGGACGGAAGCTACTTCGCTTTGTCTTCGATGGGTGGCTTTGGCAGTGGAGCACCATCGCTCTGTGATTCCATTTCGCGGTGGCAAAGTGACGACACCGGGCAGAACGTCAACCCGGTGTGGGTGGACTACACCGGTGGCGACAGCGTCTACGCGGTAGAAGCCACGCAGCACACCATTTATTTCGGTGGCCATATGCGGTGGGTCAATAACCCCTTCCGCGCCGACGCTGCCGGACAAGGCGCCGTGGGACGAGAAGGAATCGGCGCGCTAAGTGCAAGTAACGGGATGCCCATCGACTGGAACCCGGGGCGTGACCGTGGACGCGGTGTATTTGACCTGATGGCGACCGAACAGGGGCTGTGGGTCGGGTCGGATAC
The DNA here is from genome assembly GCF_000348945.1 of Paeniglutamicibacter gangotriensis Lz1y. Classification (GTDB taxonomy): domain Bacteria; phylum Actinomycetota; class Actinomycetes; order Actinomycetales; family Micrococcaceae; genus Paeniglutamicibacter; species Paeniglutamicibacter gangotriensis. The sequence goes on along the minus strand of NZ_AOCK01000003.1, from coordinate 301,863 downwards.
CGACCGCATTGCCCGCTACGTCTACAAGGGCCGAATCGCTTTGTTCCCATTGGCCAATGGATCAGAAATCCCTACGGCCGAACCTCCGGTGCTGCCGGTGGATGTTATTCAGGCTGGTTCAGTAACCCAAGAAGATGACCCTCGGTACCTGTACCGGCTCAACACCGGTGGCGATACGATTCCTTCGGTTGATGCCGGAATAGATTGGTTGGGCGACAACACAGCACCGGGAAGCGACTATCGCAGTAGCGGAAATAACTCGGCTGGGTACAACGCTATCGCGTCGGTGACCGATGCTGTTCCCGATTCCACGGCTCTGGGAATCTATTCAACTGAGCGCTGGGATCCGTCGGGTGATCCACGCATGGAATTCAACTTTCCGGTGGACTCCGGAAAGAACATTGAAGTGCGTGTGTATGTGTCCGACCGGTGTACCTGCACCACGGATCCCGGAACGAGGGTTTACAACATTGATGTGGACGGCGAACAGGCATTTAGCAACGTCGATATGAACGATGACCCTGGCCACGATATTGGCACGATGCTGAACAAACAACTGGTCAGTGACGGTCAGGTGACAGTTTCATTTGACCACGTCATTGAGAACCCGGCAGTTAACGGCATCGAGATCGTTGACCTCGATGCCGACGCTCCGGCACCAGGTACCGAAAACCAGGTGACGGAGACCTACTACAACGGTAGTCTTGCCGCTTCGAAGGGGCCAGCTGAGATTACCGGTGATGTGGCCTGGGATGCGGTTCGCGGGGGCTTTGTGGCCAATGACCGAATGTATCTGGCTACGAGCAATGGCGAGTTCCACAGCCGTTCGTTTAATGGTGCGGCACTGGGCTCAGCTACTGTTCATGATCTCTATGGATTAAGTAACTATGCCGGTGAGATGCAACAGATGAGCGGCTTGGTGTTCAAGAACGATCGCATCTACTTCACTCTCAGCGGGCAGAACTCGTTGTTCATGAGGTACTTCGATTTGGACAGCGGCATTGTGGGCGCTGAGCGTTTCACAGTTGCCACCGGGGACTCCGGAATCACCTGGAGTAATGTGCACGGCATGTTCCTCGCGGAGGACCAGTTGTATTTGGCGAACTCCGAGGGACAGCTGTTGGCAGCTCCATGGACCCAGACAGTCACCGATGGTACGGCCAACGGTCCAACTCAGGTGGTCAGCGGTCCGGAAGTTGATGGAGTGAACTGGACAAGCCGGGCACTGATATCCACCGAAAGTGACGGCGCTCCACCGCTACCGAACCAATCCCCAACGGCATCGATGACCCAGAAATGTACTGATTTAGACTGTGTCTTTAGCGGTGCTGAATCCACCGACCCCGATGGAGAAATTGATTCCTATGACTGGGACTTCGGGGACGGAACCACGGCAACCGGAGAGGAAGTCGAACACAGTTACAGCCAAGCTGGTGACTTCGAAGCGACCTTGACGGTCACCGATAACGAGGGTGCCACCGCGAGCACGAGCACTACGGTGACCGTGACCGAGTCACCAAACCAGACGCCGGAAGCAGCAATCCAAAGCATCTGTAATGAGTTGAGCTGTACCTTCAACGGTGGCGGCTCAACCGACCAAGATGGTGAGATTGTCACATTCTCCTGGACAACCAGCGACGGTGGCAGTGGCGACGAGGCGGAGTTCAGCTACGAGTTCCCCTTGGCGGGTACCTACACGGTGAGCTTGACGGTCACCGATGACGATGGGGCAACCAACACCACAGAAGTGGACGTTGAGGTATCGCCGACACCGAACCAGCTTCCTGAGGCCACTTTCAGCCAAGACTGTGTCTTCCTCTCGTGCACCTTTGATGGGACGGCCTCAAACGATCCTGACGGTGAAATCATCGGCTACAGCTGGAGCACTGACGGGGTTGAAGTAGCAACCGGCACGGTGGCTACCTACGCCTTTGCTGCGGCTGGCACCTACCAGGTGACTTTGACGGTGACAGATGATTCGAATGAGACCGCCACCTTCACCTTGTCGGTGTCGGTGACAGCGGATCCTGGACCAGAACCAGGAAACGACGTCTCGTTCGTTGATTCAGCGGCAAATGCCGGGGTGGATACGGCACTGAATCATCAGGTGACCATCCCCTCTGGAGTGCAGGAAGGTGACCTGATGGTGGCAATGTTGTCAACCAATAATGGTGGCACCACCCTTGGCGCACCGGACGGTTGGGAAACCCGGGCGGATGCCTCCACCACATCGATGAGTGGCGCAGTTTACTCCAAGGTGGCGGCGAGCTCGGATGCTGGCACTACTCTGACAGTGACTACCAGTTCCTGGGTCAAAGGCTCGCTGGTCATATCGGTTTACCGTGATGCCACGGTAGACGCCGCGTCGTTTGCGATGCAGCCAGAGACCTCCAGCGGCTCCGTGCATACGACCCCTGCGCTCACTGCCCAAGAAAACAGTTGGCTGATGTCCTACTGGGCCGATAAAACCGCGACGACTGGTACGTGGGTATTGCCCGACAGCACAGTGGTACGGCAAACTGGCGCCGGCAGCGGTGCCGGACACCTGTCCTGGATGTTGGCGGACTCGAATGGCGCCGTTAGCGCCGGTGCTACCGGCGGACTGACAGCCACCGCGGATTCAACCACAGCCAATGCCGTGATGGCATCGGTGGTGCTCGCCGGAAGCCCCGATGGTGACGACGGCGGGGACAATGCAGACCCAGTGGCGGCATTCGACTGGGACTGTACGTTCCTGTCCTGCATCTTTGATGGGACAGGCTCAGCGGATCCGGACGGTTCCCTCCTGGAATACGCTTGGACCGTTGAGGGGTCGCAGCTGGCCGTGGGCGAAAGCTTCAGTCATTCCTTCCCCGAAGCCGGCAGCTATACCGTGAGCCTGGAAGTCGCCGACCCCGCTGGCGCCACCAATACCGTGAGCCAGACGGTTGAAGTTGAAGCAAATGATGCCCCACCGCCTGAATCTGATGTGGCATTCGTGGCTTCGGCCGCGAACTCCGGGACGGTCAATGCAATGACGCATTCGGTACAGATCCCAGGTGGCGTTGAAGCAGGAGACCTGCTGGTCGGGATTTTCTCGACCAATCAATTCGCCTCCGCGCCTTCGATTCCATCAGCATGGGAGCAACGGGCACATGTGGCGACGGCCTCCATGCAGGCAATGATGTTCTCCAAGGTGGCCACGGCAGCAGATGCCGGTTCCACGGTGAACGTCTCCTCCGATGGATATGCCCGAGGCTCACTGGTGGTCTCGGTCTACCGCAATGCGACTGTGAGCTCAGCGTCCTTTGTGTTTGAACCCGAAGTCGGTTCAACGGATCAGCACAAAACTCCCGAAGCTGAAGCAGCCTCAGGCGATTGGGCATTGTCCTACTGGACAGACAAGACAGCGGCAACTACCGCCTGGCAGGTTCCGTCCACGTTGGCAGTCCGACAAACCGGAGCCGGTAGCGGAGGCGGGCATCTGTCATGGATGTTGGCCGATTCGGGAGGTCCGGTCGGTGCGGGCCCAGTCGGCAACCTGACAGGGGTGGCCGACAGTAGCACCGCCAATGCGGCAATGGGTACGGTGGTGCTTGGAGCCATTGACTGAATCGCCACGCACTGAACAGGTGGCCCGGGACCCTTCAACCGGTTTCGGGCTACCTGTTTTGCTGTGGCCGATGCTAGGTGTCGAGAGCTTAACGCACCCTGTTGCACTGCGAAAGAGTATAAATCTTCATAGACTGATGCGCTTTGCTCTGCAATGATGAATCCAGTAACTGGGTTAAATTATCGAATGGCAGATTCCGGGATTCTTCTTCTTCTGCATGAGATGGACTTAGTTTGGCCGTCCATATGGGGTGGATGGCAAACAATACAGGGGGAGTATTGTGGGCTTCGACGCCGTGTTGACGCTGGCCATTGTCTTAGCGGTGCTGGTGCTATTGTCCGCCACGAGAATTGCCGCGGACATCATCTTGATGGGTGCCGCGCTAGCCCTCATGCTGATGGGCATCCTGACCCCCGTGGAGGCGTTGTCCGGGTTTTCAAACACCGGGGTCATCACCGTGGCCGTACTCTACGTGGTGGCTGCGGGCCTAAGTGAAACAGGCGCGGTGCAATGGATCGCACAAAACCTGCTGGGACGGCCTTCAAGCATCCGTGGAGCATATCTGCGAATGCTACTTCCCGTCGGAGGACTGAGCGCATTTCTGAACAACACCACTGTTGTCGCCATGCTTTTGCCCGCCATTCAGGATTGGTCGGCCCGGGTGCGCATTCCCGTATCCAAAATGCTCATTCCACTGAGTTACATGGCTATCCTTGGCGGGACGATGACTCTGATTGGTACTAGCACCAACCTAGTAATTGATGGTCTGCTGCAGGCCGAAAAGGGCGTGTCCCTGAGGATGTTCGACATTGCAGCAGTGGGCGTTCCCTTGACGGTGGTTGGCTCCATATTCCTCACCTTGTGTGGCAACCGTCTGCTACCCAACCGAGAAGACGCGGTGGAGCAAATGCAGACCGCTCGCGAATACGCGGTCGAGTTCAGGGTGCTAGCCAACGGACCCCTGGTGGGAAAATCCGTAGCGGCAGCAGGACTGCGTAGTCTGGTCCATGGATTTCTGACCAGGCTTGAGCGGGATGAACATTTGGTCGTGGAAGTCACCCCGGAGCTCATTCTGGACCCAAACGATGTCCTCATTTTCGTCGGGGCACCCCAGTGTGCAAGTGAGCTTCGTGAAATTCGGGGTCTGGAGCCCAGCGCCGGAGACGTGAACAAACTGGGTATTCGCCATTCTCAGCGTCGATTGGTTGAAGCCGTTATCGGCCCGGACTTCACCGGAATCGGTCAAACTGTCAAGGAGAATCAATTCCGCTCGCACTACCACGCCGTGATTCTGTCGATCTCTCGATCAGGACAAATGCTTCGCGGCAAGATCGGCGACGTCAAATTCAGGGTGGGAGATACTCTACTGCTGGAAACCAATGTGGACTTCGTTCGGAACTACCGTTTCCGCCGGGACTTCATGTTGGTCAGCAGTATCAGCGATGTAGCCCCCGCCAACTTCCGCAAGGCTCCCTGGGCTATATTGATTTTGCTGGGCATGGTGTTGCTGAACGCGTTCGGAGTGCTGGAAGTCATCCAGGCTGCACTGCTGGCATCGCTAGCAATGCTGGTCACCGGATGTCTCTCGGTGGGTAACGTGCGACGACATATTGACTTGCAGGTCATCATCGTGATTGCTGCGTCATTTGCTTTGGGAGCAGCGATGGTAAAAACCGGGGCCGCTGCGACGATCGCTGACACCCTGCTCATCGCCGATGTCGGCCCCAGGGGTGCACTTGCGCTCGTCTTCCTGCTCACGTTGTGCTTTACCGAGCTCCTGACCAACAACGCAGCAGCGGTACTGGTCTTTCCCATTGCCATGGCCGTGGCCGACACTGTAGGCGCCAACTTTATGCCGTTTGCCATCACTGTGATGGCCGCTGCCTCAGCCAGTTTCATTATTCCCATTGGCTATCAGACAAATTTGATGGTCATGGGCCCTGGCGGTTACCGGGTCTCGGATTTTGTCAGGATAGGCGTTCCGATGAGCTTAGTTACCGCCGCGGTGACCCTGACCGTCGTCCCGCTGGTGTGGCCGCTCTAACCGCAAGAGTAGTTGTCCCAATTAGGGTGAACTAATCAAAGATTAGTCTGCTGTGTCCGCAATAGCCCTATGACTTGTTCCGTAGCTGTCTGAACGTCTAATACCGACAAATCCAGGATCAGATCTGCATCGACCGGTTCTTCGTAGGGAGAATCTATGCCTGTGAAGTCCGTGACCAACCCGGCTCGGGCCTTGGCATACAAACCTTTGCGGTCTCGTGCTTCACATACTGCCAGAGGAGTGCTCACGTAGATGAGGTAAAAGCGGCCAACTTGCGTGGTCATTGAACGAACCGCAGCACGAGTCGCGTGGAACGGGGCGATTGGTGCACACAACGCGATACCGCCGACCTCGGAGATGCGTGCAGCAATCCACCCGATACGCTCCACATTGGTCTCGCGGTCCTCACGGGAGAACCCCAGACCCTTGGAAATAAACCGTCGGATGTCATCCCCATCGAGCAACACTGCGCGTTGTGGAAGATGCTGATGAATTTGCTGCTGAACGGCGCGCGCCAATGTGGACTTCCCGGAGCCTGACAGGCCACTAAACATGAATACAACACCTTGTGATGTAGCGGCAGCATTATCCTTGAATCCACGCAGATCGATAACCACATGCGAAGAAAGTCGTTCCATCGCCAGATGCTCGGAAGTCGAATCGGGAAGCACTAGGTGAGCGACTTTCACATCCTCGAAAATTTCTGCGGTGGCCTGCAACTGCTCTATTTGATCTATATGGGCGGGGTCACGAGACCCGGAACTGTTGCACACCAGCACGAAGCAGGTGTTGGCAGGCAAAGAAGGCCTTGAGCGTAACGCTTGGATGTCCAAAGGAGTCGGAGCCTGGTCAAATAACACCACCGGTTGTGAACCTAACGAAGAGGTGATGCGGAGTTCGCGGAATGACCCGTGCTCAGGCTTAGCCAGTGGCCAGACACCTATGACCTCGTGACTGTCTTTATCCCCGTCGTCCAGAGCCCGGTAATTCACGACCGCCAAGGCTGTGCCATCTGGATCTGCTAGTAATACGCCCTTGCTTCCATCGGCTTTCGATGGAGAGATCTCACCGATTTCGGCCCATTGGGGAATGCTTGACAGCTCAATGGAACAAGGATCCAATAACCCACCAAGGACTAACTCAAGCACGTCCAATTGCTCGAAATCGAGCTGCAACAACGGACTATTGAGTAAATCGTTGTCAAAGTTCGCCATTCTCTCCCCCAAGAAGTATCTGCCTGAAGTCCACACTAGATTCGAAAACACGTTTGTGCCAGATCAAGCTCAATTTATAACCGTGTGGTCGAACCCCTTCTATCTGAGGTACAAACATGGATAGTATTGCGGAACACCATGGGTCTTGGGGAAGATCTTGGTTTTCTTATGGGGGAATGGGGGACATTCAGGTGGGAGACCTGCAACGAGCAATTGACCTAGCGGGTAGTGCTGGGAAAAAATTACTAGAACTTCGAGCTCAAGCCGGTGAACTCGGTTTGGAAGGCCACGCGCTCAAAGACGCTGGAGACAAAGTATCTCAGCAGTACCTTGATCGCGCGTTGAGGGAACTGAATCCGGAAGACGCTATTTTATCCGAAGAAGCCTTAGACGATAAGCGTCGGTTGAAGAGCAAAAGGGTCTGGATCATCGACCCACTCGATGGCACACGCGAGTATTCCGAGTTTCGGAGCGACTGGGCCGTGCACGTCGCATTATGGGAAAATGGCTCGCTCGTTGCCGGCGCCGTTGCACTTCCCGGATTAGATTTAGTGCTGGGGAGTGACGACGGCCAGCTCGACGTGGCCGAAATCAACGGGCGACCAGTACGGATTGCCGTCTCACGCACCCGTGCACCAGAAGTGACTAACCAGCTTGCGCAACATACAAACGTGGAACTTGTTCCCATGGGGTCCGCAGGCTACAAAGTCTGCGCAGTGGCACGTGGGGAAGTTGACGCTTACATCCACGCAGGCGGCCAGTTTGAATGGGATTCGGCTGCACCAGTCGCCGTTGCCGCTGGCAAGGGACTGCACACGAGCCGGATCGACGGTAGAGCGCTTGAATACAACCGGGACGATCCGTACCTTCCCGATCTACTCGTCTGTCGCGCTGATTTGAAGGACACCTTGCTCGATGCAATCCGCGAGCACTCTTAGCCAACTACATCAAGACGTTCGATCATTGAACTTGGGGGATTCTCAATGAAAGTAAAAAATGTTACCGCTACCAGCTTGCGATTTCAGCTGGACCAGATCTCTGCACTAGAGGCTGAATCGATCTTCATTATTCGTGAAGTTGTCGCAGAACTCGAGCGGCCCGGCCTGCTTTTCTCAGGGGGCAAAGACTCGGCAGTGCTGCTGCACCTCGCAGCGAAGGCTTTTGCGCCGGCCGCTATTCCGTTTCCTGTCGTCCATATCGATACCGGACATAACTTCCAAGAAGTTCTGGACTTCCGGGACGCCGAAGTCGCCCGCCGAGGAGTACGACTTATTGTTGGTTCTGTCCAGGACGCAATTGACGCCGGGGACGTGGTCGAGGAGCGCAACGGCTCGCGCAACCGTATCCAGACTCCGGTGCTTCTTGACACCATTGAAAGTCACCAGCTTAACGCCTTGATGGGGGGCGCTCGCCGGGACGAGGAGAAGGCCCGTGCCAAGGAACGGGTGTTCTCATTCCGTGACGAGTTTGGTCAGTGGGATCCGAAAAACCAACGCCCGGAACTGTGGAACCTCTACAACAGCCGGCTGAATCACGGTGAGAGCATCCGAGTCTTCCCACTGTCCAACTGGACAGAACTTGATATCTGGAACTACATCGAACGTGAAAACGTCCTCTTGCCGTCGATCTATTTTGCGCACCGCCGCGAAGTATTTGACCGCCACGGGATGCTTTTTGCGGTCCACCCATTCTGCCAACCGCGTGAGAATGAAATCGTGCGAACTGAGATGGTCCGATATCGCACCGTGGGGGATGCCACCCTCACCGCGGCAGTATCTTCTTCTGCGACGACGTCACGAGCGATTGTGGAAGAAGTAGCTGCAACGCGCATCACCGAGCGCGGTGCAACCCGAGGGGATGACCAAGTCAGCGAGGCGGCGATGGAAGACCGCAAGAAGGAAGGGTATTTCTAAAATGGACCTGCTACGCATTGCTACTGCTGGCTCAGTGGATGATGGAAAGAGCACGCTCATTGGACGTCTACTTTTTGACTCTAAAGCGATCTTTGTAGACCAGTTGGATTCGGTTGAGAAGACAAGCCACGAGCGTGGTTCTGAATACGTCGATCTAGCCTTACTTACTGACGGCCTACGGGCCGAACGCGAGCAAGGGATCACCATCGATGTCGCCTACCGGTACTTCTCCACCCCAAATCGCAAATTTATTGTGGCCGATACACCCGGTCATATCCAGTACACACGCAATATGGTCACGGGGGCTTCGACCTCAGATTTGTCCATTGTCTTGGTGGACGCGCGCAAGGGACTGGTCGAACAATCGCGCCGCCACGCCTTCTTGGTCTCTCTCTTGGAGGTTCCACACCTGGTGATCGCCGTAAACAAAATGGACCTCGTTGATTGGTCACAGGAAGTCTTTGAAGACATCCGTCGGGAATTTACCGACTATGCGGCTCGTTTGAATATTGCAGATGTCCAAGTCATCCCAGTCTCTGCATTGACTGGCGACAACGTGGTGAGACGTTCAGAAAACATGCCCTGGTACCAAGGTGCGTCGCTGATGCATCACTTGGAAAACGTCCAGACAGCCAGCGACTCGAACATGGTTGACGTGCGATTCCCTGTCCAATACGTCATTCGTCCGCACAACAATGGACACCATGACTACAGGGGATACGCCGGCCAGGTTGCCAGCGGTGTTATGAAAGCGGGGGACAAGGTGGTGGTTTTGCCAAGCGGCATTCCTTCAACAATCAAGGAAGTGTCAACTGCTGACGGTCCGGTGGAATTGGCTTACCCACCGATGTCCGTGACAGTGCGACTGGAAGATGATCTGGACGTTTCCCGCGGCGATATGATCGTGCGGCCCAACAACCAACCTCAAGTGGCACAGAACATCGAGGCCATGATTTGTTGGATGAGTGATAAACCCATGAAAGTGGGGCAGAAGCTAGGGATCAAGCAGACGACCAAATCGACTCGGGCTTTGATTAAGGAACTGCGTTATGGGCTGAACATTAACACTCTGCACCGAGACGAGGACGCAACGAATCTGACCCTGAACGAAATAGGCCGAATCTCGATACGGACCACGCAGCCATTACTCGCGGATTCCTATCACAAAAACCGAACCACCGGAGGCTTTATTCTCATTGATGAAGTCACCAACAACACCGTAGCCGCAGGCATGATTATTGAGGCCTCGTAGAAACTTCAGTGCGATTGTGCCGACAACGGTCAAATGGGCTGACGTCGGCACATTCATTACCGAATCCTTTTCAGGGGCTCAATCGTCTTTGCTGTTGGCCCAACACGGGCGAGGTGGATTGAAGTCGTTGTTATCGGCGGAACGATCTTGAGCTGGGGAGACCGCCGCGCGATTCCACGAGTAAACCATGGCGACAATAAGTTTGTGGCTTGAGTCTTTGATGCAGCTTCTCCACGCCAAGAAATATTCAAGATGACCGTTGTGAGCCTTCTTAGCCTGTCCAAGCTATCGGGCTAGTTCTTTGGTTTCTGGCAGCTGACCACCCACACCAAGGTCCGTGCGGATTCAGGTCTTCTCCGGCGCTGGAGTCTTCAGACCTGCCTGTATCTGAGACTCTCCGGAGGTGTGCTGGCTGGCCGCGGCGCCAGTCCTCAGCGATGGGGTTCAGCACAGCCAGGAAACAGGAGAGAGCCATTGGGCGGAATCCAAAGCGGCGGGGCCCATAGGGAAAGCCCACCTTCTGAGTCTATGGAGGTCTCTGTGCAACCCTATGGCGATCTCTAAGGTCTTATTCTGCAGTAGGTATTTGCGTGTCCTGCAAGCTAGGTTCCTTGCGCAAACCGGTCAACCCGTACCAAGCAAGATTGACCACGTGCGCGGCAACGGTCCGCTTGTCCGGATGCCGGGCATCCAGCCACCACTGGGCGGTCATAGCGACCATGCCCACCAGCATTTGCGCGTAGATCGATCCATCTTCGGAACTGAACCCGCGGTGGGTAAACTCATCGGCCAGAATATGCTCGACTTGCTCGGTGACCTTGGTCAGCAGTGTCGAGTAAGTGCCTTCGGGCTGGGACGGGGGAGCATCGCGCACCAAGATGCGGAAACCCTCGGTGCACTCCTCGATGTACGTCAGTATTGCCAGTGCTGCCTTTTCCAACAGGACACGTGCGGAATCGTCACCCGCCAGCGACTCGGTGATGCGGGCAAGCAGTTCCCGATACTCATTGGTGACCACTTCCATGTAGAGCGCTTCCTTGGAACCGAAGTGTTCATAGACCACCGGTTTGGAAACACCTGCGGCCCGCGCGATTTCCTCAATAGTTGTCCCATCGACACCGCGCAGGGAGAAAAGTTGGCGTGAGATGTCGATCAGTTGCAACCGGCGTTGGACGCCGGTCATGCGCGTGCGAGGGCGTGCGGGGTGGCTCATGAACATCATGGTAAGCACAACTGTGGCCGAAACCACGTCAAACCGCGGGGTGCGAGCGGCAGATTGACACGTCCATTTGGCCAAGTCGCATCGACCACCCGAATCATGGCAGAATAGTTCACTGTGCCGACGAGGCAAGCTCAACGCACATTCCGCCCTGGTGTAATGGCAGCACCCCAGCCTTTGGAGCTGTGGAGTATAGGTTCGAATCCTATGGGCGGAACATATCACTCATTGAAATCCCGGGAATTTTCCCGGGATAGAATGATGAGGCCTGGCCCGGCCGGTCCGGCTAGCCAAAGTACAGGGAGTCCCAATCTTGAGCGTTCACGCCAACGCACCAGCCGCTGTCATTGTTCTCGCCGCAGGCGCGGGAACCCGAATGAAATCGGCGAAACCCAAGATCTTGCACGAAATCGGTGGACGCTCCATGGTGGGCCACGCACTTGCCGCAGCCGAGGGGATCGAGCCCCAAAAGCTCGTGGCCGTGGTCCGCTTTGAGCGTGAGCGAGTCGTCGAACACCTCTTGCAGATCAAACCGGACGTCGTCATTGCCGACCAGGACGAGATCCCGGGCACAGGCCGCGCCGTGCAGCAGGGCCTCGAGCAACTTGACCCGGAAATTGAGGGCACCATCGTGGTGACCTACGGTGACGTTCCACTGTTGACGAGCGGGCTGCTTGCCGAGCTGGTGGCCACCCACGATTCCGACGGGAACGCCGTGACGGTGCTGACCGCACTGCTTGATGACGCCACCGGGTACGGTCGAATCCTGCGCGCCGAGGACGGAACCGTCACCGGCATTCGCGAGCACAAGGATGCCAGCGACGACGAGCGCGCGATCCGTGAAGTGAACTCCGGCATCTATGCCTTTGATGCCCAGGTGCTGCGCTCGGCCTTGGCCGAGGTCACCACCGAGAACGCGCAGGGCGAAATGTACCTGACCGACGTCCTGGGCATCGCCCGGTCCACCGGCGGCCGCGTGGCTGCTGTGGTGACCGAAGACGCCTGGCAGGTCGAAGGTGCCAACGACCGAGTGCAGCTTGCGGCACTCGGCAAGGAAATGAACCGCCGCATCTTGGAAAAGTGGATGCGCGCCGGTGTCAGCATCATTGATCCCGACAGCACCTGGATCGACGTTGAGGTCGCCCTGTCAAACGATGTGACCATCAAGCCCGGCACCCAGCTGCACGGCACCACCGCGATCGGCACCGACGCGGTCATCGGCCCGGACACCACCCTGACCAGTACCCAGGTTGGTCAGGGCGCCAAGATCGTTCGCTCCGACGTTACCGATTCGATCATTGCCGAAGGCGCGACGGTTGGACCCTTCGCCTACCTTCGGGCTAAGACCAACCTTGGTCCCGACGCCAAGATCGGCGCCTTCTACGAAACGAAGAACATCGTGGTGGGTCGCGGATCCAAGCTTTCGCACCTGGGCTACTCAGGCGACACCGAAATTGGTGAATACACCAACATCGGCTGTGGCAACATCACGGCCAACTACGACGGTGTCAACAAGCACCGCACCGTCATCGGCTCGCACGTACGCACCGCTTCCAACACCGTATTTGTCGCCCCCGTGACCATCGGGGACGGCGCCTACACCGGTGCCGGCGCTGTCGTGCGCAAAAACGTTCCGGCGGGGGCCCTTGCCCTGTCCGTGGCTCCGCAACGCACTACCGAGGGCTGGACGATTTCCAAGCGTCCAGGCTCCGCGGCAGCGGAAGCCGCATTCAAGTCCGCATTGGATTCCGGTGTGAACCCCGGATCCGCGGACCAGGTCAAGTAACCCTCCACATCATTTCCGATCCCCGTCTGAGCGAGAAAGCGATCCCATGAGCGAACTTAGCTATAACGTCGATAAGAAGCTGGTGCTGGCTTCCGGGCGTGCCCACCCCGAGCTGGCTGAGCAGGTGGCCGCAGAGCTGGGCACCGAACTGCTGCCGCTGAATGCCTATGACTTTGCCAACGGGGAGATCTACGTCAGGTCCGACGAATCCGTGCGTGGCAAGGAAATCTTCGTCATTCAGTCGCACCCGGCACCGTTGAACAACTGGCTTATGGAGCAGCTGATCATGGTCGACTCCATGAAGCGGGCTTCGGCCCGGCGCATCACCGTTGTCGCCCCGTTCTACCCCTACGCCCGCCAGGACAAGAAGGGTCGCGGCCGCGAGCCGATCTCGGCACGTCTGGTCGCCGACATGTTCAAGGTTGCAGGCGCCGACCGGATCATGAGCGTGGACCTGCACACCGCGCAGATCCAGGGCTTCTTCGACGGTCCGGTGGACCACCTCTTTGCTATCCCGTTGCTGGCCGAGCACATCCGCAAGGAAGTCGGGGATGACCCGGTCACCGTGGTTTCCCCCGATACCGGGCGCGTCCGTGTGGCCGAGCAGTGGGCCGAACGCCTTGGCGGTGCGCCACTGGCCTTCGTGCACAAGTCCCGCGACCTCACCATGCCGAACCAGGCCGTCTCCAAGACGGTTGTCGGCCAGGTCAAGGGTCGCACCTGCGTGTTGATCGATGACATGATCGACACCGGCGGGACGATCGCCGGGGCCGTGAAGGTCCTCAAGGACGCCGGTGCCAAGGACGTCATCATTGCCGCGACCCACGCGGTCTTCTCCGATCCGGCCGCCCAGCGTCTGGCCGAGTGCGGAGCCCGTGAAGTTGTGGTCACCAACACCCTGCCGATCCCCGAATCCAAGCGGTTCGAAACGCTGACAGTGCTTTCGATTGCCCCCCTGCTGGCCCGTGCCATCAAGGAAGTTTTTGAGGACGGCTCGGTCACCAGCCTGTTCGACGGCGACGCCTAAACGGCAACAGCCCCTCGAAACACCGATGGGTGTGCGGGCCCCGGTGTTCCCCCTTCTGGGGGTGGCGCCGGGGCCCGCCGTCGTTGATGGCAGCTGCGTCAGAACCCGCAATTTCTGTCCATGGGCTTGTTCCTGATAAAGTAGCTGCTTGTGCCCAGGCGAGGGAACTCCATGAAAATGGAGGGCCGTTATCGACGAGGCTAGAAATGCACTTGGCGTCCAGCTCCTTGCAAAGGAATCGGATGATGATGCTTCTAGGCCCGAGCGGGGCAGGAAACAATCAATCATCTTCCACAAGGAGAACACCATGGCTAACATCATCAAGCTTGACGGCGAACTGCGCACCGACTTCGGTAAGGGTGCCGCACGCCAGGCCCGCCGCGGCGGCCAGATCCCTGCAGTCATCTACGGCCACGGCACCGATCCGGTCCGCGTCCTGCTGCCCGTCGCAGCCACCACCCTTGCTGTTCGTGGCTCCAACGCCCTGCTGAGCATCGCCGTTGACGGTGAAGAGACCGTCACCCTGGTGAAGGACATCCAGCGCCACGCACTGCGCCAGACCGTCGACCACCTTGACCTCCTGATCGTCAAGAAGGGTGAGAAGGTCATCGTTGAGGTTTCCGTGCTCATCCAGGGCGAACTGACCGCCGGCACCACCCTGTCGCTGGACCACCCGAGCATCGCCGTCGAAGCAGAAGCAGTTGCGCTGCCGGAGCACGTTGTGGCAAACATCGCGGGCCTGCAGGCAGGTACCCAGATCCTGGCTTCCGAGCTGGTTCTCCCGGAAGGCACCGCACTGGCCGTCGAAGGCGACGTCGTTATCGCAACCGTCGATGCAGCAATTGCAGAGGCCGAGCCGGAAGCAGAGTCGGCAGCTTCCGCCGAGTAGTCTTCACCACACGGTTCGCACATGAGTAGCGATACCTGGCTTGTAGCCGGGCTCGGAAACCCCGGGCCCGGCTACGCGCATAACAGGCACAATGTGGGTCAGATGGTCGTGGACGAACTGGCCGCCCGTATCGGCGGGAAATTCAAGACCCACTCCTCTCGCGCCCAGATATTGGAAGGGCGCATGGGGATCGGTGGGCCACGGATCATCCTGGCCAAACCGATGACCTTCATGAACCTCTCCGGCGGGCCCGTGGCCAACCTGGCGAAGTTCTTCGGCATCGATCCTGACCATGTTATTGCGGTGCATGACGAGATCGACATCCCCTTTGACACCGTCAAGCTCAAACGTGGTGGTGGCGAAGGCGGCCACAACGGCCTGCGCGACATGTCCAAGGCACTAGGCACCAAGGACTACCTGCGCGTACGCGTGGGCGTCGGGCGACCCCCGGGCCGTATGGACACCGCAGACTACGTCTTAAAGGACTTCTCCAAGGACGAAAAGAAGGATCTTGCCTTCCTGGTGGATACCTCCGCCGACGTCGTGGAGGAACTGGTGCACCATGGGCTCGACAGCGCCCAACGCAAATTCCATGTTTTCTAAACAGGGCATGTGCCCCCGAATATGACGCCTGGTTAACCGGCTACTGCCCCGAATCCGCGGATGATTCTGCACGATTCGGGGTAGGTGGCCGTTGTTCCCCGCCACCTATGCCGTGACCGCGCCTCTTGCGGCCTCTGCTGCCAGGCCACTGGGCCGGCGGCCGGCGGCCTTTCCGGGACTGGACCACCCCCGACCCGCTGCCGGGTCTTTTTTAATGCCCATTGGCTGCCTCGTGCGCGTCATGGTAAGGGTCCACTTATATGCCACGGCGGCCGGGACGTGGGAGAATTAGCGAAGTAAATGATGCCGTAATGACGTTTTGTCCTGCGAACCCGCCCGTCGGTCCCGCATGGCTGGGCTCCCGCGACGCGGTCGGCATGAAACCACCTTCGGAGGATCCCCACGTGTCAAGTGCATTGCCTACGACGCAAGATACCCTTCCCCGGCCTCTGAACGACGCCGAGGCCTCGCGACTGCGCGCCGACTTCCCGATCCTGGGCCGCAGTGTCAACGGGACCCCGCTGACCTACCTGGATTCGGGCGCCACCTCGCAGAAACCCACCTGCGTATACGAAGCCGAACAACATTTCTACGAGAACTTCAACGCTGCCGTGCACCGCGGCGCCCATTCCTTGGCCGTTGAGGCAACCGACATCTTCGAACAATCCCGCACCGATGTAGCAAGATTCATCGGAGCCAAGGACAACGAGGTCATTTGGACCTCCAACGCCACCGAGGCCCTGAACCTGCTGACCTATTCCTTCGGCAATGCCAGTGCGGGCCTCGGGGGAGAGACGGCACGGGCCTTCGCCTTGGGGCCGGGCGATGAAATCGTCGTCACCGAGCTCGAACACCACGCCAACCTCATCCCCTGGCAGGAATTGGCCCTGCGCACCGGAGCGACGCTGAAGTACATCCCCGTTGATGAAGCCGGCGCGCTGCGCATGGACCTGGCCGAGCAGATCGTCACCCCCGCCACCCGGATCCTGGCCTTCACCCACGTCTCCAACGTCCTGGGAACCGTGATCGATGTCCCGGCTCTGGTGGCCCTGGCCCGGTCCGTGGGTGCCCTGACGGTGCTCGATGGTTGCCAATCCGTCCCGCACCTGCCGGTGAACGTCAAGGACCTGTCCGTGGACTTCATGGC
This sequence comes from Paeniglutamicibacter gangotriensis Lz1y, assembly GCF_000348945.1. Classification (GTDB taxonomy): domain Bacteria; phylum Actinomycetota; class Actinomycetes; order Actinomycetales; family Micrococcaceae; genus Paeniglutamicibacter; species Paeniglutamicibacter gangotriensis. The sequence continues at coordinate 285,177 of NZ_AOCK01000003.1, read as the reverse complement.
CTTCTCCGGGCACAAGATGCTCGGACCCACCGGAATCGGCGGCCTCTACGGACGGGCAGCGCTGCTCGACGCCATGCCACCATTCCTGACCGGCGGATCGATGATCACCTCGGTGACCATGGAAAAGGCCGAATACCTTCCCTCTCCGATGCGTTTCGAGGCAGGTACCCAACGTATCGCCCAGGCCCACGGACTGGCCACCGCCGTGTCCTACCTGAGCGAGGTAGGCATGGACCGTATCGCGGCGTGGGAAGAGCTGCTGGGCGAACGCATGCTCACCGGTCTGGGCTCCATCCCCGGTGTCCGGGTGCTGGGCCCGGGCCCGGGCGCCGCACGCATCGGCACCGCCCCGTTCATCATCGAGGGCGTGCACCCGCACGATGTGGGTCAGTTCTTGGATTCGCGCGGCGTCGCGGTGCGCGTGGGACACCACTGCGCCCAACCGCTGCACCGCGCGCTGGGCGTGGTCTCCAGCACCCGTGCCAGCACCTACCTATACAACACCACCAGCGATATCGACGCCCTGCTTAATGCGGTCGCCGATGTGCGCGGATACTTCGGAGTCGGCAAGTGAGCGATCTAGACCAGCTGTACCAACAAATCATCTTGGACCATGCCAAGACCCGGTATGGGTCGGGACTCCGCGAAGCACCCGCGGGTGTCACCAGTGGAGAGTCGGTGCAGCATAACCCGGTGTGCGGCGACCACATCCGGCTGCGCATCCAGCTCGAGGGCAGCACGCTGAAGAACGTCTCCTGGGAAGGGGACGGCTGCTCGATCTCGATGGCCTCGGCCTCGGTGCTCAGCGAGATGGCCGAAGGGATCGACCGCGAGGAGTTCCTGGTCATCCTCGACGAATTCCGTGAGCTGATGCGTTCGCGCGGCGCCCGCCCCGGGGACGAAGAAGTGCTCGGCGACGGGGCGGCCTTCGCGGGGGTCTCCAAGTTCCCCGCCCGCGTCAAGTGCGCCATGCTCTCCTGGGTGGCCGCCGAGGCCGCCCTGCTGGCGGCCAACGTGTAGGTCTGCACGCTTAAACCGGAAGGGCCGGTTCGGCTCGCCCCTGGATTTTCCGGGGGCGAGCCGAACCGGCCCTTCCTGTCGACGATGGTTCCGTTAAGCTTTGTCTTCCGGCTTCTGGAAGATATCCGGAATGCCGTCTAGATCCTCGTCCCTGGCAGCACGCTCATTCACCAGGCGATAACGGCGATCGCGCGGACGCAGCCAAATGGTGCCAAGGATCGCGGCAATCAACGATCCGGTCAGAATCGCGACCTTGGCATGGTCGTAGTGCGGCGAGGCCAGACCGAAGGACAGCTCCGAGACCAGCAGCGACACGGTGAAGCCGATGCCGGCCAGGAACGTCACGCCCAAGAGGTCTCCCCATTTGGTATCGGGATCCAGGTTGGCCTTGGTCGACCGGGTCACCAGCCACGTGGCGCCCAGGATGCCAAGGGGTTTACCGAAGACCAGGCCGAAGACAATGCCCCACAGCACCGGGTCGCCCAAGGCAGAAGCGAAGCCCTCCGCGCCGCCGACGGCCACGCCGGCGGAGAAGAACGCAAACACCGGTACACAGAATCCGCTGGAGAGCGGACGGAATCGGTGTTCAAACTTCTCGGCCAGCCCCGGTTTGTCGATTTCGTGTTTGTTCTTGCGCAGCACCGGGACGCAGAAGCCCAGAACCACCCCTGCAATGGTCGAGTGGATGCCCGAGCCGAAGACCAGTGCCCACGCGGCGATGCCCAGCGGCAGCAGGATGATCCAGGGTGCCCAGGCATTGGCGGCAAAGAACCTCGGCCACTTGTGCGTGACGAAGGCGTACAGGGCAATGGGAGCCAAGGCCATCAGGAGGTACGGCGGGCGCAGTTCGTCGGTGAAGACGAAGGCGATGATCACGATGGCAATGAGGTCATCGACCACCGCGAGGGTCAGCAGGAAGATGCGCAACGGGGAGGGCAGATTCGACCCGATGACTGCCAGCACCGCCACGGCGAAGGCAATGTCGGTGGCGGTGGGGATGGCCCAGCCGCGCAGGGTTTCCCCGCCTGTAGAGGCATTCAGGGCGACGAAGATCAGTGCCGGGACCAGTACACCGCCGAAGGCGGCGGTCACCGGGACGATGGCACGTTTCATGTCGCGAAGGTCCCCGGCGACGAATTCCTTCTTCAGCTCGAGGCCGACCAGGAAGAAGAACACTGCCAGCAGGCCGTCGGCTGCCCAATGACCGAGGGACAGGTTCAGGTCGATGCCGAAGACCTCGAAACCGAAGTGGAAGTCGCGAAGGGCGAAGTAGCTGTCCGACGCTGGCGAATTGGCCCAGATGAGGGCAACGACCGCACCAATGATCAGGACGAGGCCGCCGACGGTTTCCTTGCGCAGGATTTCCCCGATACGCAGGTGTTCGGTATAACTACCTGGGCCGAAGGCGGTCCTTGGTTTCGGCTTGGGTGTAGGGGAATCGCTCATGTGGAACATCAATTCATTTCGGGGACGCTAAAGTTATCGCCGACCAGACTTCCCGGCACACCAGAACCAACACTAACGCTTCAACGTGTTCTGATGCACATCCTCTAAGCAGGATGACAGCGCGGCCGCTTCCGGCCCACGGTATGCCGGTACCGGCCAAAACACGAGGACCGGCTCGCGACCCGCCCGCGGAGGACACCTCGGGAGCCGGTCCCATTATCGGCTTCAGCGACCGCAATCAGCAGCGGCGGAAGCTGACTATTCGATTAGCCGCGTTCGATCCACGCGGAGACCTTGGTGCCCTGCAACTTCAGCGCCTTGGAAATGAAGGGTTCCGCGGCCGAGGCGATCTTGCCGCCCACAAACGGGATGGAGGAAGAAACCGTAGCCTCCACACCCAGAGCGGATCCCGCGGCGGTGGCAGTCAGCGACTCGGTACCTGCCACCGACACCGGCAGCGAGCCGACGGTGACCTTCAAGGAGGCGGTGCGGCTTCCATCGGCGGCCGGGGCCGACCAGGATTCGACCTGGGTGATGTCCACGGTCTGCCCGACGAACTTGCGAGCGATTTCCGGGGCCCGGTCGGTGGGTACGGTGCGCACGGTGGTCAAGGTGAATGCTGCGGCGGTTTCGCCGGCAACCTCGAAGCTCTTGAGCGTTCCGCCGACCAAACCGGTCAGGTGCTCGGCAAAGTCGCGGTCGGCCAGGGTGGCGATGACGGCCTCGGGTGCGTGGGTCAATTCTGTGGTGGCGTTAAGGGCCATGGGGCAAAACTCCGTACGAAATAGATTGGCCGAACGAAATGTTCTTGGAACCCCCCAAGCGTACCGGGCTTGCGCGCGCACAGCGGTACGCTTGAATGGCGCACCCCGGGACTCATCATGGTTCCCGGGTACTTGTGTTGTGCGCGCATCAGGTCTTCGGAAAGGACCCCCAGCAGATGGCGCTTCACGGCCTGCGCACCGCCTTGCGGGAAGACACCTCCTACTCCCGCATCCATTCCAATGCGGCCACCGCCTATGCGGACCGCGCCAACGAACTGGAGATCGCCGCCCCCGCCGGGATGCGTGCGGTCATTACCACGGAGACCATCGAGGCATTGCGCTCCAGAGTCCCGGGCACAGTGGTACTGGCAATCACCGCCACCGGACGCGAGGCCGAGGAACTGGTGGCAGGGCTGCAAGGATTCCTGCCCCCAGACGCCGTGGAGGAGTTCCCCTCCTGGGAAACACTGCCCCACGAACGGCTCTCCCCGCGCTCCGACACCGTAGGACGCCGGTTGCATGTGCTGCGCCGGATGGAAACCAAGGACCCGGCACTGCAGGTCATTGTCGCCCCGATCCGTGCGGTCATCCAACCGCTGGTCGCGGGGCTGGGCAAACTGGAGCCGGTGAACCTGAGCGTGGGAGAGGACTACGAGTTCTCCGCAGTGGTCAGGTCGCTGGCCGATGCCGCCTACGGACGCGTGGACATGGTCACGCACCGCGGGGAGTTCGCCGTGCGCGGCGGCATCATCGATGTCTTCCCGCCCACCTCCAACCACCCGGTGCGCATCGACTTCTTCGGTGATCAGATCGAGGCCATGCGCTACTTCTCCATCGCCGACCAGCGCTCGCTGGAAACCGAGGCTCCCACCTCGATCCAGGCCCCGCCCTGCCGCGAACTGTTGATCACCCCCGCGGTGATGTCCCGGGCCGCCAAGCTCCAGGAGCAGATGCCCGCGGCCCGCGACCTGCTGGCCAAGATCGCCGGGGGCGTGGCGGTCGAAGGCATGGAGTCGCTGGCACCTCTGCTGGTTGATGCCATGGTGCCGCTGCTGTCCTTGCTGCCGGCCGAATCCATCGCCGTGGTGATGGAACCCGAACGGGTTCGTGCCCGCGCCTACGATCTGGAAGCCACCAACGCCGAGTTCCTGGCCGCGGCTTGGGCCACCGCTTCCGACGGCGGGGCCGCCCCGCTGGATATCTCCCAGGCCCAGGCGCAGGCCGCGGCGGCCGAGCTGGAGGCGGGGAACTTCACCTCCCTGTCCACCACCCGGACCGACGCGCACGCGGCGCAGGTCTCCTGGTGGTCGGTGACCTCGTTGGGCTCGGACACCGAGCTTTTGCCCGAGGCCGACTCGATCCGTGTCGAAGCGCGCGAACCGCGCGGCTACCAGGGCGATGTGGCGGAGATGCTCGAGTTCATCTCCTCACGTATCAAGGACGACTGGTCCATCGTGGTCGCCACCGACGGTCCCGGCCCCGCCCAGCGCCTGGCCGAGCTCTTCCACGACGCGGACATCCCCACACACCGCATCGACTCCCTGGATGATGCCCCCACCCACGGGCTGATCGAGATCACCACGGCGCAGGCCGGGCGCGGGTTCGCCCTGGATTCGCTGAAGCTCGGCTTCCTCACCGAGGCCGACCTGTTGGGCCGCTCCAGTGCCTACGCCCCGCGCGGGGCCAAGCGGATGGCTGCCAAACGCCGCAACGCGGTGGACCCGATCACGCTGACCGAGGGCGACTATGTGGTGCACGAACAGCACGGCATTGCCAAGTTCGTGGAGCTGATCGCCCGCAAGGTCGCCGGCGGCGCGGAGGCCAAACGCGAATACCTGGTGCTGGAATACGCACCCTCGAAGCGCGGTGCTCCGGGGGACAAACTGTTTGTGCCCACCGACCAGCTGGACCAGGTCACCCGCTACGTCGGCGGGGAAGCACCCACGCTGTCCAAGATGGGCGGCTCGGACTGGTCAAGCACCAAGTCCAAGGCCCGCAAGGCGGTCAAGGAGATCGCCGCCGATCTGATCAAGCTCTATTCGGCGCGCATGGCCTCGCGCGGGCATGCCTTTGGCTCCGACACCCCCTGGCAGTATGAGCTGGAGGAGGCCTTCGCCTATGTGGAGACTCCCGACCAGCTGACCACCATCAACGAGGTCAAGGCCGACATGGAGCGCGAGGTCCCGATGGACCGGCTGGTCTCCGGCGATGTGGGCTTCGGCAAGACCGAGATCGCGGTGCGCGCCGCATTCAAGGCCGTGCAGGACTCCAAGCAGGTCGCGGTGCTGGTTCCCACCACGCTGCTGGCCTCCCAGCACCAGCAGACCTTCACCGAACGCTACTCAGGCTTCCCGGTGCGCGTGAAGACGCTCTCGCGCTTCCAGAGTGCCAAGGAGTCCAAGGACATCATCGAGGGGCTGAAAAACGGTACCGTCGACGTGGTCATCGGCACCCACCGGCTGCTCTCGGACACCGTCCAGTTCAAGGACCTGGGGCTGGTGGTGGTCGATGAGGAGCAGCGCTTCGGTGTCGAGCACAAGGAGCAGCTCAAGAAGATGCGCACCAACGTGGATGTGCTCTCCATGTCCGCCACCCCGATCCCGCGCACCTTGGAGATGTCGTTGACCGGCATCCGCGAGACCTCCACGCTGGCCACCCCGCCGGAGGAACGCCACCCGGTGCTCACCTATGTGGGACCGCGCACCGATAAGCAGATCTCCGCTGCCATCCGCCGTGAGCTGATGCGCGACGGGCAGGTCTTCTTTGTGCACAACCGCGTCTCCTCCATCGACAAGGTCGCCGCCGAGCTGCGCGAGTTGGTCCCCGAGGCACGGGTCGAGGTCGCCCACGGCAAGATGAGCGAATCCCGGCTGGAAAAAATCATCCAGGACTTCTGGGAGAAGAAGTTCGATGTGCTGGTCTCCACCACCATCATCGAAACCGGCCTGGACATCTCCAACGCCAACACGCTGATCGTGGATAAGGCTGATAACTACGGGCTGTCCCAGCTGCACCAGCTGCGCGGGCGCGTGGGTCGCGGCCGCGAGCGCGCCTACGCCTACTTCCTGTGGAACGCGGAGAAGCCGCTGGGCGAGGTCGCCCTGGAGAGGCTCAAGGCCGTGGCGGCGCACAACGAGCTCGGTTCGGGCTACCAGCTGGCCATGAAGGACCTGGAGATCCGTGGGGCAGGCAACCTGCTCGGCGGGGAACAGTCCGGGCACATCGCCGGGGTCGGCTTCGATCTGTACCTGCGCCTGGTCGGGGAGGCTGTGGCCGACTTCAAGGGCGAGGCAGTGGAGAAGGCCACCGAGATGAAGATCGAACTGCCGGTCAATGCGCACCTTCCGCACGACTACGTGCCCGGTGAGCGGCTGCGTCTGGAGGCCTATCGGAAGATCGCCGCCGCCACGGACTTCCCGGAGCTCGACGATGTGCTGGCGGAGCTGGTGGACCGTTACGGGCTACCGCCCGCACCCGTGGTGAACCTGCTGGAGGTCGCCCGGATCCGCATCCGCGCCAGGGCTCTGGGGCTGTCCGATGTGGCGATGATGGGCAACATGATCAAGTTCGCTCCGGCAGCGGTGGCGAACCTGCCCGATTCGCGGCAGCTGCGCCTGGCCCGGATGTACAAGGGTGCCGCGGACAAACCGGCGCTCAACGCCATCTTGATCCCCAAGCCGAAGACTGCGGCGATCGGCGGCCGGGACCTGGTGGACGAGGAGATCCTGCGGTGGGTCTCGGATGTGCTGTCCAACATCTTTGTCGCCGAGGCCTCGCGTCCCAACGCCTAGGGCTTGGGCGCACAGGGCTACGCGCACGGATGCCGGGCACCATCGATGGTGCCCGGCATCCGGGTCAAAGCGGGCTACCGTGCGGTACCCGGGTGGGTCTTTATCAGGCCGCTGGTTCTTCGCCGTGGTGGATCAGCACCGGGCATTTGGCGTGAGCCGCCAGCGAGCTGGAGACCGACCCCATGACCAGGCCCTTGAACCCTCCGCGGCCACGGGTGCCCAGGACCACCATCACCGCACCCTTGGAGACCTCGATCAGGTTGGGGGCGGCCGGCCCCATCAGGACCTCGCGTTCCAGGTTTTTTGGTAGCGCGTCGCCGAAGGCCTGGACGATGGATTTCTCCAGGGCATCGCGGGCGTCCTGCTCCGGTGCCCAATCCGGGGTGTAGTCCTCCAACGCGACGCGCGGCAGCCAAGAGGAGAAGGCAACCAGGTCGTGGCCCAGGGAGTCGGCCAGGGAGGCGGCGTAGCGAAGGGCGGAGATCGATTGTGCCGAACCATCGATACCGACAACAATCCTGCCGCGTTCAGTGTTTTCCATGATGCATCGCTCTTTTCCATAATCGGAAGGCTGGTCAAACGGGCCCCGAAAGGACCTGTTGGGATCATCATACCCTCGCCCACCAGTACGTTTCTACAACACGTAGAAATGCGCTGGTCGGCTGCCCGCGGTGTCGTTCGCGGAGTCGCCCGGAACTCCCGACAAGCCGCCGGCGAGCGGAGCAATGACGGCGCACAAAGGGAGGCCGGCGCGCCGCACATGCTCGACTTCCCGCTCCCCGCAAGACGGCGGGTGGGAAATGAGTGTGGCGCTCCGGCCTCCCCAAAGTGGAAAGACGCTGCGGAGACTAGTCCTGCTGCTCGGCGGTCTTGGCCGGGTGCTTGTCCGACATGCCCAGAATGTGCTGCGGGATGCCAAAGGCCAGCATGGCCAGAACGAAACAGGAAATGCCCGGGATCCAGGCGTTCTCCAGCGTCCAGAACGACAGCGAGTAGAGGCAGCCAAGGAACATGATAAAGAACACCACAAAAGCGGTGATGTTACCGGCCAACCGGCCCTGGCCCGAGTGGGCTAAGTTCTTGCCGTTCGAGTACACAGCGATTCTCCTAAGGGTTTTCAGTTCTCAATGCGCGTCCGGGGAACTGGATCAGTAGCCCTCGGCGCCTTGTTCACCCTCCACAATAGCAACTCCCGAGCTCGATCCGAGCCTCGTGGCCCCGGCCGCGATCATCGCGTGGGCGGTTTCCAAGGAACGGACCCCACCGGAGGCCTTAACTCCCAGATCCGGACCCACCGTGGCGCGCATCAACGCCACGTCCTTGACGGTGGCCCCGCCTCCGGCAAAACCGGTGGAAGTCTTCACGAAGTCGGCCCCGGCACGCACCGAAGCGCGGCAAGCCAACACCTTTTCATCGTCCGTGAGCAGCGCGGTTTCGATGATGACCTTCAAGATCGCACCACCCGCGTGGACGGCCTCGGTGATCGCGGTGATCTCGGCCACCAGGGCTTCCTCATCACCGGATTTGGCCGAGGCGATGTTGATGACCATGTCGATCTCGTTGGCGCCGTCGACGATGGCCCCGCGGGCCTCGGCGACCTTCGCGGCGGTGGGGATGGCCCCGAAGGGGAAACCGATCACCGAGCAGGTCTTGACTCCGGACCCGGTCAACGCCGCGGACACCGTGGAGACCCAGATCGGGTTCACGCAGACGGAGAAGAACGCGTATGTGGTTGCCTCGGCGCAAATGCGCTCGATGTCGGCAGCACCGGCATCGGGGTTGAGGATCGTGTGGTCGATGTATGAGGCGATGTTGGTGCTCATGGCGTGTGGATCAGGCTCCTGGTCGGATCGATGGTGTGTCAAGGAATTCGGGTGGCGGTGGCGCGCTAGTTCTTGAGCAGCGCGGCAAGTTCGGCCTTGATATCCGCCAGGCCGGTGGCGGCAGTGGCTCGGGCTGCGGGCAAATCGGCGGCGTGGCGCACCGGCACAATCAGCTCAAGGTAGCACTTGAGCTTGGGCTCGGTGCCCGAGGGGCGGATGATCACCCGGGTGTCGGCCGTGGTGAGGAATCTGAGCCCGTCGGTCGGCGGCAGCACCCCGCCCACGGACAGGTCCTCGAATTCGCTGACCTCCTCCCCGCCCAGGGTTGCCGGCGGGTTTAAACGCAGCGAAGCCATCATGGTGTCCAGCAGACTCAGGTCCGCGACCCGCACCGAGAGCTGGTCGGTGGCGTGCAGGCCGTGGGCCAGCGCCAGAGAGTCGAGCACCTCCGGCAGCGACGAGCCAGCAGCCTTGAGCTCGGCGGCGTAGTCGGCCAACAGCAGCCCGGCGGAAATGCCGTCCTTGTCGCGGACCAGCGACGGGGCGACGCAATAACCCAGCGCCTCCTCGTAGCCGAAGGCCAGAGACGGAACTCGGGAGATCCACTTGAACCCGGTCAAGGTGTTCTCATGTTTCAGGCCGTGCTGCGCGGCGATGGCAGCAAGCATCCGGGAGGAGACGATGGAGTTGGCCAGCACCGAGCCCTCCGGTGCGTTGGGGGCGCAGCGCGCCCCGAGCAGCCAGCCGACCTCGTCGCCGCGCAGCATTCGCCAGCCGTTGTGCTCGAACTTCACCGCTGCAGCGCAGCGGTCGGCATCCGGGTCGTTGGCAATGACCAGGTCCGCATCCGTGATCTCGGCCAGCGCCAGGGCCAGGTCCAGGGCGCCGGGCTCCTCCGGGTTGGGGAAGGCGACGGTGGGGAAGTCCGGGTCGGGTTCGGCCTGCTCGGGGACCAGGTTCACCTGCGAGAACCCCGCGGCGCCCAGTGCCTGGGTCATGGTGTGCCCGCCGACCCCGTGTAAGGGGGTTAGCACGATCCGCAGGTTTTCCCGTGCCGTGCCCAGCGCAGCGCTGCTTGTTGCTGCAGGGAGAACCGAGGCGATGGCAGCCAGGTAGGCGGCCTCCATATCGCCGGGTTCTCCGGCGCCGGGCAGTACCTCCCAGCCTGAATTGGCCAGCGCGATGGATGCGATCGGTTCGTCGTGATCGATCTGCGCGGCGATCTGGGCGTCAACGGGGCTGACGATCTGTGCGCCCTGGCCCCAGCCGGTTTCCGCGCGACCTCCGGTGTAGACCTTGTAACCGTTATCGGCCGGCGGGTTGTGGCTGGCGGTGACCATGATCCCGGCTTCGGCGCCGAGCGCGCGCACCGCCCAGGCAAGCACCGGGGTGGGCAGGGGAGTGGGCAACAGTTGCACGGTGATGCCCGCGGCGGTGAGCACCGCGGCGGACTCTCGGGCAAAAACTTCCGAGTTGTGCCGGGCGTCGAAGCCGATGACCGCGTGCGGAACATATGCACCGGCGGCGGCATCGAGGAGGAAGCGGCCGATGCCCGCGGCGGTGCGGCGCACCACCATAGAGTTCATCCGGTTGGGACCCGGACCCAGCTCGGCACGCAGCCCGGCGGTGCCAAAGGCCAGGTTCGAAGCAAAACTATCTGCCAGCTCCGCTGCCGCATCCCCGCCGGCCGCGGCCGCGGCACACAAGTCCAGCAGCTGCGCCTTGGTGACGGCGTCCGGGTCCTGGGCGGCCCAGGCCGCGACGCGATCCAGCAATCCGGCATCCGGCTGGGGGGTGCTCATGGGCATGGGTTTCCTTTAGGTGGCGGTAGCGGGGGAGGACGTGCGGCTGGCGGTGTTTAGAGCTTGGCGACGATGTCGGCCAGCAGCGCGGAGATCCGCGGTCCTGCCGCGGTGCCAGCCTCGATGACCTCGGCGTGGCTCAGCGCCGTGGCGGAAATGCCTGCGGCCAGGTTGGTGACCAGCGAGATGCCGAAGACTTCCATGCCCGCGTGGCGGGCGGCGATGGCCTCCAGCGCGGTGGACATGCCCACCAGGTCGGCACCGATGGTCTTGGCGTAGCGGACCTCGGCCGGGGTCTCATAGTGCGGTCCGGTGAACTGCGCGTACACGCCCTCCTCGAGCGACGGATCGACCTCGCGGGCCAGATCGCGGATGCGCGAGGAGTACAGGTCGGTCAGGTCCACGAACGTGGCACCCTCCAACGGGGAGGCTGCGGTGAGGTTGAGGTGATCGGCGATCAACACCGGGGTTCCCGGTGCCCAGTTCGGATCAAGCCCGCCGCAACCGTTGGTCAGCACCAGCGTCTTGGCTCCAGCCGCGGCAGCGGTGCGCACTCCGTGGACCACCGCGCGCACGCCCTTGCCCTCGTAGTAGTGGGTGCGTGCGCCGAGCACCAGTACCCGCTTGCCTCCGGCGGTGAGCACCGAGGAAATCGTGCCGACGTGCCCCGGCACTGCTGCGGGGTGGAAACCGGGAAGGTCGGTGGCGTCAATGCGGTGGGTTATCTCGCCGATCAGGTTCGCCGCCTCACCCCATCCGGAGCCCAGCACCAGGGCAATGTCATGGGTTGGGACGCCGGTGAGTTCGGCGATCTTGGCGGCGGCGGTGTTGGCTAGGTCAAAGGGGGCAGATTCGATGTCGATCACGGGGTTAAACCTACCGGCGGAACCGCGCATTGTCAGGCCATGGGGTCCGCGGGCGGGCCCGGGCACTGAAACCACCGCCCGACGCCCGAGATCTACCGCCCGGCGTGTGCGTTGTGCACTTGGTGGCGGTTAGGGGAGAATAGGTAATCGTGAGTGCACAACGCGATACCAGTTCCCCTCGACTTGTCATCCTTGGCGGTGGCCCCGGTGGCTACGAAGCCGCCATGGTGGGCGCCCAGCTAGGCGCACAAGTCACCATTGTCGAGCGCGCGGGAATGGGTGGTTCCGCGGTTTTGACCGACGTGGTCCCCTCCAAGACCCTGGTTGCCACGGCCGATGCGATGCGCCGGGTGATCGGTGCGCGCGAGTTCGGCGTCCAGGTCGGCGACGCATCCACCGAAGCGGTGGCCGATCTGTCGGTCATGAACGCCCGGTTGCTGGAACTGGCCAGGGAACAGTCCTCGGACATCCACATGGGCCTCGAACGCGTGGGCGTGCGCATAGTCATCGGCGAAGGCAGGCTGCTGGATTCCAAGACCGTTGAGGTCACCCGGGCGGACGGCAGCGTCGAGAACATTGACGCCGACGCGCTGCTGGTCTCGGTCGGTGCGCACCCGCGCGAACTGCCCACCGCGATTCCCGACGGGGAGCGCATCTTCAACTGGACCCAGGTCTACAACCTCAAGGAAATCCCCGAGCACCTGATTGTTGTCGGTTCAGGTGTCACCGGCGCCGAGTTCGCTAGCGCGTATAACCTGCTGGGCACCAAGGTCACCCTGGTTTCCTCGCGTGACCGCGTGCTGCCCGGCGAGGACGCCGACGCCGCCGAGGTGCTCGAAGAAGCCTTCAAGAACAACGGCGTCAACGTCGTGGCCAAGTCCCGCGCCGAGGGCGTTGAACGCGAGGGCGACTCCGTCAAGGTGACCCTGAGCGACGGACGGGTCATCATCGGCAGCCACTGCTTGGTGGCGGTTGGTTCCATCCCCAACACCGCGGGTATCGGTCTGGAAGAAGCGGGCGTCAAGCTCACCGAATCCGGCCACATCCAGGTTGACGGCGTCTCGCGCACCACCGCCACCAATGTCTACGCGGCCGGTGACTGCACGGGCGTCTTCGCGCTGGCCTCGGTCTCGGCCATGCAGGGCCGCATCGCGATGGCCCACCTGCTGGGCGACTCGGTCAAGCCGCTGAAGCTCACCGAGGTTTCCTCGAACATCTTCACCTCCCCGGAGATCGCCACCGTCGGGGTTACCGAGGGCATGGTCGCCGAGGGCAAGTATCAGGCTGACATCATCAAACTGGATCTGGCCACCAACGCACGGGCGAAGATGATGAACGTGAACCAGGGCTTCGTGAAAATCCTGGCCCGCCGCGGCTCCGGAACCGTGATCGGTGGCGTGGTGGTAGCACCGCGTGCCTCGGAACTGATCTTCCCGATCGCCTTGGCCGTGCACAACAAGCTGCATGTTGATGACATCGCCGAGACCTTCTCGGTCTATCCCTCGCTCTCCGGGTCGATCTCCGAGGCCGCGCGCCGCCTCCACACCCACCTCTAAATCTCAGAGCGCATGGTGTTTGCCGCCGCGAATCGACTCTTCCCTCGGGAATAGGCGGTTTGCGGCGGCAGATGTCTTTAACGCTTGTCAGGTTCCGGATGGCGCCACGCCGGTGCGGTCGTTGCTAAAGGAGTGAGACTTGAGACACACTTGTCCAAATAGTGGAACGAGTGTCCACTCCTTGGACTTGAGTCCTAAACTTGTCCTAAACAACTTGCAGGAATCCACCAAGAGAAGCACGAGACAATGTCCAACAAGACCACGGTCACAGCACCGAAAGAAAACACACGCGGACGCGTGCTGTTTGCCAGCCTCATCGGCACCACCATTGAGTTCTTTGACTTCTACGCCTATGCCACGGCATCGGTGCTGGTCTTCCCGGCGCTGTTCTTCCCGAACGCGTCGAACGTCAATGCCATTCTCTCCTCCTTCGCGATCTTCGGCGTAGCTTTCGTTGCCCGACCAGTCGGCTCGATCCTCTTTGGGCACTTCGGTGACAGGATCGGACGCAAGGGGACCCTGGTGGCCTCGCTGCTGCTCATGGGTATCGCCACCTTCCTGATCGGCTTCCTGCCCCCGGCCCAAGGAAACTTCGTGGTGCTGGCGCCGCTAATGCTGGTGCTGCTGCGCTTCGCCCAGGGCCTGGCCCTCGGCGGCGAGTGGTCGGGTGCCGCGCTGCTGGCCACCGAGAACGCTCCGGCCAACAAGCGCGCCATCTACGGCACCTTCCCGCAGCTGGGTGCCCCCATCGGCTTCATCATCGCCAACCTGATCTTCGTGGGCCTGCAGCTGAGCCTGACCCCGGAGCAGTTCATGGCCTGGGGCTGGCGCGTGCCGTTCATCCTCTCCGCCGTCATGGTGGCCGTGGGACTCTGGGTCCGCCTGAGGCTGGTCGAATCGGTGGCCTTCACCAAGGTCGTGGACCAGAAGAAGGTGGCCAAGTCCCCGTTCAAGACCACCATGAAGTACCACTGGCGCCAGGTACTGGCCGGCACCTTCATCATGTTTGCCACCTACGTGCTCTTCTACCTGATGACCTCCTTCACCCTGACCTACGGCACCGCCGTGGACACCGTGGAGAAGGCCCAAGCGGCCGCCGAGGCCAAGGGCCAGGCCTTTGATGCGGCATCGTTTGCCCCGGGACTGGGCATTGACCGACCCGAGTTCCTCACGATGCTCATCATCGGTGTGGTGTTCTTCGGTATATTCACGGTGGTCTCGGGCCCGCTGGCCGAGAAATTCGGCCGGCGTAAGTTCCTGATCTGGGTGACTCTGGGCATCTTGGTCTTCGGTCTGGCGTGGACGCTGATGTTCGGTCCGGGCAAGGCCTCGGCCATGGTCGGCCTGATCATCGGCTTCACCCTGATGGGTCTGACCTTCGGCCCGATGGCCGCGTATCTGCCCGAGCTCTTCCCGTCCAATGTGCGCTACACCGGCTCCGCCGTGGCCTACAACTTCTCCTCGGTCTTAGGTGCTGCCCCGGCCTCGTTCGTGGCCATCGCGCTGTGGCAGTTCGGTGGAGGCAACACCGTCTGGGTCGGCGTCTATTTAGCGCTCGGCGCGGTGCTCACGCTCATCGCCCTGTTCCTGACCAAGGACACCAAGGACGTCGACTTTGAGAACAACGTCTCCTAGTAGCGTCTTCTAGCAACGGATTTCTCCGGCTGCCCGCATTCCTCGTGAATGCGGGCAGCGTGCGTTAAAGCCCAAGAGACTATTCGCCCACGGTCCCGTCGAGGCATTCGCGCAGCAGGTCGGCGTGGCCATTGTGCCGGGAGTACTCCTCGATCAGGTGGGTGAGGATCCAGCGTACCGATACCGTGCCGTGGTGCCCGGCCGCCACTGTACGTTCCAACGGTGCGGCGCCGAGGGCAACATCGGCATGGGCCATCTCCTCCTTCCATGCGGTGAAAGAGAGCTCCACCAGCTGGGCATCGGGTGCCGGGAAGTCGAAGTCGGTCTCTGTGCCGTCCTTGCCCCAGTACAGCGGCGGTGCTTGCTTCCCGGCCAGGCAGGAGCGGACCCAAAAGCGTTCCACATCGCTTAGGTGGCGCACCAAGACCAGCAAGGACAGCCCGGAAGGCGGAACCGCGCAGGTGCCCAGGGCTGTCGCGCTAAGCCCTGCGCATTTCATCTGAAGGGTGCGGCGCTGGCAGGCCAGGAACCCCCTCAAGGTCTGCCGCTCGCTGCCGCATCGCGGCGGATCGGGGCTCGGGTCCAGCGCGGGCTGTGTGCTCACGTCAGGTTTCATGCCCACCGGCCTAAGTGTACGCACCGACATGGGGAAGGCGTGTCGCGCGGAATTGCAGCCTCCCGTGGTCCAAGGCGGCAGTCGGCGCGGGACAGGCAAAAGGCGGGCCAGTCTTCCCTTGAGGAAGACCGGCCCGCCCGGATCGCTGTGCTGCGGCAGCGAGTGTTATTCGCCGATGGATGCCAGCACGGCGCCGGCGGAGACGGTGTCCCCGGGTACCGCGCTGAGTCCGGAGACCACGCCGTCGCAGTGGGCGGTCAGCGGTTGTTCCATCTTCATGGCCTCCAGGACCACGATCAAATCGCCCTCACAGACCACATCCCCGTCGGCTGCTGCGACCTTCACGATGGTGCCCTGCATGGGGGAGACCAGATCGGCGCCCGAGGCACCGGTGGTGGCCGAAGAGCGCGTGGAGCGCTTCTTCTTGCGGGTCTTGCCGTTGCTGCCCGAAGAAATCGATCCCAACGACGCCGGAAGCACCACCTCTAGGCGCTTGCCGCCGACTTCCACGGTGATCGCATGACGATCGGTGTCCTCGCCCGGGATGCCGGCGGTGGCAGGGTCCCAGGCAGGGATCTGGTTGTCGAACTCGGTCTCGATCCAGCGGGTATGGATGGAGAACGGGCCTTCCTCGGGGGTGAAGGCAACATCGTCCATGACCGCGCGGTGGAAGGCCAACACCGTGGGCATGCCCTCAATGCGGTACTCGGCCAGTGCGCGGCGGGCGCGCTGGATGGCCTGGTTGCGGGTGGCGCCGGTGACGATGAGCTTGGCGATCATCGAGTCGAAGTTCCCGGACACGGTTTCTCCGCAGACCACACCTGAGTCGATGCGCACACCGGGGCCGGTGGGCAGGTCCATCGCGGTGATGGTGCCGGGGGCCGGCATGAAACCGCGTCCCGCGTCTTCGCCGTTGATGCGGAACTCGAAGGAATGTCCGCGCACCTCGGGGTCGGTGTAGCCCAGCTCTTCGCCGCGGGCCAGCCGGAACTGTTCGCGGACCAGATCGATGCCCGTGACCTCCTCGGAGATCGTGTGCTCCACCTGCAGGCGGGTGTTGACCTCCAGGAAGGAGATCACCCCGTCCTGGCCGACGAGGAATTCGCAGGTGCCTGCTCCCACGTAGCCTGCTTCGACCATGATGGCCTTGGAGGCCTCGTAGAGCCGGGTGACCTGTTCCGGGCTCAGGAACGGTGCCGGGGCCTCTTCTACGAGCTTCTGGTTGCGGCGCTGCAGTGAGCAATCGCGGGTGGATACCACCACGACGTTGCCGTGCACATCGGCCAGGCACTGGGTCTCGACGTGGCGCGGGGCATCGAGGAAGCGTTCGACGAAGCATTCGCCGCGCCCGAAGGCGGCAACAGCTTCGCGGACCGCGGATTCGTAGGCTTCGGGGATTTCGTCCCGGTTGCGTACGACCTTGATGCCGCGACCGCCGCCACCGTAGGCGGCCTTGATGGCCATCGGCAGTCCGTGCTCATCGGCGAAGGCCAGCACCTCGTCGGTGGATTCGACAGGGTCCTTGGTGCCGGGGACCAGCGGGGCTCCGACCTTTTCGGCCAGGTGGCGGGCCTGAACCTTGTCACCCAGCTGGTCGATGGCTGCCGGTGGCGGGCCAATCCAGATCAGCCCGGCATCGATCACGGCACGGGCGAACCCGGCGTTCTCGGCCAGGAATCCGTAGCCGGGGTGCACCGCGTCGGCGCCGGAGCGTTTGGCGACATCGATGATCTTATCGATGTCGAGGTACGACTCGGCGGCGGTGGAGCCGCCCAATGAATACGCTTCGTCGGCCAACCGGCAATGCAGGGCATCGCGGTCAGGCTCGGCGTACACGGCCACCGATCCAATGCCCTCATCCCGGGCAGCGCGAATGATGCGTACGGCGATTTCTCCGCGATTGGCGATGAGAACCTTCGTCAACTGACTCATGGCAGGGGTGAACTCCTTTAAATATGCTCTTGTGGAGCCTACCCGCGGTTGTGGGATGTGTACCGCCAAACCGCCCAGTGTCGGCACCAAGTCACCATATCTTTGTAGGATTCATACAACTTCTCTCGGGCGCGGTGCCGGGTGCCGAGTTCCCGGGCCTCGAGCTGTGCGCGGCCCAGATTTGGGTGACGTGTACGCCCGCTCGCTACCGCCGGTTCTTCTTCCGGGCAGTGGCGCTGGTGGAGACCCATACTGCGCCCAGCATGGCCGCCATCGAGGAGCTCATCACGAGCATTCCGGGGGTGCTGCTCAACAGCCCGTAGATGAACAGTGCGGCCATGCAGGCGATCCCCATCGCGAAGCCGATCCATGCGTACTGGGCTCCGTTGACCCGGTTTGCTGGGGCGGTGGTGGCGATGCTGTTCGTGTTCATGGTTCCTCCTGCGTCGACGTTGTCACTTCAGCATAGAAACTACTTTCCACAATGGCAAGTACTTTCTTGGCGCAAGCTGTTTTGGCTCCCCGTGCCCTTCCCTCAAGAGGCCCAACGACCAGGAGGCCCGCACCGAGAATCGGTGCGGGCCTCCTGAAGGATGGCTAGTGCGGGTGTTTAGGCCCAGATGTCGGTTATGGACAGACCGGTCTCGTGCAGCAGCTCGCGCAGCGTGGCAACGTTCAGGCCGATGACCGTGTGCGGGTTGCCCTCGATGCTGCGGATGAAGGCGGCACCGCGCCCGTCGATGGTGAACGCTCCGGCGCACGGCAACGGTTCGCCGGAGGCTACATACGCGGCGATCTCTTCTGCTGACACCGTCTCGAAGTCCACCCGGGTGGAGGCGACCGCGCCGATGGTGGCCCCCGAGCCGCCGTCTGCTTCGTCTTCGGAACGATTATCGATGAGCCAGTGCCCGGTGTGCAGGATGCCGGACTTCCCGCTCATTGCTTCCCAGCGTTCGGTTGCTGCCTGCGCGGTATACGGCTTGCCGTAGCTGACACCCTCAAATTCGAAGACCGAATCGCAGCCAAGCACCACGGCCCCGTCCGCCGCGTCCATCGCGGCGACATCCTCGGCCTTGGACTTGGCCAGCAGCATTGCGGTGTCGGCCGGGCCCAGCTCGCCGAAGCGCTCGAGGGCGCTGGCCAGCACCGCGTCCTCGTCCACGGTGGAGACCTGCACGGCGAAGTCGATCCCGGCATCGGTGAGCACCTTGGCCCGGCCCGGGGAGGCTGAGGCCAGCACCAGCAGCGGCAGGTCCTCGGGGTTTTCGATATCCCCGAGGGCATCGGATGCGGTATTGGCGGTGGTATCGCTGTTTAGATTCTGGCTCATGCATCCACCGTATCCCGAGAGGCCGAGGCCTGCGGACCGCCCTGTTCCGGTCCGCCAGTAGGGTCGTCTTCGGCGTCCCGTGCGGCCAGGGCGGCGATCTTCGAGCCTTCCACATCCACATCCGGCAGGATTCGGTCCAACCAGCGCGGAATGTACCAGGCGTGCCGGCCCAGCAGATGCATGAGCGCCGGGGTCAGGGTCATCCGCACGATGAACGCGTCAAAGAGTACCCCGATGGCCAGCGCGAAGCCGATGGCCCGAATCATCGTCAGGTGCGAGAACACGAACCCGGCAAAGACGGAAGTCATGATCAACGCGGCGGCGGTGACCACCGGTGCCGAATGGGCGAAGCCGGAGCGCACCGCTGCGCGGGCAGGCTGTCCGTGCGCGAAGGACTCGCGCATCCCTGCGACCAGGAACACCTGGTAGTCCATGGCCAGGCCGAAGAGGATGCCGGTGAGCAGAATCGGCAGGAAGCTCATGATCGGTCCCGGGACGTTCACATCGAAGAGCGAACCGAACCAGCCGAGCTGGTACACCGCGACCGTTGCGCCGAAGGCCGCGGCCAGCGAAAGCAGGAAGCCGAAGGTGGCCAGCAGCGGCACGACGACCGAGCGGAACACCAGCAGCAGCAGAATCAATGACAATCCCACCACGATGCCGATGTACGGCGGCAACGCCTCGGCGAGCTTCTCCGAGACATCCACCTGCGCGGCAACCTGCCCGGTGACCGCGATGTGCGAGCCGGTGGCGGCCTGAATCTGAGGGGCGGCGTCGCGCAGTGCATGCACCAGCGCCTCGGTCTCGGCGCTGGCCGGACCCTCGTCCGGCAGCACCTGGATGGCCCCGAGATTGCGTTCCTCGTTGACCTGCACCGGGATTGCGGCGACTACTCCGGGGATGGCTCGCAGCTCATCTGCCACGTCCAGGTTTGCCGCATCGGCGCCCCGGGCATCCAGTCCGCCGGGCAAATCAGCCAGCACCAGCAGCGGGCCGTTGTACCCGGCACCAAACGCGTCGCTCATCTGCTCGTAGGCCTGGTAGGCGCCCGAATCCACGGGTTCGGCGCTGCCGTCGGGAAGGGCGGTGCGCAGCTGCGTGGCGGGCAGTGCCACCACCGCGAGCATGGCGATGGAGGCGATGACAGCGATCCACGGGCGGCGCGTGACCACGGCACCCCAACCGCGGTTTCCCGCGTCGTTGGACGGGGCGAGATTCTCGGCGTCCGGGGTCGAGGCCGCGGCGTCACGGCGTGCCCAGGCCCGCTTGGACACCAGCCGGTGCCCGATGACCCCCAACAGGGCCGGGGTCAGGGTGATCGCGATCAGCACCGCCATCATCACGGTGAATGCCGCGGAGAAGCCCAGCACGGAGAGGAACGGCAGGCCCGGCACGGCCAGCGCGGAGAGCGCGATGACCACCGTCAGCCCGGCGAAGACCACCGCGTTGCCGCTGGTGCCCGTGGCCCGGGCAATGGATTCGCCCAGCGGCACCCCATCGAGTAATTGGCGGCGGTGCCGGTGCACGATGAACAGCGAATAGTCGATGCCCACCGCCAGTCCCAGCATCAGCGCCAGCGCCGGGGTAATGGAGGCCATCTCGATGACCGAGGACAGCGCCAGGGTCCCGCCGACGCCTGCTCCCACCCCGAGCACGGCCATGAGCAGCGGCAGCCCGGCGGCCACCAGAGTGCCGAGCATGATCAGCAGCACCGCCGCGGCCACGGCCAGCCCGATGATTTCCGCTGCCCCGAAGATGGAGGAAAGGTCCTGCAGGATCTCCTTGGAGAAGAGCACCTCGACGCCTGCTGCCTCGGGTCCTGCGGCGATCGACTGGATGTCGGCGCGCTGCTCGGTGGTCAGCGCGTCGGTCTGCCCGACGAAGGTCACGTGGGCCACTGCGGTGGAACCATCCTCGGAGACAAAGCGCATGCCCGCAGAGGCTCCTGCCTGGCGCTTGGCGAAGGCCAGCTCGGCTCGCCCGGTGGCCAACTCCTTGGCGCCGGTCTCCAGCTTCGCCTCGGCCTGGGGCAGCTGCGCTGACTTCTCATCGACTACCTGTTGCCCGGTGAGCAGTGTGGCCTGGTTCTCTTCGATCTGCTGCTGACCATCGGCCAACTTCGCGGCGTTCGCGTCGAGCTCGGCCGCCCCGGCATTCAGCTGGGAGCGCCCGGAGGAGACCTTGGCCGCTGCTGCCTTCAGCTTGGCGCGGTTGGTGGCCAGCTCACCTGCCCCCGCGTCAAGCTTTTTCTTGGCGGCGGGGAGCTTGGCCGCTCCGGCCTCCAACTCGGCGGTCTTGGTCTTCAGGGTCTTGGTCCCGGAGGCCAGATCCTTGGCCCCGGCATCCAGCTTCGCCTGGGCAGCATCGAGTGATGCGAAGGCGGCGGTGCCCTCGGCGATTTGTTTCAGCCCGGCTTCGGCCTGGGCCTGGCCATCCAGCGCCGCCTCGCGCTGGGTGTACAGGCCCGGCGCCGTGGCATCGCCCGGCACCCCGTTGAGCGTGGACTTCAAAGCAGCAATCGTTGCTTCGAGCTCGGCGATGGCACCGTGTTGTTCGGCGGTTCGCTCCTTCTCGGGAATTTGCTTGAGCGGCTCCAACGCACCCTGGGCCTGGGCCAGTCCCTTTTCGGCGGCAGCGATCCCCGGGTTCAGCTTCGCCAGCCCGGCCTTGGCGGCGGCCAACGCCTGCGTGGCCTGCGCCTTGCCGGCGGCCAGCTCACCTTCGAGGGTGGTGCGGGACTTTCCCTGCAGCAGTTTCTTCATTCCGGCGTCGTACTGCTTTTGGCCAGCTGCCAGTTCCTTGGCTGCTGCATCAAGCTTCGCCTGCCCGGCGGCCAGCTCCTTGCGGCCCTCGGAAACCTGCTTGGCACCGGATTGGTACTCGCGGTTGCCCGCGTCCCACTTCTTTTGCCCGGCATTTAGTTGTGCCTGCCCGCTTTTCAGTGCCGCCTCACCGGTGGCAAGTTTGGCCGCCGCGGCATCGAGTTGTGCCTGTCCGTCGGCTAATTGCGCTTTGCCCTCGGCAAGCTGCGTCTTGGCGTCCCCCAGCTGCACGCGCCCGGAATCGAGCTCCGCCTGGGCGTCCTGCAAGGCCTTCTGGCCCTCTTCCAACTGCTTTTTACCGTCGGCCAGTTGCTCGGCGGCATCGTCGAGCTTCGCCTGTCCCTTGGCCAGCTCGGGAGTGGCATCGTCGAGCTGCTGTTGCAGTTCCAGCGGCTGGGCCACGTCGGTGATCTCCGACTGTCCGGCCAAATCCTGCAGCGCGGCTTCGATCGACTGATCCTGGGCGGGGGACAGTGCGGAGCCGTCCTGGGTGCGGAAGACGATGGACCCGGTGCCGCCGGCCAGATCCGGCATTTCCACCTTCATCCGGTCCAAGGTGCGCTGGGTTTCGGTGCCGGGGATGGAGAAGCTGTTGGTCAATTTGCCCATGAATGCCCCGGCGCACAGGCCGATGATCAGCAACAGGACGGCCCAGAGTGACACGACGGCCCAACGCCGGGCATAGGCCCAGGCACCGAGGCGGTACAGGAAGGAAGCCATGGTGTTCTCAGGCCTTTCGGGTGTGCTGTGCACGTTGTTGCAGGGAGGGGAAGCCGTCGCGCAATTGGGCGATGGCCTCGGCCAGAGTGGCGCGGAGCATCTGGGTGCGGCGCGGGTCGGCGGGGTCCCGGGCCTCGGTGAGTTGGCGGGACCACTGGCCGAAGGCTGCCTTGCCGGCACCGATGATGCATTGGGCGAAGACCCGGGCCGCCAGCTCGGTGCCGTTCGGTGCCCGGGCGGTGATGATCTCGGTGAGCGCCTCGGCGCAGTCGTTCCACGCCTCCAGCTGCATCCTGGCCATCTGGGGGTGTTCGGAGGCCAGCAGGTACAGATTTGCGATGGGCTCGAGCAGGGCCGGGTCGACTAGGGATTCCACGGTGGTGACGGCGGCGGAGAGCAGGTCGATGCCCGGGTCCACCTCGTCGAGCACCGCCACCGCATTCTCTAGCAAAAGCTTGGTCGGCTCGTTTAACGCGGCCTCGATGGAGGGGAAATAGTTGAAGAAGGTGCGGCGGGAGACCCCGGCGGCATCCGCAACGGATTCGGCGGTCAGCCCTTCGTAGCCGACGGACTGCAATTGCTCGAAGACGGAACGGACGATGGCCTGGCGGGTGGCGGCCTTGTTTAGTTCGCGCCGGGACACGGGGGGAGAAGAAGGAAGATCCACGTTTCTACACTACGTGCAAAGTTGCATGCCGTGCAATTTGACGATGATTTTCCTGTAACCGCTGCCGCACCCTGCCGCCTTGGCACACCCAAAAGGGCGGACCGCCCGGCCCGGCGAATGCTGATGCATCCGTCGAGCCGGAGGGCCCGCCCTGAATAAGGTGGTGACTACTCTCTGGGTCTTGTGCTCCCTGGGTTCTGGAGGGCTTAGACCGACGCGGGCGCGTCCTGGCGCACCTCGGCGTCGGCCTTGAACTCGTCGTTGAACGGGTCCCCGAGACGCGAGGCGTTGTACAGCTCCGCGTCCAAGATGCCTTCGCGCTTGGCGACGATGGTCGGAACCAATGCCTGACCGGCGACGTTCACCGCGGTGCGACCCATGTCCAGGATCGGGTCAACGGCCAGGATCAGGCCGACGCCGGCAAGCGGCAGTCCCACGGTGGACAAGGTCAGGGTCAACATGACCACGGCACCGGTGGTACCGGCCGTGGCTGCAGAGCCCAAGACCGAGACCATAGCGATCAGCAGGTAGTCGGTCAGCGTCAAATCGATGCCGAAGAACTGGGCGACGAAGATCGCGGAGATCGCCGGGTAGATCGCGGCGCAACCGTCCATCTTGGTTGTGGCGCCCAGCGGCACGGCGAACGATGCGTAGGCCGAGGGCACACCCAGGTTGCGTTCGGTCACTCGCTGGGTCAGCGGCAGGGTGCCGATGGAGGAGCGGGAGACGAAGGCCAGCTGCACGGCGGGCCAGACCCCGGAGAAGTACTGCTTGATGCTCAGCCCATGTGAGCGGACCAGGATCGGGTAGAGGCCAAAGAGCACCAAGGCCAGACCGATGTAGATGGCCAAGGTGAACTTGCCCAGCGCGCCGATGGTGTCCCAGCCATAGGTGGCCACCGCGTTGCCGATCAGTCCCACGGTGCCGATGGGGGCCAACCGGATGATCCACCAGAGGATCTTCTGGATGACGGAGAGTGTGGCGGCGGAGAAGTCCAGGAACGGGCGGGCTGCGGCACCGACCTTAAGTGCTGCGATGCCCACGGTGATGGCGATGACCAGCACTTGGAGCACGTTGAAGCTCAGTGCGGTGCTTACGTCCCCGCCCTCGGCGACCTTGGTCGTGGCGTCCAGGCCCAGGAAGTTGGAGGGGATCAGTCCGGTGAGGAACGACCACCAGTCACCGGTGCGCCCGTCATATTCGGGCGGTGCGGTTTGGCCGGTCCCGGCACCGGGGCGCAGTACGGTGCCCAGTGCCATGCCGATGACCACGGAGATGGCGGAGGTGATGGCAAACCACAAGATGGTCTGCCAGGCCAGGCGTGCCGCGTTGGTGACCTTGGCCAGGTTGGCGATTGAGGCGACGACCGCGAAGAAGATCAGCGGGATGACCGCGGCCTTGAGCAGGGAGATGTAGCTGGAGCCCAGTGTGGCCAGTGTGGTGCCCAGCCCGGTCGGGGTGTCCTTGGTGTGGCCGGTGTATTTCGCCAGTAGGCCCAGTCCGAGGCCCAGGATCAGGGCGATGATGATTTGCGGGCCAAATGCTGTGGCCCAAGCGGGGATGCGCCGCTGGGGCGTCGTCTTTGAAGTAGTCACGCTAAGAAGCTAGGCGGTGAACCATAGCAAATGACAGCCAGTATTGAGCATTGTTACGCAGGGGACCCCCATACCCGGTTATTGCGGCGTATTTGTGTTCCATTACATATCGTGGGTCCCCGATGTTAAGCTGAGCTTTCAAGCAATCGGCAATTATGGTACTTCTACGCGCCTTTCGACTGGTTCTCGGCTCCCGCAGAAGACCATTCGGGGGAGCGAGGTTTAAAGATCAGATGATCTGGGAGAGCAACGAAGAATCGATTCCACGACCACGCCTCGATGGGTTGTTCGATCGCGCACTCTCTTCCTCGGTCGTTATTGCCAGGGGGCAACGCGGCAGCGGCAAACGAGTGGCCGTGCGTGGATGGCTCTCCCGGCGCGATGCGCCGGCCAACAGCTGGAGCTGGATCGAATGTCTTCCGGATGAGACCCGCCTCGAGGAGTTGCTCGCCCACCAGTTCGCACAAGCAGCCGAGCCCGATTCCCATCTTGTGGTGCTCGCAGGCCTTGGCGCAGCCCATGAACCACAGCTCAGCCAATATCTTCAGGACATGGGACGTGAATACCCCGACCGCAGGGTTGTGATGCTGACCCGCGAGTACTTGGAGTTTGAACGCCAGCGCACTTTGTTGCCGCTGGGCATCAACGTCATCGCGCCGCACGAATTTGGCTTCACCGCAGACGAGGCCGCCGCATATTTCCGCGGGACCGCACTGGAGGACTACGCCGTCCCGCTGTCCACGGAGCTATGTGGCACCCCGGTATTGCTGCGCATGGCCAGGCTTCGTGCCGAGACGATGGAAACGCCCGTATCGGCACGGTCGGCGGGACGTCGCAGGAAGCCGCCGACCTTGGCCGGGCTGCAGGATCCAAGGTCCGCCGAGCTGTCACCCGTGGCCAAGGAATATCTGGCCGAAGTGCTCTCCGCCGTGGAGCGCGACGTCAAGATGTTGCTGGAGAACGAGGACTTCGGCCCGGGGGAGCGGGATTTTTTTGCGGTACTAGCCGTGCCCACGACGGTGCCCCACGCGCTGGTGAAGCACCTGACGTCCCAACAGCCCGACAAGTGGCTCGCGGATCTCGAGGCCCGCGGGCTGCTGTACCGTTGCTCGCGGAACCCCGATGAGGAATATTGCCTGCACCCTCTCCTGCGGCGGGTGGCTGTCAACACCTACCTCGCCTCGGATGCCGACCGGATGGGATCGCTGCACCGTATTTGTGCCCGCTACGAGATGGCCCGGGGCTCGGCGTTCCGCGCCCTGCGACATGCGTTGGCGGCGCCGGACCACCAACTGGCATCCGAGGTCTTGCGCATGCACGCCGATGAATATCTCGACGGGGAGCTGGGCACCCGCGGTTCGCTGCTGCTTGACGAGCTGCCACTGACGGTCCTGGCACGTTACCCGATGCTTGCCATCTGCTTGGCGATCGCCTACAGCTCCACGGGGAACTTCAAGCTCAAGACCCTGGAATTGTTGGCGCTGGCCTCGGCCGGGGCACGGACGGTGGGACGAAAGGCTGCGCCCGCCGACCGGCTGGTCATGATGGTGATTGAATCCGTTGCCGCCAGACTCAGCGGCATCGGTGAGCTGTCGGTCAAGGCCGCGCGCAGCGGCATCACCCTCCATCGGGAGATGTCTCTGGAACAACGCGATGACCTGGGGCCTTTCGAAGGGGCGATGCTGGTCCAATTGGCGCTGGGTCTGCATGCCGGCGGTGCCGGGGACGAGGCGTTCATCGCAGCCGAGCTGGGGGTTTCGTCGGACCATCGGCACCGCCGTGTCGACAACGACCACTACGCGACCACGGTGCAGGCCTACCTCTATGCCCTGAGCGGGGACATTCACAGGTGTTCGGCGCTGCTGTCCGAATCGGCTCCTGAGCATTGGGCCGATCCCGATACCAACCCGTATTTCGCGACCCCGTTCAGGTTGGCCTCCTTCGTCTGCGCCATGGAGGAGCAGCGGTTCGACGACGCGGCACGCTGGGTGGAGCTGGCGCGCATCGACCAGCACAACAACGAATTCTGGCCGGCCATACGCTTGGCCGAGGCGCTTCTGGCGGTCGTCAACGGGGAAACAACTACGTCGCTGGTGCGCATGCAAGGATATCTAGTGCGCGAACGAGAACAACCGGTGGCGCAGCGGGTCGGCAAGAGCATGCTGGTATCGGCTTCGTGCTTGTTGAACCTTGCGGCGGGGGACCCAATCAACGCGTTGAAGATCGCGGCCAAGTCAAACTCGGAGACCTCCAAGACGATGATGCAGGCGCGGGTCCGGCTTGCCCAGGGAGACCCTCAGGAGGTCCTGCGACTCTGTACGGCGTTGGGGGTGGCGGTGCAGCCACGTACACGCTTCGCGCAGGCCGTGTTGGTGCTCGGCGCTTCGCTGCAGCAAAACAATCGCACGGTCATTGGCGGGGCGTTTCGTACGGTGGCGGCGTTGAGCGAGGAATACGGGTTGGCCATGGCGTTGAACCTGCTTCCTGCCCCGGACCTGGAACGGGTGCTTGCCGAAAGCCGCGCGCTGGGGATCGAACTCAGGATCGATCCGAACACCGTCTCAAACATCCCCGGTGGATTGGGCAGGGCGGAGTTGAGCGCCAGGGAGCTGGCGGTTTTGGAGGAATTGGTCATGACCGGAAGTGCGGCCGAAATCGCCGGGCACCAGTTTGTTTCCGTCAACACCGTCAAGAGCCAGCTGCGCAGCATCTACCGCAAACTTGGTGTCTCGGACCGGGCTTCCGCGTTGGAAGCTGCACGAGTACAGGGTCTCGTGACGAGCCCGGAAGTGGAAAACTTCGACTAGGCCCGCAGCGTCTTTGACGCGCGGTGTGTGGCTGCGCACGACCCACAAGCCATGAGTTAGAAATTGGGGAGATGGTCTGTACCAACACTAGACTCAAAACCATCCCCCTGCCGGCACTGATGCAGCCCCCAAGCAATGCACCATGCCGCGCTGCGAATTCTCCCAGCAACTAAGGCTTTTATCCGCGAGGTGGAGTTTTCCGGTTTCCCGGGCCGTGGTCACCTCTGCGTAATTCGCAGCAACAAGTCTCACTATGGCAGGAAATGAGGTGGAATAGCAGTGATGAGAGTCGGATTCACCCTCGCCTTCACCCTCGCTCCAGGGTAATTCCATGCTCCACGTCAAGCGGTTTGCGCGTGGTGGACTAAATGCCTGTTCAGCCCGGGAATTGAATTCGATGGCTGCGTGCCGGACGGGGATGATCCGTCACGGGTCCCGGCCGCAAAACTGCAGACGGGAACCCGCCGCGCACTCATCCATGGGCGCGGGAGACGGAACTTAGGCCAACAGCGCCCGGCGCAGAGTATCCAGTCCCACCGACCCGAGCCCCAAGGCTTGGGTATGGAAGGCCTTCAAATCAAAGTCCGCCCCGGCCCGGGAAGCACGCTCATCGCGGATCTGCTCCCAGAGGCGCTGGCCGACCTTGTAAGCCGGTGCTTGGCCCGGCCAGCCGAGGTAACGGGTGAACTCGAATTCCAACTGCCCGGCCGAGATGTCCAGGTTCTTCTGCAGGAAAGCGAAACCCGATTCGCTGTCCCAAGTTCCCGTGCCCCAGGCTTCGGGGATCTCAAGTTCTAGGTGCACACCGATGTCAAAGACGACGCGGGCGGCACGCATCCGTTGGGCGTCGAGCATGCCCAGGTGGTCTCCCGGGTCATCGAGGTGGCCCAAATCGTGCATCAGGCGCTCGGCGTACAGGGCCCAGCCCTCGCCGTGCCCCGAAACCCAGCAGGCGTGGCGGCGCCAGTTGTTGAGGGTGTCGCTGGCCATAACTGCGGTGGCCACCTGCAGGTGGTGGCCCGGGACGCCCTCATGGTAGACCGTGGTGAGCTCGGCCCAGGTGGTGAACTGGTCCTCACCCTCGGGTACCGACCACCACATGCGGCCCGGCCGGCTGAAGTCCTCTGAGGGGCCGGTGTAATAGATGCCGCCCTCTTGGGTGGGCGCGATCATGCACTGGATCTGGTCCATGGGTGCGGGGATCTCAAAGTGGCTGCCACCAAGGGCAACGATCGCGGCGTCGGACTTCTCCTGCATCCAGGTTTTTAGTGCCTCGGTCCCGGCCAGCTGCCGTGCCGGGTCCTGATTCAAGATCTCCTTGGCCTGCTCGATGGTGGCTCCGGGCTTGATCTGGTCCGCCACGCGCTCCTGTTCGACGATGATGCTGGCCAGCTCGTTCACACCCCAGGCGTAGGTTTCCTCCAGATCGACCTCGGCACCCAGGAAGCGGCGTGACATCAACGCGTAGTATTCCCGGCCCACCGCATCCTTCTCGGGGGCCAGCGGCAGTAATTCCTGCTCCAGTACCGTGGCCAGACGCAGGTACGCGGCGTTCGCCGCCTGAGCACCGGAGCTCAGGCGCTCACCGAGCGTCGCATCGACTGCGGTGCCGGCCGCAGCCAAGGCATCGAAGAAGCCGCCGTCCTTGGCGTAGTCGCGTCCCTGGGAAATCACGATTTTGACCTGCCGGGCTGCGGAGACCAGGCCGCGGGCTGCGGAGTCGCGTAGCGAGGCGATGTAGCCGTCCATGGCGGTGGGCAGGTTGTGCATGCGCTCGGCAATGAACCCGTAGTCCGCGCCGGTCTCCTGCGGCATCAAATCGAAGATGGCCCGCAGTTCCTGGGCGGGGGAGGCGATGTTGTTCAGCTCGGTGCGGCGGGTTTCGGCGATTTCGATTTCCAGGCCGAGGCGCTCATTCATGGCATCGAGGGTTGTTGCATCGATTTCGTCCACAGGTTCCAAGACCTGGAGCTTGGCCAGGGTCTGGCGTGCGGCAGCGGTCAGTGCCGCGATACCCGATGGCGAGTAGTCGGAGTAGGAAGCCTCTTGTCCGGGCAGCCCCAGCTCGGTGGCGAATTCCGGGACGAGTTCGAGCAGGCTGCTAAAGAAATCGTTGGCAACGGCGTCGATGGCGCTGGGTGTGCGCACGGATGTGGTGTTGGTCATGCCACCAGCCTAAGCGCATATGAAAGTGTTGTTGAAGATTTCGGAGTGAAACTTTTGACCGGGTGTTGGGCAGATGCCGCAAGGGTCCGGCGCGAGCAGGTTTTTCTACCGCGTGCCGGACCTTTGCAACATCGCCAAGTGAACCAGTGAACCAGTAACTCATGTCCTGAGGGCGGTTCACGTCAGGCTATTGTCGGCCGACCTTCCAAGGCAGTGGGGCTGCATTGAGCGCGCGGCGCCGACGGATACGTCCACGGCGCAGTTCGGTGCCCGAAGGAGCTGTGGCGCCGTGGTCCGTCGAATCCATCGCGGAGATGATCGCGGTAAGCGCCGCGATCTCCTCGGCCGTGGGATTTCCGCGGGTGATCTGCACGGCCGCGAGCGCGTCCGGTCCCATCTGGTCGGTGCTCACAGCGGGATGTTCCCGTGCTTCTTGGCCGGCAGCGCGGCGTGCTTGTCGCGGGTGGCGCGCAGGCCGCGGACGATCTGCAACCGGGTTTCGGATGGGGCGATGACCGCGTCCACATAGCCAAGCTCGGCTGCCTGGTAGGGGTTGAGCAGTTCGGCCTCGTAGCCCTCGATGATCGCGGTGCGCCGGGCCTCCACGTCGCCGCCCTCGGCGGCCACTGCTGCAAGGTCGCGGCGGTAGAGGATGTTCACGGCTCCCTGGGCGCCCATCACGCCGATCTGCGCCGTCGGCCAAGCCAGGTTGATGTCTGCACCAAGTTTCTTGGAACCCATCACGATGTACGCTCCGCCGTAGGCCTTGCGCGTGATCACCGTCAGCTTCGGCACGGTGGCCTCGGCGTAGGCGTAGAGCAGCTTGGCGCCGCGGCGGATGATGCCCTGGAATTCCTGGTCCTTGCCCGGCAGGAAGCCCGGGACATCGACCAGGGTGAGGAGCGGGATGTTGAAGGCGTCGCAATTGCGCACGAAGCGGGCGGCCTTCTCGGATGCGGCGATATCGAGGGTGCCGGCGAACTGCATCGGCTGGTTGGCGACGATGCCGATGGTGGCGCCCTCGACGCGGGCGTAGCCGATCATCACATTCGGCGCGTACAACGACTGCATCTCCAAGAAGATACCGTCATCGACGATGTGCTCGATCACCTTGCGCATGTCGTAGGGCTGGTTGGCCGAGTCCGGGATCAGTGCATCGAGCTCGAGGTCCTCGGCGGTGATTTCGAGTTCCTCGTCGAATTCGGTGGCCGGGGCATCGGAGATGTTGTTCGAGGGCAGGAACTCAAGCAGTTCCTTGCAGAACTCGATCGCATCGGATTCGTCGGTGGCCAGGTAGGTGGCGGTGCCGGTGGTGGCGTTGTGCTGGCGCGCGCCGCCCAAGGTCTCCATGTCCACTTCTTCGCCGGTGACGGTCTTGATCACATCGGGGCCGGTGATGAACATGTGGCTGGTCTTATCGACCATGATCACGTAATCGGTCAGTGCGGGGGAGTATGCCGCGCCGCCGGCGCTGGGGCCCATGATCAGCGAGATCTGCGGGACCACACCGGAGGCATGCACGTTGTTGCGGAAGATGTCGGCAAACATCGCCAGCGAGGCGACACCCTCCTGGATGCGTGCGCCGCCGCCGTCGAGGATACCGACGACCGGGCAGCCGGTACGCAGCGCGAATTCCTGGACCTTGACGATCTTTTCGCCGTTGACCTGGGACAGGGAACCGCCGT
The DNA here is from genome assembly GCF_000348945.1 of Paeniglutamicibacter gangotriensis Lz1y. Classification (GTDB taxonomy): domain Bacteria; phylum Actinomycetota; class Actinomycetes; order Actinomycetales; family Micrococcaceae; genus Paeniglutamicibacter; species Paeniglutamicibacter gangotriensis. The sequence continues at coordinate 254,134 of NZ_AOCK01000003.1, read as the reverse complement.
AGACGGTGAAGTCCTGGGAATAGACCGCGACCTGGCGCCCGTCCACGGTGCCGTAGCCGGAGACCAGTCCGTCGCCCAAGGGGCGCTTCTTGTCCATGCCGAAGGCGGAGGTGCGGTGCACGGCCAGGGCATCGAATTCGACGAATGACCCCTCGTCGAGCAGCATCTCAAGGCGTTCGCGGGCGGTGTGCTTGCCGCGGGCGTGCTGCTTTTCGATGGCTTCGGCGCCCGAGGGCGCCTGGGCGAGGGCCTCGCGGCGACGGAACTCGGCGATCTTGCCCACAGTGGTGGTCAGGTCGATCGATTCCGTGGCGTCAGCGATGCGGCTCTGGGTCATCCCATGGCTCCCTTGAAGTAGTTACGTAGTAGGAAAGGCACAACAACCATGCCACCTTGGCCAGTCTAATGAGGCTATGGGCCGAATTGTGTGTAGGAATGCTACAAATTCGTACCGTGTTGGGGCGCGAGTCGTCCATAAAATAAGTTACTCACGAGTAGCAAACTGTCGGCGGTTCACGTAATGTGGCTCACATGAGTGAATCCCCCCGCGACGTCATCGCCCCCAATGCCAAGCCCCTGCAGGGCAAGACCATCCTGATGAGCGGAGGCAGCCGCGGCATCGGGTTGGCCATCGCCTTGCGTGCGGCAGCGGACGGAGCAAACGTGGCCATTATGGCCAAGACCGCCACCGCCCAGGCCAACCTCGCCGGAACCGTGTTCACCGCCGCAGATGAGATCACCGCCGCCGGAGGCGCGGCATTGGCCATCGTGGGAGATGTACGCAACGACGAGGATGTGGCCTCCGCCGTCGCCCAAACGATCGAGCGCTTCGGCGGCATCGACATGGTGGTCAACAACGCCTCGGCCATCGACCTTTCCACCACCGACGACGTATCGATGAAGCGCTACGACCTGATGATGGACATCAACGTGCGCGGTACCTTCCTGCTGTCCAAGTGCGCGCTTCCGCACCTGCGCAAGAGCGAGAACGGACACATCCTGACCCTCTCGCCGCCGCTGAACCTTGATCCGATGTGGGCAGGCAAGCACTTGGCCTACACCATGGCCAAGTACGGAATGTCCATGACCACCCTGGGCCTGGCCGAGGAATTGCGTGACACCGGCATCGGGGTGAACTCGCTGTGGCCGGCGACGCTGATCGACACCGCAGCGATCCGCAACATGCCTGGTGGAGACAAGATGGTCCAGGCCGCTCGCTCGGCCCGTATCGTCGCCGACGCAGCCCAGGCGATCCTGAGCTCCGACGCACGGAGCTGCAGCGGAAACTTCTTTACCGACGAGTCGGTGCTGGCCGCCGCGGGCATCACCGACCTGTCCGGATACTCCATGGGCGCCCCCGAATCCGCCCTGATCGGCGACATCTTCTTGTAGGCCGGTTCCCCCGGAGCCACGGATCGATAGGCTGGGAGGCATGAGCATTAAACCGCACCCGGAAACACCCGAAAACCAGCGCGCAACCTCGGATGCCGCCGCGGACCCTGTAGCCGGCGCGGCGGACCGTGTGCCGTTGGATGAGCCCCGGCTGCGCACCGTCATGGACGAACTGGGCATGGGGGAGCTGTGGGTCAGCGAGCACACCGGGTCGACGAACGATGATCTGGCGCAGCGCGCTACCCACCAGCCGTTGACCAACCTGTCGGTCGAAACCACCGAACACCAGATGGCGGGGCACGGGCGGCTGGGCCGCGGCTGGCAGGCCCCGGCACGCAGTTCCCTGGCCACCAGCATCTACTTCCGTCCCGCCCCCGGATTCAATCAGGCCGGACTGGCCTGGCTGTCGATGCTCTGCTCCACCGCGATGGTGTGGACGCTGCGTGAGGACGCCGGGGTGGGGGCCGGGCTGAAATGGCCCAACGACGTGGTGGCCGGGGGAAGCAAGGTCTGCGGGGTGCTGGCCCAGCTGGTCATGCGCCCCGAAGGCCCGGTAGTCATCGTCGGCGCCGGGCTCAACGTCTCACTCACCGCCGCGGAGCTGCCGGTAGCCACCGCCGCAAGCCTGGGCACCCTGGGTGCCGCGACCCTCGATAGAACATTGCTGCTGGAAGGTTACCTGCGCCGGGTGACGCACTTGTTCCGGGCCTTCGAAGGAGCCGGCGGCAATGCTTCGACCCCTGCCCGATACCCGGTTCCCCAGCAGCTGTCAGCCCCCGAGGCCGACTCCGTCGCCCCCATGGCGCCAAGCCAGGTGCGGGACACGTCCAGCAGCCTGCGCGAAGTGGTGCGTTCGGCCATGGTGACCATCGGACACCAGGTCGATGCGCACCTGCCCAACGGCACGGTGTTGCGCGGCACCGCCACTGACCTGGACGCCGAAGGCGCGCTGAGGGTCCGCGACGAGGCCGGGACCGAGCACCACATACTGGCCGGTGACGTCCAGCACCTGCGCCGCTCCGACGGCAGCTACGCCTAAGCGGCTGAAGATGGGTGAGGCATGCAACGGGACCGGGCCTTTGCCCCGTGAGACGGGGAAGAATGCTGGCGGCGTGCAGACGCCGCAGCACGGTGCACGGGCGGGCCGAAGACCAAAACGTGGGAGCGCTAGAACTACCATGGACAGGGAGCAAGACCGGCACGCACAACCGGTGTGTGGGTTGAAGGAGCCGGGACGTGAAATTGATACTGGAGAAACGCGAACGCGTCCTCGTCAAGACCCGTGCCCACCGCAGGGTGCTGCGCGGCCCCCTGCTGGGCTTCCTGTTTCTGGTCGCCGCCACCAGTTACCTCACCGGCCTGCTGCTGCGCGAGGACCTGGCGCCCTGGCTCGTCGAGGGGCGCCCCCTGTTTCTGGCCCTGTTGGCGGTGGTGTCGGGGGTGCTGCTGTTCGTCTGGTGCCTGCGCCCGTGGATCCGCTGGGCCAACCGCTACATCTACCTGACCACCGAACGCATCGTGACCAAACGCGGACGCCGGGCCGCGGGGCAACATTCCATCGGGTTGTACGCAATCCACGATATCGTTGCGGTGGTGCGTCACAACGCGCCGCAACTGGCCCCCGGGACGTTGCGGATCGTGCTGGGTGAGGACCGGGTGGACATCACCCACGTTCCGGCAGTGGCCCGCATGCGCGGCCATTGCGTCGGGGCCATCACCGCCCTGCCGCACTTCCCGGCGGTGGATGGTGTAAACATGGTAGAAGGAAACGGCGGGCTCCCGCCGATGAGGCCGACGAACGAAGCGCATGAGCAGCAGCACCAACACCCCCAGAACCCCAGAGAATGGACTGAGCATGAGTGAGCGGTCGCCGGCGACGGGCACCCAAGCCGTTGCGCCCACCGCTGCCCGTGACGCGGCACGTGCCCATCGTCATCCCCCCACAAGCCCCGATACCGCGGTCACCGGGACCACGGTGGGCCCCGCCGAGGAACCGACGGCTGCCGTTCCGGCCGGGGCAGTTGAGCTTGAGCCAGCACTCGCGGACCCGTTGGCCGACTTGTTGGAGGCCATGAAGCGCCCCGAGCAGGTCAACCGGACCACCCCGGGACCTGCCCGCGACTCCGTGCGTGAGCTGGAACGGCGCCTGCTGGGAGCCGACCGCACCATGCGCAGGCGTGAAATGGCCGCCGGGGCGGGGGTCTCGCTGCTCTCAGCGCGCAAGATTTGGCGCGCCCTGGGCTTCCCGAACCTGGGCGACGAAGAAGTCTTTTTCACCGGCGTCGACCAAGATGCCCTCAAATCCATCCTGAACATGGTCCGCGAGGGCACCCTGACCGAGGAAACCGCGATCTCGCTGACCCGCTCGGTGGGCCAGATGACCGACCGCATGGTGGTCTGGCAGGTCGAGGCACTGGTCGAAGACATGGTGCAGAACCAGAAGATGAGCGACCCCGAGGCGCGCCGGAACCTGGTGAACCTGCTGCCGGAGATCATCGAACCGCTCGAGGACCTGCTGGTCTATTCCTGGCGCCGGCAGCTCAACGCCGCGGTGCACCGGCTGGTGTTGCGCGCCGAGACCGGCCTGGCAGCCTCCGCCGAGGGCCGCGACGGCTCCGAGGATGATGCCCCGCTGCCGCTGGCTCGCGCCGTGGGCTTCGCTGACCTGGTCTCCTACACCGCGCTCTCGCGCCGCATGAATGAACGCACGCTGGCGCAGTTGGTGCAGCGCTTCGAGTCCAAGTGCGCCGAGATCATCTCCATCGGCGGTGGCCGGTTGGTCAAGACCGTCGGCGATGAGGTGCTCTTTGTGGCCGAGACCCCACAGGCCGGCGCGCAGATCTCCCTGGCGATGTCCAAGGAGTTCGCCGCCGACGAGCTGCTGCCCAACACCCGCGTCGCTCTGGTCTGGGGCAGGGTGCTTTCCCGACTAGGAGACATCTACGGTCCGACGGTGAACCTTGCCGCGCGGCTGACCTCGCTGGCCGAGCCCGGCACGGTGCTCACCGACGAGCTCACCGCCTCCACGCTGGCCGGGGATGCGCGCTTTGTGCTTGAACCTCAGGAAACCACCGCGGTGCGCGGCTTCGGCGATGTCACCCCGGTGCGCCTGGCACCTGGTACCGGATCGGGACTGGTGTTGGACTAGATGGACTACGGATTCGGGCAGGTGCATGCCACTGCGGCAACAGATATCGGGCTGCGCCGGGCCGTGAATGAAGACGCGGTGCTCGACGCCGGAACGATCTTTGCCGTGGCCGACGGCATGGGTGGTCACGAGGCCGGGGACCTGGCCTCCCGGCTGGGCATCGCCGCCCTGGCAGAACTTGCCGATACCGCGGGGGCAAACTCTGGTTCCCCGCGCACGCTGCCGCACGCCAGCGACGTGCTGGCCCGGGTCAACGCAGCCGACGAGTCCATTCGTCGGGCCATCGGGGCCCGCGGCGGAACCACGCTCTGCGCGCTGGCGCTGGTGCGCACGGAACAGAACGGCGGCACCTGGCCCGTCTCGGGGGACCACGCCCCGGAGTCTTCGCCGGGCCAAGGAACGCATCCGGCTCCCGCCACCGATGTGCTGCGCCTGCCGATGCCTGCCCTGGGCGAGCCGCGCTACCTGCCGGGCACCGACGAAGCGTTCGAGGCCGCACACGCCTCGACGCCCCCGACCCCCGGTCCCGACGAGGAACCACTCAGCGACCCGGCCACCGCCGATCACCCGGAACCTACCACCGATGTGCTCCCGCGCGCCGAACTCGAAGCCGCACTGGCTGAGCCTGCCCCCGTGCCGCCGGTGGTAGTCACCTCCGCCAAGGTCACCCCGATCCCCGGGGCCCAGGCACCTGATACCCCTGCCCCGGCAACCACCCCCACCGCCACCACGGCCCCCACCGGGCAGGTGCGGCTGATGCTGCTCAACGTCGGGGATTCGCGCGGCTATCGGCTGCGCAACGGTGTGCTGACCCAGCTGACCCGGGACCACTCGGCGGTCCAGGAACTTCTGGACGCCGGGATCATCACCGAGGCCGAAGCCCGCATTCACCCTCAACGCAACCTGATCACCCGCGCTCTGGGCGCCGGCGGCAACGCGGTGCCCGACACCCAGTTCCACATCCCGCGCCCGGGGGATCGCTACCTGCTGTGCACCGACGGGCTCACCGGAGAGGTCGAGCACTCCGCCATGGAACAGATCCTCGCCCACGTCCCGGATCGCGCCGCAGCGGTTCACCAGCTCATCGACGCCGCCCTAGCCAGCGGCGGCCGGGACAATATCTCGGTGATCATCATCGACGTCGAGTCTCCCTGACAGAAACTTCGGTGCCCGCCCCCGATGGCTGACCCCCGGGTACCTGCCCCTTCCCGGGCGGCATCCGAGGACAGGCTCTTACCGGAGCCCCCTAGGCAACCGGGGGCCCACGCGCCACCAGCACTCGGGAGCCCGTAGGAGCCCACCGAAGCGCCGCGCCACACGCGCACCGCGCCCGGGCACCAACTCGTCGGTGTTCTGGGGCAAAATGGAGAGGTGACTGACCAAGAACCGACCATGCAGCCCGATACGCTCCAAACTCCCGATGCGGATGTGCCCGATGAGGCACTGCGCCAGGAGTACCAGGAGCTGACCGAGACGATCCGCAAGCACCGCGCTGCGTATTACAACGACGATGCCCCGCTGATCTCCGACGCCGAGTTCGACGTGCTCTACTCGCGCCTGGAACTCATTGAAGCGCGCCACCCTGCCATCGTCGCCAATGACTCGCCCACCCAGGAAGTTGGTGGCGAGGTCTCCGCTGCCTTCGCACCGGTCGAGCATCTCTCGCGCATGTACTCGCTGGAGGATGTGTTCTCCCTCGATGAGGTCACCGCCTGGGGCGAGAAGACCGCGGCCAACGCCGCGTTGCGAGCTGCCGGACACGAGCTCAAATGGCTCTGCGAGGTCAAGATCGACGGGTTGGCGGTGAACCTGCTCTACCGCGACGGCAAGCTGGTGCGCGCGGCAACCCGCGGGGACGGTACCACCGGCGAGGACGTCACGCACAACGTGCTGACCATCAAAACGATCCCGACCCAGCTGGCGGGGGAGAACTGGCCGGCAGAGGTCGAAGTGCGTGGGGAGATCTTTATCCCCTCGGTGGACTTCGCCGCCTACAACGAGGCCCTGATTACCGCCGGCAAGGCCCCGCTGGCCAACCCGCGCAACGCAGCGGCAGGTTCCATCCGGCAAAAGGACCCGTCGGAGACCGCCAAGCGCCCACTGAAGATGTTTGTGCACGGCTTCGGGGTGCGCGCCGGGCTCGCCGCCGCCACCCAGTCGGAAACCTATCAGCTGATGGAGTCCTGGGGGCTGCCGGTCTCCCCATATTTCAAGGTCGTCGACACCCTGGATGAGGTGCTCGGATTCATCGCACACAACGGTGAACACCGCCACGACCTGCTCCACGAGATCGACGGCATCGTGGTGAAGACCGATTCATTCGAGATCCAGCGCAACCTGGGCAACACCTCCAGGGTCCCGCGTTGGGCCGTCGCCTACAAGTACCCGCCCGAAGAGGTCAACACCAAGCTCATCGACATTCAGGTGCAGGTGGGCCGCACCGGCCGGGTCACCCCCTTCGGCATCATGGAACCGGTGCTGGTCGCCGGGTCCACCGTCAGCCGCGCGACGCTGCACAACCAGGACGTGGTCAAGGCCAAGGGCGTGCTCATCGGGGACACCGTGATCCTGCGCAAGGCCGGGGACGTGATCCCGGAAATCGTCGGGCCCGTCCTGCCGCTGCGCGACGGGAGCGAACGCGAATTTGTGATGCCCACGCACTGTCCTTCCTGTGGAACGGCACTGGCCCCGGCCAAGGAGGGGGATGTGGATATCCGCTGCCCCAATGCGCGCTCCTGCCCGATCCAGCTCACCGAACGCGTTGACCACTTGGGCGGGCGCGGCGCCTTCGACATCGAGGCGCTGGGCTACGAGGCAGCCCAGGCACTGACCGTGGGCCCGGGAGACGACCCGGCGGAAAACGGTGGGATCATTGCCCCGGCAGGCCCCGGTCCGATCACCTCCGAGGCACAGATCTTCGATCTGGCAGCCGGCAACCCGGATGACACCTTGCGCCGGAGCCTGGCAGAGGTGCAAGTGTGGCGTGAGATCCGTTCCAAGGGAGCGGGCACCGGAAAATTCGCGCTGGTCCCGTACTTCTACTCCAAGGCCACGGCCAAGAAGGAATCGGGCCCGACCAAGACCACACTCAAACTCTTCGATGAGCTGGAGAAGGCCAAGACCAAGCCGTTGTGGCGGGTGCTGGTCGGATTGTCCATCCGGCACGTGGGGCCCACTGCCTCACGCGCCATGGCGACCCGCTACGGGTCGATGGACAAGATCATCGATGCCCTGGAAACCGAGGGCGCCCGCGAGGCCCTGGCCGAGGTCGACGGGGTCGGAACCATCATCGCCGACGCGCTGATCGAATGGTTCAGCATCGACTGGCACCTGGAAATCGTGCGCGCCTGGGCGGCAGCTGGCGTCGCGATGGAAGATGAGCAGGACGAATCCATCGTGAAGCATCTTGAAGGCATGAGCATCGTGGTCACCGGCACCCTGCCGACCTACAGCCGCGACGCCGCCAAGGAAGCGATCATCATCCGCGGCGGTAAGGCTGCCGGGTCGGTCTCCAAGAACACCGCTTACGTGGTGGCCGGCGAGGCCGCCGGTTCCAAGCTGGACAAGGCCGTCTCGCTGGGCATCCAGGTGCTTGACGAGGAAGGCTTCGTGCTGCTGCTCGAAGGCGGCCCCGAGGCGGTCGAAGGCCGGCCCAACCCCGGCGCCTAGCACCGACCCGGCGCACGCTCCTGCCCGCCCATCCCCGCACCGACACGCACCCCCCCACACACGTTCCAAGGAGCACCAGATGAGCACCAATCCACAGCCCAAGCACCTGCAAGGCGCACCGTCGGCCGGCAAGCCAGAGACCGGGGCCCCGCAGGTGCGCCGCGAACTGTTGGCCGTGGCCCGTGAAGCCGCAGCGGCCGGCGCCGCGGTGCTGGCCGAACGCGGCCGTGGACGGGTGGCCGCCGACACCAAGTCGGCTGCGGGGGACTGGGTCACCGACTTTGATCGGCGGGCGGAGATGGCGGTGCGCGATGTGATCGCCGCGGCTAGGCCGCATGACGCGATCACCGGGGAAGAATACGGGCACACCGACCCCGCCGAACCCTCCGGGTACCGTTGGTCCATCGACCCGTTGGATGGCACAGCGAACTTCGTGCGCGGCATTGTGTACTACTGCACCTCGGTGGCGGTCTTCGGTCCGGTGGATGGGCCAGCGGTTCCTGCCGCGGGTGCACACCCGGCGAAAATGAAAACCGCGCCGGCCCAGGGCGCCGTAGCGCCGGAAGACGGCAATTCGCTGGCCGCCGACGGAGCCGCGATGGATACCGGAACCCACGGCTGGCTTGCCGGGGCGATCAACGCCCCAGCCTTGGGCACCGAATACTACGCCGCCGCCGGGGACGGGGCCTGGCTCATCGATTCCACGCAGGTCGCCGGCAGCGGGTCACGGCGCGGCGGCAGCGCAACCCGTGCCCAACGGTTGCACGGCGGAGACCAGAACGAAGCAGGCAAGTTGCTGGCCACGGGATTCGGTTACGACGCGGATCGGCGCCAGTTCCAGGTCGGTGCGCTGCTGGGGCTGATGCCCGGCTTCGCGAATGTCCGCCGCATCGGATCGGCTGCCCTGGATCTGTGCCTGGTCGCCGACGGCACCCTTGACGCCTACGCCGAATACGGGACCCAGGAATTTGATTGGGCGGCAGGGGCGCTGATCGCCGCAGAAGCGGGGCTGCCGGTGCTGCGCCCGCGCACCAATCCGGGCTGGCAGGCCGCCGGCTACCTAGACTTTGATGCGTTGCCGGCCGAGCAGGCCACACACTAGAACCGTCGAAGGGCCGAGTGATGGGCCGGGCGCCGGGCGCCGGGCCTGGCGCCGGGCCGGGCGCTGGGCTGGGCGAAGGTTCAGCGAAGGTTTGGTGCCTCTTGGGGCACATGCGAAGGACCCGCCGCTCCGGGGAGTGATCCACGGTGCTGCGGGTCCTTCGTCAGATATTCCCTCACGGGAAAACGATCAGTGTGTCCGGAAGCCTCGGGGCCGCGGAACGAATGAAACCTAGATGCCGAACTGCAGGCCGGCGGCCGAGTCGTCATAGTAGAGGCGGTTCTTCAGGCCGGCGGCGGCAGCCTCATCCAAGACAATCACTGCGTCGGGGTGCAGCTGCACGGCCGAACCCGGGCAAGCGGAGGACAGCGGGCCCTCGAGCGCCGTGGCAATGGCTTCGGCCTTGTTGGAACCGGTGGCGATCAGTACCACGCGGCGGGCTTCCAAGATGGTGCCCAGGCCCTGGGTCACCGAATGTGTGGGGACCTGATCGATGCCATCGAAGAAGCGCGCATTGTCCTCGCGGGTCTTGTTGGACAGGCGCTTGATACGTGAGCGTGAACGCAGCGAGGATCCGGGCTCGTTGAAGCCGATGTGGCCGTTGGTCCCGATGCCCAGGATCTGCACGTCGACACCTGCCGCCACGATGGCCGCATCGTAGGCAGCTGCCTGTTTGCGGATCTGTTCCTCGGAGTCGCCGAAGCCGTTGGGGGTGTTCAAGTTGGCTTCGGGCAGGCCGATGACCTTGCAGAGTTCCTGGATCAGGGTCTGGCGGTAGGACTGCTTATGGGTGCTCTCCAGCCCGACGTATTCGTCCAGGGCGAAAGCAATGGTGTTGCTGAAGTCAGCCTCGCCGTTCTTCACGGCCTTGGCCAGTTCTCCGTAGAGTCCCAGCGGGGTGGACCCCGTGGCCACTCCCAGTACGTTGTGGCCCTCGGTGCGCGTTTGCAATCCCTCAAGCACCGCTTCGGCTGCGAACTGAGCTGCTTCTTCGGGGGTTGCGGCGATCAAAACTTCCATGGGTGTGTTCCTTATGGGTGGGGCCGGAATATCGTTACGGGTGCGGCAAAGCAGGCCTAGCCAACGTCATAGAGCGTATCTTGTGCGAGGCTGGGTCTTCCACTTCGTGGGTGCGTGGGCCCGGACAAGCGGGCGCGCTGGGGTCCGCGGGCGGGGTCCGGTGGCCAGCATCCACCGGTCGGGCGCTTCACTCAAAAGGTCCTGGGATGCAGGTCGGAGCCAGTAATTGGCCCAGGGCACGGGAGACGCTGCGGGAGGCCCCGAACGTGTAGAGGTCCGCTGCCGAACGTGGCCAACCGCATTCAACAACCATGACCGTGCGTTCGTCGGCCCGCAGCTGATCGGCAAGCGCCCAAATCGGGTGACAGGTATCGAGTCCGCGGCCGCCGCGGCGGTGGTTGCTTCGTCATTGATGCGGCCGAGCACCGCGTTGCCCGGCTGGTTGGGCCCGGTGAGGTAGTGCAGGCGGGTGACGTCCCCGCCCTCCTCGTCCATGGTCAGCAGCACGGTGTCGGAGGAGTCGCGCAGCTGACCAAGCAATGCCTTCAGCTGGCCGGGTGAAACGACGTTGGTACCGTAGATGCACACCGACCCCATCCCGGCGGCCAGTGCGTCGACGATCCAGCCGGGCATGGTGGTGCCGCTGAATCCCGGCATCAAGGTGGCGGCGGCCAACGTGCGTAGCCGCGGCTCGTGCGGGCGGGCAGCAACGATTGCTGCTGGTTCCGCCGTCGAATGCCGTCGAATTCTCGGCGACGTCTTGTGATTGCGGGTCGAAGTTGGGGAACATCATTAGTCCTTCACCGCACCGCCGACCAGCCCCGAGGACATCTTGGACTGCACGATCATGAAGAAGGCGATCACCGGGACCGCGACCATCATGGAGGCGGCCATAACCATGCCCCAGTCGGTCTCGCGGGTGGCCGAGGCCTGTACGAAGCCGCGCAGCCACAGCAGGAGGGTCTTCATCTAGTCCTCGGTCATCCCCACCAAGGCAACGGTCAATTCGTTCCACGCCTGCAGGAACGCGTAGACACCCGAGGCCACCATGCCCGGGGGCCGGCGGCGCTGGTGAGGTTCGCAACAAGTAGCCGAAGCGTACGGGACAGCAGGGGCCCGGGCTGGCACACTTGAAGATAATGACTACGACAACCATCGCACCCGCAAATACCCTGGTGATCCGTCCGGCCACCGAAGCCGATTACCCGCATATCGCGCGGATCACGTTGGACTCTTACCTGCATGCGGGGCACTTCGATGATCCCGACCACGAATACCTGCAGTTCGTGGCGCAGGTTGCCGCACGCCACGCCGCGGCCGAGATCCTGGTCGCTGAACGCGACGGGAAGGTCATCGGATCCGTCACGCTGGTGCGTCACGGGAGCGAATACGCGGACATCGCACTGCCCGGCGAACTCGAATTCAGGATGCTCGTTGTTGACCCTGAGGTGCAGCGCTCGGGAGCCGGACGCGCACTGCTCAACGCGGTGATTGCCCGTGCCCGGGAAATCGACGAGGTGCACACCATTTCGCTGACCACCGGAGGACACTGGATCGCAGCCCGCGCACTCTACGAGGCCGACGGGTTCACCCACGCCTCAGAACGCGACTGGTATGTCCCGAACACCGAGATCGTCCTGGTCGTCTACACCTACGTGCTCTAGAACTACCCACGCTGATTCCTGTGTTCTTTTCCTGCCGCTCGCTTCCCGTGCGGGGTACGGGGAAATGAGCGGGGACGCGGGCCTCTGACATCGAGAATTTCCGGTGTCAGGGGCCTTCTGCACCTAACCAGCAGCTCCGAGGGTGTCTCCCTCCGAGTGCCGTCGGTCCGATGCCCGGCGCGTGTGGCTAGGGTGGGGGTCGGGCATCGGTGAGGATTCACAGGTATCGCCGGCCCAACAGAGGTTTCATCCGTCGACGTCGTGCAGGAGAACAACATGAGCGAGATTTTCAACACCACCATGGATCCGACCAAGCACCAACTGATGGCCGCGTGGCTGCCCCAGCAGGACTGGTTCGCCGGCGAGGGCGAACCGGTGTTGGAGACCTTGGGCGGGTTCCGTCTTGATGATCCGGCCGGCGAGGTAGGCATGGAATTCATCGTCGTGGCCGATACGGCTACGGAAAGCCCGGTCATTTACCACGTGCCGTTGAGCTACCGCGGGCAAGAACTGCCTGGAGCGGAAGCCTCGCTGCTGGGTACCAGCGAGCACGGGGTGCTGGGCAAGCGCTGGATCTACGACGGCACCGGCGACCCCGTGTGGCAGGCACAGGTCAGGGCCCTGTTGGCCGGCCAGGTCGAGGCGCAGCACCAAAACACCTCCTTCACCCTCGAGCCGCTGGTCAAGGTGCAGCGCCCTGCGCAGGACGGGGTGGAGCAGGCGGACACCGAGATCCGCGTGATCCGCCGGCCGGTGGCCGGTGGCTCCGCGTCGGACGCGGCCACCGCATGGGTCAGTTCGCCCTGGAGCGAAAACGGTGTGGCCGTCGACGGGGCAGTGCTCGAATTCTCCTAGCTGAGAGACCCCGACAACCCGCGGGTTGCCGGGGATAACGATGGCGCGGGCGATGGTCCCGCAGACGCCATCGAGGGCCGGTGGGGCGTACTAGACTAGGGGGGAAACCCCATCCGCCCCACCTAGGGAGATATATGTCTGCCATCAGCCGTGAGGACGTTGCGCATTTGGCGCAGCTGGCCCACATCGAGATGAGCGATGCCGAGCTGGAGAAAATGACCGGCGAACTCGGTGTCATTGTCGAATCAATCGCGTCGGTCTCCGAGGCCGCCTCGGCCGATGTTCCGGCCACCTCGCACCCCATTGCCCTGACGAACGTGTTCCGCGAAGACGTCGTGGGAACGACGCTTACCGCCGAAGAAGCGCTGATGAACGCACCGGACTCCGTCGATACCCGCTTCAGGGTGCCGGCCATTTTGGATGGAGAGTAATTCATGAACCAGATCATCCAACTTTCCGCCACCGAGCTTGCAGCCAAGCTGCGTGCCGGCGAAATCACGTCCGTCGAAGCCGTGCAGGCGCACCTGGACCGCATTGCCGAGATTGACGGCGGGGAGCGCGGAGTTCACGCCTTCCTGCACGTGAACACCGACGAAGCACTGGCAGTTGCCGCCGAGGTCGACGCCATTCGCGCCGCCGGCGGAGCCGAAGCCGAGGCACTGCACCCGTTGGCCGGCGTGCCGATCGCCATCAAGGACCTCATCGTCACCAAGGGGCAGCCGACCACCGCCGCCTCGAAGATGCTCGAGGGCTGGATGAGCCCCTACGACGCAACCGTGATTTCCAAGATCCGCGCGGCGAAGCTGCCGATGCTGGGCAAGACCAACCTGGACGAATTCGCGATGGGTTCCTCCACCGAGCACTCGGCCTACGGCCCGACCCGCAACCCGTGGGACCTGGACCGGATCCCCGGTGGCTCCGGCGGCGGTTCCGCTGCAGCGGTGGCCTCCTTCGAAGCTCCGCTGGCCTTGGGCACCGATACCGGCGGATCGATCCGCCAGCCAGGTGCTGTCACCGGCACCGTCGGCGTGAAGCCGACCTATGGCGGAGTCTCGCGCTACGGAGCCATCGCGATGGCCTCCTCGCTGGATCAGATCGGACCGGTCGCCCGTACCGTGCTTGACTCGGCCTACCTGCACGAGCTGATCGGCGGGCACGACCCGGCCGACTCCACCTCGCTGAACGAACAGGTGCCGGCGCTCATCGCCGCCGCCGAACAGGGCGCAACCGGTGACATGACCGGGGTGCGCGTGGGCGTCATCAAGGAGCTGCAGGGCGAAGGCTACGAAGCTGGAGTCCAGGCACGCTTCGACGAATCACTGGAGGCACTGCGTGCCGCCGGAGCCGAGATCGTGGAGGTCTCCTGCCCGAACTTCAAGTACGCGCTGGCCGCCTACTACCTAATCATGCCCTCGGAAGTATCCTCCAACTTGGCCAAGTTCGACGGCGTGCGCTTCGGCACCCGTGTGCTGCCCGAAGAGGGTCCGCTGACCATCGAACGCGTCATGGGTGCTACCCGTGCCGCAGGCTTCGGCGAGGAGGTCAAGCGCCGCATCATCCTGGGCACCTACGCGTTGAGCGCGGGCTACTATGATGCCTACTACGGCTCGGCGCAGAAGGTCCGCACGCTGATCCAGCGCGACTTCGACGCCGCGTTTGCGCTCGCCGACGTGCTGATTTCCCCGACTTCCCCGAACGTCGCCTTCGAGCTGGGCTCCAAGATCGATGACCCGTTGTCGATGTACCTCAACGACGTGGCCACCATCCCGGCGAACATGGCCGGGATCCCGGGCATCACCGTTCCCGGTGGACTGTCCGAGGGCCTGCCGGTCGGGATCCAGTTCCTGGCCCCGGCTCGCGAAGACGCGCGTCTGTACCGTGTCGGAGCGGCACTTGAGAAATTGCTGGAAGACTCTTGGGGTGGCCGTCTATTGGATCAGGCCCCCGAATTGTCCGCCACCACCACCGGAGGGGTTGCCTAACATGGCCATGCACCAAGAAGAACTTGTCGACTTCGATGTCGCACTGGAAAAATACGACCCGGTGTTGGGCTTTGAGGTCCACGTCGAGCTGAACACCAAGACCAAGATGTTCTCCTCCGCACCGAACGTGTTCGGCGATACGCCCAACACCAATGTGACCCCCGTCTGCCTGGGCCTGCCCGGCGTGCTGCCGGTGGTCAACAAGACCGCGGTGGAATACGCGATCATGATCGGTCTGGCGCTGAACTGCAAGATCGCCGAACGCTGCGGTTTCGCCCGGAAGAACTACTTCTACCCGGACACCCCGAAGAACTTCCAGACCTCCCAGTACGACGACCCGGTCGCGTACGACGGCTGGATCGACATCGAGCTGTCCGACGGCGAGGTCTTCCGCGTGGAGATTGAACGCGCACACATGGAAGAAGACGCCGGCAAGCTCACCCACATGGGCGGGGCCACCGGCCGCATCCAGGGTGCCGACTACTCGCTGGTGGACTACAACCGCTCCGGCGTGCCGCTGGTGGAAATCGTCACCAAGACCATCGAGGGTGCCGGCAAGCGCGCCCCCGAGCTGGCGAAGGCCTACGTCGCGGCGATCCGCGAGATCGTCAAGGCACTGGATGTCTCCGACGCGAAGATGGAGCGCGGCAACGTGCGTTGCGACGCCAACGTCTCGCTGATGCTCAAGGGAGCCGAGAAGTTCGGTACCCGCACCGAGACCAAGAACGTGAACTCGTTGCGCGCCGTGGATCACGCGGTGCGCTTTGAGATCGAGCGCCACGCAGCGGTGCTTAACTCGGGGGCTGCCATCGTGCAGGAAACCCGCCACTGGCACGAGGACACCCGCACCACGACCTCGGGCCGCCCGAAGTCGGACGCGGATGACTACCGCTACTTCCCGGAACCGGACCTGGTGCCGATTATCACCACGCCCGAGTGGATCGAGGAGCTGCGCGCCCGCCTGCCCGAGCCGCCGGCCGAGCGCCGTAAGCGCCTGCAGGCAGCCTGGGGTTACTCGGATGCCGAGTTCCGCGACGTCGTGAACGCGGGTGTTACCGAGCAGATCGAGGAGACCATTGCCGCTGGAACCACCGCCGCGGTGGCCCGCAAGTGGTGGATGGGCGAGATTGCGCGCCTGGCCAACAACGCCGATAAGGACGTTGCAGATCTGGGTGTCACTCCGGCCACGATCGTGGAACTGAACTCGCTGATCGGCGCGAAGAAGATCAACGACAAGATCGCCCGCCAGGTGCTCGAGTTTGTGGTTGCCGGCGAGGGAACGCCCTCCGAGATCGTCGAGAAGCGTTCGCTTGCGGTGGTGAACGACGATGCGGCACTGGGTGCCGCAATCGACGCTGCCATGGAAGCCATGCCCGACGTCGTCGCCAAGGTCAAGGGCGGCAAGCTGCAGGCCATCGGTGCGCTGATGGGCCCGGTCATGAAGGCCACCCGCGGACAGGCCGATGCCGGCCGCGTGCGCGAATTGGTGCTGGAGAAGCTGGGCATCGAGGGCTAGTTCCCGAAGTTTTCCGCTTCAGACAGCCTCGAGCCCCGGTCACCCACTGAAGTGGGGGCCGGGGCTCGAGGCCGTTAAGGGTGTTCCTTGTCCGGGTGCGGGCAGGGCTCAGAACAATGGCAGGGCATTGGGGGCTTGGCGCCAATAGGTGTTGCGTCGTGGTTTTTGCTCCGGGTCAAGGTACTTCGGCAGGATCACGGAATAGAGCCCGTCGGTGTCCCGGATAACGCTGAGCTGTCCGGTGTGTCTGGCGTGGTGGTGTCCGGAACACAAGGCCCGCCCGTCGTTGATCCGGGTGGTTCCGCCCTGGGACCATTCGTCGTCATGGTCGATCTCGCAATGTTCCGGTGGCACGGTGCACCCGGGGAAGATGCACCCGCCATAGATGGCGAGGATTGCCTTGCGCATGTAGTCAGGGAAGTAGCGCTGCTCGGTGCCCAGATCCAGGATCCGGCTTTTGCCGTTCATCGTGATGGGGATTGCCCCGCCAATACACAAAGCATGTCTGAGTTGGGCCGGGGTGTATTTTTGGCCGTGCAGGGTGAGGCCAGTTTGGGCAGCTTTACCCTCGAGCTCGGCCAGCGTCGTGATGATGAATATTTCCGGAGAAGGAAGCCCCGCGGTCTTGGTTCCCTTCGGTGCTCTGCCGTTGGTTTTGAGCAAGTTCATCAAACCTTGAAGATGCCGCTGCGGCGGGGTGAGGCCGTCGGAACCATAATCGGTGTTGTTCATGGCTTCGAGGAGGTTGGCTTCGGAGGGCACTGGGTCCAAGGTCAGTTTGTTGGCTTCGGCCGGGTCGGTCAGCGGGAGGCCGGTCGCCGGATCGATGAGGAAGTCGGGGAAGTCCGGCAGCATGGGCGCGGTGTCGGCGTGAGTGTCGTTTCCGGCGTCGTCGGCGATGGCTTCTGGTGCTTCGGGCGATTCAGGGGGTTCGGTGGAGTCGGAGTCGAAGTTCGCGGAAGCGTCGGAATCCTTCGAATCCACGAAACCATTCGATCCGTCGGTCCCGTTCGCGCCGTCGGTTTCCTTGGGCACTCCGGTGGCTTGCTGGCGCAGTGCGTCGCGGTCACCGGCTTTGGTCCGCGCGTTGTCCAGCTGGGCAAAAAGCGTGAGCAGGAGCTCGGCATCGGCCGCCCGGACACGCAGGATGAACTCCGCGATGCCCGCGTTGGTGCCGCGGTAGAAGGCACCGAGTTTGGTGCGCAGCACTTCCTCGGTGGGTTCCTTGACGCCATGATCGAGAGCGACCTGGATGGCGTTGAAGAGCTTGTTGGTGGTGCGTGGAACTTGTTCCTTCACCGAATCGGCGACTTGCGCCTCTAACTCGCTGGCTAGCTCGTCGGAGTTGGGGTATTGCTTGATCTCCGGCCGCATCCGCTCAAGCTTTTTGGCGGCATCGGCGAGCTGCTGGGGCGAGGCCTTGCCGCTCGCGAGCGCATCGGCCAAGAGCGGGAACGCCGGCGGATGCTCGATGCCGTGGATATCGATACCCGGGAACAAGCGCGTGGCTGCCTGCACGCGGTCCCGGGCCTCGTTGAAACCGATGCGGAACGTGTTTTGTAGGAACTCGACGGTGTTCTTGAAGGTGGGCCGCCCCTTGGGAGGAGTGGCGGGAGCTTCGGGCATCTCGAGGGTTCCGGCGATGTAGGCAGGCGGGTCCGTGAGGCACTGGTTGATGCCGACCAAGGTGTCTTCGGGTAGCTCGTGGACCAGAGTGCGCTGGGCCAGGCCGGTGGCCGAGAGTTGGGTGAAGCCGATGTTGCGGTGGGTACGTTCGACCACCTGGACGAAGTAGGCGGCGTCGGCAGGCGAGGTAGTGTGCTTGGCGATGCGCGGCCCGAGTTCCTCGAGGGCCAACGCCAGAGCGGTGTAGGCGCGCAACTCATCGTCCGGGGTAGCTGGGTACCTCGGATCCTCGCGGTCTCCCGCGAGCAGGGCGATGGCTGCTGCTGTGGTCATGGGTCTAGCATGCGCCACGGGCTGAGGCAGTGGTGCGGAGCATCGGGGAATGTGGATAACTCGGAGGGCACCTGTGCCTGAGGATGGCTTGCGTGAGTTTGGGGGAGTCCGAGAGTGCCGGAAATCCCGCGGACTTCCTGACGAAAGCACCGTGGAAGCCAATGGGGTGGGGCCGTCCGGCTTAGAGAGGATGTTGGTTCTTCTCCGCGAGTATTCTCGGGAGTCATGGCGAGCGGATATTATGCGTTGAACACGGCCCCTCTCATCCCGGGCCAGTGGGCCACCGCGGTGGGACAGGAGTTGCAGGTTGCTGCGCTGTCCACGGGACCAAACCACGACTTCAGACGAAGGACCGAACCATGAGAATCCACCTCGCCAGTATCTTCGTAACCGACCAGGCCCAGGCGCTGGAGTTCTACACCACGAAGCTGGGCTTCGAGAAGAAGACCGAGGTCTCGATGGGCGAGTTCTCCTGGTTGACGGTGGTCTCGCCCGAGGCCCGCGACGGGGTCGAGCTGGTGCTGGAACCGGCCAACCACCGTGCTGTCGGACCGTTCCGTGACGCGCTGGTGGCCGACGGGATCCCGTTCACCGCCTTCGCCGTCACCGACGTGCAGGCCGAGTACGAACGGCTCACCGGGCTCGGCGTCGTCTTCACCCAGCCGCCGACCAGCATGGGGCCGGTGACCACCGCGGTGCTCGATGACACCTGCGGGAACCTGATCCAGATCCAGGCCATGAACGAGACACCGGGGGTGTGAACGCCGAACCAGCACCACCGCCACCGACCCGGCCCGCGGCCGACGTCCACATCGATGGGGAACTGGTGCAAGCGCTGCTGCGCGCGCAATGTCCCGAGCTTGCCGGCCTCGGACTGGAGTTCCTCGACGACGGCTGGGACAACGTGATCTACCGGCTGGGCCCGGAGTATGCGGTTCGGCTGCCGCGCCGGGAGTCGGCGCACGTGCTGTTGCTCCGAGAGGTGCGCTGGTTGCCGTTCCTGGCGCCCAGGTTGCCGCTTCCGGTCCCGGTGCCGGTGCATCGCGGGAAACCGGGGGAGGGCTATCCCTACCACTGGGCGGTGATGCGGTGGCTGCCCGGGATCAGCGCGGCGTCGGTGCCCGCTGTGGCACGCGATGGCTATGCCTCAACGCTGGCCGCATTCTTCAGGGCGCTGCATGTGCCGGCGCCGGCCGATGCGCCGGTGAACCCGGTGCGTGGGGTGCCGCTGCGGGATCGCGACCTGGCGGCCCGCACTCGGATGGAGGCCGTGGCCGAACCCCAACGCACCGGGCTGTTGGAGCTGTGGGAGCAGGGGCTGGCCGCACCGGAGCGTGTCGGTCCGCGCCTGTGGCTGCATGGGGATCCGCACCCGCACAATATGCTCATTAGCGGTGCCGGGAAGGCTGGACCACGTGGCGCCGAGGGCCTGGGGCAGGCTGTTGTCGGCACCGCCCCGGAGGTTGCGCGATTGGAAGCGGTGATCGACTTCGGGGACCTGACCGCCGGTGACCCTGCCAGCGACCTGGCCGTGGCCTGGCTGCACTTCACACCTCAGGGCCGGAGGCAACTGCGCGCAGGACTGGAGCGCCACGGGCTGTATTCAGCGGGCATCTGGGAGCGGGCCCGTGCCTGGGCGGTGAACTACGCGGTGTTGATGTCTTCCCTGGAGGACGGGGACCCTCTGCGGGAGGTTGGCATCCACGGCATCGAGCAATTACTGGACGAGGGTTAGAACGGGGAGCGAAAGAACTGGTGCAGACCCGTACGGACCTGGCTCGGAGCAGGGGGTGTCGAGGGGCGTTTCAGGGAGTGCTGAGCTCGGCCATCGCCTCACCCATGGCCCTGGCCACCAGCTGCACGCTGAGCCGTTGCATGGATTCGGGTCGCGCCAACAAATCGATGCGTCGCCGGTTGGCGATCCCCTCCAAGGGGCGCAGCACCACCGAGGTGCCCAGCACGGCTCCGGCGGTGTAGCGCGGGATGATGCCCAGAACTTCTCCCGCGGCCACCAGCGTGGCGACGGTCGCGTAATCGTTGATGCGGTGGACGATCTGCGGGGCCACCCCGGAGACGGCGCTGATGGCCAGAAGGACATCGGCCGGGGAATAGCCCTCGCGGCTGACGACCCAACGCTCCTCGGTCAGATCGGAGGGGACCAGCGTGCGTTTGGCCGCGAGCCGGTGTCCGGCCGGAAGTGCGATGTCCAAGGGTTCGTGGGCGAGGGCCGAAACCACCACCTTGTCCGCCGGCCACACCGGGGAGAAGTCCATGCGGTGGGCCAGCACCAGATCATAGCGGGCCGTGAGCGCCGGGAAGTCCTGCTGGGCAACGTCCTCGTCGAAGAACCTCGGCACCGGTGCCCCGTGGGCTTCCAGCTTGGCCAGCAACGGGGCAAAGAGCGCCTGGCCCACGGAGTGGAACCCAGCGACCGACACCGCTGCGGCAGGGCTTTCCTGGAAGTCGCCGATCGCGGCGCGAGCGGCCGCCAGCGAGGAAATGACCGAGGCTCCCGCCGCCGCCAGCACCTCGCCGGCCTCGGTCAGCACCAGATTTCTGCCTTCTTTTCGGGTCAAGGGGACCTGGATATTGCGTTGGAGCAGGGCCAGTTGCTGGGAGACGGCGGAGGGGGTGACGTACATGGCGTGGGCGACGGCCGTGACCGAACCGAGGTCGCCGAGTTCACGAAGGATCTGCAGCTGACTGACTTCCATGTAGTGAATCCTAAATCGTTGTTTGAGAAACATGCGTATCTTCTAAGGTATCTACCGTGGGGCCAAGATGCCAGACTGGAGTCCAATCGTCTGTTGAACGCGCTGTGGCGGCGCAATATGAGGAGCCATCGATGAAGGCACTGTACAAGTCCGGACCGCATGCAGGTTTTGAGCTGGTTGACCGCCCCGAACCGGTCCCCGGCGTGCACGACGTCAAGATCCGCGTGATGACGGCAGGGATCTGCGGCACCGACCTGCACATCCAGGCCTACGATGATGCCGCCAAGGCCATGATCAAGGCCCCGATGATCCCCGGACACGAGTTCTACGGCGAAATCGTTGAAATCGGCGACGAAGTGCACGACGTGAAGGTCGGGGACAGGGTCTCTGGCGAGGGCCATGTGGTGTGCGGGATGTGCAGGAACTGCCGGGCCGGTCGACGCCATATGTGCATCAACACCGTCTCGGTCGGTGTCCAGCGCGATGGCGCCTTCGCCGAATACGTGGTCATCCCCGAGGCCAACGTCTGGGTCCACCAGGATGAATCGATCTCCCCGGAACTCGGTGCGATCTTCGACCCGTTCGGCAACGCCGTGCACACCGCACTGTCCTTCCCGATGGTCGGCGAGGACGTGCTGATCACCGGAGCCGGGCCCATCGGGCTAATGGCCATCGCCGTGGCCCGCCATGCCGGGGCACGCAAGATCGCCATCACCGATGTCTCCCCGCAGCGCTTGGAATTGGCCCGCGGGATGGGCGTGGATTTGGCCATCGACGTGTCCAAGACCCGCATCAAGGACGCCCAGCGCGAGCTGTGCATGCGCGAGGGCTTCGACTTCGGCATGGAAATGTCCGGTCATCCCACCGCGCTGCCGGAAATGATCGAGAACATGAACCACGGCGGGCACATCTCGATGCTGGGTCTGCCCTCCAGCTCCATCGACATCGACTGGGGCAAGGTCGTCACCCACATGCTCACCCTCAAGGGCATCTACGGCCGCGAGATGTTTGAGACCTGGTACGCCATGAGCGCCATGCTCACCTCCAACCCGGTCTTGCGCGAGCGCATCTCCTCGGTGGTCACCGACTACCTGCCGGCCACGGACTGGGAGGCAGGCTTCGCCGCCGCCCGCTCCGGCCACGGCGGTAAAGTCGTGCTTGACTGGACCGTTTTCTAGCCCCTACGCATCTTCCCCCCTCCACCCGCGACTTCCAGGAGAAGCACATGTACACCATGAAAAACGAGCTGGCAGCCGAACTGGCCCAGCTGCGCACCGACGGCCTGTTCAAGTCCGAACGCCACATCGACTCAGCCCAGTCGGCCAGCATCTCCGCCGGCGAGCTCGGTGCCGCCTCCAAACAGGTGCTGAACTTCTGCGCCAACAACTACTTGGGCCTGGCCGACGATGAGCGCATCATCCAAGCGGCCAAGGACGCCATGGACACTCGCGGCTTCGGCATGGCATCGGTCCGCTTCATCTGCGGCACCCAGGACCTGCACCTGGAACTCGAGGCCGCGGTCTCAAAATTCTTGGGCACCGAAGACACAATCCTGTTCTCCAGCTGCTTCGACGCCAACGGCGGGGTCTTCGAATCGCTCTTCGGCGCGGGAGATGCGATCATTTCCGACGCGCTGAACCACGCCTCGATCATCGACGGCATCCGCCTGTCCAAGGCCGAGCGCTTCCGCTACAAGAACCAGGACATGGCGGACCTGGAGACCCAGCTGCAGGCCGCAGCGGCGATGAACGACGGGGCCGGGGCACGGCGCACCATCATCGTCACCGACGGTATCTTCTCCATGGACGGTTTCATCGCACCGCTTCAGGCCATCTGCGATCTGGCTGATAAGTACGGTGCACTGGTGATGGTCGATGACTCCCACGCGGTGGGCTTCATGGGCGCCACCGGCGCCGGCACCCCCGAGCACGCAGGGGTCTCGGAGCGCGTGGACATCTACACCGGCACCTTCGGCAAGGCCCTGGGCGGTGCCTCGGGCGGCTATGTTGCAGCACGCAACGAGATCGTGGCGATGCTGCGACAAAAGGCCCGGCCCTACCTGTTCTCCAACTCGCTGGCCCCGGCCATTGTTGCCGCCACGCTCAAGGCCCTGGAACTGGTCGAGGGATCGGGCGAACTGCGCACCAAGCTCTTCGAAAACGCAGCGCACTTCCGGACCCGGATGACCGAGGAAGGCTTCGACCTGCTCGATGGCGAACACGCCATCATCCCGGTGATGTTCGGAGATGCGGTCAAGGCCGCCGAGGTCGCGGACAAGATGCTCGAGCACGGTGTCTTTGTCACGGCCTTCAGCTTCCCGGTAGTGCCCAAGGGCGCGGCGCGTATCCGCGTGCAGCTCTCGGCAGCGCACTCGGCCGAGGACATCGAGGCCTGCGTGAAGGCGTTCGTCGCCAGCCGCTAAAAGCAAAAACAGGCATCGCCCGGATTCCCCCTGGCCGGGGGAGTGCGGGCGATGCCTGTTTCAGTGGTGGTGGGCCAGCTGTCGGAGCCGGCAAGGATGCCACCGTGCATCCGGTGCGGACGGGTCCTACCGGCCGGCCAGGCTCGCCGCGGGGGCCGCGGTTTCGGAGCGAGAGCGGCGAATCAAGGCCCCATAGATCAGCGCCGCCAAGACCGGGGTGGCCAGCGAGCCGATGTTCGAGGCCCAGGGGCTGCCGGATTGGATCAGCGTGATCCCGGCCGCTGCCGAGAGCACCCAGGCCGCGACCCCGGCCCGGTTCAGCGCAGGGAAAGCTGAATCGGGAAGGGAACCACCTCGGCAGGGGGGGACACCCGCCGGCGAATCCTTCGGGCCCCTAGGAAGGCGGTGCGGCCGGGCGGAAGGGGCGCGAAGCCGCCGGGAAACCAGGCTGCTTTCCGGACCCCCTCCGCTTGGCGGCGGTGGGCCGGCGGCTAGTGCCAGTGGGCCGATGAGCGGCGCTTCATCAACTGCCGGTACTCCGCGGTGGTGTTTTCGTATAGTTCGCCGGTGCCCCAGTCCAGGATCACGCCGTGGCGGCGGATGACATCGAGCATGCCCGTGGTGCCGTTGCGGTAGCGTTCGGCGACCGCGTGCGCATCCTCGGTGAGCCAGCCCGGCCGCGCGACACGGATCTGTTCGCGCAGCGCGGTGGTGGCGGCCTCGTCGATCTCGAACTCGTCGAGTTCCGCGTCGATCTCGCGAATCACCACGCCGTAGTCCTTGGCGGCGCGTTCGATCGAGACGTAGCCGTCGATGACGTCCTCCCGGACCTCGTCGGCGGTGCGCAGCAGCGGGTCGCCGAAGCCGCCGCCGCCGGCGGAGGGCCGGGTGAAGGTGTCCCCGGACTGGACCGGCACGGAGGAGAAGTTCGAGCCGAGGTAGCGTTCCTGCTCCGTCCCCTTGTTCAGCCAGACCCCGTGCGGGATGGAGGGCAGGCCGCCCTCGATGCCCCAGGTGATGGAGCGGGCCCGGTCGCAGCAGTAGCTCATCACGGTGTCGAAGGCATCGGTGAGCACCCCGCCCTTTTCGATCCCCAGTCCGCCGCGGTAGCGACCCGGACCGGCGGAGTCCATGGCGATCTCGTGCCGGGTGGTCAGCACGGGCGAGAGCCGTTCCTGGCCCTCGACCGGCTGCACGGCCAGGCCCGGGCCGAAGACCGGAGCCGTGGCCGAGGATCCGTCCTTGCTGGCCCGTCCGCCCCAACCGCCGGCCATCCAGTCGTACCACATGAAGTACTCGTTGTTCGGGGTCCGGGCGTCCTTGCCGCCAACCAGCAGGTACTCGAGGTTGAACGCGCACGCCATGGCGCGTTCGGGCATGATCTGGCTCCACAGTTCGAAGATCCCGTTCATGATCTTCTCGTACGGGCCGGAACAGAACCCGGTGACGGCGTAGGGCCATCCGGCGTTGACCACGGTGCCTTCCGGGCCGATCTCGGCGCGGACCGCGGCGTAGAAACCCGAGTTCAGCGGGACCTCCGGGAAGAAGGTCTTGGTGCCGGCGTAGATGGCCGAGTGCGTGGTTCCGTACCCGGAATTCAGGAATGTGGCCACGGCGGGAGCCGACCCGGTCAGGTCGTAGTGGATGCCGTTCCCGTCGAGGGTGAGCTTGATCTTGATCGGCACCAGGCCCTCGCCCTTGCCCGGGTCCACGTCGATGTAGTCGGTGGTTTCCCATTCGCCGCGGGGCAGGGACTCCAGCTGCCGCAACACCGTGCGCTCCACATAGTCCTGGGTTTCCTGCATGGCCGCCAGCACGGTGCCCTTGGTGTATTTGCCGACCAGCCGGTGCACCTCGCGCTCGCAGACCGCGGTGGCCTCGGACTGGGCGTGGAGGTCGCCCATGGCCTGGCGCGGGGCGCGGGTGTTGGACACCAGCAGCTGGGCGACGTCGTGCAGGAAGACGCCCTTGGACCAAATCCGCACCGGGGTGATGCGCAGTCCTTCGCCGAAGTGGTCCTTGGCGTTGACGTCGAAGGATCCCGGGACATTGCCGCCGATGTCTGCCCAGTGGCCCTTGTTCTGGGCGAAGGCGATGACCTCTCCGTCGGCGAAAACCGGCCGGATGAAGGACACGTCGTTGAAGTGCGTCCCGCCGCGGTAGGGGTCGTTGATCGCGAAGACATCGCCGGGGTGGATATCCGTGCCGAACTCCTCGAGCACGGCCTTGCACTGGAAGTGCAGCGTGCCCACGTGCACCGCGATGTCGCCGGAGCCCTGCATCACGGTGTTGCCCTGGGCATCGCACAATGCCGAGGAGAAGTCGCGGGAGTAGATGACGAAGGAGTAGCAGGTGCGCAGGATCTGTTCGCTCATCAGGTCGACCGAGGTCGCGAACGCGTTCTTGAGCACCTCGAAGGTGACGGGGTCCAGTGATGGATGTTTTGCCGTGTTGGCCAGGGTATCTGGGGCAACGAGTGTATCGGTCATGACTAGGACTCCTTGCTTGAGGAAAGGTCGTGGAGGTGGATGCGGATGTTGCCCCAGCCGTCGATTTCGGCGGTCGTGCGCGGTGGCACGACGGTGGTGGAATCGAGCTGGTCGATGATGGCCGGTCCGGGGAACGTGGCACCGGCGGGAAGCCGGCTCCGGTCGTAGACAGGAGTGTCCAGCCATCCGGCATCCCCGAAGTAGACTTCCCGCGTGGAGGCCGGGGGACCCGGGGCTGCGTTGAGCTCGGTGGCCGGAAGAAAGGCCGGCTTCGGGGTCTTGCCGACGGCGCTGAGCAGTAGCTGGTAGATCTCGACCGGTTGGTCGTCTTGGCGGAAGGCGAATTCCCGCTCGTGTTCCTGGTGGAAGGTCTCAATGGCGGTGTCCAGGGAACCGCGTCCGGACCCGATGGGGACCGAGAGCGAGCGCCACTGTCCCGCGTAGCGCATGGAGATCTCGCGTTGCAGGACGGCATTATCGTCGCTGACGCCCTCGTGCCGCAGGCGCGAGGAGGCTTCCCTTTCCAGGGTCGTGAACCGGGCTTCGATTTCGGCCGGATCGGTCTCGGAGGCCAGGCCCGTGAACATGGCCGAGAGATCGTGGCGGATGTCGACCAGCAGGCAGCCCAGTGCGGAGGTGACCCCGGGGTTCGCCGGGACCACGACGGTGGGGATGCTCAGCTCGCGTGCCACCTCGGCGCCATGCAGCGCACCGGCCCCGCCAAAGGCGATGAGCGCGAAATCGCGCGGGTCGTAGCCGCGGCGGATGGAGATTAGGCGGACCGCGTCGGCCATGTTGGCGTTGGCGACCTGCAGGACGGCGTGGGCGGCCTCGGCCTCTTCCATGCCCAGCGGCACGGCGATGACGCGCTTGATGGCCTCCAGGGACAGGGCACGGTCCAGGGACTTGGCGCCGCCAGCCAAGTTGGTTCCCAAGCGGTTCAAGGCCACGTTGGCGTCGCAGTTGGTGGGCTCTTCGCCGCCGGTGTTGTAGCAGGCCGGGCCCGGTGCCGCGCCCGCGGACTGGGGGCCGTTGCGCAGGGACCCGGCGATGTCGATATGTGCCAGGGAACCGCCGCCGGCACCGATGGTCATGACCTCGATGGAGGGGAAGACGATGGGGTGGCCGTATTCGACCTGCCATTCCTTGGTGATGCGCAATTCGCCGCCCGAGACCAGACAGATGTCCGTGGAGGTGCCGCCCATGTCCAACCCGACGGCGTTCTCGAAGCCGCATTGCTGGGCGACATGCTTGGCGGCGATGGCGCCTGCGGCAATGCCGGAGGCGGCGAGTCTCACCGGGTATCGCTTGACCATTCGCGGGGTCATCGATCCGCCGCCGGAGTGAAGCAGCAACAGGTCCCCGGAATATCCGCCGTCTTTGAGTTGTGTGGCCAGACGGTCCACGTATCCGGTCACCAGCGGGGCCAGCACGGCGTTGGAGACCGCGGTGTTGAAACGGTCGTGCTCGAAGATCTCGGGAAGGATCTCGGCGGATGCCGAGACTGTGGCCTCGGGAAGTTCCTCCTGGAGGATCTCGCGCATCCGGATCTCGTTGGCCGGGTTGGCGTAGGAGTTGATGAAGCACACGGCAATCGTGGTGGTTCCGCGCTTGCGCAGCAAGGCGGCGAGCCGCCGGGCCCCGACCTCATCCAAGGCGGTGACGACCTTGCCGGAGAAGTCGATTCGCTCGGTGACCTCGAAGCGGTCGCGTCGTCGGATGTAGGGACCCGAGACGTCGTTGTAGGCATCCCAAAGATCGTCCTTGGTTCCGTCGCGGATTTCGATCACATCGCGGAACCCGCGGGTGGTGATCATGGCCGAAGCCGGGAACTTGCGAGTGATAAGGGCGTTTGTCGCCACGGTCGTTCCATGTGAGAACAATGAGACGTCGGCAAGATTGATGTTGGCCCTTTCTACGCCCCCCATGACGGCCACCATGGGGTCGTGCGGCGTGGAAGGAACCTTGGTGACCCGCATTTCCTGGGTCTCCTCGTCGAAAATGCAGACGTCGGTGAATGTGCCTCCGACGTCCACGGCAACTCGTAAATTCGCCATTGTGTGCTCCTTGGTGGTTCGGATTCTGCTTCAACCAACCATGCAATGTGACGCGTGTCGCTGTCATTAGCGGAATTCAAAGATCGCGGTCCTATGATTGTAATTTCTACAAATTCCGGCCGGGCTCGGGATGATTCTAGGCTTCACGGCCCGGAAAACCGCGAGCGCATCGAGCAAGAGGAACCGCAGTGCTGCACTTGAGCGACGTTCTGAAGGACAAAACCCTGGGCCTGGAGCTCGTAGTGGTCGGTTCGTTCGACCCCCAGGTCAGCGGGGCGCACAGCTCGGAGATACATGATCCGGCCCGGTGGTTTGAACCGGGAAACATCATGCTGACCACGGGCATGCGCTTCCTCAACGAGGGGCAGCCGGGGACTGCGGCTCGGGAGCTGGTGGAGGGACTGCACCGGGCGAAGGTCGCCGCGTTGTTCTTCGGCATCGGCGTGTATTTTGCATCGATACCCGACCAGTTGCGTCAGTGCTGCCTCGAGTTTGGGCTGCCATTGGTGGCGGTTGCCCCGGAGGTGCCCTTCCAGCACATCGAAAGCTACGTCAACCAGAACGCACCCGCTCCGGGTGGCTACGGGCTCAAGCGTATGCTCTGGCTGACCAACGACCTGTTGGACAGCATCTCCTCGGATACACCCATCAAGTCGTTGATCGCCAGGTTGGGAACCGTCTGCCGTGGCACTGCGGTGCTCTACGAGGATTCCGGCGCGATTGTTGAATCGACGGGGGAAGGGCCCACGAACCTTATCTTCGCGGCCATCGGCAACGGGGGCTCGCCCCAGGACAGGATTTCGATCGGTCGCTGGGAGGTCATGTACCGTTCCGTGGTACTGCGCCGCCGCGGCTACCATCTGGCGATTGCCACACGGAACGGGGCCATGCTCGATGAACTAGGCGATGTTCTGCTTGAAACCACGCAGCGCATGCTCGGAGCCATCGAGGGCATCAGCCACTTGGACACCTCACGCCAGCGACATGAGAATGCCCGGCTGCTCACCTCCCTGCAGGACGGGATCGAGGTCTCCCGTGAACTGCGCTACTGGGAGTTGCTCAAGCCCTTGGGGTTCAAGGCCTTCGAACCGATCCGCTCGTTGGTGGCCACCACGTTGGGCGACGAGTTGTTGACCCCGGCCAGGGTCGAGACCTTGATTGATTCCGCCGAGCGCATGGGCGTCCCCCTACTCTTTGCGGAAAATGGCAGGACGCCAGAAGTGCCGCCAGGGTTTCACGCCTTGCTGCCAGACACCAGGGCAAGCGAGCAGTGGTTGGCGGCAGGCGGACAGGGTTTGGCGATCGGATTGAGCGAGACCACCGGATCATTGGCACAAGTCCCCCAACAATTCCTGGATGCCGAACTCGCCGTGAGCATAGCTCGGCGGCGCACCGTCGGTGGGGCGGAGTCAGGCGGTAGCCTGATCCGGATGGATGACGTCGATCCGGCAAGCTGGTTCTTGGCCGGACTCCGGGGCCCCGCGGATCGCAAGCGGCTGACGAAATTCACACAGCCGCTGCGGCTTGAGAAGGAACTGGTGGAAACCATCCAGGGGTACCTGGCCATGGACCAGGACGTCGCCAGAGTGGCGGCCTGGCTCTACGTCCATCCGAACACGGTGCGCTATCGAGTCAAGAGGGTCGGTGAGATTCTGGGCGGGAACTTGAATGAGACAGGCTTGATCGCCAACTTGTACCTCGCCTACCAGGAGGAGATCCTGCGGATCAGAGCGAAATTCACCGGATCATAGCCGTACCCGGTAATCCGGCTTCACTCCCGGGAGGGGAGGTCCTGCGGGTTGATGTCGCCGGCGTCGTGGCAGTGGCCCAGGACCCGGATGATCGTTTCCAGGTCGCCTGCGGGGAGCGCCTCTAGGATATCGCGGTGCGCCTGCGCAATGGATGCCTGGTGTTCCGGACCCAGCTGGTAGACACGGGTGATCCGCCGCTGGATCGGGTGTCCCCAGATGCTTCCCAGGGTCTCGCGTAGGTACTGGTTGGGGCAGGGGTCGATGAGCCTGAGATGGAATTCCTTGCCGAGGCGGAACTGTTCCTCCGCGTCGGTGGGTTCCAGCGTCTCGAATTCGTCGATGAGCGCCCGCAGTCGTACCAGTTGCGCAGGGGAGTGCCTGCCGATGGCCTGTGCCATCGCCAGCTGCTCCAGGTGGTATCGCACCTCGAAGACGTTGTACACGTCCTGAGCCGTGAGGTTGTTGACCACGTACCCGCTCCCGGGCACCAGCGTGGCTAGGCCTTCCATGGCGACCAGAGCCAGCGCGTCGCGCACCGGGGTCCGCGAAACTCCGTATTGCGCAGCAACCTGTTCTTGGACCAGGGCGGTTCCCGGCTTCAGCGCGCCACTGACGATTTCGGAGGCGATTTGTTCGTGGACGCGTACCGCCAGTGGCCTTGCGTCGTGGACTCCCGTAGCCATGCGTCTCCCTGAAAATGTTTCGTCGCGGTTCCCAGCAGTCTAGCGTGCGGCTTTTGTTCCCCGACACGGCGCTGGTGGCGTACGTCACAAAAAAGCCTTGACCTATCTGTATCCACTGTATACGGTGAATACAATTCATAGCGTTCCCTCTCCCGACAAAGGAAAAACATGTATGTCCTGAACACTTGGTATGTGGCGGCCTGGAGCAACGAGGTCGACCGCAAGCCGGTCAAACGCGTGATCTGCGAGCAGCCGATTGTGCTCTTCCGCACCCAGAACGGCACGCCCGTGGCCCTGGCCGATCGCTGCGCCCACCGCGCCTTCCCGCTCTCGAAAGGCCGCACCATCGGAGATTCCATCGAGTGCGGTTACCACGGCTTCACCTACGGCGAAGACGGGATGTGTACCAAGGTCCCCGCGCAGAGCACCATCCCGGAGCGTGCCAAGGTCCGCAAGTACCCGCTGGTGGAAAAGGACGGCTGGATTTGGGCCTGGATGGGCGATGTCGATTTGGCCGACCCCGCGGACGTGCCGGACACGCACTGGATGACCGACCCCGAATGGGCGACGGTCACCCACTCGTTCCACTTCAAGTGCCGCGCCGGGCTGATCCACGACAACCTGCTGGATCTGACCCACGAGTCGTTCCTGCACCAGACCACCGTGGGCGACGACTACATCTACGAGCACGGCATCACCGTGGAAGTCGAGGGCTCGGTGGTCAGCGTCGATAGGCTGATGCCTTCGGTGGCCGCCCCGCCGCTGTACGCCGACACCATGGATGCCCGCGGTTTGTTCGACCGTTTCCACTGCACCGAGTTCTTCGTCCCCAACCTGCACGTGCTGCACTCGGGAATCACCGGGGAAGGCCGTCCCCGCGAGGAGGGCTATCTGATCAAGGTGCTCAACGGCATCACCCCCATCGACGAGCACAACTCCTGGTACTACTACGCCTTCAGCCGCAACTTCGCCCTCGACGATACGCAGGCCACCGAGGACCTGCGCGTGGGCCTGAACACCGTGCTGCAGGAAGATGCCGAGGCCTTGGAAGCCCAGGAAATCGGCATGCAATCCCGCCCGGCCGGCGAGTTCGATGTGCTCATCGCCCAGGACGGCGGCGTGGCCAAGGCCCGACGTATCCTCTCCACGCTGCTCAAGCGCGAGCAGGCAGCCGCCGCGGACCGGCCCGTCGCCGGGGCAAGGGCCTAGCCGCCATGTGGATGCTGGTACGAGCCGATTCGCTGGACGACTACTGGGAAGCCGGGGCCGGACAACGCACCCTGGCCGCCTGCCCGGACACCGACGAACGCGGAGACCCCTGGCGCTGGACGGCGCGGCTGGCCGAGCATGAGTCCGGCTCCGAGGTGCTCATCGA
The DNA here is from genome assembly GCF_000348945.1 of Paeniglutamicibacter gangotriensis Lz1y. Taxonomy (GTDB): domain Bacteria; phylum Actinomycetota; class Actinomycetes; order Actinomycetales; family Micrococcaceae; genus Paeniglutamicibacter; species Paeniglutamicibacter gangotriensis. The sequence continues at coordinate 222,336 of NZ_AOCK01000003.1, read as the reverse complement.
CGCGGACCCCGAATACATCGGGGTTCAGACGACCGTCTACGCCGATGGGCACACCGGTGTCGTCGAACGCCCCTCCGGGCAGCAGATGGTGGTGACCTCGCTGCACGGCCAGGTGCTGATCTCGGCGGTCAATGGGCCGTGGGAACGCTGGCTGAACCCCGGGGACGTGTTCATCGTGGAGGGGGAGGAAGACGAATCGCTGCGCGTCTCACTCACCGCCGACGACGCCCGGGTCTCCGTCACACTGCTGGCCCCGCGTCGCGGCGCGGCACTGCGGTGGGTCCCGTGAGCGCCGGGACGGCGGCGATGCGCCCACGCACCAAGGCCGCCGCATCCTTCACCGGGATCGATTTCTCCCTCACCGGGAAACAGCTGGGCTACGGGCACGTCGTGCATTCGGACAACGTGCATGACGGCTCGGTCATACCGGTGCCGCTGGCAGTGATTTCCTCGGGCCCCGGGCCGGTGGCTCTGTTGGTCGCCGGCACCCACGGGGACGAATACGAGGGGCAGGTCCTGGCTCACGAACTGATCCGCGAGCTGGACCCGGAACGGCTCACGGGCACCGTGATCGTCGTCCCGGCAGCCAATTCCCCGGCCGTGCGCGGCGCCGCACGGGTCTCGCCGATCGATGGCGGAAACCTCAACCGCAGCTATCCGGGCAACGCCGGCGGCGGACCCACCGGGCAGGTGGCGGCGATGATTTCCGGGGACCTGCTGCCGCGCGCCGACTTCGTGATCGACATGCATTCGGGCGGATCCAACTCGACCTACCTGCCCTGTGCGTTCATATACCGCGGCCCCGATGAAAAGTTGTGGACGGCGAAGCTGCGCGCGGCAAAGCTGCTGGGCCTGCCCTATGTCATGGTGGTCGCCCCGCTGCTGGAGCCTGGGTCGTTGTCCAGCGCCGGGGACCTGGCCGGGATCCTGACGATTTCCACCGAGCTTTCCGGGTCCGGGACCGTGGACCGGCACGCGCTGGGGGCCATGCGCCAGGGCCTGCCGCGGATTCTGACCGATCTGGGGATCATGCGGGAGGAATCCGACGCGGGGACAACAACGCAGATCGCAGAACCGCAGTTCCTGGAACTGGTGCCCGAGTCCCCGGTGACCTCAACCGCCGCCGGGCTCTTCGAACCGCTCGTCGACCTGGGGGAAACGGTGCGCTCCGGGCAGCCGGTGGCCCGGGTGCACTTCATCGATGAACTGGACCGTGCACCGCGTGAATACCAGGCCCGGATCAACGGGGTGGTCGCGATCATGCGCCGCCCCACGCTGGTGGCCCCCGGCTCACACTTGCTGTACATCGCACCGCTGCTTGATTCCGACTCACTCTAGTTTCTCCGACTTTCCCACCGTGCCCGGTGCCGCTCGCGGCCCGGACACCACTGATAAAGGACAGAACATGATCTCGCACCGCACCGCCCGTTTCCTGGCCGCCGGCATGCTCCTTGCCCTTGCCACGACCGGCTGCACCACCGTCTCGGAAGCCGAGACGGCCCAAGGCTCCGACACCCAAGGCTCCGACACCCCGGCAGCCGAATCGGCGGCCACCTTGGGCATCAACGAGGCCGCCCGCGCACTGCTCCCGGCGGAGGTCCGGGACCGGGGCGTCCTGACGATTGCCTCGGACCCCACCTACCCGCCGTTCGAGTACTACGACACCGACAACAAAACCATCATCGGGTGGGACGCCGACATGGGAGACGCCCTCGGCGCGGTGCTGGGCGTGAAGGTCAAGCACGTCCCGGCAACCTTCGACACCATCCTGCCCGGCCTGCAATCGGGCAAGTACGACCTGGGCATGTCCACCTTCAGCGTCACGCCCGAGCGCCGCAAGGCAGTGGACTTCGTCCCGTATCTGCAAGGCGGCACCGCAGTGGCCGTGGCGCCGGGGAATCCGGAAAAGCTGAGTGTGGCCTCGGAAACCTTGTGCGGCAAGGCGATCGCTGCGCAGAAGGGCTCGATCCAGTCCCTGGACATCCTGCCGGAGTTCTCCAAGGAGTGCACCGAGGCCGGGAGCGCCGCGATCGACATGCAGTTCTTCCCCACGCAGAACGATGCGAACCTTGCCCTGACCTCCGGCCGCGTTCAGGGAGTCATGGCCGATTCGGTGTCCCTGGCCTACCAGGGCGAGCTGGCCGACGGGAAGTTCGAGGTCGCTGACGGCCCGGACTACGAGCCGGAGCTGACCGGCACGGCATTGGGCAAGGGCAGCGAGCTGCTGCCGGCCATCCAGGCCGCGACGGTCGCGGTGATTGAATCCCCTGCCTACCAGGAGATCAACACCAAGTGGGCGCTGCCGGCCAGCACCGAGATCACTCCGGCCGACGTCGTGCTCAAGTAAGCGTGGAGACCAGCTGATGACTATCATGACCGAACCCAAGAAGACCGCGTCTGCGGTCGATGAGTACAGCATCGTCAACGCGCGTCATCCGGGGCGGTGGATTTCCGCGGCGGTGATTGTGTTCCTGGGGTTGTTGCTGCTGCGTTCGGTGGTCACCAACCCGAATTTCGGGTGGTCGACCGTCGGGATGTACATCCGCGACGTGTCGATCGTTCGCGGCATCGGGGTGACCCTGCAGCTGACGGTGATCTGCATGGCCATCGGCATCGTGCTGGGGGTGGTCCTGGCCGTGATGCGGATCGCCGCGAACCCGGTGGTGCGCAGCGCGGCCTATGCCTATGTGAGTTTCTTCCGTGGCACCCCGGTGTTGGTCCAGCTGCTCTTTTGGTACAACCTGGCCGCGCTCTATCCTTCGATCACCTTCGGGATCCCCGGAGTCGACTTGGACGCCAACGCAATCATCACGCCGATGACCGCAGCGATCCTGGGGCTGGGGTTGAACCAGGCCGCGTACATGTCCGAGATCGTGCGCGCCGGGATTCTGTCGGTGGAGAACGGCCAGTCCGAGGCCGCCGGAGCGCTGGGCATCAACCGGCTGCAGACCATGCGGCGGATCGTCCTGCCCCAAGCCATGCGGGTGATCATCCCGCCCACGGGCAACGAGGCCATCGGGATGCTCAAGGCCACCGCCCTGGTCTCGGTGATTTCGGTCCCGGAACTGCTGTATTCGGCGCAGATCATCTACGCACGGACCTTCGAGACGATTCCGCTGCTGATGGTGGCGAGCCTCTGGTACATCGTGGTCACCTCGATCCTGAGCGTCGGGCAGTACTACGTCGAACGCCACTACGCCAAGGGCGGGCAGCGCAGCCTGCCGGCCACCCCGTGGCAACAACTCAAACGGTTCGTGCGGGTGCACGATCCCCTAGCCCTCAAGGGAGCCAAGAAATGAGTGCGACCATCAGGGAAAGCGCTGCCGCCGCCACGGGGCCCGGGCCGATGATCAAGGCAGCTGCCGTCCGCAAAAGCTACGGCCGGCTGGAGGTCCTCAAGGGCATCGACCTGCAGGTGGACCGCGGGGAAGTGGTGTGCCTGATCGGCCCCTCGGGGTCGGGGAAGTCGACGTTGCTGCGCTGCATCAACCACCTGGAAACGATTGAGGGCGGACGGATGTGGGTGGACGGGGCGGTGATGGGCTACGACCTCAAAGGCACCAAGTTGCACGAGCAGCCGCACGCCAAGATCTGCCGCAGCCGGGTGGAGATCGGGATGGTGTTCCAGCACTTCAACCTGTTTCCCCATATGAACGTGCTGGAGAACCTGATCGAGGCCCCGCGCCTGGTGCTGAAGGAGAAGCGCCCGAGCGCGACCGCGCGGGCGCTGGCCCTGCTGGACTCGGTGGGGCTGGCGGACAAGGCCAAGGCCTACCCGCGCCAGCTCTCCGGCGGGCAGCAGCAACGCGTGGCCATCGCCCGGGCGCTGTGCATGCGCCCGAAGGTCATGCTCTTTGACGAGCCCACCAGCGCGCTGGATCCCGAGCTGGTCGGCGAGGTGCTGAAGGTTATGAAGGATCTGGCGGCCTCCGGCATGACCATGGTCGTGGTGACCCACGAGATGAAGTTCGCCCGGGACGTTGCTGACCGGGTGGTGTTCATGGACGACGGATACGTGGTGGAGCAGGGTACGGCCCAGGACGTCATCGGTGATCCGCAGCACGAACGCACCAAGGCCTTCCTGGCCTCGGTGCTCTGATTCATCCACACACGCAATCTTGAAAGGGCGCAGACCGATGTCGAGTCTGGAATTCTTTGAAACCGAAGTCCACCGCATCACCAGCGAGTCCGAGGGAGTGCTTTCCCTGGAATTGCGTCATCCGCTGCGGCAGGATCTGCCCGACTGGAGCGCCGGGGCCCACCTTGACGTGCTGCTGCCCAACGGGTTGATCCGGCAGTACTCGCTCTGCTCGGATCCCGGGGTGCGGAAATCATGGCGCCTGGCGGTGCTGCGCGAACCTGCCGGGCGTGGCGGTTCGGCCTATGTGCATGACGAATTGCGTCCCGGCACCAAGATCCAGGTGCGCGGGCCGAAGAATAACTTCGTCCTGGCACCAGCCGCCGAATACGTGTTCCTGGCCGGCGGGATCGGCATCACCCCGATCATGCCCATGGTGCGCGCCGCCGCCGCGGCGGGCGTGCCGTGGAAACTGATCTATCTGGGCCGCAGCCGGCGGAACATGGCCTTCCTTGAGGAGTTGGCCATCCACGGGGACAAGGTCCACATCCATGCCGACGATGAGAGCGGCTTCTATCCGCTGGCCGAGTTGCTGGCCGATCCGAACGCGGCTTTCCAGCTGTACACCTGCGGTCCAGGTCCGCTGCTGAACGTGATCGAATCCATGACCGAGTCCTGGGACGATCCCTCCCGGCTGCACTTCGAGCGCTTTGCCGCGGATCCCGAGGCTGCGGGCGCGGCCGTCGCTCCGCATGAGGGAGACCACGAGTTCACGGTGCAGGGGACCGATGGCACGGAGATCAATGTCCCCGTGGGGGTGAGCATCCTGCAGGCCCTGGAGGATGCCGGGATGAGCCCGCTGAATTCTTGCCGCGAGGGGATCTGCGGCACCTGCGAGACTTCGGTGGTTTCCGGGGAGATCGATCACCGCGATTCCCTGCTGTCGGACGAGGAACGCGAGGCCGGGGACACCATGATGATTTGCGTGTCGCGGTGCCGAGGCCTGCGCCTGGTGCTCGAGCTGGATTAGTCGGGGTTGCGTTCAGAAAATCAACCCTTATCAGGCGCGATTCGTTGCACGAGTTGAGTGGTCGTGGATTTGAACTTACCTTTCCAGCGATTTCCTGGGGTCGGGTGACGTGGTGGGGGAATGGCCGGCGGGCACGACAGAGCGTCACGCAAGGAATCTGCTGATCTCGTCGGTGACCGCATTGCCGGGGCGCCTGCCCTTGACTCGGGCAGCGGAGGCGGGCAATCTCGAATCAGGCACCCGGTCGGTTTGGGGCCCGGCGGGCCTGTGGCCGGCAGCGCCTCATTCGTGCACATCCAGCCAAGGAGAGCATCATGAGTCCGAAGTTCAACGACATGCTGACCCGCCAGCTCGGCAACGAGTTCACCGCCTCCCAGCAGTACATCGCCGTGGCCGTCTGGTGCGACGGGCAGGATCTTCCGCAGCTAGCCAGACACTTCTACCGTCAATCGCTCGAAGAGCGGAACCACGCCATGATGATGGTCCAGTACATGTTGGACCGCGGCATCAGGACCGAAATCCCCGGGGTGGGTACGGTGCGCAACGATTTTGGTTCCGTGGAGGAAGCACTGGTGATGGGCCTCGAACAAGAAATTGAGGTCACCGAGCGGATCAAGGAGCTCTTTGCCGTGGCTCGGGCCCAGGATGATCCGCTCGGTGAGCAATTCATGTTGTGGTTCCTCAAGGAACAGGTCGAAGAAGTGGCATCGATGTCGACGCTGCTGAACGTTGCGCGCAGAGCCAAGAGCCTCTTTGAGGTCGAGACTTTCCTGGCCCGAGAATCGGTGGGCGATGCGGGACAGGGATCCGGCGGAGGCTCGGGAAACCCGGAAGCCGCCGGCGGCGAACTCTAAAGTCAGGGAACCCGGGCCGCAGAAACCCCTGCGGCAGGATTCAGCAGTAGGAAGGCATGGCGATGGACACCGAAGAATCTTTGGACCGTATGGCTGAAGAATCCGAACCCGCACCCGCAACGCCCGGAAGCATCGTCGTGGGGCACGACGGATCTGCCGATGCACAGGCGGCATTGGAAATGGCCATGGAGATGGCCGGGAAATTAGGGCGGCCGGTGCTGATGGTCAGGGCGTGGTCCATCGTCACGGCACCGCGCCCGGCCGCCTGGAGCGCCGGATACGTTCCGCCGTTTGACGAGTTTGCTGCAGCGGTCAAGGAGGAAATGCTCCGTCATGCGGGCCCGGTTGCCCAAAAGTTTCCCGACGTGGAGATCAGCTACCTCCCGGTTCATGCCGCCCCGCTCAAGGCCCTGGTGGCTATCTCGCGGGACGCATACCTGCTGGTGTTGGGGACCCGCGGGCGCGGGGGACTACAGGGCATGCGGCTGGGCTCGGTCAGCGGACAATGTATGCGCCATGGCCAGTGCCCGGTGCTGGTGGTGCGGCCGCAGACTTGAGGCCGGCATAAAAACAGCGTTGGCCGGGGTGCGGGATGGCTCCTGCACCCCGGCCAACGCCGGCTGATCCTTTAGCCCTTGCGAACGGGCAACTCGTTGATGACCCGGTAGCCTAGATCCGGGTCGTAGCCGTGGATCTCGCGGGTATCGAGGGCCGCCATGAAGGAAAGGATCTCGGCGGTGAAGACCTGCCCCGGCACCAGGATCGGGAATCCCGGCGGGTACGGGGTGACGAAGCCCGCGGAGATCACTTCGTGGCCCGCACGCACCTGTTCGGCCAGCTCGTCGGGCATCAAATACCCGCAGCTGCCGGTCTTGTAGGTGGCGAAGTACGCGGTGCGGATATCCCCGTCGATGGTTTGGTCATCAACCCGGAAGTGGTCGGCGAAGCGACTGAAGTCCGGCAGCGGCGGCGGGGTGCCGACCAGTGACGCCACGGTCTTTTCGAGTGCGGCCAACGCCCACGGGCTCATATCCTGGCGTTCGGTCTCGAAGTGCTCGGCCAGCTTGACCAGCACGTCGATGAGGTAGGCCGCGGCGCTGCGCGAGGTACCGATGTTGGTCATGAACAACAGCGTGTTCCGGCTGGTCTTGTTGACCTGGATCCCGTAGCCGTCCATCAGATACTGGTGCTTGAAGGTGTCCCCGTCGACCCCGGTGTTGCCGATATGTAGTGTCAGCCGGCTGGGATCCACCACAAATTCGTCTCTGCGCCAGGCCTCGTCCATGGCCGCGATCCCGTCACGCAACGGCATCGGCCGGGTGGTCTCACGGAACTCCTCCGGGATCAGATCCAGGGTGGTCAGCACCCGGAAGTACTTCTTGAGCAGCGGATGGCGGGCCACCATCTGGGCCACCGACTGGGCCAGGTAGGCCTGGCGTTGGACCAGCTCGTAGCCTTCGAGCTCGGCCTGGCGCCGGCCGATGTCCAGCGAGGCCAGGATCTGGTAGTTCGGGGAGGTGGAGGTGTGCGTCATGTACGCCTCGCGGAAGGTTTCCTCGTTGAGGTGGTTGAAGTCCTGGTCGAAGACATGGATCATCGATCCCTGCCGCAGCGAGGTCAAGGTCTTGTGCGTGGACTGGGTGGCGTAGACGCGCAAGCGAGCGGTGTCCGGGTCCGGCAGCAACCGGGTGTTCAGCCACGCTTCGTCATCAAGTGGTTCTCCGGTGACCGGATCGAAGAGGGTTTCGCGCTGGGCGGCGTAGCGGGCTGCGTACGCGGGATCCTTGAAGTCCTTCTCGAGCTTGGCGGCGGCAGCCATCGCGGTGCGCCGGCGGTAGACCGGGTGGAAGGAAGCGAACGCGAACCAGGCCTCGTCCCAGAGGAATACCAGATCGGGTTTGATGGCCAGACATTCGGCCATGACCCGCTCGACGTCGTAGACGATGCCGTCGAAGGTGCAGTTGGTCAGCGTGAGCATCGTGACCTCGTCCAACCGTCCGGCCCTGCGGTAGTCAAGCAGCATCGACTTGATGGTCCGCAGCGACACCGCCCCGTAGAAGGAGAAATCGTTCAGTGGGTAGGCGTCCATGTAGGCGACCTGGGCGCCGGCGAGCATCAGCGCATAGTGGTGGGACTTGTGGCAGTTTCGATCCACCAGCACCACGTTGCCCGGGGCCACAATCGATTGGTGCACGATCTTGTTGGCCGTCGAGGTCCCGTTGGTCACGAAGTAGGAGCGTCGGGCCCCGAAGGCACGCGCGGCCAGGTCCTGGGCCTCCTTGATGGAGCCGTGTGGATCCAGCAGCGAGTCCAACCCGCCGGAGGTCGCCGAGGTCTCGGCATGAAGCAGATTCAGCCCGTAGAACTCCTCCATGTCCTTGATCCAGCGGGAGTTCACCACCGAACCACCGCGCGAAATGGGCAGCGCGTGGAAGACCGCTGCGGGTTTGCGGCTGTATTGCTGCACCGCGTCGAAGAACGGGGTGGCAAAACGTTCGGAGACACCCTGGAGCAGCGAGAGGTGAATTTCCATGGACTCCTCGCGGCGGAAGAGCCGGGCGAAGCGCCGGTTCACCGACCCGGCAAGTTCCTCGATGGACACATCGGCCACCAGGTACAGATCCACCTCCGGGCGCAGCTCCTTGAGCTTGTCGGCCAGCCGGAGGATGCGTTCCTTGGGCGGGTAGCTGGCGATGTCAGGGTCCACGAAGCCATCCAAGAACCGGCGCAGGTCCTCGCCCGGGCGGTGCCGGGCCGGGATGGTGAATCCGGGGCGCAGGATGCAGGCCTGGATGGTGGGGTTCAGCAGCATCGCAATGATGGCGTCCTCGAGGCTGGAGACCACATTGATCTCGTAGACGAAGGCGTCGGTGGAGCGGCGTTGGCGGGCCATTTCAGCCAGGAGTTCCTCGCGGTCCGTCTCGGACACGTCGTCAATGACCAGCACCTCGAACCGGGGCCGCGGGTCCGATGCGGTGGCGATGGAGGGATCAAAGGGGGACAGCTGACCGTCGGAATCCTGGCTCCGCTCCTCGGTGTCGTGCCCGAACCTGCTGAAGGCGCGGGTCACCGGTTCGATCTGGTCCAGGGCCTCGGCGTAGTTTCCGGCCTCGATGCTCGCACGCAGGGCCAGCACCCGGGCCTTGCCCGGCACGGCCCAGTAGGTTTCCACGGCTTCGAGCACGCGCAGCTGCCGGGTGACTTCCTTCAGCAGCCCGTCTTCGGATTTGCCTCGTTCGCTGGCACCCGGAAGGGCCTTGGCCGCATAGCCCAGGTACTCCCAAGCGTCGGTGCGTAAGCGCCACACGCTGGAGGGTGTGGCATATTGTTCGGTGTCATGCTGGGTGGTTGGTGCCATCACGGCTGCTCCGTTCCTGGAAGGCGCCTTCGAAGGGGCGTCGGTGGTTGGGTTCTGTGGAAGTCCGCCGGAACGGGTGGCGGTCTCTTAGGGGTGTCGGTGCGCCGGACGCCGCGTAGGGCGCCTGGGGGGTGAAGCCGTAGGTGCATTACAGGGCCGCTGCCATCGCATCGAAGGCGCTCAAGGTGGGGAAGAGCTTGGTGGCGTCCTGCGGGTGCGGCCAACTCGAAAGCTTCACCCCGATGACCTGGGCGGGGCGATTGATGTAGATCAGCTGCCCGTGGATGCCCAGGGAAAGCAAAACCTCATTCCCGGGGTAGGGGAACCACATCTGGTTGCGATACATGCCCCCGGGCATGCGGTTATCGCCCGGGCTGGCGGCAAAAGCCTCGCGGGAATCCGGCGCCCCGGCCAGGGTCTGCGCGATCCACTGCGCCGAGAGCACCCGTTCGCCGGTCAGTGAGAGCCCGTCGCCCAAAAACAGGGCGCCGAAGCGGGCCAGATCACGCAGGGTGGCGTTGATGCCGCCATCGAACATCCCGGTGCCGAACTGGTCCACGCCGATCATCGCGTCGGCCTCGGCCCCGATCTTGGACCACAACAGCTGCGACATCAGCGTGGGCATCGGCGCCCCGGCCGCGGCCTCGCAGATCCAGCCGAGCATGTCGGTCTCGCAGGAACGGTATTCGAAGACTCCGCCGTGGTCCCATTTCTGCCGCAGCGTCATCAGGTACGGGTACATGCCGGTGGGGCCCGCCACCGCCGGTGGCGCCCAGCCGATGGCCTCTTCGAGCAGGCGGACCTCGGCGCGCGGGTCGAGGTAGTCCTCGGAGAAGGCGATGCCCGAGCGCATATCCAGCAGGTTGCGCACCGTGGCCCCGGCATAACCGGTGTCCGCCAGGGTGGGCACATAGGTGGTGAGGGGGGCGTCGATATCTAGCACCCCGGCGTCGGAGAGCGCACCGACCACCGCACCGACCAGGGACTTGCTCACCGACATCAGCAGGTGCTTGGAGCCGCTGGACATTTCGCCGGTGTAGGACTCGGCCAGCACGGTGCCGCGGTGCATCAGCATCCACCCGTCGGTGTCGGTGGAGGCCATGACCGAGCCGACGGTCATCGCCGGTTCCCCGGCCAGCGCCGGCGGCAGCACGATCGATTCTAAATCCGCGGCGGCAAAGGGCAGCTCGGCGATCGGTCCCTGGCCCCGGGAGATCGCCGCGGTGGGGAGGAACTCGGCGAGGTGCTGGAAGGACCAACGCAGGTTTTCGGGCCGCTGCCAGTTCATCATGCCTACTGGCGGCGGGACTTCGCCCAAAAAGGTGTCGTTCACGACTGCTCCTTGTCATTGCCGTGCATACGGTCATTGCCGCGCATACGGCACTGGCTCATCTGGACATTACCACTGGGATTTCACCCCGCGGCCGGGGGTGAAGCCTGCCCGCGCGTCGTCATCCAGCGGTTTCCCGACAAATCCGGCGCGCAGGCAGTCGATGAAGTGCTGGGCTCTGATGTTCAGCTGCGTTTTCCCGTGTCGGTCGACCTGTAGGCGGCCCTTGGTGACCAGGACGCCTAGATCCGCTCCCTTCCAGCGGTAGTCGCCGGGGCCGTAGATGCGCAGGAAGAACGCCTCTGACTCGTTTTGGAGCATGTGCCAGTCCAGCGCCGCACGGTTGAAGACCATGGCCCCGTTGGCATCCAGGTAGTACTGGCCGGTGGCGGGGGCCGAGGTGAGCAGCTCGACGGTCTCGGAAGTCTCCTTGATGATCATCTGGCTCCACACGTCGGCGCCGGAGAGTGCCTCCCAGCGAGCGTTGATCTCATCGATGTCCAGCTCGAAGGCGACATCGAGGTACTCCAGCAGGTGGAAGAGGAACAGTGGCACATCGGCATAGGCGCCGGCTGTCACGTTGGCGATGGCGCTGGCCCCGGAGATCCGGGGGTTCAGTTCGCCCAGGTAGACCTCGTCGGTGTCGGTGTCCACCAGCACGTCGACCTGGAAAAGCCGCGGTAGCCCTCGGTGTCCAGGCGATCGCCCATGCGCTTGACCAGGTCCATGGCCCGGGCACGCTGCGTGGCGGTGAGCACCTCGGGGTGCATCTCGTTTCCGCACCAGCCGCCGGGGTACGGGGTCAGGCTCGGGTGCCCGGCCAGCTCGGTGAAGAACGGGCCGACCACGGTGCCGGAGCGGGTCAGTACCGCCTCGACGGCCACCGGCAGATTGTTGATCCGGCGCATCACCTTGATGTCCTGGCGGATGATGTCTGCGCTGTGGGTGTCCCAGTCGGATTCGTTGTTGATGAAGAAGGTGGTCTTGCCCGAGTCCCCGTAGGGAGTCTGGACCACCAGTTCGTCGCCGAGCCATGCCGCGTCGGCGGCCTCACGCAGGGCCTTGAAGGTGGTGCCGTTGGAGAGCACATTGGGTACCGAGGGCACCCCGGCTTCGTCGCCCATTTTGGTGGTGACGATCTTCGAGTCCAGTCGGTCGCGCAGCTCGGCCGCGGGCAGAATCAGGTCGTAGCCCAATTCGCGGCAGATGCGTTCGGTTTCCTCGTTGAAGAAGACCAGAGCGACCTTGGGCCGGAGACCGGGGCGCAGGTTCTGGGTCATGCGGGCGCGGACCTCGGCGTTGAGCAGCAACCAGTTGTTGATCTCCTCGCCCGATTCGAAGTCCGTGACGGGCTTGTGCGCGGGGGTGAAGATCCTCGGGTGGGCGCCATCCCAGGAGTCGTAGTAGCTGACATAGGAGAAGTTCCGCACCCAACGGTCCAGGCCCAGCAGGTTGAAGGGGGTGGCACCAACAAAGAAGATCGGTACGTCGTTGGTGCGGAAGAAGTGCCGAACCTCGGAGATGTTGCGGACCGTGTGGGGGACCGTCACCGAGGGGGCGTCGGAAGCGAATGCTGCATCGGTGCCGATGGTTGCCTCGGGGATCTCCGGGTCGGTGGGCACAGCCCGGGGCATCGGATCCACCGAAGGTACCGTGTCCGCCAGCGGAGCAGCGGCCCTAACGGCGGCCGAAGACGCGGTGGGAGAAGACGTTGCCGGTGGCTTGGTGACCACTGGCTTGGCGGCCGGCGTCGTGCGGGTGCTTGGCTTGGTGGTCTTCGCAGCAGGCTTGGCTGCAAGTTTTGTGGCTTTGGACGCGGCCGCGGGCGCAGCTGCAGCAGCGGGCTTCTTCACGGTGGTGGCCGTCGCAGGCTTGGCCTTTTTGACGACGGTAGAGGTGCCCGTTGCCGGTTTGGCCACGACCACCTTGGTGGTCGGACGCGGCTGGACGATTTCCTTGCTGGATCGGCTGGTTTCTGCGCTCATGGCCCCACTCCTTTTCGTCGGCATGTATCCAAGAACCGGCGGAGTCAGGATAATTCCGCGTTGCCGGAGGTACCGGGCATTCCGCGCTTTCGTGCGGTGCCCGGAACCTCCGGCAACAAGGTGAGTACCATTCCCCAAGAATGTCTGCGGCGGCTGCCGCGGGCCATCCGATTCGGATTCACCGTTTGAATCTTCAAGTCCAGCCAACTTAGTGCGATTTAGTGATGACTGCCTATCTGGCAGGGATAGATGACGCCCGAGGGTGCTGATGGGCAGGTCGGAACCGGCCTGTCGGAGAGCGTGTAGGTGTTCGTGAGCGAGGATGTACCCGATGGGGGGCAAACCACCGGGTGCCTCTTGCCTCCCGGAGACCGGGTATGCGAGTCCGACAAGCAGTGATGAAGGTCATGAGTGGCTCCGGCGCGGTTGTTTGTGAGCCCGGTAACATGCCGCCGAGCAGGCACCGTGCCCCGGAATTATCAGTGTGGACAGCCACCGGCCGGGCATGCAGTGCGTCGACCTATTGTTACAGCCGTGAGCACCTCAGGTGCCCCGCGACGCTAGGGAAATCAGTTGATGACCACTGGCTGAAGAATCGGCCAGCGGCATCGGATGCTCCGGAATGAAGCAGGGCAGCGGAAGGCCACGGTGCGCACGCCGACCACGACCGGCGTGCGCGACCCCGAGCCCGAGGAGCGGACAGACGGGCTTAGGCCGGTGGCGCGGTGGGGCCCGGAGGGCCCTGGGGTGCCGGGACGTTGAACAGTGGCAGGAACGGCCGGCCCACCCCGCGGTACTGCGTGGGGTGGGTCGCGGAGATTGCGTCGAAGGCCCGCAGCGTGGGGCAGAGCTTGGAGGCGCCCTGCGGGTAGGCCCAGCTGAAAAGCTTCACCCCGACGACCTGGGCGGAGCGGTTGATGTAGATCAGCTGACCGTGGACACCCCGGGCGAGCAGCACGTCGCTGCCCGGGTAGGGGAACCACATCTGGTTGCGGTACATGCCGCCGGGCATACGGTTATCGCCCGGGCTGTTGGTGAAGGCCGCCCGAGAATCCGGGGCCCAGGCCAGCGTCTGGGTGACCCAAGACCGGGAGAACACGCGCTCGCCGGTGGACGAGATGCCGTCGTTGAGGAACAGTGGGCCGAAACGGGCCAGATCGCGCAACGTGGCATTGATGCCGCCGTCGAACATGCCGGTGCCGAACTGGTCAATGCCGATGGTGGCATTGTGTTCGGCGCCGAGATTGCCCCACAACAGGTGGGACAGCAGCATCGGCATCGGTGCCCGGGCCGCTGGCTCGCAGACCCACCCGAGCACGTCGGTCTCGCAGGAACGGTATTCAAAGACCCCGCCGTGGGCCCATTTCTGCCGCAATGTGCGAAGGTATGGGTACATCCCGATGCTGCCCGGTGCCGTGGGATGGGCTCAGCCGATGGCTTCCTCCATCATCCGCACCTCGGCGCGCGGGTCCAGGTAGTCCTCGGAGAACCCGATGCCCGAACGCATATCCAGCAGGTTCCGCACCGTGGCCCCAGCATAGCCGGTTCCGGTGAGCGCCGGCAGGTAATCGGTCAGTGGCGCCGTGGGATCCAGCAGCCCGGAATCGCACAGGGAGCCGGCCACCGCACCGACCAGGGACTTGCTCACCGACATCACCAGGTGCGCGGAGTGCGGGGCCATATCCCCGAAGTAGGCCTCGGAGACCACGTGCCGCGGTGCATCATCATCTAGGCGTCGGTGTCGGTGGAATCGATGACCGAGCCGACACTCATCGGTGCTTCGGTGGGGAAGGCCGCAGGTCGTGAGATGGCCCTGAGATCCAGGGGATTGATGGGCAGCACCGAGGCCGGTCCCTGCCCCCGCGAAATCAACGCGGTGGGCAGGAACTCGGCAAAGTGCTGAAAGGACCAGCTCAGGTTGTGTGGCAGCTGCCAGTTGCCCACGCCCACGGTTGGTGGTCGGTACTCAAGGTTCGTGCCGTCCATGACCGTCCTCTCGGTTGCTGCTTGGGTGCAGCATCAGGGCCTCTTCGCGGCGGCGAATTTGTTGGGTGGTCCTCCTACCACCTGGTCTTGACTCCGATCCCGGCGAAGGCTGGCAGCTCGTGCTGGACACCGCCGTCCACCTGCAGACCGGTGAAGCCGGCGCGGATGGAATCGATGAAGTGCTTGGCCCTGATGCTCAGCTGCGGGGACCCGTTGCGCCGCACCTGCAGCCTGCCCTTGGTGACCAGGATGCCCAGGTCCCCGCCCTTCCAGCGGTAGTCGCCGGGCCCGTAGATGCGCAGGAAGAACGCCTCGGACTCGTTTTGCAGCATGTGCCAGTCCACGGCGGCACGGCCGAAGACCAGGGCGCCGTTGGAATCGAGGTGGTACTGGCCGGTGGCGGGGGTGGCCGTGAGCAGCTCGACGGTCTCACTGGTTTCCTTGATGATCATCTGGCTCCAGGTATCCGCGCCGGAGAGTGCCTCCCAGCGGGCATTGATTTCCTCGATGTCCAGCTCGAACTCGACCTCCATGAACTCGAGCACGGGGTCAGGTCCTGGTGACCGGCGAGTTCGGTGAGGAACGGGCCGACCACGGTGCCGGAGCGGGTCAGTACCGCCTCGACGGCCACCGGCAGGTTGTTGATCCGGCGCATCACCTTGATGTCCTGGCCGATGATGTCTGCGCTGTGGGTGTCCCAGTCGGATTCGTTGTTGATGAAGAAGGTGCTTTTGCCCGAGTCCCCGTAGGGGGTCTGGACCACCAGTTCGTCGCCGAGCCGGGCCGCGTCGGGCTCGCGGCGCAGCGTGCTCCAGTCACTGCCGCGGGTCAGCACGTTTGGCACCGAGGCGACCCCGGCCTCGTTGCCCAGACCGGTGGTGACGATCTACGAATCCAGTCGGGCGCGCAGTTCGGCCGGTGGCAGGATCAGGTCGTAGCCCAGCTCATCGCAGATCATCTCCGTTTCCTCGTCGCAGAAGACCTTGGCGACCTTCGGACGGATGCCGGGACCGCCGGGTACCTGATGCACATCGTGGAGAGCGCCTCGCACCAATTGCCGTTGGCCGTGAACGTGGTCCGCGACGGGGACTCTTGGGTGCCCGACGGGTCGAGACGAGCGTGCTGCACGCCTGAACCCGCTGGGTAGGTCAGGGGTTGGGTAGCTGCTGCGGCACGGATGTTCTTCGTGCCGTGCGCCGGCGCATCCAGCTGGACACCAGAGACGTGGTCACCACGGCGATGAAACCCAGGATCCCGCCGACCCACGAGCCGAGGATCAGCGCCGTGCCGCGCAAATCCAGACCCCGGCCCTCGGAAAGCCCCTGGACGTAGGGCGGCGGGAACATCGCATTGACCAGCACGCCGGCGAAGAGCCCGTAGATGATCGATGCGAGGCAACCCAGGAACAGGTACCGCCCCCGGGCCTTGGCGCCGCAGCGCAGATGCACCAGCACGCCGAGGATGACCATCGGTACCGCCGCGGCGAAAGAGAGCACCCAGAACGCAGCGATCTCGAAATCGTTGTAATCCATGGGTGGTCGTGGTGCTCCCTTTTTGGCGGTGAAACGGCCACTCCACCGACAGGTTTCCGTACGGTGCCGGTGAGGCCGAGGCCGCTCAGTCGCGCAGCCGCAACCGCAGGGTCCGCACCTCGAACGCGCCCAGGGACAGTTCCACATGGCCGGTTTCCATGAACACAGGTTCTCCGTCCGCCAACGGGTCTTCGAGCAGCGAGACGGTTGAAACGGATTCGAGATCGGCATTCACGCGCAGCATGCCGGTACACCGCCGGCCCAGGGATTCGTAGAGCCGCACGATCACCTCTCCGCTGCGGTCCGCGGCGAGCTTCACCGCTGAAAGCAGCAAACCCTCACCGTCCAGTTCCACCAGCGAGTCGAAGGCGTATCCTCCGGTGATGCGGCGTTCGGGGGTGTTCAGCGCGATGCCTGCCGCGGTGGCCGAGGCGATGTCGGCACCGATCAGCAACCCGTAGCGGTGAGTGTGCAAGCCCTGGTCGGTGTGAGGGTCCGGGAAGCGCGGGGCGCGCAGCAGTGAGATGCGCACCGTGGTGCTCACCCGGGCATCGAGTGCCTCGCGGGTGACGTCGTAGCCGTAGCTCGAATCGTTGAGCACCGCCGCGCCGAAGCCCGGCTCCTTGAGCAGCACGAAGCGGTGCATGGAAGTCTCGAACTTGGCCGCCTCCCAACTGGTGTTCACATGCGTGGGTCGCTTGAGATAGCCGAACTGGGTTTCGGCGATCGAATGCTCGGCGCGGATATCCAGTGCGAAGGCGACCTTCAGGAACGTCTCGACTTCCTGCCAGTCGGTGTGCTGGGTGATCTCCAGCATCCGCGCACCCGGGGCCAGCACCAGCTCCTGGGTGATATGTGAGGCGGAGAAGCTGCGCTTTACGGTGATCCGGGCGCTGCCCTCGGCATCGGTACTTAGCTCCACGGAGTCGGCCGCAACCAGGTCGGTGACCCGGTTGCGGTAGAACGCATCTACATCCCAGGCGTCCCACTGGTTGGGGAAGTCTTGGTGTAGCTGAAGTAGGTTGGCACATTGGCCAGGGGCGATCGTCTCGCGGCCCGATGCCAGATCGATGGCTGAGGTGATCAATCCGTCGGGATCCACGTTGATGGACACCAACTCGTTGGTCAGCCTGATGCCGTCGGCATCCTGCACGGCGGTGACTGCGGGCCCTGGTGTCGGAAGCTCGGCCAACGGGCAGGAGCCTCCGGGCGGGATCCCGTTGCGGGTGATGGGTGCCGGGTTCAGCACCAGTTCCACATCCCCGGGGTCGGTGAGTGCTCTCTGTGCCGCGCTGATGAGGGCTTGTGCCGCGGCGGTGATGCGCGCATACTCGGCCACCGCCTCGCGGTGCACCCAGGCGATCGAGGTGCCGGGCAGGATGTCGTGGAACTGGTGCAGCAGCACCGCTTCCCACAGGGCATCAAGCTCCTGATACGGGTAGTTGTACGACGTGCGGGTGGCGGCGGTGGTGGCCCAGAGCTCGGCTTCGACCAAGAGCTGCTCGGTGCGCCGGTTCCCGGCCTTGGTCAGGTGCTGGGAGGTGAGGGTGGCGCGGTGCAGTTCCAGGTAGAGTTCCCCGACCCAAACGGCCGGGTTGAGTAGTTCGGCGGCGGTGCGCGCGTAGAAGGAATCGGGGTGTTCCCAGGAGACCCGCGCGCTGCCCTCCAGATTTTTGAGCCGCTGGGCCTTGGATGCCATCTCTCGGGTGGTTCCGCCTCCGCCGTCTCCCCAGCCGACCGGGGCGATGGAGGAGGATGCCCTGCGGGATTCGCGGAATTGGCGTGCGGCCAGGGCGACCTCGTGGCCGGAGAGCTGCGCGTTGTAGGTGTCCATGGGCGGGAAGTGGGTGGGCACACGTGATCCGTCGATGCCCTCCCAGTAGAAGCTGTGGTGCGGGAAGATGTTGGTTTGGTTCCAGGAGATCTTCTGGGTGAAGAACCATTCGAGCCCGGCCCGGCGCATCAGCTGGGGTAGGGCGGGGGAGTAGCCGAAGGAATCGGGAAGCCAGGCTCCGTGGCAGGAGATCCGGAATTCTTCTTGGAAGAAGCGCTGTCCGTACAGGAATTGGCGCACCAGTGATTCGCCGGATGGCATCACGGTGTCGGATTCGACCCACATGCCGCCCAGCGGCACGAATCGTCCGTCGGCCACCGCCTTTTTGATGCGTGCGTAGAGTCCCGGGTGCTGGTCCTTGAGCCATTTGTATTGCTGGGCGCTGGACATGCCATAGATGAAATCGGGGTCGGAATCGATCAGTTCGAGCATGGAGGAAGTGGTCCGGGCGACCTTGCGGATGGTTTCGCGGATGGGCCACAGCCAGGCGGAGTCAATGTGGGCGTGGCCGATGGCGGCCAACCGGTGGGCGCTGGCTTCGGCCGGTTGCGCCAGGACGCCGGCCAATGCAGCACGTGCCGCCGCGGCGGTGTCGCCGATGCGTGCCAGGTCCAGGACATCCAGAGCATCGTCGAGGGCCTGCAGGATCCGGAAGCGCCGCGGTGCCTCGGGCAGTTCGGCTTGCAGCTCGAGCAGGACCTCCAGGTCGAGGGACAGCTCGTAGACCGCCAGGTCCCTGATGACCAAGTCCATGGTTTTGGTGGTGTAGAGCGGGGTCGGAGAGGAGGATCGGACATCGCCCTGTGCGGTGGGCAGGAACGGGTGGTGTTCGAGCAGCACGGGGTTGGACGCGGCCTCGATGAACAGCTCAATGTCTTCGCCGCCGGCTGCCGAATCGGCCACGGGGACCCATTGGTTGCGTGGGTTGAGGGATTTCACCGCGTGTCCGTCTGCCCGGTAGACCAGTCCCTCGCATTGGAATCCGGTCGTGGAGGTATCGAATCCCAGATCAATGCGCAGCTCGACGTGTTTCCCTGCCCAGTCGGTGGGAACTTGACCGCGGATCCGGAACCAGGTGGTTCCCCAGGCGGGGCCCCACTCGGTGCCGACGGTGTGCGGGCAGTAGTCGAGTGCCAGTCCTACGGCCGGGGCTATGGGTTCGCCGGGCAATGCGTGGGCGGCCACCTCGAGGGGAAGTGACTGTGGATAGATGGCGGGGATGATGCGTTCGGCCAGGACTCGTCTGGCACGTGCGATGGTCAGTGACGTTTCATCGTGCATGGATGCCTTTCGCAAGTTCGTTCAACTTGGTAGTGCCGCCGATGTCGCTGTTGACAACGCTTTTCCGATGGTTCAACGGGGACTAAAGCCCGTCGATTCCCTTGGTGCCCACAATAGCCGAGGCCCGTTTCGGCGGCGGGGGTAGGGACCCGCGAGTCGTTGACTGTCGGTGGTTGCGGTGAGCAATATGTGGATTTCCTTGATGCTGAGCCCAAGCGGTTTACGGATGCCGGTCAGGAGTCGTGCGTCGGGTCGGTGTCTGTATGGGGGTCGGTGATGTAATGGTGAGCGAACGAGGACCATCGAGCCGGGGCTTCCCGGGGTTGTCTGGCCTCACCAAGGCCTTGTGAAGAGAAGGAAGTCATGTCCCCTGCGCGCTCCCAAACTACGACATTGGTCGGCCTGGATATCGGCGGGACCAAGAGCCATGGCGTGCGTTGGCTTGATGGACAAGTGGTTGCGGAGGCCAAGACCGGTAGCGCCAATGTGCAGAACGTGAGCGTCCAGGTCGCCCAAGACAATATTGCGCAGATGTTCGAGGCGCTGGGCCTCGGGCACATCGATAAGGTGGTGGCAGGTGCCGGCGGCATTGATACGGCGGCCGATGCGCAGCGGTTGCGCAGTATGATCGCGGTGCATGCGCCGGAGGCGGACATCGAGGTCGTGCACGATTCACATCTGATTCTGGCTGCGGGACATGCATCAACCGGGATGGCTGTCATCTTGGGTACGGGTTCGGCCGTCTGGGGGATCAATGCCGCTGGGAAGGAAGCACGCGCCGGTGGCTGGGGCTACCTGCTCGGAGACGAAGCCAGCGGGTATTGGATGGGTCGAGAGGCGGTGCGGCACACCCTGCGTAAATTCAACAGGGAGGAACCCATAGGCGAACTGGGACGCCTTGTCCTAGAGGCCAACCACGTCTCCTCGCCGGATGAGTTGATCGGGCTGTTCCATGGCGATACTGACAGGCGTTACTGGGCCCAGCAGTCACCGCTGGTGTTCCAGGCCTACGGGGCCGGCGACGCTGGAGCCACGCGGATCATCGACGAGGCGGTCGCCTATATGGTGACGGCGCTGGGGGATGTCTCTAGCGTCTTGGGGATCGCCGGGCCTGTGGTCATCGGCGGCGGGCTGGGCATGCACCAACCGTTGTACCAGGAGCGACTTCGCGCACCATTGGCCGGCATCGGACTGGAGGGCATCGCCTTTCTCGGGGAGGATCCGGTGTTCGGGGCGCTGTTCCTCGCGGGAAAAGACTGCTTCTGAGCTGTCGAGCCAACCGTCGCCGGTGGCTGCTTCAACCACTGTCCCAGGAAGAGCTGCGGAGGCCTTCTGATAAGCGTTTTTTCGTATTACAATATTGTTATGAGTGAGCGAGAAACAATCAATGGGGTACCGGTCACCGACGATCAAATAAAAGCTTGGGCTGCAGAAGCCGAACGTGGATACGATGCGCAGGCACTGAAGAAGCGTGGGCGCGGACGCCCCGGGCGTGGATCCCAACCGTCGCAAGTGGTCCCTGTGCGGCTGACAGTCGAGGAGCTTCAGGTCATCGACGCGCGAGCGAAGAAGGAAAATAAGACTCGTTCCGAGATCATGCGCGAAGCGCTGGCGGCGTATGCAGCATGAAAGTCCATGAATCTGCTCTCAGACATGGAATCAATGCGAGGGACGTGGTGCAGGCTGCAACGTGGGCAGTATGGATCGAGGATCTCGACGATGATACTCCGGCCAGGCAGCTCCGGATCGGCTTCGATACGCATGGTCGGCTGCTTGAAACAGTGGTCCTTGTGTTTGATAGTGGCAACGAACTTGTGATTCACGCCATGAAGGCCTGGCCTCAAATGCTTGATCTTCTCCCCTGAGTCAGTGCACAGAAGGTTTGTTCAAGCTCGAAAATTGGCTAGCTGGAATGCACTCCGGAAAAAAACAGTGAAACATGGTGAAGAATTGGGGCTGACAGTTCTCGACCGAAGGAACCACATGATCAATCTCAAACAGGACACCGAAGGCTTCGTCCGGATGAACCGGCATTTTCCGCAGAAGCTGGCCCTGTCCATCACGTTCACCGACGGGACGCAGGAAGAAACCACGGGACGTCGGATGAACGAACTCTATGATGCGGCGCTGGCTGAATATCGGCTGCAGAACAACATGGACACCAAGGGGTTTTCGCGCTCGCCGGTAAAAATCCACAGAAAGAACGCGGTCGGATTTGTTCCGGTCCAGCCCGGCCTGAACAAGTAACGTAGGTCGTTGGTACGTCACAGCCAACGGTAGGGATCAAGAAGGAAATTCCGGGGAACCAACGGCCAATGAGCTGTTGGTCCGTTGGCGCCCTAAACGATTTTTAGTTCCTTGCCGAAGGCCTTGGCCAGCTTTGCAACGGTAGCGAGAGTCGGATTTGCCGCGCCGCGTTCGATACGGCTGATCTCGGACTGCTGGATACCTGTCAGGTCTGCCAAGTATGACTGGCTCCAATGTTGCTCGTTGCGCAGGGCGCAGAGGTTTTTACCGAATGCGATTTGGGCTTCTGCTTCTTCCTTGAACGCAGCGGAAGCGCGTTCGTAGATTTCATGGTCGGTTTCGGACCATGAGGCCTGTGCTTGACGTGCCAAATCACGGAAACGTGCCATGCTTCACTCCTTCGATTTATGGCTTTCGGGCCATAATTAGAATTATGGTTTACGGCCCATGGGATGTCAATCAATCTTCATCTTCCAGGCTTCATGGATATTGCGGGCCACGCGTATTTCTTTCGATTGCCGTTTCGGGCCGGGGCTCTTGCCTTTGTTATAGCCGTGATGAATCAGCACGATGCGTTGACCATGGAAAACGCAGAAGAGTCGGACAAGCACCCTGGGATGTTGGCCTCCGAAGCCCAGTTCAAGGCACGATCAGCATCTAGGAGGGCGCGAAGCGTTGCATCAATACGAAATTCGACCAAGCAACCGCCGAGTGGTCTCCCCCACCGGCCAGCACAAATTTCGGGGCCTAGGGTTTCTAAAACTTGCTCGATAGCAGCACGAACAACTGCCTGCTCATAGGTGTTCAGGTTTCGAAAGAAGGAAGAAAAATTCGATTCTTCGTTGTATTCGACGGTCCATCGATTTTTGGCATCCATGGGGTCGATTGTGGAACCCATGAGGCGCCGAAATTGCTGGTGCGCTACCACGTGTGGACAGCCGGAGATGGTTCGCAGTGTCCCCAAAAAAGCCGAGCTGTCGCAACACCTGAATGGCCCGCTGAAAAGCTCTGGTTTGATCCGCACCGTTGACTCCGGGGGAGCAGATTTCTGCTGATTCAGGAAAACCGGATTTTGGTGATCCGTTAAGTTGAGCTGATCTGTTAAGGAAGGTCGAGAGAAACCACGGCCATGAAGCCGCGGCCGCTGATCCGCGGGGAATCTTCTTCCCCTCCGATCATGGTGTCGCGCAGCTCGAACGGGGCTTCGGTTTCCTCCCGCAGCACCGTGGCCTTGCCCTGCAGCAGCACACCCAACTGCCCGCCGAAGAGGTGCTGCTCGCGCTTCTTGGACAGCTCCACGATGCGTACGTTTCCGCGGAGCACGCCGGTGCGGGTGATCAAGTTCAACGCCAGCACCTCGCCGGTGGGCAACGCCGCGGAAACAGTGCTGTTCCCGGAGAACTTCAGTGGTCGAAGCCCCTCCACCGCTTGGACGGTTCCATCGATGGTCAGCTCGAGCAGCTCTCCGACGATCACCGTGAGGGTGCGGTCGAATCCTTCATAAGGGGTGAACTCCCCGGATCGTTCGATGGACGCGATGCTCAAGCGCCAGTCCCAACTGTTGCCCTCGGCCGGCAGCAGGTCGGCATCCGGGCCCAACTTCCCCGCGGCGATCTCGCGCACGTCCCCGTGCGCCCATTTTCTTTTGGTCGAATCGGCCAGGTGCACCATCGTTCCAGCGGTCAGGGCGGGGTTCGAAGTCGTCATGGTTTGAAGTCTAGCCGCCGCTAGAGGAACGCCCCGACGAGCACCACGATGCCCATGATGGCTAGCGCGGCAGAGGACACCCGTTCGAGCCAGATGCCAACTGTGGGGCTTTTGAACCACGCCATGGCCTTGGCCGCGATGGCCGTGAGCACCATCAAATAGGCGAAGCCCATGAGTGCGAAGATGGCACCCAGGAGCAAGGCGGAACCGAGCATATTTGATCCGACCGGGATAAATGGTGGCATCAGGGCCAGGAACAGTAGTCCCAGCTTCGGGTTCAGAGCCGCCGAGAGCATGCCGGCGCGCAGGGATTGGAACAGGGTGTACGCACTGCCGGCGGCGGCGGCGGTTCGGGTGGCGGTGCGTGCCGTCGCCGCCGAGGCTCCGGCCAGGAACCGTGCCTTGATCAGGGAGCCGAGCCCCAGGTACAGCAGGTAGGCGCCACCGACGACGGCGATCACCTGGTGGATCGCCGGATAGGTCTGCAACAGTGCAGCCACCCCGAGGCCGGCCAAGGCAGCCCAGCCCATGATGGAAATCATCATGCCCAAGGCGGCGGCAACCCCGTTGCGCGGGCGGTTCAACGCGTAGCGCAGGGTCAGGAAGGTATCGGGACCGGGGGACAGGACCACGACGAGGGCGACCCCGGCAAAACCCAGGAGAGCGGTAGACGGCAGGGCATCCATTATCTGGGTTGGCCTGCCGAACAACGAAACGAGCAGCGGCAGGCATCCGACGCGACATACGCCGTCATCGGATGCCGCCGGTGGTGGATCAGGCCAGTGGGACCTCGGCCTGGGAATTGGCCGCTGTCAACAGGGTGCCGCTGACGACCAGCTGGAAGAGCGCTTCGATCTCGGGAGCCAGGAACCTGTCGGTGCCCGGTCCCTCGACCTTGGTGCGAATGGCTTCGCGCACCGCGGTGATCACCGGGGAGGACTTGGAAGAGCCCAGGCCGCCGTCGCGCATGTCCAAGGCGCGAGCACTGGTGAGCAGCTCGATGGCCAGTACCCGGGCCAGCCCATCGATGCTCTTGCGCAGTTTCAGTCCCGCGTGCCAGCCCATGGAGACATGGTCTTCCTGCATGGCGGAGGACGGGATCGAGTCGACCGAGGCTGGGACGGCTAGCCGCTTGAGCTCCGAGACAATGCCGGCTGCGGTGTACTGGGCGATCATGTGTCCGGAATCAACGCCCGGGTCATCGGCCAAGAAGGCGTTGAGTCCGTGGTTGCGGGCCTTGTCCAGGAACCTGTCGGTGCGGCGTTCGGAGATGGAGGCCAGATCGGCGACGGCAATGGCCAAGAAATCGAGCACGTAGCCGATCGGAGCGCCATGGAAGTTGCCGTTTGATTCGACCCGGCCATCCAGGGTGACCACCGGGTTGTCGATCGCCGAGGTGAGTTCGATGGCTGCTACGGATTCGGCGTGGGCCAGGGTGGCGCGCACGGCCCCGTGGACCTGCGGTGCGCAGCGCAGCGAATAGGCGTCCTGCACGCGGGTGAACTTGTGGGCGCCGGCCTTTTGCTCCTCGATGAGGGGCGAGCCTGCCAGCACCGTGCGCATGTTGGTCGCGGAATCGCGCTGTCCCGGATGCGGCCGAAGTGCGTGAAGGTCGGCCGCGAAGACCGCATCGGTACCCAACAGTCCCTCGATGCTCATGGCTGCCGAGATGTCGGCGATGGACAACAAGGCATGCAAGTCCGCAGATGCCATCAACAACATGCCGAGCATTCCGTCGGTGCCGTTGACCAGGGCCAGCCCCTCTTTTTCGGCCAGGACAACAGGGGCGATGCCGGCGGCGGCCAGTGCTTCGGAGGCCTCCATGGCCGTGCCGGCGGCGTCTCGGACCGGGCCCTCGCCCATCAGGGTCAGGGCCGCGTGGGAGAGCGGAGCCAGATCCCCGGAACAGCCCAGGGAGCCGTATTCACCGATCACCGGCGTAATGCCGGCGTTGAGTACCGCCGCATAGGTGGTGGCCACGATGGGCCGCACACCGGTGCGGCCGGTGGCCAGAGTGGAGAGACGGTTGAGCATCAGGGCTCGAACCACTTCGCGGGGCACCTCGGCACCGGAGGATGCGGCATGGGACCGGATCAATGAGCGCTGCAGCTGGGCGCGCAGCTCGATCGGGATTTGCTTGGTGGCCAACGCGCCGAATCCGGTGGAGACCCCGTAGTGCGGAACGGTGTCGTTGACCAGTGCGTCGATGACGGCGCGGGAGGAGTCGATGGCGGCCAGGGCATCGGCGCCCAATTCCACCTGGGCATCGTGGCGAGCAACTGCTACGACGTCCGCCGGTTGCAGGGCTCCGGTTGAAATGCTGATGCTGGCCTTCATGGGTTTTTCCTTCTAACGGGTGCGGTTTTCAAGGGTGTCGTGTGAATCAGATCTCGACAACCCCTTGCCAAGGGATGAAATTAGCGTTTCAATAAGTGAAACGCATCACGGGCTCCGAGGCAAGCCCTTAGATCCTTGGATTTTGCACGAAGGGCGCCACTCGGAGCCCCGAGGTCAAGTATTTCAAGGTCCAAAGCACCAAATATGGAGGAATGACGTGGCAGAACCGGCAACCCGAACCGTGGAACGCGCGCTGCAATTGCTCGGTGCGGTCTGTGAGGCCGGGGCGGTATCGCTGGCAGAAGTCTCCCGCGAAACCGAACTTTCGGCATCCACCGCCCTGCGCCTGCTGCGCACCCTGGAAAACAGCGGCTTTGTGCGCAAGGACGAGGAAGGCGAATACCGACCCGGTCTGCGCCTGGTGCAGCTCGGTGCCCAAGCGCTGAGCCACGAATCGCTCATCCATCTGGCGGCACCGGCTCTCCAACGCTTGGTCGAAGCGACAGGAGAGTCGGCATACCTCTCGGTACGCGGCCACCAGGGAACGGGAAACGACCACGCCGTGTACCTGGCCATCGCCGAGGGCACCCATTCGGTACGCCACGCCTCCTGGGTGGGTCGCAGCGTCCCGCTTTCGGGCTCCAGCCTGGGCGTCGTATTCGCAGGAAAGACCCCCGAATCCGGCTATGTGGTCTCCGACAAGGGCGTCGAACTCGACGTCACGGCCATCGCCGCACCGCTGCGGCAGCTCGGGGCAACCGATGCCGCCGTGGACGAAGGGCCCCTGGCCGCGATCTCGGTGGTTGCCCCCAGCTACCGGATGAACCCGGCGGAAATTCAGCGTATCGGCGATCTGGTTGCCGCCGAGGCCCGAGCCTTACTTGGCATCCCCGCCGGCTCTTAGCCACCACCATTTTCAGCATCACTGATCGAGGAGAACACATCAATGAGCTTCACCCAACATGATCCGTCCCGTGTCATCCGTGCCCCGCGTGGCACCACGCTGACCGCCAAGTCCTGGGCCACCGAAGCCCCATTGCGCATGCTGATGAACAACCTGGACCCGGAGGTAGCCGAGCGCCCCGAGGACTTGGTGGTGTACGGCGGCACCGGACGCGCCGCCCGCTCCTGGGAGGCCTATGACGCCATCATCAAAACGCTGACGGACCTGGAAGAAAACGAGACCCTGCTGATCCAGTCGGGCAAGCCGGTCGGGGTCTTCCGCACCAACAAGTGGGCACCGCGCGTGTTGATCGCCAACTCCAACCTGGTGGGGGACTGGGCCACCTGGCCCGAGTTCCGCAAGCTGGAGGCCGAAGGCCTGCTGATGTACGGGCAGATGACCGCCGGTTCCTGGATCTACATCGGCACCCAGGGCATCCTGCAGGGAACCTATGAGACCTTCGCCGCCATCGGTGTCAAGCGCTTCGGCGGCACCATGGCCGGCACCCTGACACTCACCGGTGGGTGCGGCGGCATGGGTGGAGCCCAGCCGCTTGCCGTCACCCTCAACGGCGGGGCGGTGCTGATCGTGGATGTCTCCGAGGAACGCCTGCGCCGCCGGCTGGGCAAACGCTACCTCGACGAGGTGGAACTGGACCTGGATACAGCCCTGGCCAAGGTGAGTGCGGCGAAGAATGAAAAGCGTGCGCTCTCGGTGGGCTATGTCGGCAACGCCGCCGAGGTTTTCCCCGAGCTGCTGCGCCGCCAAAAGGCCGGGACGGTCTCCTTCGACATCGTCACCGACCAGACCAGTGCCCACGATCCGTTGAGCTACCTGCCGGTTGAATACTCCATCGAGCAGTGGGATGCCGAGGCCAAGGCCGACGAAGCAGGCTTTACCAAGAAGGCCCAGCACGCGATGGCCGCACACGTCGAGGCCATGGTTGGTTTCCAGGACATCGGCGCCGAAGTCTTCGACTACGGCAACTCCATCCGCGACGAGGCACGCAAGGGCGGCTTCGAGCGCGCCTTCGAATTCCCCGGCTTCGTCCCGGCCTACATCCGCCCGCTGTTCTGCGAGGGCCTGGGCCCGTTCCGCTGGGTGGCCCTCTCCGGGGACCCGGAAGACATCCGCGTGACCGATGAAGCCTTGAAGGAACTCTTCCCGGACAACGAGCACCTGCACCGCTGGCTCAACGCCGCCGCCGAACACGTCGAATTCGAGGGCCTGCCGGCACGCATCTGCTGGCTGGGCTACGGCGAACGCCAGCAGGCGGGCCTGCTGTTCAACCAGCTGGTGGCCGAGGGCAAGATCTCCGCACCCATTGTGATCGGACGCGACCACCTGGACTCCGGTTCTGTGGCGTCCCCTTACCGCGAGACCGAATCCATGAAGGATGGTTCGGACGCGATCGCGGACTGGCCGCTGCTCAACGCCATGACCGCCACCGCATCCGGGGCCACCTGGGTCTCGATCCACCACGGCGGCGGGGTAGGCATCGGCCGCTCCATCCACGCCGGGCAGGT
Organism: Paeniglutamicibacter gangotriensis Lz1y; assembly: GCF_000348945.1. GTDB lineage: Bacteria > Actinomycetota > Actinomycetes > Actinomycetales > Micrococcaceae > Paeniglutamicibacter > Paeniglutamicibacter gangotriensis. The sequence goes on along the minus strand of NZ_AOCK01000003.1, from coordinate 194,308 downwards.
CTCGGTGGCCGACGGCACCGAGCTGGCAGCGGCCAAGCTCGAGGCGCTGCTGACCAACGACCCGGGCATGGGAGTGATCCGGCACGTGGACGCCGGATACGAACGTGCCATCGAAGTCGCGCAGGCACGCGGCGTGCGCATCCCGATGTCGGAGTAGGAGCTTCCATGGCCAACGACGGCACCATCGGGACGCGCCTGGAACAAGCAGATATCGGCGAGAAGCCTCGGGGGTTGTGGCGGTTCTTCGTCTACAGTCTCATCGGGATCTTCATGTTCTTCATTCCGATCACCATCGGCGGGAAAAACACCATCCCGCTAGACCACCTGGTCAGCTGGATCACCGCCATGCTCGGACCCGCGGTCAAGTACCTGATCCTGGGACTGATCCTGGCCGGAACGATTTACCCCTTCGCCTCCGGGCGCTGGAAGGACTCAGGGGTCAAGACACTTTTTGCGTTCCTGAACATCTTGGGCCTGGCCACCGGCACGATGCTGGTGTTCAACGTGGGCCCTGCATTGCTCTTCGATCCGGACCTTGGACCGTTCCTGTTCAACAAGCTGGTGATACCGGTGGGCATGATCGTTCCCATTGGTGCAGTTTTTCTGGCCCTGCTGGTGGGCTACGGGCTGATGGAATTCGTCGGGGTGCTGGTCCAGCGCGTCATGCGCCCGCTCTGGCGCACCCCGGGCCGCTCGGCCATCGACGCGGTGGCCTCGTTCGTGGGCAGCTACTCGCTGGGCCTGCTGATCACCGATCGGATGTACCAGTCCGGGCGCTACACCGGACGCGAATCGGCGATCATTGCCACCGGATTCTCCACCGTCTCGGTCACCTTCATGCTGATCGTGGCCAAGACGTTGGAGATCATGCACCTGTGGCTGCCCTACTTCTTCCTCACCTTCGCTGTGACGTTCCTGGTCACCGCGATCGTGGTCCGCATCCCACCGCTGAGCAAGATCGAGGACAGCTACTTCTGGTCCGCCACCGCCCAACCCGAGGAAATGGTGAAATCCCGGCGCTTGGCCACCGCATGGCGCGATGCCCTGGGGATGCTCGCCACCGCCCCGAAGCTGGGCGCCAATGTGCGCGACAACTTCAAGGACGGGGTGCTGATGGCCATGGCAATCCTGCCCTCGATCCTGTCGGTCGGGCTGATCGGCTTGCTGCTGGCCCGCTTCACCCCGGTCTTTGACTGGTTGGGCTACATCTTCCTCCCCTTCACCTGGGTCGTTGGATTGCCGGATCCGCTGTTGGCCGCCAAGGCCTCCGCCGTGGGCATCGCCGAGATGTTCCTGCCCGCCACCGTGGTCGCCGGCCACGAATCCGAGCATTTGCGCCTGGTCATCGGCGTGGTCTGCGTTTCGGCGATCATCTTCTTCTCCGCCGTGGTGCCCTGCATCCTGGCAACCCGGATACCGTTGAAGGTCTGGCACCTGGTTGTCATTTGGGCCCAACGCGTGGCCCTGACCATTCTCATTGCCAGCCCGATTGCCTACCTGATGGTCGGCAGATAGGAATCATGAACAACGTGCACAGCCAAAGAGTCAACTCCCTGCTGGGGGCCATCGAAGACATCGGCCGCGATGCCAAGCGCGGCGGCTATTCGCGCCCCGTGTATTCGGCCGCCGAAAACACGCTGCGCGAATGGTTCATCGCCGAGGCCACCGGCCGGTCGCTGGAAGTTTCCACCGATGCCAACGGCATCATCTGGGCCTGGTGGGATCTTCCCGGCTCGGCCAAAAATGCTGCCTCGCGCCGCGGCGCCCTGGTCACCGGCTCCCACCTGGACTCGGTGCCCGGTGGCGGGGCCTTTGACGGACCGTTGGGAGTCGCCAGTGCGCTGGCCGCCTACGATCAGCTCGCCGCGCGCGAAGCCTCCGGAGAGCTGGTGCGCAACCGTGCCATGGCCATCACGGTGTTTCCCGAGGAGGAAGGCTCCCGCTTTGGGGTCGCCTGTTTGGGTTCGCGCCTGCTGACCGGGGCCATCGACCCGGTCAGGGCGCTGAACCTGCGCGATGAGCAGGGCAACACCTTCGCCGAGGTGGCGACGGCGCACGGCCTGGACCCGGCCCGGATGGGCAGGGACGAGACGGCACTGGCCCAGATCGGGGACTTCATCGAGCTCCACGTGGAGCAGGGCAAGGGGCTGAACTCCGAGGAGCACACCGATCATGCGGGGCGCGGCCCGGCCATCGCGGTGGGGGATACCATCCTGGGCCACGGGCGCTGGCGGCTGTCCTTCTCCGGTCAGGGCAACCACGCAGGAACCACGCTGATGGCCGACCGCTCGGATCCGATGATCGCCGCGGCCCAGACCATCGTCGCGGTGCGCAGCATCGGATCGGCGCAGGACAACGCCCGGGCCACCGTGGGCCGGTTGGAGCCGGTTCCCGGGGGCACCAATGTGATTGCCTCCAGGGTGGATCTGTGGCTCGATGTCCGCCACCCGGAGGACGCCGTCACGGCGATGCTGGTGGAAAAGATCCATGGGCAGGCACAGAAGCTCGCGGCATTCGAGGGCTGCACGGTGCACCTCACCGAGGAATCCTTCTCCAACACCGTGCACTTCGATGCGGGGCTCACCCGCTCGCTGGCCCAGTCGGTACGCCGGCTGGTGCCCGGTGCCCCGCTGCTTCCCACCGGTGCAGGCCACGACGCGGGGGTGCTGGCGGCGTTGGTTCCTTCCGGGATGCTCTATGTGCGCAACCCTTCCGGGATCAGCCATTCCCCTCAGGAGTACGTCGAAGACGACGACGCCTCGGCGGGAGTCGTGGCGCTGGCCGATGCCCTAGAGGATCTGCTGTGAGCACCGAGCCAACCACCGTCAGGGTCCCGGCCCCGGTCAACGCGCACTCCCATGCGTTTCACCGGATCCTTCGCGGGCGCACCCACGAGGGTGAGGACGGTGGGGCCGGCACCTTCTGGACCTGGCGCGAACACATGTACAGGTACGCCCATGCGCTGACCCCTGCCGCGTACCAACAACTTGCCACCGCCGTCTTCGCCGAGATGGTGTGCAGCGGATACAGCGCGGTGGGCGAGTTCCACTACCTGCACCACCAGCACGACGGGACACCCTATGGCGCACCGGGCTCGGACACCGAGCCGCACGCCATGGAACTGGCCCTGGGCCAGGCGGCCCTGGATGCAGGCATCCGACTGGTGCTCCTTGATACCTGCTACCTGCAGGGCGGTCTGGGTCCCGACGGAGCGGTGCTGGAGCTAGAAGCGACCCAACGACGCTTCAGCGACGGCACCGTCGCCGGCTGGCTGGAGCGTCACCGCCGGCTGGGCACCGCCCTGGCAGAACTCGACGCCGGGGCGGGATTGCTGAGCCTGGGTGCCGCGATCCACTCGGTGCGAGCCCTCACCGACCAGGACATGGCAGCCATCGCCGCAGACCTGGATCCGGGCGAGCCGCTGCACATCCACCTCTCCGAACAACCAGCAGAAAACCTGGCCTGCGCCGCGGCGTACGGTGTCAGCCCCACCGGGGTGCTGGACGGTGCCGGATTGCTCGATGTCAGACTCTCAGCGGTGCACGCCACGCACCTGAGCGAGGCAGACATCAAGGCCCTGGGCTTGGCACAGGCAAATATCGTCATGTGCCCCACCACCGAGGCGGACCTGGGTGACGGGATCGGCCCGGCGCGGGAACTTGCCGATGCCGGGGCGCACATCGCCCTGGGCAGCGACCAGCACGCGGTGCTGGACCCCTACCTGGAACAGCGCGGACTCGAGTACGGGGAACGGTTGCGCAGCGGGCAGCGCGGACGTTTCTCCCCGGCCGAGCTCTCTGCCGCGGCCCGCGATTCCGGGTTGCGCTCCCTGGGCCTGGAAGCCAACGACGATCACCTCCAGGTGCGCACCGACTCGATGCGGACCGCCGGTTCCCGCACCACCCAGCTACCACTCACCGCCACCGCCGCGGATGTGGCGCAAGTGCACATCAACGGGCAGCTGGTGGCGCTCAACGGGATCCATACGCGGCTGGGCGATCCAGCCAAGCTCTACACCGCCTTCTTGACCCAGAACCCGGAGTTTTCATGACCACCACGCTGATCACCAACCTGACCGAAGTCTTCACCGCCGACGCCGCCCACACGGTCATCAAGGACGCCGCAATCCTCCTCGAGGATGAAAAAATCGCCTGGATCGGCTCGGCGGCGCAGGCACCGGCGGCCGACACCGTCATCGACGCCGGATATCGGGCAGCTTTGCCGGGCTGGGTGGACTCGCATAGCCACCTGGTGTTCGCCGGGGACCGCAGTGCCGAATTCGTGGCCCGCATGGCCGGGCAGGACTATGCCGCCGGCGGCATTGCCGTCACCACCGCCGCCACGCGGGCGACCAGCGACTACGACCTGACTCGCCTGCTGATGGGCAGGGCCGCCGAGGCCCTGGCCGGGGGAACCACCTACCTCGAAACCAAGACCGGCTACGGGCTGGACGTCGAGGAAGAAGCGAGGCATGCGCGCATCGCCTCCACCGTGGTGGACAAGGTGACGTTCCTGGGCGCCCACTTGGTCCCGGCCGGTATGGACGCCCAGGAGTACACGGACCTGGTCTGCGGCGAGATGCTCGAAAGGGTCCGCCCGTACGTCCAGTTCGCCGATGTCTTTTGCGAGCGCGGGGCCTTCAATGAGGCCCAGTCCCGCCAGGTGCTCGCAGCCGCCCATCAGGCCGGGCTGGGTTTGCGGGTACACGGGAACCAGCTGGGCCCCGGTCCCGGAACACAGCTTGCCGTGGAGTTCGGTGCGGCCAGCGTGGACCACGTGAACTACCTCGATGATGCAGATGTGACAGCGTTGGCCGGATCCTGGGAGAGCTGGGACCCAGCAACACGAACGGGTGCCGCGGGGACGGTGGCGACCTGCCTGCCGGCTTGCGACCTCTCGACCCGCCAGCCGCTGGCCCCGGGGCGGGAACTGATCGATGCCGGGGTGCAGATTGCCCTGGCCTCGAATTGCAACCCCGGTACCTCCTACACCTCCTCGATGGCGTTTTGCGTGGCCACCGCGGTCTTGCAGATGCGCTTAACTATTGAGGAAGCCATTACTGCTGCCACGTATGGGGGAGCGCTCGCCCTGGGTGTGCAGGATCTGGTGGGGTCCCTTGAAGTGGGCAAGCGGGCCGATATTCAGTTGCTCAACGCACCAGCGGTGGCGCACCTGGCTTACCGCCCCGGGATGAACCTGTCCGGCCCGGTGTTCCGGGCAGGAGCTTTGGTCGTCGGTAAATTGTAGGCGGGTCGCACCGGGGTTGTTGATCTGCCTGGAAGGTGAATCGCAACGGTAAGTGGCCTGGTTTTCGCAGCGTTCAATGGCCGATGAGCAGACCTGCCACACGATGTCGACAATTTCCGGCGTGAGCCCGGTAAAGCTGTGCACCGTATGCACGCGCTCGATCCGGGTCGGCTGCCGGTCGACGAGGCGGAAGTAGCCGCCGATGATCCAGATGATGGTCGTGATGGCTTTTGCGTGGGCCGGTCCATCATCGGCGGCCTCGTCTTCTGGCGGCAAGCGTATGGCCAGAACGGCGGTGAGTTCCTCCGGGGTTGACTGCCGGTGTTCATGGGCGAATCCGATGCGGTTGTAGAGCTGCGGGTCACGGGCCGGTCGCTGATCGACCCCGGCATGCAGATGAGGGCCGGGCAAGACCTTTGACGATCAGACGATATTTTGGAACAAATCGCTTCCCGGGGCCGCAGCTGCGTCGATGGTCAAGACTGGCGTCGCTCGCAGCTCCCACAAACCTTGAGCTTGGCAATACTCAGGAATGCGGCCTGGAACTCGCCCTCAGGACCTGTTACAGGGTTTCGGCGTGGACATCGGCCGTTTCAAGGGACGCGGATCCCCTGCGGCGCAGTGGGCAGGCGGGGATGAGGAACCAGCACAGCGCGGCACCCGCGGCGATGGCGGCGGAGGTGATGCCAAGGATGAGGTTCGCGGGGGAGTGGAGCTCTTGGAACAGCACGAAGACACCCATGCCGAGCACGAAGAAGCCAAAGCCCTTGCGCAACGAGGATTCAGGGATGCGTCCGGCGAGCCGGGCACCAATGAATGACCCCAGGATTGCGGCCGCTGTGACCCCGCCGACTAGCGCCCAATCCAGGGACACCACGGTGAGGTAGCCACCGAGGCCGGCGAAGGACTTCATGGCGATGACGACCAGCGAGGTGCCGACCGCGACCGGCATCGACAAACCGCCCAGCAGGGCGAGGGCCGGCACTACCAGGAAACCGCCGCCGGCACCGACCAAACCGGTGACCAGACCGACAACCAGGCCCTCGAGGATGACCTTGGGCACGGGCAGATCCCCCGGGAGGGGTGCGCGGGAAGAGTTCCTGCGGCCGCGGATCATGGCCAGGGAGGTGGCGATCATCATCAGCGCGAACGCGATCATGAGGACGGTTCCGGGGAGGTGTCCGCCCAGCAGGCCGCCTCCGAAGGCCCCGGCCATGCCCGCGGCACCGAAGACGAGGCCGGTGCGCCATCGCACGCGTTTGTTGCGGGCGTGGTCCACGGCGCTGACCGCACTGGTCACCCCGACCACGAAGAGGGACGCGGCGATGGCTTCCTTGGGACTCATGCCTGCAACATAGGTGAGGATCGGGACGGTGAGGATGGACCCGCCCCCACCGAGCAGGCCGAGCGAGAGCCCGATCAGCACCGAAAGCAGGAGGGTGAGTGCGAGGGTAAGGGTCATGGAGAAAATCCTTGCAGGGTCGGGCGTCGGGTCTGCGCGCGGAGGATGGTGGTCGTCGTGGAGTTTTCGCTAGCCGACGGGCAGGCCGGCGCGCTGCCATGCGCTCATGCCGCCGGCCATGTTGTCGGCTGCGAACCCTGCAGCCGTCAATGCCGCGGCGACGCGGGAGCTGCGGTTTCCGCTGCGGCAGACCACGATGACTGGACGGAACTGGTCGATCTCCGCCAGTCGGCTGTTCAGCTCCCCCATGGGGATGTGGATGGCGCCGGGGATCATGCCCGCGGCAACTTCGAAATCTTCGCGGACGTCGAGGAGCTGGTCTTCGGCACGACGCTTTTCGGCGTCAATGACGGTGATATCGGGCATGGCTGTTCCTTCGTGAGGTGCCGGGCAGGTGCTTCCCGGCTCGGAAAGGTGAGGTCCGAGCCGGAAACCGGGTGAACGGACGACGGGGTCCCAGGAAGTCGCTAGGACCTGCTGGCCGGAAGCTGGGCGATGACCGATTCCCGGGTTGGCTCGTTGCCGGTTTTGTTCCACGGCATCTTGGACAGGGCCTTGCCCATGGCGCAGGTATTGGTGGCAGCGGAGAAGGTCAGTCCGGCGCCGATGAGGCCGGCGACGGTGCGCAGCTGCGGGGAGAGGAACTTGCCCCCGGCCAGCCCGGCGACCACGAGGGTTCCGGCGGTCATGCGCACCTGGCGCTCCAGGGCCCAGCGCTTGGAACCCTCAACGGTTTCCCCGCCGGCTAGTTGGTAAGAGGGGACACCGCCGGCCAGGACATGTGCGTTGCCGAAGCCGACCGAAGCGAGGTTTGCGTGGGCCTCGGTGGCGCGCACGCCGGACTGGCAGACCAGCACCACCTTGGTGTCGAGTCTTGCGGCGAGTTCCTCGGTGTGCTCGGCAAGCAGCGGGAGGGGAATGTTGTAGGAGCCTCTGATGTGCAGGGTTTCGAATTCGGCTGCGGAACGTACGTCGAGCACGACGACGTCGGCGCCGGAAGTGATCCATTCCTTGAGCTCTGAGGGGCTGGTGGTCTGGGGATTCGTGTTCATGGCTTTGGGGCCCTTTCTGCCGGGCGGGGGCCCGGCCGGTCCCGTATCCGAAAGGACGGACGAGGAACCGAAAACTTGAGGGTGGGTGGTCGGGTTCGGGACGCCTAGGCGTCCTGCGTTTGTTTCCAGGCGTTCCATCCGGCGTAGCTGCCGGTCAGTTCGACGACGTTGTGTCCGGCGCGGCGCAGAGCGGAGGCGGCCACGGAATTGCGGACACCGGACTGGCAGTAGCTCACGATCGCCCCGTCGGCCGGAAGCTGGTCGGTGTGCCAGAGCACCCGTCCGGCGTTGAGCTGTTTGGAGCCGGGGATGTGTCCGGCGGTGTGTTCGGTCTTGTTTCGTACGTCCAGCAGCATGGCGGCATCGAATCCTGCCAGATCGGCAGGGGCCAGGGTTTCCGGGGTGTGGACCGGCAGGCCATCCAGGGAGGTGATATATCCAGCGACGTTGTCGATTCCCACCCGGATGAGGTGGTCCCACATCTCGGTGGCGGTTTCAACGCCAGGTGCAAGGAGCACCAGCGGGCGCTTGTCGGTTTGAGGGTCCACGGCCCAGGCGCCGTAGCTCGCCGCCTTGTTGCCGGCCGGGATGTTCAGGGCACCTGCTACGGTGCCCTCGTGGACCAGCGAGTGGTGACGGGTATCGACAACCCCGATTTCATCGGCGACCAAGGCCGCCGCGACGTCTTCAGCTGCCAGCTCGGCCAGCGGTGCGCGTTTGCCCATGACGACCGGGCCTTGGCGGTTCTCGCGCTTCATGCGACCGAAGTAGGCATGGGCGTCGGGTTGCCCGTCGAGCAGTTCTGCAACGAATCCGGTCTCGTCGTTGGCCGCCAGGTAGGGGCCCCACCAGGCGAAGTTGCGCTCGTACCCGACAGTGGAGGAAGGGATGGCACCCAATGCCTTGCCGCAGGCGCTGCCGGCTCCGTGGCCCGGATAGACCTGCACGTAGTCGGGCAGGGCCAAGAACTTTTCCCGTAGCGAGACGAACAAATCGTGGGCTCCGGCAAAGCGGGTGTCGGTCCCGCCGGCGGCCTCATCGAGCAGATCGGGGCGGCCCAGATCCCCGGAGAATACGAAGTCTCCGGAGAGCAGGAAGCCAGGCTCGTGGCTGAATGCTCCGTCGGTGATCAGAAAGGAGAGATGCTCGGGGGTGTGGCCGGGGGTATGCAAGGCCTTGATGCTGATATTTCCCAGCGTGATGGTGTCCTGGTCGAAAAGGCGTTCTGCATCGAATTCGTACTGCCAGTCCGTTCCGCCCTCGCCCGAGACGTGGATCGTAGCGTCGGTCGCGGCGGCCAACTCGCGGGTTCCGGAGAGGTAGTCGGCATGGATGTGGGTCTCGGTGACGGCCGTGATCTTCATGTCGTTCTTCGCGGCTAGATCCTGGTACACCCGGATGTCGCGGCGGGCGTCCACCACGATGGCTTCGCCCTTGGCCTGGCAGCCGATGAAGTAGCTGGCCTGTGCGAGGTCCTCGTCATAGATGCGTTCGAGCAGCATGGTCTCTCCTAGGTTAAGTTGAAAGCAATACCCCGGGGGGTATCCGGTTCGATTTAAACAATAATACCCCCGGGGGTATGTCGTCAAATCGGATTCCAGCCCTGCTCGGAGATGCCCGCACATGCAAAAGGCGACGATCGGCACCATGGTGAATAGTGTCGATCGCCGCCGGAACTTCGGTCAGGTCGCCTTAGCGGCCCAGGAGGCGGGCGAGGAATCCTCCGCCCTTACGGGCTTTCTTCGGGACGTTCGGGTCGCAAGAGCAGCGCTCGCCATGCGGCACGTTGGCCATGACTTGCTTGACGTGTTGGCCGCATCCGGCCCAGGTGGTTTTACGGCATTTGCGGCAGGTGATCGTGCGGCACATGGGGCGGTTCCTCGGGGTAGGGGGGGTGGGGTTTTGCGGCCCCTTCGATGGTCGAGTATTGCACATACCCCTGGGGGTATTTCAAATCACTGTCAACGGAACGTCTGGAAACCCCCGGGGGTATAGACTGAGTGAAACAACAACGACTGGAGGGAACCGCCTTGGAACTGGACGCGGATACGATGAAACCGGCCATCAACAGGCTTAAGCGAGCCCAGGGCCAGCTTAATGCGGTCATTCGCATGCTGGAGGAAGGCAGTGACTGCCGTGCCGTGGTCACCCAGCTTTCAGCGGCCTCCAAGGCCATTGACCGGGCAGGGTTTTCCATCATCGCCACCGGACTCGAACAGTGCCTCAAGAGCGAAGACTCCACGGCCGACAAGGCCGACATGGAAAAGCTCTTCCTCTCCCTGGCTTAGCCCCACGTCATCCGGCGGCTCCGCAGCGGCCTAAGAAAGACGAATCGTCCTGCCGCCAAGCTGGCCGGAACGATCTCCATCAATCAGGTTTCTGTACCCTCCCCGGCCGCAGCAACGGATGATGTTCGGTTCCGGGGGAGAACGCGCGCGACAAATCACGGCCAATTAGCGCTGGGAAAACCACGCCACTTACCTTTGTGATTCACACTCACGAATCGGGTGCGGGCAATGACGAGAGTCTGGCCGTCGGCGTTGCTGTCCGTACTTGTTGCAGCGACCCGTGTCTCGAGCCTTCGGGCAGGCGGCTGATTTCGACGTTGGAAGAGATCACGGCGCTGGCGGACCCCGGTCTCGGGGACGTCCTCACCTGTTGCCTGCCAGGTCTGTGGCGGTAGCGAATCGGGGACTATCGCATCATCTGTGACCTCATTGATGAAGAATAGGTGAACGTCGCACTGGAGCTGGGGCATCGTTCATCGATTTACGACTGATGTGTTCCGACAGACATGGGTATGACGCGCAGAGAAGATGACGGGACGCCTTGAGCGAACCGCTTCGTGATCAGCGGCACCTTCGTGATAAACAAGAACACATGGCTATTACTGCACTCAAAGGTACCCCTGTCCAGATCATTGGCGAACTGCCCGCCGTTGGCGCAACCGCTCCTGACTTCACGCTCACCGGCGCCGACCTCGGCGACGTGACTAGCACCGAGCTGCGCGGCAAGCGCGTAGTGCTCAACATCTTCCCCTCCATCGACACCGGTGTCTGCGCCTCCTCGGTCCGCCGCTTCAACGAGCTGGCTTCGGGACTCGAGAACACCGCAGTCGTCTGCGCCTCGGCGGACCTGCCGTTTGCCCTGGGCCGCTTCTGCGGAACCGAGGGCATCGAGAACGTCGTGACTGCCTCGTCCTTCCGTTCCGACTTCGGTGCAGACTTCGGCCTCACCTTGGGCGATAGCCCGATGAAGGGCCTGCTGGCCCGCGCCATCGTCGTCCTGGACGAGAAGGGTGCGGTCTTGCACAGCGAGATTGTTCCCGAAATCGCCACGGAGCCGAACTACGACGCAGCCGTTGCAGCACTCTCCAACTAGTCTGTAATCCGAAGGCGGCCGGAGCCGGACCCAAGAAATTCTTGGGTCCGGCTCCGGCCTTTTTTGTTTTCTCTTTGTTTTCTCTTCGCTGGTGAGGGGATCACCGAGGAGCGCGGGGCTAGGGATTGGTCCAGCGGGCCCGCTCAGCGCCGGAGTGCCGTAGGCTGTCGGCCGTTAGCCGCGGGCAACCGCAGCTGCTTTGAGGAGCCGCGGGGCGATTTTGCCGATCAATCCGGAAAGATCCCGCTGCGGATCCAAGGACGCATCAAAGACGCTTTCCAGCCCCATGGCACCCAACCAGATGCGGGCGCGCCAGGCCTCCTGCGCGCTCGGCGCTATGGTCTCGATGAGGTCATGGCCATGCCATAACGCCAGGTAGGCGGTGTCCAGCGCCGGGTCCCAGGCCGCTGCCAGGTCCCAGTCGATTACGCCGAGTAATGTGCCTTCCCTCCAGCGCATGTTGTGCCCGGCCAGGTCACCGTGGACGAGTGAAGCAGGAACCTCAGCGAAGGAATCGACAGCATCCAACACTTGTTGGGCCGCAACAGCCAAGTTCTGGGGCAGGACCTCGAGCGTCGATTCGATCTTGTCCGGGGTCCAGGGGCCGCCGAAGGTAAACGGCGGGGCCAACAGTCCTTCCAGCGGCCCGAGATCGACGGCGGCAAGCTCCGCGAGCACGCCGCGCAGAGCAGTGATATCACCGGCGTGCGGAAGGTGTGCCGCCCCCGGAACATAGCGCTGGATGACGGCGGAGAGGCCAGCGTCGTGCCACACCCGACCCAATGCGGAGGGCAGCAGGAAGCTGAACTGTCCCTCCAGTGCTTGGATGAGGTCCACCCTGCGTTGCATGGCTGCTGCGGCTTCGGGCGTGCGGCTCATCCGCATGACCGCTTCCCCCGGGGCCACCAGCACCTCATGGAACTGTCCGCCGGTATCAACATGAGCTGCGTTCCAGTCCGCTGCGGGGTGCAAGGTGGTGGCCAACTCGATTTCCCGGGTCGTTGCTTCGCGCTGCATGCTTCCATCCTTACAGGCCAGCGACGGATGCGAGCCAAATGTTGCACGCGTAGGATCGAAGGCATGAGTTCACCGGCGCCGGATAAACCCCTGATCACCAAGCAGCTAGGACTGCACGGGACCGATGCGCGTACCCGCCGTGGCCTGAAAATTGAACTGCTCATCGTGCTGGGGCTATCGCTGGGCAAATCGGGCATCTATTCGATCGTGAACCTCGTCGACAAGATGAGCCGCGCTCCGTTGGGTTCCCAGACGACGTCGCTGAACAATTCTTTGAACCAGCGTCAATACTTCGATTTGACCTACCAGTTGCTGGATATCTTCTTCGCCCTGGTACCGGTGATGCTGGTGTTCTACCTGCTCTGGCGGCTGCCGGGTGGCAATCCCTTTGTTCGGCTGGGCTTCGATGCAAAGAGACCGTTCCGGGATCTGGGGTGGGGTGCCGGGTTGTTCCTGATCATGGGTCTGGGCACCCTGGGGGTCTATGCGCTGGGCCGGGCCCTGGGGCTGACCACGATCATTGTTCCGGCAGCGTTGGATGAATATTGGTGGACCATCCCGGTGCTCGTCTTCTCCGCGATCCGCCACAGCATTCTGGAAGAAGTCATCGTCGTGGGGTACTTCTTCGAGCGGCTTGGACGCCTGGGTTGGGGCACGTGGCAGATGATCTGTGCCAGTGCCGTACTGCGTGGCAGCTACCACCTCTACCAAGGCATCGGGCCGTTCATCGGCAACGTTGCCATGGGTGTGGTCTTCGGCTGGGTCTATGCCAAGAAGGGCCGGGTGATGCCGCTGGTCATCGCCCACGCGTTCCTGGACATCGCAGGATTCGTTGGTTATGCGTTGCTGGGCTCGGCCATCGGACTGGGCACCTAGCGTCGGGGCAGCTGCCCTTGGGGCCTGCCGCCCATGGTGCGGGCACCACGGTCTGCCCCACAAAGCCGATGGCAAGGGGGATCGAAGGCCGCAGAATTCGAAAACATCCTGGTCGTTGGGTCAACAGGGTTTAAGCCAGTGAGGGGCCGACCGGTTAATCCGGTCGGCCCCCACAAGCAGTGGTTCCTGCTGCGTTGCTACAGCGTGATGGAACCCTTTGGCGTTTCGAAGGTTACCGAGAGGATGCCCGGTGTCCCATTGGGCGCCTGCCAATCAACGTCAACCTCGCCCAGCGGAAGCTCTTCGGGCTGTCCGAGCCAATCGGCGACGCGTTCGCTGGATCCGGCAATGCTGATCGAGGAGATCGTGCCGGTCGGGTCCAGGGCCTTTGACGGATGCAGGTTCTCCGTTCCTTCATCCCAGCGCAGCAGGTAGGGAACCTGCGGGTCGGCGATCAGGCCGTTGATGCCGATCTGCCGCCAGGTCAGTTCCTGGCCGTCGGGGAACTTCCTGTTGCCCGGAACCGAGCCGCGGCCTAGTCGTTCCTCCGCGGGTGCCAGGTCATCAACAGCGACGCACCAGCCCATCCAGCCGCCGCCGAGTTCGGAACGGGCCCGAACTGCCTGCCCAAACGGCGCCTTGTCCGACGACGGGTGGTTCAGGACTTCAACAACTTCCAGGTACTGGCCATTCTTCAGCGGGAAAATGACATTGCGCGTACCAAAACGTGGGTGTACACCGCCCTTTACTGATTCGATTCCAAGGGCCTCGCCGATCCGAGCGGCAGTTGCCGCGAGACCGTCGGGTCCACAAGCGTAAGAAACATGGTCCAATCTCATCATGAACCAATCATGGCACTTTGTGACCTGGCTCTCGACTTAGGGCAACCTAACTTGAATTGCGGTCCGGGGATCGGGACTCTGCGCGCGCCCGCAACGATGATCGTCAAGGGTTGTCATATTTTGAGACGTGGTTGCGGATCTGCGGGGGACTGAGCCAGACTTGGTATCAAGGTCATGAGTTTCAGCTAAAGGCCCCGGCTTGCTGAACGGCAACCCTCCGCCGCGGTGGGGTGCCCCGGGTGAAGACCAGGCCCTGCGTCAGAAAGACGTGGGACAAGCGCGGGAATGCCCCAGCACATAACGACTCCCCAGCGGAGCCGGCCTTGGGCATACCCCTGAATCCTTAGTGAAGGGGAAATAATGTCTAACGACTGGTCCTTTGAAACACGTCAGATCCACGTCGGGCAGGATCCCGATTCGGCAACTGGGGCACGCGCCCTGCCGATCTACCAGACCACGGCATTCGTGTTCCCGAGCGCCGAGAGCGCTGCGGCACGCTTCGCACTTTCCGAGTTGGAACCGATCTACACGCGCATCGGCAACCCCACCCAGGATGCCGTCGAGCAGCGCATTGCAAGCCTGGAAGGCGGCGTCGGGGCACTGTTGCTGGCGTCGGGCCAAGCAGCGACCACGTTGGCGATCCTCAACATTGCCGAGGCCGGCGACCACATCGTGGCCAGCCCCAGCGTGTACGGCGGAACACAGAACCTGTTCAAGCACACCCTGCGCAAGCTGGGCATCGAGGTCACCTTCGTCTCCGAGCCCGATGACTTTGACGGATGGCGTGCGGCACTGAAGCCGAACACCAAGGCCCTCTTCGGCGAGGTTGTTTCCAACCCGCGCCAGGACGTGCTGGATATCGAGGCCGTAGCGGCCATCGCCCACGAAGCGGGCGTGCCGTTGATCGTGGACAACACTCTGGCGACCCCGTACCTGATCCGTCCCATCGAATGGGGAGCGGACATCGTGGTGCACTCGGCAACCAAGTACCTCGGCGGGCACGGTACGGCCATGGCCGGGGTCATTGTGGACTCGGGCAACTTCGACTTCGCCGCCGACCCTCAGAAGTTCCCTGGTTTCAACACCCCGGACGAGTCATACAACGGACTGGTCTACGCCCGCGATCTCGGTGTCAACGGTGCCCTGGGTGCGAACCTGGCCTACGTGCTCAAGGCCCGCGTGCAATTGCTGCGCGACCTCGGCTCGGCGGTATCGCCGTTCAACGCCTTCCTGATTGCCCAGGGGCTCGAAACCCTGTCGCTGCGCATGGAACGCCACGTCTCCAACGCCGTGGAGGTGGCCAACTGGCTGGAGTCCCAGCCGCAGGTGGAGCGCGTGATCTATGCCGGGCACCCGTCCAGCCCGTGGTACGAGCGTGGACGCAAGTACGGGCCCAAGGGCACCGGCGCGATTGTGTCCTTCGAGATCTCCGGCGGCCGCGAGGCAGGCCAGGGCTTCGTCGACGCGCTGAAGCTGCACTCCCATGTCGCCAACCTCGGCGATGTGCGCTCCTTGGTGGTCCACCCGGCCTCCACCACGCACTCCCAGCTCAACGAGGCGGAGCAAGTCGCCGCGGGAGTTTCCCCGGGCTTGGTCCGGCTCAGCGTGGGCATCGAGAACATTGCCGACATCATCGCCGACCTGCAGAGCGGATTCGCGGCGGTGGCCTCGCTGGCCACCGCCGATCTGCAGGCCACCCGGTGAGTGTGGAGACCGACGTGGTGCTCTACGACTCGGAAACTGCCGCGACGCTGGACTATGCGCCCGACGGGATCCTGCAGCACTTAACCACCGGTCCCTACACCTTTGAGACCGGGGCAACGCTGCCGCAGCTGGTGATCGGGTACGAAACCTGGGGCACGTTGAATGCTGAGGCATCCAACGCGGTCTTCATCGCCCACGCGTTGACCGGTGACAGCCATGTGGCCCGCGGGGCCTCGACCGAACCCGGATGGTGGGACGTCTTGGTGGGACCGGGGAAAACCGTAGACACCGACCGCTACTTTGTGGTTGCAGCCAATATGATCGGCGGTTGCTCCGGGTCCACCGGTCCGGCCAGCCTGGATCCGACGGGGGTGGCCTGGGGATCGCGTTTCCCCTTCACCACCATCAAAGATTCGGTGCGCGTGGAGGCCCGACTCGCCGACGAGCTAGGCATCAAGACCTGGCATGCGGTGTTTGGCGGCTCCCTGGGTGGGGCTCGTGCGCTGGAGTGGGCCATCGAGTTCCCCGAACGGGTCCGACATTGCGTGGTCGTAGCGGCCACTGCCGAAGCCTCGGCCGAACAGATTGCCTTCGCCCAGGTCCAAACCGCGGCGATCCGCTTGGATCCGGACTTCGCCGGCGGCGACTACTACTCCAATGATCGGGTGCCCTCGGCAGGGTTGGGCATTGCCCGGCGTCTGGCCCACATCACCTACCGCACGGCGTCCGAGCTGGATGTCCGTTTCGGCCGTGCAGCACAAGGTGAGGAACGGCCGATATCCAGCCACGGACGGGAACGTGGCCGGTACCAGGTGGAAAGCTACCTGGATCACCAGGCCGACAAACTGGCGGGTCGATTCGACGCCAACAGCTATCTGGTACTCACCGAGGCCTTGATGAGCCATGACGTCGGCCGCGGGCATGCTTCGCTCGAGGCCGCGCTGGAGCGCTCCCTGGGTGTGCAGTTCCTGGTGGCCGCGGTTGATTCGGATCGCTTGTATTGGCCGGAGCAGTCCGAACAATTGGCGAAGATGCTTCCGGGGGACTACAAGGTCGAATACATTTCCACACCCATCGGCCACGATGGTTTCCTGACGGATATCGAGCAGCTCAGCGAGCCGCTGCGCGAGATCTTCAGCTAGCGGTTCAGGCCTTCCACCGCTGGATAGACGAGTAGGCGGGCATGTTCCCGAAGAGCAACTTCTTCGGGAACATACCCGCCTACTTCCTTTAATCCTCGGTCAGGATCTTCATCCGGGCCTGCGCGTATTCCTCGCGAGTGATCACCTGCCGGGCCAAGAGGTCCTCGAGTTCCGCCAAACGCTTCTCACGGCTTTGCCGCGGGGCAAGCATCTGCGAATTGGCCGCACGCACGGCAAGCTCTGTTTGCAGGGTAAAGGGATCCAGGCCCGCTTTCTTGCTTGCCTTGTAGTTCCGGATCGCCACAAAGATGATGAAAATGACTACTGCGACGAAGACCACGACGAAGACGCTCATAAAGATTGACATCGCACCGAAGGCCGAGCTTGGACCTATGAATGGATCGGACTCGACGTAGCCGAAATCCACCATCTCCTGCTCGTCCATGGACATGTCTGAAAAGGTCATGTTTCAGCCGCTCTTCCGGTGTCTGCCCCGGTCCTGCCGGAGACGCATCTACTCGACGCATGAAAATAGTAGACCACAGGCCCCGGGTGATCGGTAGCGGATCCATGAATCGTGTTCCGACCGTGACAAGTCATTTCATGAGTCTGCAGGGTTGTTTCGGCAGCTTCCGCGAGGTGCCCTAGATAGCCGGGCCGTTGCCCAGTGAGGAGTTCGGCGGCTGTTCGGTGAAGGGAACCGCGAGCGGGCGCTTGGCGGTGATGCCGTCGCCGGAAGATTGGTGGCGAATGCGGCGGAGCACCCACGGCGCTAAATGGGTGCGCGCCCAGACGAAGTCATCGCGTCTGGCATCTTGCCAGGTTTTCGGTTCCACATCGTTTGGACCGACATGTTCAAGATTGTGGGGCACATTCAGCGCGTCCAAGGCCATGGCGGCAATGGTGTGGTGGCCCATGGGGGAGAAGTGCAGTCGGTCGGGGGCCCACATGCGGGTCTCATGCAGGTCGCGCAGTGACCACATATCGGCCACGACCGCGTCGTAGCGTGCGGCAATGGTGCGCAGGTTCTCGTTGTAGATGGCAACCTTGCCTCGAATGCCACCGAGCACCGGGGTATCGCGGATGTCGGGACCGGTGAAGAGCAAGATGGTGGCACGCGAGGTGGCCAGCACACGCATCAAGGCATCGAGCTTGTCGGCAATGGCGTCCGGGTCCCCGCCCGGACGGATGACGTCGTTGCCTCCGGCACACAGGCTGATGAGGTCGGGTTTGAGTTCCAGGGCCGGCGCGGCCTGTTCATCAAAAATCTGGGTGATGAGGCGGCCGCGGATCGCCAGATTCGCATAGGCGAAGTCCTCGACCCCGTGACTGAGTTGTTCGGCCAAGCGATCGGCCCACCCGCGGTATCCTCCGGGACTTTTGGCATCGACATCGCCGATGCCTTCCGTGAAGGAATCGCCCAGTGCCACGTAGCGGCGCCAGGGGTGCAGCGTGGTGTTGAGGGCGGTCGAATCCTCGGAAGACGTTTCGTTGATGTTGTTCACAAACTTATTCCTATCAAAGAATACGTTAGTTACCCAAGCGTAGGTTACGAGCACATTCCTCGAAGCGGCCTAAAACCTGCTTGACTGGTCGGGTGAGTGAAACTAGTTGGAACCCCACTGTCATTTGGTCGCGCCCGGAAACCGAGCGCGCCGGCACCCCGCTGTTGGTGCTCCTGCACGGCTACCTCTCCAATGAGGAAGATCTGATGGGGCTGGCCCCCATGCTGCCCGAGGAGTTCACCATCGCCTCGGTCCGGGCGCCGCAGGCCCTGGGCCCGGGATATACTTGGTTCCCGCTGATGCAGGACCTGGATTACTCGTTCGATGCGGTCAAACAGTCCATTGCCGACTTGTGGGAGTGGCTGGAACCAGTTTCCAAGCAGCATTCCTCGGTCAGCCTGTTGGGCTTCTCGATGGGCATGGCCGTGGCAACCTCGCTGCTACGCCACCAGCCAGAAGCCATCACCACGGTGATCGGACTGTCCGGGTTTGCCGTACCGGAGGAGGGCGAAGGCTTCTTCCAAGATGAATCGCTCAAGAAAATGAACAAGCCCGTATTCTGGGGCCGCGACCAGGCCGATCCGGTCATCACCCCGGACAAGATCGAATACACCCATGCGTGGGCGACCAATGATGTTCATGTCACCAAGGTGCTCTACTCGAACATGCTCCATTCGGTCAATGCGCAGGAAATGGCACATGTGCACGAGTTCCTGAGCCATGTTGTCTTGAAGGGCGCGACCGCCTGAGTGTTCCTGCGGTAAGTTATTGACGCATTGAACCCTGCCGTTTGTATTGTTCCAATGGGTGCAAGCGGAAAGTTTTGGGCCTCCCGCTCGGATAGCGGGAGGCCCAAAAATAACGAAGTCGCACGGCTGCCTGTCCTCGTTTAAGCATGGGGATGCGGCGGTCAGCTGGAAAGACCGTTGACCGCTGCCGGTTCGCAGTGGGGAACTATGCCGTCTCGACGATGACTGACTCGCCGTTGACGCGCACGATGTCGCCGTTACGGATCTGGGCGCCACGGCGGGTATCGACTTCGCCGTTGACGGTCACCATGCCGTCTTCAATCATTTGCTTGGCGTGGAATCCGTCTTCGGCGAACGAGGCAAGCTTTAGCAGCTGGCCCAATCGAATCGACTCGTCGCGGATCTGGATATGGAATGATTCGGATTTTGCCATGCCTCCATCATGGTGCATGCCGGTCCGCTGTGTCGCACCCGAACGGCACCAAATGCCCACAATGTGCTGTGAAAGACACAATGCCGGCCCCCCGGGCACTTCGGCGTAAGTTTCAATAGTACGAATCCCGTCCCCGAGGAGAGCCGTGGAAAGCCACGAACCCCGCACACGCGCGTTTTCGTTGGCGATAGCCGGTTCGGCCGGCATGCTGATGCCCCTGCAGGCCATGATCACGTCCCAAGCGGCCGGATATCTGGGCGGATACTTTGCCGCGGCGATGATCAGTAGCGTGGTTTCCCTGGCCTGCCTGCTGGTTGCCAGCTTTGTGCTTCCTGGGGCGCGTGCGGGCTGGAAACGCTTTGGTACCGTCTGGCGCGATCGGACGATTCCTCGTTGGTTCCTGCTGGCAGGATTCGTGGGGGCGTATTACATGGTTGCCCAGGCCATGAGCGTTAGCAACATCGGCCTGGCGCTCTTCGCCGTGGCTGTCGTCGGCGCGCGGACACTCGCCAGTATCGTGATCGACGTGATCGGGTTCAGTCCGGCTGGCAAGCAGCCGGTGACTCGCATCCGGATCCTCGGCGCTGCACTGCTGGTGATTGGTGCTGTCATCGCCGCATGGGGGACCGGGGAACGTACCTCTGAATCGTCTTTGGCCTGGGTCTCCCTGCTGGTGGCCATCGGGGCCGGGCTCTTGGTGAGTTTCCAACAATCCATGAACGGCCGCGCCGGCCAAGGCTACCGTTCCACGACCACTGCCACCGCGCTGAACTATCTGGCTGCCACGGCCGGCCTGCTCGTGGCCATGGTGATCCTCGCGGTGCTGGAGATCGAGAGCTTTGGATTCGCGACGGTGCCGCTGTGGTGGATGTACCTGGCGGGGCCCCTGGGGATCATGTTTGTGGTCACGGGTGTGACCTTGGTACCCAAGCTCGGTGCACTGGTACTGGGCATCGGGTTGGTCACCGGGCAATTAGTGGGCTCGCTGGTCATGGACCTGATCCTGACGCCCGAAAAGGTGGGCGCCAATGAAATTATTGGAACATTGGTAACCCTGCTGGCGGTGTTGGTGGCCTCTTGGCAGCCCAACGGCCGACCGCGGTGGACGGCACGGAAGAGTAAATGAATTCATCACCAGCAACCACGGGAAGGCAGGGACGCTCACTGGCGCCCCTGTACCTGGCGAGCGCGGTTCTAGCCGGGCTGACCATGCCGATCCAAAGCCGTGTCAACGGGGCCCTGGGCATCCGGCTCGGCGACCCGGTCGCTGCCTCGCTTGTCAGTTTCACCACTGGGCTCATCCTGTTGGTCATCGTGTCCTTGGTGTTTCCCCGGGCTCGGGCGGGTGCCATGTCCATTCCGCGGGCCTTGCGGGAGAAACGATTCCCTCGCTGGTACTTGACTGCCGGTTGTGTTGGCTCCTTCGTGGTGATCTCGCAAACGTTGACGGTGCCGTTGCTGGGTGTCGCACTGTTCACCGTCTCGATCGTTACCGGCCAGACCCTGGGCTCGTTGTTGGTTGACACGCTCGGCTTCGGGCCCGGCGGACGCAGGCGCATCAGCGTGATCCGCGGGTTGGGAGCCGGGCTGACCATCGCAGGGGTGGTGTGGGCTGTGAGCCCGCGTATGGGTTCGGCAGCCGAAATCGCCACATTGCTCGTGCCGATGGCCATTCCCTTGGTGGTGGGTTTCCTCATGGGGTTCCAGGCAGCGATGAACGGGGTCCAAGCGCAGGTCTATGGGACACCGGTGGCCGCGACGCTGGTGAACTTCCTGGTCGGCGGAATCCTGCTGAGCATCCTGCTGCTGGTCAGGCTTCCGATCACCGGCCAACCTGAAGCGTTGCCTACGCAATGGTGGTACTACCTCGGTGGTCCACTGGGATGTGTGTTCATCGGGCTTTCCGCGTTCCTGGTCAAACACCTGGGAGTACTGTTGACCGGATTGGGAATGATCTGTGGGCAGCTGGTGGGCTCGCTGCTCATCGACGTGATCGTGCCTGCCCCCGGCTCCGTCGTTAATGCAGCTACCGTCGCCGGGACGCTGCTGACCCTGACCGCGGTGGCCCTGGCATCGACTCCCGGCAGCATGCTTCGGCGACTACGGAGTTAAGACACCGGTTGCAACATTCTTCTCGGGCGCGTCTTCCCACTGCCGTGGTCGGGGCGCTGTACTGAGGAGGAGCGGCGGCGGAAGCTAAACTCGGACTTCAGTTGGCAAACACGTTAGGCTTAGCGGGTATGTTTTCGCCCAAAACGGACCGCAACCAGCGGCCTCGTGAACCATTGGAGTTGTTATGGCGCCTCAGTCAAAGCTCGATCAAGTCATTTCCCTCGCCAAACGGCGCGGCTTCGTTTTCCAGGCCGGTGAAATCTACGGTGGCTCCCGCTCTGCTTGGGACTACGGACCCTTGGGCACCGAGCTGAAGGAAAACATCAAGCGTCAGTGGTGGCAGACCTTCGTCCGCGGACGCGAGGACATGGTGGGCCTTGATTCCTCCATCATCCTGCCCAAGACCGTCTGGGAAGCCTCCGGTCACGTCGCGACATTCACCGACCCGCTGGTCGAGTGCACCTCCTGCCACAAGCGCCACCGTCATGACCACCTCGTGGAAAACTTCGTCACCAAGAAGAAGCGCGAACCGGTCGACGGCATGAGCGAAATCGCCTGCCCCGACTGCGGCACCAAGGGCCAGTTCACCGAACCGCAAATGTTCTCCGGTCTGATGAAGACCTTCCTGGGACCTGTCGACACCGCAGCCGGCATGGCCTACATGCGCCCGGAAACCGCCCAGGGTATCTTCGTGAACTTCAACAACGTGCTCACCGCCTCGCGCAAGAAGCCGCCCTTTGGCATCGGCCAGATCGGCAAGGCGTTCCGCAACGAGATCACCCCGGGCAACTTCATCTTCCGCACCCGGGAGTTCGAGCAGATGGAAATCGAGTTCTTTACCGCTCCCGAGGACGCCCCGGCGTTCTTTGATACCTGGGTCGAGGACTGCTGGGCCTGGTTCCTGGACTTGGGCATCAACGAGGAGAACCTGCGCCGCTTCGATGTCCCTGACGGGGAGCGCGCCCACTACTCGGAGGCCACCATCGACTTCGAATACCGCTTCGGCTTCCAGGGCTCGGAGTGGGGCGAGCTCATGGGCGTTGCCAACCGCACCGACTACGACCTCTCCTCGCACTCCAAGGCCTCGGGCACCGAACTGTCCTACTTCAACCAGGCCACCGGCGAGCGTTACACCCCGTACGTGATCGAGCCGTCCTTCGGCCTGACCCGTTCGATGATGGCCTTCTTGGTCGATGCCTACGTCGAGGACGAGGCCCCGAACGCCAAGGGCGGGGTGGACAAGCGCACCGTGCTGAAGCTCGATCCGCGCCTGGCACCTGTCAAGGCCGCGGTGCTTCCGCTCTCGCGCAACGAGGACCTGTCCCCGAAGGCCAAGGCACTGGCCGCCGAGCTGCGCAAATCCTGGAACATCGACTTCGACGATGCCGGGGCCATTGGCCGCCGCTACCGTCGCCAGGATGAGATTGGTACCCCGTTCTGCATCACCGTGGACTTCGACACCCTCGAAGACCAGGCCGTGACCATCCGCGACCGCGACACCATGACGCAGGAACGTGTGGCGCTGGATCAGGTGCGCAGCTACCTCTCCGAGCGCCTCAACGGAGCCTAGGGCCATGTCGAGACTCGAATTCCGCCCCTGGACCGACGGGGATGACCTGGCACTGCTGCAGATCCTCGGCGATCCGGCGTCCCCGCACGCCCACCAGGACCGGACGATGTTCCGCAAGGATTCGAACGCACCGTTCAGCCGGGCACTGGTGGCCACCGATCAGGGTGTCGCCGTGGCCGCGGCCGTGGTGTTCGCCTCCACGCTGCACCCCACACGGCTGTGGCTCTATGTGGAAGTGGCGCGCGAACACCGGCGCACCGGGTTGGGCACTGAACTAGTGACGCGTCTGCGCGCCTTGGTTCCGCGGGACCAGCCGGCCGAGCTCAAGGCCCGCTACACCGTGACCGCCGGAACCGACGCGGCCACCGCCGCGGGGTTCTGTGCTTCGCTGGGCATGAGCGAAATCCAGGTGGCCCGCGACGTCGTGGTGGAGCCCGGCGGCCTGGCGCTGCCGCTTTTCGATGACGACGGGTTGACCCTGGATGACATCGGCACCGGCAGCGTCGAGCTGACCAAGCTGGTGGTGGAGTTCTACAACTCCATCCACGGCTGGGATCCGGCGAACATGACGTTGGGCAGTGCGCAGAAGATGCTGCTCGATGACAACACCGGAGCCCAGGGCGTGATCGTGTTCCGTGACAGGCCCAAGGCCAAGGGCGGGAAGATCCTGTCCTTTGCCATCAGCTACACCCCGGCACGCGTTGACGCACCGGCCGATGTGTTGCTGGGTTGGAACCCGGAGCTGAGCCAAGACGATTCGGCGGAGCCGATCCGCGGGATGCTGGCGATGCTGGCCCACCAGTACCCGGTGAAGCTGGAGGTCGACGGTTCCATGGTCGTGCTTTCCTCGCTGATCGACGTGCTGGTTGCCGCGAAGCACGCGACGGTCATTGCCACCACGCACATTGTGGCGACCGCGTAACACCAAGCAGTCAACGCCGATGGCGTCGGTTCGTATCCCTCACGGGGTGGGAGCCGACGCCATCGTTGTTTATCCGGTGCCGCTTATCTACGGGTAAATGTCGGTGCTGCTCAGCCCATGAATTCGAGCAATCCCAGGTACACGTTGAACGCGGGCGCGCTCTCGGGATCAGCTGTCGAAGCTTCCGCCCATTCCTTCTGCAAGAGCACGGGGGAAGCCTTCAGAGTTGGGTCGTGCCCATTTGCGGTCTTGTATCAGAGTCTTGACACAACGGGGTAAGGCTGCTTGTATTGTCGCACTGATACAAGTTGGGGGGGTGGGATTCGTGAAAGCGTCGATGGCGTCCGGCGGAATTTCCCGCCCACCGACTTCGTTGAACGAGCAAGCCATAGGAGCCGGCTCGATCATCGTTGACCCGGCCCATCCGTCGGGTCCAGCCGAACAGGTCCGCAGTCAGCTCACCGCGCTCATCCACGGAGGAGTACTTCCGGCCAACGCCAAGCTGCCCACCGTGCGGCAACTCGCCGGAGACCTGCGTCTGGCCGCCGGTACGGTGGCCAAAGTCTACAAGGATCTGGAGGCCGCGGGGCTGGTTCGCACGGGTAGGGCCGCCGGAACTCGGGTGAATCCGGGCCAGGGCCTGGCCGAACCGGCACTCGTTGAGGCGCAGATTTTTGCCCATGCTGCCCAAACCGCGGGCCTGAGTCTCGAACAGGCACAGGGATTGCTCGCCGTGGGGTGGGACCGTACGGCCAGCTGAAAATTTCGTATCATCTCCGCCACCACCTGCCGGCGTCCGCACGCCAGGTGGCGGGGCATCGACACAGCGTCGAAGTCTGCGGATGGCGGACCCCTGCGGGTCCTGGCACATGGTGGGATGAACGATGGAAATTCTGACAAGTACGAACCTGATTTTGATAGCAGCGACGATCCTCGTGGCGGGTCTGGTGTGGGTGGTCATCCGCTCCGTGCCGCGCACCCGCGGCAAACTCAAAGCGGAAACCGCAAAACTTGATTCGCCAACCCGGAGAGCCGCCGCCACGCTGCTGGCCGGATGGGGTGCTGCCGCGGGTTGGGCGCTGGGTGCGGGGATTGCGGTTTACCTGGCGTCGCGGGTGGCCGCCAGTGTCTGGCTGAGGGCGCGGACTGATGCGGATCTTGGGCCATACTATGATGCAACCGAGGAAAATTTCCAAGGTTTCATGGCCTGCCAGAGGTTGCCAGAGTCAAGCTCCGGGGCCACGGAGACCGAGGTTCAACACTGCATGGATGCGCTGGGGGAGGCGCCCATCGGCCCGCCGGAAGTTAATGACGCGTGGCCATTATTGTTGGGATGGATTTCGCCCTTGGTTGCTGCGCTGGTCGTCTTGGGCCTGTTGGCACTGCTGTTGGCCCGCCGCCGTGCTGCTGCCGCCGGGGAGCTCGCGGTTCATTCTGCGGCGCTACGCCCGCGGGGCATCATGAGCTTTGGTCCACGCTGGGCCCTGGCCATCCCCGGGATCGCTGCCCTCTTGCTGGTGGGATTGCTCGTGGTCACCGGCCTGAACTCCAGTCCGGACAGCTGGGGCAGATTTACCCAGCTGGTGGTCCCACGCAACAGCTCGGCGGCTGCCCCGGATGGGGGATACGGGCTGCCGTTGACCCCTGGAACCGAATCGACGTTGTTCCCCGGGTGGTTCTTCGGTATCCCGCTCATGGTGGTGGCCCTCGTACTTCTGCTCACTGTGGGCATCTTGCTGCGTTCACTGGCCCAGTCACCGAGGCCAGTGGATCCGAGCATTCTGGAGATTGACGACCTGGCCCGCACGCTAAAGGCCAAGTTTGTTGCCGGAGTTTCCGGAGCAGGATTACTGACCGTGCTGGGGTCGATGGGAATCCATACCGGCGGTGCCATGCTGACCATGGCGGGGGATGTGCGTCAGGTTGAAGGCCAGGCTGAGTTCTTTTATCACGACAGCATGCTTAGCGGTGTTTACCTTGCCGTTGCCGGCTTGCTGTTCTGGGTGCTGGCGATACTGATGCTGGTCCTCGCCGTCTCCGCAATGATTGAGCTGGTGGCGGCACGTTCGTTGGCAGTTGCAGTGGCACTGGATGAAGAAAATCAGGGCACGACATTTGGTACCCACTGAGCCCTCCACGGCAAGGAACAGAGAGATGAACGCGCCGCGGGCTCCGTTTCGCTTTCCCATCGGCAACGTGAAAAGGAGTCATCGGACGTGCTAGGTGCCGCGCATCCTGAGGTGAGCATGGCACCGACCCCAACCATACGGGGGTCGGTCCAGGCAGGCCGATGTTGATTGAACCTGTACGCGGGAATGCGTTGCCAGTCCCGCTGGTCGGGGAACCGTTTGGTTCCTGATCGCAGGTGAGCCGGTGTGGGTAAACATTTCCGCCAAGGGTCATCACGGCAGTCGCAAAAGGCGCATCGCCGGCTGAAGCGTTGTTTGCTCCTGAAGCAGAACTCAAGTTATCCCGAATGTCCGATATCCGTAGCTTCGGATATCCTGTCCTTGGTATGCTTCGGATATGAGGTGGACGGTACTATTATCCGACGAAGTTCGCACGTGGTACGTGGGATTGAGCCCGTCGGGCAAGGCGGCCACAGATCGGATCATCGAACGCTTGGCCACCTACGGATATATGTTGCGGATGCCCCATTCGAAGCCGTTGGGCGATGGGCTGCACGAGTTGCGGTTTGTCGCCGAGGACGTTTCTAGGCGCATCACTTACGTACTTGACCGGGAACATCAGGCAGTGACATTGACGACGTTCCGCAAGCAGCGGCTGAATGAGCGGGCGGAAATTCTTCGGGCCAGACGTGCTCAGTCAGCACATGAAAAGGCACGAGCTGCTGACAAACATGAAGCTATGAAAAAGGGCAGGAAAAAACCATGATGACCAACAGCACACCCTGGGAAAAGGTTCGCGACGATTCGCTGTCGACCATGACTGCCGGCGAGCGTGAAGAGTACGATGCTGCTGCCATCGAAGCCGAAGCTCGGCTGGAACTGGCGGAACTCGTTTACAGTGCCAGGAAGGCAGCAGGTCTCTCACAGACCGAGTTGGCACGTCGTGCCGGAACCCGTCAGTCCGTAATATCTGCCATCGAAAATGGTGCACAAGCTCCGGGTGGGGTCATGCTATCGAGGATCGCGCACGCTCTGGGTGGTTCGCTTCGCATAGCCGCATAACCTCCCCTCGAGAGGTTGTTGGGTAGCTTAGCCCCGAAGCATCCGCGGACGCGAACCAAGGGCCTTCAGTTCGGTGGACCGCCGCTGATACCGACCGGTCTGCTGGGTTGGAATGCCTAGATCATGAAAACACCGTGATGCCGTAGACGGCGAAGAGCACCAAGTGGGCGGCGCCGCTGACGGCTGTGACTTTCTTCGCTGCAAAAGTCGCCACCGACAGCAGCAACGTGATGCCCAGCAGGGCCAGCCCCACGGGGGACTCGGCCAGAACTACCGGCTGGCCGGTGAGCAGACCGATGATCAGGACCGCGGGAATCGTCAGGCCGACCGTGGAGACCAGGGCACCGTGGCAGAGGTTGCTGACCCGTTGGATTTCTCCTTGCATTGCTGCGCGCACCGAGGTGATTGATTCGGGCAGGAACACGATCATCGCGATCAGGATGCCGGACAGGGCCACCGGGGCACCGAGACGGTCCAGACCGTCATCGAGCAGCGTGGCCATGTCGTGGGAGAGCAACACGATGGGCAAAACCGTCACGACCAGCAGCCCCAGCCGCAGCAGGATCTCGGTGCGGTGCTTGGCGAGGATGACGGTGATGTGTTCCCGCTCCCGCGGCACAGCGGCTCCGAGCGACGGGGCCGCGAGGAGTCGCGGGTCAACTTCGCGGAAGTTCTCGGCCTGCTGGCCCATCTGCCGGATGAGGAAGAAGGCATAGAGGCCAAGGGTCAAGACGATGATGGGGATTTCCTGGCCCACCGTGTAGGAACCCGCGTCTCCGATCAAGGCGGGCAAGGCGAAGGCCAAGGAAACCAAGACGACGAGCATGCCGAGGTAGGCGGAGGCTCCGGTGCGGTTGTGTTCCATATCCCCGTGCCTGATGCCGCCGACCAGCAGGGACAGCCCAATGACAGCATTGAGGATAATCATCGACACGGCCATCACCGAGTCACGGGCGATCGTGGCATGCTCACCGGGCCCAAGCATGACCGCGGAAATGAGCACCACCTCGATCAGCACGATCGAGAGTGTCAGCACCAAGGAGCCGTAGGGGTCGCCAAGCCGGCGGGCGAGGTGCTCTGCCTCGTGCACCACGCCGAAAGAACAAATGAGGATGACACCGACGATTGCGGCAAGGACCAGCACCAGTGGCGCGCCGGGCAGCGGGGCTTCGAGCAGTGGCCCGGCAGCCAGCATTGCAAGGACCGCGCCCCAGCCGATGCCCAGGCGCATCATGGCCGAGCGCGTGAAAATGGATCGGTTGGTAGTGGAAAGCATGGGGATGAACCCTATTCCACGAGGTCGTCCTCGTGTTCAGTGTTTCGAACGGGCCGTCCCGTCCGTATTCCTTTCAGTCGCGCCTAGCGGGCAAACGACTGCTGCAGCGCCGCGGTGCACAATGCGGGCGGCGTCCACCACCGAGGATATGCCAATCGGCGGGCGGAGCGGGAATCGGGCCACCGAGCCGGTGGCCAACCGGTTGCCGGAACCAGGCAACCGAAGGCAAAAACTTTCCCGCCGCAGGGGCCCGATGAAGCGGACCCCGGCGGCGGGAACGGCCGGGCGGCCAACAGTCGTCGCGCCGCACGGCGCCCGCCGGGAACCCGCGGAAAATCGGTTAAGACGCCACGGGTTCGGCGGCCTCGAGGACCTCGATCAGCTCATCGAACCACTGCACGTAGCTGGCGTAGGTGAAGGGACGCTTGTCATCCCATTCGACGACCTGTCCGGCCTTCACCGCGGGCAGGGCACTGAATACCGGGTGGTCCTTGACCTGTTCGGCGGTGCCGGAGTAGCTGAGCACGATGTCGGCTGGGTAGTCGCCGACCTTTTCCCAGCTCAGTGAGGCCCAGCCGCTTTTGTCGGTGGGCCCGGTGAGGGTGAAGCCCAGTTCCTCCAGCAGCGCCAGCTGGCCCAGGGATTTTTGGCCGACATACAGTTCGTCGTAGCCGTTGAGGGCAATGATCTTTAGCTCCGGTTTCTCCTGGGCCAAGGTCTTGAGGGTCGCCAGGCGTTCGTTGAATGCGTTCTTGGCGGAAATCGCCGCCTCGGATTCGATGTCCCCACCCAGGGCCTTGGCCAACGATGCGTAGTCCTCGATGACCTCCTGGACGGGGCGGCTGCCGAACTTCACGGGCAGGAACGGGGCCGTCGCGGTGGCATCCGATTGGACCTTCTCGTCCCACCAGGTCCACCCGGAGCCGTCGGTGTTGCCGAAGCCGACGATGACGTCCGGTTTCAGGGAGAGTAGCTTCTCGAGGTTGAACTCGGCGTCCTTGCCGACGATGGCCATCTGGCTGACATCGGCGTTGCCCACGGACAGGCCACCTTCCTCGGTAAGCCCGAAGCCGAAGACTCCGGTGGGGCGTACCCCGTAATCCCACAGGGCCGCGGCGGAATAGGCATCAACGACAATCGAATCGGGCGCTTCATCCAGGGTGGTGGTCTTGGAGAACCCGGTATCTGTGAAGCTCCACGGGCCGGAGGAGGGACTCGTGGCAGTGGAAGTGTCTGCCGCGGCACCGTTGGATGCGCCGCACCCGGTCAGCGCGATTAATGCGGCCATTGATGTCGCGGTCAGGAAGGTACGACGGGTGGGTGTTCTCATGGTGCGGGTATTCCTTTGCAGCGGTGCGGGCCGACCGGGAACCGGCCGACTTTGGTGGGTGTTCGTGGGGGAGAATCCCGGTGCCGGGCCTACTCCTCGGGGTGGCCCAGCGGGATGACCAGCGGGGTGTGGGAGACGGGGTCCTGAATGATGCGGCAGGGCAGGCCGAAGACCTCCTCGACCAGTTTCTCGGTCACGATCTCGGCCGGGGCGCCTTCGGCGATGATCGCACCGTCCTTCATCGCGATCAGATGGTTGGCGTAGCGGCAGGCATGGTTCAAATCGTGCAGCACCGCGACGATGGTATGTCCGCTGCCGCGGTTCAGCTTCCGGCACAGCTCCATGATTTCGATTTGGTGGGCGATGTCCAGGAAGGTTGTGGGTTCATCAAGCAGGAGCAGCGGGGTTTGCTGGGCGAGGACCATGGCCACCCAGACGCGTTGGCGTTGTCCACCGGAGAGCTCGTCCACCAGCCGTCGGGAGAGTTCGGTGGTGTTGGTGGCGCGCAGCGCCTCGATGGTTGCTGCCTCGTCGTCATCGGACCACCGGGAGAGGATCTTCTGGTGGGGGTAGCGGCCGCGGGCCACGAGGTCCGCGACGGTGATGCCATCGGGGGAGATCGAACTCTGCGGCAGCAGCCCCAGCCGCGTGGCGACCTGTTTGGCCGGGATTGAATGGATCGGCTTGCCGTCCAGGATCACCCGTCCGGAGCTGGGCTTCAGCAACCGGGAGAGGGCGCGCAACAGCGTGGACTTGCCACAGGCATTCGGCCCGATGATCACGGTGAAGGAACCGTCCGGCACGCAGACGTTCAAATCCTTGGAGATGACGCGTTGATCGTAGCCCAGGGTCAGGTCGTGTCCGGAGAGCCGGCCTGCGGTCGGGGCGGGGTTTGGTGCTGGGGCGGTTCCGGTGCGCGCCAGGGTGCCGGCCGGTGACGTGGACACCGTGGTGGTGTTGGTGTTCATCTGCTCTGTGGTTCCTCTCATTGTCGTTTGGCCTCGCGGATCAGCAGCCAGATCAGGTAGGCGCCGCCGAGGCTGACGGTGACCACTCCGACCGGCAATGCCGTATCGGTGAAGGCCCGTTGGGCGATCAGGTCGCTGGCCAGCAACAGCACTGCGCCGAGAACCGCAGCAGGTGCCATACGGACCCCCGGGGTGCGCGCGAGGCGCCGGGCCACCTGTGGGGCAGCTAAGGCGATGAAGGCAATGGGACCGGCCGCGGCGGTGGCCAATGCGGTGAGGCCGACCCCGACCACCATCAGCAGTAGCCGGGAGGATTCCACACGGATTCCCAGGGCGCTGGCCGCGTCGTCACCCATTTCCATCATCTTCATCCGCGGAGCCAAGGCGGCGGCCGCGGCAAAGAAAACAGCCGTGACAAGCAGTGCCGGCACCCCCTGTTCCCAGCCGATGGCATTAAGCGAACCGGCGCCCCAGATAGCTGCAGACATGGCTTCTTCGAGGTTGGCGCGCAGGATCAGCCAGGTGTTCACCGAGGCGAGGAAGGCGCTGAAGGCAATGCCGACGATGATGAGCCTGAAGCCCTGGGAACCGCGCTTGTAGGCCAAGAGGTACACCATCGCGGCGGTGGCCAGACCCCCGGCCAAGGCGCCGACGGCGACCTGAAGGTAGCCGCCGCCGAGCACCAGGATGACCAGCAGTGCGCCGGTGTAGGCACCGGTGTTAAAGCCAATGATGTCCGGGCTGCCCAGGGGGTTGCGGGTCATGGACTGGAAGATCGCACCGCTGGCACCCAGTGCGGCCCCGAGCAGCAGGGCCATCAGGACCCGCGGCAGACGCCACGTGAGGACCACAAGTTCGCTCTGCTCGCTGCCCTGGCCAAGCAAGGTGCGGACCACCTCGCCCAGAGTCAACGTGAAGTCTCCGGTCGCCAGAGCATAGAGCGCCAGTGCGATTCCCGCAATCGCCAGCACGGAGCAAACCAGCATGGTTCGCAGTTCCAGACGCAGGGTGAAACGGCCGGTGCGCGAGGTCAGGATCTTGTGACCGGGGCCGAAATCCACACCGGTTTCAGGAGGTGTCGCCACCCGAGTCCACGCGCTCACAGCCCACTCACCTTGCTGCGGCGGACCAGCCAGATCAACACCGGGGCGCCGATGAACGCGGTGATGACGCCGACCTGCAATTCACCGGGAGGGATGACTACCCGCCCCGCCACGTCGGAGACCAACAAGAGAATGGGGCCCATGGCCAAGCTGTAGAGGATGATCCAGCGCTGGTCAGGGCCCACGATCCAACGGGCGATGTGGGGGATCATGAGCCCGATAAACCCGATCGGGCCTGCGGCAGCGGTGGCGGCTCCGCACAGGAGCGTCACAGCAATGATCACCACGGTGCGGGTGCGGTTGATGTTGGCACCCAGCGCGCGGGACATATCGTCGCCCAGCGACAACGCGTTCAGGGCCCTGGCACAGAAGAAGGCCATGATGAGGCCCACGACGATGAACGGTGCAATGGTCAACGCCATTTCAAGCGTGCGGTTGTTCAGCGAGCCGGCGCCCCAAAAACGCATGCGGTCAAACGCCGCTGGGTTCAGCAAGGTGATGCCGTTGGAAATGCCACCGAGCACGGCGCCCAACGCCACCCCGGCAAGTGTCAGTCGCACCGGTGTCACCCCGCCGCGTCCACGCGATCCGATCACATACACGGCGACGGTGGTGATGATTGCGCCGCCGAAGGCAAACCAGATGTAGTCCTGGATCGAGGTCAGTCCGAATACGGCGACGGCAATCACCACGGCGAAAGCAGCGCCCGCGTTGACACCCAGGATGCCAGGATCGGCCAGCGGGTTGCGCGTTAATGCCTGGATGAGCGCACCGCCGACCGCCAGGGCCAGTCCGACCATGAGTCCGACGATGGTTCGCGGGACCCTCAGCTCGTTGAGGATCACCAGATTCTCCGGGCTGCCGCTGCCGGCCAGGCCGCGAAAAACCTCAACGGGGGGAATCGCTTTGGCCCCAACCGCCAGGGAAAGCAATACAACCGCGCACAGTGCGGCAAGGGCTAGCAGGAGCCCGGAGAGCCGGGAAGTGTTGGAATCCGCCAGGCCCGAGCTTTCCTCGGCGGGTTCTGCCTCGGGGGTCGCCGCTGCGCGTGGAGCGGCCGGGCGTTGCAGGAAAGTGGTCATTCAACAATCCGATTGATTAGGTAACGCTAACCTTATCGTCGGCGCAATAGATCACGCTACCATGTGGATATTGCTTGGCCGACGAAGATGACCAAACTCGTCGCCGGGCATCGACTTTGGCCGGCAGTGGCAGGTGGGGGCCGGGCTGGCGCTGGCGAACCACCGTTGCAGCCACGCTGGCGGTCGCACCTTCCGCCACGTGCGCCGGGTTTTCGTCTCATAGCCCCTGTGGACCTTCTGCGTGGTCCCCACAAACTCCGATTGGAAGGTAATTCACCCGCTGTTGGTGGCGAGCCGAGAGTCTTGCCATTGCGTGTTGCCACGGACCATTTGCCTAGTGACGTCCGGTCCATGAATGATGTGGACGCTCCGCTGAAAGGCACTCGTTGTCCCTGAACACTCGCCGCATCCTGGGCTTTGCCAAACCAATGACGGATCACCCGGAGCCGGGCTCTGCCGTCACAATCTCGGGCTCCGAGCGCGACATCGTTCGGTCCTCCGGTTCCGATTAATCAGCCACTGACCGTTGGCGGGCGTGTTGTGGAAACGGACGTCGACACTGATCTGCTCGCCTCGATCCAGTGAGCAGATCCGTGTCGAACCGGTTGAAATCCCGGGCGGTGACTCATCCACGGGCAAGGTCAGCGCATGAGCAGCCACCCACCTAATGAAATAAATCCCGGTGGTGCACCGCGTGCGTCGGACCTGTGGTTCCTGGGGAGACTACGCTGAAACGATGAGACAGAGAACGCCCGTGCTCCCCGCGAAAACGCTGAGAACCGCTTCAATCATCATTCTGGCATTCGCCGTTGCACTGGTGCTCTTTGGGCAGACAATGTTTCAAACCGGGAGCAAACCTGTAACAACCGCCCGAGATCTTCAATCTTCGGGCCTGCCGGGCACCGTAGTCGATGCCCGGGTCCAAGTAGGACGCATTGAAAGTGGCTCGTTGAGTGCCGGCCCCGTTGAACTGACGTTTATTGGTTCCGAGGGGCAGGAACACGTCATAGAGACGAACCACTTTCCCCGCTTCAATCCGAACATCAACTCCAAGCGCGGCTGGATTGATGAGTTTCCCACCAAGGATCAGATCATCGCCCAGCCCGTCACCTACCGGCTGGGAGAACATCCCGCGGTCGAACTGACCAGCAATCTACAAACGCTCGCCACTGCGGGCTGGAGCTTTCCAAACTATCTTGGGTTGGCGTTGATGGTGCTCGGCGGAGGGGCCGCTATCGGTGGGGTCATCAGCCTACGGCGGGCCCTGCGCCGCATCAAGGCAACAGACGATCGCTAGTATTCCGCCAGGCGAGGGTGCATGGATTCGCCACGGAGCAACAGCCGTGAACTTGCAGCAGGCCGAGGGCACTCCGTCTTATTCGAGGGGTCGGGTAGTAGTCATCGAGCACAATAATCCGGAGGGGTGCCGAGCAGAATTCGCTGAAATGGATCTGTGGACGCTGGCGCCGTGCGGAGGAAATGAGCGGAAACTGGCTTGGTGCAGGCTGAGTGAACACGGTTCCACCGTGATTTGAGCAAGCACGCCGGCACGTCTTCTATCCGTCTGTCTATGGCGTCGGGGTACTGACCATAGGGGTAAACGTCATTAATCTTGCGCAGCTGCTCGTGCTCAGGAGGAGCCCGCGGTGGTGGCTTTTTCGGCTCTCCGGACGTAAATGTGGGTCAGAGAAAACGTGGTAAACGAGAAAGCATGGGCAACCCGGTAAGTTTGTAAGTTCCTCAACCATCAAACTTCACCGGAGTTACCCATGCGAGCTACCACTCTACTCAATCGCGTCCTCAAATTCAGCGGCACCAACATCACCACCGTCGAATTCGATGGTCAAGGCCCGGTCATCGCCACGGTGAAACTCACCGCCCGGAAGAAGCTTTCCTGCCCGCACTGCCCCTTCATCACCAAGGCCGCATACGACACCCGGTGGGCCGAATCCACGTGGCGGCACCTGGATCTGGGCGGCACCCCACTGGTCCTGAAAATGCTTCGCCGGCGGCTGCGCTGCCCCGAGCACGGAGTCGTGGTCCAGGCCGTTCCTTTCGCCCGCCCCAACGCGAGATTCACCCGAGACTTCGAGGACCTCGTCGCCTGGCTGGTCACCCGGGCGGACAAGAGCAGCGTTTCGGCCTTCACCAGGATCGCCTGGCGCACCGTCGGAGCCATCTGTGAACGCGTCGTGGAGGAACAACTCGATGACACACGCTTTGAGAATCTGGTGAGCCTGGGAGTGGACGAGATCTCCTGGAAGAAACACCACAACTACCTCACCCTGATTTCGGACCACGAAACCTCCACCATCCTCTGGGGAGCAGCCGGAAAGAACGCCGCCACCCTGGATAAATTTTTCACGGAAATCGGCCCCGAAAACACTCAAAGCATCGAGGCAGTCAGCATGGACATGGGAGCGGCATTCATCAAATCAGTAACGAAGAATGCACCCGATGCCGCCATCTGCATTGACCCGTTCCACTGCGTCCAGCTGGCCACCAATGCCCTGGATGCCGTCCGTCGCGCCTTCTGGCAAAAGGCCCGTGAACTACCGGACCAGGCCTTCGCCAAAAAGTACAAGGGCAACCGCTGGGCCCTGCTGAAAAACCCCGGGAAGCTCACCGATATGCAGGACGCGACCCTGAAGCAAATGGAGGAGGACGGAGGGGAACTGTGGGAGGCCTACCTGCTCAAGGAATCCTTGCGGGAGGTCTTCGCCGGGGACCTCGAAACAGAGGACGTCATGGGCATGATCAGTCAATGGTGCGACGCCGCAACCGCCAGTGGGATGGCCCCTTTCATGAAGACCGGGGCTACCCTGCGAGGACACATGGAGGGCATCTACCAAGCGGTTACCCGCAAAATAAGCAACGGCAAACATGAGGGCCTAAACAACAAAATCAGGACCATGACCCGACGTTCCTACGGGTTCCATTCACCGGAGGCCACGCTGGCACTGATCATGCTCGCTTGCGGGCCTGTCACCACCCGGCTCCCGTACCACAAATGACGCCACCCACATTTACGTCAGGAGAGCCGCTTTTTCTAGCGCCGAGAGGTTATTTTCGCGTGGCGCTGCTTCGACTGGACTTTGTTTGGGGGGACAGCTGTTTCTTCCAGCCGATTCCCCAGGCGAAGTTCGCGATCACGGTCATGACGCGGGCGTTGTAGTCCGCTCCCAGTCTGTTGGGACGCTTGATAAGTTCTCGTTGCGTGGCATTCTCGGTGGGTCTGCCTCTCGAAAACCAGACCCAGTCGTTGCTCTAGTCCTTGCGGACTTGGCTCTTTCGATAGGCGAGGACAGACTTGACGAGGAACCGAAACTGAACGAGGCAAGCACCTGCAAGGAAAACGAACCCTAGGATTCGGAGGAAGCCCTCAGGGCTGCGCACTAAGGAGAACGCACCGAGGAGCAGCACTGCGGTCAACAGGAATGTTCTGTTGATTCTCATGCGGGGAGTTTATCAGCCAAGATCTCCGGGACAGGAAACCCGACGACTAATCGCTGTTGAGGAGTCGGAGGGGCCTTAGCGCGCAGGTTCCGCAACGGGACGCTGGCTATTTCTTCCAACCGATCTCCCTGGCGATGTTCGCGATCTCGGTCATGACGTGGGCGTTGTAGTCCACTCCCAGTTGGTTGGGGAGTGCGAACAGCACATAGTCGGCCTCGGAGATCGCCTCGTCGGCCATGAACTGTGCCGCGACCTCTTCGGGGGAGCCCGCGTAGGTGGGGCCCGAACGTGCCCGGGAGCCGTCAAGGACTCCGACTGAGTCGCCACTTTCGCGGCGTCCGAAGTAGATTTCGTCCTTGTCCGTGGTGATAGGGAAGGCGCTGCGCGTCACCGCGGTCTTCCCTCCGGTGCTGTGTCCGCTGGCCGCATAGGCGTCCTTGTACTGGCGCAGCTGGTCGGCCTGCAAGACGTGGAAGGGTCGGCCGTCGTCTTCGAGCAGCAGGGTGGAGGAGAGCAGGTTCATGCCCACCGCGGCGGTCCACAGCCCGGCGCCGATGGTTCCCGCGCCCCACCAGATCCTGTTTTCCAACCCCGGGGAAATCGGGTTGATCGGCAGCCGTTCGTCCGCATCGTGGTGAGGACCGCCGGGAACCGGATGGGCAAGGCCCGCTCCGGTGATGGCGTGACGGAAGCGGGCGGCGCGTTCGCGGGTCTCGTTGGCCCAGTCGTTGCCCGGTTCCAGGTCGTATCCGAATTGGTGTTGCCCGTCGCGGGCAGGCTCGGGTGAACCACGGCTGATGCCCAGCTGCAGGCGCCCGTTGCTGATGGCATCGGTGGCCCCGGCCATCTCGGCCATGTACAACGGATTCTCATAGCGCATGTCGATCACCCCGGTACCTACCTCGAGGGTGGTGGTCTTCGCCGCCATTGCAGCGAGCAGCGGGAAGGGGGCGGAAAGTGAGTTGCCGAAGTGATGCACTCGCATCCAGGCGCCGTCGAATCCGGATTCCTCGGCAGCGACGGCCAAATCAAGCATCTGGCGTACGGCATCGGCACCGGTGGGCACGGGAGAGTTGCTCGAACCACCCGAATGACCGAAGGTTAGAAACCCGATCTTCTTGGACACGTTTGCTCCGTTCGATGGTTACGTGCGGGGCCTCCCGCTGTCAGTTACAAGCTGTGCGAGCGAAAAATCATTCCATCATGAAATTGAACTAGAGCAGCACGCGGTCCGGGACTACTCATACGACAACTCTGGTCTGCCGCTGACAAAATTGAACGGGACGTTATTACTGGTTTTCTGGTTTTCGCCCCACGGGATCAAACGGACTTCCTGTACCCCTGTGGAGCCGCCCCAGCCTGACGCATAGGAGAATGCCAACATCGTCAAAGTCAGAACTCAGTGTAGGAGAGCACCATGTCAGCTCGGAATTATGGGCCCTCAGTACGACGACGAAGAAAATTTAGAACCACAAGTTCAGATTCAACATAGAGCTGACCGGTGGCGACAATTAGTTTCGCCTGCCAATAACCACGAAGTATGTGGAAGACGCGGTCGGCTTCGATGGGTATCAGTCTTGACGGGGGATGCCAGGGCCCGGGCATCAATTCGACGCTTCACCACTGGATTCGATAAAACTCCTGCAGCAGTTTGGCTCCTCTGTCTGGATTGAGAGTGGCTACCCAAGAAATATGTCCCAGGAGGTAGCTGCGGAAATCAGCGTGTGCTCCCCGGTTTTGCGATTCTGGTCCGTACGAAAGGCAGTTGTGGAGGACTGCCTTGAGCCGGTCAAAGTCCGCACGAGTCACATTGGTGTGCTTGTTGACCACCACGGATGTTACCAATTGCCGAACACTGGCTGGGCGTACACGTGTCTTTAGCCGGTTGGCTTCGTGGCCCTCAGCTTCAACGATGCTCGTGGCAGTCCGAATGAAAGCTTTGGTACGCCGTCCTAGTTCCATGCCGCCGCTAAAGGCAAGGTCATCGGCATAGCGGGTGTAGCGAGCATCGAACTTATCCGCGAGACCCGAGAGGCGCGAATCCAGCCTCCGTAAAGATAAATTGGCAACCATGGGTGAAGTTGGTGCACCTTGTGGAAGATGCGGCCGTGAGAGTGCCTGTCGTAACGCAAAACGCTCGTTGAGGTCGCCGCCGGGAGGCATCAGGGACAGTACCCGAGGCGGAACTGCGTGCGTGCAAATGCCGGTGAGTCGATGCGCTACGGCTTCAGTAAATCCAGCCTGCCGCAGCGTGCCAAATACCCGCCCGGCGGGGACCTTGGCGAAAAATGTCACCAAATCTAAACTGACCACCACGTCCTGACCGGTGTGCTGTGCCGCGCCTGTGCCGGCGCTTCGGCCTGGAACAAATCCGTGTGCGGCACCATGGAGCTCAATGGGGTACAGCAGTTCCCGCAGAACGGTTCTCTGAATGGTCCGCAATCGCGGGGCAGGAATCTCCAGCAAACGCGGA
This sequence comes from Paeniglutamicibacter gangotriensis Lz1y, assembly GCF_000348945.1. Lineage (GTDB taxonomy): Bacteria > Actinomycetota > Actinomycetes > Actinomycetales > Micrococcaceae > Paeniglutamicibacter > Paeniglutamicibacter gangotriensis. Next base: position 155,415 of record NZ_AOCK01000003.1, on the reverse strand, counting down.
AGCCTGCCCGGGCGCTGCCGCCACTCGTAGCGGTAATGCTGAAGCTTCCCATCTGCCCTCCGGTTCCAATGCTGCGGATCAGCAAACCATTCCAACTCCCCGGATGTGAGCTCAAGCATTGCCGCGAGACTGGCCAGGGTGTCAAGGCGGGGAACTCTGGGCTGACTGTTTTCCCGGGCTGCCGCAGGCCGAAGTACAAAGTTGGCCACGCGAATTGGTTTTCGTTGATGAATTGCCTTGGCTACGGCCTCAGCGAAAGGCTCACACAGGAGGATCGCTGCGGCCAGTTCGCGCGGAGCGTCCACCGGCGGCCGTGGATACACCTGCAGAATCTGGGTTGCCAGGGGACCCAGCCAACGTCGTCTTGCGCCTAATACATGGGTACCGGCATTGACGAGTTCGGTCTTTGACCACTGCGGGGAACCGAGGAAGCCCTGCGCCAGTATCGCTGCTACGGAGGACGCGGTGGGGTGGGGCGTGCGCTTCAACGTTGCCGAGGCACGAGTCACCGGGGCATAGTCAGGTGTCATGGGGTGCGATGGCTTCTCGATGACCTAGCTATCTGTGCGGGTGCCGTGCTGCGCGGAGCGCAGAGACGCACCTGCGGTGCATGGATCAGGCAATACTGCATACCCCGGGGTATCCCCGGAGAGGAACGCGTACTAAAAGACGCATCCCACCTCATCAAAGAAACCATCGCATAGTGCCATGCTAACCGAAGGCCATGGCACTGGCGCGGGGCTCGCCAGTGGGATCACGAGCTCCAGTTCCAAACCGACCGACTGTCCCGATCGCCGTTTGATGCCACCCATCCGATGCTCCTGGACCCATGGGGCTCCTCCGCGCTGTCGAGTCGTCGGACCGATCGTAGCTGTGTTCAGTCGGACGTCATCCCTCTACGTGGTGGATCAAGTGGTCTATCTTGGGTCGGTTCATCCAAGCCGTCGCCACGCGACCAAGTAATTGGGTTCACGTGTTTTCCTTTGCCTGCAAACGTTTTCAGACATGGTCGAATGGTGACAGCCCACGGAATATTCCCCTGTGATGCACAAGTCTGCCCAGTAACGTCGCGGATTTGCTTCTATTTGAGAGAATAGGTAGGTGACTGTTATTGCCGATGCACCCGAAAACGCCGCGCCTACCCCGGCGAAGCTTGAGCTGCCCCCGTTAAAACTGGGAAAGCACACCATTGAGACCCCGGTGATCCTGGCCCCCATGGCCGGCATCACCAACAAGGCCTTCCGACGGCTCTGCCGCGAATACGGTGGCGGCGTGTACGTCACGGAGATGGTCACCTCCCGGGCTTTGGTGGAACGAAACACCGAATCGATGCGCATCATCTCCCATGATGACGACGAATCCCTGCGCTCAATCCAGCTCTACGGGGTGGACCCCAAGACCGTCGGCGCAGCAGTGCGCCTGATTGTCGAAGAAGACCGCGCCGACCATATCGACTTGAACTTCGGCTGCCCGGTTCCCAAGGTCACCCGCAAGGGCGGGGGAGCGGCGCTTCCCTGGAAGACCGACCTGTTCACTGCCATCATCAAGGCTGCCACCACCGAGGCAGCCCGCGGCGATGTGCCCTTGACCATCAAGATGCGCAAGGGCATCAACGAGGACCACCTCACCTACATCGAATCGGGCAAGATCGCCCGTGACCACGGTGTTGCGGCTGTGGCCCTGCACGGGCGCACCGCCAGCCAGTACTACTCCGGCAAGGCCGACTGGGACGCCATTGCGCGCCTGCGCGAAGCCCTTCCCGACATGCCGGTGCTGGGCAACGGGGACATCTGGAGTGCCGAGGATGCGGTGGCCATGGTCGAGCAGACAGGTGTCGACGGCATCGTGGTGGGCCGCGGCTGCATGGGCCGGCCCTGGCTCTTCGGTGACCTGCAGGCCGCCTTCGAAGGAACCGACACTCGCTTCCGTCCCGGCCTGGCCAAGGTCGCCGAGACGGTCTACCGTCACGCTGAGCTGCTGACCGAGTACTTCGAAGATGAATTCAAGGGCCTGCGCGACATCCGCAAGCACATGGCCTGGTACTTCAAGGGCTACCCAGTGGGCAGCGACATCCGCTCCGCACTGGCCCAGGTCCCGACCCTTGAAGTGCTGCGCGAGTTGCTGGACCAGCTGGATCTTTCCATGCCCTACCCGGGCAAAGACGCCGAGGGTCAGCGCGGACGCGCCGGTTCCCCGAAGAAAACCCACTTGCCCGACGGCTGGCTCTCGACCCGCGAAATGAACGAGAACCACAAAGCCATGATTGCCGCGGCCGAACTCGACATCTCCGGCGGCTAAGGAAAACAACCATGGATATACCCGGATACAGCGAAGCGGACCAGGAACGATGGGCCCCCGAACCGCCCAAGAAGGCCTACCGCACCTCGTTTGAACGAGACCGAGCCCGGGTGCTGCATTCCTCGGCACTACGCCGGCTCGGCGCCAAGACCCAGGTCGTTGCCCCGTCCTCGGACGACTTCGTACGCACCCGGCTGACCCACTCCCTAGAAGTGGCCCAGGTGGGCCGCGAGCTCGGTGCCACCTTGGGCTGTGACCCGGACGTGGTGGATACCGCCTGCCTGGCTCACGATCTGGGCCACCCGCCCTTCGGACACAACGGGGAGTCGGCGCTCAACGACCTGGCCGGCGGCATTGGCGGGTTCGAGGGCAACGCGCAGACCCTGCGCCTGCTGACCCGTATCGAAACCAAGACCTTCAGGCACACCGGTGCCTCCGCGGGGCTGAACCTCACCCGCGCCACCCTAGATGCTGCGTGCAAGTACCCGTGGCTGCGCGCGGATGCCCCGCAAAAAAACGGTAAACAAACAGGAAAGTTCGGCGTGTACGCCGACGACGCCCCGGTGTTCGACTGGTTGCGTGCCGGCTCCGGTGCCCAACCCCGGCAAACCTGTGTCGAGGCCCAAGTCATGGACCTGGCCGATGACATCTCCTACTCGGTGCACGACGTCGAGGACGCCATCAACGCCGGGCGCTTCCAGCTGCGCTGGATCAACGACCCGGACCAGCGCGCCCGGGTCATCGGATTCACCCGCCAGTGGTACCTGCCGCAGGTCGAGGACGAGGTCATCGACGAGGCCTTCAAACGCCTCGAAGCCACCAACGAGTGGGTGCCGCACAGCGACGGCTCACGCCGCTCCATGGCCGCGCTGAAGGATATGACCAGCCAATTCATCGGCAGGTTCTGTCAATCGGCCATCGACGCCACCCGCGAGCAGTTCGGGCCCGGCGCGCTCACCCGCTTCAACGCAGCGCTGATCGTCCCCGAATCCACCGAGCACGAGATCGCCGCCATGAAGGGCCTCGCGACCGCCTTCGTGATGACCAGCGACGAGCGCAAGCCGATCTATGCGCGGCAACGTGAAACCCTGACCGAACTGGTGAACCTGCTGGCCGAGACCGGGGACAAATACCTGGAACCGATCTTTGCCGCAGACTGGCGAGACGCCGGAGACGACGCCGCCCGGCTGCGCGCGGTCATCGACCAGGTGGCCTCGCTCACCGATGCCTCGGCCATCGAATGGCACTCCACCTTGGTGCTGGGCAAAAGCTTTTCCGTCCCGCTGTTCTAAGGTCCCGCGCCTGGATCCACAGCCGGCTGACCGGTGGCGCTCGCATTTGCAAAGGTCATTAGACTGGAGGGCATGGCAGGCCTGATTAAGCGTGAAGATATCGACGAAGTCCGCAACCGCACGGACATCAAGGAAGTCATCGACGGATATGTGACGCTCAAATCCGCGGGTGTCGGCTCCTACAAGGGGCTGTGCCCGTTCCACGACGAGCGTTCCCCGTCCTTTCACGTGCGTCCGCAGGTCGGCACGTTCCACTGCTTCGGCTGCGGGGAATCCGGTGACGTCATTGCCTTCCTGCAAAAGATGGACCATGGCACCTTCTCCGAGACCGTTGAGCAGCTGGCCGCCCGCGCCGGCATCGAACTGCACTATGAGGACGGTGGATCGGGCCCGCGCCGCGAGGATATCGGACGGCGCCAGCGCCTGCTCGATGCCCACAAGATCGCCGAAGAATTCTTCCGTGAACAACTGGCAACCCCCGGTGCGGCCGAGGGCCAGAAGTTCCTCTCCGAGCGCGACTTCGATGCCGAGGCTGCGGCCCAGTTCGGTGTCGGCTACGCACCCCAGGGCTGGGACGCGGCGCTCAAGCACCTGCGCGGCCGCGGGTTCCAGGACGAGGAGCTCAAACTCACCGGAATTTTCTCCGAGGGCAACCGCGGGATCTACGATCGTTTCCGTGGCCGGCTCATCTGGCCCATCCGCGACCTGACCGGGGCGACCATCGGCTTCGGTGCACGCAAGCTGTACGAGGACGACCAAGGTCCCAAGTACCTCAACACCCCCGAGACACAGCTGTACAAGAAATCTCAGGTCCTCTACGGCGTCGACCTGGCCAAACGCGAGATCACCAAGACCCGCCAACTGGTGGTCGTCGAGGGCTACACCGACGTGATGGCTTGCCACCTCTCGGGCGTCGGGACGGCGGTGGCCACCTGCGGTACCGCCTTTGGTGCGGACCACATCAAGATCGCCCGCCGGCTGCTGCGCGATGACGGATCCGGCGGCGAAGTCATCTTCACCTTCGACGGCGACGCCGCAGGCCAGAAGGCCGCGCTGCGCGCCTTCGAGGAAGACCAGAAGTTCATCGCCCAAACCTACGTGTCGGTGGAGCCCACCGGCGCTGATCCCTGCGACCTGCGCCAGACCCGCGGTCCCGAAGCGGTCCGTGAGCTCATCGATTCCAAACGTCCCCTGTTTGAATTTGCGATCAAGGCCGGGCTGAAGAACTACAACCTGAACACCGTCGAGGGCAGGGTTCAGGCGTTGCGCACCAGTGCCCCGATCGTGGCAGGTATTCGAGACTCCGCCATCCAGCCCGCCTACGCCCGCGAGTTGGCCGGCTGGCTGGGCATGGACATGGAGGACGTCAACCGGGCCGTGGGAGCGGCAGTGCGCCGCAACAAGATGCCCAAGTCCGCCGAACCGGCCTCACGCAACGCCGGCCACGCCGCCACGGAACAGCCTTCGGGGCCGGCGTACTCCCGCCCGGACCCGCGCGACCCGGTCTCCCGGATGGAACGCGAAGCCCTGGAAGTGGTGCTGCAGCAACCCGCGCAGCTGACCGCACAACAATGGCAGGCGTTCTATGATGCCCGCTTCATGGCCCCGGCCCACGCTGCGGTGCATGATGCGGTGCGCGCCGCCGGGCAGTCCGGTGCCACACCCTCCCAATGGGTCGAGGCGATCCGGCAGGAAGTCCCCGAGCCGTTGCGCTCATTTGTCTCGGAACTCGCCGTCACCCCGTTGCCGGCCAACAGCAACGAGGCGCTCATGCGCTACTGCAACGACATCATCAACCGCCTCTTCGAGCTGCAGATCACGCACCTTAAAGCGGAGAAGATGGGGGAGCTCCAGCGCATGGATCCTGCCGGGGATCCGGAAGGCTTCCAGCGCATTAACCGAGAACTTCTGGAGCTAGAATTACGTCGCAGGGCGCTGCGCGAGGAATAGTTTTCACGCGTCAAGGAACGATTTTTGTTTTCCATAGACGTTGTGTAAAGTATTACCCGTTGCCTTCCCCCGTAGCTCAATTGGCAGAGCGTCCGACTGTTAATCGGAAGGTTACTGGTTCAAGTCCATTCGGGGGAGCCAGAACGGGGAATCCCGGACCGTGAGGTCCGGGATTCCGTCATTTAACACCTATTCCGTAAGCCGCAGGGATGGCCGAGACGGCCCGCCGGATCTACGCTGGGCCCATGGAATGGCTGGTGGCCCACGACTACTACACGGCCCGTGAAATCCTGCAACGCGGGGTCGCGGCAATCTACCTAGTTGCCTTCATCTCCACCCTGAACCAGTTCAGGGCCCTGGCCGGCGAACACGGATTGCTACCCGTGCCCCAGCTGTTGGACGGGGCAGGTGCACGAGGCCCCTCGTTGTTCAGCCACGTCGGCTATTCAGACCGGAAACTGGTGGCCGTATGTGCCGCCGGTCTGGTCATCTCCTCGCTGCTGGTGGCAGGACTTCCACAGGCCGGCCCACCGTGGCTGGTGCTGGTTGCATTCCTGGCCCTGTGGGGCCTGTACATGTCGATCGTGAATGTGGGACAGGTGTTCTACGGTTTTGGCTGGGAGATGCTGCTGCTGGAGGCGGGCTTCACCGTGGGCCTGCTTGGCTCCCGGCAGGTTCCGCCTCCCGTGCCGATCTTGCTGCTGGTCGCCTGGCTGGTATTTCGCGTGGAATTCGGTGCCGGCATGATCAAATGGCGCGGGGACCCGGCGTGGCGAAACCTCACCGCCATGTATTTCCACCACCAAACCCAGCCGATGCCCGGTCCATTCAGCAGGACGGCCCATCTGGCTCCGAACTGGTGGCATCGCTGCGAAGCCGCGGGAAACCACGCTGCCCAGTTGGCGATCCCGTTCCTGCTTTTTGCGCCTCAACCTTTCGCAACAGTCGCTGCAGGTATCATCATGGTCACACAGTTGTGGTTGGTATTGACCGGCAACTTCGCGTGGCTGAACTGGCTCACCATCGTGCTGGCTTGCGCCCGGATTAGTGACCCGGTGTTGTGGCAGATTTTCGGCCGGTCGCCGCAGGAATCGGGTCCGCAGCCTGCGACACCGATTTGGTGGACCATGCTGGTGCTGGCAGCAACACTGCTGTTGGTGGTGCTTTCCCTTCCGGCGCTGCGCAACTTATTTTCCTCCCGCCAGCGCATGAACGCGTCGTTCAACCGGTGGCAATTGGGCAACGCCTACGGAGCTTTTGGTTCGGTCACCCGGGTGCGCATTGAGATCGTCATCGAGGGGACCGAAGATACTTCGCCGAACTCGGCAGCCTGGCATGAATATGGGTTCAAGGGAAAACCTGGGGACGTGTCCAGTCGCCCGCGCCAATTCGCGCCCTATCACCTGCGTCTGGACTGGATGATGTGGTTCCTGCCGTTGGGCTCGATCCACCAGCGTTGGTTTCACACATTGCTGGATAGGCTCCTGCAGGCCGATGCCCGGACCTTGGCCTTGTTGGGCCGTGATCCGTTCTCCGGTCGGGCGCCGCGCTTCATCCGGGTGCTGACTTACCACTACCGTTTTGCCACCGCTGCAGAGCACCGGGACACCGGGGACCATTGGGTGCGCGAGGGACGGCTGCTGGTGATCGGCCCCGTCGCCCGCTCATGATCGGCGGCACTGCGCGTTGGGCTGGCCCCGTGAAGGCTCGTGGCCGGGCCTCCCGCAGTTCCGCGCGCTACAGGCACGTACCTGCTGCCCGGCGACAGGCAGGTCCCCGGATCAGTAGGATGTAACGGTGGCTCACATCGACGTATCCGACATCCATTACTTCCTCTCCGACGGAACCCAATTGCTCGGCGGTGTCACCTTCAAGGTGACCAGCGGCAGCAAAACCGCACTGATCGGCCCCAATGGCGCCGGAAAGACGACGCTGTTCAGGATCATCGCCGGCGACATCAAGGCCGATGAAGGCGCGATCAGCCGTTCCGGAGGCATGGGCATCATGCGCCAGTTCGTGGGCCAGGTCCGGGACGAATCCACGGTGCGTGACTTGCTGGTCTCCACCGCATCGGCCGACATCGTCGCCGCGGCGAAGGCCGTAGATGAAACCGAGCTCCTGATGATGGAGTCGGAGGATGAAAAGGTTCAGATGCGCTACGCGCAGGCCATCATCGACTGGGGGGATGTTGGAGGATACGAACTGGAAACCGTGTGGGACAAGGTCTGCACGGCAGCCCTCGGGGTGTCGTTCGAGCGGGCCTCCCACCGGCTTGCCTCCACGCTCTCCGGCGGCGAACAGAAACGTCTGGTGCTCGAAGCACTCTTCGAGGGGCCGAACGAGCTACTGCTGCTTGATGAGCCCGATAACTACCTCGACGTCCCCGGCAAGCGCTGGTTGGAAGCAACGCTGAACGAATCACCCAAGACGGTCCTGTTCATCAGCCACGACCGCGAACTGCTCAACAATGCCGCAAGCCGGATCGTCACGTTGGAGCCGGGGCATTCCGGGGCTACCGCGTGGGTCCATGGTGGCTCGTTCGGTTCCTACGTCGAGGCCCGCCGCGAACGCAATGAGCGCTTCGAGGAGCTGCGCAAGCGCTGGGACGAGGAACACGCCAAGCTCAAGGAGCTGGTGAACATGTACAAGAACAAGGCGGCCTTCCGTTCCGACATGGCCAACCGCTACCACGCGGCCCAAACACGCCTGGCAAAGTTCCTCGAAGCCGGGCCGCCCCAAGCCATCCCGCTGGAACAAAACGTGAACATGCGACTCAAGGGAGGACGCACCGCCAAGCGTGCCATCGTCGCCGAGAAGCTCGAGCTGACCGGGCTGATGAAGCCATTCAGTAACGAAATCTGGTTTGGCGACCGCGTGGCGATCCTCGGCTCGAATGGTTCGGGCAAGTCCCACTTCCTACGGCTGCTGGCGTCGGGCGGCACCGACCCCGAACGTGAACACTTGCCGGTCGCCGACTTCGAGATCGCCGAGGTCCCGCACAACGGCACCGTCAAACTTGGCGCACGGATCCGGCCTGGCTTCTTCGCCCAGACCCACAGCCGACCGGACCTCATGGGCAGGACCTTGCTGACGATCCTGCATCGCGGTGACGAACACCGTTCCGGCATGGCACGTGAAGCGGCCTCGGGAGCCTTGGACGGCTACGGACTGGCAGGCCAGGCCGAGCAGAAATACGACTCGCTTTCCGGTGGCCAACAGGCACGGTTCCAGATCCTGCTTCTGCAGCTCTCCGGAGCGACGCTGCTGCTGCTCGACGAGCCCACTGATAACCTCGATCTGCACTCGGGCGAGGCCTTGGAAAAGGCCATTGAAACATTCGAGGGAACGGTACTTGCCGTAACCCACGACCGCTGGTTCGCGCGGTCCTTTGACAGGTTCCTGGTGTTTGGTTCCAGTGGCAAGGTCTACGAATCTGACGAGCCGGTCTGGGATGAAACCCGGGTGCAACGCGCGCGGTGATCCAGCAGGTCCTGGGGTGTCAAATGCCACACCGGGAAAAGCGGGTGTGGGATTTGGGATCCATTTGGGCCTCTGGTAACGTATAACTCGCTTCATTCCCCCGTAGCTCAATTGGCAGAGCGTCCGACTGTTAATCGGAAGGTTACTGGTTCAAGTCCATTCGGGGGAGCATAATCAAGAACCCCGCATTCCTTTCGGAGTGCGGGGTTCTCTTGTATCTTGGTGGACTCATACCGTAGGTGTACCTCTTGAGGTTGAGGCTTTTAATCACGTCCGGGTGATAGTTTTGGGGTGAGCGTGCCGGGCCGAGGCCGCATGAAATGGAGACAGCATGTCTGGATCACAATCCACTGGTAACGAATACCAATCAGTGCCAAGAACTATAAAGGGACAAGTCAGCGGACTTGCACGCCTTATCCCTGAACAAGTTGCCGATGAAGCACGTATCGCAGCCAACACCCTGAAATCGAAGGGAGTCAACGTTGGTGTAGCCGCAGGCGCAGGAATTCTTGCCCTGGTGCTGCTCACTTTCATGCTCGTTGCCCTCATCGTCGCCTTGATCATGGGCATCGGAACCGTTATCTCCCCCTGGCTGTCGGCGCTTCTGGTTGCCGCAGGCTTTCTGGTGCTCGCACTGATCCTCGCCGCCGTTGCGTTCTTCAAGATCAAGAAGGCTATGCCACTGGTTCCTGAGGAGGCCATTCGGGGTATTCGACACGATCTTGGTGTGGTCAAGGATGGTAGCGCCTTCGACGTATCGACCCTCGACCAGCCCAAGCCTTCGAAGAAGGACAAGGAGAAGGACACGGACGACGAAGACACCAAGCCCAAGGCCGCAAAGCCAAGCCACAACGAACTGATCATTCGCACGCGTGAGCGCCGTGAAGAGATCGCCTGGCACCGCGACGGACTGGGACAAAAGCTCGAAGCGCCGCTGCACCTGGGAGAGAAAATCGCGGACGCCAGCAAATCCGCGGGCGAGGCAGTGACCAAGACCGCCGGCCAAGCCCGCCACATGGCCGACACAGCCGCAGAAAAGGTCGCTGCACGTGTCGACCGGGCAACCGACAAGCTTGCTTCGCGCAGCGGATTCGAAGGAGAGAACAGTAAGGAAGCCTTGCGCGAACGCTGGCAGCCGCTGGCGATCATGGCCGGTTCCGTGACCATGTTCTTCGTCTTTCTGCGCAAACTGTTGCGCAAATAGTCGGCCACAGCCCACTGGGCACCGGCCGCACCGCCTCCTGCAATATTGTGGCCGCCGCCCGATATACCCCGGGCGGGCCGGAACCACTCATCGAAAAGCCACCCTCGGCACCTCGGCCCAATCAACCAACCAACCCAAAACATCTAGGAGGCGAGCATGCGCATCATTGGAGCAGGAACACGCGACAATTTCGAGTACCGCTTGCTCACCACCTTTTGGACCGTCCCGAACCTGATCACCATGGTGCGGTTCCTGCTGGTGCCGTTGTTCGTCTGGCAGACCCTGAGCACGCACTATGGGTGGGCCACACTGACCTTGGCGGTCCTGGGCTCCTCGGACTGGATCGATGGTTACGCTGCCCGACGTCTTGACCAGATCTCCACAGTTGGGAAATGGTTGGATCCGGTGGCCGACCGGGTCGCGCTGATCGTCATTGCTACGACGTTCGTGGCCACAAAGATTGCCCCGGCCTGGCTGGTATTTTCGATCGTGATCCCGGATATCATTTTGATCACCAACGCCCTGGTGCTTTTCCATGGCAACCCCAATCTCCGGGTCAGCACGCTGGGCAAGGTCCGTACTGCACTGCTGTTGGTGGGCACCCCGTTGCTTTTGTTGGGCAACACCGACTGGGGCAAGGGGACGGTCCTGGGGGACATCTCGACGTGGGCCCTCGCACTGGCCTGCGTGCTGCACGTGGTGGCGGCCGTTCAATACTTCGTGCAAGCGCATCGCAAGTCACGCGCCCTAAAGTCGGGTAGTGAATGGTCTGGCTAGCGGTTTCAGCCGCGATCGCCGGGGCCTTCTTCCTGGCCTTCGGCACGCAACGACAGTCCACTGCGGTGCGCGCCAGCGCCGGTGGACTGAGCGTTACCGGGATGGGGCTGCTGCGCCTGTTGCGCTCTCCCCGATGGGTGTTCGGGTTGGTACTGCTGGGCATGGGGATGACCCTGAACGTCTTTGCGTTGGCTAGTGCACCCCTGACCGTGGTGCAACCCATAGGTGCGATTGCCCTGGTGATCACCACTGTGGTCAACGCACGCGAACACCACATCAAGATGAACAGGCCCACGATCCTGGCCATCACCGCCTGCATGGTCGGTAGCGCCGCCTTTGTCCTGCTGGCGATCCAGGTCAGCGCCGACGAACATGCGATCACCCGTGGCCAGGAACTGTTCACCATCCTGATCCTTGCCGTTGTCGTAGTCATCTTCGGTGGCTCCGTGGTGTTGTTAGGCCACCGGCTGGGGGCGTTCTTCTGTATCCTAGGCGCAGGTGTGCTCTTCGGATTCGTGGCGGTGCTGGTCCGCACGATCTCGGTGGCGCTGCTTGATGCCAACGGCCGATTCCTCGGTAACGTCTCCTGGTACTCGGTGCTGGCAGTGATAGTGGCCGGGCTGCTCGGTTCCTACTTCGTGCAGAACGCCTATTCAAAGGGCCCACCGGACCTGGTGATTGCCGGATTGACGGTCATTGACCCGATCGTGGGGATTACGATCGGCATCGCAATTTTTGGTGAACTAGATCGCAACGTCCAACCCGCCATGGCGATGAGCCTCGTGGGTGCAGGTTGCATTGCTATCGTGGGAGTGATCGCCTTGTCACGGCATCACCCCGACGTCCTGGAACGCAAGGCAGATGCCAAGCGTCGAGCCAAGCTCGTCGAGGGCAGATAGATGCTCCACATAACCTGTGACGTGCCAATCAAGACAATGAAACGACAACCGTGGCCCCGCATAGTGGTCATGTCGAGGAGTGAATACACCCTGTGACGGGCGAAAAACCACTGAAAATCGTGATTGCGGCGGACACTTACCCGCCGGACGTAAATGGTGCAGCTGTGTTTTGCCACCGGCTGGCGACCGCCATGAGCGAACGCGGACACGAAGTCCACATCATGGCCACCCGGCCCGACAAAGGGCCGACGATCACCGAGATTCGGCCCGAGGCAACCGTCCACCGGTTGCGGTCGCATGCGGTTCCCACCCATGAATACTTCAGGATCTGTTTCCCCTGGGAAATCAACACGGAGATCAAGGAGCTGCTGAATACGATTCAGCCGGATGTGGTTCACGCTCAGTGCCATTACATGATCGGCCAAGGGGCCCTGGCCTTCGCGAACAAACGAGGCATCCGGACGGTGGCCACCAACCACTTCATGCCGGAGAACCTGGACCCGTTCTTGCCCTTCCCCCAGTGGTTCAAACGTATCGTTGCCCGCAACTCCTGGCGCGACATGGGCAAGATCATGGGCAAGGCAAACGTGGTGACAACCCCGACTCCGCTGGCCGCCCGCGCCATGAGTCGTTATGCCCGGCTATCCACGGTCCTGCCGCTGTCAAACGGAATCGACTCCAGCCATTACGAACGCGGGGCCACCGAGAAGATCGGGCGGAACCCGTTCCCCACGATCTTGTTTGTCGGCAGGCTCGCGGTGGAAAAGAACGTCAACGAAATCATCGATGCCCTGGCCCTGATGAAGACTGTTCCTGATGCACACCTAGAGGTCATCGGTGGCGGGGAACAGCGCGAACCGTTGGAAAAGCTGGCTCGTGAAAGCGGGCTCGCGGATCGCGTGCGCTTCCTCGGGCATGTCGATGACGAGGAGCTGCGCACCGCCTACCTCAGGTGCGACGTATTTTGCCAGCCGGGCACCGCGGAGCTCCAATCGCTGGTGACCTTGGAGGCGCTGTCGGCTTCGAAGCCCGTGGTGCTGGCTAACGCCATGGCGTTGCCGCACCTGGTCGACAATGGGATCAATGGCTATCTCTTTGAGCCAGGTGACCGCAACGACTTGGCCGAAAAACTCGACGCGATCCTTGCTCTGGGACCGGAAGACCGGGCATTGATGGGCAAGGCCGGACACGAGAAGGCTTCCTTGCACAGCCATAGCAAGACCATGGATACCTTCGAAGCGATCTACCGGGGTGCCGGGGCCGAGGACTTCCTGCCCTGATTCACTATCCGAGGTGGACGAATCGGTGCAGGAAGATGAAATCACGGCCGTGAATCCATTAGGATGGCTGGGGATGATTCGCAGATCACCGTCTGTCGACGAAAGGATCGCGTGTCAGTCCGGATTGGGGCGGTAGCTCAGTTGGTTAGAGCAGAGGACTCATAATCCTTTTGTCGTGGGTTCAAGCCCCACTCGCCCTACACATGAACGGCCTAGTCTGACCCCACCGCAGGGTTTTTGACTAGGCCGTTTTTCGTTTCTGTGGAAAACACTGAGCGTAGTCATGCTGAGCGTTTTCGCTGCAAGAGCTTTCACCGAAACGAAGGATGCGTGCCGGTATCAGCGTTGCCCGCCACGACGGCGAGTTCCATTAGGCTCAAGGGGCGGCGAACATCGCTCCGGACACGAAGAGCCCGCCCGAATTTCGCCCGCAACGTTTCACCTTGAGTGCACCTTTTGAAAGGACCCCGCCGGTTCATGCATTGCGTCATCTTCGTCGACCAACACCCCGACACCCTCGGAGGCATGCAGACCTCCGTGCGGTTGCAACGGCGCTTTCTCGAACTGGCAGGCCACCAGGTCACCATCGTTTCCCCGCGGCACCGCGGAAAGCATGTCCAGGACCCGTCCATCATCGAGCTGCCATCGATTCCGCTGGGCCCGGGGGAGTACTCGATGTGCATCCCCGGCAGGGCCAGCGATAAGACGTTGGGCCAAGCCATCTCCCGCCGTGGTCCCGTGGACGTGGTGCATGTGCAGGCAGATTTCTGGCAGGCCATCATCGGATACCGCTTCGCGAGACAGCACAAACTACCGGTGGTGCACACCATGCACAATCGCCTCGACGTGGGAATCGCCGCGACCATGCCGTGCCCCGGGCTCGTGCAGTGCGGATTCGGGCTGGCGCAGAAGGCGTTCCTGCGCACCGGGGAGAAAGCGGCGGCCAACGCCTGGACGTACCTGGCACGATTCACCAAGCACGCCCAGCGGGTGACCGCACCGTCAAGCCACTTCGCCCGCCTGCTGCAGGACCGTGGCGTCTTCGGCCACGTCGAGGTGGTGCCCAACGGCATGGATGATGCCATCGCCGTCGAGCTGCTTGCCCAACCCGCAGCAGCACCAAACCCCCGCCCGAGGCTGGCCTGGGTGGGCCGCTTCAGCGCCGAAAAGCGGCTACTTCCTTTCCTTGACGCTGTGGCGATCGCCGACATCGACGCCGAGATCCACGTCTTCGGCGACGGAGCCGACCGCGCCAAGGCCGAAGCCAAGGCCAAAGCCATGGGCGTCCCTACGGTGCTGATCCGCGGAAAGGTTCCATACCGGCAGATGCTCACCGAACTGCGGCGTGCCGACGCCTTGGTGCAGACCTCCCAAGGATTCGAAACGCAGGGCATGACGGTCTTTGAGGCAGCGGCGTTGGGGACCCCATCGCTGCTCAGTGACAGCAGCATTGCCGAAGACCTGCCGAAGGGAGCTTATTGGCTCACCGAGGGGGACTCGATCGAGGCGCTGGCCGAGGCGCTGGGTCGGTGCGTCGCCCAGCTCAAGGACGGCTCGGGGCCGGACACCGATTCCTTTGACTCCGCATCGTTTTTGCAGAGCAGACAGACAGCACTGATGGTCACGGTCTACGAAGAGGCCATCAGCGACTTCGCAGGCCGCACCGTTTAAGCGTCGCTAATTCACCGGCAACAAGATTGATGGCCGGGTGTCACGGATCGTCAGCAACGGATCGATGTACTGTCCATCAAGGCGCAGCCCCCAATGCAGGCAACGCCCATCGCAATGGGCGCCGGTCCCGATGATTCCCACCTCGTCCCCGGCCGCGACGATTGAACCGACCACCAGGGTGCTGCGCACCGGCTCCAGGCTGGTGAGCAAACCCGAACCGTGGTCGATGACCAGTACCGGACGGTCAACGATCCGTCCGACGTAGGACACGATCCCGGATGAAGGCGCCGAGACTTCCTGACCCGGGGGGCCGGCCAGATCGACGCCGCGGTGGCCGGCGAGCCAGCGTTGGGCCGGTGGATCGAACCCGTGCAGGACCGCAGGGGTGCCGGGCAACGGCCATTCCCAAGCGCCGGTTGGTGCGCGGGCACCGGCGGCAGGGCTTCCGGGAGGTGCGGTGGCGGTGGTTGGGGCCAGCAGCATCACGGTGCCCACCACGAGGCTTGCAAGAGCGGAAACGGTTTTCATGCTTCCCAGCGTGGGCTTGTTTCCGCGCCCCGCGGCGGGCCCTGACGCCGAGAGTGGACCCGGCGCGTGTGTGATGCAAGTCCCGTTACCTTGTGCGGATCAGTCAATTTCAGGGCGCCCGCGCTGTAGTACACTTGAACACGCGGTTATCTGTGCCTTCTTCTCGCCTGCGCGAAAAGCGGAACACATGAAACTGACTTCGCGTATGAATGATCCATACGGCCAAATCCAACACATTCGTGGTGGGTGGCCGTCTGCGAACGCCAGGCCCTCGGTCCGAAGCATTTCGGTTGGGTGTTGGCGGGAACGGTTAGCCGTTTTCTTTCATGCCAGGGGTCGCGTCCAATTCCGGATGCGCACCATCAACCGATAACAATGGCAGTTACCGCGGTCCAGTGATGGGCCGGCCAGCTACTGCCGGAAGGAGTTGCGACATGCCAGTCGTAACCATGCGCCAGCTGCTCGACAGCGGCGTTCACTTTGGACACCAGACCCGTCGTTGGAACCCGAAGATGAAGCGTTTCATCTTCACGGAGCGCAACGGCATCTACATCATCGACCTCCAGCAGTCGCTGTCTTACATTGACCGCGCCTACGAGTTCGTCAAGCAGACCGTTGCCCACGGTGGCACCGTGCTGTTCGTTGGCACCAAGAAGCAGGCCCAGGAATCGATTGCCGATCAGGCAACTCGTGTGGGCCAGCCGTACGTCAACCAGCGCTGGCTCGGTGGCATGCTCACCAACTTCCAGACTGTTGCCAAGCGCGTGCAGCGTATGAAGGAACTCGAAGAGATCGACTTCGAGGACGTCGCCGGTTCGGGACACACCAAGAAGGAACTGCTGCTCTTCAAGCGCGAGCTCACCAAGCTGCAGACCAACCTTGGCGGTATCCGCAACCTGACCAAGACCCCTTCGGTCCTCTGGGTTGTTGACACCAAGAAGGAGCACTTGGCTATCGACGAGGCGCAGAAGCTGGGCATCCCGGTTGTCGCCATCCTCGATACCAACTGCGATCCGGACGAAGTCACCTACCCGATCCCGGGTAACGATGACGCCATCCGCTCCGTCAACCTGCTCACCCGCGTCGTTGCAGACGCCGTTGCTGAGGGCCTGATCGCCCGCAACAACAAGGCTGCAGGCAACGCCGAAGCACCGGCAGAGCCGTTGGCCGAGTGGGAGCGCGAGCTTCTCGAGGCTTCCAAGACCGAGGCACCTGCTGCCGAGGCCGCCAAGACCGAGGCACCTGCTGCCGAGGCCGCCAAGACCGAGGCACCTGCTGCCGAGGCCGCCCCGGCAGCCACCGAAGCACCCGCCGCAGAAGCAGCCCCGGCTGCAGACGAGGCACCGGCCGCTTCGGCCGAGTAGTCACAAAAACAAGATTCCGGTTGCCGGTGCCCCCTCACCAGGGGGCACCGGCATCGGGGACCAACCGCGGGACGGGCCACATTCGGCCCGTCCTTCGGCGAAAAAGCTCAAAACCACTTATGAATGGGGTTGCACGTGGCAAACTACACCGCTGCTGACATTAAGGCACTGCGCGAGCGCACTGGCGCTGGCATGATGGACGTCAAGAAGGCCCTCGACGAGGCCAACGGCGACGCCGACAAGGCCATGGAGCTCATCCGCGTCAAGGGCCTCAAGGGCGCCACCAAGCGCGAAGGCCGTTCGACCTCGGAAGGCCTCGTTGCCGCCAAGGTCATCGATGGCACCGTGGGCGTCATGATCGAGCTTTCCTGCGAAACCGACTTCGTCGCCAAGAACCAGAAGTTCGTGGACCTGGGCAACCTGGTCCTGAACACTGCCGTTTCCTCCGGCGCAGCCGACCTGGAGACCCTGTTGGCCTCCGACGTCAACGGCAAGGCACTTGTTGACGTTGTCACCGAAGAGGGCGCAATTCTGGGCGAGAAGGTTATCGTCCGCCGCATGTTCCGCCTCGAGGGTGCAACCGTCGACGCATACCTGCACAAGACCTCCAAGGACCTTCCGGCCCAGGTTGGCGTGCTGTTCGCCGTTGACGGCGCAGGCGACGACGCATTCACCGTTGCCCACGACGTTGCCGTGCACACCGCTGCCATGGCACCGTCCGTGCTGAGCCGCGATGAGATCGACGCCGATGTTGTCGAGTCCGAGCGCCGCATCGCCATGGAGACCGCAGTTGCCGAGGGCAAGCCCGAAGCCGCACTGTCGAAGATCGTTGAAGGGCGCCTCACCGGCTTCTTCAAGGAGCAGGTACTGGTCGACCAGGCCTTCGCCAAGGACGCTAAGAAGACCGTGGGCAAGGTGCTGGAAGAAGCCGGCGTCAACGCCACCGGCTTTGCCCGCTTCCGCGTTGGCGCCTAAGAGGCTCCAACAAGGTAAATTGGTTTCCGATGGGGCTCAGGTCCCGGTAACCGATAGCAATACACCAAGGTAAAGGGGGTGGCCACTTCACGGTGGCCGCCCCTTTTTCCTGCCAGCACCCCGATCCGTGCCCTTTGCACCGGAACGATGAAAAATGCAGCAACGACGTGGGCCGGCAGCGGCCCGCACGCAGGAGGAATGAGACCCCCATGGACGCAACCCTCGAACCGAACCACCACACCCTTGCCCCGCGCCGCCGGCGGGTATTGCTGAAGCTTTCCGGTGAGGTCTTTGGCGGCGGCAAGCTGGGCGTCGACCCGGTCACCGTGCGCGGCGTCGCCGAGCAGATCGCGGCAACCGTCGGAAAGGTCGAGGTCGCCATCGTCGTGGGCGGCGGAAACTTCTTCCGTGGCGCCGAACTCTCGGCCTCCGGCATGGACCGCTCGCGCGCCGACTACATGGGAATGCTGGGAACCGTGATGAACTGCCTGGCCCTGCAGGACTTCCTGGAACAGGCGGGCGTCGACACGCGCGTCCAGTCAGCGATCTCCATGGCCCAGGTCGCCGAGACCTACATTCCGCGCCGTGCCATCCGCCACATGGAAAAGGACCGCGTCGTGATCTTCGGCGCCGGCGCCGGCCTGCCCTACTTCTCCACCGACACGGTCGCTGCCCAGCGTGCGCTGGAGGTCGACGCGGACGTGGTGCTGATGGCCAAGAGCGGGGTTGACGGCGTGTACACCGCGGACCCGAAGAAGGACCCGACCGCCACCAAGCTTGAGCACCTCACCTACGACGAGGCGCTGATCAAGGACATCCGGGTCATGGACCAGACCGCGATGACCATGTGCAAGGACAACAAGCTGGAGATGATGGTCTTTGGCATGGAAGGGGACGGAAACGTCACCCGTGCGATCCTTGGCGAAAATATCGGTACCCGCGTCACCGTCTAGGTGCTCCGTGCCATGCCCGTGCGTGGCATAGGATTGTTTGTAAGCCCAAAATTATCCGGCCCGACCCGTCCAGCGGGTGGCCGATTCTAAGGAGTAGACCGTGATTGAGGAAGTACTCGCCGAAGCCGCCGACAAGATGGAACGAACCATCGAATCCGCGAAGGAGGATTTCTCCGCGATCCGTACGGGCCGCGCACACCCCGGAATGTACGCCAAGGTGATGGTGGACTACTACGGCACCCCGACCCCGCTGCAGCAGCTGGCGTCCTTCGCGGTTCCCGAAGCCCGCACCATCCTGATCAACCCCTACGATGTCACGGCATTGCGTGCCATCGAAAAGGCCTTGGGCGATTCCGAGGTCGGTGCTAACCCGTCCAACGATGGCAAGACCATTCGCGTGATCATGCCGGTGCTGACCGAGGAACGCCGCAAGGAATACGTCAAGGTTGTCCGCACCAAGGGTGAAGACGCCAAGGTCGCGCTGCGCAACCTGCGCCGCAAGGCCAAGGACACCATTGACAAGCTGGTCAAGGACGGCGACATCGGCGAAGACGAAGGCTCGCGTGCCGAGAAGGAACTCGATGCACTGACCAAGTCGCACGCCGATGGCATCGACGACTTGCTCAAGCGCAAGGAAACTGAGCTGCTGGAAGTCTAATGTCCAACCCCACCGAGCCGAGCGAGGGAGCCGCAGGGTCCCTTCCGGAGCCGTCGCCGGGCACCGGCGGGCTTGAACCACGGACACGCCGAAGCAGCAGAGGCACCAAGAAGAAAACGTCGCGGGCCGGCCGGGATCTCCCGGCGGCCATCGTCGTGGGGTTGTTGCTGCTGGCGGTTGTCCTCACCGGTCTTTTCTGGCTGCCGCTGGCGTTTGTCGCCACGGTGGCGGTCTTCGGGGTCGTGGGCTGTTGGGAGATTGCCCGGGCCCTGAACGGCACGGGCATCGACACGCCGCTGGTGCCGTTGGCCGTGGGCGGCATTGCGATGCCGTTCTGCGCCTACTACGGCGGGCTGGAGGCCCTGGGCCTGGCGTTCACCGCCAGCGCACTGCTGGTGTTCCTCTGGCGCATCTTTGAGGGCCCGGCCAAGTCGGTGGCCTCCGTGGTGAGCAGCATCTTCGTGCTCACCTGGGTGCCGCTGCTGCTGTCCTTTGCGGTATTGCTGCTCAACGAACCGCGTGGCTACCTGATGGTGACCACGATGCTGTTGCTGGTCGTTTCCAACGACACCTTCGGATATCTGGTCGGTGTGCTCTTCGGCAAGCGGCCGATGGCCCCGAAGATCAGCCCGAAAAAGTCTTGGGAAGGCTTCGCCGGTTCGGTGGCAGGGGCCACAGCGGTAGGTATCGCCGCGGCCGTGTTCCTGCTGGATGTGCCCTGGTGGGTCGGCATCCCGCTGGCGGTGGCGACAGTGACTGCCGCAACCGCGGGGGACCTGTCCGAATCCATGGTCAAGCGGGAGCTGGGCATCAAGGACATGAGCAACATCCTGCCGGGCCACGGCGGGGTCATGGATCGGCTCGATTCGGTCGTCTTTGCTGTCCCGGTAACGTATATCCTCACCATTTTTCTGATCCCCGGCGCGCGCTGACCCTCACGTCGGCACCGCTTCCCTAAAATAGATATGCTGGCAGGGGAGAAAAGGCCAGGAATGCTCCGCCCGCCGCACCACAGTGCCGGTTTACCGGCACGCAACACCGAGATCAAGGAAAGAATTGTGAGTCAGGAAAAGGCACAGACGGCCCCCGCACCTTTTGAACGTGTCGGGGAGAAGGACTTTGGTTACAACACCAAACAGGTCGATGTCTTCCTCGCCCGCGCCCGCGCCACGTTCAATGGAGACGGTGACGACGATTCGATCGTCACCAGCCATATGGTCCGACGCACGGTCTTCCCGGCCCAACGCGGAGGCTACAGCGCCCGCGAGGTCGATGGGGCGCTGGACCGCCTCGAGGACGTTTTTGCCCAGCGTGAGCGTGACGCCCTGATCCAGTCCAACGGCGAAGAAGCCTGGCTGCAGCAGGTCGGCCGGCTCTCGGCCATTTTGCGCGGCCGACTGCACCGTTCCCCGGGCGAGCGTTTCCGCCGCCCCTCACGCGCTAACGCTCCGAGCTACAACGTGCAGGATGTGGACAAGCTCTGCTCCCAACTCGTTGACTACTTCGAAAAAGACGTCCCGATGAGCGTGGACACCGTGCGTCGGGCCGAATTCCGCCGCGCCGAGGGCGAGCACGGATACGAGGAGTCGCAGGTTGACGCGTTCCTTGATCGCGTCGTGGAGCTGATGGCCTCGATCGACTGATCGATGAGCTGAAGCGCTCAAGGATTCAACACGGCTGGCGCCGGGCACCGGGGGAAGAACCTTCTGGAAGCCCGGCGCCAGCCGTATTTTTATGTGGGCAGGCAGGGCCAGAAGCCGGCGGGCCGATGATCTGGGCCAACGACGGGTGGTTGCTTCTAACCGTTGGTGAAGGCTTAGGGCAGCGTGTCCAGGCGTGCCTCGGGCACGTGCAGCCGGGCCATGACCGCGTCGATCCGGGCCGGGGTGCTGCGCCGGGTAGCCAGCGAGACGGTGATCATCACCAGGAACGCCAGCGGCACGCACCAGGCGGCCGGCTGGGCTAGCAGCGCATGCATGGAGCCGGGCTCGTTGGGCAACACGCTGGCAAGCCCCAGGGAGACCCCGCAGCTGATGGCCCCGGTGAGCATCCCGGAGATCGCCCCGGCCACGCTCAGCCCCCGCCACCAGATCCCTAGCAACAGCAGCGGGCAGATGGTTGCAGCGGTGAAGGCAAAGACCGAGCCGATGGCCCCGGCCAACGCCAAGCTGGAGGTGCCCAGGGCCACCAGCAACGGGACCACCGTGGCAATGACCGTGGAGATCCGAAATCCGCGCACCGTGCCACGGAACAAATCCTGGGAGATGGTTCCGGCCAACGACACCACCAGCCCGGATGAGGTGGACAGGAACGCGGCGAAGGCCCCGCCGATGATGATCGCGGTCAGTGCGTCCCCGGCGGCGGTGCCGCCCAGGATCCGGCCGGGCAGCAGCAGCACCGTGGCATCCGCGTTTCCGCTGATGGCTAGTTCCGGGGTGTAGGCCCTGCCCAGCACGCCAAGGATCGTGGGGAAGATGTAAAACAGTGCCAGCAGACCCAGCACTATTGCTGTGGTCTTGCGCGCTGAAGGTCCGTCGGGGTTGGTGTAGAAACGCACCAGCACGTGGGGCAGCCCCAGCGTGCCAAAGAGCAGGGCCACCAGCAAGGAAATGTTGTAGTACAGGCCCTTGTTGGCGCCCGATCCGGTGCCCCGGTCAAAGACGGCCCCGTCGAGGGTCGCCGATTCCCCGATCACGCTCAGGTGCAGCAGCAAGAACACCACCGGGATCGCCAGCGCGGCTAACTTGAGCCAGTACTGGAAGGCCTGCACGAAGGTGATCGAGCGCATGCCGCCGGCCAGCACCGTGACACAGACGATTCCCATCACCAGCACCGAGCCCAACCATCCGGGCAGTCCGGTGCTGATCCCCAGGGTCAGCGAGGCGCCGTGCAGCTGCGGGACGATGTACAGCCAACAGATGACCACCACCAAAAAGCTGGTCAGCCGGCGCAGTGTCATGGACCCCAAGCGGATCTGCGCGAAGTCCGGGATGGTGTAGGCCCGTGAGCGGCGCAGCGGGGCCGCGACGAAGAGCAACAGCATCAGATACCCGGCCGTATAACCGATCGGGAACCACAAACCGTCCTGCCCGGAGACTACGATCAGCCCGGCAATGCCCAGGAAGGACGCCGCGGAGAGATATTCCCCGCCGATGGCGCTGGCGTTCCACCAGGGTTTGACGGTGCGCGAGGCCACGTAGAAGTCCCCGGTGGTCCGCGAGAGCCGTAACCCGTTGATGGCAATCAGGACCGTGGCCACGCAGACCAGCAGCACGGAAAGGATGGCGACGGCAGAATTGATCATTTCTTGGCGATGCTCCGGTACTGGGCCTCGTTGCGGGCCGCTGCCTTGTTGAACAGCATGGCCGAGACCATGATCAGCGGGTAAACACCCACGCCCAGCAGCCACCAGGGCAGCGGGATGGTGGCCAGGCGGATGTCGTTGATCTGCGGCCAGGTGAACACCATAACGGCCAAGCCCACCAGTAGCAGCAGGAAGCCCAGGGCCACCGAGACCGCCAGGCGCAATTGCGAGCGGATCAACGAATGCACATAGAAGGTGTCTGCGGCATCAGGGGCCGTGCGTCGGGGGAGGTTGAGTATGGTTCCGGCCGGTGCACTGACTCGCACCCGGGTGCCGGTGGGCGCCGGCAGGCTCGCTTCGAACGGGGAACCGGCGCTTTCCCCGTTCGAGGCAGGCGCTGTCTCGGGACCCGGTTTGGTCACAGCGGGCGGACCCGGTTGGCGGCCAGACGTTCACGCAGATAGGGCAGGGCCCGGCGCGAGACCGGCAGCTCGATGCCGCCGATGAGCACCGCGGCCTTGCCGGTGGCCAGCTTGACGGTGTCGATCTTATCCATGGCGACCAGGTAGGAGCGGTGGATGCGGACGTAGCCGGCGGAGCCCCATTGCTGCTCGAGGTCGTTGAGCGGCACCCGGATCAGGTAGCTGCCGTCCTTGGTGTGCAGCCGGGCATAATCGCCCTGGGCCTGTACGTAGCGGATCTCATCACGCAGGATCATCTTGGTGATCCCGCCCTGGTCCACCGTGACGACCTCGGGTTTGGCGCTTTCTTCCTCCGCCAGCTCGCAGATCCGGCGGATCGACTCGGCCAGGCGTTCGGGGCGTACGGGTTTGAGCACGTAGTCCAGGGCCGCCAGTTCGAAGGCCTCCAGGGCTTGGTCTTCATCGGCGGTGACGAAGACGACCGCCGGGGGCCGAGTAAAGCGGGAAATGACCCGGGCGATGTCCAGTCCGGAGAGCGCGGGCATGTGGATATCCAAGAAGAGGGCGTCGACCTCGAATTCCTCGAGGGCCTTGAGCGCCTCGGCCCCGGAATTGGCGCGATGGATGGTTCCCACCCTCGAATCGAGCGACAGCAAATATGCCAATTCCTCGACGGCAGGCAATTCGTCATCGGCCACGACCACATTAATCATGGAAGACATTTTACCCGGCAACCCGGACGAACCTGTAGGGGCGCGCTACTTCGGGAGAGGCAGGTGTGTCGACCTCCGAATCACATGCCGGTAGACGTGGCACAAAAGACCAAGCTTGCGCAGAAGTTTTCAGCGCGGACTTACCCCTTTCCGCAAGGATCCAGCGATCTGCCGTTTCGGTGTAGGTAGTGGGCCATGGCGCAGGCGAGTGTGGTGTGTACGAACTGCAGGAAGAACGGGAGCGACTTCCACCTCGGTGGCGCTCACGCGTTTTCCCGGCGATAAATTTCTGTTGGTCCCCAGCCCCTGTCGGAATGCGCGGGGGAGCAGTAGCGTTCTACTTATACATTATGTATCTGGAACGTATGGAAGGACACCTGATGTTGACCATCCACGATGAGCTGGCGCAGGTCTTCGCGATTGGGGAGCTTAACCGACTGGACCGTTTGCGCGCATGTGCAAAAGCAAACGAAAAGGGACTAGGGCAAGCGGATATTGCTATGCGACTAGGTGTCTCCCAGCCGGAGATACATCGGATGCTACGCAAGATCAAAAACTTTCCCAGTCTGTTGCGAGAAACCCCGCGCGTAGTCATCCTGCAATTTCACGCAGAGAGGATCAGCCATGCACAAATGATGGAGACACTTCGCCAATGGCCATTCACCTTTGGTGAAGATGCAGAACCTTCGAATCCCGAGAGCGTCCTGACGCGTGGAAGCTGGGATGAGATTACTGACGCTTTCCACCGGGATCTGATTGACGTGGACGATTATGAAGAGCTTTGCAAGGTCGTAACAAGCGCGGCTGAGTAGCGTGGCATCAGACGCGCTGCGACTGGTAGAACGGGAACTAAACGAGCTCTCGAAGCCGGGGGCGTCATTTGACAGGAACTCGGTACTCGCTACTTATCGACCGGATAAACCCGTCAGCTCCGACCGCATCAGGTTTCAGCGTCGCCTGATCGACGAGTTCCTTTCAGAAGATGGCGACGAAATAGAAAAGGGTGCCGAGTTTGCCGTGCTCATTACTGCAGGCCCTCCGGGCGCAGGGAAATCGACCCGCATTGACGAGTTCAATCTTGTTGAGAAGGGCTGGAGAAAAATCGATGCCGATCGGATCAAGCTGAAGTTGCTTGCGGAGGCACGTAATTCGGGGCGGTTCGACCCACAAATGTCGACCTTGTTGGCGGATGGGTACCCCGTGATGCTCAATGAGTTGTCTTCGCTGGTCCATAACGAAAGTGTGTTCTTGGCCGATCAGATCATGACGAGATGTCTTGAGGCCGGTGAAAATATCGTGATTGAGGGAACCTTGTCGTGGGAAGGCAGGGGGCCTTACCTCTTGGAAGCCCTTGAACTGCATGACTATCGGAAGGTCGTCATTCTCGACGTTGAAGTCGAACTGGCGACTGCACTTGAACAGGCTTATACCCGCTGGGCGCAGGGCAGAAATGCGACCATTGAAGGTCGTTCGACCGAAGGTGGACGATTCACCCTGAGTGCCGCTATTACCTCGATGTATCAGGGAGGGAAAGCAATCAGCTGCTGCAACAGAAACGCTGTTGATTTTTTTACGGATGAGAAGGCGGCCAGCTTTGACGATATCAAGTTGGTGGTTGCCGTTAATGATTCTGAGGCAACGGTGCAGGAATACCAGCGGATACTCGGTGAATACGCAACGCCGGAACCGACGTACTTGTCCGATCGCTGATAATCCCTCCCTCTTGGTTGGCGCGCAAGGGGTCTAGCCGACCGAGGCCGGAGCCGAAGGTTCCACCCCGGGGCGGAACTTGGGGATGCGCATGGTGATCAGCGTGCCGGCGCCCGGGGCGGTGTCGATGACCAGCCCATGGGCATCCCCGTACACCTGGCGTAGTCGCACATCCACATTGCGCAGGCCCACATGGATGGATTCGGTGGTGCCAGCCAGCACCGCCTGCAGGGCCACCGGGTCGATGCCCACCCCGTCGTCCTCCACGGTGATCAACGCGTACTCCCCGGAGTCAGAGGCGCTGATGGTGATCCTTCCGCCGCCGGGCTTGGACTCTAGTCCGTGGCGCACAGCATTTTCCACCAGCGGTTGCAGACTCAAAAAAGGGATGGCGGTGGCCAGCACCTCCGGGGCAATGGCCAGGGAAACCCTGATGCGTTCGCCGAAGCGTGCCTTTTCCAGCAGCAGGTATCTATCGATGGCTGTCAGTTCCTCGGCCAGCGTGGTGAAGTCTCCGTGCCGGCGGAAGGAATAGCGGGTGAAGTCGGCGAACTCCACCACCAGCTCACGTGCTCGGGCCGGGTCGGTGTTGATGAATGAGGCGATCGCGTTCAGTGAGTTGTAGATGAAATGCGGGCTGATCTGGGCGCGCAGCGCGCGGACCTCGGCCTCCATGAGTAGCGCGCGGGAGGCATCAAGCTCGGCCAGGCCCACCTGTGCGGCAACCCAGTCGGCGACCTCGGCCACCGCGCGGACAAACCCTGCGCCCGCGCGCGGGATGTAGGCGCAGACGGTGCCCACCGGGGTGTCTCCGACCATGATCGGGGCGCAGACCATGTCGGCGGAGTCCGAGCGTTTGACCTGGGTGCGGGTGGTGGACAGCGCGGTGGCGGCAAGCTCGAGGGCGGCGGCAGTGCCGCGGTGCTCGTCCTCGGGGAGGGTTCCGTCCACCGCAAGCACCGCGGAGTTGTCGGTGATCAGCAACGCCTGGGCCGCCAGCAGCGAGCGCAGGTGCTTCGAAGCGGTGGCGGCACCCTCGGGGGTTAACCCCTGGGCCAGGTGCGGGGCCGCGACGGAGACCTGGTGCAGGGTCTCGAACGTGGCTTTTTCGGCGTCGGTGCCCAAGTCGCGGGTGGAGCGGGCGATCTTGAACCCGAGGTAGCCCACCAGGGCGCCGCCGACCACGACAGTGGCCACGATGAGGGTCATTTGCAGTGCGGTGGAGAGCATGATTACCAGCGTACGCGGAGCCGAAACCGGCGTGCCGTTCGTCGCCGCGCGACACCGCTTGGCGCATGCCGGGGACCGCTTGGCGGTTGCCCGGTCCGGCCCCCTTTCCGCCGGATGCGCCCATGCAGCACAGTGATCTTAGTCACCAAGCCAGGTGGCCTGCCTAACAGTCCAGCGATGAGCCGGGTTAGCACCAAGAGGTATAGCACCTGGCGCCTTGAATCCCTTGAGAAGGAGGAATCATGAGCACCACCGAAGAATCGGATCTTGGAACCGGCATAGATTTTGTGCAGGAGCAAGAATCGGCCGAGTTCAAGGATCTGCGCAAGACTCACCGCAGCTTCGTGTTCCCGATGGCCGTCTTTTTCCTGTTGTGGTACTTCGCCTATGTTTTGTTGGCGGACTACGCGCACGAATTCATGTCCATCAAGGTGTGGGGCAACTTCAACATGGGTCTGTTACTGGGTCTGTTGCAGTTTGTCTCCACCTTCGGCATCACCGCCGCGTATGTGTCCTACAGCAATAAGAAGATCGACCCGAAGGCCACTGCGATCCGCACGCGCCTCGAAGCACAGGAAGGGGAGTAGACCATGAACATTTTGAGTGCTTCGGTCCTCGCCGCGGCCGCGGAGTCGACCCAGGTCGGCAACCCGTGGGTTAATATCGGCATCTTCGGCATCTTCGTGGGCATCACCCTGGTGGTGGTGCTCAAGGCCTCGAGCAATAACAAGACCGCCGCCGACTACTACGCCGGCGGGCGTTCCTTCACCGGAACCCAGAACGGCACCGCAATCGCCGGTGACTACCTCTCGGCAGCATCCTTCCTAGGCATTGTTGGCGCCATCGCCATCAACGGCTACGACGGATTCCTGTACTCCATCGGTTTCCTGGTCGCCTGGCTCGTGGCCCTGCTGCTGGTCGCCGAACTGCTGCGCAACACCGGCAAATTCACCATGGCCGATGTGCTCTCCTTCCGTCTGAAGCAGCGCCCGGTGCGCATCGCCGCGGCGATCTCCACCCTCGCGGTCTGCGTCTTCTACCTGCTGGCACAGATGGCCGGTGCCGGTGCACTGGTTTCCCTGTTGCTGGGTATCGATAGCAGGATGGGCCAGTCACTGGTCATCGTCGTGGTCGGCGCGCTGATGATTGTCTACGTACTCATCGGTGGCATGAAGGGCACCACCTGGGTGCAGATCATCAAGGCCTGCCTGCTGATTGCCGGAGCCTTCCTCATGACGATCATGGTGCTGGCAGCCTACGGCTTCAACTTCTCCGCACTGCTCGGTGCCGCGGTTGAATCCGCAGGCACCCCTGACATCCTGAACCCGGGACTTCAGTACGGCAAGTCGGAGACCTCGAAGATCGACTTCATCTCCCTGGCTCTGGCCCTGGTGCTCGGCACCGCCGGGCTGCCGCACGTGCTGATGCGTTTCTACACGGTTCCCACGGCCAAGGAAGCCCGCCGCTCGGTGGTCTGGGCCATCTGGCTCATCGGCGCCTTCTACCTCTTCACCCTGGTGCTTGGATACGGCGCCGGAGCGATGATCGGTGCAGACAAGATCAAGGCCGCCCCGGGCGGCGTGAACTCCGCAGCCCCGCTGCTGGCCTTCGAACTCGGCGGCCCGTTGCTGCTGGGCTTGATCTCCGCGGTTGCCTTCGCCACGATCCTTGCGGTGGTTGCCGGGCTGACCATCACCGCTGCTGCATCCTTCGCCCACGATGTTTACGCCTCGGTGATTGCCAAGGGCAAGAGCACCCCGGAGAAGGAAATGAAGGTGGCCCGCCGCACGGTGGTGGTCATCGGCGTCTTCGCCATCCTCGGTGGCATCGGTGCGCAGGGTCAGAACGTTGCCTTCCTGGTGGCCTTGGCCTTCGCTGTCGCCGCCTCGGCCAACCTGCCGACCATTCTGTACTCGCTGTTCTGGAAGAAGTTCACCACCCAGGGCGCTGTCTGGTCCATGGTGGGCGGCCTCGGCTCGGCCATCTTGCTGATCGTCTTCTCGCCGGTCATGTCGGGTCTGGAGACCTCCATGATCCCGGGCGCGGACTTTGCGATCTTCCCGCTGGCCAACCCGGGCATCGTCTCGATCCCGCTGGCCTTCATCCTGGGCTGGTTGGGTTCGGTGCTGGATAAGAACACCGAGGACCCGATCAAGTCCGCAGAAATGGAAGTCCGCTCGCTCACAGGTATCGGCGCCGAAAAGGCCGTCGACCACTAATACCGCTGATCGACTGATTGCCGCCAAGTCGGTGTGGTTCCTTCCCGGACGGAAAGGAACCACACCGCCTTTGGTTTGCCCGGGGCCGGCCAGTGGCCAGGGGTTGAGCTTGAACGCATCGAAAGTCCGGGATGCGGCCAGCGGATGCGGGAGAAAATTTAGCCGGCGACTTCTGCAGCACTGCCCGTGGATCTGGAGCCGGTACCGTTTCCTGCTGCCAAGCGCAGGTCCATCAGCGAGGTGGTGCGGTGGGGGATGAGCTCGGCCATTGATAGGGAGGTGTCCGCGCGTTCCACCCCCTCGATGGCCAGAATCTGGCCGTTAACCCGGAAGAGCTCCTCGGCGCCGGATGCCACCACGCGGGCCAGAATATCGGCAGAACCGGTGACCCCGTGTGCCTCGATGATTTCCGGGATGGCCTTGAGCTGTTCGACGATCTGGCCCAGCAAACGTTGCTGGACGTGGATGTGCACGAAGCTGACCAGCCCGAAGCCTAGGGCGGCGGGATTGACCCGTTGTTCGAAGGGCAGCAGCGCACCGTTGGATTCAAGCCTGACCAGTCGGGCTTGGACGGTGTTGCGGCTCAGGCTCAGTTCGGTGGCCAAGGCCACGGCGCTGGCTTTGGGGCGGGCGCACATCGCGGACAGGATGCGCAGGTCGGTGGTGTCCAAGTGTTGCATATTGCGCAAGATTAGCACCGTGTGAGGGTCGTGGATAGTGCATGTTGCCCAATCCTGATTCGAAGGATTGTGCGGACTGCATTCTGTGAGTAGCATCACAGGTAGGTGAGGGCGATGAGGCTCCGCCTGGCAGGAGCGTTACGTCCCACCGGAATGCCGCGACTGTTTCCGCAATCGATGCAAAGGATGCTGACCGTGTCCCTCACGTTTGATTCCCCGGCCCCCGAGGAAACCGAAAACTACCTTCAGGTGGTGGCCCCCGACGGGACCCGTCGGCCCTGCCCCGAGCTTGACGAATGGGTCAAGGACCTTGACGTCCCGGCCCTGGAAAAGCTTTATATCGACATGGCCTGCATCCGCCGCCTCGACATGGAGGGCACCGCCCTGCAACGTCAGGGAGAGCTGGGGCTTTGGGCCCCGCTGCTGGGCCAGGAAGCCTCGCAGATCGGTTCCGGCCGCGCCCTAGAGCATGATGACTTCATCTTCCCTTCCTACCGCGAGCATGGTGTGGCATATTGCCGCGGCATCGACCCGCACGACTTGCTGCGCATGTGGCGAGGGGCTGCCCCCAGCGGGTGGAACCCCTACGAGGTCAACATGGCCAACCAGCAGATCGTCATTGGCGCCCAGACCCTGCACGCCGCAGGCTACGCAATGGGGCTGAAGTTTGATGGCTCGCAGGCCGCGGCCATCGCCTACTTCGGTGACGGGGCCACCAGCCAGGGAGATGTCAGCGAGGCCATGGTCTTCGCCGCCAGCTACCAGGCACCGGTCGTGTTCTTCTGCCAGAACAACCACTGGGCCATTTCCGAACCGGTAAGCACCCAGACCACCGGATACATCGCAGATCGCGCGGCCGGCTTCGGGTTGGCCACCTGGCGGGTAGACGGCAACGACGTCATCGCCGTCATGGCAGCCACCCGTGCAGCCCTGGCCCACGTGCGCACCGGAAGCGGACCGGCGTTCATCGAGGCAGTGACCTACCGGATGGGTGCACATACCACCGCCGATGACCCCACCCGGTACCGGGACGCGCTGGAACTCGAGGAATGGGCGGCCAAGGATCCACTGGACCGCATCGCCGCACACCTGGGAGGACTCGGAGCCGACCTCGAGGAACTCAAGCAACGCACCGAAAAGGCCACCAACGATATGGCCGCCGGGTTGCGTGAAGCCATCACCTCGATGCCCGATCCCGAGGTCGAGGACCTCTTCACCAACGTCTACAGCCACCCGCACCCCCGGTTGGATGAGCAACGTGAAAACTACGCAAACTACCTTTCCGGTTTTGCCCAGGAAGCGGAGGCCGCCAAATGACATCACTTACTTTCTCCCAGGCCCTGAACACCTCGCTGCGCGACTCGATGGAACGCGATGACAAGGTTCTGCTGATGGGCGAGGACATCGGCAAGCTCGGCGGAGTCTTCCGGATCACCGACGGTCTGCAAAAAGACTTCGGACAGCACCGTGTCATCGATACCCCGTTGGCCGAGTCCGGCATCGTGGGTGCCGCGATCGGCCTGGCATTCCGCGGCTACCGACCCGTGGTGGAAATCCAGTTCGACGGTTTCGTCTACCCCGCCTTCGACCAGATCGTGTCCCAGCTGGCCAAGATGCATTTCCGCTCGCGCGGAAACGTCAAGCTCCCGGTCACCATCCGCATCCCCTTCGGCGGAGGCATCGGCTCCCCGGAACACCACTCCGAATCTCCCGAGGCTTACTTCGCTCACACCGCCGGGCTGCGGGTCGTTTCCCCCTCGAACCCGCAAGATGCCTACACCATGCTGGCCCAGGCGATCGCCGACGATGACCCGGTGATCTTCATGGAACCCAAACGCAGATACCACACCCGCGGAGAGGTGGACACGGAGCTGGTCCCCGAGCCCGGATCGCTCTACCGGGCCAATGTGCTCCGGGAAGGCCGCGATCTCACCCTGATCGCCTATGGTCCGCTGGTGAAGACCGCGCTGGATGCGGCCGAGGCTGCAGTGGATGAAGGCGTCGACATCGAAGTCATCGACCTGCGCAGCATCGAACCGGTGGACTTTGAAACCCTGACCGCCTCGGTGCGCAAGACCGGGCGGGTACTGATCACCCATGAGGCTTCGATCTCCGGCGGTATCGGTGCCGAACTGTCCGCCAGCCTCACCGAGCGGTGCTTCGACCACCTGGACCACGCACCGGTACGGGTCACCGGGTTCGATATTCCCTACCCGCCGGCAAAACTCGAAAGCCACCACCTGCCCGATCTAGACCGGATCCTTGACGGGGTCGACAGGGCCATGCGCCGCAATCCACCACTGGTGGGAGAGGACGGATGAACACGATCATGGAAAAACTTTTTAACCTCCCCGACCTAGGCGAAGGCCTGACCGAATCGGAGATCCTGTCGTGGCGCGTTTCCGTGGGCGACACCGTGGAACTAAACCAAGTCATTGCCGAGATTGAGACGGCCAAGGCCGTCGTGGAACTTCCATCGCCGTTTTCCGGAGTGGTGAAGAAGGTCTATGAACAGGCCGGAACCGTGGTGAATGTCGGATCCCCGATCATCTCCTTCGACGTTCCTGGGGTCCCCGGGGCCGCGGGCAGCACCCCGGCGCCGGAACCCGCAGCGCAGCGCCAACCGACCTTGGTTGGATACGGCGCCGCAGCCGAGCCCGGCAGGCGCCGGGCTCGCAAGGCCAGCAGCAACGAATCGGTCCCAGCAGCGCAGCCGGCACCCGTTGCCGCAGCACGCCAATCCCCGGAACCAGCCAGTCCCGGACTACGGCTCGTGGACAGCACACCGGCCACCGGCGCACCGGAAGGGATCGGGCACCTGCGTGCCAGGCCCCCGGTGCGCAAACTTGCGCGCGACCACGACATCGATCTGGCAGGACTGCAAGGCACCGGCACCCATGGGCTGATCACTCGGGAGGACGTGATGCGAGCCGTCGAGGCCCCCGCGCTCACCCCGGCTGTGGCGATGCCTGCTGTCGCGGGGGAGACCCGGACCCCGATCCGGGGCGTACGCAAGGCCACCGCCGCGGCGATGGTCGCCAGCGCCTTCACCGCCCCGCACGTCACCGAGTTCCTGAGCGTTGATGTCACCGAAACCATGGAGTTGCTTGAACGACTGCGTTCCTCGCGCCGCTTCAAGGACGTGAAGATCACGCTGACGACGCTGGTGTCCAAGGTCGTGGTCCTCGCCCTGGCCAAGCACCGCACGCTGAACGCACATTGGGATCAGGAACACGGCGAAATCGTCGAATACGCCCACGTGAACCTCGGCAGCGCCGCGGCCACGGGACGTGGCTTGATGGTGCCGGTGATCCACAACGCCCACGAGATGGACTTGGCCACCTTGGCCGAGGCCACCGGGGAGCTGACCCGCGCCGCCCGCGAGGGAACCATCACCCCTGCCCAGCTCAGCGGCGGAACCTTCAGTATCAGCAACGTGGGTGTCTTTGGCATCGACGGGGGAACTCCGATCTTGCCGCCCGGGCAGGCCGGGATCTTGGCGGTGGGCCAGGTACGCAAGATGCCGTGGGAGTACCAAGACGAAATCGCGCTACGACAGGTCATGATGCTTTCGTTGTCTTTCGACCACCGACTGGTGGATGGCGAACAAGGTGCCAAGTTCCTGGCCGAGGTCGGTGCGGTTCTTAAGGATCCGGCGATGCTCATGGGCCTGGTCTAGCCACAGCGGCCGGAGGATCAATCTACGGCCGCTGTCAGTTTGACAACATGAATTATGACGAACTTTGTGTGGTATGTGGTTGCGTATTTGTAAAGATTCAGCAACATCTGCGTCGTTCACTAGTTGTTTCAGAGATTTGTGAGTAGCCTCTCCTATGAGTGATGAGGCTCACCCAGGTTTGGCGCTGCAAAAAACATTTGGTTCGCCGGCCGAAAACTCGTTGAGGAGAAAGTATGCGTTACAACCGCACTTCGAAAGCATTGGTGCTTTCCGCGGCTCTTGCCCTGACCCTGACCGCTTGCGGCGGTGGCGGTGGAGACACTGCAGATCAAGGAACGGGCGGGGATTCGTCGAAGATCATTACGGCGAACTCGACCGAACCGCAAAACGGCCTGCTACCGGCCAACACCAACGAAGTTGGTGGCGGACGCGTCATGGACCTGATTTTCACGGGGTTGGTCAGCTACAACGCTGAAGGCAAGCCGGTCAACGAGCTGGCCGAGTCGATCGAGACCACCGACTCGAAGAACTACACCATCAAGATCAAGGCGGACCAGAAGTTCACCAATGGCGAGCCGGTTACGGCAAAGTCCTTTGTTGACGCCTGGAACTTCGGTGCGGCGGCTAAGAACGCCCAGCTGAACTCGTACTTCTTCGAGTCCATCAAGGGATATGACGAGGTCAGCGTCAAGGATGCCAAGACGGAAACCATGGAAGGCCTGAAGGTCGTTGACGACGCCACCTTCACCGTGGAACTCACGCGCGCGGAATCCGATTTCCCGCTGCGTCTGGGCTACACCGCCTTCTTCCCGCTTCCGACCGCCGCCTTTGATGATCCAAAGGCCTTCGGTGAGAACCCGGCGGGCAACGGCCCGTACAAGCTTGCCGAGGATGGCTGGAAGCACAACGTGGAGGTCGCGCTGGTCCCCAACCCGGATTACTCGGGGCCCCGCGAACCGGCAAACGCAGGCGTGACGTTCAAGATCTACAACAACTTCGACGCCGCCTACACGGACCTCTTGGCCAACAACCTGGACGTCTTGGACCAGGTCCCACCGAGCGCCCTGCAGAACTACCAGACTGATCTGGGTGACCGTTGGGTCAACCAGGCCTACGCCGGCAATGCCACCATGACGATTGCCAGCTACCTGCCCGATTTCAAGGGTGAGGCCGGCGAACTGCGCCGCCAGGCGATCTCGATGTCGATCAACCGTCAGGAGATCATCGACAACATCTTCTTCGGTGCCAAGCAGGTCGCCAAGGAATTCACCTCCCCGGTCCTTGACGGATATTCGGATGCCATTCCGGGCAATGAGGTACTGGCCTTCGATGAAGCCAAGGCCAAGGACCTCTGGGCCCAGGCCGACAAGATCGATCCGTGGCCTCAGGACAAGGTCTTCACCATCACCTCGAACATCGATGGTGCGGGCAACAAGGAATACATCACGGCCATGGCGAACCAAATTTCCAACACCCTGGGAATCAAGGCAGAGCTGAAGCCGCTTGCGACGTTCAAGGAAATGCGTGCGCTGGTCGGGGACAAGAAACTGACCGGTGCCTCGCGTGCCGGTTGGCAGGCCGACTACCCGTCGCTCTACAACTTCCTTGGCCCGCTTTATGGAACCGGTGCCGGATCCAACGACGGCGACTACTCGAACCCAGAGTTCGACAAGAAACTGGCCGACGGCCTGTCTGCGACCTCCGTCGAGGAAGGCAACAAGCTCTTCAACGAGGCCCAGCAGATTCTGCTCAAGGACCTGCCTGTCATCCCGCTGTGGTACCAAGCAGTCCAGGGCGGCTGGAGCGAAAACGTCACCGACGTCGCATTCGGTTGGAACGGAGTCCCGATCTACAACGCCATCACCGGCAAGTAGCTCTGTTCCGTTACCGAGTCATCACGTGAGTGAGGGGGACCCTTTACGGGTCCCCCTTCCTCGCGTGGATCGATGACATAGTTTTCCCCTCCCCACCCGAAAAATTCCTTACAAGGAGTAATCACGTGATCGATCCGATCATTACAACACCACTGGTGGCAGTCCCATGATCATGTTCACCATGAAGCGGATTCTGCAGTTGATCCCGGTGTTCTTCGGGGCCACGCTGTTGGTCTATTTCCTAGTCTTTGCTACGCCGGGCGACCCGATTGCCGCGCTGTCGGGTGGCAAACCGATGGCACCGGCCGTCGAGGCCTCCTTGCGCGCCCAATACAACCTGGATCAACCCTTCTGGGTGCAGTACTTCCTGTATCTCAAGAACCTGGTTACCTTCGACCTGGGGCAGACCTTCTCCGGCCAGGCAGTCTCCGATGTCATTGCTCGGGCCATGCCAGTCACTGCGCGGCTTGCCATCATGGCACTGGCGATCGAAGCAATCTTCGGCGTCATTTTCGGTGTTTTTGCCGGTCTGAAAAAGGGCAAGCTCTTTGACTCGACGGTGCTGGTCGCCTCGCTGCTGGTCATCGCCGTTCCCACCTTCGTGCTGGGCTTCGTGCTCCAGTTCGTGGTCGGAGTGAAACTCGCTTGGGCCAAGCCCACCGTGAGTTCGGGCGCCCCTTGGGGGGATTTGATATTGCCGGCAGTCGTATTGGGGCTGGTGTCCCTGGCCTATGTGATCAGGTTGACCCGTACCTCGATCATCGAGAACAAGAGCGCTGACTACGTCCGCACCGCAACCGCCAAGGGCCTGAGTCGCCGCCGCGTCGTGGTGGTCCACATCCTGCGCAACTCGCTGATTCCAGTGGTCACGTTCTTGGGCGCGGATCTGGGTTCTCTGATGGGCGGCGCAATCGTCACCGAGGGCATCTTCAACGTTCCCGGTGTCGGCAACCTGTTGTATCAGGCCATCCTCAAGGGCGAGAGCGCCACGGTCGTGGCCGTGGTCAGCGTGCTCGTGCTTGTATTCGTTATCGCCAACCTCGTCGTTGACTTGCTCTACGCGTGGCTCGACCCAAGGATCCGCCTTGTCTAAGAATCCAACCCCTGAATTCATTGAACCGGCAGGCCCCACTCCGCGCGTCCGCGCGGGGAAGACCTCCAGCCGTAGCATCGAACATTTCGTCGCCCCGCTGGCGGAAACCCCGCTGCAGTCAGTGGACAAGGTCGATGAAAGCGCAACCCCGCTGAGCATGTGGGGGCAGGCCTGGAGATCGCTGCGTACTCAACCGCTTTTCATCATTTCCGCCTTGTTGATCATCCTGGTGATCGTGGTCGCCGCTTTTCCTGGCTTGTTTACCCACACGAGCCCGACGGCCTGCGCCCTAGAGTTCGCCCGCAAAGGACCGATGCCCGGACACCCACTGGGATTCACCTTCCAGGGTTGCGACATCTACGCCCGGATCATGCACGGGGCGCAAGCCTCGGTGCTGGTTGGCCTGTTCACCACGATCGCCGTGCTCATCATCGGCGGCACCTTCGGTGCACTGGCCGGGTACTACGGCGGCTGGCTCGATGCGATCCTGGCCCGGATCACCGACATCTTCTTTGCCCTGCCGCTGATCCTGGGCGCGATCATCATCATGCAGCTGCCGGCATTCCGAGATTCGAAGAGCATCTGGACCGTCATCATCACCCTGTCGATCTTCGGCTGGCCACAGATGGCCCGCATCACCCGCGGAGCGGTCATCGAGGCCAAGAGCTCGGACTATGTCATGGCCTCGCGCTCGCTGGGGCTCTCCAAGTTCAAGACCCTGGTCAAACACGTGCTGCCCAACTCGCTTGCACCCGTCATCGTGATCGCTACCATCTCTCTGGGCATCTTTATTGTCGCCGAAGCGACACTCTCGTTCCTGGGTGTCGGGCTGCCACCGAGCGTCATGAGCTGGGGCAATGACATCTCGGATGCACAGATCTCACTGCGCAATGATCCGGAAATCCTGATGTGGCCAGCGCTCGCGTTGTCCATCACGGTGCTGAGCTTCATCATGCTCGGCGACGCGGTGCGCGATGCACTGGACCCCAAAGCACGCAAGGGATAACACCATGAGCGAACAATTGAAGGGACAATCCGTGAACGGGTCAACCGATCAAGACCGTCCTCTGCTTGAAATCAGGGACCTGGCCATCACCTTTTCAACCCCCGAGGGGCCAGTCAACGCGGTGCGTAACGCCCGGTTGACGGTGATGCCCGGCGAGACCGTGGCCATCGTAGGGGAGTCCGGCTCCGGAAAATCCACCACGGCGCTTGCTGCCATCGGGCTTTTGCCAGGCAACGGCAAGGTCACCGGCGGAACGATCGTTTTTGATGGTGAGGACATCACCCACGCCAGCGAGAAGCGCATCATCGAGCTGCGCGGCAGCTCGATCGGCATGGTTCCACAGGACCCCATGTCCAACCTCAACCCAGTGTGGAAAATCGGCTTCCAGGTCAAGGAGACGCTCAAGGCCAACGGACTAGCGGGCAACAATTCCAAGGAACGTGTGGCCCAGGTTTTGGCCGATGCAGGGCTTCCGAATGCCGCGGTGCGTGCCGGACAGTATCCGCATGAATTCTCCGGAGGCATGCGTCAGCGCGCACTGATTGCCATCGGGCTGGCTTGCGGCCCGCGCCTGCTGATTGCCGACGAGCCCACCAGCGCACTAGATGTGACGGTCCAGCAGCAGATCCTTGATCACTTGGACACTATGACGTCCGAGCTGGGCACGGCAGTGTTGCTGATTACCCACGACCTGGGGCTGGCCGCGGAGCGTGCCGAAAAAATCGTGGTGATGTACAAAGGACAGGTCGTAGAGGCGGGCCCGGCGCTGGATATCCTGCGCAA
This sequence comes from Paeniglutamicibacter gangotriensis Lz1y, assembly GCF_000348945.1. Classification (GTDB taxonomy): domain Bacteria; phylum Actinomycetota; class Actinomycetes; order Actinomycetales; family Micrococcaceae; genus Paeniglutamicibacter; species Paeniglutamicibacter gangotriensis. Next base: position 117,373 of record NZ_AOCK01000003.1, on the reverse strand, counting down.
CCCGCGCCACCCCTACACCCAACGTCTGGTGGCGGCGGCTCCGTCTTTGGCCTCCAAGCGCTTGCAATCCCAGCCGACCGAGGTTGCCGAGGATCTCAACGCCGTGGTGAAGGCGGAGCACCCAACCGTGGGCGAAGACATCCTGCAGATCAAGGACCTGACCAAGGTCTTCAAAATCCGCAGGGGTCTGGGCCGTAGCGACGACTTCACCGCCGTGGACAACGTGTCCTTCTCGGTGAAGAAGGGCACCACCACAGCGATCGTGGGGGAGTCGGGCTCTGGAAAGTCGACGGTGGCCCAAATGGTGCTGAGCCTGCTCAAGCCCACCTCAGGGTCCATCACCTTCGACGGCCAGGACATGACCGGCAGGAACGAACGGGAGCTATTCAAGTTCCGCAGGCGGGTGCAACCGATCTTCCAGGACCCTTACGGATCCCTGGATCCGATGTACAGCATCTATCGCACGATCGAGGAACCGTTGCGCATCCATGGGATCGGGGATGCCAAATCCAGGCAGCACCGGGTGCGGGAATTGCTCGAGCACGTCTCGATGCCATCCTCCACGATGCATAGGTTCCCCAACGAGCTCTCCGGCGGCCAACGCCAGCGCATCGCCATCGCCCGTGCACTGGCATTGCAACCGGAGGTGATGATCTGCGACGAGGCCGTTTCGGCCCTCGACGTATTGGTCCAAGCTCAGATCCTGAACCTGTTGAACAAGTTGCAGGAAGAGCTGAACCTGACGTACTTGTTCATCACGCACGACCTGGCCGTGGTCCGACAGATCGCCGACGATGTCTGCGTGATGCAGCACGGGCGGATCGTGGAGCACTCCACGGCCGACGAGGTGTTCAACAACCCGCAGAGCGAATACACCAGGAACCTGCTCCAAGCGATTCCCGGGGCAACGCTGCTGCTGTAGAAACCTAGTGCCCGGCAGGGACAATAAACGCACTCCATGGATCGGGGTGTGCGACACCGGAAGGCGTCGCACACCCCGATTTTTGTATTAGCACCAGTTGCGGTGAGCCAGCCCGCAGGTGCGGAACACGGATCCCGTCAGAGGCCTGTGAAAGGTGCCGAAGTGCCATCGGTAGGTCCCCTGAAAGCCGGCAAAAACGTCGCGTAGGCCGCATATTTTGATGCGGGGGAGGCCCGCGTCATCGGACGTCAAGTGCGCACATACGCGTCACGTACGTCAATGTTTCCAAACTGTTATAAAATGCCGCGGGCGACGCCAGCCTACTTGCGGGTAGTAGTTGGCAAAGTTCAATGTGAAGCAGATCCTTGAGTTTTCGCGGCTGTAGCGCCCGTCACCTTTTGTCACGTGGCAGGCGCGACGATAATCACTAATGACGCGGCGGGGAGACACGCCAAATGTGAAGCGGTGTTTTTATATCCATCCTGAGGAATCAACGCTATGGTTCTAAATTGTGGGGCATCGCACACTGCATGGACCGCATTCGGGTGAAAGCCCGGTTACCTGAAGATCAAGCTACTTAGGAGGAGAAATGCGTGCTCAGCGTATTTCCAAGGCTGTTGCAGTAGGTGCCGCACTCGCACTTGCACTGACTGCGTGCGCTCCGGGAGGCGGCAACGCCCCCAGCGAATCGGCCGGCACATCTGAATCCAGCAACGGCTCCAACAGCGCCGAACCGGCAAACTCGGGTCTTGCCGATCTCGGCGACATCACGACCAAGGATGATGAAATCAAGGTCACCGTCGGTGCCCCCGAATTCATCGGTTACAACACCAACACCCCGCAGACGTACTCGACCTACAACTCGGCCATCGTTGACCGGGTCCTGTCGGGCTTCTCCTACTTCGGCACCGATGGTGTGATCTACGCGAACGACGACTTGGTCTCCTACGAGAAGACCAGCGACGATCCGCTGACCATCAAGTACACGATCAACCCGGATGCCAAGTGGTCCGACGGCACCGACATCACCACTGCAGATGCAGTGTTGGCGTGGGCCACGCAGAACGCCAACCTGAAGAACGCCAAGGGCAAGCAGCTCTTCGACTCGGTCTCCGCTGACCTGGGTGACACCGTCCCGAAGGGCCCGGAGGGCGATCCCGAGGGCAAGGAATTCACCGTCACCTTCAAGAACCCGGACCCTGACTGGCAGATTCAGTCCTGGATGGGCGCCCCGGCACACGTCGTGGCCAAGCAGGGCGGCATGTCCACCACCGAATTCGTCGAAGCGGTGCGCGCCGACGATGCCAAGGCAATCACCAAGGCCGCAGAATTCTGGAACACCGGCTGGACCACCAAGCCCGGAACGCTTCCGGATCCCGAGCTGATCCCCTCCTCGGGACCGTACAAGCTCAAGAGCTGGAGCGCCGGACAGTCGGTGACCCTGGAGGCCAACGAGAATTACTACGGCACCCCGGCAGCCACCAAGACGCTGACCTTCCGCTTCGTCGATGACGGTGCGATGGTCCAGGCACTGCAGAACAAGGACCTCGACGTCATTTCTCCCCAGCCGACCGTTGACACCTTGGCACAGCTGGAAGCTCTCGGCGATGCCGTGAACATCCAGAAGGGTGACACCCTGACCTGGGAGCACCTGGACTTCAACTTCCGCGACAAGGCGGCCTTCAAGGATTCCGTGGAATTGCGCCAGGCCTTCGCCATGTGCGTTCCGCGTGAAGACATCGTCAACAACCTGATCAAGCCGCTGAACCCGGAAGCCAAGGTGTTCAACGCACGTGAGGTCTTCCCGTTCCAGGAGAACTACGACGCCGTTGTCGAGGCTTCCTACGACGGCCGCTACGACGCCGTCGACATCGAGGGCGCCAAGAAGATCCTCGAGGAGCAGGACGCAGTGGGCACCTCGGTGCGCATCGGCTACTCCGCACCCAACCCGCGCCGTACGGACCAGGTCGCTATGATCAAGTCCTCCTGCGACGCGGCGGGCTTCAAGGTCGAGGATGCCGGCGATCCGAAGTTCTTCGCACCGGGCGGCACCCAGGAACGCGGCGACTACGACGTGGCCCTGTTCGCTTGGGCAGGTTCGGGACAGATCACCTCCGGGCAGAACATCTACGCCACGGACAAGCCACAGAACTACGGCGAGTTCTCCAACAAGGAGGTTGACGCGGCCTGGGAGCGCCTAGCCACCTCGATGGATCCGGCAGTGCACCTGGAGGAAACCAAGAACATCGAGAAGCTGCTGTGGGATGAGCTCTTCGGTATCCCGTTGTTCGCACACCCCGGTCTCTCTGCTTCCTCGGCAGACCTGGAGAATGTGCGCCACACAGCGACCCAGTCGCAGATCGTCTGGAACGCCGAGCAGTGGGTCCGCGCTGAATAATTGCCAGACGGCAATATCAGCGTCTTAGTGTGGGGTCCGGCAATTCAGCCGGGCCCCACACGCCCTTGTTAGCACCACTTTCAAGGGCGGGCCCAGACGGAAAGGTTAGAACCCGCAGTGCTGAAATTTATTCTTAAGAGGCTTGGAGCCTCGATCGGCATCCTCTTTGCCGCATCCCTCCTGCTGTACGTGCTGGTGATCAACTCCGGAGACCCCCTGTGGGACCTGCGCGAGTCCATCGCCGACAACCGCGACTACCTGATGCAGCAACGCAGCGATTACATGAACCTGGACATGCCCTGGTATCAGCGGTACTGGACCTGGTTGGTGGGCGTGGGCGGATGCTTTGCACTCAAATGCGACCTGGGGACCAATATCCAGGGCATTGAGGTCTCGGGCATCCTGGCCTCGGCGGCCACCTCCACACTGCGCCTGGTGGTCTTGGCCACCGTGTTGGCAGCAGTGATCGGCATCGCCATCGGCGTGCTGACAGCCATCCGCCAGTACTCGGGCCTTGACTACGGAGTAACCTTCCTGACGTTCCTGTTCTTCTCACTGCCGGTCTTCTGGGCCGCGGTGATGCTCAAGGAATACATGGCCATCGGCTACAACGACTGGATGAAGGAACCATCCTTCTCCACCACCCAAATCATCATCGTGGCGCTGCTCTTCGGCTTCCTGATGCAGGTCTTCCTGGCCGGAACCATGCGCCGACGGATCATCACCTTCGCCGTCTCGGCGGCCTTTGTCGGCGTGGTGATCCCGTACCTGCTCTGGCTGAACTTCTTCCGCTACCCACAGCTGGGCCCCGCCGCCATCGTGGTCTTGTCCCTGGCCGTCGCGCTGAGTGCCACGGCCATGAGCGTGGGTGTGCGCAACAAGCAGGTGCTCTACCCGGCGCTGATCACCGTCGGGCTGGGCCTTGGCATCTACTACGCCACGTTCTCGCTGATGAGTGAACCGAACACCTGGATCCTGATCATCGGTGGCATCCTAGCCGTACTCATCCCCGGTGCCATCGGCCACTTCATGGGCGGGCGCCACCGCAGGATCGCAGCGTCGGTCAGCGCCGTCACCGGCCTGGTCTTTGCCGGCCTGACCGTCGTGGACCACATCTTCCGTGCGTGGCCCGGATTCCTGTCGCTGAAGCCGCGGCCCATCGGGACCATCGGTTCGGAGACCCCGAACTTCGGCGGCGACTTCTGGGAGATCTTCTTGGACCGCGGGGCCCAGCTCTTGCTGCCCACCATCCTGCTGGCGGTCATCTCTCTGGCCTCCTACTCCAGGTACACCCGTGCCTCGATGCTGGAAGTTGGGCAGCAGGACTACATCCGCACCGCCCGCTCCAAGGGGTTGAGCGAACGCACAGTGATCTTCCGTCACGCATTCCGCAACGCGCTGATTCCGATCGCCACCATTGCTGCCTTCGACTTTGCCGGGCTGATCGGCGGAGCGGTGATCACCGAGTCTGTGTTCGGTTGGAAGGGCATGGGAGACATGTTCATTACCGGCCTCAAGGGCATCGACCCGGCACCTGTAATGGCCTTCTTCCTGATCACCGGGACCGCGGCCGTGCTGTTCAACATGCTGGCCGATATCTTCTACGCACTGCTTGACCCGAGGATCCGGGTATGAGCGGGGTCAAGGACAACGAGGAACTGCGAGGTCCCCACAACATGAAATCCGATATCGAACCCGGCGAACAGCAACTCGTCTCCTTGGTCGAGGTCGAAGATGCGGAGCTCGCCCGCAAGCAGGGTGAGTCCAGGTCCCAGGGCCAACTGGTCCGCCGGCGCTTCTTCAACCACAAGGCCGCGATGATCTCCACCGTGGTCTTGGTGTTCATCACGCTCATGGCTTTCACCTCCATCGGTTTTGCCGGGATTCCCGGCTGGTGGGGCAAGAGCTACATGATGTCCGGCACTGTGATCAACGGCGGCGCGCCCACGATGAGCCTGCTGCCCAGCTGGCTTGGCGGCAGTGGCCTGGCCATCGGCGAACACCCGTTTGGCCAAGACAACACCGGCAAGGACTACTTCGCCCTGGTGATGCGCGGGACGCAGAAATCCATCATCATCGCGGTGACCGTCGGTGCCGTGGCCACGGTCATCGGCGCCATCGTCGGAGCCCTGGCCGGATACTTCCGTGGCTGGGTCGACGAAGTGCTGATGCGGATGACCGACCTGTTCATCGTGATCCCGCTGCTGGTGCTGGCAGCGGTGCTGGGCCAGATGGCCGGTTCCAAGTTGGGTGGTTCGATCTTCGCCCTGGCCCTGGTGCTGGGCCTGCTGACCTGGACCGGGCTGGCACGCCTGGTGCGTGGGGAGATTCTGTCCCTGCGCGAGCGCGAATACGTCGCAGCAGCGCAGGCCATGGGTTCGAAGACTTCCCGGGTGATCTTCAAGCACCTGCTGCCCAACACCATCGGGGTGATCGTGGTCAACGCGACCTTCGCGATCGCCGGGGCGATCCTGCTGGAGACCTCGCTGTCCTTCCTGGGCTTCGGTGTTGTGGCCCCCGAGTCCTCGCTGGGCCTGTTGATCAGCCAATATCAGAACGCATTCACCAACCGCCCCTGGCTCTTCTGGTGGCCGGGCATGATCATCGTGGCCATCGCGCTGAGCGTGAACTTCCTTGGCGACGGGCTACGCGATGCGTTTGACCCGCGCCAGACCAAGAAGACCAGGCGACGGAAGAAGACGGAAGAAGGACAGGCATGAGTATCGCATCCGAGCAGGCCACCAAGGGTGGCACTGCGCTGAGCTTCGAGAACCTCTCGGTCTCCTTCGAAACCGAATTCGCCGACGTGCACGCGGTCAAGGGCCTGTCCCTTGAGGTGTACCCCGGCGAGGTCGTGGCACTGGTGGGCGAGTCCGGTTCCGGCAAATCAGTGACCTCCACCGCGGCCATCGGGCTGCTGCCGCCCAACGCCTACATCACCGGCAAGGCGCTGGTCGGTGGGGTCAACGTAGTGGGTATGCCCGAATCCAAGCTGCGCAAAATGCGTGCCACGGACATCGCCATGGTCTTCCAGGAGCCGATGACGGCACTGAACCCGGTGCTCACCATCGAACGCCAGCTCACCGAGTCTCTGGAATTGCATGGTTTGGCCTATGGCAAGGACGCTACGGCACGGGCCATCGAGCTGTTGGAAATGGTCGGGATCCCCGAGCCGCGCAAGCGCATCAAGCAGTACCCGCACCAGTTCTCCGGCGGTCAGCGCCAGCGCATTGTGATCGCCATGGCGATCTCCTGTGACCCGAAGGTCATCATCGCCGACGAGCCCACCACCGCGCTGGATGTCACAGTGCAGGCCGAGATCCTTGACCTGCTGCGCGAGCTCAAGGACAAGCTGAACACCGGCATCCTGCTGATCACCCACAATATGGGCGTGGTCGCCGACCTGGCCGACCGCGTGGCGGTGATGTTCCGCGGCTCGCTGGTAGAAACCGGCACCGTGGACCAGGTGCTCAACCACCCCGAGCACCCCTACACGCAGAAGCTGCTGGCCTCCGTGCCGCGCCTGGCGGTCATGGATGTCACGGATACTTGGGTGCCGGAACCCGCCGATGTGGTGGACCCGGACCGCAAGCTGGTGCTCGAGGCCAGGAACCTGGTCCTGGAGTACGACATGCGCGGTTCCAAGTTCCGTGCCGTGGATGATGTTTCCTTCGAACTGGGTCGCGGGGAGATCTTGGGCATCGTGGGCGAATCTGGCTCCGGCAAGTCGACCGTCGCCAAGGCGGTCCTCGGGCTGTTGCCCGTGGCCTCGGGTGTGCTGGCGGTCCAGGGCACTAACCTGGCCGCGCTGCGGCCAAAGGCCGCCCGCGCGATCCGCGCCAAGATTGGGGTCATCTTCCAGGACCCCGCCGCCTCGTTGAACCCGCGCTTCCCGATCGGTGACTGCATCACCGAGCCGATGGTGGTGCACAAGGTCGGCAACCGGGCATCGCGTACCAAGCGTGCTCAGGAACTGCTCGACGCGGTACACCTGCCGCGCACCGTCATGAACCGCTACCCGCACGAGCTTTCCGGCGGGCAGCGCCAGCGCATCTGTATTGCCCGGGCGCTGACCCTTGACCCGGAACTGCTGATTGCCGACGAGCCGACCAGCGCGTTGGATGTTTCGGTGCAGGCAGCGGTGCTGGAAATGATCCAGGAGCTACAGGAAAGCTACGAGTTCGCTTGCCTGTTCGTCAGCCACGACCTGGCCGTGGTGGACCTGCTGGCGCACAACGTGGTGGTTATGAAGGACGGCAAGTCCGTGGAACAGGGGCGGGTCACCGATGTGCTGCACTCTCCGCAGCATGACTACACGCGCCGCCTACTGGCAGCAGCTCCGGTTCCCGAGCCCGGCGAGCAGGCCGAGCGCCGTGAGGCCCGCCGTCTGCTGATGGCCATGGAGAACCCGGACAGCTGATCGCTCCCTTGACGCCCCCAGGGTCTGGCAAGGGACCTTGGGGTACATGACAAAAGGCTGGGACCCCCGCGGGGGTCCCAGCCTTTTGTACTGAGCTGCTCACGCCGGCGCGTAGGCCGGCGCGTGTAGATCAGGAAATTCTAAGCGAGCTCCATAATGAATTCCTTAACGACCGCGGCGCGGGCGTTGGAGAAGTCGGCCGACTCGTCGATGACCTTGAAGCCGCGGCGTTCGAGCACCTTGATGGAGCCGATGTTGTCCTGCGGCACGCGTGCGCGCAGCGGGCGCGTGGTGTACTCGGCCAGAAACGCATCAACGGCGGTGGTGGTGATGCCCTGGCCCCAGTAGCGGCTGGCGGTCCAGAAGCTGATCTCCGGGACTTCCTCGTTCTCGAAGACCAGAATGGAGCCTGCGACCTCGCCGTCGTGCTCGATGGTGCGCACAATGACCTTGGGATCGTTGATGATCGCACCCCAGTGGTGGTCGAAGACGCCGCGGTCTGCCGGGTTCCTGGCCGTGAAGGCGGCCATCAGGTTGGCTTCGGGGTCCTGCTGGTGTTCGAAGAACTGGTCAAGGTCCTCAGTCTGCAAAGGCCGTAGCTGCACGGTCACTGCCTCTCTGGTTGTGATGATCGTCTAATGCCTAGCCTACCCGGGTGAACAAGGCCGATGCGGCCATCTGGTTTAGGAGTTTGCGCAACCCTGCCTTGGAGGTCCGCGCGGAGTGCGCCGAATGGGCGGTGGAGTTCAGCAGGCCGAACGCCGCGTGGGCCCGAAACCGGGTCACGGCGGCGGTTTCCTGCGGGTGGACCTGGCGTAGTTGGTCGGTCCACAGTCCGATGTAATCGCGCTGCAGCTGACGCACCAGGGCAAGTTCAGTGGTCGGCAGGGTTTCTAGGTTGCGGTCCTGGACTTGGATGATGTCGGGTTTGGCCAAGGCGAAATCCGTGTGGAAGGCAATGAGCTGCTTCAGGATCTCCTCGGCGGTTCCTCCGGCCGAGACCACCTTTTGGCCTCCATCCAGCAGATCCTGGCTGACGCCCACCAACAACGCGATGAGCATCGCGGGTTTTCCGGAGAAATGTCGGTAGACCGCCGGGCCACTGATGCCGCAGGCGGCACCCAGATCTTCGAGCGAGACACCCGCGTAGCCGTGGATGGCAAAGAGTCGGGTGGCCTCCGCCAGGAGGTGTTCACGCCGTTGAGCCTTGGCGCGTTCGCGGTCAGTTCCTGCCGGGGGATTGGCCATGGGGCCCATGCTGCACCGTTCCTTGCCTGTTTTCGCTGGGTTACGGGATTTTCCCCGTCCGGATGGTTTCATCCAGGGAGACTGGACAAGTGTGTTCCGCGCCACTAGCCTCGAACTCAGTTAATGATCACTAACAATACGTGGTCACCGGACAAAGCCCAAGCGGCCCGCTACAGCGCACCACCCACCGGCTAGGCCACATCCATGCCAACCTAAGGAAAGGGGCACAGGGATCATGATCAACCTGGAACTCAACGAGGAATATCTCGAACTGAAACAGACGGTGCGCGAGTTCGCCGTGGAGGTCGTGGCTCCGGTCTCGGCCAAACACGATGCCGAGCACTCCTTCCCCTATGGGGTCATGGCGCAGATGGGCGAGATGGGCCTGTTCGGGTTGCCCTTCGACGAAGAATACGGCGGCATGGGTGGTGACTACTTTGCCCTGGCACTGGCCATCGAGGAACTTGCCCGGGTCGACCAGTCGGTCGCCATCACCCTGGAAGCCGGCGTGAGCCTGGGGGCCATGCCGATCCACCGGTTCGGCACCCAGGCGCAGAAGGAACGCTGGCTCCCGGCACTGTGTGCGGGCACCGAACTTGCCGGGTTCGGCCTGACCGAGACCGGTGCGGGTTCCGACGCCGGCGGCACCGCGACCACCGCCACCCTGAGAGATGGGAACTGGGTGCTGAATGGTTCCAAGGAGTTCATCACCAACTCCGGCACCGAGATCTCCACTCTGGTCACGGCCACCGCCGTCACCGGAACCAAGACACGTGCAGACGGCTCAACGGCCAAGGAAATCTCCACCATCCTGGTTCCCCGCGACACCCCCGGTTATACCGTGGAGAAGGCCTATGACAAGGTCGGCTGGCGAGCCTCGGACACCCACCCGCTGCGTTTCGAAGACGCAACGGTCCCCGAAGAGAACCTGCTGGGCGAACGCGGGCGCGGCTATGCGAACTTCCTCTCGATCCTTGATGAGGGCCGCATCGCGATCGCCGCCCTGGGCACCGGAGCGGCCCAGGGCTGCCTGGACGAGGCCACCGCCTACGCCAAGACCCGCGTCACGTTCGGCAAGGCCATCGGCGAAAACCAGGGGATCTCCTTCAAGCTCGCGCGCATGGCAGCCCGAGTCCACGCCTCACGCTTGGCCTACTATGCCGCGGCAGCCAAGATGCTGGCAGGGAAGGACTTCAAGACCGAGGCGGCCATCGCCAAGCTGGTCGCCGGGGAAGCGGCCATGGACAACGCCAGAGATGCCACACAGATCTTTGGAGGCTACGGTTTCATGAACGAAACCCTCGTGGCCAGGCACTACCGCGACTCGAAGATCCTGGAAATCGGTGAAGGCACCACCGAGGTCCAGTTGCTGCTCATCGCCCGTTCGTTGGGACTCTAACGAACGCAGGCCCACTTCCGGGGCCATAGCTTTGTAGGATACGAGAACCAACGAAGTAAGACCGGTTGTGCTGCGCACCGACCCGGCAGGGTGCGGGTGCGCAGCAGCTCCGGCACTGAAGACGTAAGGAAACGTGGGCGAGATGGCGCAGCAGGAGCAAATACACGAAGTCCACCAGCGTGGGCTGTACTTCGACGAACTGGATCCCTCGGCGGTCTACGTGCATTCACCCGGACGCACCATGACCGAGGCCGACAACGTCCTGTTCACCACGCTGAGCATGAACACCCAGGCCTTGCACCTGGATGCCGCGTTCGCCGCCACCCAGCCGTTCGGGCGCCGAGTCATGAACTCGATGTTCACCCTGGCCACCATGGTCGGCCAATCCGTTTCCCAGCTCACCGCCGGAACCTTGATGGGACAGCTGGGGCTGACAGATATCCGCTTCCCGCACCCGCTGTTCCCGGGCGATACGCTCTACACCCAGACGCACATCGTGGACCTGCGCCCCTCGAACTCCCGGCCCGGGCTCGGGGTTGCGACCTTTGCCCACGTGGGCAAGAACCAGGACGGCATCACCGTGGCCGAAGCCACCCGGGTATGCCTGATGTTCACCCGCGCGGCCCACGAACAACTGAGCGGCGGGGATCTGGGCAGCGACGACTGGCTCTAAGGATCAGCTCCGCGGACCCTGCCAGCGGTACCGTCGCTCCGGACGTCCACTGCCGTAGCGCAGCTCCACCTGCACCTGCCCGAGCTCGTTGAGGTACTCGAGATAGCGGCGCGCGCTGACCCGTGAGAGGCCCAGCAGCTCGCCGACCTCCAGTGCCGAGGAATCGGCCTCGGCGGAGCGCAGTGCCGTCTGTACGCGCACCATGGTCTCGGCCGAGCACCCTTTGGGCAGTGGTTTGTCAGTTCCCGACATGCCAAAGACCGCATCCACGTCGGATTGATCGGCGGTGTCCGCCGACTCCAGCGAACGATAGGTGCGCTGGTAGTGATCCAGTCGCTGGTGCAGGTCCGCTTGGGTGAACGGTTTCATCAGGTAGTGCACAATGCCACCGCGCAGGGCTTGACGCACGGTATCTGCCTCGCGTGCGGCACTGATCACCAGAACATCGATCTCCGGTGCCGCGGCACGCAATTGCCCCAACAGCTCCAGCCCGGAAATGTCGGGCAGATGGATATCCAGCAGGACCAAGTCCGGGCGAAGGCGCCGGACCTCGGCCAGGGCCTGTGCCCCGGTGTGCGCGACCCCGGAAACCGTGAAGCCGGGCATCTGGGCCACAAACCCGGAATGGATGCGCGCGACCATAAAATCGTCATCGACAATGAGCACCTTGATCATGATTGCACCTTAGTGCCGAGCCGGGCGGTGAATACGGCACCTTCGTCGTTTTGAACCGTGACATTCCCTCCGCGGCGCAGGCACACCAGCCGGGTCAGGGCCAGTCCGAACCCGCGTCCGGCCGCGGAGTTTGAGGATTTGGTGCTGTAGCCCTGGGTGAAGATCCGCCCGAAACTCCCGGAATCGACGCCCGCGCCAGAGTCGTGCACCGTCACCACAACCCATCCTTCCTCCTGGGAGATCCCGATTCCGATACGCGCATCGGGGACCCCCGCCACGGCGTCAATGGCGTTGTCCACGAGGTTGCCCACCACCATGGCCACGTCCCTGGAGAGCGCCTCATCGACGCGGCCCAGCATCGTGGCGGGATCCAGATCGATCCCCACCCGGCGTTCGGAGGCCAACGAGGACTTGGCGATGAGCAAGGCGGCCACGCTCGGGTCGGCGATCCTGGTGGTGACGTCATCTAGCAGCTGGGAGCGGCTGAAGCTGACACCGTCCACGAAGGAGAGCACTTCGTCGTATTCCTGCAGCTGGATCAGCCCGGAAATGGTGTGCAGCTGGTTGGCGAACTCATGGGTTTGGGCCCTCAGCGTTTCTGTGGTCATGCGGGTGGCTCCCAATTCCTTTTCCAGCGTGCTCAGTTCGGTGCGATCTCTCAGGGTGGTCACGGAGCCGACCAGTCGCCCGTGGGATTCTATGGGCCGGCGGTTGAATACCACCAGTTTTTCGCCCACCAGCACCAGACGATCGGCGTCGGGCTGCTTCAGGGTCAGCACCTCGCGCAATGCCGGGTCGATGGACAGCTGGGCGAGCGTGCTGCCCTCGCAGTCGTCGGGCCAGTCCAGCAAGCGCCTGGCCGCATCGTTGGCCAGGGTGATGCGTTCACGCAAGTCGATGGCCACCACTCCCTCCTTCACCCCGTGCAGGATCGCTTCGCGGTGTTCGACCAGCGCGGTGATTTCTTCCGGCTCCAGGCCCAGGGTCTGACGCTTGACCCGGCGGGAGAGCAAAAGCGAACCGGCGGCGCCCAGAGCGATGGAAATCCCCAAATAGACCATGAGATTGGGGGTGGCGTCGAGAAGTCTTTCGAGCACCGAGGGATAGGTGCGACCCACCATGGCAAAGCCCACGAGCTTCCCGTTGTCATCGAGCACCGGCACATGGGCCTCGAGCATCTTGACCCCGCCGCGCAGCGTCGAACCGGTCCACGCGCGGCCCTCCATGACTTCGGAAGCGCCGAGCTGGAACGTTTCACCGAGTCGGGAAGGCTCCGAGGACGTCACCACGGTGCCGCGTGTATTGGCCAGCAGTGAGTCGCTGCTTCCGGAAACCGAACGCACCGATTCGGCGATGGCCGGCAGTGCGGCGCCCAAGCGCGGCCGAGCCCCGGGCAGCAGGGCACGCACGGTGGGGTTGGAAGCAAGGTTTTCGGCGGCCGAGAGTGCCCGCCGTGACTCGACACGCTCAAAGGTTGCGGTGGACTGCGCCATGGACATGGCCAGGACCCCGACCAGCACCGCCACCAGGATCAGCAATTGCAAGACCAGAAACTGGCCGGCCAGAGATAGCCGCGTGCGGCGGCCCATGCGTGGGCCAAGAGTGGACCTGGGCACCGGTGCTCCTTTTTCCATGCCTTGCGTCGGATAGGGCGCCGATCGCCCGATCCGTTGATTGCCAGCCGGGTGAACTCTACCGAAAGCACTGGCCGGGACCGAATGTGAGCGTGAACACAATGAACACAACTTTGTTTGCGAACACAAGAATTGCCTCGGGACGCTCGCGCCCTAGTGTGGTCCGCATCGTACATTCGCTTTTTGAGATGGGAATCACCATGGCTCGTACCAAGTTTCTTCGTCTAGCCGCCGTTGCCGCCGGCCTGATGCTTGCCGCTACCGGCTGCGGGGTGACCGGCGATGACGCCGGCGCATCCGGCAGCTCTGCCGAATCCGGGCCGGTCACCGGCCTGCGCATCATGGTTCCGAACAGCCCCGGTGGTGGCTACGACACCACCGCCCGGGTTGCCGGAACGGTCATGGAAGAGGCCGGGATCGCCAAGTCCTTGGAGGTCTTCAACCTTGCCGGTGCCGGAGGCACCGTAGGTCTGGCCCGGATCGTCAACGAAAAGGGCAACGAAGACCTGGGGATGCTCATGGGTCTGGGCGTGGTGGGTGCCAGCTACACCAATGACACCGACGCCAAACTGACCGATACCACCCCGATCGCCCGTCTGATCCAGGAGCCGGGAGCCATCATGGTTTCCAAGGACTCCCCGTACAAGAGCATCGAGGATCTCGTTGCGGCGTGGAAGAAGGATCCCTCCAAGCTGGCCGTCGGCGGAGGCTCCTCGCCGGGCGGACCCGACCACCTGCTGCCGATGCAGCTGGCACAGACCGTGGGCATTGACCCGACCAAGGTCAACTTCGTTTCCTACGACGGCGGCGGCGACCTGCTGCCGGCGATCCTGGGCAACAAGCTTGGCTTTGCCGCCTCGGGCGCCGGCGAGTTCCTCAAGCAGATCGAATCCGGTGACGTCCGTGTCTTGGCGGCCTCCGGTGCGGAGCGCCTCGAGGGCGTCGATGCTCCGACCCTGAAGGAATCGGATATCGATCTGGAATTCAGTAACTGGCGCGGGCTCGTGGCGCCTCCCGGGATCAGCGACGAAGCCAAGACCCGCTGGATCTCCACCCTGGAAAAGATGCACGGTTCCGAAGAGTGGAAGAAAGCGCTGAAGGACAATGGCTGGACCGATGCCTTCATCACCGGGGATGAGTTCTCCACCTTCCTCACCGATCAGGACAAGCGGGTTTCCGACGTCCTGGCCAAACTCGGCCTGGCATGAAACCAGTAGCTTCACCGATCAAGAGCCGCGCCGAGCTGGGCTTCGCAGCCCTGCTCGGCACGGTTGGGGTCACCGTGGTGATCGATGCGATGAACCTGCATGTGCCCTACCAGCAGTCCGACGGACTGGGACCCAAAACTGTTCCTTATATGGTGGGCGCACTGCTCCTGGTGTGTGCCGTGCTGCTCGTCATCAACGTCCTGCGCGGTGGATCCGCGGAACCCGACGAGGGGGAAGACATTGAAGCAGGAACACCCATCGACTGGAAAATCGTGGTGCCGCTGGGACTGGTGTTCATCATCAACATCGTCTTCATCGACATGCTCGGCTGGGTCATTTCCGGAACCATCCTCTTCTGGGGAAGCGTCTGGCCCTGGGCGGGCGCAACTACATCCGCGACGGACTGATCTCCGTGGGCATGGCCGTGGGCACCTTCTACGGTTTCTATCTGGGTCTTGGCATTCACCTGCCATCAGGCCTGCTCGAAGGAGTGTTGTAAGTGGATACACTCAATATGCTCATGCAGGGGTTCAGCACCGCGCTGACCCCCATGAACCTGCTCTTCGCCGTGATCGGTGTGCTGCTGGGCACCGCCGTCGGAGTGTTGCCGGGCATCGGTCCGGCGATGTCGATCGCGCTGTTGCTGCCGGTGACCTATGGGATGGAAGCCACCGGCGCCATGATCATGTTCGCCGGCATCTACTACGGCGGAATGTACGGCGGCTCGACCACCTCGATCCTGCTGAACACCCCCGGTGAATCCTCGACGGTGATCACCGCCATCGAGGGCCACAAGATGGCCAAGGCAGGCCGCGCCGCCCAGGCGCTGGCCACCGCTGCCATCGGCTCCTTCGTGGCCGGCACGATCGGCACCGCGCTGCTGGCAACCATCGCCCCCTGGGTGGTGAAGTTCGCCGTCAGCCTCGGAGCCCCCAGCTACCTCGCGATCATGTTGCTTGCACTGATCGCTGTCACTGCAGTCCTGGGGTCCTCCAAGTTGCGCGGCTTTGCCTCGCTGGGCCTTGGCCTGGCCATTGGCCTGGTCGGCATGGATCCCGTCACCGGGCAGGGCCGGCTGATCTTCGGACAGCCGCTGCTGGCCGACGGGCTGGACATCGTGGTGGTTGCCGTGGCGATCTTCGCCGTCGGCGAGGCCTTCTGGGTTGCCGCTCACCTGCGCAAGACCAAGACCTTCACCATTCCCGTGGGCCGCCCGTGGATGGGCAAGGCCGATTGGAAGAGGTCTTGGAAGCCATGGCTGCGCGGAACCGCCTACGGATTCCCGTTCGGTGCACTTCCGGCAGGCGGCGCGGAGATCCCCACGTTCCTGTCGTACGTCACCGAGAAGAAGCTTTCCAAGCACCCGGAGGAATTCGGGCACGGAGCCATTGAGGGCGTCGCCGGACCTGAAGCAGCGAACAATGCCTCGGCCGCCGGTACGCTGACCCCGATGCTGGCCCTGGGACTGCCCACCAACGCGACGGCCGCTGTCATGTTGGCGGCCTTCATGCAGTTTGGGATCCAGCCCGGCCCGCTGCTCTTCGAAGATGAGCCGCAGCTGGTCTGGGCCTTGATCGCGAGCCTGTTCATCGGTAACACGCTGCTGTTGATCATCAACCTTCCGATGGCCCCGCTATGGGCCAAGCTGCTGCAGTTGCCGCGACCTTACCTGTATGCGGGGATCCTTTTCTTCGCCACCTTGGGCGGCTACGCGGTGAACCTGCAAACCTTCGACCTGGTCTTGCTGTTGCTGTTGGGCCTGCTGGGCTTCGCCATGCGTCGCTTCGGTATTCCGGTGCTTCCGCTGATCATCGGGGTGATCCTTGGCCCCCGTGCCGAGGCACAAATGCGCAAGGCCATGCAGCTCAGCGGAGGGGACCCGGCAGGACTCTTCAGCGAGTCCATCGCCGTGGTCGTCTACGTGATCATCGCAGTGGTCCTGTTGTGGCCACTGGTGGCCAAGCTGCTTCGCCGCCTGTTCCCGAAGACCTCGGCCGAATTTGCCGACATCGTGGAGCCGGTCCTGGTCGAACCCGACACAGACTCGGTTGCTGCTGCGCAACCAAGGCCCGAGACAAACGGCGAGCCAACGGAAACGCCGGTTGAGGAAACGCGTCGCTCCCGCCGCGACGACAAGCCACGAGGTTAGCCGAACCCGACCTCGCCTCAAGTGGCCCATACGTTCCCTGCCCTGCAGTGAACGTGTGGGCCACTCGTGCTTGAGACGCGGCGCAAAGGCCCTGTTCCGCGAAATCCGTGGCTCATTGGTTCGACACAGCATCAGCGACCATAATGGTCAGGTGAGTACAGCGCAGCCATCGAACACCTTTATCCCTCCGGTTCCCGGAACCATCCGCCGCATCACGCTGATCGGCTCCACCGGTTCCATCGGCACCCAAGGCTTGGAAGTCATTGCCGCGGCACCGGACCGCTTTGCCGTGGCAGCGCTCTCCGGTGGACACAACCTGACGCTGCTGGCCAGTCAGGCGGTAGCCACCCGGGCGGCGGCCGTGGGCTGCGCCCACCCCGATATCGATGCGCTGGCCGCCGCCATCAACGCGGCCAAGGACGCCGCCTCGGTGCGCGACTACGACCCGCAGCTCGTTGCCGGTGAACACGCCGCCACACAGATCGCCGCGTTCGGCGACGCCGAGGTGGTGCTCAACGGGATCACCGGTTCCATCGGCCTGGCACCCACCCTGGCGGCACTGAACGCCGGGCACCTGCTGTCCCTGGCCAACAAGGAATCCCTGATCGTCGGCGGTGCGCTGGTCAAGGCCGCCGCAGCACCGGGACAGCTCGTACCGGTGGATTCCGAACACTCAGCCCTGGCCCAGGCGCTGCGCTCGGGCGCCCCCGAGGAAGTCCACAAGCTCATTGTCACAGCTTCCGGAGGCCCGTTCCGCGGCTACGATTACGCGCAACTACGCGAGGTCACTCCGGCCCAGGCGCTGGCACACCCCACCTGGGACATGGGCAAGGTGGTGACCACCAACTCGGCCACTATGGTCAACAAGGCCCTAGAAGTCATCGAAGCGCACCTGCTCTTCGATGTGCCGTTTCAGCGCATCGAGGCGGTGGTGCACCCGCAATCCATCGTGCATTCCATGGTGGAGTTCATCGACGGATCCACCATTGCCCAGGCCTCGCCGCCGGATATGGCGCTACCCATCGCACTGGGGATCGGCTGGCCGCACCGGGTGCCGGGCTCCGCCGCCGCCTGCGATTGGTCCGCCGCAGCGTCCTGGACGTTCGAGCCGCTGGATGAAGAAGCCTTCGGTGCGATCAAGCTGGCCAAGGCCGCCTGCGCTGCCTCACCGACTCATATGGCCGTGTACAACGCCGTCAACGAGGAAGCCGTCGAAGCCTTCCACGCAGGGACCATTCGCTTCACCGACATCGTCGAAACCATCGAGGACGTCCTGAGTACCTATGCCCCCGAAGCCGGGGAACTGTCGCTTGATTCGGTGTTGGCTGCCGAACGGTGGGCACGAAACGCCGCCGCCAAACGTTTGGAATCACTGTGAGCATTCTTCTTTTCATTATCGGCGTGCTGGTCATGGTCGTTGCCGTGGCCTTTTCGATCGGCCTGCACGAGGTAGGGCACCTGGTGCCGGCCAAGCGCTTTGGCGTGCGCGTGCCGCAGTACATGATCGGCTTCGGCAAGACGGTGTTCTCGTTCAAGCGTGGGGAGACCGAATACGGTTTCAAGGCGATCCCGCTGGGCGGCTACATCGCGATGATCGGGATGTACCCGCCGGCCAAGAACAAGGGCAACGTGGGTGCTACCGACGCCCCGATCCTGCGCAAGTCTTCCACCGGCATGTTCCAGCAGATGGCCGACGAGGCCAGGCATGCAGCTGCCGAGCAGCTGCAGCCCGGCGACGAGGACCGGGTGTTCTACAAGCTGCCGGTGTACAAGCGGATCATCATCATGCTCGGCGGACCGACGATGAACCTGCTCATCGGCATCGTGATGATCGGCATCGTCACCGTCGGCTTCGGATTGCCCACCCAGACCAGCACCGTCGACGAGGTCTACCAATGCGTGGTGCCGCTGGGTCAGGAAGGGGATCGGGACTCCTCGGTCAACAACGGATGCCTCGCCTCCGACGCCCCGGGGCCAGCCTACGCCGCGGGCCTGCGCCCGGGGGACACTGTCACCTCCTTCGACGGCGCCCCGGTTGGTAACACCGACTGGGTGACGCTGACCCAGGCCATCCGCTCACACGCGGGAGAATCCGTCCCTCTGACTTATGAGCGCGACGGGGTCGAACACTCCACCTCCATCACCCCCTATAAGACCGAACGGCCGGTGATCAACGAGGAAGGCCAGCTCGTCACCGATGCCTCGGGCGCAGCCAAAACCGTCGAAGTTGGTTTCATCGGCATGGGCTCGGAAGTCCAAAACATCTCCCAGCCGGTCTCCGCGGTGCTTCCGGCGGTGTGGACTCAGGTCAAGGGAGTCACCGCCGTGGTGCTCGATTTGCCGGCGCGCATGGCGGCCGTGGGTAAAGCGGCCTTCTCCGATACTCCGCGTGATCCCAACGGGCCGATCTCCGTGGTCGGTGTGGGACGTATTGCCGGGGAAATCAGCGCCACGAACCTGATCGGCATCAACGACAAGGTGGCATCGCTGATCTCGCTGATCGGCGGACTGAACATCGCGCTCTTCGTCTTCAACCTGATTCCGCTGCTGCCGCTGGATGGCGGGCACATCATCGGTGCGCTCTTCGAATCGGTGCGCCGTTTCTTCGCCAAGCTCTTCAAACGCCCGGATCCGGGACCGGTGGACATCGCCAAGATGCTTCCGCTGACCTATGTGGTCGCGGTGGGCATGCTGGCCATGGGTGCGGTGCTGATCTACGCAGACATCGTCAAACCTGTGTCGATCTTCGGCTGAGCTGACCCAGCGATGCGAAGCGGCCCCTTGCCTACCCCCGACCGGGGACGGGCAAGGGGCCACTCTTGTTTCCTCGTCTTGTCCGACGACCGGAAAGACAGGCCATCGGGCCGCGTCGAAACCGCTGTGGAACTGCCTCCCCCATGACTTTTCGATGAGGGATCAGCACATCTTGGGACTGAACGGTCCAGTCCACCGATGACGTCACTGGACGAGTCCATTGTTCTGAGATAGGCGTCCGCTAAGGGCCACGGATCGGTCCTGGTCCTTCTCCTCTCACGAGGTGAAAGAGTAGGATTGAGTCATATTGGAAAGGCAGTTTTCCCATGCGAACCACGAAGCAGCTGAGTGTGACCATCCCTATTTCCATGGCGGATGCGCTGAAACAGCGTGTCGAGTCCGGTGCGTATGCGAGCGAGAGCGAAGTCGTCCGCGACGGACTCCGGACACTTTTCGCTCGCGATGAGGCCGTCGAAACTTGGCTTCGGACAGAAGCCGCTGCGGCTTACGACGACCTGCGCACTGACCCAGCTCAATCGATCAGCGCTGATGCTATGCGTGCCCGGCTCGCCGCCGTCCATACCCAGAGGTTGGCCGACAACGGATCATGAACCGATCCGTTGTCTACTCGCCGCAAGCATCGCAGCATCTCATCGATCTGTACCTCTGGATAGATGAGGAATCAGGGCCCCTGAGAGGGCCGCACGGTTTGTCATAACAATCGCTGAGTACTGCGGAAACCTCGCAGCTTTTCCCCTCATCGGTACAGCTCGCGATGATATTAGGCCAGGGATGCGCACGATCGGTTTTCGCCGGCTCATAGTCATCGCATTTGCAGTGACAGATGAAACGGTCGAGATACTCGGGGTCTACTACGGTGGCCGCGGCTACGAATCTTTGTTTTCTGCCACATGGGAATAGAACCAGTTCGAAATCGGCGAATAACCCGCTTGCCATTTCCGCAGGGGCAGGCAATGCGCGGTCGTCAATGAGCGTCAAGCCCGCGGGCACCGCGCGGGCACGGCCACAGGCACTTGCCCCGCGTTGTGCTCTTCGGAAACCTGGCCGCGACTTTGCTCATCATCGGTCTGTCGCTGATGCACGGACTGGGCTTGCGCGGTACGCCCGCAAGCCAACACCGGAGCATGGTTTTTGGCCGTTCCCGCCCACGCAAGAGCGGTCAACATGACCAGCGGCCAGCCAAGCCGATCTGCGTTTTCTTCGGAAACAGCGTGTGAAGAATGCGGCCATGGTGGCCTTCACGCCAGCACTCCACCCTCCCGATGCCCCCGTGCGCGGGCTATCGCCGTGTTCTCTGCCCGCTTCCCGATGTTTACCATTCCTAGGCCGTAAAGATTCCTTCCACGCCACCTTCCCTTTCCGCGAAGTGGCCCAAGCCGCTGTCCTCCCACCTCCTTGCCCCGCTGGCAATCGGTATCTTGGCGCTTACCGGGTGCACCAGCAATACCCCTGCCAGGCGTCACTGAGCGCAGGTCCCTCTGCCCGCCCATCCCGGCACCATAGTGACGGGCATGGAGAGGCGCGCAGATTGGAAGTCTGGCAGTGCCAGGTACACGACGGCACTCACAGGAAATGACCTGCCCCCTGTCGGTGCGGATCTGGTGAAGAGCTGCTATTCGTTGACGACAGGCAATGGGACGAGCCAAGCAGTAGCTCCGGATGGATTGACCGGCCTTGTCCTGGTCGCGGGACGTATCTGGTGGTCCGGCCCCCAGTCGCGGCCCTGGAGACCTGAACGTTCGGGAGTAGAGGTCGTTGACGTACGCATAGCCAGGCACTGGAGCCAAGCCATCGCGGGGGAGCCTCTGGACAAATACGTCGACGCCCAGGTACCGGTCGACGAACTCCCTGGCTGGCCCACTCAACACCACTCCGAGCCGCGCCTTCTTCCGGGAACACCCGCGGATCAATTGACGGCAATCGTCAATGAGAGAGCCTCACACCTGGCCATCGATCCGTGGATTGAGGAGGCCGTCGGCTGGATTCGGGCGAGCACAGCGTGGCCGAACTGGCAGAGATGTTCGAGCTGTCCGTCCGCCAGCTGCACGGCCGATGCCTCACATGCTTCGGGCTGCCGTCCTCGATACTGATACGGATCTCTCGACTGCACCGCGCCGCGGCCAAAGTGCCGCGGCTCGGGAACCTGGACCTGTCCAACCTGGCGGTGGCAACGGGATACTTCGACCAGTCCCACCTCACCCGGGTATCCCGCCAACTGGCAGGCGAACCTCCCACCCGGGCGTTCGCGGTCGCCTCGATTGTCCGATTCGTCCAAAATCCACAAAGGACCGCACAGCAGCGTTTGATCCAACAAGATCATTCAAGCGTGAAGGACCGATCATGAGCGACTGGACAAACATCACTGCTGCCATCTCAGTGGCACTTAACGGCGAGAAGGACCGCGGGCAAGAACTTCTGCTGGAATGCTGGGATGCCTCGGGCCCTGGTGACCATGCCCCTCGTTGCATCCCGGCGCACTCCCTGGCCGACACCCAGACGGAGCTGAAGAAGGAAGTCGCCTGGGACCAGACCGCACTGGACGAACACGGGTTCTTGGCAGACGACGACCTCGCCCCGCTCGGAATTGCCTCCGCACTGGGAATGCAGCCATCGCTGCAGCTGAATCTTGCCGATGGGTACCACCGCCAGGGCAGGATTGCGCTGGCCCGGGAACACCTGAATCAGGGACTCGCACACGCCGACGCACTGCACAACGATGGTTACGGAAAGATGATCCTCGCC
Organism: Paeniglutamicibacter gangotriensis Lz1y; assembly: GCF_000348945.1. Taxonomy (GTDB): domain Bacteria; phylum Actinomycetota; class Actinomycetes; order Actinomycetales; family Micrococcaceae; genus Paeniglutamicibacter; species Paeniglutamicibacter gangotriensis. The sequence continues at coordinate 95,130 of NZ_AOCK01000003.1, read as the reverse complement.
GGCCTGAACAACCTGGCCCAACGGATCGGCGCGTCGGAGTCCGATTAGCCGGCAGCAGCCGATGCTTGTCCGGCGTGCGGAGCCACCGCGTTAATCGCGCCTGGACACCCGGCGGTCACAGGTCCAGGGCGTTCGCCTGCCACGGCGCACCGAGGGCGAGCGCCGATGCCCGGCTACGCCGCGGCGACGGGTTGCCGCAGGATGGTGCGCTGCTTCTCCGGGGCGCTCCGACGGAAATCGCTCAAATTGATCTCGTGGTGCTTGCCCTCGAGCCGGAACTTCGGGCGGGGATGTACTCGTGGTGCATCCGTTCCAGGACCGGCCCCTCGTCGTCGAAGGAGCCTACGTGCAGCGTTTGCACGCAAAGGCCCTCGGCCAGTGACCCAAGGCGGATATCGCCCAGACGCGCCGGCGGGTTCTTCGCGCCCACCTTCCCGAAGACGGCCCCGAACATGTCCTGCTCGATCCAGTCGGGCACCATCAGCATCATCGTCCAGTCCCACCGGGACTTGTCGCGGGAGACCGTGGAGGAGTCCATGCCCCTGGCCCACCACTGGCCCTCCAGGGGTGGGACGACATAGTCGCGATCGAGCTCCAGCTTGCTGGCGAACTTGAGCTTGTACGCCACCGGGTACAGGGCCTCGAGTGTCTCGGCAAAGGCCGGTGAGCTGTTCGGGTCGCCATGCCCGTCAATCATGAGGTAATTCATCTCGGGCAAGTCCACGATTCGGAAGTCACCGCACTTCGCCCGGTAGCCTCCAACCGTCTTCTTGAAGTCGATTTTCGCTGCCATGTGATCCTTGTGTTCGGGAGACGGGTTGCTACCTTCCCTCGGCTCAGGGTCGCGGGGCCGAGATGATCCAGCGGGGGGCCACCGGGGTCGGAGATCGTGGCCGATCCCGGGTCCAGGGAGTTCCCCTGTCCGGTTTGCGCGCAGCCACCGGCGAGGGCGGCCGAAACGATCCGCTCGGCTTCGGCATGCGAGGCGGACTGGTGCCTGAGTGTCACCGAGGAGGTGCCCACGTGCGGGTCGCTGGCGGCCACGTCCTTGGCGAGCACGGGCTCCTGCATCAGGCAGAGCCAGGAGGCGCCGTCCGCGGGCAGGAAGTCGATGTACTTGTTGCCGTAGTCCCGGTCAACGCTCATTCCGAGCGCGGCGTAGAACGCCTTCGAGACCTTGGGCTCCCTGACGCCGAGGGTCACCGTGGTCTCCGTGGGCCGCGCGGCGCCTTCCAGGGAAGCCGTGTCCTTGCCGGCAGCCGCCAGTTTCCAGACGGTCCCCTCCGGTGCCATGAAGGAGCCGGAGAACGCGCCGAAGAGTGCCTTCCGGGCTGGCTTGAAGATGTCGGCGCCGTGGGTGGCGGCGGCGTCCGTCATGGTCCGGACATCGCCGGGTCCGGGACGGATGTAGGTCAGCACGGCACGCTGGTACGCGGTGCCGGAGGCGGCGGACGGTTCGGCAGGTTGTGCCGGGACGAGCTCGAGGCGTCCGGTCCCGTGCAGGTCGGTGGCGATGGATTCGCCATCGGTCGTGCTCGGAGCGGAGAAAATGTTGCGGTAGAAGTCGGCGGCCGCGGGCACGTCGAGGCAGGAAACGGAGAGGGACTTCAGTGCGAAGGACATGGGCGTTCCTTAGGAGTCGGAGGGGCCGGTTGCCGCGCGATCGATAAGTTCGGCCAGCTGGTCCCAGGCCTTCTCGGTGGCGTTTTGCAGTGCGAAGGACGTCGGCCACAGCCCGTCGTCGGTGTCGAGTGCGGCTTGCGGACTGAGACCGAAGGTGGAGTAGCGCTGTTTGTCCATCTGCCGGTCGCACTCAGGCACCGCGGCGATCTTGGCCGACACATCGGCGGCATCCGCTGCGGCCTTCTGGGCGGCGCTGGCCCGTTTAGCCTCGGTCTTCAGTTCCTTGGCGTGGGACTTCATGGCCGCACGTTCCTGGGCGGAGAAGCTGCTGTCGGCGGTGGCCGAATCTGTGTTGGACGTGGTCCTTTTTCTCCGTGGTGGTTGCCTGGGTGTTCCTGAAACCCATCCTACGGAGGTTGTGCCCCGGCGGCTTCTCGAATCCTGACCGATTCGGATCCCGGCCGGATCAGCCAGCGAAGCGGCAGGCCCCATCGCTGTCTGGAGTCAATCCGAGGAATCGGCAGCTGCAACGCTGGACTACATGGGGGTACCAAGGCTCAGGGACCCGCGGCCACACGGAGCCGGAAGGACGCGTTTCACGGCCCCACGGTTTAGGCTGTAGCCCATGAGTGTTTTCGCAGTTGAATATGTGTACGCCGTCGGTTCCGAAGCCGCCCGCGATGAGCATCGTCCCAAGCACCGCGAATTTCTGGCAGAGCTGGGGGCAGCCGGCGACGGGCTGGCCCTGGTTGCTTCCGGTCCGTATGTGGATGGCTCCGGTGCCCTGTTGCTGATTTCCGCTCCGACCCAGGCCGCGCTCGCCGAGACCTTGGCGAAGGACCCGTTCGCGGTCAACGGCACCATTGCGGCGCTGCGGATCAGCGAATGGAGCCCCGTGACCGGTGAGCTCGCTCACCACGCCTAATCCGCGATTCCCCGCATGATTACGGCCATTTGATGCCGTGCCCGAGTCCCTGGGCTTCGCCCTGCGAGATTACTGCCTCGCAACAGGGCGCGCAGGGGGGATAATGGATAAAGCTTCCACACTCAACATCACGGAGGAAATCTTGACCTCGATTCCGGTCAGCCTCGGCATGCCATCGGCTCCACCACCGGTCCTCGCCCCACGGCGTAAGACCCGCCAAATTAAGGTGGGCTCTGTCGGCGTAGGCTCTGAGAGCCCCATCAGCATCCAGTCGATGACTACGACGCAGACCACCGACATCAACGCCACGCTGCAGCAGATCGCCGAACTCACCGCCACCGGCTGTGACATCGTGCGTGTAGCCTGCCCGGCGCCCGAAGATGCGCTGGCGTTGCCGATCATCGCAAAGAAGTCACAGATCCCGGTGATCGCCGACATCCATTTCCAGCCCAAGTACGTCTTCGCTGCGATCGACGCCGGCTGCGCCGCGGTCCGGGTGAACCCGGGCAACATCCGCAAGTTCGACGACCAGGTCAAGGAGATCGCCGCAGCAGCCAAGGCCGCCGGCACCTCCATCCGCATCGGCGTCAACGCCGGATCGCTGGATCCGCGCCTTTTGGCGAAGTACGGTAAGGCCACCCCCGAGGCCTTGGTTGAGTCCGCGGTCTGGGAGGCTTCGCTCTTCGAGGAACACGACTTCCACGACTTCAAGATCTCGGTCAAACACAACGACCCGGTCGTCATGGTCCGTGCCTACGAGCTCTTGGCCGAACGCGGCGACTGGCCGTTGCACCTGGGCGTCACCGAGGCAGGACCGGCCTTCCAGGGCACCATCAAGTCCGCGACCGCGTTCGGCGCGCTGTTGTCCAAGGGTATCGGCGACACCATTCGCGTCTCGCTCTCGGCCCCGCCGATCGAGGAAGTCAAGGTCGGCGCCCAGATCCTGCAGTCGCTGAACCTGCGCCCGCGCAAGCTGGAAATCGTCTCGTGCCCGTCCTGCGGCCGCGCCCAGGTGGATGTCTACACCCTGGCCGACCAAGTCACCGCCGGACTGGAGGGACTCGAAGTCCCGCTGCGCGTTGCCGTGATGGGTTGCGTCGTCAACGGGCCGGGCGAAGCTCGCGAAGCCGACCTCGGCGTGGCCTCGGGCAACGGCAAGGGCCAGATCTTTGTGAAGGGCAAGGTCATCAAGACCGTGCCAGAAGACCAGATTGTTGAGACACTGATTGAAGAGGCGATGCGCATCGCCGAGGAAATGGGGGACGTGGATGGAGAAAATCCTGTCCAAAGTGGCCCCGTGGTTACCGTCAGCTAGACGCAACCCGGGGGCCGGAGAGTCGCTCTCCAAAGATATTCGCGTGCTCGACGAAGCGGATACTGCGGCTCTCCGCGCCCTCGTTTCGACCGATCCTGTCGCCAACATTTTCATGGACGCCCAGCTGACCGTCACCGGCTCGGCGCGTCCGGGCCTGGGCGGTTCGCTGGTCATCGGACGTTTTGAGGGGGAGTTGCTGGTCTCCGCCTGCTGGTTGGGGGCCAATATCGTCCCGATCAACATCACCACAGCCGACGCCGAGGAATTCGGTGTGGTGGTGCGCTCCCTCAACCGCACCTTTGCGTCCTGCTTCGGTCCTGCCGAAGCGGTCATGGGCATGTGGAAGGTGCTGGTCGATGGACCGCAGCAGGCATTCAGTGTGCGTGCCAGCCAGCCACTGATGACGCTGACCGGGGCGCCTGTCATCGAACCCATCCGTACGTTGCGTACCAGCGCTGCTCAAGAATACGAGCTGGTGCTGCCCGCTTGCGCTCTCATGTTCGAAGAAGAGCTCGGATATTCGCCGTTGACCAACGGTGGATCGTTTTATCGTTCCCGAGTCAGATCGCTGATCCATTCCGGGCATTCCCTCATCGATCTGGATGATGCCGGTGAGATCCGCTTCAAGGCCGAGCTGGGAACCGTCACCACCCGTGCGACCCAGATCCAGGGTGTCTGGATGAACCCGGATCACCGCGGCAAGTCCTTGGCCGCTGGATACATGGCCGCGGCCGCGGAATACGCGCTGACCCTGGCACCAACGACCAGCCTTTATGTCAATGACTACAACGCCCCGGCCATTGCCACCTACCGTAAGGTCGGTTTTGAAACCGTGGGCGAATTTGCCACCATCCTCTTTTGACCCCGTGCCGGATTTTCCGACACCACCTGTCCCTGACATAGCGCTCCACCCCGCGGGCCCGCAAGCCGAAAGCCAGACGTGACCTTTCACCGACCACGGAGAGAACTTTCCCACGCCAGGGTCCTCACCGCCATGGCCGCGGCAGGGCTGCTGCTGGCCCTGGCCGGATGCACCGATGAGCAGGGTAGCCCCGGAGCAACCTCCACGGTCACCCCACCGCCGGTGACCGTGGAGGGCCCCGGAGGCTCCACCGGGACCCCGGGCAGCCCCAGCGCCGTCGCCGCACTGGGCCACCTTGATGCCGCGGCGCTCAATACAGCCGTGGAGCAGTGGGCCTCGAACTTTAAAGGTGCCCAGGTCAATGACCAGGAAAAGCTGCGCAGCCAGCTGCCGCAGGCGGAGAAATGGCTTGAGGGGATCACCGTGGTCCCGGCCACGTGTGGGCTCTATGGTTTGGGCAATCTCAAGGATCAGCTCGGGAAGGCCGACATGGCCGCGGTGGTGTTTCCTGCCGGGGAAGGCGGAGACCTGACTGTTGCTTCCTACCGGGATCGCGACGCGCTGGTGGCAGATGTCGGTGCCCAGCAGCATCTGGATGAATCCTGTGGCAAATACACCGTTAAGGCCGACGGGCAGGAGATCACCTCCACACTGACGCGGCTCGAAGCGACGAGCTCGGCCGCGTATACCTCGGTGAGCATGCTCGAAAGCGTCAACGGGAAGTTCAAGTCCAAGCGGGTCTCGGTCCGAGCCATCGACGGGCACGTGATGGTGACCGCGACGCGTACCGTGACCGACACACCAGAGGACGCCACAGCACTGGCGCTGGGGGACGCTGAATCGCTCCTGGAGATCCTGCACGGCATCCAACCCGAAGCGGCTGCCGCGCATTAGCTTCCCTGCCTGGCGTAGTCTGCCGCCGGGTTTATGTATCGCGACTCGCCGGGGCCAGCCCGCCGGTTCGGTGGCCCGGGTAGCGTTCTTCTAGGCTTGTCGTTTGGGCTGCAGCGCCCGGCGCCGCATCCATGCCCGTACGCCCATGAGCCACTTTGAGGATTCCCCGTGAAGAAACGCGCCCTGTTCTTGCTCCCGCTGACCGCCGCACTGTTGCTGGCTGGTTGTTCTGATTCTGCCCCTGATGCTGCAGCCGGCACTTCCGCCGCTGCTTCCTCGGATCAGCTGGATACCCAGACCCTGGCCGATATCGCCAAACAAATTGCCGGGGACAACGAACAAGCCGTCATCATGGACAACGATGCGCTCAAGGCTCAGCTCCCTGCAGCCGAGCAAGTACGCAAGGCGATCAAGGTTACTCCTGAGACCTGCTCGAACTTCGCCACCAGTGACCTGGGTGCGGAACTGGAAAAGATGAACGTGGTCTCCGTGGGACTGCCCGGGGCTACAGCGCTGGAGGGGCTCCAAGTGCAGGTTGCCTCCTTCTCCGACTCCGTAGATGCGGAGGCCAACTTTGCGCAGGCCGATGACATCCTCAAGGACTGTTCCGAGTTCTCCTTCAGCCTGCAGGGGCAGGAGACAACGATGAAGATGAAGGGGCTGGAAGCGACTACCTCGGCGGAGAAGACCTCGGCGATCCAGTCCACCACGGTCTCGAAAGAGACCACGGTGACGACGGTGTCGGTCAATGCTCTGGAAGGCTCCACCGCCATCGTGGTGACTGTCCTGGGCGGTAAAGATCCGAAGAAGGACCTCGCCGAAGCGAACCAAAAGGCTGAGAACGTGCTTGAAATGGTGGCCAAGGCAAGCGCCTAGCCACTGGCCGCTTTTTCCGTCGGCTCCGACGAGGACTCATGAACCGTGGGTAGCAAACCCTCCAAAAGCTAACTCAGAACGGCACCCACGGAAGAGACACCGCCGGTATCAACGTGCTCAGCCCCAACGCCGACTCTCGGGGCGGAAAACCTCTGTGCTCCACCCAACAGGGGGAGCACAGAGGTTTTTTCGGCCCCTTTGAGGTTCCGGGGATAAACCCGGATCGTGCTGGTGGCTAGGTGCCACAGGAATGCGGAAGGGGCCACGGTGTCCGGGTGGCGGCTTGCTGGCGACGTAAGATGTAACAAGTGCCTTGTGGCGCCCGGACCACCGGCTTTTGCTGGCATGGCCGCGGCCCGCACCATCCCTTGGGCAAGGAGCCGGGCCTCCACCGGCCCACGCCCGCGGCGACACCCGCCAGGGGCACCTTAGATTTGCACTCCCACCACTAAGTTGTGGTCTGGCAACAGGCCGCGGAAATGGAAAGTTAGCGTGGTCCTCAAGCTCTCCACACTGTTCCTGCGCACGCTGCGCGAAGATCCGGTTGATGCGGAGGTTGCCAGCCACAAGCTGCTGGTCCGCGCCGGGTATATCCGCCGTGCCGCACCCGGGATCTACACCTGGCTGCCGCTGGGCCTGCGCGTGTTGGGCAAGGTGGAAGCCATCATCCGCGAGGAAATGAACGCCATCGGCGCCCAGGAAGTCCACTTCCCGGCCCTGTTGCCGCGCGAACCTTACGAAACCACCGGACGCTGGACCGAATACGGCGAAGGCCTCTTCCGCCTGCAGGACCGCAAGGGTGCCGACTACCTGCTGGCCCCCACCCACGAGGAAATGTTCACCCTCCTGGTCAAGGACCTCTACAGCTCCTACAAGGATCTGCCGGCCTACCTGTACCAGATCCAGAACAAGTACCGCGATGAGGCACGTCCGCGCGCGGGCCTGCTGCGTGGACGAGAGTTCATCATGAAGGACTCCTACTCCTTCAACATCGACGACGAGGGCCTCGAAGAGGCCTACCAGGCGCACCGCGCCGCCTACCTGAAGATCTTCGCGCGCTTGGGTCTGGAGATCCTTCCGGTGTTCGCCACCGCAGGTGCCATGGGCGGGTCCAAGTCCGAGGAATTCCTGCACCCGACCCCGGTTGGCGAGGACACCTTCGTGCGCTCGGCCGGCGGCTACGCAGCAAACGTCGAGGCAGTGACCACCATCGTGCCGGAGGCCATCGATTACACCGATGCTCCTGCCTTCGAGGTCAAGGACACCCCCGATACCCCGACCATCGAAACCCTGGTGGAGTGCGCCAACGAGGTCGCCCCGCGCACCGGCAACCCCTGGACCGCGGCAGACACCCTGAAGAACGTGGTGTTGGCGGCCAAGATGCCCACCGGCGAACGCCGGCTGGTGGCCATCGGCCTGCCGGGGGATCGCAACGTCGACCTCAAGCGCGTCGAAGCCAACATCTCCTCACACCTGGAAACCGGTGGCGAGGTCGAACTTGAGGCAGCGACCGAAGACGACCTGAAGAAGCACCCCACGCTCATCAAGGGCTACATCGGCCCGGCACTCGGGACCGATGACGCGGTCCTGGGCCTGGAAGGATCCTCCAAGATCCTTTACCTGGTGGACCCGCGCGTAGTTGCCGGCACCTCCTGGGTCACCGGCGCCAATGCACCGGGCCAGCACGTCTTTGGGCTGGTCGCCGAGCGCGACTTCACGACGGACGGCACCATCGAGTGCGTCGAGGTCCACGCAGGGGACCCAGCACCGGATGGATCCGGTCCGCTGGAAACCGCCCGCGGCATCGAGATGGGCCACATCTTCCAGCTCGGCCGCAAGTACGCCGAGGCCTTGGACTTGAAGGTCCTTGACCAAAACGGGAAGCTCAAGATCGTCACCATGGGCTCCTACGGCGTGGGCGTCACCCGTGCGGTGGCCGCCCTGGCCGAATCCAACCACGACGAAAACGGCTTGGTCTGGCCACGCAACGTGGCCCCGGCCGACGTGCACCTGGTGGTCACCGGCAAGCAGGTCGAACTCTTCGAAGCAGCACAGAAGATCGCCGACGAGCTGGATGCCGCGGGCGTCGAGGTCATCTACGATGACCGTCCCAAGGTTTCGGCCGGCGTGAAGTTCTCCGACGCGGAGCTCATCGGCGTACCGACCATCGTGGTCATCGGCCGCGGCTTGGCCGACGGTGTCGTAGAGGTCAAGGACCGTGCCACCGGCACGCGTACCGATATTGCCGTTGACGAGGTCGTCGCGGAACTGATCGCCCTCGCCAAGGCCTAGTTCATGATCGAGGCGACAAGCCTGCTTGAGGGTTCCGGTCTGCAAGGATTGCAGACCGGAACCCTGATCTTGATCATTGTTGCTGGCTTTGCTGCCGGGTGGGTCGACGCGGTGGTCGGTGGCGGGGGACTACTACAACTACCTGCTCTACTGCTGGTGCCGGGCATCTCCCCGGTACAGGCCCTGGCCACCAACAAGCTGGGGTCCGTCTTTGGCACCACCACCTCGGCGGTGACCTACTACCGGCGCGCCCAACCGGATTTACGCACGGCCATCCCGATGGCGTGTATTGCCCTGGCTGGTTCCTTCGGCGGAGCGATCCTGGCCACGCTGCTACCTGAGAATCTCATCAAGCCGATCATCATTGCCGCGTTGGTGGCGGTGGGCCTATTCACGCTTTTTAAGCCCACCGCGGGGGAGCTAACGCAGCTGCGATACACCGGCCGGCAGCATTACGCGGTGGCCGGTGTCATCGGACTGGTCATTGGCGGCTACGACGGACTCATCGGCCCGGGTACCGGATCGTTCCTGATCATCGCGATGGTCGCGTTCATGGGCTACAACTTCTTGGCAGCCAGCGCCAAGGCCAAGATCGTGAACATGGCCACCAACCTCGGAGCTCTGGCCTTCTTCTTGCCCACCGGTCACCTGCTCTGGGGGATCGGGTTAGTCCTGGGCGCCGCCAACATGGCCGGCGGATATCTGGGGGCACGGATGGCGGTGAGCAAGGGCAGCAAGTTCATCCGGATCGTGTTTCTGTCTGTGGTGGGCGCGCTGATCCTCAAGCTGGGCTACGACGTGCTGTTCCCTGCTTCCTAACTGCTCCACGGATGCGCGCCGCGAACGACGCGGCGTCCACCTAATCCCTTGAGCCAGAACCTAAACAGCTTCGCCTGTCATGCCGACTCGGCATGACAGGCGAAGCTGTTTATTGGGCTATCTCTGGAATCGCAGCTCTCTGGGAGCCTTGCGGATAGATTGAGTGCTACAGACCCGTCTTGCTCACCCCGTGCTCTGCCTGCTTCCGGGTGTACCCCTCAAAAATTAGCTGGTCGACCAATCCCTTGCGCGAAAAGGACATCGTGTCCAAATAGTTTTCGGCGGACTTGGCGGCCTGCTCATTCCAGTCCGCGTCCACGCGATCCACGGCCCACGTCGCATCTTTCTTGGAGTAATCTTCGAATGCCAGTTGCTTGATCAGCCCTGTACGCGAAAATGGCATGAATCCGAGGTAGTTCTCCGCGGCCCGCAACGCATTTTGCTGGCTGACCGTTCCTGCTTCCGCCTCGGCCTTAGCACTGGCTTCCGCCTCCGCTTTGGCGCTGGCCTCGGCTTCGGACTTGGCCTTCGCCTCTTCCTCCGCCTTGGCTTCGGCCTCAGCCTTGGCGCTAGCTTCTTCCTCTGCTTCGGCGCTGGCTTCCGCTTCTTCCTGGGCCTTGGTATTGGCCTCAGCTTCGGCCTTGGCACTGGCTTCATCCTCCGGCGACGCGACGATGACCTCGGCGGCTTGGGCTTCACTCGGCGAAGCAATTGCCGATTCCGTGGGCTCCGGTGTTGAAGAGGGCTGTTCGTCGCTGCCGCCGCAGGAACCCACGATGATCGAGAGGACCACAAGGCCGACGACCCCAATACCGATCTTCTTGCCGCGGGACATCTTCTTCTTCAGGTTTTGGGCTCCGGCCTCGGAAGTCTCGAAGCTCGCAAAATTGGGACCAGTGGGGCCGGAGCCGGACGGAGGAGTTGCACCTGCTGGGACCGCACCGGGCATCACGGACATATATAAATAGGGATTGGCGGAATACTCCGCCGGCGGGTTCGCCGGGTGGCCATCGGAGAGGTTGACCCACATGGGCCAGCCTGCAGGAGGGGCGCCCCATGCCGCATCCGGAACCCATGACGGCGTGGGTCGGAAATTTGCCGGAAGGTGCTGCAACCAGAGCGGTGGTGGATTGAAACGAACAGACATGGTTCCCCCTAATGACGGTTTCGAATTGGAACCACCCGAATCCCCGACGGCTCCTATGGGCGAGAGTAGCCCCAGCCACAGACACTTTGGTTTCGGGGAGGTATCAGGGCAAAGTCCTTGCCGCGAGCTCCACGTAAGCTGGACGTCAAGGCTTGAATGAGGCACGACCAGACACCGGGAGCAGCAGATGAGGTTTGAACAAACGTCCACCGTGGTTCACGAAGATGATTCCCGGCCGTCCGTGCAGGATGACAAAGCCATGGTCACCCTCGGATTGAGTGTGTTTCTTACCCTGTTGATCACCGCAGGGATCATGCTCTCCGGAGCCGTATTTCACGCAATCTTTGTGGTGTATGCGTCGATTCCCGTTTTTGTGGTCGCTTTCGCGACCGCACCATTACTTGCCCGACTGCCCCTAAAGAATTGGTCGACTCGCGGCGCCGCCTTGGGGGCGTTGCTCGGATGGGCGCTTTCCGCGCCGCTCGCGGCCTTGCTCTATATGCCCGGCAACGCCATGTCCGAACTCGAGGACCCGTTCGAGTTCCTTCCCGGTACGTGGCTCTGGGCATTGGTTCCTTTGGCCGCTTCGCTGGTAGTGGCGGGGATCCGACAGTATCGCTTCGGCCAAGACCGTCATTAGCAAGTGCTGTTGAGGAGCTGAGCGCGGAATGCAGCTGGGCGTGTACTGGGAGACTTTGAACGCAACTCTCGGCCGTGCGCCGATAAGCACCAATCACCTGCGGGAACAATCGAAACAAACGGGCGTACAGTAAAAATTGGGGGGTCAAGCGAACAAGTCGTCGAGGAGATGTTCAGCAATGAGCGCCCAAGTACAGCAATACAAAAAGTTCAAGATGCCGTTCAATTACGTCCAGGTGCTGATCGCGGCATTTGGTGCGATGATCTCCAGCATCTTTGTGTTCTTTGTCAGTGAGGCCGCCGGGGCCAGCATGCAATTCAGCGGGGGACTGTTCCAGCAGCTGACCGTGATGGAGATTGTCCGCTTCACGGTGCTTCCCTTCGCCATCCTCGGGCTCATCACGTTCTGGATCGGCCGTGCCACACCAGGGTTCTGCAGGATCGCCCAGTGGATCGGAGTGGCGGTTGTTGTCGTTTCGCTGATCAACCCGATCCTCTACGCAGCGGATCTCGCAAGCGGTATCGGCCTCGCCGTCATCCACTTGATCGTGGGGGCCTCGTGGTACTTGGCGGTCAACAACTCCAACAAGAAATACAACGAAGCGACCTGAACCGGCCGAGGCGCGGGGTCGGCACAGAAACCTACCCCATCAGCTCTTGCCGACTAACCCGCCGCTGCCTCGAGTTGGGTGAAATCCGGTGTGGTTCCGGTGACCTGGCGGGTCAGCAGGGCTTGGGTCCAGGCCGCATTAAACAGGTACGCACGTGCTTGGCCGGTTTGGGCCGCGCCGGCGTCGCGTAGCAACAAGGCCAATTGCCCCTCGCCGCTGCGTGCGGCATCCATGGGGTTGGCCGCCGCATCCTTCGGCAACTGGTAGGCGGGTTGGCGCAATGGCTCGCAGTCGTGTGCAGCATCAAACTGCTGCTCGAGCAGTGCCGCGAAGTCCACCAGGAGCGTTGAGCGCTCTCGGGCCGTGGCACCCAACCCCGCACTGGTCCGTGCCCCGGCCACGTCGTAGGCGTAGCCCAGTCGGTAGGAAGCATCGATGACCTCGCCGAGCAGCACGCCTGAATCGGGCGAGGCTTCCACGTCCTTAGCTGCACTGGATGGTGTGGCGGAGGCCGAGCTGTCCACCGTGCCTGAATCAGTCACCGGGCAGGAAGCAATCACGAAGTCTGGCATCAGGGCCTGCGCTGCGCGCCCGGTTGTGGGTCCACTGTCGGAGGCCCCGGAAGCATCTGTATCTTCCGAAGCCGTCGGGGAAGGGCTGGGGCCGTCCTCCGAGGATCCTGAAACAAGCACCTGCCTGGGGGTGGGGAGCTCATCGAGCTCAGCTTGCGTGGCCCCGGTGGCCGAAAGCAGCGTGCGCGAAGCGAACACCAAGTCGATTCCGGCACCCGAGAGTCTGCGGGCTTCCTGCTCGGGTGCGGTGAGTCCCTGGTCCAGTAGCCCGTTGCCGGACCGGGCCAGGGCCATCGCCACTTCGGCGGGTTTCAGGGGCGGGACCGCCGCCGGGGGAGGCGGCGGAGCGCTCTCGGCTGCCTGCGCCGCGGCGCCAGCCCGGGCCTGCAAGGCACCGGGTGTGAGTAATTCGACATGCCCCGCTACCAGCTCCCTGACACTACCCAGTGCGGTGGTGGTTTTCCTGCTGGTGGAGGAGTCCGGATACTCCAGCGTGTGATCGATCTGCTCGAGTAGCACCGGCAGCTCGTCGGTGGCCGTGGGGACTACCTCGATCACCGGTTCGGTGCCGAGAATTCGTTGCCATGTAGGGGAATCCCGATTCAGGTACACCCCGGTGCCGAGGGTGCCTGCGGCTACGACGAACATGGCCACCACGGCCGCGAAACGGCGCTTGGCCAAGGACCTGCGGGGTGTCGGGGAAACGGGGGGTCTGGGGTCATGGGAGTGCTGAGCCATCACCATAGATCATCCCATGTGCCCCGCCGATGGCATCGCAAGCGCAAGGTACGCAAACGCCCGAGCCTAAAAGTCGATACCCTAGTGTTCACAACATCGAATAATGTGGGAGGACCTTTATGACCGGCAACCCGGCAGATACCCAGATCGAGGCAGCCCGCCTCACCGAACTACTGGAGCCCACCGTCGCCTCCCACCAATTGGTGCTCGAAGAAGTCGAGGTCCGCCGCGTCGGGGACCAACGCATCGTGCACGTGGTTGTCGACGTCGCCGAGGGCACCGAGGGCATCGTGCTCGATCAGGTGGCCGAGGTCTCCCGCTCGATTTCCGAGGCCCTGGACAAGGACCCGCACGACACCTCCGATGCTTACGAGCTGGAGGTTTCCTCCCCGGGAACCTCGCGGCCGCTGACCCTGACGCGCCACTGGCGCCGCAATGTCGGACGCATGGTGAAGGTCAACCTGATCGGTGAGGACAACATCACCGGTCGCCTCACCGAGGTAGACGACGCAGGGATCACCATCATCCCGGAGATCACCGTAAAAAAGGGCATGAAACCCAAGGTCGGCGAAGCTCGCACCCTGGAATTCGGTTCCATCCGCCGCGGCCACGTAGAAGTGGAATTCTCCCGCGCCGAGCAGGCGGAATTGGCCGAGCTGGAACTTGACGAAGACGACGAAAACGCGGAGGCCTGAGTTGGACATTGATATGAGCGCGCTGCGCATGCTCGAAAAAGAGCGCGAAATCCCCATCGAGGTGTTGATCCCCACCATTGAGCAGGCCTTGCTCCTGGCCTACCAGAAGTCACCCGGGGCGATGCCGCAGGCACGTGCCGAGGTCGACCGCCGCAATGGCCACGTGACGATCTTTGCCACCGAGACCGAGGAAGACGGCACCGTCGTGGGCGAGTTCGACGACACCCCGACCGGTTTCGGGCGCATTGCCGCCTCGACCGCACGCCAGATCATCCTGCAGCGTCTGCGCGACGCCGAGGATGACAATGTGGTGGGCGAATTCAAGAACAAGATCGGTGAGATCGTCTCCGGACAGATCCAGCAGGGCAACAACCCGATCATGATCCAGGTGAACCTGGGTACCGTCGAGGCCTTGCTGCCGCCACCGGAGCAGGTCCCGGGGGAGAAGTACACCCACGGTAACCGCATCCGCTGCTACGTGGTGGATGTGACCCGCGGGCCCAAGGGCCCCGCGGTGACCTTGTCGCGTTCGCACCCGAACCTGGTTCGTCGACTCTTTGAGCTCGAGGTCCCGGAGATCGCCGATGGCGCCGTGGAAATCGTTGCTCTGGCCCGCGAGGCCGGACACCGCACCAAGATCGCCGTGCAGGGCAATGTTGCCGGGGTTAACGCCAAGGGCGCTTGCATCGGTGAAATGGGTTCGCGCGTGCGCGCGGTCATGAACGAGCTGGGCGAGGAGAAGATCGACATCGTCGACTACAACGACGATCCGGCCAAGTTCATCGCCGCGGCGCTGTCTCCGTCGCGCGTGGTCTCGGTGACCATCACCGATGAGGCGACCCGCTCGGCTCGCGTGGTGGTCCCCGATTACCAGCTCTCGCTGGCCATCGGCAAGGAAGGGCAGAACGCCCGCCTGGCGGCCAAGCTCACCGGCTGGCGCATCGACATCATTTCCGATGCGGTGGCCGAGGACTAAATCCTCGCACTTTCATACAGGCCGCTGGCCCCCAGAATCCTCGGGGGACGGCGGCCTGTTGCGTGTCTCACCACTTACAGCATTAACCGGGTGTTTCTGCTCGGTGTTGCGGGTCAAAGACCGGATCCACGTGTTCCACGGCACGTTACGCGGATTGCCGAAACGCGCTAGACTTGTCTGTGGTCCACTTTGCATCGTGGAAAATCAATGGCGGAAAGTAGTTTCAACGTGTCAACGCAGCAACAGCCGCAGCGCACGTGCATTGGTTGCCGCGAAGTCGTGGACCAGAACCAGCTGAAACGCTGGGTGTTGCGAGAGCAGGACGGCAAAACCGTTCCGGTTTTCGATCCCACCCGGAGTTTCGCCGGGCGGGGTGCTTGGTTGCACCCCAACCCGGTTTGTTCCCAACGCGCGGTACAGCGCGGGGCGTTCGCCCGGTCCTTCAGGACCGCCGTGGATGTTTCCGCCCTCGTTGCCCAGCTGCGGGACAAGGACAGGACCCAACCTGGGAAACCGGCCTTTATTATCGTCCAACCTGAAAGCGGGTCAGAAATCTGATGGAAACCCGATGAGTTCCAAGCGATGAGCGCCTAACGATGACAAATCGATTAAGCGTCACAGCGCCTGTGGCATCCGTTTTGGATGCTGGGCTAGACAGCAAACGTTGGTTCGTGCCAAAAACTTTGTAAGAAGAAGTGGTGCGGACCTTCAGACAGGAGAAATGTGGCTAAGGTCCGCGTACACGAGCTCGCCAAAGAGCTCGGAATCACTTCAAAGGATGCAGTAGCAAAACTGCAGGAAATGGGCGAATTCGTCCGTTCCGCATCCTCAACTATCGAGGCACCGGTAGTGCGCAAACTGCGCGCTTCGTTCCCGAACGCTGCTCCGGCAGCACCCAAGGCGAAGGCTCCGGCAACCCCGGGCGCCGCAGCACCGAAGCCGGCCGGCAACGCGCCGACTCCGGCAGCTACGCCAGCCCCGGCAGCTACGCCAGCACCTGCCGCCGAGGCTCCTGCCGCTGCTGCACCCGCCGCCGAGGCTCCCGCCGCACCAGCGGCACCTGCCCCGGCAGCGCCCGCAGCACCACGTACGAGCGCCAAGCCTGGTGCTCCGCGTCCGGGTAACAACCCGTTCTCCACCCAGCAGGGCATGCGCCCCACCGGTGAGAACGCACGTACCGAGCGTTCGGACCGTCCGGCTTCGGCCCCGCGTCCGGGTGCCAAGCCAGGTGCTTCGCGCCCGGGCAACAACCCGTTCGCATCCCAGCAGGGCATGCGCTCCGGTGGTCCCGGTAGCGGCGGCCCACGTCCGGGCGGTCCCCGCCCGGGTGGCCCGCGTCCTCCGGCAGGTGCCGGTGGTCCCCGTCCCGCAGCAGGCGCCGGCGGTCCCCGCCCGGCAGCCGGTGCAGGCGGACCCCGTCCGGGCGCACCGCGTCCGGCAGGTGCTCCGGGTGCAGGCCCGCGTACCCCGGGTGGCGCTCGCGCAACTCCCGGCATGATGCCTAACCGCACCGAGCGTCCGGCTCCGGCCGCAGGTGCTCGTGGCGGCGCAGGCGGCCGTGGCGGCCCCGCACGTCCGGGCGGCGCCCCGGGTGCTCCGGGTGCAGCAGGCGGCGGCGGCGGTTACAAGGGCGGCGGCGGTCCTAACCGCGGTCGCGGTGGAACGCAGGGTGCCTTCGGTAAGGGCGGCGCCGGTCGCGGCAAGCAGCGCAAGTCGAAGCGCGCCAAGCGCCAGGAATTGGAGCAGATGAGTGCTCCGTCCCTGGGCGGCGTCAGCATCCCTCGTGGCAACGGAACCACCGAGGTTCGCCTCCGTCGTGGTTCCTCGATCACCGATTTCGCCGACAAGATCAACGCCAACCCGGCAGCTCTTGTTACGGTCCTGTTCCACCTGGGAGAAATGGCCACAGCCACCCAGTCACTGGATGAGGCCACCTTCGACGTGCTCGGTGCCGAGCTCGGCTACGTAGTCACCGTCGTATCCCCGGAAGACGAAGAGCGCGAATTGCTCTCCTCGTTCTCCATCGACTTTGACGCCGAACTTGAGGCCGAGACCGAGGACATGCTTGAGGCACGTCCCCCGGTTGTCACCATCATGGGCCACGTTGACCACGGTAAGACTCGCCTGCTTGACGCAGTGCGTAAGTCCAACGTGATCGAGGGCGAAGCCGGCGGCATCACCCAGCACATCGGTGCCTACCAGATTCACCACATGCACGAAGAGCACGATCGTGCGATCACCTTCATTGACACCCCGGGTCACGAGGCGTTCACCGCCATGCGTGCACGTGGTGCCAAGGTCACCGACATCGCGGTGTTGGTTGTCGCAGCGGATGACGGCGTCATGCCGCAGACCGTTGAGGCATTGAACCACGCCAAGGCGGCCGGTGTTCCGGTAGTCGTGGCAGTGAACAAGATCGATAAGGCAGCGGCAAACCCGGACAAGGTCAAGGGCCAGCTGGCCGAATACGGCCTGGTTCCCGAGGAATACGGTGGCGACACCATGTTCATCGAGGTCTCCGCCTTGCAGAAGATCGGTATCGACGAGCTGCTTGACGCGGTGCTGTTGACCGCCGATGCCGCGTTGGACATGCGTGCCAACCCGGACAAGGATGCTCGCGGTATCGCCATCGAAGCGAACCTGGATAAGGGCCGCGGTGCTGTTGCTACAGTGCTGGTCCAGTCCGGAACCCTGGCAGTCGGCGACACCATCGTTGCCGGTACCGCACACGGACGTGTGCGTGCCATGTTCAACGAGAACGGTGAAAACCTCGACGTTGCACTGCCCTCGCGCCCGGTTCAGGTCCTTGGCCTGTCCTCCGTGCCGCGTGCAGGCGACACCTTCCTGGTGACCAACGACGAGCGTACCGCTCGCCAGATCGCCGAGAAGCGCGAAGCCGCGGACCGCAATGCGGCCCTGGCCAAGCGTCGCAAGCGCGTCACCCTGGAAGACTTCGACCAGGCCGTGGCCGAAGGCAAGATCGACACCCTTAACCTCATCCTCAAGGGTGACGTCTCCGGTGCCGTGGAAGCCCTCGAAGATTCGCTGCTCAAGATCGATGTGGGAGACGGCGTGCAGCTGCGCGTCATCCACCGCGGTGTTGGTGCGATCACCCAGAACGACGTCAACCTGGCGACCGTTGATAATGCCATCATCATTGGCTTCAACGTCAAGCCCGCCGAGCGCGTTTCGGACCTGGCCGACAAGGAGGGCGTCGACATGCGCTTCTACTCGGTCATCTACGGCGCCATCGATGACATCGAGCTGGCCCTGAAGGGCATGCTGAAGCCGGAATACGAGGAGGCCCAGCTGGGCACCGCGGAGGTCCGCGAGGTCTTCCGTTCCTCGAAGTTCGGCAACATCGCCGGCTCGATCGTCCGCTCGGGCACGATCCGACGCAACTCCAAGGCACGGGTGCTTCGCGATGGCAAGGTCATCGGCGAGAACCTGTCCCTGGATTCGCTCAAGCGCTTCAAGGACGACGCCACCGAGGTCCGCACGGACTTCGAATGTGGTATCGGTCTGGGCTCGTTCAATGACGTCAAGGAAGGCGACACGATCGAGACCTACGAGATGCGCGAGAAGCCGCGCGTCTAATCCCTTTGATTAGGGAGTAGTGCAAGGCAATGGCGGGGCCGCCGAGAAGGCGGCCCCGCCATTGCCCGCCTCATCGATATCGTTAAGCAGTGTTTCAATTGAAGGAGTGATCATGGCTGATTCGGCTCGCGCCGCAAAGCTGGCCCAACGCATCAAGGTGGTTGTTGCCCAGGCGCTGGGCAAGGTCGTGAAGGATCCCCGCGTGGAGGCCATCACGGTCACCGATGCACGGGTGACCAACGACCTGCAGCATGCCACCATCTACTACACGGTCCTGGGCGAAGACGAAGCCAAGACCGACGCCGCAGTGGCCTTGGAGAAGTCCAAGGGTGTACTGCGCAAGGAGGTCGGACGGAACCTGACGGTTCGCCTGACCCCCACCCTGGAATTCGTTGCCGATGAGATCCCGGTGAACGCCTCGAACCTCGAAGCGTTGCTGAGGGTCGCCAAGGCCAAGGACGCCGAAGTTGCAGCCCTGGCCCAGGGCAAGGACTTCGCCGGCGAAGCGGATCCGTACAAGCACGATGAGGAAGAAGAAGACGCCTAGGCGTTGAACCTTCCGCCCGGTTCTCCGGGCACCGAGAAGCCCCGGGGTGGGAACCTTTATAGGTTCCCACCCCGGGGCTTTATTCGTTGACGTCACCTGACGCCGGCGAGTACCAGCTTCTCTGCCAGGCCGGACGCCGCGGAGCTATCCGTTGTTGGCCGCCCGAGGTGCCCCGATGCCCGGATCGATCTGGTGAGGTCCGGATGCCGAAGGCCGCACATCGAAGTCGAACATCGCCGTGGGCAGATACACCGTCGAACACGAGTTCGGGATATCCACCACCCCGGAGAGCCGGCCCTCGATCGGTGCGGCGCCGAGCAACAGGTAGGCCTGTTCCGGGGCGTAGCCGAACTTCGAGAGATAGTCGATGGCGTGCAGGCAGGCGCGCTGGTAGGAAAGGTGTGAATCCAGGTACTTCTGCTCCCCGTCGAGGGTCACCGAGGTACCGGAGAACGCCAGCCATTCGCTGAACTGCGGCTCCACCCGGCCGGGCATGAAGATCGCGTGCTCGGAGACCCCATAGGTGTCCATGCCGCCCTTGATGATATCCACGCGCAGGTCGATGAACCCGCCCATTTCGATCGCCCCACAGAAGGTGATTTCACCGTCGCCCTGGGAGAAGTGCAGGTCGCCGACCGAGAAGTTCGCGCCGTCGACGAACACCGGGTAGAAGATCCTTGAGCCCTTGGACAGGTTCTTGATGTCCTGGTTTCCACCGTTTTCCCGTGGCGGTGCGGTCCGGCCTGCTTCCCCGCCCACCCGAGCCCATTGGTCGCGGGGTAGCCCGCCCAGCACCGCGTGTTCGGCTTCCGGCGGCAGGGCCAGCGGTGGCATGCGGTGCGGGTCGGTGGCAATCAAGTCGCCCTCGCGCTTGTTCCACTTGGCCAGCAGTGCCGCAGAGGGCGCGGTGCCCATGAGCCCGGGGTGGATGATGCCCTCGAACTTGACCTCGGGAACGTGCCGGGAGGTGGCGACCTGTCCGGTGAAGTCCCAGATGGCCTTGTAGGCGTCGGGGAACTGGTCGACCAGGAAACTGCCACCGTTGTTCTTGGAGAAGATGCCGGTGTATCCCCAGCCTTGCCCGGCCAGCGGACCGGAATCCTCCTGCGGGATGGGACCCACATCGAGGATGTCGATGATCAGCAGGTCTCCGGGCTTGGCTCCTTCGACGCCGAAGGGACCGGAGAGCTTGTGGACGGTCAAGAGCGGGGCATCGAGGATGTCTTGGGCCGAGTCGTCGTCCTTGATGGCGCCGTCGAACCACTCGCGGCAGTCCACGCGGAAGACATCTCCGGGTTTGACCACTGCCACCGGCGGAATCTCCGGGTGCCAACGGTTGTGTCCGAGTTTCTCCTGGTCCTCGAACTTCTTGGACGAATCGAGAGGGAACAATACTTCGGGCATTGAATTTCTCCTAACGAATTTTTCGTGCGGTGTATATTCTTCGCGGCTTAGGGCCGGGGAAGTTTTTGGTGCAGCGGGTTGTGCGTGTACCGGGTGGCAGGTGCCGTGCCGCCGGCCGGTGGGCGGTTGGACACGATCTCGGGCTCATGGGCACTGCGCTTGGTTGAATCGATGAGCTTGAACTCCGCTGTGCCGGAGATCGAAAGTCTCGGCGAACTGATCCGTCGCCGGGACGCCTGCCCACAGGTGGGACAGTCCAGTGACTGCGGGGCCTGGCTCATGGAAAACGACGCCTCGAACTGGGTGCCTTCGGGACAACGGAACTCATACAACGGCATGGATAAATCTCCTGGAGTGAAATCGGATGGGATGGAAGGAACAGCGCGGTGGCGGTGGACGAATGGAATCAACCGGCCTGGGGTGCCGGGACCTGCGGTTCGGCGGACTTGTTGATTGCCGCGCGGCGGCCCATGGCGAAGGCAAAGAGCAGGGCGAGGAGCCCGGCAACGGCCATCCACAGGGCATTGGGAACGGTGGATTTGAACGTGCCGGTCAGCAGCAACAGGGCGGGAATGGTGGCGGAAATATGGGCCACGATCAAGGTGAACCAGCCGGTGGTGATGGTCAGGTTGTCCATGTGAAGCCCCAACACCAGGAAGAACAAGAACCACAACACTGCCCACAAGAACCACATCACCGCGGTGACCGGATCCTGGAACTGGATGGCCAAGACCGTGCCGAAGACGACGGCGCACACCGCGACGAAGAGCGAGAACCACCCCAGTCCGTCACCGGGCAGGTCGTACAGCTGGTTGATCCCGACGTACAGGTAGGTGAAGGCAAAGAGGTAAAGTCCCGAGGCTCCGAAGATGACCGCTGGGTCCTCGTTGGCCTGGGCGATGATGATGGTGGGGAAGATCGACTGCATGCCCCCGACAAAGAGGTTCATCAGGGCACCGGATTTCCCGGGCACCTTGCCGATGAGCATGAGTCCGTTGATGAAAAGGACCGCTCCGACGTATAGCAAACCAACGTTACTCACGTGAACTTCCTTCAAACGCTTATGTGGGTTGAGGAGTGGAACGCCGGCAGGTATAAAAACCAAACCTTGCCGGGTATATCACGAGCTGACCTCAATCTAGCCACAACGTTTGATCAATGTCAATGGGTGCTGAGCGAAGCCCCGGTGGCAAAACCTGACGCGGAACCTGGGCCATCTTGGACCCATCGCATGGAAGAATCTGTCACGAAGAATTCACCGCTGCAGCAAGCTTCGGCCACAAATCGTGGTGCTTCACGTACGGGATGCAAGGAATCCCGCGGTTATGGGACTGGAAGCGCTTGGTACCAATTCGTTGGGGCAATCCCTGGGCGTGGGCCTGCTGGTGCAGCCGGGGCTCTCGCCCGTGAATCGCGAAACAGCATGGGTCAAGTCGGGGTCGCAGGTCGCTGAAAGGACGCTCTCGGCCACACTGTTTTCCGCCCCGCTGACCGGCCACCACGAAACCCCGGGAAGGGGCCTGCAGCGCAGGTTCCCGTCCCGGGGTTTCGTTTCTTGAAATTACCTGATGCGTGCGGTCACCAGCTTCCCCGAAGGCATGAGGGCCTCGGAGCTGGCAATCAGCCTGTGGCCATGGATGGCTACATCGCTGGCCATGACCGCCGGGAGCACTGTCACGGCTTTGCCCCGCACAATTTTTGCGACACCTTCGCCGAAGAGCTGGGCCACATACACGCTGCCCTTGCTATCAAGTGCGATGCCGGTGGGTGCGTTCAGGCCCGTGGCTACGGTATAGGTCTTCTTGGAGTGCAAACTCATCTTGTAGACCTTGCCGACCGACATGGATTCGCCCGGTACCCCCGGCAGCACGGTGTAGTAGAGCCAGCTGCCCTTGATGGTGATGTCGGTGGGAACAGGCTGGGCCCAATACTTGTGGCCGACCATGCAATCGGGAATGTCCATGCCCGCCTCGGCACCTGCGGTCTGCACGGCCTTGGTGATGAGGATGGGTTCGGCCGGGACCGTCTTGACCAGGGAGACCTTGCCGTGGTTGTTCACGTGCAGGATGGCGTTGGCTCCGGAGTCCCCGACGTACAGGCCGTTGCGTGCCGGGACGCTGGAGTACGGGTGGGAGTAAAGCTCACCCTTTGACTGCAGCTCCGGGGACTGGGCCAGGCAGCTCTTGGAGACGTCGCGGACCCCGTAGACGGTCTTGCCGTCGGGATCGTGCTCCTTCTCGAACCTGGACATGTCGGTGACGGTGCGGGTTTTGCCCCGGTGATCGATCTTCTTCAACAACGCCGGGGTGAGTCCCGGTGCCGGTTCGGAGCCGTCGGATCCCGCGTTCTCAAAGTAGTTCGTGGTGCCGCGGGCGTAGGAAAGCCCGACGATTTCCTTGCCCGGCGCCGAGACCAGCGTCTTCTTCTTGCCGGAGGGAGAAACCGAGGTGATCATTCCGGCCATGGACTCGGCCACGAGAATGTTCCCGTGCGGGCCGAAGGCTACCTTGAGCGGTCCGCCGAGACCTTCGGCGAGGATCTTCACGTTGGTGATTGCCGGCGGGTGATGGTGGCGCTTGTTGTTGTGTGCCTGGGCTGGGGCGACGCCGAGTGTCACCGTCAGGGCCGAAGCCGCGGCAACGGCCGCGAATACGCGAAACTTCATGATGGGTTGTCCTAGTCAAAAGAACCGGGAGCAGCGCAGGAATGTGCGGTGCGTGAATCATTGGACTGACTCGCTTCATCCCGCCAGGTGGCCCGGAACAACAGGGAACTAGCCGCGCGTCAATCGATGTTGATGGCAGGCAGCACGGACGGGTCAACGTGCGTGAATGATGAATTTTGCGAGTGGATGCCGTGAATACGGGATGAGGGTTTTGGTGCCCCAGCTGCACTTTGCCCAACACATACGTCTCCGGCCCCAAGACCGGATAAGGAGAACGCTAGAACTAGCAGACAGCGAAGTCAATGGAAGTGCGTGCCTCAGTGAAAATGCTCGCGAAAGGTGGTGTGGGCCAGTCTGCCGTCTGCCGTCTGCCGCCGCCCGAGAAAATGCGCATGATGTTGCGATTAAGAGACTTCTTAATTCAATAGCTCTGAAAGGAGAATCGAAAGCTACCCGATGTTTGGCTTACTCCCCTCAAAGAATTGGTTTCACGTTGGGGAGGTGCAAAGAGCCACGCCCAGGTCAGCTGCCGGGACCATGATGGTTACTGGGGACAACCGTCGTTTTCGACGGTCATCCTTCATCGCTAGCAAGGCCAGCGGTTTCTAACCAGCGGCGTTGGGCTAGAGCCGCACTTGGGCTTGACTAGGATCCGCTTCGGAAGCGGGAGAAGGCCAGCCACATTTAGCTAACTCTCTCCCGTTGCTTGCGGTCTAGTTGTCTAGTGAGGTCGCTGCGTCAATGATCTGGGCGAGGTCGAGAGGACGGCTCCACATGGGCCAGTGCCCTGTGGGGAGGTCAATGCAGTCGAAGTATTCGAGGTTCGCGACTTCGGCAAACATGGGATGGCCTGCTTGGACCAGCTCCATCACCTGTCCGCTTGAGATCGAGCAGCACACGAGGGTGGTCGGGACGTTGTGGCGGGCCTCGTTCGTGAGCTCGACCGGCTGACGAAGCACTGGCCCGGGCTCGGGGACGGCCATGACCCGAAAACGCTCGAGGACCTCTGCGCTCAGGCCTTCGAGGCTCGCCTGCTGCGCGAGCGCATCGAACGACGGCAGCGGCAACTCCTTGGACTCATCTGGGAAATCGGGGGCGACGATGCTGCCCGCCGCCACAGGGCCGGAATCGACCCACACCACCCGGCGGACAAGCTCGGGGTGCCGGTCAATCACGAGGCTGACGGGGGCGTTAGCCCCACTGTGGGCGACGAGAATAGCGGGCTGGTTTCCGTGGTCAGAAATGACGCCGAGGATCGCTTCTGCCTGGTCGTCGAGAGTCTTCGAAGCGCGTTCTGGATCCTTCCCGTCAAGACCAGGCAGCGTCATCGCGATTGTATAAGAGGGATCGGTTTTTAGGTGTTCAAGGACTTCATCCCATGCCCAGTCGCCCAGCCAGTGGCCGGCGATGAGAATGATGGGCGGACTAGTGGCAGTTATTGTCATGTCGCTACTCTCGCAGGCGTCACGGACAATAGTGTGTCACTATTTATGTCATGAATTCGTTGGGGTCTGAACTGTGAAGCGATCCGAACGGCTCCATGCGCTATCCGAGATGTTGCGCCGCAGCGGTGCTCGGGGAGTCTCCGCCGATCGGTTGGCGCAAGAGTTCGAGGTATCTGTCCGCACGGTCAAGAGGGACCTCGATGCGTTAGAGAACAGCGGTGTGCCTCTATGGTCGCGCCCAGGCCCGGGCGGTGGCTACGGAATGGCCGTCGGCGCGTCCCTGCCGCCTGTCAATTTGTCCCCGGCCCAGGCCGTGGCGCTCATGGCCGCTGTGTCCGCTGCACCCGATGCCCCTTACGCCGATCTGGCAGCGGCCGGCATCCAGAAGATCATGGACGTCCTCGATCCCAGAACCCGAGCTAGGGCCGACGAGCTGGCCCGCCGCGTCTGGGTCAATGGGGCTCCCTCACCTTCGCGCGCCATGCGGTCGGCGCTGGAAGAAGCGATGGTTGAGCAGCGGGTAATCCGTATTCGCTACACCTCGGGAGACGGCGCCACGACCACCCGCGAGGTTGAACCAGTGCTGTTTGCCTCCGCGAACGGCAAGTGGTATCTGGTTGGGTGGTGTCGACTGCGCAACGCGATGCGATGGTTTACCGTGTCGCGTATCGAGCGGGCCAACGTTACTAAGTCTGCCTGCAACGGCCACACTATCCACGAAGTGGGAGTACCACCGGTGAACGCTAGACCGGTGCATGGTCGGAGCAAATGAATCACTGAAGAGTCGTGTTCGGACAAATTCGCTAGAGACCATTTCATGCCGGTAATTGTCGCTTTCAACCTGCAGCCCTGAGGCAAGGCGTTGAAAAAAGTTGACATGCGAACGGTAGTGTTTGCCTCACCTAAAATGCTCGCGGAACGTTATCCGCGGTAAGGCTGCCGTCCGCCGAGTCTTAGTGGATGGTGCGGTGAGCCCACGGAACAGGTCAGTCAGGTATCACGCGGTCGTGGCAAGCGGCAGTGGCCTCCGGAGGGATGGGCGGGGCCGCCGCGTGCCTGGTGTTGCTGATGCCCAAGGCTGAGACGATGCCGGAGACGAACATGAGCAGCGCCGCCAGCAGCACCACGCGGTGAAAAGCACCGTGGTCCAGCACCGGACCGGTGACCAGCCCCAGGGAGGCAATGGCCAGCAGCCCGGCAACCCTGGACACCGCGTTGTTGATGGCCGAACCGATCCCGCTTTGAGCAGGGGTGACCGCGCCGAGGACGGCTGCGGTCAGCGGGGCAACCGTCACCGCCAGGCCAAGGCCGAACACCACCACGCCCGGGAGGATCTGCCACCAGTAGTCCAGCGGGTCGGCGGCGGCGAGCATCAACAAAAACCCCGCTCCCGCCAGCACCGGGCCCGCGGACATGAACAACCGCGGCCCGTACTTGCCCGACAACGTCCCGAAGAGCGCGGAGAAGACCAACGACATGAGTGTCAGCGGGATTGTTGCCATTCCTGCGGCAAACGCGGTGAAGCCAGCGGCTTCCTGCAGGAAGACCGGGATGATGAAGGTCCCCAACGAAATGCCGGCATAGAACGCCGCGGTGGACAGATTCCCGATCCCGAAATTCCTCTCCCGGAACAGGTGCAACGGCATCATCGGATGCGGTGTCGAACGCTCGCGCCGGATCAAGAGGGCAAGAAGCAACAGGCCCACCGTGAATGGCAGATAGACCACCGGGCTGTCCCAGCCCCACCCGCCCTGAATGATCAGGGCAAAGACGGTTCCGGCCAGCCCAAAGGCCGCCAACAGGGCCCCGGGAATGTCCAGCGGTGTCCGGGAACCGGATCTGCCGGGGTCGCGCAACCGGGACAACAGCAGCAAGGTGGCAGCGATCGGCAGGATATTAATGGCAAAAACCAGGCGCCAGGAAACCGTGTCAACCAAAAGCCCGCCAAGCAGCGGACCTGCAACAAACGCCGTCCCCGTCCACGCGGTCCACTGCCCGATGGCTCGGGCACGCGGCCCCTCGTCGAAAGTGGCGGTGATCAATGACAACGAACTGGGGACCAACAGTGCAGCCGCGGCGCCCTGCAGCAGTCGGGCGATGACCAGCACCGTCCCGGAAGGTGCCGCGGCACACAGGAGCGAAGCAACGCCGAAGAAGAGGAGTCCGATGCGCAGGATCCGCACCCGGCCGAAGACATCCGAGAGGCTTCCTGCCAGCAGGATCAGGGAACCGAGCGTGAGCAGGTAACCGTCAAGGACCCACTGCTGGGTGGTGAGCCCGCCACCCAGGTCCCGGGCAATGGCAGGCAAGGCAACGTTGACGATCGAACCATCCAAGAAGGCCACGAAGGAGGCAAGGATGGCCACCCAGAGCACGGTGCGTTCACGCCCACCCATGATTTTCCTCTCCACTTATCCGCCCGACCTGGTCCCGACCGTAGGAGCCGGAACCCCGGCGAGTCAATGCCTGCTTGCCGGATTCGGGTGGGTGCCGCACGGAGCTGGCCCGAGAACCATGTCGAGTGCTGTCCAACAAACACCAAACGTCGGCCTCCGTGGAATAGAGCAAGGAAAAAGCTTTCAGGGAACCGGCCTATACTGGAGGGCGTGAAAACAGCGTCGCAGAACCCCACGGATCCCATAGGCTCAGGCCTTGTCATCGTCGACAAACCACAGGGTTGGACGAGCCATGACGTGGTCGGACGCACGCGCCGGCTGGCAGGAACCCGCAAGGTCGGCCACGCTGGCACCTTGGACCCGATGGCCACCGGTGTGCTGGTGCTGGGCATCAACAAGGCCACGCGCCTGCTGACCTACATCGTGGGCGCCAACAAGACCTACACCGCGACCATTCGCCTAGGCGAGTCAACGATCACCGACGACGCCGAGGGCGAGCTGGTGCAGGCACGGATCGCCGCGGCACTCACCGAGGAACAAATCCGTGAATCGGTCGCCAAACTCACCGGGCCGATCGAGCAGGTGCCCTCCTCCGTGAGCGCCATCAAGGTCAACGGGGAACGCTCCTACGCACGCGTGCGTGCCGGGGAAGAAGTGAAGCTTGCCGCCCGCCCGGTGACCATCCACCGCTTTGAGATCCATCAGATCCGCCGCGAACGCGGCGGCAAGGTCCAAGACATCGACGTGACCGTCGAATGCTCCTCGGGCACCTACATCCGCGCGTTGGCCCGTGACCTGGGCGAAGACCTGGCCGTGGGTGGGCACCTGACCGCGCTGCGCCGCACCGAGGTCGGACCCTACACCTTGAATCGGGCACGCACCTTGGAACAGTTGGCCCAGGACTTCGAGTACCTGCCGATGGAAGATGCGGCAGACGCCTTGTTCCCACGCCGGGATTTGAGCGAGCACGAACGTTCCGAGCTTTCCTTTGGCCGTCGGATCGGTGTGAACCAGAGCGAGGAGACCACCGCGGCGTTTGCCCCGGATGGATCGCTGGTGGCGCTGCTAAAAAACAAGGGCGAAAATGCCAGGCCCGAACTGGTGTTTACTCCCGCCTCCTAAGGATGGAGACGAGTATGGACAGTAACAACAACAAAAAACGTTAAGGGGTAACTTCCGCCGTGATCGTTGACGGATTCTTCATAGCCGGGGTCATCCTGTGCGCGCTGGCCGTGTTGCTGGGTGTGCTTGCCACCATCATGCGGGACTACCCCGATGACTTTGCGCTGGTGTCCGTGGCCCTGCTGGAGGTGTTCCTGGTGGTCTACGGGATCGCCGCGGCCATCCGGCAGGCCGGGGGACAAACGATCAACGGGGAACCTTGGGAATTCTGGGGCTACCTGCTCACCGCCCTGCTGATTCCCGCCCTGGCCTTTATCTGGGCGGTGACCGATAAGTCGCGATGGTCGAACACGGTGCTGGCGGTCTCCGGGGCCATCGTCTTTGTGATGTTGTTCAGGATGGAACAGATTTGGGACGGGGCGTTGCCGGCATGAGCGAGCACGGAAAAAACCAGGTGAAGCGTTCGCGCATCGTCGATGCAGCCTCACGCGAGTCGGGGAAGAAACCTGCACGCTCCAACGGGGGTCGATCCTCGGGCCTGGGCCGGATCATCATCGCCGTCTACGGGGTGCTGGCACTCTCGTCCACGGTAAGGGCTGTCTACCAGATCCTTCTGGATTTCTCCGCGGCCCCGCTGGCCTACCTGCTCAGCGCCCTGGCAGGGATCGTCTACATCGTCGCGACGCTCGCGATGGCCTCCAAAAAGCCAGGCAGCTGGAAGCTGTCTTGGTATGCGGTCTGGTTCGAGCTGATCGGTGTGCTGGTGGTTGGCACGCTGAGTTTCGTGCTGCCGGTGCTCTTCGCTCACCCGGCGGTGTGGTCGCACTTCGGCTCCGGCTACGGCTACGTGCCGCTGGTGCTGCCGTTGATCGGCATCTGGTGGTTGCACAAGCACCGGATGCCCGCCGAAGCTCAGGCGTAGCGCCTAAGCAGAGATCCATACGATCCGGGTTTCCTTGCCACTGCGCCCAATGGACGGGGACAAGGAAACCCGGCTCGTGTGCTTCGGGGCGCCGCTACTTCTTGCCGAAGAGCCCGCCGAGGATTCCACCCAGGTCCAAACCTCCGGGTGCCTGGCCTTGTTGCTGTTGCTGCTGGGCGGTGCCGCCCCCACCGAATAGCCCGCCCAGAATCCCTCCAAGGTCAAGGCCTCCTGGGCCCTGGCTGCCCGCGCCACCCTGTTGGCCCCCGAGCAGACCTCCCAGCATGCCGCCCAGGCCGCCGGAAGATGCGGAGACCTTCTTGGCCAGGAAAGCCATCACCACCGGGGCCAGAATCGGCAATGCCTTCTGCACCAGGGCGCCCAAATCGACACCGGCAGGCGCCGCACCGCTGAGCCGGGCGGCCAAAGCGGATTGGTTCTCGCCCAAGGCATGCTGCACGATCTTCTGCCCGTCATCGGTGTCCACCGCATCGATGTCCACCCCGCCGTCCAGGAAGGTGGCGTCATGCTGCTTGATGGCGGCCGAGAGGGCGTCGGCGCCGTCGGGGGATGCTGCGTTGTTCTGCAGCCCGGCAAGCAACGAGGGAAGGGCTGTCGCTGCGGTGGCACGCGCGGTGTCGGCATCAACACCGAGCTTGGCACCCAGCTGGTCCAACGGGATCAGGTTCAGCAGTTCATTGAGGTCGGCCATCGAATGCTCCTTGGGGTTCGGGGGCCGGGGATGCGGCCCTGCGCTCATCCTACGGGCGCTCCGGCCCCGATGGCGTGATGTTTGAGGTAAAAATCGGTGGTTGGTGTCTTTGTCGTCCATAATGGTTATGGCCGTGTTCAAAACGGTAGCGACAACCTCGATTTGAAGGAGCAACGTGCACTATTGGAAAGGCCTTGAAGCCGTCCCGCCCGGCATTGGCCCCTCGGTAGTGACTATCGGCAACTTCGACGGAGTCCACCGCGGGCATCGCGAGGTGCTCTCCGCGGTCGTAGCCACGGCGGCCGAACGCCACGCCAAGGCCGTGGCCATCAGCTTCGACCCGCACCCGGCGCAGGTGCACCGCCCCGATGATGCCCCCGAGCTGATCATGGGCCTGGAAGACCGCATCGAGACCCTGGCCGAGGAAGACCTCGACGGCCTGCTGATGATTCGTTACACCCTTGATTTCGCCCGGGCCACCGCCGAAGAATTTGTTGCCAAGGTTATCGTCGGCGCCCTGAACGCCTGTGCCGTGGTGGTGGGCCACGACGTACGCTTCGGCCGCGAGAATTCCGGGGACTTCAACGTGATGGTCGCCCTGGGCAAGCAATATGGTTTTGAGGTCATTGGCATCGAGGACGTGGGGGAGCACCGCCGATGGTCCTCGACCTGGGTACGCGAGGCATTGAACCGCGGGGAAGTTGCCACCGCCGCTCAGATCCTGGGCCGGCCGCACCGCATGCGCGGCGAAGTGGTGCATGGGGCGGCACGCGGGCGCGAGCTAGGTTTCCCCACCGCAAACCTCGACCCCACAGCCTCGGGCATCATCCCGGCCGACGGCGTATACGCCGGATGGCTGGTCGATGAGGCGCAGGTGCGCTGGCCCGCAGCCATTTCCGTGGGCTCGAACCCCACCTTCGAGGGCGTCAGCCGGCAGGTCGAGGCCCATGTGATCGACCGCCCGCACGAGGGCGTGGAGGACTTCGACCTCTATGGCCAGCAGATCATCGTGGAATTCGTCGAGCACTTGCGACCCATGGTGGCCTACCGGGGCGTCGAAGCCCTGATCGAACAGATGCGCGAGGACGTTGAGCGCACCCGAACCGTCTTGCTCGATGCCTGACTCGGCCCCCAATACCGGAGACCGGGCCCCGCGGCCCGTTCCCGGTTTACCCTCCCGCGCCTTCACCATGGATTCAACACGCCGCCGCGAGCTGGCGACTGCCTTCAAGGTCGGCGGCGCCCACTACGATGCAGTGCGCCCGAACTACCCCGATGCGGCGCTGGCCTTCATGCTGCCCGCCGCGGCACGCGATG
This sequence comes from Paeniglutamicibacter gangotriensis Lz1y, assembly GCF_000348945.1. Lineage (GTDB taxonomy): Bacteria > Actinomycetota > Actinomycetes > Actinomycetales > Micrococcaceae > Paeniglutamicibacter > Paeniglutamicibacter gangotriensis. The sequence goes on along the minus strand of NZ_AOCK01000003.1, from coordinate 64,019 downwards.
CCGTGGACGTGGGAGCCGGCACCGGGATTTTCACCGCACAGCTGCTGGCCCTGGGGCTGAACGTCACTGCCGTGGAACCCTCGAGCGACATGCTCGAGGTGCTGCGGGTTCGCCTACCCGAGGTCCAGGACAAGGCCGGGACCGGTGAAGAGACCGGGCTGGAAGAATCCAGCACCGATGTGATCACTTACGCCCAGGCCTGGCATTGGGTGGATCCCAAGGCTGCCAGTGCAGAGGCCGCGAGGGTGCTGCGTCCGCATGGTCAGTTGGCGTTGGTATGGAATCAATTTGATGTCTCGGTGCCCTGGGTGCACCGGCTGGCCCGGATCATGCATGCCGGGGATGTACACCGCCCGGACTTCGTCCCGCCGCTGGGTCCCGAATTCCACACCCCCGAATCCGGATCGTGGACCTGGGAACTGCCGATGAGCCCCGAGCAGGTCATCGAGCTGGCCAAGTCCCGCAGCTACTACCTGCGTGCCGGGGCAGCTACCCGGGCACGGGTGGAGCACAACCTCTCTTGGTACCTCTACGACCACCTGGGCCACACCCCGGGGGAGCCGTTCGCTTTGCCATACCTGACCCATGCCTGGCGGGCCCGGCTGCGCGCAGCCTAGCCACCCGCTGTCCCCACATGTCAGGCACCGGGCACTGAAGCACCGGACGCACCGAGGGCTTCCCGGACCGGCGTGGGGAAACCCTCGACGGTTGGATGTCCCACGCACCGGTATTGTCTTCACGCCGTCGTCAGGGGAAAACGTTCCCTGAACCGTTTTGACGGATAAGGACTGCGTATTTTCCGATCTTGGTGACCCCTTCGCCGACCCAAATGTGATGGTAGTCTCAACTTTTCGTGTTAGCGTGAGTGGACTTTGAGGCTCCGGATTCGGTTGCAGCGGTATTGGCCAAACGGGTTCGGACATGGGCACTGATTCATTCCGGCGTTTCGGCGCCGGGGGAGAAGGATCAACATGGGCACCAGCATGAACTCCGGCCTGACCGACGCGCTGATTAAAACACGAAGATTCTTTACTCCCAAAGAGGTGGTGTCCCCCGATGGGCGGTCCCTGCTCAAGGTCGGAGGACGCACCGGGGATGCGTTCCACCGCGATCGCTGGAGCCACGACAAGGTGGTCCGCTCGACGCACGGGGTGAACTGCACGGGATCCTGCTCATGGAACGTGTACGTCAAGGACGGCATCATCACCTGGGAAACCCAGGCCGTCGATTACCCCACCACCGGACCTGACAAACCGGAATACGAGCCGCGCGGCTGCCCACGCGGCGCTTCTTTCTCCTGGTACACCTACTCGCCTACCCGCACGCGTTATCCCTACATCCGCGGGGTGCTGCTGGAAATGTACCGCGAAGCCAAATCGCGGCTCCAGGACCCGGTGCTGGCGTGGGCTGATGTCACCGAGGATCCCGAACGCGCGGCGAAGTACAAGCGTGCCCGCGGCAAGGGCGGTCTGGTGCGTGCCAGCTGGGACGAGGCCATTGAGATCGTCGCTGCGGCGCATGTGCACACCATCCGCAAATGGGGGCCGGACCGGGTGGCGGGCTTCTCGCCGATCCCGGCAATGTCGATGGTCTCCCATGCCTCGGGGGCACGCTTTGTGAACCTCATCGGCGGGTCCATGCTCAGCTTCTACGACTGGTATGCGGACATGCCCGTGGCCTCTCCGCAGGTGTTCGGGGACCAGACCGACGTCCCGGAATCCGGGGATTGGTGGGATGCCGGGTACCTGATCATCTGGGGAACCAATGTCCCGGTGACCCGGACCCCCGATGCGCACTGGATGATCGAGGCTCGTTACCGGGGACAGAAGGTGGTGGTGGTCTCGCCGGACTTTGCCGACAGTACCAAGTTCGCCGATGAGTGGCTGCCCGCCGAGCCGGGCACCGATGGCGCCCTGGCCATGGCCATGGGCCATGTGATCCTCAAGGAATTCCACGTCGAGAAACAGACCCCCTACTTCACCAACTACGTGAAGAAGTACACCGATCTGCCCTTCCTGGTCACCCTGGACGAGGCCCTGGACGAGGCCCGGGATGCTGCCGGGGAGCGGACCTTCACCGCCGGAAAGTTCCTCACCGCGGCGGACCTGACCGATGAGATCGCGCCTGAGGAAGAAAACGCCGCCTTCAAGACGGTGCTGGTGGATGCGGCCACCAACCAGCTGGTCGTGCCCCCGGGCACGCTGGGCCACCGCTACGGTGAAACCGGCAACGGCAAATGGAACCTGGATCTGGGGGAAATCGACCCCAAACTCACGCTGCTTGAGAGTGCCGATGAAAACGTGCCGGTGGAAATGCCGCGCTTTGATGCGGGGCAGGGCAACATCGGTGTCATCCGCCGCGGGGTCCCTGCACGCAGGGTCGCAGGCCGACTGGTGACCACGGTCTTTGATCTGCTATTGGCCCAGTACGGGGTAGGGCGTCCCGGGCTGCCCGGTGAGTGGCCCACCGGCTATGACGACGCCAACTCGCCGAACACTCCGGCCTGGCAGGAAAGAATCACCGGGGTGAAGGCCGCCTCGGCGGAGAAGATCGCCCGGGAGTTCGCGCAGAACGCCCAGGATTCCACGGGCCGCTCCATGATCCTGATGGGCGCCGGAACCAACCACTGGTTCCATTCGGACACCATTTACCGCACATTTTTGACCCTGACCACGATCACCGGCTGCCAGGGCGTGAACGGGGGCGGCTGGGCCCACTACGTGGGCCAGGAAAAGGTCCGCCCGCTCACCGGCTACACCCAGCTGGCCAACGCCCTGGACTGGATGCGCCCGCCGCGCAACATGGTCCAGACCGCGTACTGGTATTTGCACACCGACCAGTTCCGCTACGACCAGTTCGGGGCCGACGCGTTGACCGCGCAAACCGGCAAGGGCCAGCTGGCGGGCAAGACGATGGCAGATGTCATTGCCCAGTCAGCCCGCCTGGGCTGGATGCCCTCCTATCCCACCTTTGACCGCAACCCGCTGGTGATCGGTGCCCAGGCGCGGGAGAAAGGCCAGTCGGCCAAGGACTACGTGGTGGATGAGCTCAAGGCGGGGAACCTGAATTTCGCTGCGGAGGATCCGGATGCGCAAGAGAACTACCCCCGGGTGCTCTCGCTATGGCGCTCAAACCTGATCGGGTCCTCGGCCAAGGGCAACGAATATTTCCTGAACCACCTGCTGGGGGCATCACACACCATCACGGCGAAGGAAACCGCCGAACGCTTCCGGCCCAAGGAAGTGAAATGGCATCAGGAAGCGCCCATTGGCAAGCTTGATCTGCTGACCACCCTGGATTTCCGGATGACCAGTTCGACCCTGCACTCGGACATCGTGCTGCCGGCTGCCACCTGGTATGAGAAACACGACCTCTCCACCACCGACATGCACCCGTTTGTGAACTCCTTCAACCCCGCGATCTCCCCACCCTGGCTCTCGCGCACCGACTGGGACGCCTGGCAGGAGATCTCCCGGGTCTTCAGCAAGCTCGCGGTGGACCACCTGGGCACACAGACCGACGTCGTTGCGGTGCCGCTGACCCACGACACCCCCGATGCGATGGCCGCCCCGCACGGAAAGGTGCGCGACTGGAAATACGGTGAATGCGAGCCAGAGCCCGGGGTTACCATGCCCAAGATCGTTGAGATCGAGCGGGACTACACCGCCATCGCAGACAAGATGCGCGCGGTCGGGCCGCTACTGGACACCCTGGGTGCCACCACCAAGGGCATCACCTATGAGCTGGGCCCGGAAATCGAAGAACTCAAGAAGAAGAACGGGACCGTGCGCGGCGGTGTGGCCCACGGGCGTCCCGACATCCTCAAGGACATCCAGGCCTGCGAGATGATCCTGATGCTTTCGGGCACCACCAACGGGCGCCTGGCAACCCAAGGTTTCAAGACCTTGGAGAAACGCACCGGGACCAAGCTGCATGACCTGGCCTCGGAGCATGAGGGCAAACGCATCACCTTCGAAGACACCCAACGTGGGCCGGTACCGGTGATCACCTCCCCGGAATGGTCGGGTTCCGAATCCGGGGGCCGGCGGTATTCGCCCTTCACTATCAACGTCGAACGCCTCAAGCCCTGGCACACGCTCACCGGACGCATGCATTTCTACCTGGATCATGACTGGATGACCGAGCTGGGCGAATCGCTGCCGATCTTCCGTCCGCCACTGGATATGACCGCGCTGTTCGATGAACCGGCAATCGGGTCGACCTCGGCGGCGGGCATCACCGTGCGCTACCTGACCCCACACAACAAATGGTCCATCCACTCGGAATACCAGGACAACTTATTCATGCTCTCGCTGTTCAGGGGCGGGCCGGGGATCTGGATGAGCCCGATCGATGCGGAGAAGATCGGGGTGAAGGACAACGAATGGATCGAGGCGGTGAACCGCAACGGCACCGTCACCGCCCGGGCCATCGTCTCGCACCGGATGCCGGAGGGGACCGTGTACATGTATCACTCCCAGGACCGACTGATCGATATGCCGCTCTCGGAGACCAGCGGCCAGCGCGGAGGCAACCACAACTCGTTGACCCGGCTGATGATCAAACCCACGCATATGATCGGCGGCTACGCCCAACAGACCTACGCCTTCAACTACATGGGGCCCACGGGAAACCAACGCGACGAAGTCACAGTGATTCGCCGCCGCAACCAGGAGGTTCAGTACTGATGCGTGTCATGGCTCAAATGGCGATGGTGATGAACCTAGACAAATGTATTGGCTGCCACACCTGCTCGGTCACGTGCAAGCAGGTCTGGACCAACAAGTCAGGGGCGGAGCACGTCTGGTTCAACAACGTGGAGACGCGTCCCGGGCAAGGGTACCCGCGCACCTATGAGGACCAGGACAAGTGGAAGGGCGGCTGGACGCTGACCAAGCGCGGCCGGATCAAGCTCAAGGCCGGAGGGCGGCTGAAGAACCTGGCGACGATCTTCGCGGCCCCCAACCTGCCGGGCATCAAGGACTACTACGAGCCGTGGACCTACGACTACGAGAACCTCACCACTGCCCCGGCCCAGGCCCACATGCCGGTGGCCCGGCCCAAGTCGTTGCTCACCGGAGAAAACACCAAGATCACCTGGTCCTCGAACTGGGACGACGATCTGGCCGGATCCACCCAAAACACCCACAACGACCCGATCCTGAAGCAGGTCGGGGACAAGATCAAGTTCGAATACGAACAAACCTTCATGTTCTACCTGCCGCGCATCTGCGAGCACTGCCTGAACCCGGCCTGCGTCGCTGCCTGTCCCACCGGGGCCATCTACAAGCGCGAGGAAGACGGGATCGTGCTGGTGGACCAGGACCGCTGCCGGGGCTGGCGCCAGTGCGTGGGTGGCTGCCCGTACAAGAAAATGTATTTCAACCACAAAACCGGCAAGGTCGAGAAATGCACCTTCTGCTACCCGCGCATTGAGATCGGCCAGCCCACCATCTGCTCCGAGACCTGTGTGGGGCGCCTGCGCTACCTGGGACTGATGCTCTATGACGCGGACAAGGTGCTGGAGGCGGCGTCCACCACCGACGAACACGGCCTGTACGAAGCCCAGCGCGGCGTGTTCCTGGATCCCAAGGATCCAAAGGTTATCTACGAAGCGAAGTTGGCTGGCATTCCCGATGACTGGGTGGAAGCCGCCCAGCGCTCGCCGATTTGGGCCTTGATCAATGAATTCAAGGTGGCCCTGCCGCTGCACCCCGAATACCGGACCATGCCGATGGTCTGGTACATCCCGCCGCTGTCCCCGGTGGTGGACGCAGTCACCGAGACCGGCCAAGACGGGGAAAAGCAGGAGAACCTGTTTGCCGCCATCGACCAGCTGCGGATCCCGATCGAATACCTGGCGGGGTTGTTCACCGCCGGGGACACCGTGCCGGTGGACAAGGTCCTGCACAAGCTCGCCGCGATGCGCTCGTACATGCGCGACATCAACATGGGCTGGGAACCGCAGGAGTCCATCGCCGAGGCGGTGGGGATGACCGGGCAACAGATCCAGGACATGTACCGGCTGCTGGCGATCGCCAAGTACGACGAGCGCTACGTGATCCCTGCGGCCCACTACGAGGATGCCCACAAGCTGGAAAACATCGCCACCGACTGCTCGTTGAACGTCGAGGGAGGGCCTGGCATGGGCGGGATGGGTGGCATGGACGATTCCTTTGGTGACGAGCCAGGAACCGGGGGACCGGAGGTCCCGGGACGCCCCGAAGGGGTACGGATTAACCTGCTGAACTGGAACGGCCAGGGCACTCCGACAGGTTTGTTCCCCGGTACGCCCCCGGCCCCGGGAGAGACCCCATGACACCCAAGGTCCCGGCGCTGAAGTATTCCCCGGAGGACATCACCCACGCGTGGCAGTGCGCCTCCATCCTGCTGGACTATCCCGACGAGCAGCTGCTCTCGCGCCTGGACCTGCTCGAGGAGGTCGCCGCATCCCTGCCGGCCACCATCGGAGCCGGGCTGCTGGAAACGATTCAGTACCTGCGCCGGCCCGGCGTGGGGGCGACACAAAGCCAATATGTTGACACCTTCGACACCCGCCGGCGCGGCTGCCTGTTCTTGACCTACTTCTCCAACGGCGAGACCAGAAAGCGGGGCCTGGCGCTGCTGCGCATCAAACAGGTCTACGCCCGGGCCGGGGTGGAGTTGGCCCCGGAGCAGCTGCCGGATCACCTCTGCGTGGTCCTGGAGTTCGGCGCGCTCACCGATGCCAAGGCGGGTCTGAAGATCATCCTGGACAATCGGGCAGGCCTGGAACTGCTGCGCCTTCACCTGCGCGAGACCGGCTCGCCGTGGTCGGGGGCCATCGAATCGGTCTGTGCCACGCTTCCGCCACTGAAGGGCAAGGACCATGAAGCGGTGGCACGGCTCATTGCCGAAGGCCCCGCGGATGAACAAGTTGGCCTAGACACTTATGGAGTCCCGGATTTGGCACCGATCCAAGGAGGCATGTGATGGACAACGGATTCGATATTTTCCTGTGGCTGATTTTTCCCTACATCTGCTTGACGATCTTTATCTTGGGACACATCTGGCGCTACCGCTATGACAAGTTCGGGTGGACCTCGCGCTCAAGCCAGATGTATGAGAGCAGCATCCTGCGCTGGGCCAACCCGATGTTCCACTTCGGCATCCTGGCGGTCTTTCTCGGCCATGTCATGGGCCTGGGCATCCCGCAAACCTGGACGGATGCGGCAGGGATCTCGCATTCGATGTACCACTTCATGGCGATCTCCGTGGGTGCCGTCGCGGGGATCTTCACCATTGTGGGATTCATTGGCCTGCTCTACCGGCGCCGCTTCACCAAGGCGGTGATGGGGGCAACCACCGTGATGGACAAGGTCATGTACTTCATGCTCGGAATCGTGATCTTGGGCGGCCTGCTGAACACCGCCACCGGAGCGGTGGGTGATTACAACTACCGGGAGGGTGTGTCCATCTGGTTCCGCGGCATCTTCTATTTCAACCCGCAGCCCGAGCTGATGGTCGGCGCTCCGCTGAGCTTCCAGTTCCATGCCATTGCCGCCATCGCGCTGTTCGCCTTGTGGCCCTTCACCCGTCTGGTGCATGTGTTCACGGCCCCTCTGGGCTACCTCTTCCGCCCGTACATCGTGTATCGCAGCCGCGATGCACATGAGGGTTCGCGGGCGCATAGGCGCGGCTGGGACAAAGTCGACACGATTCCGCGCCGCCGAAAGTGACGTTGGGCAGCGCGCGAATCAGGTGATCTCCGCGGGGCCGGACCCATGATTTCAGGGCGAAGAAGGGCCCGGTCTCGCTCCACGGAGGTCGCGGCGACGGCGTAGCCAGGAGAATGCAGCATGGGCCATGGCGAGGGAGGATGCCAGCCAGGCGAGCAGCGCCACCCAAATGATGATCCGACCCAGGCCCACCATGAAGTCCAGTCCTTCGACACCGCCAAAGAGCATGCTGGCGGTGGCGTACATGCCTAGCGGGAAGACGATGCTCCACAGGCTGATTTCATAGCGTAACGGGCGGTGCCGCAGCACGTGCCGCCAGATCCCGAAGAGGATCAACAGCGGGATCCACCACAGACCCAGGGCCCACAGGATGAAGCTGATTCCGGCAACAACCGGCGTCGCGGTTTCCATGATGGGCATCGTGGCGTCAAGCAGCAGGATCCGCGATCCGGCCAGCACGGAGATGGCCGTGGCACCCATGTAGATCCAGTAGGTGGGGCTCAGGGACGCGGGGTCCACCGGGTGGGTGAGCAGCCGTATCGTGACAAGGGTGGCCACAAGCAGATAGAGCATCACCCCGACGCCCCACAGCCCGACGGCAGCTGCACCCAGCAGCGCCGATCCGCCCAGGCGGGCCACCATGGCTGCCGCCACGGCAACGGACTGGGTTCCCACCACCCACAAAAACCAGCTGCCGTTGATTTCCGCGATCATGGGGGTTTTGCGCTCCGCCACCAGCAATTCCGTTGGCAGCGTGTAGTTCAGCACCACCCACACGACGGCGCCCAAGATGGCCATCGCCAGGGCCATCGTGATCCAGCCGTACATCTCAAATCGTGCGCCAAGCACGTTGGCGGCCGCCACGATCGTGAAGAACCCGAAGGCACGACCGGGACTGCGGATATCGCGCATCACCAGGCCGAACGTCCCGATCAAGCGCATCAGGGTGGCTGCGGCGAGCACGATGCCGGCGAGAACGGCAATGATGAAAAGCACCAGCGACGGCAATGCTGCCCCGTAAAGCTCCAGACCGGTCGAGACTATTCCGGTGGCCATCACAAAAGAAAAGGAAGCCGGCGGCAGGTTGGCGATCAGTCCGCCCGTTGGTTTGTCGACACCGGGGATCGGTGCGTTGGCGGGATTGAGTTGACCTTCACTGAACTCGTCAGAGGCCTGCATGGCTACCGGTCCGGCCCAATCGAGGGTCGGGGCCCGGCGTTTTGACGAGAAGGATCCATGCTCCGTCCCGTGGGCTTGAGAGCAGCCTGATCTTCGGATTGTGGACCCCTTGGGCTTACTTTCATGCCTTCACCCTAGGCATCCAAGGGGCAGGTGGCCAGAGAAGCCAGACAAATCAACAGGAATCGGCCGGATCATCGCATGCGGCGATATGGAGTGAATGGGTATCTGCAGGCAGCGATGCATGTGCTCTGCGTCTCCGCGCGTGCCAGGGTGCACATCCGTTTGCTAGACTGATCTGCGGTGCCCGCTGCAGTCCGCGGTTGCGAGTGCACCTGCCGGTGACGGTGTTTTTGAAACGCGGTACAACTCTAGGAGTTATTGTGGCATTAGACGCCGCTATCAAGCAGGAAATCATGAAGGCCTACGCCATCAGCGAAGGCGATACCGGTTCCCCCGAGGTTCAGATCGCCGTGATGTCACGTCGCATCCTGGATCTGACGGAGCACCTGAAGATGCACAAGCATGATCACCACACCCGCCGCGGCCTGATGGCCCTGGTTGGTCGTCGTCGTCGTATGCTTGCGTACCTCAAGGGCGCCGACATCCAGCGTTACCGTACGCTGATCGAACGCCTCGGCCTGCGTCGCTAATTTTTAGCACTAGGTTTGATTGAAATTCCCCGGTTCCTGTCAAAGGAACCGGGGAATTTTTTTAGTTCATTTTGGGTAGCGAGCCCTGAGCCTTGATGCCAACGTCACGCTATTTAGCTTGTGCACAAGTTACATGTGTGCAAGCCTTATTGTATGAACGACAGCCGAGGCGTCCCCAACGATGAATCTGATCCACTCGATCAGATGATTTGCTTTGCACTTTATGCTGCAGCACGTGCCACAAACCGCTGTTATGTATCACTGCTCAAGCCGTGGGGGCTGACGTATCCGCAATACCTGGTGCTCGTATTGCTATGGACACATCGGTCGCTGTCCGTGAAGGATGTTGCCGAGCACCTGAAGCTGGATTCGGGCACAACCTCACCCCTGATCCGAAGATTAGAGGCAAGGGGCTTCCTGACAAAGGAACGCTCAGTGGATGACGAACGCACGGTAATCGTCTCCATGACCGAATCCGGTACCGCCTTGCGCAAGGAATTAGCTCATATTCCTGGATGCGTTGCGGAGGCAACCAAGCTCACTCTTGCCGATAGCAACTCTGCGCTCTCACTGCTGCGCAATGTAGCAACCAATCTAGCCAGCGCACCCGCGCCTGAAAATCCTCCTGTCGAAAGGTCGTAACTCATGACTGCCATTTACACAGCCGAAGCTTTGTCAACGGGAGCCGGCCGCAACGGTCGCGTCTCCACGACATCTGGCACTATCGATCTGGACCTGGCGATTCCCAAAGAAATGGGTGGCGCGGGGAACGGTGCGAACCCGGAAGAGCTCTTCGCCGCAGGCTATGCCGCTTGCTTCCACTCGGCGCTGCAAATGGTTGCACGCACCCAGAAGCTCACCCTCACCGATACATCTGTAGGCAGCCGAGTCGGTGTGCTGCCCAACGGGGAAGGCGGCTTCATTCTTGCTGTCACGCTCGAAGTTGTTATCCCAGGGATGGCGCACGAACAAGCGCGAGCGTTGGCCGATGCAGCACACAAGGTTTGCCCGTACTCGAATGCGACCCGCGGCAACATCGAAGTCATCGTGAACGTCACCGACGACTAGGTCCGCTCGCGGGCTAGGACACACTCCTAGGACCGCCCAGGACAGGCAAGCAAGACTTGCCTCAAGACCACAACCTTTTCTTGGCAGCTTCAAACGAAGCGCCTAAAAAACAAACGATTGAGAGCATCATGCGTGCACTAATGCATAGCGAATTCGGTGACCCAGCAGAGGTCCTGACCATCGAGAACATCCCAGTTCCGGATCCCGGCCCCGGCGAAGTTCGCGTCCGCACGCTGCTTTCGCCCATCCACAACCACGATTTGTGGACCATACGCGGCAGCTACGGTTTCAAACCCGAATTCCCGGCCCGCTCGGGTTCCGAAGCAGTTGGAATCGTCGATGCTATGGGTGAAGGGGTCACCGGCCTTGAAATTGGTCAGCGAGTGGCAACGGGCGGCACCTTTGGTGTTTGGGCCGAATACTTCATCGCCAAGGCTGCCGCACTCATCCCGGTCGCCGAGGCAATCCCCGATGAGGTTGCTGCCCAGCTCGTGTCAATGCCTTTCAGCGCCATCAGCCTGGTGGAGTCCTTGAACCTCGAAGAGGGTGACTGGCTTGTACAGAACGCTGCAAACGGTGCTGTTGGACGCCTGGTTGCGCAGCTAGCTGCAGCACGCGGCATCAATGTCATTGGGTTGGTCCGCCGAAGCGCCGGCGTCGAGGAACTTTCGGCCCAGGGAATTGGCAACATTGTTGCCACTGACACCGAAGGCTGGGTCGATCAGGTTCATGCCATCGCAGCCGGCGCACCAATTATCGCCGGTGTTGACTCCGTTGGTGGCAGCGCAAGCGGAGAGGTGCTCTCGCTGCTTGCCGAAAATGGCACCCTTGTGGTGTTCGGGGCCATGCAGTCTCCGGTGATGGAAATCGGTTCCGGGGCTGTGATCTTCAAACAGGTCACCATCCGTGGGTTCTGGGGAAGCAAAGTGAGCGCCTCAATGCCCGCCGAAAAGCGTCGTGAGCTGATGGGTGAACTCTTCAAGCACCTTGGTGCCGGTGATTTGACTCTTCCCGTTGAAGCTATCTTCTCCTTAGAAGAAGCAGGTGCCGCAACCCAGGCAAACTTCGCGCCGGGCCGCGTTGGAAAAATCATGTTGCGCCCCTAGTCAGTTGTCACTTGTTTTGACAAAGCGTTCTCCGGCACAAGGGATTGGAATTGCTCTACCGTGAGCATTCCATGAGGGGCGTACCGCCAGCCCACGGCACGAAGCCCGCCCGCATCCGGGGAGCGCTCGATGTTGTGCAAACGGCGGGCGGCCTGGCTATTGCCGCGTTCTGCTGGCGTGTGCTGAAGGGCGCCCCTGCCGGGTACCTATCGCGCGGGGACAACGGCAACTGGCGTTTGACGTTCCGATGTATCGGTCAAGACGTTGGACTCGTTGACTGCCAGGGCTACCCCTGACGGAATTGACCCATGGTGAAGTCCCCTCCGTGCCCAGGAGAGATCATGCGTGTAGACGTGCTCGTTGAGCTCAAGCCCACCGTTGCGGAGGCAGCCCTCAGGATTGACGTCTCCCGCGCGACGCTGGGCCGTGTGATCAACGAGCACGCCGACATCGGCCCGAGCCTGGCCGTGTGGTTGGAGCGGGCCGGGGCGGGGGATTGGCTCGAGGATGGCTCGCCATGCAGACGAAGTACGACCTCGCCCGAGGGCTCAAGAACAATACCCACGGGGTGAAGCCGCTCGACGCTGCCTGACCAGAAAACGAAGTCACGCATCGTCTACCGTGGCGGCGCGCTGTTTCCGAGCCCTCCGCGACGCGGCTTTTAGCGTAGTTTTCTTCGAAAAGGCCTAGTAGGCATTTGATTGCCAGGAGTTCTTGAAGGAGAGACGTTGCTGATCAGCATCACACTGGAACCGGAGAGCGGCTCCCAAATCGATGCCACGGCCCTCTCCCATTTGCTGCGCAAGCATCCCGGCAGACTGCAGACCTTCGAGCTTTCGGTCGGCAAAGCCCACGTGTTCTACCCGGAGTATTCGCCGGAACGGACCACCGCGGCCCTGCTGCTGGAAGTCGATGCCATCGGACTGGTCCGCAGCAAGCGTTTCCGTGGCGACAACGGGGTGCTTGACTACTACATCAATGATCGGCCGTACACGGCCTCCAGCCTGTTGAGCGTGGCCCTGGGCAAGGTGCTGCGCAGCGCCATGACTACCACCAGCGAGACCTACCCGGAACTGGCCACCACACCGCTGCCGCTGCGCCTCGAAGTGCCGGTGATCTCCACCCGCGGCCGCGACGGCCACGATCTGGCCCAGCGGCTGTTCGCCCCGTTGGGCTGGAGAATCGAGCAACGCCCCATTGCCCTGGACGATGCCTACCCCTTGTGGGAGGACTCGCGCTACAGCCAGCTGGTGCTCACCGGCACGGTGCCCCTGCATCTGGCCCTGCGACAGCTCTACGTATTGCTGCCGGTGCTCGATGACAGCAAGCATTATTGGGTCAGCGACGATGAAGCTCAGAAGCTGGTGCGCCAGGGCGAGGGTTGGTTGCCCGACCATCCGGAGCGTGCACTGATTTCCCATCGGTACCTCGCGCACCAGAAGGACCTGGTAGCCGCCGTCGACACCCGGATCGCCGCGGAAACCTCGGACTCCACACCTGATGCGCTGGCGCCGGCCCAAGCCCAGGAAGGCGGGGCAACTCCGTTGCGGGTGCAACGTGCCGAGGCGGTCATGGCCGCGCTCAAGGATTGCGGCGCCCACCAGGTGGTCGATGTGGGATCGGGACCGGGTGCACTGCTGCACCGGATGCGCAAGGACAGGTTCTTCACCAAGATCCTCGGTACCGATGTCTCGGTGCGGTCGCTGGAACAAGCGGCCAGGACCATGAACCTCGATGAACTCGCCGACTCCGACAAGGACCGGATCACGTTGCTGCACAGCTCCGTGTTGTACCGCGATCAGCGGATCGCGGGCTTTGACGCCGCGGTGCTGATGGAAGTCATTGAACATATCGAGCCAAGCCGGCTTGCGGCGTTGGAGGATTCGATCTTTGCCGCCGCGGCTCCGCGCCACGTGATCGTGACAACCCCGAACTCCGAATACAACCACCTGTACCCGAACCTGGCCGCCGGAACCATGCGTCACGATGACCACCGCTTTGAATGGACGCGGGCCGAGTTCGCCCGGTGGGCGCAGGCGGTGGCGCAACGCCATGGCTATGACGTCGAATACCGTCCCGTGGGCGAGGAAGCGGCCAAAGCCGGGCCACCCACCCAAATGGCAATCTTCGAAAAGGTGGGAGCATGAACGAAATCCAGATCCCAGAGGTCGGGTTGGTGTTGCTGGTCGGTGTCTCGGGTTCGGGCAAGTCCCACTTCGCGGCCAAGCACTTTGGGGAATTCGAGGTGCTTTCCAGCGACTACTTCCGTGGGCTGGTCGGCAACGACGTGAACGACCAATCGGTGACCCCGGCGGCCTTCGAAGCCTTGAACTTCGTGGCGACCAAACGTTTGGAAGCGGGTCTGTTGACGGTGGTGGATGCCACAAATGTGCAGTCCGCAGCCCGGGAGAAGCTGGTGGAGGTGGCCCGGGCACAGGACATGCTCATCTCCGCGATCGTACTGGATGTGCCGGTGAAGCTGTGCCTGGAACGCAACGAGGGCCGTGGAGATCGTGCGATCGCACCGGCGGTGATTGACCGACAGCACCGGCAGCTGCGCAAGTCACTGCGTGGCATGCGCCGCGAGGGCTTTGCCCGGGTCCATGTGCTTTCCACAGCGGAGGAGATCGAGAGCGCGGTGGTCCACCGCCACAAGCTGCTTAATGACTTCCGCGACCAGCACGGGCCCTTCGACGTGATCGGGGATGTCCACGGTTGCCTCGACGAGCTGTTGCTGCTGCTTGAGACCCTCGGCTACGAGGTGGCGCGCGATGAACAGGGCAGGGCAGTGGATGCCGCGCATCCTCAAGGACGCAGGGTCATCTTTGTCGGGGACCTGGTGGACCGCGGACCCGACTCCGCCGGGGTGTTGCGGCTGGCCATGGGCATGGTCGGCAACGGCCATGCGCTGTGTGTGCCGGGCAACCACGAGGACAAGTTGGTGCGCGCCTTGCGCGGGCGCAAGGTGGCACTGACCCACGGGCTGGGTGCAACCATGGACCAGCTGGCGGGGCAGGAGGAAGGCTTTGGCCGCAAGGTCGCCGACTTCTGCGATGAGCTGGTTTCCCACCTGGTCCTGGACGAGGGAAAACTGGTGATTGCCCATGCGGGGCTGATCCAGCAGTACCACGGCCGTGCCTCCAGACGCGTGCGTGCCTTTGCCCTCTATGGACAGGTGACAGGTGAAGTTGATGAGTATGGTCTGCCGGTGCGCTACCCGTGGGCCAACGAATACCGCGGGGACGCCGCGGTGCTCTACGGGCACACAGCCGTCACCGAGGTGGCGTGGATCAACAACACCGCCTGTCTGGATACCGGTTGCGTCTTCGGGGGAGCGCTCAGTGCCATGCGCTATCCCGAACGTGAAGTCGTACAGGTCCAGGCGCTGAAGCAGTACTGCGAACCGGGAAGGCCGCTGGAATCTCCGCGCGGGCCGGAACGCGAACCCGGAGTGTTGTCCATGAAGGACGTTTCCGGAGCGCAGTTCCTCAAGGCCGAAGGCCTGGGAACCGTGAAGATCAACGAGGCCCAGGCCGCCGGCGCGTTGGAGACCATGAGCAGGTTTGCCATCGACCCGCGGTGGTTGTGCTACTTGCCGCCGACCATGTCGCCTGCAGAGTCCTCGACACAGCCCGGCTACCTGGAGCATCCGCAGGAAGCTTTTGAGTACTACAAGCGCCAGGGCGTCACGCAGCTGGTCTGCGAAGAAAAACACATGGGATCGCGAGCCGTGATGCTGCTGTCCCGCAACCCCGATCGCTTCGATGCACCCGAGGGTTGGCTGGGCGCGCTGCACACCCGTACCGGACGCCAGTTCCTGGCGGCGGAACACGAGCACCGAGTGCTGCAGCAGGCACACGAAGCCGTGGAACGCGCCGGGTTGTGGGACGAGTTGGACAGTGACTGGGTGCTGCTTGATGGCGAGCTGATGCCGTGGTCGTTGAAGGCCGAATCCTTGATCAAGGACACGTACGCCTCGATGGCCGCCTCGGCCATTGCCGCGACGGACGCATCCGTGGCAGTGCTTGAACAGGCAGCCAACAGCGGTATTGACGTCGAAGGATTGCTCTCACGTACCCGGACACGCCACACCAATGCCAAAGCGTTCCGGGAATCCTACCGACGCTATGTCGGCTCGGATAACGAGCTGCGCTTCGCTGCCTTCCAGGTGTTGGCAGCCGAGGGACAAAGCTTTGAAACCCGGGACCACGGCTGGCACCTGGAGATCAGCGACAGACTCGCCGCGGCCGGACCCGAGCTGTTCGCCACCACCAGAAACCTGAGCGTGGATCTGAACCAAGACGCCGACATTGACGCCGCGGTGCGCTGGTGGGAGGAGATGACCGCTGCCGGCTCTGAAGGCATGGTGGTCAAGCCCTGGCAGAACCTCACCCGCGCGAAGCGCGGCCTGGTGCAGCCGGGTATCAAGGTACGCGGCAGGGAGTACCTGCGGTTGATTTACGGACCTGACTACCTCGAAGATGGAAACCTTGAGCGTCTGCGCCAGCGTGCCACGGACAGGAAACGCAATCGGGCCCTGCAAGAGTACATTTTGGGGCTTGAATCTTTGCGGCTGACAGCCTCCGGAGCACCGATGTGGAAGATTCACCAGATGGTCTTCGGGGTCCTTGCTCTCGAGTCCGAGCCGTTGGACCCTCGGCTGTAGCTCGGAACCGGGGTATCTGCCTGGATGTCGGTTCCGGGGATTGGCCCGCCACCTGCGTAGGCGATATCGCTGCCCCGAAGTGCGGATCGCCGTGACGTCACGGCGCATCTTGGAACCGACGGGAGCACCTGAAGATTCACCAGCATGTCCACCACACCCGCCGCGGCGTGATGGGGCTGGTTGGTCGTGTCGTCGTCGTTTGCTTGCATACCTCACGGGCACCGACATCTAGTGCCTCGGACTGCGAGGCTCGATTTGAGTGAGATTCCCCGGCTCCCTGCACAGGGTGCCGAGGAATCTCTGTATGTAGGAACTTGATGGCGAAGGCTATGGGGGGCGATTCTTGTGGGCACATGGAAGTCTCAACGGGATTTAGTTCCGTGACGTGCCCGGGGCAGCTGCGAAGTCGGGAAAACCAACTGGGTTCCGTGGGCCGGTATCGCTTGCGCGGAGCACGATACCAAGGCGCCACGATGACACGAGGCTCGAGTTCATTTCCGGTGGCCCGATATAGCCCCGAGACGTTCGTTGAGTTGGGGGCAACAGGGGTGGTCCCTTTACTCAGGCCACCACCTGAAATTGGGCCGGAGCCCACCTTGTAGTTCCCCTCGATAGTCGCATCGATCTCCAAGGTGGGAGCAACGGCTTCGAGCTCGCTCTCCAGCACTCCGTGTTGAGCCGTTATTGCCTAACCGAGCAGGGCATCCAGTCCCAGCACGCCACCGGTAGGGAGCAAATCGGAGTAGCGGTCGTAGATCGCCTGCCGGGCGAGCCTCCCCGCCTCCACTGCGTCGCGGGCCGCGATGGCCTCGAAGATGCCCCGGTCCAGTGCGGCGGAATCGGCCTCGGTGCGTGTCGAGTCGGGTGAATCCTTCAACTGTTGGCTGATCAGGTCGAAGATGGCGCCGGATACGGCCTGGCCACAGAGGGAAACCAACGCATTACCGCTGGCTTCCCAGACTGCTTCGTGGAATTCCACATCTGCTCGAGCGAAGGCCTCGGCGTCGGTGCCCACCGCTGCTTCCATACGCACGATCCCGGATTCCATTCTCTGGAGCTGTTCCGGGGTGTGCAGGGCAGCTGCCAGACGGCACGCGGCGGAATCAAGCACCAGCCTGAATGGAACAAGATCATCCATGGAGAGGGCTTCGAGCCGGGCCATGGTGGTAAACGATCGGGCGAGCGTTGCCGGGGAAGGCTCGAGGACCTTGGGTCCACCTCGACCACCGGGCTTGGATTCGATCAAACCCATGGACTGGAGTACGCGCAATGCCTCGCGGATGGTCGGACGAGAGACCGAAAACTGCACCATGAGCTCGCGTTCGGAGGGCAGGTGGTCACCGGGCACGATGGAGCCCGAGGTGATGGCCTTCTCGATCTGTTCGACCACCCGTTCGTAGGTGAGGGTGGCCACGGCCGGAGTGAAGGAGACGGTATTCATGGGGGACCTGACGCTCGAGGTGTTGGATGTACCGGGACCGGACGATTGGCCGGACATAGGTGCACGGGGCGATGTAGAGGGGGAATTGGCCATTAGTCCTCCGCCTCGAAAACGGTCGTTTCCTTGGATTCGGACAAAGTGAAAACGACTTTCTCCAGCCTACCCGTGAAGGGAAAAACGCCGGTGTTGCTCGATGAGACGGGGGATAGCTTGTCCGCACCCAGGTGCAAACCATACCATCCCTGGAAATTCGGCAGGACGGCGGGGAAATCCGTGCTTCCTGCTGCACCGCCGAGATGTGGCGTGCGGATCTTTGATCCGTAGCAACCCAGGTCCGCGAGTCCCACGTCGTCAAGAACCGCGTAGATGATGTTGGGGGAACCCGGGGTAGCGGCGTCGGGCTCCGGCCACCAGGGCACAGAATCCTCATGGGTGCGCCCGATCCGGCCTTGGAAAGTAACGGTCCCGGGAAGAGGGATATATGTCATATTCTGCTCCTTCGTCGGAGGGGATCGGACTCGTCCGCTTGGGTCCGTGACCTGTGCCAGCGGTAAGGTTAGGTGCGAATCCGCGCCTGAATCGACCTGTCGGTCCGGTGCCGGACCCGGAGCCGTCTCAGCGCCCCTCTGGGGGCCGCACCAACGCCACTTCATCTAACTGGTAAGACCATGCGTATAGGTTGAAATATACAGCACCCTGCTGTTAGATGAATCACATACTAAAGGGCGGAATGATTTTCCACCCCCTCTAACATCGGAGAGCATGCCCATGTCCCGCTCCAAGAAGACCAGCCTCTCGCTTGCTGCCTTAATGGCCGCGACGCTCGCGCTGACCTCGTGTTCCGCTGGCTCCGGCGAAAGCAGCGGAGGGACCGAGAGCGAGAAGACCTCAGTCACCCTCGCGCTGACCGGCCCGCCCGTGAACCTCGACTTCACCACCACCGCCGGAGCCGCGATACCACAGGCACTCATGGCCAACGTCTACCAAGGCCTGGTGCAGATCAACCAGGAGGGCGCCCTTGAGCCGCTGCTGGCGGAATCTTGGAGCGTCAGCGATGACCTGAAGACCTACGATTTCAAACTTCACCCGGACGTTAAATTCTCCAACGGCGCGGACTTCACCGCCGAAGACGTGAAATTCAGCATCGACCGCGTTAAATCTGATGCCTGGACTTCCAGCGTCAAGAACAAGATGAATGTCGTTGACTCCGTGAAAGTGCTCAGCGACACCGAAGTCCAGATCGTCCTGAAGCAACCCAGCAACGCCTGGCTCTACGACATGGCTACCCGTATTGGCGCGATGTTCGATGAAAGCGGCGTCGACGACCTGGCCAAAACGGCGATTGGCACCGGCCCCTATACGGTCGAGTCTTGGAAGCCGAACGAATCCATGGCCCTGGCTGCACGCGAGGACTATTGGGGTGAGGCACCACAGATCAAAACCGCGACGCTCAGGTACTTCGCCGATGTCACCGCGACGACCAACGCCCTGCAATCCGGTGATGTCGATATCGTCTACAACATGCAGGCTCCGGATCTGTTGACGACCTTTGAAGGCAACCCGGAGTACCAGATCCTTGATGGCACCTCGACCGGTGAAATCATTCTTTCGATGAATAACCGCGTGGCGCCCTTCGACGACGTGAAGGTACGCCAAGCAGTCATGTACGCCATTGACCGCCAGGCAGTCATGGACGCGGCCTGGAACGGGAAGGGCACCTTGGTCGGTGGCCCGGTTCCGCCCACGGATCCGTACTACGAGGACCTCAACGGCGAATACCCCTTCGACCCGGCCAAGGCCAAATCACTGTTGAAGGAAGCCGGGGCAGAGAATACGAACATCACCTTCACCGTTCCGACCCGCCCCTACGCCACGGCCATCTCGGAGATCGTCGTGGCCCAGCTCAAGGATGTGGGTATCAACGCGACCATCGAATCCTCCGAGTTCCCTGCCGTCTGGCTGGATAAGGTCTTCACCAAGCACGACTTCCAGATGTCCATCATCCTGGCTGTTGAACCGCGTGACGTGCTGACCATCTTCAACGATCCGGACTACTACATCGGATACGACAATTCGAAGATCAAGGCCGAGGCCGCGGCGGCGGACCAGGCCGATGAGGCAGGCTACATCGAGGGGATGAAGAAGGTCGTGCGCACCATCGTCGACGATGCAGCATCCGACACGCTCTTCATCTTCCCCAACACCGTCTTGGCCAAGGCTGACGTCACCGGGATTCCTGCCAACGCCGTGTCCGAAGGACTGGATCTGAGCGTCATCGGCTGGAAGTAGCCGGCCCCGACGTCTCCACCCCAGGGATCGGTTCGCTCGCCATAGTCGAGGGAACCGATCCCTGACCTTGCACCACTACCCAGATCCCAGGAGGGCCAGCCATGGTCATGCGCATCCTGACCAACATCGCCCGATTCGTCGCAAGCATCATCGCCGCCAGCATCCTGGTGTTTGTGGTGCTGCGCCTGGTGCCGGGCGATCCGGCCCAAATCGCTCTCGGAGTCGACGCCAGCCCCGCGCTGCTCGAGGCCAAGCGCGCCGAATTCGGTACCGATAGGCCCGTGCTGGTCCAATACTTCGACTGGGCCTCGGGATTACCCTTCGGCGACTTTGGCACCTCCTACCTTTCCCGCCAGGACATCAGCCCGATGGTGCTGGACAAGGTGCAGGTCTCCTTGATCCTGGTGCTCTTGGCCATGATCTTGGCCCTGGTGATCGCCATCCCGTTCGGGACCTTTGCCGCGGTGCGGCACAACAAGGTCTCCGGTGCGGTGGTCAGCGCGGTCAGCCAGTTGGGCATCGCGATTCCCGGCTTCCTGGCCGGTCTGCTGTTGGTGATTTTCTTTGCCCTGAAGCTGGGCTGGTTCCCCTCGAACGGCTGGACCGCCCCCGGGGTGGACTTCGGCGAATTCCTCTCCCGGGTGGCGCTGCCGGTGGTGGCCCTGGCCTCGGTCCAGGCAGCCATCCTGACCCGCTACGTCCGCTCGGCCGTGCTGGAAGTGATGAGCGAGGACTACCTGCGCACCGCACGGGCCAAGGGGCTGTCGCCGATGAAGGCCCTGTTCAAGCACGGGCTGCGCAACGCGGCCATCCCGGTCATCACCGTCACCTCCGTTCAGCTGGCAGCGCTGATCATCGGTGCGGTGGTCATTGAGCGGGTCTTTGTGATCCCGGGACTCGGCTCGATGCTGCTCGATGCCGTGGGCAACCGGGACATGCTCACCGTCCAGTCCGTGGTGATGGTGCTGGTGGGAATCACCCTGGCCATCAACTTGATCGTTGACCTCTTGTACACCGTGGTTGATCCGCGAATTCGGAAATCGGCCTAGGGGAGCGGACCATGACAACATCATCAATCACCGAGCTGCGCGCCAAGCGCTCGAGGCGCAGAAACACCAATATGCTCATCGGCTCCGTGCTGGTATCCCTGGTGGTCCTGGCCGCGGTCTTGTCCTTCATCTGGACGCCGTATAACCCCTACGAACAGTTTTTTGCCGAAAAGCACCAAGGCTCGAGCCTCAGCCACCTGATGGGCACCGATCGGCTGGGACGCGATGTCTTCTCCAACATCCTCTATGGTGCCCGGATCACGCTGTTGGTCGGTTTGGTGGCCGTGGGCATCGCCCTGTTGGTCGGCACCCCGTTGGGCATTCTTGCCGGGATGAAACGTGGTGCCACCGAAGAAGTCACCATGCGTTTCGCCGATATCCTCTTGGCCTTCCCGGCCCTGCTGATGGCGATCATGTTTGCCGCAGTTTATGGTCCGGGCACCGTCTCGGCGATGGTGGCCATCGGTATCGGCTCGATCCCCGGGTTTGCGCGCATTGCTCGGTCCGGGACGCTGCAGGTGATGAGCACCGAATACGTGCAGGCGGCCCGCGCCTCTTCGCAACCGGCACTTCGCGTGGCCTGGCGCCACGTGATGCCCAATATTGTCGGCATGGTGGTGGTGCAGAGCTCGGTGACCTTTGCCCTGGCGGTGCTGGCCGAAGCCGCACTGTCCTTCCTGGGCCTAGGCACGCAGCCGCCCACGGCTTCCTGGGGTCGGATGCTGCAGGAATCCCAGCAGTACATCTCCATCAACCCGATGCTGGTGGTCTGGCCAGGCCTGGCCATTGCCGTGGCCGTCATGGGTTTCAACTTACTGGGTGACGGTCTACGCGACCGCTTTGATCCCAAGCTGAACGGAGAACGTTCATGAAGAATGAAAATACCTTGCTCAGCGTCGAAGGACTATCGGTATCCACCGGAAGGTTCCCGCTGGTCCACGACGTGAACTTCGCGATGGCCCGCGGTGAGCGCATTGGTCTGATCGGTGAATCGGGGTCCGGCAAATCGGTGACCAGCACCGCGTTGATGAGCCTGCTGCCCGACGGGCTCCAGGCCACCGGCACGGTGAAACTTGCCGGGCATGAAGCGAACTTTGTTGATGCCTCCGATGCGGTCATGCGTAAGATCCGCGGACGAGATATGGCCATGGTGTTCCAAGAACCCTTGACGGCACTGAACCCGCTGATGCGGGCCGGGGCCCAGGTCGCCGAGATCATGCTGCAGCACCAGATGGTTCCCTCGCGCCGGGCCGCGAAGGCCAAGGCCATCGAGATGCTGGCCTCGGTCAAGCTGCCGGACCCCGCCGAGGCCGCGATGGCCTACCCACACCAACTTTCCGGCGGCCAACGCCAGCGCGTGATGCTGGCGATGGCATTGGCCAATGACCCTTCCTTGCTGCTCTGCGACGAGCCCACCACCGCGTTGGATGTCACGGTGCAACGCCAGGTCCTAGACCTGGTCTTGGAGTCGGTGGTGCAACGCGGAACCGGGTTGCTGTTCATCACCCACGATCTGGCGGTGGTGGCCAATATGTGCACCCGCGTACTGGTGATGAACAACGGCAAGGTCGTGGAACAAGGTGCCACCGAGGAGATCTTCACCCGGCCCCAGCACCCTTACACGCGGGGATTGCTGGCCGCCAGTGACCTGGAAGCCACTGACCACGACGGACGGTTGTTCACCGTGGCCTCGGCCGCCGCGTACGTCCCGTGGACGGTCGCCGAGACTGAAGCGCACGCCGCGGCCGCCGAAGAAACCCCCGTGGAACCCGCAGCCCCGCAGCAGGACGCGGAGATCCAGCCGGTCATCAAGATCACCGACCTTTCACGCACCTACAAGCGCGGACGCACTTCGCTCTTTGGCAAGCCCACCGAGGTCCATGCGTTGCAAAAGGCCAACTTCACGGTGCTCCCGGGGGAGCGCCTGGGTGTGGTGGGAGAATCCGGCTCGGGCAAGTCAACGCTGTTGCGCATCCTGGCCGGCCTGGACCAGCCCACCTCCGGCTCCGCGGTGGTTGCCGGCAACGAGGTCGCAGGGGCCCCAGAGTCCCAGCTGGTGCAGCTGCGCCAAGAACTGCAAATCGTCTTCCAAGACCCGATGGGCTCGCTGAACCCACGGATGAAGGTGCTGGACATCGTCACCGAACCGCTGCTGGTCCCGGGACGCACCGAGAATGCGGCCAAGCGCCGGAAGATGGCCGAAGAGATGCTTGAGGCCGTGGGCCTGGGAGCCGAGACTCTCGAGCGCTATCCACACCAGTTTTCCGGTGGTCAGCGCCAACGCATCTCGATTGCCCGCGCCCTGATCTGCCGGCCCCGGGTGCTGGTGGCCGATGAGCCGGTCTCGGCATTGGATGTCTCGGTGCGCGCTCAGGTGTTGAACCTGCTGGCAGATTTGGTTGATGCCTACCAGCTCACCCTCGTTTTTGTTTCCCATGACCTGGCCGTGGTGCGCTACCTCTGCGACAAGGTCGTGGTGATGCAAAGCGGAATCATTGTGGAGGCTGGAGACACCGAATCGGTGTATACCAATCCACAACATCCCTATACCGCCAAGCTCGTGGCCAGCTCCATGAACCTGCATGCCGAGGTACTGGCCAAGGCAGGGACCGCATGAGCCTTGCAGAGCATGTGTCACAACGCGCCGAGAAGAAGGAATCCAGCATGACGCAGCAGACCCAAGACACCACCACCGCCGACCTAGCGGCCGGATTCGCCGCGGGACTGGACCCGCGCGAGGTCGCCGAGGCGGTCCTGTCACGGATCGCCGAGCGTGAGCCGGTGCTCAATGCCTTTTACCTACATGACCCGGACCAGGTCCGCGCCGACGCCGCGGCCTCCGCCGCCCGCTGGGCGGCCGGCACACAGCGATCGAAATATGACGGTGTGCCTGTCACCGTCAAGGAAAACATCCCGCGTGCCGGACACCCCGTCCCCTCGGGCACGGCCCTGGCCAACCCGCCGATTGCCCAGTCCAATGCCCCGGTGACCGACAGGCTGCTGGAGGCCGGCATGGTGATCCTGGGGTCCACCACCATGCCCGACTGGGGGATGCTCTCCTCCGGGGTCTCGTCCCTACATGGGATTTCCCGCAACGCCTGGAACCCCGCACTAACCACCGGTGGGTCCAGTGCAGGTGCCGGTGCAGCAGCCGCGGCCGGCTACGGGCCGCTGCACGTGGGCACGGACATCGGAGGATCCATCCGGTTGCCCGGCACCTGGGCGGGCTTGGCAACACTGAAACCCAGTGCCGGACTGGTCCCGCTGCATGCTCCCTATCTGGGGCGCGCTGCCGGACCGCTGTCCCGCACCGTGGCCGGTGCCGCGGACTTGATGAGCGTCATAGCCCGCCCGGATGCCCGGGACTACTCGACCCGTCCCTACCCGCAGATGGATTGGACCAAAATCCTATCCTCACCGCGGGGCCTGCGTGTGGGCTTACAGCTCCACGCAGGCCCGGGTGCCGCAGTGGACCCGGAGGTGGCGGCAGCTGTCCAGAGCGC
This sequence comes from Paeniglutamicibacter gangotriensis Lz1y, assembly GCF_000348945.1. Lineage (GTDB taxonomy): Bacteria > Actinomycetota > Actinomycetes > Actinomycetales > Micrococcaceae > Paeniglutamicibacter > Paeniglutamicibacter gangotriensis. Next base: position 39,347 of record NZ_AOCK01000003.1, on the reverse strand, counting down.
CGCAGAAATGTTCTCCGCGGCAGGGGCCACCGTGGTGTCCGTGGCTCCATTCCTGACCCAAGAAGTGCTTACCGGGATCGACGCCTTCTGGCGCACCCGGTCCTGGGCCGACTACAAGGCCCTGGACGAGGAAGCACGCGGCAGCCTGCTGCCGTACATCGCCCGGTGGTGCACCGGCGGCAAGGACTACGACGGTGCGGCAACAATCCAGAATTATCAACGTTTTGGCCAATTGCAGCAGGCGACCCGGGAAGCCACCGAGGGCTTTGACCTGGTGCTCTCCCCGGTGGCCCCGATGGCGGCGTTCGGCGCCGAAGACCCGATGCCATCGAATGACCCGGATACGCCGATGACCCACATTTCCTTCACCCTGCCCTACAACATGTCAGGGCAGCCCGCGGCAACGATCAACTGCGGGTTCACCTCCGATGGGCGCACCATCGGGTTGCAGGTGGCAGGGCGCGTCGGGGCCGACGATGACGTGCTGGCTGCGTGTGCCTGGTACGAGTCGGTCCGTGGTGACGCGGCCCCGGACTGGTCGCGGGTTCCCTAGCCCGGGGGCAGCACCGCGACGTCGTGAAACCACAAATGGGCCGTGGTGCTTCCCTCAATTGAGGGAAGCAACACGGCCCATCTTGTTGAGACGAGGTTTTTAGTTTAGGACGGCGGGGTGAAGCGCCCGTCAATGGCAGTCCAGCCACCATCGACGGTGAGTACCGAACCGGTGACAAAGCTGGCTGCCTCCGAGGCCAGGTAGACCACGGCCCCGGCCAATTCCTCAGGTCGCGACCAGCGGCCCAGCGCGCTCTTGTTCGCGTAGGCGTCGTACCATTCTTGGTTGGCCTTGATCTGGGCGGTCAACGGGGTCTCCACCACACCCGGGGCAATCGCATTTACCCGAACGCCCTGGGGACCGAACTCGGCGGCGGCGGTCTTCAGCAGCTGGACCAGGCCAGCCTTGGTCGCGGCATAGACACCCTGTCCCGGCTCCACCACTGTCGCGCGGATCGAGGCGAAACCGGTGATCGATCCGCCCCCGTGCTGGGCCATGTTCGGGGCGAAGGCACGGATCAGTGAGAAGCTGGCTCGAAGGTTCAAATTCACCACGGTGTCGAACTCCTCCATGGAGTACTCGGCGATCCGCTTGCGGACGTTGGTGGCTGCAGTGAAGACCAACGAATCTAAATCCGTGTGTGCTGCGGATGCTGCGGTGACGGCTTCAAGGTCGGTGACATCCAGTGCGTAGGCGGTGGCCAGGGCCCCGGCGAGCTGGGCGGTTTCCGTGGCCGCCTCAAGGTTCCTGTCGGCGCATACCACCGTTGCTCCCTGGGCGGCCAGCGCCAGGGCAGCCTCACGACCGATTCCGCTGCCGGCACCGATCACCATGGCCTTGCGTCCGTCAAGGCGGAACAATTTGCTGTAATCCATTGCTGCGTTCACGTTCGTTTCCTTCGCTTGCTGCTGAGTTCTCTTAGGCCGGACGAATCATGGCCATGCGGGTGATGGTGAATTCCTCGATGGCCCACCGTGGTCCTTCGCGCCCCACCCCGGAGTCTTTGACCCCGCCGTAGGGCATGATGTCGGAGCGGAAGCCCGGGATTTCGTTGACCACCACACCGCCGACGTCCAAGCGATTAATGGCCTCGAAGGCGTTGGCCAATGAGCGGGTGTAGACCGCGGCTTGCAGACCATAACGGGAGTCATTGACCAAATCGATGGCCTCGTCGATGTTTGCGACAGTTTCTAGGCATAACACCGGACCAAAGATTTCCTGCGCCCACAAAGCGGAGTTGCGCGGCACCCCTAAGAGCACGGTGGGGCGCACCAGGGCATCGGTTCCGTCTTGATTCTCGGGGGCCGCCTCGGTTTCCAGGATCTGGGCTCCGGCGTCCAATGCCTCGTGGATCCAGGTCCGGATGCGGGTGGCGGAAGCGGCATTGATGACCGGGGCTACTCGGGTCGCTGGATCGCGTGGGTCGCCAACCACCACTTCGGGCATCCGGGCCGCGAGCTTGGTGGTGAATTCGGCGGCGATGTCCTGATGCAGCGCCACGCGCTGGATGGAGATGCAGGCCTGCCCGTTGGCGTAGAATCCGCCGCGGATCACCGCGTCTACGGCGGCATCCAGATCGGCATCGGCGTCGACGATCAGCCCGGTGTTGGAGCCGAGCTCGAGGACTACCTTGCGCGGCGCGGCGGCGCGGGCGATCTGGTGGCCCACGTCGGCCGAACCGGTGAAGGAGACTACCGCGGCGCGCGGATCGTTCACGAGTCTCTCGCCGACTTCTATCCCGCCGTTGACTAATTGCACGATCGAGCGCGGCAAACCGTGCTCGGCCAAGACCTCGCGGATCAGCGCCACCATCCACAAGGTGGCCAGCGGAGTATCGGGGGAGGGCTTGATGATGATGGGGCATCCGGCGGCCAGTGCCGGGGCGATCTTGTGACTCGCCAGCAGCACCGGGTAGTTGAAACCGGCGATACCCACCACAATGCCTGCTGGTCGACGGGTGTAGTAGCCCAGCATTCCTGTGCCCAAGGGCTGCAGATCGAGAGGGACCGTTTCGCCGGTCATCCGGGTGACTTCCTCGGCGGCTGCCTGCCAGGTGGTGAGTGTGCGTGCCATTTCCACGGCGCAGTCGATGGCGGGCTTGCCGGTTTCGAGCACCAGCAGCTCCTGCAGCTCTGTTCCGCGTGAGGCCAGGGCATCGTGGATGGCCATCAACAGTGCCCGGCGGGCTCCGGTGGTGGTTCCGGCCATGACCGCCTGCGTGCCGGCTGCCTCGTCCAAGGCAAGTGCCGCGGTGCTGGCATCGCCGCAGGGTGCCTGGCCGATGACCGAGCCGTCATAGGGGAAAACGACAGGTGAGCTGGTGGTGGACCCGACACCGTGCTCGCCCACGGGCAGCATCTGGGCCAACTGGGCGGGAAACGGGGAGCGGGTGCTCATGGGTGGTCATCCTATCCGGGGTCCGCCGTCGGGCCCGCTATTGAACGAGTGGTCTTACCAGTGATATAGGTAGACTACTGGTCAATGGCAGGACGATGCAATGGAGATCACAATGACAGCCGGTTCGACTACCCCCGCACGCACCTATTCACTGGCCGTTGTCCCGGGTGACGGGATCGGCCCGGAGGTGACAGGTTGCGCCTTGGCCGTCTTGGGCAAGGCCGAGGAACTCTTTGGTTTTGCCACCGAACGCGAGCATATTCAGGCTGGCGCCCAACACTATGTGGCCACCGGTGAGCTTTTCGCCGGACCCATCGAGGAGAGCCTACGGGGCAAGGACGCCATCTTGTTTGGTTCCATGGGCGATCCATCGGTGACCCCTGGCATCTTGGAGCGCGGCTTCATTTTGGCCATGCGCCAGGGGTTTGAACAGGCAGTGAACTTGCGCCCGGTACGGCTGTATCCCGGGGTGAAGACGCCGATCGCTGACCTGAGTCCCGAACGCTGCGACTTGGTGATCGTTCGGGAGAATACCGAGGGTGCCTATGTGGGGCGCGGCTCGACGGTGCATGCAGGAACAAAGAACGCCGTCGCGATCCAGGAATCGGTCAATACCCGGGCCGGTGTTGAACGCGTGATCGACTATGCCTTTCGCCTGGCGGCCTCACGACGCAAGAAACTGACGCTGTGCCACAAGACCAACATCCTGGTCGAGGCCGGGAGGCTGTGGAGCGACACTATGGCCGATGTTGCCAAGCGCTACCCGGAGGTGGAGACGGACTACGTCCACGTTGATGCCATGTGTTTCCACCTGCCGATCTCTCCGGAGCGTTTTGATGTGGTGGTGACCGATAATCTTTTTGGCGACATCATCACCGATCTTGGTGCGGTGATCCAGGGAGGGTTGGGTGTTGCCGCAAGTGCAAACCTCAACCTCGATGGCAGTGCACCGAGTATGTTCGAAGCGATCCACGGCTCAGCACCGGACATCGCCGGAATGGGCTTGGCAAACCCCGCCGGCGCGGTGCTTTCCTTGGCGATGTGCCTGGCGCACTTGGGTGAACCTGTTGCCGCCCATGCAGTGGAAACCGCTGTGGTGGAAGTCTTGGGATCCATGGAGGGCCTAGCTGGTGCTGCGATGGGTGGAACTACTATCGAGGTGGGCCAGCGCATCGTGACGGCTCTTGAAGCTGTCGCCAAGGGGAAAACTCCGCTGCTGGCAGGGCAGTCAATCATGGAGGCAATGGCTGCCGCCAAAAACAAGTAGTTGCCGGGGGCCGGTGCGGCCAAGGCCTCGAATGGATGATTACCGGTGGTCGGCTGGCCGGTTTTCCCTTGATGCTGAGGGGCGCATCACCTGCATGGCATCGATCTTGACCAGCGCCCGGTACGTCGCCGCAATCAGGAGGATCAGTCCCACAATGCCTAGCAGCCCTCCGAATACGCCTAAGCCTATGAAGACACCGTCCACGTTGGCTGAGGGATTGTCGAAAATCATCCAGGCATGGAACGTTACTGCAATGAAAACGATTAGTGGGCCGGCAAGAATCAGGCTGATACCGCCGACATAGAGCCCCGCAGAGTTTTTATACTCCAAGGTTTCCCCCTAATTTAGATGGAACCGATAATTCCAGATTACATGCCGAAGTTTTTGTCACGTTTCGCAGTTCTCAGTGCCTCGTTTTCGCCATGATTTCGGCTCCCTACCGGGGGGAAGACACCACCAGAGACTTCTCAACTTTCTTCACAGCACCGGCAGCCCACCGCTGTTATGCCGGCTGCCGGTACGTCATAGTCGGCTCCGCCCGGAGTACTGACGGAGTGGACTGGGGCGGGAGGGTTACCCAGTGGTAATGTCCATATATTCACTGGGGCAGCAACGGATAGGGAATACTCATGGACGGCACAAACTTGGATTACGTCCCGGCGGGTGTGGACATGAACAACTGGAAGCTGCCCGAGAACCTGCGCTGGTCCTTCCAACATATGGCCGACTTCCTGCCCACGGCTGCAATATCCCGAGGCGAGGGACCGGTAGCGCAGCTATCGGCGGCACTGCGTGACTTGGACTCGGTCATGGTGGCCCCGGCGATTCCCGGGGGAGCGCCGGTGAGTGTTGGCGCAATCATGAATACGACAGAGACCGACGGATGGATGCTCATGCACCGCGGCACGGTGCTCACCGAGCAGTACTTCGGAGAGATGGGCGCCCAGACCCCGCACCTGCTGATGTCCATGAGCAAGTCGCTGATCGGCGCGGTGGCCGGAGCCTTGTGCGACTCGGGGGTACTTCATGTCGACGCGCAATTGACCGACTACCTTCCCGAGCTTGCCGATGCCGGATATGCCGGATATGCCGGAGCGACGGTGCGCCAGTTGCTGGACATGCGCTCGGGCATTGAATTCTCCGAGAACTATCTGGACCCGAGCGCAGGGGTGCGGATGATGGAGCAGGCCATCGGTTGGTCCGCCCTCAGGGCTCCCGGGCCAACGGGCATGTACCCGTACTTGCGCACGTTGGTCCGCAAGACGGCCCACGGCGGAGTCTTTGAATACCGCTCTTGTGAGACCGATATGCTTGGCTGGGTCTGCGAGGCCGCAGCAAAGAGCCCCATGGCCGCGTTGATGTCCGAGCTGGTGTGGAGCAAGCTCGGCGCTGAATTCGATGCCACCATGGGCATCGACCAGTTCGGCACCGGGATATTCGATGGCGGGATCAACGCCACGATGCGCGACATGGCCCGTTTTGGTTCCCTCTTCCTGAACGACGGACTCTCACCGAGCGGCGAGCAGGTGCTCTCGAAAGAATGGATAGCCCAGACCTTTGCCGGGGCACCTGATTCCCGCGATGCCTTTGCCGACAGCCCGGTGGACAACCTGATGCCAGGCGGGATGTACCGGAACCAGATGTGGTTCCCGTACCCCGGCGACGACGTGGTGCTGTGCCTCGGGATCCACGGGCAGATGGTCTATATCAATCGTCCCGCCGAAGTTGTGGCAGTGAAGTTGTCCAGCTGGCCGATTCCGCAGGACCCAGCCCGGCTCTTTCCCACATTGCACGCCTTCGATGCCATCGCCGCGGCTTTGCTGGTCGAGGTCAACAGCGCATCACCGACACCGGTGGCACCTGCCGCCGCAAGTTAACAAAACAATAAGCTGCTCTGCCGCACCGGAAACCGCCTTCGGTGCCCTGGGACCCGTGACTTTGGATCTGGCTCTTTTCGTCCACTTCCCACCCTTGGCGAGCGCCTGACACCTGGCTCCTCCGGATGAACCGCGTGGTGAAAAACCTGCTGTTGACGGCCGTCAAGGTTCTCTGGGGCGCACGCTCTTGGAGGACGCGATACAAAGAATTGCAATTGGCCTTGTCACGTGGTCGAGATCTTGAAATCTCTGATTCGCTGACGGAGTTGAGCCTCCTCGGAGCGTCGGGGACTCTGAGCCTTGCCGTTCATGCGCCTCACCGGGGATCGCAACCGTACTAGTTCAATGTTCGCGTTGTGTCCGTTGCTCCATGCATCCAGAGCACTGGCATTGCCTTACCCGTTGCTCTCGGCGATGTTTCTTTGAACTCTAAAAGTCGCCAAAAGTCGACTGGCCTGGAGTACGAACATGGGCTCAAAGAGTTTCCGATTTTGGATCCACGGGGCGACATTAGTTACTTGATCGACGGGCGGAGAGTCGCGTTGTGTGGACAAAGCCACTGGGACACGGAGGGTGACAGTCGGCCTCGCTGTTTGAACAAGTGTCAGTCGGCTGCGGGGTCAAAAACTTCGGGGTGTCGGGCCAGTTCCAGTCGGGTGCGTCGTAGATGCGAGAACATGAGGCGTTCGGCGTCCTCGGCGTCCCGATGCTTGAAGGCCTCGAAGAGAAGCTTGTGTTCCGAATGGGTGATTTGCAGTCCCTCCCAGCCGATGATTTGGGAGTACGCGCGGCGGTAGTGCTCGGTGGTGTCCCACATGCGTTTCACCATGGAATAGAGGTTGTCCATGCGCGCTGGCTTGTAGCTTTCCAGGTGAAATTCGCGATCGGCAGCCAGATATCCAGTCACATCAGTGGCGTCTTCAATGGCCTGCAGTAGCCGCTCAAGATGATTAACGTCCGCTTCGGTGTACCTGGCAACGGCGCATGAAAGCAAAAGCGAATCCAGTCGTTCACGAATCAGGTAGGTTTCGGTGCATTCGGCCAAGTCCATGGCGGTGACCCATGCACCGGTATTGGCCACCAGCGTGACCAGTCCATCCGATTCGAGCATGCGCAGGGCTTCTCGCACCGGCAGGCGGCTGGCACCGAATTCCTCGGCCACCAGTTCCTGCAGGATGCGTTCGCCGGGCTTGCGCATGCCATCCAGAATTTCCTGACGCAGCGCCGCCGCAATGCGCAGGCTTGCGGACTTCTTCACCAATTGACCTCATTCTCGTCTGATTCGGATTCATCATATGACGTGGGAGGCGTTCGCGCTGAATTACGGCTACTCAGGGGCAGTATCAACCAGCCATGAAAAGCCCGCCATTGACGTGAAGTGTCTCCCCGTTGATGAAACTTGCGCCTTCGCTGGCTAGGAACACGGCGGCTTGGGCGACCTCCTCGGCGCGGCCGAAGCGGTGCAGCGGGGTCCCGGAGAGCATCGAGTCCCCGCGTTCGGCCACTAGGGCTTGGACCATCGGGGTGGAGATCGTGCCCGGGGAAACCGCGTTGACGCGGATATTTCGGTGCCCAAGTTCATGGGCGAGGGAACGGGTCAGGGCGATGACTCCAGCTTTGCTGGCCGCGTAGTGCGCGTGGTTCTTGCTGCCGCGGTGCCCTGCCACGGAAGCAAAGGTCACGATGGCGCCGCCGTCGTTCATCAGCGGGGCAGCGGACCGCAATAGCCGGAAGGTCCCGTCCAGATTGATGTCCATGACCTGGCGCCACAGCTCGTTGCTGGTTTCGATGACGGGAGACTCGGGGTAGATTCCGGCCACTGGAACCAGTACATCCACGGCTCCGAAGCGTGCCGCGGCCATGGACAGGGCCTCATCGATGGTCCATTGCGCGGAGGCGTTTCCTGCCAGTGTGGCCACGCGGCCCGGGGCCCCGAGCGCTGTGGCCAGCGCGGCCAGTGGCCCGGGGTCAAGGTCCAGCATGACCAGATTGGCCCCGAAATCGGCGAATAGGCGGCAGATCTCACGCCCAATGCCTCCGGTCGCCCCGGTGATCAGGGCCGTCTTGTTCGTGAAGTCGTAACGTGGGGTGCTCATTCGTACCAGTTCCCGTCGATGGTCAGGCCGCCGTCGACCATCATTAGATGACCTGTGACGTAGGAGGCGGCAGGGGATGCGAGGAAATTGATGACCTCGGCAATTTCTTGCGGTTCGGCAAATCGGCCCAGCGGGGTGCGCTTTTCGATGGGGGCCGCATCCAGCAGTCCCGACTCGATCTGCGTGGCTGTCAGGTTCGTGCGGACGTAGCCGGGTCCCACGGCGTTGACGCGGATGCCGTGGGGTGCCCATTCCACTGCCAACGTGCGCGTCAGCCCGCCGACACCGGCCTTGGACGTGGTGTAGCTGGCACGCCCCGGCATGCCCGAGTGCGCGGCGACCGAGGCAAGATTGACGATGGCCGCGCGCGGCGAGACCGCGAGCAGTGGGAATGCCTGTTGGCAGGCGCGCAGAGTGCCGGTGAGATTGATGTCCAGAACCCGGTTGAACGACGCGGGGTCGACCTGGTGGCTAGGCGCCGGGCGGGACAGGCCGGCGGAGTTCACCAGGGCATCCAGCGACCCTTCGGTGTCAGCGATCGAGCCGAAAGCGGCCACAACGTCCTGGTCGTTGGTGACATCGACCTCGAGGGCCCGCGCATTGTCCGGCCCGAGCCGGGCGACCGCGGTCCGCAGGTGGCTAGGGGATACATCGAGCAGCACGACGCGTCCGCCACCGTCGACCCAACGTTCGGCGAACGACAGGCCGATGCCTGCGCCGCCGCCGGTCACCACCGCTACGGGTGCTGTTGCGAGAGGGGATGCCATGGTTATTAATTCCTGCCGAAAATCGAGTGGGGTGGGACCTTGAACGAGTCTTTGGATCCATTTGTTCACTATTCTTGCATGAAAGTGTGAAATAGACGTCGTTTTCGTTTGCGTTGTATCCAATCTGTGGTTACATTGGATTTCCGAGACGGACATCACGTCACGACGATCAGACCTACCGGATGCCGGCGGGCCAAACCCAGCGGAGAACACAACATGCCAGAAGCACACCCCCTGACCCCGAACGTGGATTGGGTCGAACTTACGACCACGGCGGCGGACTGGGACGCCGCCGATCCCGGGCTGCTGCGCACCATGCTGGTGCAGATGCAGGTGATCAGGTCGTTCGAAGAAGCGGTGCTGGAACTTGCCGGCGCCGGCCTGGTCCACGGACCAGCCCATTCAAGCATTGGCCAGGAAGGCGGGGCCGTGGGCTCCGCCATCGATATGCGTCCCGGCGACGGCGTCAACGGTACCCACCGCGGACACCACCAGTTCTTGGCCAAGGCCATGTCCTACCTGGCCCGGGGAAACGGCGGCCGCATGGACCCGGGAAAGCCGGTATCTCCAGAACTGCAGAAATTGCTCCAGCGAACGTTGGCCGAAATCCTCGGACTGGAACAAGGTTTCAGTCGCGGCCGGGGCGGTTCCATGCACCTGCAGTGGCTCGAAGCAGGGGCCCTGGGGACCAACGCGATCGTCGGCGGGGGAGTCCCGCTGGCCGCGGGAAACGCCTGGGCGCAGCGCCACACGGACGCGGGGGCCGGGTCCAGCGATCTGACGGCAACCTACTTCGGTGACGGTGCCACAAATATCGGTTCTTCGCTGGAAACCATGAATCTTGCTGCCGCTTGGAAGCTGCCCCTGCTGTTCTTCATTGAAAACAATCTCTACGCGGTCTCCACCCACGTTGCCGATGTCACCGGTGAATCCCGGCTTTCTGGCCGTGGACCCGGGTTTGGGATCCGCTCCTGGCGTGTGGACGGCATGGATCCGTTGGCCGTTTACCTGGCCACCGAACAAGCCGCCGAGCACATGCGCGCCGGCCACGGCCCGGCGCTCATCGAGGCCCAGGTTTACCGCTTCTTCCACCAGAACGGCCCGTTTCCCGGAAGCGCCTTCGGCTACCGGTCCAAGGCAGAGGAAAAAGCCTGGCGTGAACGCGACCCGATCTTGCGCGTGGCAGAAGAACTGCTGCGCCGCGGACTGATGGACGGGGAGGCGATCTCCGCGATGACCACTGTGATCGACGCCGCCTGCGCCGAGGCCGTGGCGGCACTGACCGAGCAAGACCCCGAGTCGGCAAAGGAACGCCGCCGAATCCGCCCCGAGCTGTGGCCCGACCCCTCCTTTGTGGACGTGGGAATCCGCGGAGACGGAAGCGAACTGGCCAGCGCCCGTACCGCCGAGGCCGAGACCTTCGTCGGTGAGCTGGCCGAACGCCGGTTCATCGACGCGGTCGCCGACGTCATGGGCGCGAGGATGGACGCCGATGAGTCAATCGTGGTCCTGGGCGAAGACGTGCACCGGCTCAAGGGCGGAACCAACGGTGCGACCCGGGGATTGGTCGACGCACATCCGGACCGGGTGCTGGGAACCCCCATCGCGGAGAACGCGTTCACCGGGCTCGCCGGGGGCATGGCCATGGACGGTCGCTACAAGCCCGTGATCGAGTTCATGTACGCCGACTTCATGTGGGTTGCAGCAGATCAGTTGTTCAACCAGATCGGCAAGTCCCGTCACATGTTTGGCGACCAGGGAACCATGCCGGTGGTGTTGCGCTCGAAGGTCGCCATGGGAACCGGGTACGGCTCCCAGCACTCGATGGACCCGGCCGGGGTGTTCGCGACCCAGCCCGGGTGGCGCATCGTTGCCCCATCGACGCCCTTCGACTACGTCGGGGCCATGAACACCGCGCTGGCACTGAACGACCCGGTGATCATCATCGAGCATGTGGACCTCTATTCCTCCACCGGAGTGTCCCCGGTCTCCGACTTCGACCACCATCTGGAACTGGGCAAGGCAGCCGTACGTCGCGAAGGCAGCGAACTCACCGTGCTGACCTACCTGGCGATGGTCGCGCCGGCGCTGGCTGCCGCGGAAGAATCCCAGCTGGACACCGAAGTCATCGACCTGCGCTGGCTAGATAGGGCTTCCATCGACTGGGACACCATCGGGACGAGCATCAAGAAAACCAATAACGTGCTCATCGTCGAACAGGGCGCCCGAGGAACCTCCTATGGCGACTGGCTCTCCGACGAGATCCAGCGGCGCTACTTCGACTACCTCGACTCCCCGATCCAGCGGGTGACCGGTGCGGAGTCCTCGCCGAGCATCTCCAAGGTGCTGGAACGTGCGGCCTTCACCGGCCGCGAAGAAATCAACGCAGCGCTGGCAACCGCCGCCACCAACCTGGGCCGCTAGGCCCACCGGAACTGGAGAAACAGCTCTTATGGCAACCCTTGTGAAGATGCCGGCCATCGTGGCCGACGCCGACTCGGCGTTCCTCGCCGCCTGGCTCAAATCTGTCGGCCAAACCGTAGCGATCGGCGAGCCGCTGGCAGAAATCGAGACGGAAAAAGCCACGGTGGAAATGGAAGCCGACACCGCCGGCGTAGTGGCCCGCCTCCTGGTCAGCCCCGGGATCGACGTGGAGGTCGGCACGCCGATCGCCGTCATCGCCGCGGAAAGTGATGACGATGCCGCGATTGATGCGTTGTTGGCCGCTGCCGGAGCGGTGCCGGAGCCTGCCCTGGCCGGCGCACCGAGTCCCGGTGAATCCGACCCATGGCCCCAGGCCCCCTCGAATCCCGCGGATCGGGCACCGGCCGCGCCGCGGGTCTTTAGCTCCCCGTTGGCCCGCCGTCTGGCGCGCGAGCTAGAGGTAGACCTCGCCGTGCTCGTGGGAACTGGCCCGTCCGGCCGCATCCTGCGCCAAGACGTCGAAGCCGCCGCCGCGTGTTCTACCCCCGTAGCGGAGCCTCCGGCCCCCGAACAGCCGGCAACGGAGCCCGATGCCCTGGCAGAGGGCACCGAACGCATCGAACTGACCCGAATGCGCCAGGTCATTGCCCGCCGGCTGACTGAATCCAAGACCACCGTCCCGCACTTCTACCTCACCGTTGATGTGCGCATGGACGAGCTGCTGGGACTGCGCAAGCAGATCAATGCAGGGGCACCCCGCAAGATCACGGTCAACGACCTGGTCGTGCGTGCGATGGCGTTGGCCCTCAGCGAGGTGCCCGAAGCAAACTCCACCTGGGACGGGGACGCGATCATTCGCCACCGCCATGCCGACATCTCGGTGGCCATCGCGACCGAGACCGGGCTGTTGACACCGATCGCACGCCGCGTTGAGAGCACCTCGATCTCCAAGCTTTCCGCCACGATCGCCGACTATGCGCAGCGCGCGCACGCCGGCAAGATCCGCCCGGAGGAATTGGCCGGAGGAACCTTCACCGTCTCGAACCTCGGAATGTTCGGCACCAAGGAGTTCTCCGCGATCCTGAACCCGCCGCAGGCAGGGATCCTAGCCGTGGGGGCCGCGGAACCACGTCCCGTGGTGAACGACGGAGAACTGTCCGTGGCCACGGTCATGACGTGCACGCTTTCGGCCGACCACCGAGTCATCGACGGTGCCGTGGCCGCCCGGCTCATGCGCGTCTTCAAGGAGCGGATTGAACATCCGCTCTCGATCCTGCTGTAGCGCACACCCTCCCACCAACCCACTAAAATCGTGTGTGCATGGTCGCCGCCCTGCACCAGACATAAGGACAGCTATGAAAGCACTCGCTTCGCTGAAGCCCGGCAACCCGGCCTATGTGGCAGCCATGAACAAGCTCAACTTCCGCAAACTCATGCCGTTGTTGATTCTCGCCTACATCATTTCGTTCCTGGACCGGACCAATATCGGCATGGCCAAGGACCGCTTGGAAATCGACCTGGGGATCAGTGCCGCAGCCTACGGGCTCGGCGCCGGGCTCTTCTTCCTGGCCTACGCGGCATTGGAAATCCCCAGCAACCTGATCATGCACAAGGTCGGTGCCCGCTTCTGGATCACCCGTATCATGATCACCTGGGGCGTGCTTTCGGCCTGCATGGCGTTTGTCGTCAATGACACTTCCTTCTACATCATGCGGGTCCTGTTGGGCGCCGCCGAGGCGGGACTGTTTCCGGGTGTGATGCTCTATCTGACCTATTGGTTCGGTCGCGATGTACGGGCGCGGGCAAATGGCTACTTCCTGATCGGTGCCTGCATTGCCGTCGTCGCCGGCGGTCCGCTGGGCGGCCTGCTGCTGGAAATGGAAGGCATCGGCGGCTGGCACGGCTGGCAGTGGATGTTCATAATCGAAGGCATCCCCGCTGTGCTGCTGGCCTTCGTGGTTTGGAAGCATTTGCCGAACCGGCCCCAGGACGCCAAGTGGCTCACGGCCGAGCAATCCTCCGAATTGGAATGCCGCCTCGCGGCAGAACAAGCCGAGTCGATCGAGGCCTCCGGCACACACTCGTTCTTCCAGATCTTCAAAGACCGCACGGTCATGCTGGCGATCTTCATCAACCTAGCCCACCAGGTCTCCCTGTACTCCGTCACCTACTTCCTGCCCAGTGTCATTGCCAAGTCCAATGACATGGCACCGTGGCTGGTCGGATCCCTGGCTGCGGTCCCGTGGCTTTTCGGCGCCCTTGGGGCACTGTTCATCACCCCGCGTGCCAACACCCCGCAGAAGAGCAAGAACTTCGTGATCATTGGCCTGATTGCCATGAGCGTCGGCACGACCATCGGTGTGCTGGGCGGCTCGGTGCTGAGTCTGGTCGGCTTCGCGTTGGCCGGCCTGTTCTGGTTCGTGGTCCAGCCGATCATGTTCTCGGTGCCCGGCACCCGCCTGAACGGGGTCACCCTCGCCTCCGGCCTGGCCCTGATGAACACCATTGGCATCACCGGAGGGTTCTTCGGACCGACCATCATGGGTGCGGTGGAATCCCGTACCGGCAGCGGGCTGGGCGGTCTGTGGTTCGCCATCGGCCTGCTGCTGCTGGCTGTTGTTGCGGCCTGCTTCCTGCAACTGGACCCAAAGAAGGTCCAGACGAAGGGCGACAAAAAGAACCTGCAGGACGCCTAGGCCCCGGCAAAACGGGGGCCAGCCACTGCTGGAAAACCAGAGCGGACCTTTCCTGCGGAATAGCAGGAGAGGTCCGCGTTTTCGTGCCCCGACGGTGTCAGCCCAACTCCAGTAATTCGGTGGTGCCCGGCATGGAAGTGGGGGGTAAAGTGACCAAATGGTCCTTGGTGCGTGAACGCAGCTTCCCGACGGACCGGAACCGTACTAACCCGTGTCAGTGTGCGGCTTCATTTTCGAGATGAATCGGTCTGGAGGAGTCGACCCCGGCCAACAACATAAGAAGCGGCGGGATGCACCGGGAAGCGCTGTGGCAACCCCCGGCACAGAGACGTTCAAATTTGCCGGAAACGACAACTGGCGGTCGTCCCCTCGAGGGGACGACCGCCAGTCACAGTGAACTGTTCGTCTTAATGCTCAGGGTGCGCCTCTGCTGCCTTCTTGGCCGCCTTTTCGGCGTCCTTCTCGGCCCGCACGGCGTCGGCCTCGTCCGATTCCTCGGCCTTCTCCTGGTGGATGGCCTCCGCTAGGAGCTTCTCCATTTCCTTGGCCACACCGGCGGCTGAGGCGGGGTTCTGTCCAGTGACCAGGCGTTCGTCAACTACGACGTTTTCCGCCCAGTTATCCGCTGGCACGTGGGTTGCTCCTTGTTCTTCCAGCCGATCGGCTAGGAAGAATGGGATGATTTTGTCCTTCTCCGCGGCAACTTCTTCGTCGTTGGTGAAGGCAGCCACCCTGCGTCCCTCGACGAGGCGGAACCCGTTGTCGAGTTCCACGTTCACCAGACCGGCAGGGCCGTGGCAGACCGCGCCGACTACGCCGCCGGTGTTGTAGACGTTAGCCACGATGTTTTGCAGGCCTTCGCTGTCTGGGAAGTCCCACATGGTGCCGTGGCCACCCACGAGGTAGACGGCGTCGTATTGGCTGGGGTCGATGACGTCGACTCGGGCGGTGTTGTAGAGACCGGCGCGCGTGGTCTCGTCTTCGGTGAAAGCAACTTGGATGGGATCTTCGGTGTCCACGGTGTCGCGCGGGGGCTGGCCGCCCTGGATGGAGGCGAAGTCAACGAAGTGCCCGGAATCCTTGAAGACCTTCCAAGGGTGCGCGGCCTCGGCCACGTTGTAGCCGGTCGCCTCTCCCGTATCGCCGATCTCGGAAACGCTGGTCAGAACCATGAGAATTTTCTTCATGAAGTGCTCCTTTCGTCCTCTTCCCACCCTAGGGGAGTGCCCGTGACCTGCCTACCCCCTGATTGATCTGCCGCACCGAAGTTCGCTTTCGCGAACAGTAAGAACCATGCGGATTCAATAGGCGGTTACTTGATTACCAAGGGTCGCGGTAGGCGATCGGTTCTGGGACTTTCTATGTGCTTCCGACGGCTGAGACTAGTTTCCGAAAGGACCGGCTGTTGGGAACGTGGAGAACCGCGGTTGGAGATTTCAGCACTCTCGTCCAACCCCAGATGGGACCATTCGCACCGTTGTAGACCCCGGGAATACGGTCTCCTTGATCACGTTTACGCCGCCGTCATGGGGGAGCGCCCGGCCGAAATCATCCAGATGGAACTTGACCTGTTGGACTAGCCCGGCTATAGCAGCATTCGATCGGGTGCCTAGTCACCCCGAGAGGGGCGGTATCACATCATTGTGCAGCCGTAGGGAAAGGTGGCGCCGTAGTGCTGCCGAAAGCAGTTGTTTCCCTTGCGTTTGTCAGCTGTTTGGATTGATAACGAAATTATAACTTTTGCCTTTACCTCGGTAGCGTCGTATGTCAGGTTGCACTTGGGCAACCCAGTCCCGATCCGGTTCGCACAACCCTACCGGCGGATCGCGGATCAAGAATTCCCGGTAGGGGCGGAGGACCCAATCAACCGTTCCTGGTCTTGGACCATGGATCTCGGGGTGAAGCTGAGTCCGCCTAGGCGGGCTCGGCCGAGTTGATCTCATGACTCGAATCCGACAGCTAACTTCGCAGGCGACACATGAGAGGTAATCATTTGACCCAGCAGCACAATTCCGGGCGTTCCCGTGCGGCCAATCCCGTTGACGCTTCGCCTACCGATGGTTCGCTAGAGCAGATCGTGGACACCGCACTTACCGGCGAGAGAACTTCCCGACGCCCCGGCCGACGCGCTTCAAGCGCGGTCCCTGATTCCGTCGAGACCCCTAATGCCGAGCAGAAGGGTGGTCGCCGCTATGTGGCAAGTTCTGGCTATGCCGCCTCACCGGAGCCGGCATCCATCGCCGCTGCCGAACTTCCTTCAGAGAATGATGCACTCCCGGTGCCATCGGCGAAGGGCACCGAAGGCGACAAACTGGACAACGCTCTGAAGTCCACACCCCGAGCCCAACGGCCTCGACTGGGGTTTGTGCACAAGCTCGCCGCGATCGCCGCAGTGACCGGCTTGGCATTCGCTGCCGCCCCCGCACAAGAAGCTGAAAAAGTTGCCGCTGACCCCCAGCGCGTCGCCCAAAGTGCTGTTGCAGATGTCAAAGCACCGGCCGACGACAAGCTCACGGTAGATCGCGCCTCGGTGACCAGTGAGTACATCGAGCCCAAGAAAGAAAAGCCGGCACCTGTCACGACCGCTGGCGGGAAAACAACCACCAAGGCGGACAAGCTGGGAACGACCACGACAGCTGCCGCTGGAGGGATCACCGAGATGCCCGCTAACGGAGCCCTGGCCCAGCCGGTTGACAGCATCCGGTTGACCTCTCGCTTCGGACACCGCAAGAACCCGACCGGACCCGGCTACATGATTCACAACGGCCTGGACTACGCAGTTCCCATGGGAACACCGGTCAAGGCCAGCGCCTCAGGCACCGTCGTGCAGGCCGAATTTGCTGGGCACTCCGGAAACCGGGTCAAGATTGACCACGGCAACGGGCTAGAAACTAGCTACAACCACAACTCGTCCCTGCAGGTCTCCGTGGGACAAAAGGTCTCGGTCGGCGAAGTTGTTGCGCTTTCCGGTAGTACGGGCAACTCGACAGGTCCCCACCTACACCTCGAAGTCATTGTTAATGGCGAGTGGGTCGACCCCGAGAGCCGTCTCTAAAACTTCATTTGTCCTCGTTCCTGATCGGTCGATCCGGAACGGGGACTTTTGCGTTCGCCCTATACTCCGCGTTCCCTGTATCTGCAGTCGTCTAGGTTTCCGCGCGCTGCAGGACCACATGCGCCTCATGCCAAGGGCAGTCAGGATTCATGAGTGGGTGCTTGCGGCCGTAGATGAAGTGGACGATGTAGATGGCCCGACTGACGACGTGCTAGACCCATCATCACCGTTCAGCTAAGCGTTCCCACCCAATGCCAACGCCCCTCCTGGCCCCGGAAAACGTGCCTCCGGGGCTTGATCCAGTCCTGGGGTTTCACGATTGTGCCCGGTGAGCCCGTAGTCGACATAGACCAAGTCGTCCGGGACGCCAAGTGCCTTGAGTCCGGATTGCTGCGAGGCGAGGTTCAGATAGTTGATGAAGACGCGGGTGTTCTCGACCAGATGCTGTGGCATGCCTCGAATATCTGCGATGTCTATGCTTCGAGATGTCTTGAAAACCATAAAGTTTTCAAAATACCTCGGTCGACCGGGGATATCGCCGGAAGGTCCGGTGTTAGGAGATGCCTGCACGGCTGATGCGCTGCTCGTTCCGAAAGGTCTACGGGCATATTCGTGGCCTAGGAGTCGCCTGTTGCATCCGCCCGCGCCGGCATCTGTGTACCGCCGCGTCTGCAAGCTCCTTGGACCCCTAGTGTGGCGTCTGCCATGACCTCTTCGGATTGTTGCACTTGATTTCCCATGTGCGTTAGAGTCAGCTGCCTACCTATCGGTAGGTAGGCAACTGAATTCATTCGATTTTTGAGGAGATCCCCACAATGACTACTATTCAGCGCCAACGGAAAGTGGGTGCGTGGTTCGCCGTGTCGCTAGCGCTGGTGACCGTACTGGGCCCGGCCGGCACCGACATGTACCTGGCCTCCCTGCCCGACATCGTCCAGCAACTCAACGGAACCGCAGCGTCTGGCCAGTTGACCCTCACGGTTTACCTGCTGGCGATGGGCGCGGGACAACTAATTTTTGGTCCAATCACCGATGCCTTCGGTCGACGTCGCCCCCTCTTGGTCGCCTTGGTGGTATTTCTTCTGGCTTCGCTCTGGGCAGCAGCCAGCCCAACTATGGGAATCCTCCTAACGGCTCGCGCCTTACAAGGGCTCGCGGCGGCGCTGACACTCGTCGTGGCCTTGAGCATGGTTCGGGATGCGGCTCAAGGAGTGCGCGCCGCTCAGCTCTTCGCATTGTTGATGACAATTGAGGGCCTTGCCCCGGTGCTTGCACCGACCATCGGCGGGTTCGTTGACCAGCACTTTGGCTGGCGCGCAGTGCTGCTGGTTCTTGCAGGTCTGGCCGCCATCGCACTAGCCAACTCGACGGTCAACCTGCGTGAGACTCTCCCGGTGGAAACCCGATCTTCCCTCCGGCTGGGAACGGTCCTTAGCACTTACAAGCGAATTGCCAAGGATGCCGGATTCCTGCTTCCGGCCTTGGGGCTGTCCGCGGTGTTCTTTTTCCTTTTTGGCTACATCGGAGGTGCACCATTCATCTACCAAGGTCATTTTGATCTTGATGCCAACACCTTCGGGCTCGTGTTCGGGGGAACGGGACTTTCCGTCATGCTCGGTGCCATCGTCGCTGGACGCACCGTGACACGATTCGGCGCTGGTGCACTAGGAATGGCTGGAACCATCCTCGTGGCGCTCGGTGCCGCGGTCGGTTTCGTGCTGGTGCTGTTGGGAATGGGTCTACCGGGCATCGTCATTGGCATGTTCATTTCACTTTTCGGCATTGGCATCGCGGAAGCGACACTTATGGCACTGGCCATGGCATCCCAGCACACGTCCCTGGGTTCTACAGCAGCCCTGCTAGGAGCATTCCAGCTCATCATTTCCTCGGCCGCTACCCCCATCGCGGGAGTAATGGTCGAGACAGGACCCCTGGCCTGGCTGGCATTCCTGATGGTGGTCGGTGCGGTTGCCATTGCTATCGTGGCAGTGAGCGTCAAACGCGCACCTGCCGTGACCGATCTCGGCAGCCACTAATCGTTTCGACCCAACGAATACGGAGCATGAGCACCCAATGTCATTGTCCCCATCGGCAAAGAAGATTTGCACCTTTGCTGTTGAACACTTCGCAGAATTCGGTTACGACGCTTCCTCGCTCACGGTGATCGCGGAACAGGCCGGGATGCGAAAGGCCTCCCTTTATGCCCACTTTGCCAACAAGGATGGGCTCTTCAACGAGGTCATGGACATCGCCCTGCGGGAGGAACGTCTCGCTGCAAGCAATGCCTTCGCCGCAGAATCAGGCGTACCCTTGCCCGGTGGTGAGTATCTAAACGCTCTGCACACCAGATACGCGTCATCGCCGGACTTCCGTTTCTTGTTGCGCACCGTCTATGCTCCACCGCTTGCGCTCCGCGAGGACGTGATCACCAAGTACCGACTCTTTGAGGCGGATCTAAGATCACTGTTCATTGCAGCTCTGCCCAGAAGTCTCGACCCGCATAATGCTACAACGCTAGTCGATGCATACCTTGGCATCGTCGACAGCTTGCAGGTCGAACTTATCTACAACTCACCAGAGAACTATGAGGCCCGGCATCGGGCCCTCTGGGAGATACTTCAGCGATATCCAATCTCATAACAACTGGTAATGCCCAGGGTGGGTATGGTTCTCACGGAACCAGGCCCACCCTGGGCCTACCGACTCGTCAGATCGTTGTAGCGGATGTTCGAACTTCAAAACGCCGAGGTTTCCGCCCCCGCCTAGGCTGAAGGGGCCCTGCTCAAAACCGATCCTGACAGAACACGCAAATTCGGCGGTAACCGCCATTTCTGGGTAAAAGAAGGAACTTTCGTTACCTACGAACAGTCATATCTAAACTGTCGGATTTTGGTACGCGGGTGGCGAGGTGGGGACCGGCTGACGGGTCGTTAGAATGTCGTCGGATTGCTGATATCCCTTTCCGAGTCGATCTTCCGCGCGAAATGCAGGTCGATCATCTTGATTGGGCTGGCCTTCCTGAAGTGTCTCGGAATCCAAAGGATTATGAGAATAGCTCGACTCGCGAATCCTTGGGTGGCTGGCCGCCGCGCGTGGATAGAAGACCGGGTTTTCTGCGAGGGAGTGTTGCGGTCAAGTATCGGTTTGTGGGTCCAACGGTTGCCGGAATTTAGGGTTGCGTCTCTGCAAGACGGCAGGAGGCTCAGGAACCCGGACGGATTTTGTCATCTGCCTCCAAGCTGACCGCAATGGTTGTCTGCCGTCTTCTGCCCTGCGATTGCGCGTGCACGAGTGGGAGCTTGATCCCGCCATTCGTTGCCCGGCGTACATGGGCAGGGGTCTCAGTACAAGAAAATCGGCAGCCAGTCACGGTTGTGGGCGTGCACCAGTACGAGGAACAAAACAAAGTCGAAGATCAAATGCACGGAGACGACATAGGTCAACGACTTGGTCAGTTTGAAGGTGTACCCCTGCAGCAACGCGAAGGGGAACGTCAAAAGTGGACCCCAGGATTGATAGCCGATCTCCCACAGAAAAGATGAGAAGATCACCGCCTGCAGGATGTTGGCGAGCCAATCCGGAAAGTGCCGCCTCAACAGCGTGAAGGTGGTGCAGATAAAGAACAGCTCGTCCCAGATGCCGACGGCATTCACTCCCAGAAAGAGCCGGCCGAAGATGGTGGCCTCCGACGCATCCGGCCAGTTTTGGTAGACCCCCGTGCCGATCAAGTACACCGGCAAAATGAGGTATCCGAGCGCCACGACACCGAGCAGGTACAGCTTGGCACTCAACGGCCATTTACGTCCGGTGTTCACCGGAAACTTGATGACCTCCTCGCGGTAAACAAACCGCGAGACTAGCCACGGCACCAATACGGCCAGAGTGAGCGCACCGCCCATCAGGATCATATGCTGGGTGCTCAAATCGGCATTTAGCGGAACAGCGCTGATGATCAACAGTCCCGCCGCGATCAGGGCAAGGTGGCGTGCGAGCCCGCGGTCGGTAAATACAGCCGTGAGCACGCTCAAGGCGAGTAGGGTGTAGCCCACCGGGTCGTTGCCTACGCCAAAAAGCAGTACTCCGGACATTGAGAGCAGCGCTGCTGGTAGGAGTTTCCAGCTGCGGGCGGTACGGGGTGGATCAGACAGGATTGGTCTCAGCCCACCAGCATGCCAGCACCGCGCGCAGTGCAATAGTGTTCTGACTTCCGGCGTTTCGTCGGGCTTGCAGTCCACGACCCGGCAAGCGGCTGGTGGGGTTCCGCAGAATGCTCACGATTTTCTGCGGTGGGCCAGGGACACTGCTTAGGTTTCCCCGTGCTGCAGCACCACGCGTTCGTCGTGACGTGGGCCGTCCGGGTTCATAAGAGAGAAACGCGGGCGCAGACGAAGTAGTTGATCACGGACCGGCAGACCACCGCGAAGGCTGCAATGATTCCGGTGTCATTCAGGTGCTCGATGGCCTTGATCGGCAAGACTCGGGCCATCAGCGTGGAAGGGATGCCCGCGATCCATGTGATGCGCTTGGGTGTTCCGTTGCGGTCGGTCTGGGAGAATCAGTCCCGGATGACGCCAAGCAAGAAGCTCAACAAACATCACGCTGACGATGGGCAAGACCGCGAACTCGGAGATGACTGTGGCAGTGATGCGAAGCCCTACGCTGTTGAACTCGAAGGGGTATCCTAGGGTCGGATCGCCTTCTTGGTGGTTCTGCGTGCCGGTGAGCACCAGAGTGGCAGCCGCGTAGGGCAGCCTGACGATGACCAGCGAGAAGACGCTTGTCTTGGGCATGTGCTTCTTGCCCTAGGTCTGCTTCTCGGCGGCGGTGCTGATGGCGTCGTAGCCGAAGACCGCGAAGAACACCGACGCTTTCCGGGCCACCACCGGGCAGAACCCTCCGGGCATGATCGGGTTGTAGTTCCCGGCGCCGATCTAGAAGGTGCCCAGGGGCGATGATGAACAGGATCAGGAAGAAGCTCCATCAGCTCGAAGCGCTCGAAGGTCCGGGCACAGCAGGGGAGGACCCAAGGCAACAGAACCCACACGGCTAGGGCGAGGAAGGTGATGCTGCTGCATCGGCCCGATGACGACGTACTGCAGCAACAAGTTCCAGACTATGAATGTCCGGTCTCAGTATTGTTGGCAACGCTGACGTGGGGTTTTGCCATGTTTAGTGAGACGGATATTGGCCGTTTCGTCTCAATGAAGTTGGCAATTCCGTATCCTTCTTACGGGTAGCTAGCTGGACTGTATTTGGCGAAAGTGCATTGATACCGCCCATTCGACTGGAGTGATCTCAAAATAGCCCAGCATGTGCACGGAATCTCTCTAGTTCAGCAACATTGACCTCGGAGCCTCCGCGTTGCCAACTTGAATGAGACAAACCTTGTAATCCGTATCTTGCCAAGTGTATTGAGAATATTGCCAACAATACTGAGACGGGACAATGAACGAACCGATAGTCTCCCGGAGTAACACTTCCTGATGTCATATGTGCGGTTATCGGCGATTGGAGGGGAATATTCCGTTCGCTGATGCCCATTTCACTCCAGATCCAACGTGAGTTTTCTACGGATTTTTCACGATGTCGATGCGGTGGTCCCCGTGTTGCCAACCGTCTTTCGGATTCATCGCGAACCCTTCCACGTAGACGGTTCCGTCTCCGACCCGGCTGGCCTCGAAGACAAATTGCATGGCTCGCGCCAGTGCTCGGGCATCGGTGACATTCTCGTCGCTAAACTCAATGGCAATTTTTCTCTGCGGCATGGACCAAACTTATCCGGTGGTCTGCAGATCGCGGGCGATGGCACGGAATTGTTGCGCAGCATCGATCCGTCGTCGTACCCGTGGTAGCCGTGGTGTTGTGGTGGGCGTACAGGACGATGCCGACGGTGGTCGTGGGGGTCCCTGGCCTACTGGTGTCCCCGGCCATGGAATCTAAAATCTTGGCGCCTTGTGGACTTGCCGAGCATGCTCAAGTCCGAAGGCACAAATTCGACCCGGACGCGCAGTAGACTGGCCGAAAAGACCACGCGGGACGGTTGATCCGTCCCAAATCCTTGGGGGAACCAAACTTGATAGAAGTACGCCCACGCTGGGCCAAGACCGTACTTGCGGCTGTATCCGCCACTGCCCTCGTCCTGGGCCTGGGAATGGGCCTGGGCGCTCCCGCGGCAGCGGCTCCCGTTGCTGTAACAGCGGTTCCGGCCGCAGTGGAAGCCGATGACGGCAGCCAGATGCGGTTCAAGGGAAACCCGGATCCGGAAGGCTTCTTCTGCCCGGACCAGCCAGTGACCGCCGGAGAACTCGGGGACTACTGGCAGTGGGAGCCGACGGCCGCACCGCAACTCGTCTACCAGTGGTACCGCGATGACACCCCGATTGCCGGGGCCAGAACAGACGAATATTGGGTCCAGGGTGTCGATCTGGGACACCGTTTGTGGGTGGAAGTCATTGCGCAGCCGTTGTTCTCCAACACCGGTGCGGTGACGACTCGCGCTGTGGGCACCAAGAAGGAGGTCAAGCCTTGCGCGACTTACCCCGTAGCACCAGGTTATGCATCGGTGGGTGGAAGCAGCGTTGTCGGTGGAACCGTGGAGATAGACGGCCACATCAGTCCGGGCGTCCATGTCGACTATTACTGGACCCGCGTCGGGGACGGGCAGCTGATTTCCACCGCGTCGCGGTTGCGACTCGGCTTGGAGCACTACGACCAGGAATTCTCCCTGCGTGCCGTTTTCACCAAGCAAGGTGCATGGCCTGTAGAGAGAATTTACCAGACGTTCGGAGTCAGCCCCGCGGACCTAGTGGCCAAGTCTGAATCCACAATCACGGGGGCCCTGCGCACCGGGGCGAAGCTCACCGTAAAGGATGGCAAATTCAATGTAGCGGGGGTCCATCTGGACCATTTCCAGTGGCACCGCAACGGGCAGCCGATCAAGGGCGCCACCGGCAGGTCATACACCTTGACCCATGCCGATGCCGGCAAGCGGATGTACGTGACGATGGAGGCGTTCGCGCACGGCTACACCAATATCTCAACCTGGGCAGGGGAGACGACGACGGTTTCCGGCGGCAGCCTGTTGGCCAAGGGCAAGCCGACCATCAGCGGTACCGCCAGCGCGGGGTTGGCAGTCGCAGTGACGAAGGGGTCGTGGAACTTTGCCCCGACGTCGTATTCCTACCAGTGGTACCGCAGCGGCAAGGCGATCAAGGGTGCCACGAAACCCACCTACAAGCTGACCGGCACGGATGTCGGCCGGAAGATCACGGCGAAGGTGTCCGCCAAGCGGTATGGCTACAAGACGGGATCCGTCACCACTGCCGCGCGGACGGTGTCCAGTGCGGCGATCAAGCCGGTGGGCAAGCCGAAGATCAGCGGGACCATCCGCCGGGGGTCAACGGTCATGGCGACGAAGGGGTCCTGGAACATCACTCCGACGTCGTACGCCTACCAGTGGTATCGCAGCGGCAAGGCAATCAAGGGCGCGACGAAGCCCAAGTACAAAATCACCACCACGGATATCGGCCGGAAGATCACGGCGAAGGTGTCCGCCAAGCGGCACGGTTTCAGGACGGGGTCGGCCACGACCGCCGCGCGGACGGCGGCCGGCACGGCCTTCAAGTCCGTGGGCAGGCCGAAGATCAGTGGCACGAAGAAGGTTGGCTATACGCTGACCGCCAAGCCCGGAATTGCCTCGCCACAGGCCACGTCCTACTCCTACCAGTGGTATCGCGACGGCAAGGCCATCAAGGGGGCCACCAAAAAGGCCTACAAGCTGCGTGCCGCCGACGAGGGGAGCGACATGACCGTGAAGGTCGCCGCGAAACGTGCCCACTATTCGAGCACATCGCGCACCAGCCATACGGCTGTCGTGGCATGGGGTCCGGCCCCCGATTCCGGCGGATCCGGTGGGCATTCCTCCGGCAAGGCCCCGAACCGCTGCTACTACCCTGGCGGACGGGACTTCTACTACTGCTAGCGTCGGTGAGGATGGGGGCCGGCAGTAGCGTGTGACCGTTCTGAGCAAAAAAGCTGAGTAGGTTGTGGTCCACTGTCTTGGACCACAACCTACTCAGGGGGATCGATCTTCCACGGGCGAACCGCGATGCAAAAGGTAGGCCACGTCTCCTTTGGTTCTTGCCCTGATGCGCACAGGGCAAGACATCACCCTGGTGAAACAACGGAAGTGCCACTATTGAATGGGTAGTGGCTCGCCCGAGACGGGAGGAAAGCACCCTGCCATATGGCCCACTTACAGTGGTGGCGGCATTGTTTCAGGGAGGGGTCAGGTTGGGCTGTAAGGCGCAATGGCTATGGTCGGTTTTCCAGAAGGTCGGCGTTTCGTTGTGCTCCTTCGATGGCAGCGACGATATTACGGCCGCGGGAGGAGAAACCGAGTTCTTTCATGGTTGCCAGAAGCTCATCGTCTGCACTCCGGATTTTTCCGTCGCTTCGGATATGCATCACGAGGTCTAGCAACACGCCGGACGGATAGGTTCGTATCGGATTTCCGGGTGTGAAATGTGGTTTTGGCTTGGTCCTCGACTGCTCGATGACCCTCCAGGTTTTCCCAGAAACGTTCGATGGGTCTGGGGTGCTTATCGAAACCTTTATGTCAGGTTGTGTATGGGCAAGGGCGGCCGTGACCGCCGCCTGGACCTTTCGAACCTCGGCTTCGGCATTATTGAACCAGTCGGTGCTCCAGATGCGATGGAAGGTCCAACCTCGCCGTTCCAGGAGATCCTGTCGCAGGCGGTCTCGTTCACGGGCAACGTGCCCCGAATGGTACGAAGCGCCATCTGCCTCGATAGCCAGAATGTGTCGACCAGGAAATGTGGGGTGGCGAACTGCAAAATCAATCCGATAGGCTCCCACGCCTACTTGGGCATCAAGCTGGAGGCCTGCCTCCGTGAGCCGATC
The DNA here is from genome assembly GCF_000348945.1 of Paeniglutamicibacter gangotriensis Lz1y. Classification (GTDB taxonomy): domain Bacteria; phylum Actinomycetota; class Actinomycetes; order Actinomycetales; family Micrococcaceae; genus Paeniglutamicibacter; species Paeniglutamicibacter gangotriensis. The sequence continues at coordinate 13,293 of NZ_AOCK01000003.1, read as the reverse complement.
CCGGACATCAATTTCGAAGGGATTCAGCGGCATGGTGTTATCCGGTCCGCCATGGAGTTCCTTCCCTCCGGAAGAGACAAAGCGCAGGAAGCGGTACATGAGCTTGAAGCCTGCAGAAGCATGCGCGTCCTCGGCGATGTCGTCCAGGGCAAAGCTGGACACGAGAGTCATGCGGCGCCTGGCACGGCTGATTGCCACATTGAGGCGGCGTTCTCCTCCTTCCTTAAGGAGCGGACCCCACAAGTACCGCATTTTTCCATCCATGCCTTTGCCGTATCCCACGGTGAGAATGATGGCGTCCCTTTCATCGCCCTGGACCCTTTCAATGCTCTTGACAAAGAAAGTCTCATCGTGGCCAGAGAGGGCTGCTTCAAATTCAGGATCCTGAACCCGGGCACGATCGAGGGCCATCTCGATGCGGTTCTGGTGCTTGATACCGAACGCGATCACGCCCAGTGATTCCGTGGGACGCTCTCGCACGTGCTCCTTGACCAACTGAACGACTTTTTCAACTTCCGCAACAGGACTGTTGGTCGTTTGGCCAATGCCCTCACTGGGCTCGACAGCAACGTGCCGGAGGGCATCAAGTGCGTCCGCAGCCGGAAAGGTCGTGAGCGAACCGCTATAGACGTGCGCGTTGGAAACCGCGATCAGCCTTTCGTCCCGGGAACGATAGTGCCACAGAAGACTCCTCGACTGGCCCACCAAGAGCCGCTCCATGGCGAAAAGGATGCTCTCGGCGTCCTTCGTGAGGGAACCCGTTGGTCTGTTGGGCTTCAGCGCCGGTTCTTCAACGGCATTCAGAGCGCCGTCTTCCTCCGGGCCTGATTCATCTGGGCCGTTTCCATTTGGCAATTCCGGCAGGTCTTCAAGAACCTTGCTGAAGAACTCGGTGGGGGGAAGCTGTCGACTGTCACCGGCAACGATGGCTTGGTTGGCGCGCAGCAGAGCAGGGATCGCGTCGGAGGGCTTGATCTGGCTGGCCTCGTCGAAAATCACGACATCAAAACACTGCTCAGCGGGCAGGAGCCTCGAAACCTGCAGCGGGCTCATCGCCCATACGGGCTTGGCTGCACGGATGACGGTGGGTGCCTCGCTAAAGAACGTTCGGACGGAACGAAAGTTCCTTTTTTTCGTCAGTTCCGTCTTGAGTGTGGCGTGTTCCTCTGGGTGATGATCCAGGGCAATCTTTAGGCGCTCCGCGACGAGGCGCCGAATGCGGGCAGAATTTGCAGCCATGTGGTCCATGTCGGAGCGAATGAATTTTCTTCTCGCTGACTCCAGCTCGCTGCCAGAGACACCAGCGAGCCCGGGGTCGGTCATTTCCGCATCTTCGAGAATCGAAGAGTACACGACCCAGCGCAGGACCTCAGAGGGCCGGCCCCCCAGGTGTCCGTGTTGCGCCATGTCGGCACAAATGCTCCCGACAACAGTCCCCAGCCCCGCCTGTGAAAGCCGGGCTTCGAGATCGAACGCGCGGGGGAAATTCATGCGCGCCGGGTGATTTGCAAGCGACTGCAGGAACGGTGCCAGGTCAGCAAGGAGCATCTCATCGAAATCGATGTGCTGAAGTGCTGCCTGAAGCCGGGCGAGCCTGCCCCGGAGCGACTTTGCAGCGTCCACAAAAAGGAGATGGTCAGGTGTTGCTTGAGCTACGCCGTGGCCGGTCCACGTGTCACGAATGTGGACTGCCCGAAGAATCCATTGGTGAATCGCGGCACGGTCGAGGGCCGGGTTCAACGCTGCAGCTTGTTTGCTGAACTGGCGTCGTTCCTTCCAACTAAATCGTTGCGCGGACGCCTTCTTGAACGCCCTGTTGGTGGCACACAGCAGACCGTGAAGTTCGTCGCTGGTGCGTTCCAAGGAGAGCGCTTCCGGAACGGCATTTTGGACAGCAGCCAGCTCTTCGATCCGTGAAACCAGGGCATCGATTTCGGGCCATTTGGACGGGGTCGGAACCCGCATGTCAGCACAGGTTTTTGTCAGTGACGCGAGGAGAGCGGGGACTTCGGCTGTGGACATGTTCCGAGCAACATCGGTTCCGTTGCTAACGGCCTCAGGGGTGTTCACGGCCTGCGGATTCCAGCCCGGTGACAGGTGCCACTGCGGTTCAAGGGCTCCGAGCGCCAACAGATTATCGAGAGCCGCTTCAAATTCTGTCAGGCTTGATGCTGTCCATGTGGTGAACGTTGTCGCTGGCAGTCGGATCTGGCTCCTGGCAGTGGGCGGGATGCCGGGAAGTTGGGAACGCAACCACGAAACGGAAACGCCCCACCCTCGGGTGGGCTTGGAAAGTGCGTCATTGTGGCTCACGAGGCGGTCGCGAGACTGCGTCATGGTGAATTCCAGGGCGGCTACGTCGGGTACACCCGTGTTCTGTTGCAACTCCAGAACATTTCGGAGCTCATCTGCGACAAAGCGTCGGGACGAGGAAGCTGCAAATAGATCGAGCACCAAATGCTCGAGGTGCGCGCCCTTAAGCCTGTCCAAGACAGCGGTAATTGCCGCCCGCTTCTGGGCAACGAAGAGCACTTTCTTGTCTGCGGCCACCAACGATGCAATGGTGTTGGCGATTGTTTGGCTTTTCCCTGTTCCAGGGGGTCCCTGGACTACCAGGCTGCTGCCGCCTACCGCAGCGTTGATCACATAGCTCTGGCTGGAGTCTGCATCGAGAATAAGAAATTCGGCATCGACCGGGGAGTAGTCAGGTCCCGACTCGCGAAGATCCAGCTTTTGGCCCCTGATTCGGGAAGCTGCAGCGGAATCTCCGGCCAGGGCTGAAACGAGATCGGACGATGCGAGAGCCTCAAGGTTGTCGATGTCAGCGACCATGGGCTGCTTCAGGTAGGTAAATGCGCCCAAGTAGTGATGGGACTCGATTCTGAAATCAACAACATCCCTGCACGCGGCTTCTACCGCCTTAAGCATTTCATTCACACTCTGTGGGGATCCGTTGTCGAGGTCAAGGATTGCTTCTTCGTCCAGGCGAAAGCGGTCCGCATTCATGACGTGTACGAGCACGCTATTCAGTGAGAAATCTTCATCAAGACGCAGTTCCCATGAGTCTTGGGCGCCTCTCTTGCGTGAAAGTTCGAGCGCGCGCAGAAGTACCGGGGCGGAGGGAAGCGTGTAGTTTCGCTTCTTTGCGTTTCCCTCTTCCGGATCTGCTACTTGGTCGGCTTCTGCTGCGATGATAGCTTCGCTTGCCGTCGGATCCCATGTGGCGGTCCCCACGGCCATGAATGCCACGGGAACCCCGAATTCTTCCTGGGCCTCGCGCTGCTTTCGGGCAAGCGCAGTGCAGGCCCGTTGCGCCTTTCGGAGAGCGTCGGCATTCACGAAGAGTTCGTTGAGCCGAACCGTTTTGCCGGAGAAGAGCTTGGTGGCAGCAGATTCAGGCATTGCGTCAAGCTGTATGGTCGACGCATTTGGACGGAAGTACAGGAGTCGGTTATTTCCACCCACGTCGATCAGGGAGGTGCGCCACTCATTAGACGCTGTAGTAATGGCCCTGGAAACAGAATCCTGCATACTCATATCCAAACTTTTTCGATAGGTGGCGGAAATTGCTTAACGAATCCTCCCAAAATACTCTGAAGCATCTTGATCCTGAAAAGCATGTCCTGAAGCGAAAGTACACGTTGATCGCGCTGGGATAGCCAAAGTTGAGTCGATGAATAAACTGGTGGCACCGTCCCTGCTGTTCAAACTAACCGGAGTCAGGAGTACCCTGACCGGCGGCGTACATCAATGCTTGTCGCCGCATCGATCCTGAAACGCTCTGGTAAGGGCGTCGCCGTGCACCTCGAAGTGGGCCTGGCGGCTGACCAACGCGGATCCCGTGCGGTCTCGCCGTGCCGGCCTTGGATACGCCGGTCCGAGGATGCTGCATGGAAATCTAGCGGTCAGTCGCTTGGAATATCGGTGTTCCCGTTCAGTTACTCGGCGGCGGAGGTCCCGTTGCTGAGCTGTCGTTCCAGGGATTGCCGCACTAGCCCCAGAACATAGGGGATCTCTCCCACGGTGGACAGGCCGACTTCCACATCGCCGTTTCCCCACCGGCCCAGGTTCGTCACATCCTTGGCCACGCCTTTGGGGTCGAGGAGTTCGGGGAAGGGCATGTTCAGGGACAGTCGCAGCCGGGTAGCCTGGGGGACGATGTCGACCACGTTGGTTTCGGCCTTGTAGGCGATGTAGAGCTTCAGGATCTCTTCGCCGATGTTGGGGTCGAGCGCGAGCAATTCGAGGCGCAGTGCCTCGAAGAGGCGGCGCATGGGACGGCCCGCGGAGAGGTGTGGGTGGTCCTCGAGGCCATATTCAGGCCGGGCGTCGCCCCTGGGCTTGGCGCCGTAGGCGGTGAGCACGCTTTTCTCGACGTCGGGGCGTTGCCATACCGTGATCGCGGTTTTTGACAGGGCGGCCGCTCTGGCTTCGATCTGGTCCTCGCTCCACTGCTCCACGGCGCCGATGCCGCGGTTCAGGTGGAGCGGGCTCTCGCGGAACCCGCCTGGCATGTCGCGCTTCTGCCGGAACGGCCGGTCGCTGTATTCGCTGTTGTATCCGGTGAGGGTCAGGTTCCCGAGGGTGTGCAGCTTCGCTTCGTGGATGCGTTCCCATTCCGGGCCCAGCTCGCGCTTCCACTCCTCCGGCACGGTGGGATTTTGGGGCATGATGTGCTCGATGGTGTATTCATCGACGAACACCCGTTCCTTGCGGCCGTGGTTTTCCAGCCTGCGCAACCAGAAGCTGCGGCGGGGGAGGTTGTACATGTCGCGTGTTTCAAGTTCACGGCGGAATTCTTCGTCGTTGGGGAAGCGCCGGTAGGAGGGCAGCAGCAGGAAATTCGCCTCCAGGCTTTCGAGGTACCGGTCCTTCTTCAGGCTGCGGCCGAGCGTCGCGAAGGTCTTGTTCAGCGAATTGGTTGGGATGGCGCAGATGGCGCGCCGGAAGACGTAGGACTCGATGAGCTGCAGGGCTCGCAGGAAATCCTCCCGCGGCAGCGTTGCATTGGCATAGTCGTGGTACAGCTCAAGGAGCAGGGGATAGGCGACATCCACGCGCAGGTCGCGCAGGTCCTGGAAGGAATCCTTCAGCGCGGGGTCGGGTTCCCGGCCCAGGGCCATGGAGCAGTAGTATCCCGCGTAGAGCTGGACGTCCTTGACCAGCTCGTCCACACCGGCTTCCGCGACCTCGGGCCGGCTCGCATGGGCCTTGAACGCCTCGTACACGGCGCGGACATTCGGGATGTCCCCGGTCTTGACGGTGAGGTAGTGCCGCATGAAGGCGTCGAAGTACGACCCGTAGCTTTCCTGGCCGAACTCGAGCTCCATGGGTCGCCAGTGCAGTTCATACAGTTCCGTCTGGTGTTCAGGTTCCAGCCCCATCAGCACGTAGTTGCGGATCAGGTCTGCCTGGCTGAGTTCGCGGCCGGTGGAGTTCATGCTCTCGAAAATCAGCTGCGGGTTGTCCTGTTCGCGGTTCAGCGCAACGTCGACAATCATCAGTTTGCCCAGGCCCCGGCACAAGAGTTCCAGGTTCGATCCGAGGCGGCGCACCTTTTGGTCGAAAAACTCGAAGTTCTGTTGGACACGCACGGAGTGTTCCCGCGGAAGCGGGCGTTGCTGCACGAGGTTAATCAGGGTTTCCCGGTCTGTCTGCGTCAGAAGAAGCTTGAACGCCTTGTCTCCGTCTTCCAGGGGATTGAGCAGGTAGTAGCTGCGCAGCTTCTTCGCCGAGAAGCCTTCAACCGGTTCGCGGTCACCCAGGTGGCGTGAGAGCGCCTCGAGTAGAAGCGTCACGGTGGTCAGGCGCTGCTGGCCGTCGATGACCAGGAGCGGGGATTGGCTGGATACCTGGTAGATCCCCTTCTCGACGTAGACCACCGAGCCGACGAAGTGCGCGTTCGCGTCGTCGTTTTCGCCGGCACGGATCACGTCGGACCAGAGTTGGTCGCACTCCTTTTCGGTCCAGCTGTAGGTGCGTTGATAGATCGGGATGACGAACTGCGGCGATTTCTTCAAGAATTGCAGGAGCGATGCCTCAGTTGCCTTCATGATCCCAGTAAATCATTTGCTGTAGAAAAGTCACCAACGAGGTCGAAGGGTGACCCGGAACAGTTTCTTCCAGCCCCTATGATTCCGATGTACAAAGGCGCTGTTATCGGCGATCGCTCTCGTAGTGAGGACTCTCGAGGGCTCAAGACCTTTTCCGAGCTTTCAAACCTGTGCGTCAAGGAATTCCGACACCTGGGTGGGTGTACGTGTGGAATCCCGTCACCGCGGAGGACCTGGAACAACTCCTGACCCGGCTGCCGACGGTGAAATTCTGGGGCAGCATCCCCCATGGAGGAGGAACGCGAGATCAAGGACCAACTGACCTTCAGCCGCTCCTTCTCCACTCCCATCACCGACTCGCGCGGCATGGAGCAGGTTCAGTGTGCGGCCTAGGAATCCCGAGATGCTCCTCATGCAGTCTGTGTTTTTTCGCGGGGGACTGCACAGTCACGTTTGCAGTTCAGCCCTCACTGAAGTCAGGCATTGCTGTTGACTCGGAGGGGTCGCGCTGACGCAGCGTTTCGTATTCTGCATCGGCGGAACCGGCCACAGCTGGGAACTCGATCCGGTGTATTGGTTCTCCAAAAATAACTCGCCGAGTTTCAGGCCCGGCGCCCCTGGTGCGACAGCATGGTAGGACGATTCTTGTGTCCCAGGTGCTGGCATGTTTAGGAAGCCGGAGCCACCAGTACTTCCCTTGCGACTACGGTGTCATATAGGCCATACCGTGTTAGGCCTTCGTGGCTCTCGATGCCGGTGTATGACAGCGATGCATCCTCGTAGCGCCTGAACGCGAACACGGCCTGGTTCATGTGTTCAGTGTTAAATACCTTGAGCCGTACAAGCAGGTGGAAATCTTCCACCGAAAGACCGGTTACGGTCTTAAAGACATCGGGTTCCAGCTTTGTAATAACGTCTTGAAGCGTGTTCTCCCGGTAGTCCGTGAGGTACATGAAGGCAGGGATACGAGTCGCGAACTTTATTAGCTTTTCTTGGATAAGCTTGCGCTTGGACTTGTATTCCCGCTCCTCGGCAGTAATTTCCCGCTTCTCCTTAGGGGTGAGATCCTCGCCCTTACTCTTCTTTGTCGCCTTGACCTTCTCACTCTTGTTGATAACGGTCTCGATGACGTGGTCTCCGAGCGCTCGAAATCCCTCGATGTTCATAACCGCTTTCAGAGCTTCCTCATTGTTGAGGATGCGCCGTAGAGTGTCGTTGTCTACGTTCACCAAGATGGCCGACTCCCACTTGCGAGCAAGCAGGGTGGCACTCGTGCCAGCCATGGCCACATCGAGGATCCCGCCCGCATCGATCTGCACCATGCGTGAACCGTCGTAGGCGAGAACGGGAAGGAACGACACTAGCTCCTCGAGTGCGTTCTCGGGATTCTCGCTAGGGCTGAGGCCCACGCCGTAGTCCGACAACTGCCTCAGCGCCCGGGTCGGGGCAAAATCGAAGACGAAGCAGACGGGTTTGTATATCTCTTCTTCGTTGGGGTTGTTGCCGTTGGGATTCTTCTGGCTCCACGGAGATTGAACTCGGAAGGCCGCTTGGAAGTAGGTCTCAGGGGATTTCAGGTTACGGAGCATGAGGATCGACGACCATTGCGGAACCGTCACGCCGGTGGTGAGCTTGCCGCACGACAACGTGATTGAGCCGTTCCCGTGCCCACTGCCAATAGCCTCTCGCACGGGCGGAAGGGCTTCCAAACCGACTCCTGCGCTCGTTCCAGCAACTGTTAACACTCTGTATTTGTGGAAAAAGGCGTTCTGCGGTTCCGCAAGCAGGTTTGACATCGCATGGCAGGCAGCCACATTCGGAAAGAACCAGAAGGAATGCTGAAGGTAAGGAAGTAGCCGTATGTCCGAGTATGGGAAGGGCGGTCGCTGAGAGCCTTGCTTGAGGTTGTCGACCTGCGTTGGGGCGTAGGCACCCCGGATGATGTCGAGCCACTTCTGAACATCGTTCTTGTGTTTGAACTCAGCGCTCTTTCCGACACCGGTGGCAGAGAAGAAAGCATTAAGATCGAACTCATCAAACTCGCCCATACTGGCAATGGACAGCAGTTCATCAGGCATCTGGTAGGTCATCAGCCGCATCTCTGGCAAGGCCCCATAGGGGTTCAACTCGCCCGAATGAACCCTGCCGAAACGAGCCTTCTCCCGCTGCTCATCCGTATAGGTCCAGTTGAAGATCTGCTCCTCAATAAACTCGCCCGTAGCTAGAGCCTTGAAGGGCGTACCAGACAAGTACAGGTAAGCCCGTGTCGTGATAGGAAGGAACTCCGTTTCGGGCTCGCTCAGCACGTCCAAGTCTTCATTGTAGGCATCCAGCTCGGGGTTGTAAGCAAGTTTGGTTTCCGCCGTAATTTGCGAATCGTCCTCCCCCTCGAAAAGCTCCTTGGCGGTGTCGCGCCATGCGCCGAAGTGGTACTCATCGAAGATAACCAGATCCCAGTTGATTTCGTGTAGCCACTGGTTCTTGGCCTTGATGTTGCCAACCTTGTCGCGGCCCAACAGGTCTTGGAAAGAGCCGAAGTAGACAAGCGGCTGGTCTTTGGCCACCGCCGACGGATCGACACCGGATTGCTTGCTCATGTATTGCCAACCTTCAAAGTCGGCGTGGTTCTCAAGGTCGGTTTGCCATGCATCTTCGACAGCGGGTTTGAAGGTCACCACAAGGACGCGAGTAGCACCAAGGCTCTTGGCCAATTGGTAGGAGGTGAAGGTCTTGCCAAAGCGCATCTTCGCGTTCCAGAGGAACCGCGGAACGGCGTGCATGTCCTCCTGCCAGATGGAGTGGAAATAGTCGCGCGTCTTCTTGACGGCTTCGGCCTGCTCCCGCCGCGGACGGAAGGTCTCATGATGGGTTCCGACAAGCCTCTTCCCTGTACGCAGTTCAGTTATCACCGTCTTCACGTCATCGAGTGAGCACCTCATCCACTCAAGATGGACGTTCTCTAAGCCCCTGGTCTTGAGACGCGCCCGCACTTCGAAGTCAGTGAAGGAACTGCCATCCTCCCGCTCCGCGGGTACGTCTAAAAGGATCGTGGGAGTGATGCCAGCCGTCTTGGTCTGCTCCTCGATCCGCTTCTTCACGTCGCGGGTGGTCTGCCCCACTTTGACAAGTCCAACGTGGGCAGGGCTGTCGATGGAGTAAGCGTAGATCCGCAGTCGAGCATCAGGTTTCGGTGGTAGAAGTTCCTCGATGGACTTTCCCATCAGTCAGCTGCCGTTGTGGTCGCATTCATGGGACGAATCATCGACTCGATAAAGGCGACCTCATCCTCGGTGATGCCGTACTTCTCATAGAGGGCAGCATCAGTCCACGTGCGGTCCCAAGGTTGCTGGGGAACCCATCGGTACATGCCCCGGAAGACGTGCTGTGCTGGTTTTCGAAGGGAAATGAGGAACCGAATAAGTCGTGTTCGCAGGTACGAATCGATGCTCTGTGCCTCGTTCTTTGAACTTAAAGGGCCGGCCACCAAGTACGTCTGCGTGCAGGCAGATTGGGGTTCTCCAACGATTGGTGGACTGAGGACTACGTCTACGCCACTCCGTTCACGCTCACGGCCTGATCCAGCAACGGGAAGGAAGAGTTTCCATGCGTCGATCAGATGGGTGTTCTTCCTGATCACATTGCGGTCTATGGCACCCCGAACCCGAGTGGTGCCGAGGTTGGCGTAGAGAAGTATCTGATCAGATTTCGGGCTCGCATCCCTGTGGTATTCCTTGAAGTTTGTTGCCAGCCCGAATGGCGTGTCACCGCTCACGAGTTTCTCAAATGAACTTTCGCCTAACGCCAGTACCTTATGAAGGATATCGACGGCCCGCTTGTCCCGCACGAAAACGTCGAACTCATCAAGACGACGAGGGTAGGGCCCGATGCTCACGTCATTGCGGTGATACACGCTTTCGCACAGTCCTGGGTTGTCGCGATCCCATAGAAAATAGCAGATACCACCGCCAATGCCGACCGTGGGAAAAGCATCTTTCGCGTTTTCGTAGTCTACGAGCGTACGAATGTGTGAATCAGCCAGAAACTCCGCCCGGAACTCGCTCAAGCCTCTGCCTCCAGCCATCCAGCGGGATTGGATGACCATGCTGAGGAATCGCGGCTGTAGATGAATGGCCTGTTTGACGAAGAGGTTATAGATCGGCGAATCGTTGGAACCGCCGCCCCCGCCTTTAATCTGATACGGAGGGTTCCCGATAATCACATCAAATTGCATGTCTTCTCCAAACAACTCGGAGAGCCGAGCCTTGATATCGTGTGTGTGAATGAAGGCGTATGCATGGGTTTCCAGCTCTGCGCCGCGGTCCGTCACTAGTTGGGAAGCGCCGCAGAACTTGCAGCGTCCGTTGGTGAATTTTTTTATCGGCCTACCGCCTGGGTCAGCTGTGTGAACCCATTCGGTGCCGCCTTCCCAAGTGTGTTCAAGGCGTTCAAACCACACGTTTCCGTTCGCGTTGTCGAACGCCGCGGTGATCGAGCGCGATCCGTTGGCCACCTTTGAGCAATAGACGCTGCGGCGTGCCATCAGGCTTGTCAGGCGGGTGATGGCAATGCCGAAGACCTGCTTCGTGAGGATGTGATCGACACGGGACTGCAAGTCAGGCATCATCTCAGTGAGCCCTTCGGTCAATCGACTCGTAATCTCCCGCAGGAACACACCTGACTTGGTGAATGGGTCGAGGAACCGTACGGCAGGGTTCGACCAAATGTTCTCCCCATCGTGAGCTTCGGCCCACGCCTGGGTCAAGTTGTCGAGCATGAGGTTGGCAAACTCGGGAGGAGTGAAGACCTCATCATTAGAGAGGTTAGCGATGCATGAGAGCACGTCGGGGTTGCGGCCGCGGAGCGAGAAATTGGCATGGGCGGTCATGACGCCAGCTCTCCAACACTCATGGCCAAGTAGCTTTTGGTCGGGGTAAAGACATCGTGACTCCCGAGGTCCGCAAAGAGGGTGTCTTGCCCACCGAAGGCGCTCATCTGCGTGAGGGTGTCGTAGCGGAAGTCTCGACGCTGGAACTTGCCCTTCCCGAGGTAACCCCACTCCGGGAAACTGATGGCCGTGCCATCGTCGGTTAGCATCGTCATGGCATCCCCATGAACGATGTTCTGGCTCAGCACATATGCCCCGGCTCGGTGGAATTCGTCGTCCTCCGTGAGCGCGAGGAAATCATCGAAGATCTCCAGCATATTCTCACGGCACTCGGCGACATTGTCAGGGAGTAACTCGATACCGTAGATGCACATGAGGCCGTACAGGGCGTAATGGCGCTTCTCGAAGGCAGACTTGCCGTACTTAATCTCGACGGCGGCGAGCTTGCGCCGAAGCACGCGCACAATAAAATTTCCTGACCCGCAAGCCGGCTCGAGGAATCGGGAGTCGATGCGCTCGGTTTCGTCCTTCACCAGATCAAGCATCGCCTCGACCAACCAAGCCGGCGTAAATACCTCACCATGGTCTTCAACACGTTGCTTCGACTTCACCAGATTCATACCTCTACCTTATTGATGACGCCTGACATTGGACCCGCCCGACCTGTTCTAAGGATGCGTCCGGCGCGCCATCATCAGCGTGGACGTCGCTAGCTTGATATTGCGGCCCGGCGATCGCAATAGTTTCATACTTCCCAGACGCTTCACCATTGGTAAAGTCTTACGGTTCAACTGCTCGTCGATTGTAACATTCGGTTTGGCAGCGAATAATTCGGTGCGCGGCCGCCGTGTGCATGACCGAAGATGAATTAGACGGCGGCCAAGGGATGTTCCATGGTGCCCCTACGGCCTTGTCGCACGGTATCCATCGAGATATGGATGCAGGGGCATCCATAGGTCGAACCTTGATAGATTAGTTTCGTACGTATGTAATCAATCTTCCTGTCAATTCTGCTGCACTCAAAGTTGGAATTTTCCCTTTCATCCGCGATGATTCTCAGTAACTATGAGTCCCTTCGGAGGAATACATGCCAGCTTTCCAAACCCTTGATATGTCGACGGTGTACATGCACCAGATTGCAACGGTAGGGCAAGCTAACGATCGTCATTTCGAGGCAATTCTGACGGACTTGCCAGTTCAGTTGGAAGATATCGATAGAAAGTTCATGATCGACAGGTTTGTCGATGCTTTGGCCTCGCGTGCGCTAAGGGTTGTACCTAGCGACAAGGTTGATTCTCCAACGCCGAAGGAAACAAGACGCTTTTTTGAGGATCAAGATCTCTTAGGATTCAGCAAGTTCCTCGCTTCTCGGTTGGCAGAAGTACAGCGTTTAACCGCGAAGCCTGGACTAATGGTCGTTGCCGATGCAACCCTTGACGGGATTGCTTGTGTCTTGGTTGCTAAGGTCGAGCATCAAGAGGCTATGCGTGCCGAACAGACTACAAATGAAAACGGTCTAAAAGGAATCTCAATTGAGCATATCCGCGACTTAGTTTTTAGTGAGCTCAACAGGGTCTACAAGATCGCACTTCTGTTTACTGGCGATGTTGCGTTGGATGCCGACGAGACTTCGACTGACACTGACACTGACACTGAGCCTATGGTCGCTCATGGATACCTTGCGGACGTCCAGAATGGTAGGAACTTTGCAAACTACTACATTGGCGAGTTCTTGGGAATGAAACTTGGCGAACAACCGGTCGTTCTGACAGAACGGTATTTGAACGTACTGTCAGAGGCAATCGAAATTAGTAGTCTCGATGCAAACGAGAAGATCAGGCTTCACAGTGCCCTCAGCGTCGAATTGAGTAGCAACATGCCGACCCTTGATGCCGGCGACTTCATCCGCACCCATGTTCCCGCCCATTCTCAACAAGAAGTGGAACTAGCGACGGTTGCACGTGGCATGCCCCTTGTCACGTTCTCTAAAGATGCAGGCCGTGTCAGAAACCGACTTAGCAACCTTCGATTGAATCTCGGTGCCGAAATATCTATCAACGCGCCTGCAAGTTTGATAGGTGCAGGTGGAACAGTCATTGTAGAACCGCATCCAAACAGTGCCAATGAAGAACTGTACGACGTCATCATTCGAGGTGTTCCGCTGAGCTCTGTATCAAATTCGAACGTGAGATAGCGCAATGTCTCAAGAGTGGAATGCGAAAGCCACCTACGAAAGATACGTACGGGTTCAAGAGGACTATAGATCAGCGCTTGAAGCGATCGAGAAACGGTTGATCGATTATCTAGATACATGCGAGATTTTTCCGCATATGGTCACATCTAGAGCAAAGGACC
>NZ_AOCK01000002.1 GCF_000348945.1 Paeniglutamicibacter gangotriensis Lz1y | reverse complement strand
AAGACGGGTCCCGAAAACCCTTTTAATCCGGAGGAACTCCTGCCAAGGATGTGAGTGTTCAAGCACACAGACCGCACAGGAGTTCCTACATGCCATCCTCTCATTTCCCTGCCCCCGCTGGCCAGCCCGGCACTCCCGGGACAGGATCCCCGGCGGCCGATCGCGGGCATGACACCCCTGTTTGGGCCCCCGCGCACCTGGGCGCCCTGACCGAGCACCTCCCGGCCGGCCTGGTCGATAAGGCCTTGGAGGCGACCGGTACCCGGGAGCGTCGCATCCGCAAGCTACCCTGCCGTCATGAGGCCGTCCGTCATTAAGCGTCGTTAATGACGAAAAGGTGCCCTGATCTGGGAAAATAGAGTTACCACACAAAATTTCACACCAGAGCAGGAATCACCTTTTCGATGCTTAATGATACCCAAGTTTTTCCGTCCCTTCCGGCAGCCCTCACCAACCAGTCACTGATTTCCCATGCCGGACTGAACGTCCTGACCGCGTTCCTGGACGCGACCGGTTTCGCCGCCTTGTGTGAAGACCGCTTCTCCCAGTTCGTTCCCGAACAAGCCATCCACCGACCGGGACGAATCATCGGATCCCTCGCACTCATGCTCGCCGGCGGTGGAGAACACGTCTCGGACCTGGATGTCCTGCGCAACAGCCCAGGACTCTTCGGAGCCGTTCCCTCGAATGCGACAGTGTCTAGGTTCGTGGCTCGGGCCCCAGATCAGCCCGAGGCCTTCTCGCACGGATTCACCACCCTGAGCCGGCGACTGCGTTCCCGGATCTGGGAGGCCGCAGGAAAACGGAACCCCTCCGTGCTGGCCACGCGGCTGGATCCCTTGACGATCGACCTCGACGCCACTCTCGTTACTACGCACAGCGACAAAGAGGGAAGCGCAGGGACATACAAGGGCGGATATGGATTTTCCCCGATGATCGCGAGCATCGATTACGGCAAAGACAATGGCACCGGGGAAATCCTGGCCGCCATGCTGCGGCCGGGAAACAAGGGCGCCAATTCCGCGGCCGACCACATCCGAGTCCTCGACGACGCGCTCTCTCAGCTACCTGACTCCATGCACGACGAACACGGAAACCTGGACACCAAGCGGATCCTGATCCGCACCGACAGCGCCGGAGCCTCCCGCGAGTTCCTGCGCCACCTGCACTCCTTGGGACTGCAGTTCTCCACCTCTTTCGCACTCCCGGTCCCCAACGAACGCTTCATTCACTGGATCAACAACAAGGACCACTGGGAACTGGCCCTGGACCAGCACGGAAACGAGCGCCATGACGCGTGGGTCATCGACGCGACCAAGGTCATCGAGCTGAAGGATTACCCCCAAAACACTCGCCTGTACTTGCGGGCCGAACCGCTGCATCCAGGGGCGAAAGCCTCGCTGTTTGACGTTGATGGGCACCGGGTGACCGCGTTCCTCACCAATGCCCCGCGTTACAACGTTGCCTTCCTTGACGCTCGGCATCGCGCCCGGGCCAGGTGCGAAAATCGCATCAAAACGCTGAAGAATGCCGGGCTCGGGAAACTGCCGTTCACGGCGTTCGAAGCGAACCAGCTGTGGTGCGATCTGGCCGTGCTCGCCGTAAATCTGGTGTCGTGGATCTAATGCAGAATTCTGCATTGGATCCATTATGTAGAGGCCGCGGTTATGCAGAAAACACTCACCGAGTGGCGTCCTGATAAACCTTATGGATGGGTCAACTCTGCATAATTACAGCCCTTCCAGAAACGCCAAGAGAGTATCGGGCGCACGGTACCGGCCGGCCTTGGCATCCGGTGGCCTGGTCCGGTCCAAGGCCCGCTGCTTGAGGGCGAGGTCGGCGTGCAGATAGATTCCCGAGGTGCGGATATTCTCGTGGCCAAGCCAAAGCGCGATCGTGGCTATGTCCACGCCGGATTGAAGAAGCCTCATGGCGCAGGTGTGCCGCAGCGTGTGGGGTGAAATGTTCTTCACCGCCAGGGACGGGCATGTTGTCGAAGCCTCGACAACATGCCGTGCAAGGATTTTTGCAACCCCGTCACGTGTCAGTCGGTTGCCTTTGGTCCCGGGAAACACCGGGTCAGGTTGGGAAGGGTTTTGTTCCTTGAACCAAGCTGTCAGGTGCCTGCGGGCTTGGGCAGACAAAGGTGTGATGCGGTCCTTGCGGCCTTTGCCATGAACGAGCAGATGCGAGGAAGGCCCCAGCTCAACGTCGGCAACAGTGAGGTTCACCAATTCACTGACGCGCAGCCCCGTGACCACGGCCACCAGCAACAAGACCTTGTCTCGACGTCCCCTCCAGGTTGCCGTGGTGGGGGCATTGATCAGTGCGTTCGTTTCGGTCTCTGTCAGGTAGGCGACGATGGCCTTCTCCGTGCGCTTGGCCGGAATCGCCAAGACTCGCTGGATGAGTTCGGCGTGCTCTGGATATTCGAAGGACGCGTAGCGGAACAGGGCCCGGATGGCGGCCAGGCGCGCATTCCGTGTTTGGATGCTGCATCCGCGACTGTTCTCCAACCACGCCAGAAAACCGCCAATAATTCTCGCATCGAGATCTTCCAAGTCCAGTTCCTGCGGTGCCTTCCCAAGCGTCTCGTGTGCGTATCGCAAGAACAATCGGAAGGCGTCCCGGTACGAGGCAACAGTGTTTGCGCTGGCCCGTTGCTGGCCCATGAGTCGCTTGGCAAAGAATGCTTCCAGGATGGGCGCCAACGCGGTCATGATTCCTCCTGCAAATAGGTGCGTACTCGTTCAGAAACCAAGGTCATCAATTCCGGTGTTCCGCTCAGATACCAATAGGTGGCATCCGGATTCTGGTGACCGAGATACGTTGATAGCAGGGGCAGCAGTGGGCCGACGTCAGCACCGGATTGGTACCAGCCCTGGAGTGTCCTGACCGCAAAGGTGTGCCTTAGATCGTGCAAACTTTGTTGGTGACGCGTCTCCAGCCGTGGCAGCCCAGATACTTGGACCAGGCCGGCGAAAACTTGGCCGACAGAGCTGGAAGAGAGCCTGGTTCCCCGGGAAGAGAGGAAAAATGCGGGCTGCTCTGTCGTACCGAATTCCCGGTCCCGTTGATGTGCATAGTCGTCCAACGCGGTAATCGTGCTCGGGTGCAGCGGCAGCCGGCGCGTCTTGTGGAATTTTGCTTCCCGGATGGTCAGGGCGCCGTTCTCCCAATCAAAATCACTACGATCAAGGTTCGTTGTTTCGCTGCGCCGCATCCCGGTCACCGCCACCAACGAGATATAGGTCCGGTAGGTGAGTGCCCGGAATGCGGGCTGGATTTTGTCCGCAGCCGCGAGCAGCCGGGCAAGTTCCGCCTCGGAAAAGATGAAGGGTCGGACCCTGTGGTCCCCGTCTTTGATCGCGGAGGCCTCCGGTACCTGGGTCTGCGCGTCGAAGGCCTGGAGGAACTGGGCGAAAGGCCGGACAGCGCCCAGACGCGCGTACCACCAGGTCCGATCCGCGTTCGAGGGCAGGGTTGCCCAGTCCAGGATAATGGCGGTGGAGACGTGCTCGGCCCCGGTGTTTTGGAAGAACCTTGCGAAGTCCAGGAGCCGCTGGCCTTGGCCATGCAGCGTGTATCCCATGCCTCGGCGCATGCGCAGGTATTGATCGACCATCAGTGCGATATCAAGGCCGGTGGAGCTCATGGTGCGGTCTGCGGCCATGGCAACGCCAAACCCCGTAGGGAAGCGTCGTCGACCTTTGCATAAAGGGCGGTGCTGGCGGGACTGCGATGACGCAGGACCTGCCCGACCTCGGCCAGCGACGAGCCGGCACGTAGGAGCTGCGTCCCGGCGGTATGCCGGAGTCGGTGCGCGCAAGCTCCCGGAATTCCCGCGCGCTGCGCAGCGACCAGCACGACGTTTACGACATCGCCCGAAGTGATGCCCTTCAATGGTGCGTAGAGCTTCAAGAACATGGCGTTTCCCCAGCCAGGGGGACGCCCATGGCGCAGGTAGTCAACCAAGACGGACCCTACGTCGTGCGGCAACGGCAGTTTCTCCTGGCAGGACCCCTTGCCACGGACCAGGATTTCCCCGGCCCGCCAGTCCACGTCCTTCAGCAGCAAAGCCGATACTTCGCCGGCTCGCAATCCCAGCCTGCTCATGAGGACCAACATTGCGTAGTTCCGCAGGCCCGTCACGGTCCCGCGGTCGCACGTGGCCAGCAAGGCGTCGACTTCCTTCTGCGTCAAACCCTTTGGCAGGTTTGTGCCATGGCCCGCGGCGGAGGGAACTACATCCGCCCAAGATCGCTCCGTCAGGTCCTCCAGGTAGGCCCACCGCAGGAATGACCGCAGCCCCGTCAGCTCTTTTTTCGCGTGAAGACTTTTTTGGGCACTGTAGACGTCCATCGCAAAGGTAATGACATCCGACGCATCCATGGATTGGAGTGTCTTGGCAGATCCGTCCAGCCAGGCCACGAAGGAACCGGCCGTCTTCTCGTAGCTGGCGATTGACCGGGCGCCCAGCCCCCGTTCAACAATGAGATAGTGCCCAAAACCATCAATCACGGCTTGCTCGGGATTCGCCGGTTCCGTCGAGGCCGCGGGCCACGGGGTTGCGCCGGCGGTGCGCAAATACTCCAGCAGGAATGTGAACGAAGCCGCCGTTGGGGTCCGCTTCGAGGTCTCTGCGCTCAGGGCGTCAAGGAACACGTGCAATTCGCAATCATCCAGCGACGCGACATCCAGGCCCTTGTGCTGCAGCCATCGGTCCAATCGCCTTGCCAAGACCGTCAATTGGCGGATTCTCGATTCGGCATACCCTCGATCGTTCAGGGCCTCGCGAAATCCCTCTATGTAGGTTGAAAGGGGACCTCCCATGGACCCCGGTGAGTGGTTCACCATCTTGCTCGCCTTCCCTCGTTCGTTGGGAAGACAAGCATGCGCCCCACGTTCTTATGTAGAAACAGGAAGTGAAACCACGCCGGGAAAGCGCAGGACTTCACTCCACGCGGCATCCGTTTTCTGCATAACCGCGGCCTCTACATAATGGATGCAGCTGACGGTACTGCCTGCGGGCCATCCTGCCGGGGTTTGGGACATGAAGCGATGGCGCTATCGACTGTTTTCGATTGCGGGGAAACTCATCAGCAGCGCCAGACAGAAACGACTACTGATCCCCAAGGCAGCACCCGAATCGCAGCTCTTTGCCTCGCTCATCGAAGGAACCAAGCATCTGCGGCACCGGTGGCGAAACGGGCACCTCGCGGCATAAACACTCGCGCCGCGTACGAGCTCCCTTCAATACGAAAGACACCCTTTTCGGGAGATGGAACCCGGCACCAAGGTCAGCGACATGGCCCTACTTGGTATGCCCGAAAACGAATCAGGCCGCCGATCCCGGAAAAATCACGGAATCAACGGCCTGCTGGAAGTCGATGAAAAATCGAGGCTACCCTCCCGGGTGGTCGTGTATTTCGTGTTGGCGCTGGCGTTGTTCCCGCAACTTGGCTACCGGAACGTGTTCATCAAACTCTGCCTGCACACCACCGTGATCGCCAGGATCACCGAGTCGGCGCTCACCCAGGCGCGACGCCGCATCAGGGCCGCTCCGTTGCGGTGGCTCTTCGAGATGCTGCGCGGCCCGGCCCCGACCACCACCCGCGAAGGTTCCTTCTTCGGCAAGTACCGGATCTGCGCGATCGACGGGATGGTCCTCACGCTGCCCGATTCCCCGCAGATCCTCACCAAATACACCAAGCACCGCGGAAACCACGGCGGGACCGGGTACCCGCAGGCCCGGGTGCTGGCGTTGGTCGCCTGCGGCACCCGCAGCATCATCGACGCGGTCTTCGGACCGACGAGCATCGGGGAAACCATCTACACCCCGGCCCTGCTGCCGTCCATGGAACCGGGCATGCTGGTCCTGGCCGACCGCAACTTCGCCTCCGCCAGGCTGCCGCACCAAATCAGTGGAAAGGGGGCCCACTTTCTGGTGCGGGTGAAAAACCGGCGAAACCTTCCGGTGCACCGGTCCCTGGCCGACGGGTCCTACCTCTCAATCCTTGCCGGGGTTCCGGTGCGGGTGCTCGACGCCACCATCACCCTGCACACCAAGGCCCGAAACCACAGCGAGACCTACCGGTTGGTCACCTCCCTCACCGACCCGCAGGAGGGCACGGCCCTGGATTTGATGGAGCTTTACCACCAGCGGTGGGAGATCGAAACGGCGTTCCGGGAAATCAAGTCCACCCTGCTGCAGGGCCGGGTGCTGCGTTCCAGGAGCGTGCTGCTGGTCGAACAGGAAATCTATGCGCTGCTGATCGTCCAGCAGCTGCTGCGCACGGTGATGAGCGAGGCTACCAACGCGGTCCCGGACCTGGACCCGGACCGGGCCAGCTACACGGTAGCGCTGGCCATGGCCAGGGACCTGGTCGTTCTCGGGCACCCCGCCAACGGGGAACGTTCGGGCTGGCGGGCCCTGGCCGGGCGCATCGGCGACGAGGTCCTGGACCGGCTGCTCCCGCCGCGCAGGCTCCGGACCGGGTCGCGGACCGTCAAGCGGGCGATATCAAAGTTCCAGGCCCGGGCAGGCAAGCCGCACACCCCAACGCTGCCGGCGACCCTGGTCGTTGAGATCATGGCCCCCACGCCAGGCTTGCCAAACGCGATCGCAGCTTAACTTCACGGCATTGGAACTATCCCAGCGACCGTGGGTAGTCATGGCCGGCGACAGGCCTCTCCACATCCAAATTTTAGTCCGTCAAAGTGGAGAGCCCAAAGTCGCTTAATGACGCCCCGTCTCATGAAAACGCCGGGCTAATGATCACGGTAGGTTATGGATCCACCGCTGTCGAATCCGATCTGCGTGGCAGGCTTCTTGTGTGCTCCTAATGCACCGGCCAGCTGCATCTGCGATAAACCTTCCTAACGGGCGTCCAAGTAGAGACGCAATGCTTCTCGCTGAGGAGCAGGGGTGAAGCCGGCGTCAATAATTTTCGTCAGGTCCAGCGTGCTGTTGAGCGGGCGTTGGGCAGTCTCTTTGCCTCGGAAGTAGACGGCGGTGGTGACTCCGGCAACGTCCTCCGCGAGGCGCCCTGCGTGTTGGTAGACAAGTCGGGCGATGTCGGCCCAGCTTTCAGGTTCACCGCCGTTGGAGAGATTGTAGAGGCCGTATTCGGGACGTGCGTCCAGGAGGTGTTTGATGCCGGCCGCGAGATCGTTGGTGAAGGTGAGCCGGCCGATCTGGTCGTTGACCACGCTGGGCGTGATGCCCCGGGCGGCCAGGGTTTGCATCGTGGAAACGAAGTTGTTCCCCTCCCCGATGACCCAGCTGGTGCGCACGATGTAGTGGCGGGGCACGGTGGAGACCACGGCCTCGCCGGCAGCCTTGGTTTGGCCGTAGACGCCCAGCGGCGACACCGGTTCCTCCTCGGTGTGCAGTGCCTCGGTTCCGTCGAAGACGTAGTCGCTGGAGACATGCACCAGCGTGAGGCCGTGCCGTATGCAGGTCTTGGCCAGGAGTGCCACCCCGGTGACGTTGGCCGCCCAAGCCTCCTTGCGCCCATCCGGGGTTTCCGCCTCGTCGACCTTAGTGTAGGCGCCGGCGTTGATGACGGTGTCGTAGTCCCGCCAGTTCACTCCTGCGTAGTGTTCCGGGTTCGCCAGGTCGAATCCGCTACGCGAGGCAAAGTCCACGTGTTCCACACCTGCATATGCTTCACGCAAGGCCAGTCCCAATTGGCCGGCGGCCCCAAGGACCAGGGTCCTGCGCGGTCCCATGGGCACAACGTCCTCCAGCCGAGGGTGCTGGCGGTCCTTGTCCGAGAGTTCGGCATCCGCGAGCGAGATGGGCCACTCGATGGCGGCCGTCTCGTCGGCCAAGTTCAGGAACGTGTACTGGGATTGAGCCTCAGCCGACCAATGATCGTTGACCAGGTAGGTGTAGGCGGTGCCATCCTCCAGGGTCTGGAATGCGTTCCCGACGCCGCGGGGCACGAACACTGCCGTGGAGGAGTCCAGCTCGACGGTGAAGGAGTTGCCGAAGCTGGGGCCCTCTCGCAGGTCGACCCAGGCGCCGAAAATGCGTCCGGTGGCCACCGAGACATACTTGTCCCAGGGCTCGGCGTGGATGCCGCGGGTGGTTCCGGCGGTCGCGTTGAAGGAAATGTTGTTTTGCACCGGGGCGAAGTCCGGAAGCCCGGCGGCGATCATTTTCTCGCGCTGCCAGTTTTCCTTGAACCAGCCCCTGTTGTCGCCGTGCACCGGGAGGTGGACGACCACCATCCCCGGGATGGCCGCGACGGGATCTGCCCGCAACTGCTTGGAGAATTCAACACCCATGTGTGTGACTGCCCGCCTCTATTTGTTGTCGTGGTGTATTGGTGGAACGTGCTGGAAGGGTTACTGGCCCTGGGCCACGTATTTGGCCTCGGTCGCGGCCTTCTGCGGGCGCCACCATGCCTCGTGCTCTCGGTACCAGGTGACCGTGGCCTCGAGTCCGGCGGTGAAGTCGGCGTAGTCCGGAGTCCATCCGAGCTCGGTGCGCAACTTGGTAGAATCGATGGCATAGCGCAGGTCGTGCCCCGGGCGGTCCACAATGTGCTCGTATGAGCCCGCCGGCTCCCCCATCGCAGCGAGGATCGACTCGATCACGTCTTTGTTGTTCTTCTCCCCGTCCGCGCCGATGAGGTAGGTCTCCCCGAGGCGGCCACGGTCGAGGATCGCCCACACTGCAGAGGAATGGTCGTTGGCATGGATCCAGTCCCGCACGTTCTCCCCGGCCCCGTACAGCTTGGGCCGCACGCCGTCGATCACGTTGGTGATCTGCCGTGGAATGAACTTCTCCACGTGCTGGTACGGGCCATAGTTGTTCGAGCAGTTGCTGATCGTCGCGGCCAGCCCGAACGAGCGCACCCACGCCCGCACCAAAAGGTCAGATCCGGCCTTGGTCGACGAGTACGGGCTGGAGGGGTTGTAAGGGGTGGACTCGGTAAACCGTTCCGGGTCATCGAGTGCCAGGTCCCCGTATACCTCGTCGGTGGAGATGTGGTGGTAGCGCACACCGTGCTTGCGGGCCGCTTCGATCAAGGCGAAGGTGCCGATGATATTGGTGTCCAGGAACGGGCGCGGATCTTGCAACGAATTGTCGTTGTGCGACTCCGCCGCGTAATGCACCACCGCATCCACCGAAGACACCAGTGAGTCCACCAGTGTCGTGTCGCAGACGTCGCCGACCACCAATTGCATTCGGGCGGAGTCCATTCCCGCCAGCGAGGCCCGATTTCCCGCGTAGGTCAGCTTGTCCAGCACCGTCACGGAGACGTCTGTCTTCTCCATGAGGAAATGCACGAAGTTCGAACCGATAAAGCCGGCGCCGCCGGTCACAAGAACATGTTTCACACCCAAAAGACTACTGGTTGGACTATGGGCTTCCTAAACTGGGAAGATTCATCCTATGAAGGGCATCATTCTCGCCGGCGGTACCGGCTCGCGTCTCCACCCAATCACCCTCGGCATCAGCAAGCAGCTGGTGCCCGTCTACGACAAGCCGATGATCTACTACCCGCTGTCGACCCTGATGCTCGCCGGCATCCGGGACATCCTGATCATCACGACCCCGCAGGACATCGACCAGTTCCGGCGACTGCTCGGCGACGGCTCGCAGTGGGGCATCAACCTCAGCTACAAGACCCAGCCCTCTCCCGACGGGCTCGCCCAGGCATTCATCATCGGCGAGGACCACATCGGTGACGACAAGGTCGCCTTGGTCCTCGGCGACAACATCTTCTACGGCCCGGGCATGGGGCACCAGCTCAACCAGCTGACCGACATCGAGGGAGCAGCGGTCTTCGGCTACCACGTTGCAGACCCAACAGCCTACGGCGTGGTCGAGTTCGACGAGGTCGGGAATGCTATCTCACTCGAGGAAAAGCCGTCCGTTCCCAAGAGCAACTACGCGGTCCCCGGCCTGTATTTCTATGACAACCAGGTCACCGACATCGCCCGGAACCTCAAGCCGTCGCCACGCGGGGAACTGGAGATCACCGACGTCAACCGTACCTATCTCGAACGCGCCCAATTGCAGGTTTCGGTCCTGCCCCGCGGCACCGCGTGGCTGGACACCGGAACCTTCGATTCCCTCAACGACGCCTCCAATTACATCCGCACCATCGAGGCCCGCCAGGGACAAAAAATCGGGTCCCCCGAGGAAGTCGCGTGGCGCAACGGCTACATCACCGATATGCGGCTGGGAAAGCATGCTGCCACCCTGGCCAAAAGTGGGTACGGCCAATACCTTGGGACACTGGGTATGGAAGCATTAACGGACTAGTGTCCCCCGCTTGTTGCCCAATGACAAGAGTCGAGATTCGGACCCGAGGTGTGGGCCCAGCAGTACTGCGTTCCTCCGTGTACTCGACTTCGTTCTGTTCTCGGATCCGGACCCCTGCCATCCTTGGAACTCATCCTTACCCTATTTCACCCTATTTCGCGGAATTATTGTGGTACGAGACAGCCGGATTCCAGCCTCACGCTCGTGCCACCGACCGGCGAGACGACGTCCGGCAAGCGCATAGGAATGAGTCTATCTATCCCGACAGTAGGGATAGAGCGTTGAGGCGCGCCGGCTTAGGATGACCCAACCCGATTGACGGCGTATGGGCACTAACCGTAGCGGTACCGGCTCGCGCTCCGCGCTACTGTTCACGGGCAAGAAATGCTTCGCAGTCAATTGAAGACGGCCGTTATGGCTAAACCGAGCCAACGCGCCAGCACCCGCCTCACTGTAACCTTAACCGGCATGAACCTAGTACCCCGTCAGGCAACCTTTGCCCGCTTGATGAGTGAGGCGCTGCGGATGACCTTGCGCAGCTTGGGATCGGTGGTGTGGTGGTTGCGCCAGAGGATGAACCGGCGGATCATGCTTCCCTGCTCCTGGTGGCTGGGATGGTCGGTGCCGTTCAGGGCGAAGTAGCGCAGGGCGGTGAACTGGGGCTCGATCCGGTTCAGCCACGAGCTGTAGAAGGGTGTGTAGGCGAGCTCGACGTTGTTTGCCGCGGCCCAGTCCCCGACCCGGGTGTCGACCTTGGTGGAGCGGTGCGGTCCGTAGTTGTCCATGACGATGGCGATCCGCTGGGTCATCGGGTGCAGGGAACGCACGTAGCGGACGAAGGTGAGGAACTCGCCCCTGCGCTTGTGGGCCTTGACGTGCCCGTAGAGCTTGTCGGTGGACAGGTCGTAGGCGGCCATCAGGTGCCGCACCCCGTGCGGGCGCTTGTAGGTCGCACGCCGTCGGCGCCGGCGCGGGGCATCCTGGTCCCCGGGCCCGGTGGCGGCCGGGGCCCACTGGTGCCCGGGGTGGGGCTGGAGGTTCAACGGCCCGAATTCATCGACGCAGATGACGACCTCCGGATCCCCCTCCCCGGGAACCGCCTTGCCGTCGGCGATGTCATAGAGTTCCTGGACGCGCCTGGCCTTGGCCTCGTAGTTTGGGTCGTTGCTGGACTTCCAGGTTTTGATGGACTGGAAAGGAGACACCTTGTTCGCGCAAGAGCATGCGCAGTCCCTCATGGGAAATGTCCTCCACCACCCCCTGGTCCACCAGGAAATCTGCCAGTTTCGACAGGGACCAGGTGGAGAAAGGCAGGCCGTGGTCGGCGGGGCGGTCCAGGGCGATCTTCTTGATCTTCTCGCGTTGCCCGGGGTCGAATTTCGGGGGACGCCCGCCGGCGTAGTGGGGGTGAAGCGAGTCGAAGCCGTCGGTGTTGAAGTTGTGCAGCACGTCGCGGACCCGGTCCAGGCTGGTGAAGGCGACCTCCGCGATCGCCGCCACGTCCATGCCCCGGGCCGAGAGCAGCACCATCTGTGCCCGACGCCAGGTGACCACCGGGCCGGACCCGCCGCGGCGCACGATCTGCAGCAACTGCGTTTCCTCGTCGTTGTCGATTTCTCGGACCATCACGCGGTGTGTCATCGAAGCCTCCTGGGACGGGCGGAATCCCGCACTACCAGCGTGCGCCGAATGCATCACGCGCGCAACGGGAACCGGATCGGCCGGTCACCCCGGAGGAGCAAACTTTGCCAGCCGCGGTACTAGCCACTCAAGCAAGCAAAGTTCAGGCTCATCTAGCCCGGCCTTTTCATGAAGCGGGGCGTCATTAAGTGCCTTTAACGTCGAAAAGGTGAGCTGATCTGGGAAAATAGAGGTACCACACCTTTTTATCCACCAGAACAGGGCTCACCTTTTCGATGCTTAACGATACCCGTGTTTTCCCGTCCCTCCCGGCAGCCCCGACCGGCCAGTCGCTGGTTTCCCACGCCGGCCTGAACGTGCTCACCTCCTTCCTGGACGCGACCGGCTTCGGCGCCCTGTGCGAAGAGCAACTGGCCGGGTTCGTTCCCGAGACGGCCACCCACCGCCCGGGACGGGTCCTCGGCTCCCTGGCGGTGATGCTCGCCGACGGCGGCGAACACGTCTCGGACCTCGACACCCTGCGCGACAGCCCGGACCTGTTCGGCCCCGTCGCCTCCAACGCGACGGTCTCCCGCTTCGTGGAACGAGCCACCGAGGAGCCCGAGGCCTTCACCTTGGGCTTCGCCGCGGTCGCCAAGGCCCTGCGCTCCAGGATCTGGGAGGCCGCCGGCCCACGGAACCCCGCCACCCTGGCCACCAGGCTGGACCCGCTGATCATCGACCTTGACGCCACCCTCGTGGACGCGCATTCCGAGAAGGAATTGGCCACCGGCCATTACAAGCGCGGTTTCGGGCATTCCCCGTTCGTTGCCAGCCTCGACTACGGCAGGGGAAACGGCACCGGAGAGGTCCTGGCCGCGGAACTGCGGGCCGGCAACCAGGGTGCCAACAGCGCCAAGGACCACATCCGTGTGCTCGACAAGGCCCTGGCCCAGCTGCCCGACTCGATGCGCGACGAGCACGGGAAACTGCATGCCGACAGGATCCTGGTGCGCACCGACAGCGCCGGGGCGTCTCGCGAGTTCCTGAACCACCTGCACTCCCTGGGACTGCAGTTCTCCACCTCCTACACCCTGCCGGTTCCCAACGAGCGCTTCGTCCACTGGATCAATGACAAGGACCTCTGGGAGCGGGTCATTGAGCAGGACGGGTACGAACGCCGCGACGCGTGGGTCATCGATGCAACGAAGGTCATCAAGCTGCATGGCTACCCGGCAGGAACCCGTCTGTATCTCCGGGCCGAACCCTTGCATCCCGGGGCCCAGGCCTCCATCTTCGACGTCGACGGGCACCGGGTGACCGCGTTCCTGACCAACGCCCCGCGCTGGAACGTCGCGTTCCTTGATGCCGGGCACCGCGCCCGGGGACGGTGCGAAAACCGCATCAAGACGCTCAAGAACAGTGGCATGGGGAAGCTGCCCTTTTTCCGGGCTTCGGCGAACCAGCTCTGGACGGACCTCGCGATGCTCGCGATGAACCTCGTCGCGTGGATGCCACTGGCGATCCTGCCCGCCGGCCACGACGCCGGTACCTGGGACATGAAGCGGTGGCGCTACCGGTTGTTTTCGATTGCCGGAAAAATCATCAGCAGCGCCCGGCAGAAAAGGCTGCTGATCCCCGAGTCCGCCCCCGAATCACCACTCTTCTTCACCCTCGTCGAGGGAACCGCCCGGCTGCGCGAACGCTGGCGCAACGGACACCTCGCGGCATAGGACCCCCTGCCGCGACCCCTTCGAAACGACAGAAGCAAGCCCTTTCGGAAGATGGAACCCGACGCCCCCGGCCGGCGGCCCGTCGGCGTTCCATGAAAAATCAGGGCTAGCAGTTGGGGCCCGATCAGGCACGTTTTTCTCCGCCGGGGCCAACATTGCAATCTACGAGGCAACCGGATCTGTGAGTCTTGAACTGGCTGGTCTGGGATCAGCTGGCAGAGTAGGAGCCAGCCGTCCATTCCGTGGTCGTGGCTCAAACCGGATCTGACCCGCAAGGTGTCTTTGTCTTGACTTGTCCGACCATGGGGTGGCCGGCCGGCGCCTGCCCGGCCCACCTCGGTAACTTGATCAGAAGGCTGCCCGCCGCCAGTGGCGGCGTGGCTCATCACAGTATTGTTCCGAAGTGACTTCTCCCCGGACCGGTGCCGGCCGTAAACGGTCGCCGCCCCCTGTCCGCTAAGAGAAGAGTTTGGAACCGCAATGTCCATTGTCTCGCCAACCTACGGGTTTGTCGTGGGGGTTGACACTCACGCGAAAAATCATGTCTATGCCATCATCAATGCCGCCACCGGCGAACACCTCGATACCCGCGATTTCCCCACTACCGTTGCCGGGATCAACCGTGCAATCACCTGGGCAGGCAAGCGCACCGGCGGAGACGCCGAAACACTCTGGGTCATCGAAGGCACGGCTTCCTACGGCGCAGTCCTGGCCGGCACCGTCTCCACTGCGCGATACCGGGTCACCGAAGCACCCAGGATGAGTGCCAAGGCCCGCCACGGGGTCGGCAAGTCCGATCCGCTGGACGCCCGCCGTATCGCCACCGCCGCCTTGCCACTGCCTGCCGATCAACTGCGCATACCCCGGTTGAACGAGGGAGTCCGCGCCGCTCTGCGGGTGCTGCTGACCGCCCGCGATTCAATGACCGGAGAAAAGATCATCGCGGTCTCTAAGTGGCGTGAACGCGATGAGGCCTTGGCCGAGGCCACGGCCCGGGCCGAAGCGATCCGGTTGGCCAAACGCATCATCGACCTCGACGACCAGTTGAAAGCCAACGTTACCCGGATCACCGAGCTGGTCTCTGTCAGTGAGGCCGCAGCGTTGTTGGAGGAAACAGGATTCGGGCCGGTCACCGCAGCGGTCTGCCTGACCACGTGGTCCCACCACGGCAGGGTGCGCTCGGAAGCCGCCTACGCGTCCCTGGCCGGGGTGAAACCCATCCCAGCTTCCTCGGGCAATACCGTAAGGCACCGGCTGAACCGTGGAGGGGACCGGCAATTGAACAAGGCCCTGCACATTGTTGCGATGGTCCGTATGACCCATGATGAGGAAACGAGAAAATACACCGACAAACGCACACAGGAAGGACGCACCACCAAAGAGATCCGCAGGTGCATCAACCGGTACCTCTCCAGAAAGGTCTACCGAATCCTGAACGCCGGGACTACAGCCACGAGTCCCACTTGACAGATATAGAAGGGTCATGGTTTCCGTGCTGATCGCCGATCATGCTGGCAGCAAAAGCATCGCCGGAAAGGTCGCCGCGCAATCCACACTAACCGAGAACAGTGAGTACCCCCGGGCACCGCCGACGACCGCGCCGTCAGCAAGACAACCGATGCCAAAGAGCGGCGGCCGAGAATTTTTTGTCCGCGAATCACCGTCAACCCCTGTAACACGAGCATCGCCAATCAACACGACGGGCGACATCAGCCGTGAACCAGGAACTCAGTGCCCTCTAAGCCAGAAGGGCTTGACAAGCGACGCACAAATACGGAACTTGAGGGCCATATGGCATGCCGATAGAGTATCAATGACAACCCGTTTCTCACCTGTGGACAACTCTGCCGCAAAACGAAATGAAGCCACTCGCGGCAAGGAGCCACAAATATGCAAGCACTAATCGAAAAGCCAGCAAGAGTTAGATTCCGACTTCTCGACGGCTTGCGATTCTTCGCCGCATTCGCAGTCATCGCATACCACTACATCGCTTACTCGCACACCCGGTGGGGTGTTCCACCCATAGAGCTATTTCCACATCTGGCACCTGTCGCCGCGTATGGCGCGCTTGGGGTGCACCTCTTCTTTATTATTAGCGGATTCGTCATACTCATGTCCGCACAAAGCCGCACAGTGGGCGAATTCGTCGCATCCCGTATATCGCGATTGTTCCCCGCATACTGGTTTGCGGTGCTGGCCGCGGTATTCCTGTACTTGGTCATCGCCCCTGGGATGTTCACGCCGATTTCAGGCGGGGACATCCTGGCGAATCTGACCATGGCCCAGCAAGGCCTCGGCGTGAAAAACATTGACGGCGTGTATTGGACACTTTGGGTTGAGTTATTGTTCTACATTCTGATCTGCGGCTTAATCTGCATCAAACCCACGGAACGCAAGATCATGGGGTTCGCCATCCTGTGGCCGATTATTGCAGTGATCGGCCAGCAATCCGAGAGCGGTTTTCTGACGCTGCTTTTGTCGCCTAAGTATGCGGCCTTGTTCGCTGGGGGTATGGGCCTCTACTTAATCCACGCGCATGGGCACAACACGGCACGCTGGCTTGTTGTCATCTTCAATGCGCTCGTCGCGTGCCAGCAGGCGACCGGCTACGTGTCAGGCATCATGTCACGAGCTACAGGTCAGCAATTGTCCCAGACTGTTGGCATCGCGATCATCCTTGGGTTCTTTGCGTTGGTGGCGTTGGCGACAGTGACGCCGCTCAAGGGAATGGGCCCTGGCTGGCTCACTTACGCAGGCGCACTCACTTACCCCATTTACTTGGTTCACGAAGCTTGGGGCTGGTGGATCATCCAGTCGGTTTACCCTGTCGCTGGTAAGTGGTCGGCTCTTTTGCTAGCTGTTCTGGTCAGTGTCGCGCTTGCTGCAGCCATTGAGCGGTTAGTGGAGCGACCACTCCGCCCGATATTGACTCGGGTTCTTAAAAATAACCTGTCGGACTCTTCTAAAGAACGATTTCTTGTCTCCTAAATCTCACCGAAACCTGTCAACCCTAGCCCCAATACGATTTACTTAAACTTTTTGGGAACGCGCTTGAGTGACCAGTTGGACATCTTGCGTTTCACGACGCGTGGATTGCTGCGTTGCCTGCGAGGCGGCAGAAGGCCGGGCAAAATTTCCGGCAGAAAACGACGAAGGCTGCGGCATGCTTTTTAGGGGAAAAAAGCCGGGCGCGCAGCCAGTGTTCGCCGTGCGGCCCGGAGGGCCCGCGCGAAGGAAATGCGCAGGGGGTCCTCGCGAGGTCGCGGGCGACTTCGCCGCTGAGGGACCGCAGGGCGTAATGCACGCAGAGATAGCCGTAGATTTCCTGCAGGACCCCGTCGGGGGTTTTGGAGCGCAATACCAGGGAAGGACCACGCTGGTGGGTCTTGAGCTCACCAAAACACAACTCGATTTCCCAGCATTGGGCATAGGCCTCGGCGAGGTCCTGGGCCGGCGCATCGGCCGGGTCCCAGATGGTGGTGATCAACAGGAAATCCCCAATCTCCCCCCTGACCGTGGTGACGGTGTATTCGTTCACGCGCACCCGGGATCGGCTCCGTGTTGTGGCGCCGATGCTTCGTGCCCTCATAGACGGCCGAAAGGAACGACCCGCCGGCGAATTCCTCGTGCACGGGCAGCACCGCATTGCCTTTCATCCGCCACAACTGCTGGGCCCCGGTTTCGATGCTTAGCTTGAACGCTCCATAGCTGAAGAAGCCCCGGTCCGCGATCGCCAGCATGCCCGGCCGGAGCCAGTGCAGGAGCCCCGGGTACATGGTCTGCTCGGCGGTGTCGCACCCGGAGACCGCCCCGATCACCGCGTGGGTTCCGCATTCGACCAAGCCCAGGACGCGGGCGTGCGAGCAGGCGCTCTTGGCCTCGGCGATGCTTCCGGGGCGCCCCTAGGTGCGTTCGTTGTCCGCGGTGTCGGGGATGTCCGGAACGGTCCCGTCGATGCTCACCAACCGCCATTGCCGGTAAAAACCGGGCCCGCCCGCGGCAGCCACCGGCTTGG
Source organism: Paeniglutamicibacter gangotriensis Lz1y (assembly GCF_000348945.1). Taxonomy (GTDB): domain Bacteria; phylum Actinomycetota; class Actinomycetes; order Actinomycetales; family Micrococcaceae; genus Paeniglutamicibacter; species Paeniglutamicibacter gangotriensis. The sequence continues at coordinate 491,978 of NZ_AOCK01000002.1, read as the reverse complement.
CGCCGGTATCGAACAGGTCGATCATCACCGTCGACCCCAGGCGGGTGCGGGCCTTGGAGATCGAGGCCTTCGTCGGCATCGTCCATTCCCTGAACCGGCCGGTGATCCATTCCATCCCGGCCAGCAGCGAGCGCATGACCTCCTCGTAGGAACCGGAGGAGAACATCGCCAACGCCATCACGCAGTAGACCATGGTCGAGCCCATCTGCAAGCAACTGACGATCGACCCTTCCACCTTCTACGCAGCCAAGGCCCGCGCCGATTTCAAGTGGGCGCCCAGCGACGCCGTAACGACGGCGAAGATCAAAGGGGTGCACCAGGACGGCTACGGTGTCTATGGGGCCGGGAAGGTCCATGCAACCCTGAATCGCGCCGACCACAAGTTGGCGCGGTGCACAGTGGAGCGACTGATGCGCCGTACCGGTGCACGGTGTGCGGCGGGCCAAGGGGCCCCTCACGACCGTGCTACGGCCCCTGCCGGAGCGGCCGACAGATCTGGTCCGCAGGCATTTCGCCGCGCCGGCACCGCACTGCCTGTGGGTCACGGATGTCACGTATATCACAACTTTTTTCGGCTTGGTCTACGCAGCGTTCGTGCTCGATGTGTTCTCTAGCCGCGTGGTCGGCTGGCAGCCGTACGCGACCATGCACACCGCCCTGGCGCTGGACGCGTTGGAGATGGGATTATGTACCCGGCGGCGTGATCGAAAAGATGTTTCACGGCTCGTGCACCACTCGGACAGAGGAGTGCGCCGTCCGCCATACCGAGCGTCTCGCCTAGCCGAGGAGGTCGCCTCCGTCGGGGCCAAGGGAGATGCTTGGACAACGCGGTGATGGATAGCTTCTTTGGGCACCTCCAGGAAGAGATTCTCCACCAAGACGAACACCAGCTTCGAGGAGTTCATCGCAGAGCGGGGCGACTACATCCACTGGTACAACGTTGACCGCATCTCATTTCCGCTCCGGTGCCTGAGCCCGATGAAATATCGTCCCGAGTACTGACTGCGTAGACTCATATTTACCGGGTCCAACTTTCGGGGCGCAGTTCACAATTGCAGGGTTACGGGCCCTGCTCATACTGGTGATTGCGCTCAGGGAAATTCCCCAGTTCTGCTCACCGGTTTTCCCCAGCCCGCGTGAGCTAAGTTAGCAGGTTTGCCGGGGTGCCGGTAGTGGCCTTGCGGAGTTGCTCGGCCGCGTCGTAGTGGTTGCGCAGCCGGTAGGATTCCCCGTCAAGGTTCAGCACCACGGAACGGTGCAGCAGCCTGTCGAGCATGGCTGCGGCGACGGTGGTGTCGCCCAGGATCTCTCCCCACGATCCCACCGGCCTGTTTGTCGTGATCACGATGCTGGTTTTCAGGTACCGCTGGTTGATGACCTGGAACAGTGCCGAGGCCGCCTCGCCGGGCAGCGCGAGGTAGCCCAGCTCGTCGATGACCAGAAGCGTTGGTCCCGAGTAGTAGCGCATCGTGGATGACCAGCGCCCTTCGAGGGCGGCCTTGTGGCAACGTGCAGCCAGCTCGGCCGCGGAGGTGAAATAGACCCGGTATCCGGCCTCTACCGCCGCACGCCCCAGGCCGGCGGCAAGGTGCGTCTTGCCGACACCGGGCGGACCGATGAGCAGGACGTTGGTGGCCGTGTCGATCCACCGGCAGGTCCCCAATTCGTTGAGCAGGGACCGGTCTATGCCCTTGGCATAGTCCAGGTTGAAGTTTTCCAGCCTCGACTCCGTGGGAAGGTTGGCGAAGCGCAGGCGCCCTGCCAGTTTCCGGGCCGCGGCCTGGTCGACCTCCACGGACATGATCCGCGCGAGGGTTTCGGTGGTGGACCATCCGGCCGTGTCGGCCTCGTCCAGCAGGCCCGGCAGGGCCTCGGCCGCCGCGGTGAGCTTGAGCTCTGCCAGGTGCGACCGCAGCTGCTGGTAGATGCTGGCGTTGCTGGGCGTGGTTTCGGTGTTCATGCCAGGTGGGTCCTTTCCAGGGCGGCGCGTTCATAGACGGCCAAGGGATTCGCCGCGGGTGCCGGCACGGTTTCGGGTGTTCCGCGCAGGATCGCGGCGGCGGCCAGGGCCTCGGTTCCCGGCGGGATCCGTTCCTTGCGCCCGTGCGGCTTGAGGGTGTTCGCCCCGGCCATCGCCGCCTGGTTCAACGCGACCACGTGCCCGCTCTCGCGCAGGGTCGCGCCCAACCCGTTGGCGGCACGCTGGTGCCGGGCCATGACGGTGCCGTCCACCGCGGCGATGTCCAGGTGGCTGGTGCCCAGACGGTGGATGACGCTGACCTTCGCGGCGGCCAGTTCAGGCGGCACCGAGTAGTGGTTCCCGCGCCAGGCGACCAGGGCCTGGCGCGTGGCAATGCGTTCCTCGGTGAGGATCACCGGGTACGGGGCCGCCAGCGGGCCCAGGTTCTCGTTGGCGGCCATGGCCTGACAGGTGGTTTTCCCTTCCGGGGTGCGCCGTTCCCGGGAATCCTGGCCGGTGGCGAAGCGGGCGACGGAGGCCTGGGCCTGTTCGAAGGTCGTCTCATCGGGCACGGTCCGCCACCAGCGTTGGGCAGCGGTGTGGTTGTTCTTTTCCACCACGCCCTTGCGGTGCCCGGAGCGCGGCGGGCAAACGGCGACCTGCGCCCCGTAGTGCTTGGCAAAGGCAGCAAACTCCGTATTCACGTCCCCGCTGGAGTTGTCATAGACCGTGGCCATCCGGTCAAAGCGCCAGCCCCTGCTCACCCCGCCGAGCATTCCCAACACCGCGATCATCGCCTCGAACAGGTGCGGTTGGCCCATGGAGGGTGCCAGCACGGCCCGCCATTTGCCCGAATGCGGCAGGGAACCGACCAACAGCATTCCCTTCCTGGCTCCCCACCCGGCGGGCGGGTTCGGCAGCTCCAGCCAATCCCATTGGGTTTCCTCACCAGGCGGGTGCTCGATGATCGCGTTGGGCCGTTGCAGGACAGTCTTGCAGGCCTGGCAAACCGGGCGCAGGTTCCGGGCACGGATGTTGCGGGTCAAGGACTGGTACGAAAGCCCGAACCCCAGCCCGAGCAGCTCGTCCATCAGGGTTTGTGCCCAGAGGTGCGGGTCCTCGACCAGCCGGGCCTTTACGTATTCCTCGAACGCATCGAACGGGTCGGCGGCCCGTTGCCGCTGCCCGACCACCCGTTCCCCGGTGAGGTACGCACGAATGGTCTTGCGGTCACGCCCCGTGCGCCGGGCGATCTCACTGATGGTCATTCCGTTTCTTTTCAACGCGTGGATGTCCACGTCTTCCCTCCGTGTCAACATGGAAGAGCGGGCCTTTCTCGAGAACTGGTGTGTGGTCAGAGACCATCAGTTTCGGGGAAGGCCCGCCCTCATGGGCGAATCAACACGGGGTGGGGAATTTCGATGAGCAACAGTGGGGAATTTCGATGAGCGCGATCACTGGGACACCAGACTAAAAGTCCAAAAGCTAGTTATCTCGCTCGAATGACGATTGCCAGGGATACATTTTCTCGAGAAAGTGCACGGCCATCTTCATCTGGCGACCGAGGTCCGAAATCGGTCCGGAAACCTGGTTCAGGCACATCATCTGCTGGCGGTCAGACCAGAAGGTCTTCGCCAGTTCGACTTGGGCCTGAGCGGAGCCCAAGTCTATGTACTTATAAGTCGCGCAACCCGGCACGGCCTTTCCCAGCAGTGCACCGTAGTGGTGCGCGAGCGACGAGGGAACTGAGAGATCCGTGTGACTTCTGAAACGCGCCGACGCCGTCATGGCGACAGCATCGGAGTTCTCAGCTTCAATTTGTTCCAGAACGCTTTTTCGTAGGGCGTGGGCGACGTGCTTGAACTTGAGGGTGGCAATCGCGCCGAAGCGTCTCCTGAGCAGGTCCGCATTGTTTTGGGCGGCGACGTTAACGGGCAAGCCATTGATGGCGTCGGTTAGGAACAGGCGGTCGGAAACCTGGTAGCGCGCCAGACCTGCAGCGGTGAAAAAGGTCTCAGGTCGTAGTTCACGACCGAAGAAGACGTCGTCATTGACGTACACGAAGTGTTCCGCGAGTGAGGGGATGTGGTGGATTTGCGACTCAATCGCATGTGAATTGAAGGTCGGGAGGTCGGACACCGCACTGAAAATGTCCTCGTGTGAAACCAACGTCATTTTGGGATGGTCCACGTTCAGCCAGGTCGGTACCTGTCCCGCTGTCACCAGATAGATGTGGTTGACCCACGGAAGGAACGACTCGACGGAACGCAGGGAGTACTTCAGCTCATCGTTAGAAGTGTAACGAGCTTCATCAGAAGCCGTCGGTAGGGCCTCTTCGTCTTGTTCGCGGACAGCTCGGTTTCTGTTCTTGCGCCATTCGCTGTCTGCGGCATCAACCCACGTGTAGACCAGATCGACGGGCCCCGGAAAGTCGAGAGCATTGGGTTCCAGTGGTTCGGATTTCGATCCGACCTCCAAGATCCTAATTCCTACGGCCTCGGCCAGATCTCGACGACGTCCGGCGAGGTCCCGCGATACAATTACCCAGCCTCTGAGGACGTTCGCGGAGATCGCCGATCTGTTCAATGCGTGGACGGTCGCATCCGAGTGATGAAATAAGTTGCGGAGTTGCGCCGATTCGGAGGGCGTGGAATAGATCACACCGGATTCGTTGATTGCCGCCCATTCCAACCCTGAACACAGGTTCCGGAACTTGGCTATCTCTTGGTCTCGCAATTGTCCGATCGTGGCAGCAGACCGCCGGGGTAGCCGATCAGATAAATCCATGATTTTGCGCCAGCCAATATCCGGTAAGATCCTCGCTAGGCTGCCCCGTAGTCCTGCCATTAACTTACACTCCTATGATTCATGTATTCATTCATGGCCTAGCGCCTTTGCGTCCCACCCCCATGACAGTCTAGTGAATGCTGCCACCCGCCGGGCCCAGATCCTGCCGGCGCACAGCTAGGCTTGGAGAATGAAGGATTTATCGGTTGTCTCTCGAAAAGTGCGGAAAGTCCGAAACCGCGCCGCATCCATCTTATGGGAACCCCGACTAAGGAAGTCCCTCGAAGCCACGCACTCGCCACATCGCGTCAATCCAGAGCTGGCCGCCTTTTTTGCCGATTCGGCCGACCTCCAGTACCAAATGACGCAGTGGATTACCCCGTTTGAACGGCTCAGCGGCGCCGGACATGTCGTGGCCTTTGTGATCATGGACCCGTTAGTTGCGCGAGAGCTTCGAAAAAAAACGTGGCTTCCAATTTTGCTAACCAGGTCCATGGCGGAAATTGAAAAATTTGTGGCCGACAAAAACATCCGAGGTGTCTTTTACGTAAACAACTCGCAATCGAACTTCACAGCCCTTCGAATGAAGTCGCCCGTGCACGTACACCTCAACCATGGGGAAAGCGAGAAGAGCTCTATGGTCTCGAATCAGTTGAAGGCCTACGACTATGCCTTCATTGCCGGAGATGCGGCCGAGGGTCGGATTGCGGCCGAGATCAAGCGGTTTGACCGCTCACATCTGGTTCACATCGGCAGGCCCCAACTCGACGTCCCGCTGGTTACGGAACCGAAAGCGTCGAATCATCAACGCATCACGGTTCTCTATGCACCGACGTGGGAAGGCGACAGCAAGGACATGGCTTATAGCTCCCTCACGACCGTGGGCGTTCGCTTGGTGCAGGAACTACTCGCTGACGATCGATTCACATTATTGTTCAGACCGCATCCCAAGTCGGGAAGCTGGTCCCGAGAGGCAAAAGGCGCGCTTAGAACCATTGTCGGCCTCGTGAAGGAGGCCGCAAGGGACGACCCCGGTTCAAGGCATGGAATTGATGATTCAGAAGACCCGGTCCGGACTATCCTCGGAAGTGACATAGTCATTGCGGATGTCTCGGCCATGACCATGGATGCCATCGGCCTTGATAAAAACCTCATTCTCCTGAGCCCAGAGAACAAACCAGGCGAAAGGGTTGGACGTGGTTCTGAATCCCGGCTCTACACCGAAATACCCACCGTCTTTGCCGATTTCAAGGGCAGGTTCCCCGACTTAGTTGCAGCACGTGTAGCCTCGGGCATCCCCGCCAGCCAGGCGGACTATCGCATCGCAATCTTCGGAGATCCTGGACTGGGATCCGGAACCTCGCGATTCATAGATGCAGTCAAGAAGATCATGCGATGAGGGCCACACCCCCTGTTAGCTCAGCTCTTTGACGATTTGGCTCAAGCTATCGAGGGTGTCCTTCAGCTTGGCGACATGGCGTTCGTCAAAGGCGCTGAGAACCCGCTTCAGTTCCGTGGTTGAAATGCCAGAGGTCCGCGGAAGGTACACGACCTCGACCTTGTCGCCCAGGTCGTCGAACTTGCCCTTCCAGTCCTCTCCGATGCCAAAGACATCGACACCGTACTTGGCAATGTCCAGACGCTTCTGGTCCCAGTTGTCCTCCGGGATGGCCTCATCAACGTATTGGATGGCTTGGACGATCTCGAGACGCTGCTCGAAGGGAACGATGGGCTTCTTGCCCTTGATTGCATTGAATTCGTCCGTCGACACGCCGACGATCAAACGGTCGCCTTTTTCCTTCAGGCGCCGCAGGATGTTCAGGTGCCCGACGTGGAAGAGATCAAAGGTGCCGTAGGTGAGAACTGTTTTTGCCATGTTCAACTCCAACTGATGCTTTTGGCGCCAAACCGGCGCAGAAATTTATCGATCTAGATGATTGGCGGTCGACCAGCCAGCATCATCCGTAGGTGGGTGGACCACTTTAGTTTAGGCCGTGGTGTTGAATACCATGGGCTTTCCCGCCATCCCGCGAGCCACCCGCCAAAATACTGTCTCACCGCGCCGGGTTCCTTGCGCAGCCTAGCGCTTTCGAGTAGTGCCCAGCTGGAGACGTAGATCCAGCTAAAGGGCCAGCGCAGATTGCGTTTGGCAAGCCACACGCGGTTGCGCGCATTGAGGCGGTAGAACTCTTCGTGCCGGCGTTGATCGACCACCGGATGGCCGATCCGCAGATCACCTGCGTACCAGACGTGGTGCCCAGTGTCCCAGACCCGCCAGGCGAGCTCGATGCCCTCGTGCGCGTACCAGAATCCGCCGGCCCACCCACCAGTTTCGTCAAAAATCTTCCGGGGCATCAACAGGCAGGTTTCGCCTACATGAAAGACGCGGCTAGATTCGCCGGCGGTGCGCTTGTTCAGCCGCGGGATCCACCGGGTCGGGTCATCGTCGCGTGCCGGGTCGGTGATCCGCGGCTGCAAAAGTCCCATTTTGGGATGGCTTTCGAACCGGGAGATGGCTTCCTCCAGGAAATCGTTATCCAGGAACCATGAATCGTCGTCGAGAAAGCACAGGTACTCCCCCGTGACCTGCGGGACGCCCGCATTGCGGCCAGCAGGGATGCCCAGGTTGTGCTCCAGATAGTGGCCACGCACGCCTGCGGGCAATCCGACGGGATCCCAGCCGTTGCCCACCACCACGACATCCAGTTCCACTTCTTGCTGGTTAAGCAGGCTTTGCAGGGCACGGTTGAGCTCGGGGGGTCTGTTGCCCATGGTGAGGACCACGACGCCGATGGTGGGAAGGTGTGGATTTCTCTGGGTCATGGGGTCAGCGCAATCGCGATGAGGCCATGGACGCCACAAAGTGGCCGATGTTGACCAGTACGACAGCCGGCATCAAGATCCAGATCAGCCACTTTTCCGCCACCCCGGGGACGCCGATGATGGCTGAGACGATGGACAGGGCCAGGATCACCAGACTCAACTCGACCGCGTGGAGCATCTTGTGGAAGGGCAGGAACCGGGCGGCGGAACGCAGCCTGCCAACCAATGACGTCTGCGAAACCGCCCTGGCCTCGGCGGTGTCGGGGAGCTTTCCCAGTCCGGCCATGCCACGAGCGGCGTGGACCATAAGGCTTTGGGAACGGTTCAGTACCAAGAGCACGGACAGTACCGCGGCAAGGAACAGCGTAGGCCAAGCTTGGGACGCGTCTGCGCCCTGGGTCTGCAGTTCCCGGAACACGCGGTAGCCCAAGGCAATGGGGAGCAATGCTTCGGTGGTGTGGTGCCCCACCATGTCGATGAAGATACCGCGCGGCGACTGCGTCCCTCGCCATCTGGCGACTTCACCGTCACTGCAATCAAAGTAGAGCTGAACCTGGGAGAGGACGACCGCCAGCAGCGGCCCCCAGATCCCGGGGAGCAACAGTGCCACGGACATGAGCCAGCCGGCCAGGATCATTAGTCCAGTGACTCCGTTGGCGCTGATGCGGGTGCGCACCAACACGGAAGTCAGGTAGATGGAGATATGTCGCAGGTATAGCTCCGCGGTCCAGTGCTCGGCATTCCGGCGTGCTTTGACCTCTGGGGGCTGGCACACGGCCCTGAGTTGGTCGAGCGTGGGGTTCTTGGGTCGTGAAGATTCTTGGGCCATTACCGAACACGCCCCTTGTCCAGCGTTCCTCGAGCGCCGCGCGTGCGGCCCTTGACGAAGCCCACGGCCCAAGGGAAATGGATGGTGGGGAAGACACCGAGCATCAACAGCTTTTCCTTCAGCGTGGTGCGCTTTCCCGAGAGGGTTGCATAGACCACGAGGCCCGCATATGTCACGGGAGCCAGCTTGAGTGCCTTCAGGGCAATACGGACCAGGGTGGACGACTCGGAAGTCAGCCACGGATCAATCACCCAAGAAACGAGACCGAGCGAGGTTCCTACGACCATCAAGGGCGGCAGATCGTGCCGGATGGACTTGCCGTCGGGGTACCTCCGGGACAGTTCGCCCCGCCACACCCCGGAGGCATAGGACTGTTCGGCCAATGCCCGATATTTGTCCCGAGGGAAATAGCCGGTTTTGAGTTCCGGGTCGAACCAAACTTTGTGACCCGCCTGGCGGATGCGTAAGCAAAGTTCCCAATCTTGAGCACGATGCAGCGACTCGTCGTAATAGCCAACCTCGTCAAAAATCTCTCGGCGAAAAATTCCGAGGTAGGCGGACTCTGCCGGCCCCTCGGGCGCGCCGCTGTGATATGCCGCCCCGCCCAAGCCCCAGGGAGAATGGTACGCAGTTGCAACGGCACGCTGAAGGGGATTCTTTCCACGCGCGTCCATGAGTCCGCCGACATCATGTGCGTCGACCCGAAACAGTGTGTCAATGCCACGAGCGGTGTAACTTGGCGCAAGTTCGCTGTGGGCATCCACCCGAATAACTATCGGGTATTGCGAGACCTTGATAGCAAGGTTCAGGCCGATGGGGGTGCGTCCCTGTGGGTTGTGCACGAGCTTCACACGCGGATCTTCGCGTGCAAGCTCAGCAGCAACAACATCCGTGGAGTCGCTACTGGGTCCCAGTGCGAGAACGATTTCCTTGTCTCCGGCGTAGTCTTGGCCTAGAACACTTAAGACAGCGGCCCTTAGGTAGTCGGCCTCGTTCAGCACGGGCATGACATAGGAAACGCCCAAGGTCTGCGCATCAATCACTTTTTCTTGCCTTTATAGGCATCGACGACCGTCTTGGCGTCGCCATCCATCGTCAAGACTCCCTTTTCAATCCAGATCACTCTGTTGCAGGTGTCCAGTATCGAGTTCATGGAGTGCGATACCAGGAAGATTGTGCCTGCATTCTCTCGAATTTCACGGATCTTGGCCTCACTGCGCTTGCGGAAGCGGGCATCACCAACGGCAAGGGCCTCATCTACGATGAGAATGTCGTGCTGCTTCGAAGCCGCAATCGCAAACTTCAGGCGTGCAGACATGCCGGAGCTATAAGTACGCATGGGCAAGTCAATGAACTCCTCGAGTTCCGCGAACTTAGTGATGTCTTCGCGCATGTCATTGATTTCTTGGCGGTTGTAACCAAGCGCCAACCCACCCAACATGATGTTCTTGTCACCGGAGAGATCAGGGATCAATGCGGCGCCAACACCAAGCATGTTCGGGCGCGAGGAAGCATAGACCGATCCGGACGCCGGGGACGTAAGCCCAGTGATTGTTCGCATCAGCGTTGATTTGCCCGACCCGTTGGAGCCGATGATCCCGATGGATTCGTTTTCATAGGCAACGAAGGAAACACCTTTGACTGCATGCACCTCCCGGATACCCCGAGCCGATGCCTGTAGCAGTCGTCTGGCTCCAGCCGACCCTGCGGCCTTACCACTCGCATACACCTGGTACTTAACGTGCAAGTCATCGACGATGACCACCGGCGTGCGGGTTTCATCGACAGTGAGGGTTGAGGCTTCGGGTTCGGCACTCTGTTCCACCTCGAATACCGGTTCAGCTTCGAATTTCCCGTGTAGTCGCGGGTTGATCAGATCATCGAAGCTAGTCAACTCGACCATAACGCTCCTCCGCAGCCCAGAAGTAAATGGTGCCGCCAACGAGTGCGACAACTCCCCAGACAGCCAAAACTATCCAGTAGAAGGATGGGTACTCCACTCCGTTCATGATCGATCCTCTGGCGATCTGCAAAGTCTGATAAATCGGATGGAAGTCAAACATGCGCACGAGGCCGGGAAATGCGTTCAAAACTCGGTCAACTCCGAAGAGCACACCGGATGTGAAGAAGAGCATCCGCACAATCAACGGGAGGATCTGTGTGAAATCCCGAATGTGCACAGTCAACCTGGCGCAGATCAGCGCCATACCGGTGTTGAACATCGTGAAGAGGACCAGCAAGGGAAAGAGCATGAGCCAGCTCCACCGCGGATACGTACCCAAGATCGTGCAATACAGGTACATGACCACAAGCATGGGCACCAGGGTAAGGAATTGCTGGATTACCGCAGAAATTACCAGCGTGATGCGTGGGAAAGCCAGCGATTGCACCAACGCGGCGTTCCCTGTAATTGCCTTCGCACCGGAAGATACGGATCCCGAAAAGAATTCAAACAGAAATACACCGATCACAACAAAGACAGGAAAGTCAGCACCCCGACTCCCGCCCATGAGGATTCCGAAAATGAACCCGTACATCACAGCGTTCATTGTTGGCTTGATGACTACCCACAACATGCCGAGGCGATTGCGCTGGTTCGAAGACTGCAGCCTGCTTTTGGCGAGTTCGTACGCGAAGTCGCGCCTTCCCCATGCCTGCTTCAGATAGCTCACTAAGCTTGGACGAGCACCGACCCTATTCAGGCCGTACTGTGCCGCATAATCAGCAGCTGTCATAGTTTTCGTTACCTCGTTGATCACGGTTTCCTCGCCTGCTGTCGCCGACGAACCTATTGAAGTCTAGTAGATGCAGGTGCTGAATAAGGGGTGGGAGCCATCCATCGGTCGATGTGTGATTTATGCATCATTCTTGATCTTGGAGATTGACCCTGTCCAAGTACTGCTTAAACGTGTTTGTTCGCAGCGCCTCGCCAATTTCGACAAGTGCTTGTTCGTCGGGTAATTCGATCGACTGTCCGTCAGGCGATGTTCCGGAACCTGCAGTTGGCAAAGTGAACATTTCGATGTCGGAGGATCGTAGGTTCTTCAGTTGCAATCCCAGCCCGGCTGCTGTGGCCGCATCAAAGCCGTTGTCGAGAGAAAGAAACGGTGAGACCGTGTCAATCACCTCAAATATTGTCGCTGGGTTGGTCAGCGTGTCCTTGGAGAGAAGTTCGTCCATGACTGCACTAATGAACTTCTGCTGGTTACGCACCCTTTGGTAGTCGCCGTCCACGAACGGCTTTCGTTCACGAACGAACCGTAATGCTTGGTTTCCTTTGAGTTCGATGTCGCCAACTGGGTAGTGATACTTCTTGTTATCCGTCGAGTAAAATTCGATGTCGTTGTGCACGGTAACCCCACCCAGCGCTGTAGTGAGTTCCTTGAAGCCATCGAAATCAATCATGGCCACGTGATCAATCTTGGTATCAAGCATGCCTTCGACTGTTTGAACCACAAGCGGTACACCGCCTAGGGCCATGGTGGCATTGATCTTTTGGCTGCCGTAGCCCGGGATGTCCGTATACAAGTCCCGCACGATCGACATGACGTAGACGCCCTTGCGGTCCTCTGGAATGTGCATCAGCATCATGGAGTCGGATCGTTGGTCGGTCCCCCCGCCTTCCAACAAGTCCGAAGTCTCGGTCCCGTCGGCACCGTGGTCAACGCCGAGCAGCAAGAAGTTCAACGATCCGTCATCGGGGCTCTTGATCGGCCTCGAATCCTCATCAGGGAACGCCTCGCCGATCACTTGAGTTTTGGTGTTGAATGTTTGGGCCAGACTGCCTAGGTAGGTACTGGCAACAACCGCTGCCACGACTACCACAGCAATCGCACTCAGAAGCACAACGAGGCCGGTACGTTTCTTGCCTCGGGCCAGCCGACGCGGTGTGTAGCCGCCGTCTAATTCTTTATTCTCAATCACTCAACGTCTCCATACGACCAGAACGAGAAGTCATGGACGACTTAAGGGAATATTTCAGTCGACAACTTTCGTACAAACAAAAAACAAGGCTAACCAGCGACCCTGTGAGGACGCTGGGTTGGCCTTGTCTTCAAGCTACCGAGTTAGCGGCCCGCCACGAATTCTTTGAGCCACGGCATAAGTGCAGGGCCGATGTCGTCTCGCTCGGATGCCAAAGAAATGACCGCCTGTAAATAGCTGAGCTTATCGCCGGTGTCGTATCGACGTCCGCGGAAGACGACGGCGTGGACACCGCTGCCTGGACCCTCAGCTGCAGCCAAGGTTTCCAGGGCGTCGGTGAGCTGGATTTCGTCACCACGTCCGGGCTTCGTCTCTTCGAGAACGTCGAAAACGCGGGGGTGAAGTACATATCTGCCAATGACCGCTAGGTTTGACGGGGCATCCTCGACCGCTGGTTTTTCCACCAATCCGTTGACTTTGACGTAGTCTTCCCCGTCAACCGACGACACGTCGGCGCACCCGTAGGCGCTGATCTGCGACGGTTCTACCTCCATCAAAGCAATGACGGAACCACCGGTCTTTTCCTGCACGTCAATCATGATCGAGAGCAATTCGTCACGTTCGTCAATGAGATCGTCGCCCAGCAGGACGGCGAAAGCCTCGTCACCCACGTGTTGCTTGGCACAGAGCACCGCGTGTCCGAGCCCCTTGGGGTCGCGCTGACGAATGTAGTGGATTTCGCCTAGCTCTGTTGCTTCCTGGATCCGACGCAGCTTTTCGGTGTCGCCCTTTGCTTCAAGCGTCGCTTCCAAAAATGGCACGCGGTCAAAGTGATCTTCCAAAGCACGCTTGCTGCGGCCCGTAATCATCAATACATCCGTGAGGCCTGCCTTTGAAGCCTCGGCCACAACGTACTGGATAGCTGGCTGGTCGACAACCGGCAGCATTTCCTTGGGCATGGCCTTGGTCGCCGGGAGGAAACGGGTTCCCAATCCTGCCGCGGGGATAACGGCCTTTATTACACGCCTACTTTGAGTCATGGGTTCGACTTTACTTCATGGAATGCATAAACATCGAAACGTTTTCTTCTATTCATCGTTGTTTCGTAGCCGTTTGAGGACCGTGCGCGGCAAATAGTCAGCCACATCGCCTCCAAGCGATTGGACTTCCTTCAAAAGCGAGGAAGACAAGTGTGTATAGCGGTTGTCCGCTGCCAGGAAGACGGTTTCCACCCCGGTCAAGTGCCTGTTCATCACGGCCATCGGCGTCTCATACTGGTAGTCAACCGTGGAACGTAATCCCTTGACGATGGCATCGGCACCGTGGAGTTTGCAGAAGTCGGCCAGCAGCCCGTCCCCCATGGGCGCCACGGTAACCCCACGTAGTCCCCCAATGGTCTCCCGGACCATTTCTAGGCGTTCCTCGGCTTCAAAGCGATATTTCTTGGCATAGTTGGTTGACACCGCAACAATGACCTCGTCAAAGAGGTTGCTGGCACGGGCAATGATTTCTACATGCCCATTATGGATGGGGTCATAGGACCCGGGGCAGACGGCTCGACGCATACCTTGCAATCTACCAACTCGTAATCCCGGTGGATCATTTCCAGCCGCAGCACGACACACCGTGTCGCTTTTGATGCCTTGGGCTCTGAATCTGGACGATGGCGGGATAATGGCACCATGTCCTCATTCGAATTTCCGTGGCAACGCATGGCCGCAGGCGCAAATCTTCTCTCCCCCACGGGTTCGCTTGGTGTCACCATCTTTGAGGAGATCACCAATCTCGCGGTCAAGCACCAAGCCATCAACCTAGGGCAGGGGTTCCCCGACACCGACGGGCCACAGGTGTTCAAAGATATCGCCGCTCGGGGAGTCTCCGGCGATCTGAATCAATATGCACCGGGTGCTGGCATTCCAGCCCTACGCCAGGCCATCTCGGATCACCAGAAGCGCTTCTACGATCTCGATGTCAATCCGGCCAACGAGGTAGTTGTCACTACCGGGGCCACGGAAGCCATCGCCGCGGCGATCCTCGCATTCGTGAACCCCGGAGACGAAGTCATCACCTTTGAACCGTTCTACGACTCCTACGGGGCAGCTATCGGCTTGGCCGGGGGCACCCACAAGACCGTGGCATTGAACGCACCAGATTTCCAGCCAGATATCGAAGCGCTCAGAAGTGCTTTCAGTGAACGTACCCGCTTGGTGGTGCTCAACAACCCCCATAACCCCACCGGCACTACTTTTGGCAAGAAACTGCTGGCCGAAATCGTTGCCTTGGCAATGGCGCATGATTGCATCATCATTTCGGACGAAGTTTACGAGCACCTCACCTTTGGTGTCTCCCACATTCCGATTGCGACGCTGCCTGGGGCATGGGATCGAACGCTGACGATTTCTTCGACAGGCAAGACCTTCTCATTTACCGGATGGAAAGTTGGGTGGGCCACCGGCCCCGCCGAGCTGGTAGCGGCCGTGCGTTCCGTCAAGCAGTTCCTCAGTTACTCTTCCGGGACAGCCTTTCAGCCTGCCGTAGCAGAGGCGTTGGCCGCCGATACAGGGTTCTTCAGCGATTTCGCCAATGACCTAGGAGAGCGCAGCGAGGTGCTGGCCCAAGGACTTGAGGCTGCCGGCATGACGGTGTATCGCCCCCAGGGAACCTATTTCATCGTCGCGGATGTTGCGCCCCTGGGTTTTGATAACGCCCTGGAGCTTGCACGCCAGATGCCGGAGATGATCGGCGTAGCGGGAATCCCCTTGTCGGTTTTCTGCCACGAAGACGGTGCGGAGCGAACCCGGACTTTGATGCGCTTTGCCTTCTGCAAAAAACGAGAATTACTCACCGAGGCCTCGCAGCGCCTGTCCAAGCTCGTTGCAAGGCATGGTGCCTGAGCATGGTGGAACGCGCGAGCCGATGGCTGAGCAACTTGGGGGCACACGCCAACTTAGAGAAAGACACTTTTGTGCCCGGCTCGTGGGTCTTGTCGTTGGGTGGGGCAGAGCAGTCACACGTCAATGTCGAACACCCCGGGGACATTTTTTACGAATACCTGCGCAGACTGGCCAATCACGTGGACGAACATGGGCAGTTTGGTGAACCCTTGAGAGTGTTGCACCTTGGAGCCGGCGCCCTAACCCTCGCCCGATACATCGAACACGAACGTCCGGGCAGCGTCCAGGTCGCGGTCGATCTGGAACGCGAACTCCTTGATTTCGTGCTCGATGCCTTGCCCATGCGAGATCCAGGAAACCTGACCACCATTATTGGGGAGGCACGCCAAGTGCTGACCGCACAATTGGCCGGCGAAGAATTTGACCTCATTGTGTTGGACATCTTCAGCGGTTCAGGTGCACCAGAGCATCTGACGGTCCCAGGGTTTTACGCGGAGATGAATTCTTTGCTGCGCCCCCAAGGAATGGTCTTGGTCAATGTGGGCGACGATCCGCCCTTTGCCTTTGCCGATACGCAGATCCATGCCATGTCGGAAATCTTTGGAACGGTCATGGCCAGCGCTCCCACCGAGATTTTTTCGCGGAAGTATCCGGGAAACATGATTCTGGCCGGCACCCAATCACGGATCGATATGGAGATGGTGGATCGGTTGCGGGCCGCCGGTCCACACCCGGGCACCGTATTATTCGGCGGCGACCTCGACGGGTTCGGCAAACCATAGCCGGGTCTCGCCGTATTTTTTCTCGGCAAACTTTTCCATGCTGGCAGGCCAGAGGGGTTCTGCGGTCCGGGAGGAGCGCTCCACAACCACCATCGCACCGTGCTCAAGAACCATGGCTACCTTTTCCAAGGTCTTGGCTAGTTCCTCATTCGTAAGCGGGTAGGGCGGATCCATGAAGACCACATCCCAGGTCCGTCCGGAGCTGCCGCCGGGAACCGGTGCAAAGGAATCGAGCACCGAATCGACCGACCCACGGCGGACATCGACCAGTTCCTTGCGTAGCGCCTTGTTGACGAGGCTGGCATTAACCTGGCATACGGCCACGGCCTTGGGGGCATTTTCGACCAAGAGCACCGATCGCGCTCCGCGGCTCGCGGCTTCGATGCCGAGGGAGCCTGCACCAGCATAGAGGTCAAGGACCCTTGCATTGGCTAGGACGTCATAACTCTCGAGACGGGAAAACAATGCTTCCTTGACCCGATCAGTGGTCGGCCGGGTGGAGTCACCCGGCACGCTCTTAATTGTGAGGCCTCCTGCTGCCCCGGCCACGATGCGGCTCATACTGGCTTTATCCCCTTTCCAGGAATGCTTGCATATCTTCATCAACCCAGTCTTCGACTGCCGCTTGCAGCGCGGGAAGTGCGCCGAGCCCTTCACCATTGGCCACAACGGATTCGGCGGCGTTCCTGGCTTGGGCGATCAGCTTTGCATCCTTCATCACGCGCAGCACCTTGAGCGTTGAGCGAGAACCTGACTGGCTGGCCCCCAGGATGTCGCCTTCGCGGCGCTCGTTCAGATCCGACTCGGCCAGCAGGAATCCGTCGGTGGTCGATTCCACGGCACGCAGCCTGAGGACCGAGGGATGTTCGGCGTCCAACCAGGTGGTCATCAGGCAGGTACCGGGCAAACCGCCTCTGCCGATACGGCCACGCAGCTGGTGCAGTTGCGAGATCCCAAAGTTCTCTGCATCAATGATCACCATGAGCGTGGCGTTGTGGACGTCCACCCCGACCTCGATCACCGTAGTGGAGACCAGGATGGAGGCTTTTCCTTTGTCGAATGCGTCCATGGCCGCAGCCTTCTCATCACTGGCCATGCGTCCGTGCAGGGCTCGGATCTCGGTGTTGGCGAAGGCTGGCATGGCTTCGAGGATTTCCATCATGTTCTCGACGGTCATAGATGGCGGCTTGGTGTTTGCCTCACCGCCGGTTCCGGAGGCACCAGGCTCGGCAGGCATCGGCATGAAGTCATCCTCGACGGACTTCTCGCTGATGCGCGGGCACACCACGTAGACCTGGTGTCCCTTGGCTGCTTCCTCGGCGATCCGGGCGAAGAGCCGCTCCTGCATTTGCGGCACCTGAAGTGGCACCAAATGGGTGACAATGGGCGCCCTACCGGCGGGCAGGCTCTTCATGAGGCTGACTTCCAGGTCCCCGAAAACCGTCATCGCCACGGTGCGTGGGATCGGCGTAGCGGTCATCACGAGCATGTGCGGCGGAGTCTCTGCCTTCGAGCGCAGTGCGTCACGCTGTTCGACACCGAACCGGTGTTGTTCATCAACAACTACCAACCCCAGGTCAACGAAGTTGACCATGTCCGAGAGCAACGCGTGGGTACCGATCAATATCCCGGTTTCCCCCGAGGCTGCTCCCAGCAGCGCGCGCTTGCGTGCGCCGGCACTGGCGGAGCCCGTCAGCACATCTACGCGGGTAGCTCGTGGGTCAGAACCCAGTTCTCCCCCGTTGCCCAGGGAGCCGAGCATTCTTTTGATCGACTGGTGGTGCTGCTGCGCCAGGACTTCGGTCGGGGCCAGCAATGCCGTTTGCCCGCCCGAATCAATCACCTGCAGCATGGCTCGCAGCGCGACCAAGGTCTTGCCGGAACCGACCTCGCCCTGAAGCAGTCGGTTCATGGGATGTCCGCGGGCCAGATCCCCGGCAATCTCCTCGCCGGCCACCACCTGGCCCTCGGTGAGGGTGAAGGGCAGCGATGCATCGAATGCGCAGAGCAGTCCGGCAGGAGTTCCGTGGCGAACCACCGCAGGCTGTTGCATCCGGTGGACGCGGCGCTGAGCCAGCGCCAACTGAAGTAGGAATGCTTCTTCAAAAGCAAATCGTTTTCTCGCAGCATAGCCTTGGGCAACGGTTTGTGGCCTGTGGATGTTTTCAAGGGCTAAGTCCCGTGGTGGGATTCTTTGACTGTCTAGGATCTGCCCGGGGATAAATTCTTTGAACACCTTGCTACCGACCTTGGCCAGCAGCAGCTCGATGACGTCCCTGATCTTCTTGTTGGGGAACTTTGCCGTTGCCGGATAAATCGGAATGGGCCGAGGATCGGCATCCTGCGCCGTGTCGAGCACGGAGTACTCCGGATGTGTCAGTTCCAGGTGGTCGCGGTACATTCCGACCTTGCCGCTGAACATCGCCGTTGAGCCCACCTGCAGGTCTCGCTTGGCCTCATAGCCATTAAAAAAGGTCATCCGGAGCTGTGATTGTTCCGGTCCCAGCGCGTCGCTGACGACTACTTCAAGCAGGAATCCGGATCTGGAGTGCATACGCCGCTGGTTAACAGTTCGGACCTCGGCGACGATGGTGACATCTTCCCCTACGGGTAGCTCGGTTATCTTCGAAAGCTCACCGATTTCCATATATCGGCGGGGAAAGTGCGAGAGCATTTCCCCCACGGTGACATAACCGAAGGCTGTTTCCACCTTGCGGGCGGTTGCCGCACCGATGATCGTCTCCAACGGGGTGTCGCTGGTTATTTTCTGGTCATCCGTCATGGGTGCAAAGGTCGGTCACCGTGACGTTGACCGGTGAACCGATGCCACGGATGACATCCAGGGCATGGTCGGCTTCGGGTACGTGGACGTGGACACGCCAGCGGTAGCCGTCCTCGGTGGGATTCACCGGAGACATGATGACAGAGTCACCGATTACATCCAGCTGCCCGCGCAAGGTTGCCGCACCGAGGGCGTCAAGACTGATGGTGCACATAACTTCCACACCGGTTTCTTTCGACACTCCCTGGTGGATGTGCGGGTCTTGGATGTCGTATCCATGGAGAGTCGAATATTCGGCGGGATCGATGGTGTGGCCCAGGAGGGCACCACGCAATTCATCAAGGATGATCAGCATTCCCACGGCGCCAGCATCAACGATTTTTGCCTGATGCAGGGCACCAAGCTCGTTCTCCGTGGCTACGACCGCTTCCTCCGCGGCTAAGCAAATGGCATCAAGCACTTCGACGAGTGCGGCCTTGCTTTCCGGCTCCAGGTCGCTGCGCAGGCGTGTTTCCCGCGCACTCGCGGCCACGACCTCCATGACCGAGAGCATGGTTCCCGTGACCGGGTCGCTCAAAGCCGACCAGGCCCGGACCTTGCCACGTTCCAAGGCCGTGGCCAGGACCGGCGCTGTTAATCGCTCGACGCCACACAAGGGCTCCGCCAACCCAGCGAGGAACACCGCAAGCAACGTTCCGGAGTTCCCGCGCGCTGATTCCATCGCGGCTCTCGAGGCCATGGTGAGCAGCTCACCAATGTTTTCGGTCTCAAGCCTGGAAATCGCGTCGTGCGCGCTGCGCGCGGTCAGGTAGAGGTTGCTTCCGGTGTCCCCATCGGCCACGGGAAAAATATTGATCGCATTAAGCCGATCGCTATGGTTTCCCAGGCTTTTGACCATTCGCCCGACCCACGTTGCCATGGCCTTGGAATTGGAGTGGATTTTTTGGTTCATGGTGGGGGTGATCACTGGATCCTTAGAGATCGTTGTCCTCTACGAATTCTCCCACTTTGTCCTTGGAGAGGGCCTCTGCGAAGTCCGAAATCACCCCGGTGTCGGGGATGACGATGGACTGTCCGTCGGCCGAACGGCCGGTTCCCTTGTTGGGCAGCGTGAAGAAGTGCATATCACTCGAGCGGACGTTGGCCATCGTAGCGCCTAGCTTTGCCACCTTGACGGCATCGAGGGTCTCGTCCACGGCAACATAAGGAGCAAATTGTTTGACGGTCTCGGAAATCTTTCCCGGATCGGTCAAGGTCTCCTTGGACATCAGGGTGCTCATCACGGCCTTGACGTAGAGCTGCTGGTTGCGCACGCGCTGGTAGTCACCGTCCTTGAACGCGTAGCGTTCACGCACGAAGGACAGGGCTTCCTCGCCGTCAAGTGTCTGCACGCCCTTGGGGAAGCTTATGCTTTTCGCCGTACGCGGGCTGAAGGCGATCGGGTTGTTGATCTCTACCCCGCCCAGGGCGTCGGTCAGTCCCTTGAAGCCTTCAAAGTCGATCGAGGCTACGTGGTCGATACGGGTGTCAAGCAGGCCTTCGAGAGTCTGCACGGCCAGTGATACCCCGCCGTAGGCGAATGCGGCATTGACCTTGGCCTTGCCGTGGCCCGGGATGTCCAGCCAGGTATCACGCATGATCGACGTGGCGTAGATTCCTTCACGGTTGGCAGGGATGTGCACCAACATCATGGTGTCGGAACGTCCACCGTTGGGAAGGGAAGCAAAGTTCTCCTCCCCTTGGTCCGTAGCCCGGGTGTCGTTGCCCAGCAGCAGGATGTTCACCGCATCCTTGGCGGCTTCCGCCTTCACCGGGCGCAGGGATTCCTCGGGGAAGGCATCGGGGAGCTTGGTCGTGTTGTTGTCGAAGCTCCGCGCAAGCGAGAACAGGTACCCACCGGCAATCAGGAGTGCGATCAGCACCAGCGATAGCGCACCTAGCAGGATCTTCAGCCCCGTACGCTTCTTCTTCTCTGGTGATTGGTACTCAGTGTCCTCGAAGGACCCGTTCAAATGTGTCATCCATGCCTCTCAAGCAAATACTCCACTACATCCTAGTCATGTCCCACGCCCGGTAAGCTGTTTAAGTGCCCAGATTGATTTTCAGTAGCCCAGATACCACCAACTCACAGCCAGCTCCCAGACAAAACCCAGTCCGGCGGACCTTTGACGTGCGATTTGCCACAGCGGCCGCTTCCCTCGCGGGATTGCTCGTCCTGTCGGGTTGTACGGCAATCGCCAATGTGCAGGCGGCCGACGATGCAGGCAATCCGCTGTGTGCCGAAATGATGGTGGTGCTTCCCCCGGAGGTCTCAGGACAGGAGAAGCGCCAGACCAATAGTCAGGCAACTGCGGTCTGGGGCGAGCCTTCGCAACTGGTGCTGCGTTGCGGCGTCACTGCCCCGCCACCGTCCACCGATCCGTGCGTCAGCGTCAACGGGGTCGATTGGTTGGCCAAGGAGGGCGAGGACGCTTGGACGCTAACCACTTATGGACGAGTGCCAGCCACAGAATTGATCTTTGACCCCAATGTGATCCCTTCAAGCACCGTCTTGGCCACGTTGGCATCTGCCGCAGCGAAGATCCCGGCCGAGCGGACCTGCTCCAACGTATCCAAAACGGTGGATGTCCCGTAGGAAGCCGAAATGCAAAAGCACCGTGGGGTGCCCGCCCAGGAAGAATCCTTGGCCGGGCACCCCACGGTGCTTGGAATACCTTGGGTCTAGCGCAGCCCGGTCTTCCGGTTGAGCCCTAGGTGGATCAATTCATCGATCAGCGACGCGTAGTCAAGACCGGTCCTGGACCACATGTGCGGGTACATGCTCGACGGGGTGAAGCCAGGCATGGTGTTGATCTCGTTGATGATCCACTTGCCCTCGGGCGTGTAGAAGAAGTCAACTCGTGAGAGGCCTTCGGCATTCACCGCATCAAATGCTTCAGCTGCCAGCTCCCGCACCTTTTCGGAAGCCGAAGCCTCCAAAGCCGCGGGGCAGCTGAGTTGGGCTGCTGCACCGTCAACGTACTTGGCCTCGAAGTCGTAGAAGGTGTGATCTGCGTTGTCCACAACGATTTCACCCGGCATCGATGCACGCGGTGGCAGGGATCCGCGACCTTCTAGGACGCCGCATTCAATTTCACGCCCGACAATGCCGGCCTCCACAATCACCTTGGGGTCGTGGACGCGTGCTGCCTCAATTGCGGCGGCGAGAGTATCGGGGCTATCCACTCGGGAAATTCCTACCGACGAACCGGCTCGTGCAGGTTTGACGAACAGCGGGTATTCCAAGCCATCTACCGACTTCAGGCACGCTTCCTGGTCGCGTTCCCACGCCTTGTCCTGGATCACGACATAGGGGCCCACCTCAAATCCGGCGGCTTCAAAGACTACCTTCATGAAGTGCTTGTCCATGCCGATGGCGCTGGCTGCAATGCCGGATCCCACATACGGGACGTCCACCATTTCCAGCATGCCCTGCAGCGAACCATCTTCGCCAAAGGGTCCGTGAAGCAGGGGGAAAACCAAATCGATATCGCCCAGGCTGCGCACCACGTGCGCCGGATCCGAGGCAAGCAGCTCGTGGCTGCCTGGTTCCCCGGTCAATCGCAGAATCTCCTTGCCGGCGATCACCTCAGGCTTCTGGCTGTTGGCCAGCGACCAGGTGGCAACGTCTTGGTCGACCAGCGTCCAGGCACCATCACGGGTGATGCCCACCGGCACCACCTCGTATTTCTCACGGTCAATGGCCTCCAGCACGCCGGCCGCGGTGACGCAGCTGACGGAGTGCTCGGAAGAGCGGCCGCCAAAAAGGATCATGACCCGAGGTTTGTGGGTGTTCGTTTGACTCATTTGAGTTCACCTTCAGACTTTAGTTGACGCCCCAGCAGGCGTGCTCCCATGTTCTCCACGCTGAGCGTGCCTTCCAGAACCATCACCACGGACTCGGTGATGGGTACTTCAACGTTGTGCCGGGTGGCCAAGTCCAAGACGGCCCGCCCGGACTTGATGCCCTCGGCGGTCTGTGACATCCGGTCGTTGACCTCGTCCAGGTACAGTCCCTGGCCCAGCAGGCGGCCGGCGGTGTTGTTGCGTGACAGCGCCGAGGAACAGGTCGCCACGAGATCTCCCAGACCGGCGAGGCCGGCAAGGGTTTCGTAGCTGCCACCCAGGGCCAGGGCCAGACGCGTGGTCTCGGCCAGGCCACGGGTAATGATTGAAGACTTGGTGTTGTCTCCCATGCCCAGGCCATCACAAATGCCCACGGCCAGGGCGATCACGTTCTTGGCAATGCCACCAATTTCCACGCCAATGACGTCCGTATTGGTATAGGGACGGAAATATTCGGTGGAGCACAGCGAGGCAATCCATGTCGCCGTCTCAAGTTCGGAGCAGGCCACGACCGAGGCTGTGGGTTGCTTCCGGGCGATCTCCATGGCCAGGTTGGGCCCGGAGAGTACAGCGATCCTGTCCGCGGGGATTTCAATCTCTGCGGCGATGACCTCGCTCATGCGGGCATCGGTGTCACGCTCGAGGCCCTTCATGAGGGACATGAGCACTGCTTGGGGTTCAAGGAATTCCTTGAAGGAACGTAACTGTTCGCGCAAGCTTTGGGCAGGGACGGCCAAGACCACCAACTCGGCACCTTCTAAGGTGTCGGCGATGCTCGAGGAAGAAGTGATATTGCCGGGGAGCTTGGTTTCGCGCAGATAGCGCGAGTTCGTGTGGCGGGTGTTGATTTCCACCGCCACTTCATCGCGGCGAGCCCAGACCATCACCTCGGTGTTTGCCTCGGTCCCGGAGTCGGCCAGCACCTTGGCGAAGGTGGTCCCCCAGCTTCCGGCGCCCATGACGGCAATCTTCCGTGGTGCGGGTTTCATTTACTTGCCCTTCTTTGTGTTCGGGGGCCCCTGGCCGTCGAAGTCCCTGCCTTGAGACGCTTGGCCGTGGGCGGCCGGGTCCCAAAGGACTGCAGGCGCTTCCTGGCCGCGCAGCCTTGCCACATCCTTGGTGATGGCGCGCATGATTCTTTCGGTGGCTTCCTGGAGCACGGTACGAGTCAGGGGCACGGCGCGCAGATCCTCAAGATCGACAGGATCACCAGCAATCACCGTGACGCGTTTGCGTGGAAAGAGTTTGATGCCCTTGGCATAGCGCGGAAAGAGTTCCTCCGCTCCCCAATGCGCCATGGGGATCACGGGGGCACCGGTTTGCAGGGCGAGGCGGGCAGCGCCGGTATGTCCGCGCATGGGCCACAGGTCCGGATCCCGGGTCAAGGTGCCCTCGGGGTAGATGATGATTACGCCGTTGGCGTCCAGGACCTTCCGCGCGGTCTTCAATGACTGTGAGGCACCGGTGGAGGTGCGCGCCACGGGGACCTGGCCGGAATGACGCAGGATGGTGCCCAACACCGGGACCTTGAACAGCGATTCCTTGGCCAGGTACCGGGGGTAGCGTTTGCTGCTGTAGATCGCGTGGCCCACCACCAACGGATCGATCTCCGTCACGTGGTTGGGACACAGGATGAAACCACCAGTGGGGAGCTTCTCGAAGTCCCGCCACGTTCGGCTGATCATCAGATTCAAGATCGGCCGAACGATTCCGGCAGCTATGGCAAACGCCGTTTTGGCGCTGCGAGATTCTTTCATGCCAGCCAGCTTATGCGGATCAGGCGATTTCATTCATCTCGACGCGCGCGCCCAAGTCAGTGAGCTTGTCCATGAATTTTTCATAGCCCCGGTTGATGAGCTCAATCCCCGTGACGTGGCTGGTGCCCTCGGCTGCCAACGCGGCTATCAGGTGGGAGAAGCCGCCGCGCAGATCCGGGATGTCGACGTCGGCGCCGGTGAGCGGGGTGGGGCCGGTGATTACTGCCGAGTGCTGGAAGTTCCGCTGGCCGAATCGGCAAGGGATGGCTCCGAGGCATTCGCTGTGCAACTGAACTTTGGCACCCATTTCTACCAAGGCGTTGGTGAAGCCGAACCGGTTTTCATAGACGGTCTCGTGGATGATCGAAACGCCCGTCGCCTGGGTCAGGGCGACCACCAGTGGCTGCTGCCAGTCGGTCATGAAGCCGGGGTGTACGTCCGTCTCCAGGATCAAGGGCTTCAGGTCGCCACCCGGGTGGAAGAAGCGGATACCGTCATCGGTGACCTCAAATTCGCCACCGATTTGGCGGTAGGTGTGCAGGAACGCGGTGAGGTCGCGCTGTGCTGCGCCCTCAACAAAGATGTCGCCCTTGGTGACCAAGGCGGCAGAAGCCCAGGAAGCAGACTCGTTGCGGTCCGGCAGCGCCTTGTGGTTGTAGCCGTTGAGCTTCTCGACACCGATGATGCGGATAACCCGGTCGCGGCCCACCGTGATGATGGCACCCATCTTCTGGAGCAGAGAAATGAGGTCGAGGATTTCCGGTTCAATGGCGGCGTTTTCGACCTCGGTGGTGCCCTTGGCCCGTACCGCGGTCAGCAGCACCTGCTCGGTGGCACCAACACTCGGGTAGGGCAGGGAAATCTTGGCGCCGGTCAATCCGTGCGGTGCACGGATGCTGGTACCCAAGGGACCGGCCTTGTCGATTTCGGCACCGAAGTGACGCAATACATCAAGGTGGAAATCAATGGGGCGGTCACCGATCTTGCAACCACCAAGGTTCGGGATCAAGGCTTCGCCCAGGCTGTGAAGCAGTGGACCACAGAAAAGGATCGGAATGCGGGAATCACCGGCATGCGTATCGATCTCGTTGCTGGTGGCGGTCTTGGTGCCACTGGGGTCCATGGTCAGGTCGCCCGTTACCTCGTCCTTGGAGACGGTAACACCGTGGATCTTCAGGAGGCTGGTGACAACGGCAACGTCCTTGATCTCAGGGACATTACGCAAGACAGAAGGTGAGTCACCCAAAAGAGCGGCAACCATGGCCTTTGGAACCAAGTTCTTGGCACCCCTGACGGTCACTTTCCCCTTGAGTGGGACGCCACCATGAATCGTTAGGACTTTCGCCATGAACTTGAGAACCTCACCAAAATTGTTAGGCCTTCGAAAACGAAGGAAAGACTAAGCAAGCATACAGCCCCCGGCCTGACCGGGGGCTGTATGGAAGGTGTAATGCCCGTCGCGTCTCAGCGCGCCGCACGCCCCGCAACTACCGCATACCATCGGTGATCAGCGTCTATGAGCGGAACATGAGAGCGGGTTACGCGGTGAGCTAATACTCAGGAGTAACGAGCCGGAAGGGTGGTCGGCTTGAACGTTGGACGTTGGGACTCGAAGGCAGTGATGTCCTCCTCATGCTGGAGGGTCAAGCCAATATCGTCCAAACCTTCCATAAGCCGCCAACGGGTGTAGTCATCGATGTCAAAGGGGGCAATGATCGAACCACACGTGACAGTGCGCGCTTCTAAGTCAACGGTGATCTCGGTACCGGGGTGGTTCTCGATCTCTTTCCAGATGAGTTCGATATCTCCCTGCGCCACCTCGGCCGCGACCAACCCTTGCTTGCCAGAGTTCCCCCGGAAGATATCGGCGAAGCGCGAGGAGAGCACTGCCTTGAAACCGTAGTCCTTCAAGGCCCAGACCGCGTGCTCACGCGAGGAACCAGTGCCGAAGTCAGGGCCGGCAACCAGGACCGATCCCGTGGAGAACGGTTCCTGGTTCAGGATGAAGTTTTCATCTTTGCGCCAGCCGGCGAAGAGCGCGTCCTCGAAGCCCGTACGGGTGATCCGCTTAAGGTAGACGGCGGGGATGATTTGGTCGGTATCCACATTGCTTTGGCGCAGCGGGACGCCGATTCCGGTATGGGTGGTGATTTTCTCCATGATGGATCCTTAGGCTACGTTTGCGGACGTCGAAGCGATGTCCAGGTCGGACGGCGAGGACAGGGTCCCGCGGATGGCCGTCGCGGCGGCGACGAGTGGGGACACCAGGTGGGTGCGGCCACCCTTGCCCTGCCGCCCCTCGAAGTTGCGGTTTGAGGTGGAGGCGCAGCGCTCCCCGTCGGCCAGCTGGTCCGGGTTCATACCCAAACACATGGAACACCCGGCAAAGCGCCATTCGGCACCAAATTCCTTGAAGACCTTGTCCAGGCCCTCGGCCTCAGCTTCGAGGCGGACCCTCGCGGAACCCGGGACCACGATCATGCGGATTTCCGGGTCCTTCTGCTGGCCTTGGATGATAGAGGCGGCGGCCCGCAAATCTTCCATCCGGCTGTTGGTACACGAGCCCAGGAATACGGTATCTACCCGGATTTCCTTCATCGGGGTCCCCGCTGTCAGGTCCATGTATTCCAGGGCACGTTCGCACGCAGCGCGCGCATTCTCGTCATCGAAGTCCTCAGGAGCAGGGACCGTATCGGAGAGCGAAACACCTTGGCCCGGGTTGGTGCCCCAGGTGACGAAGGGCTCCAAGGTATCGGCATCCAGGAAGACCTCTGCGTCGAAGGAAGCACCCTCATCGGTGGACAGCGTGTCCCATTCGGCCACCGCCGCATCCCAATCGGCGCCCTGGGGTGCGTGCGGGCGTCCCTTGAGGAACTCATAGGTGGTGGCGTCCGGTGCGATCATGCCGGCGCGGGCGCCGGCCTCGATGGACATATTGCAGATGGTCATGCGGGCGTCCATGGACAGGGCCCGGATGGCCGAACCACGGTATTCGAGGACGTAGCCTTGTCCCCCACCGGTTCCGATCTTGGCAATGACAGCCAGGATGAGGTCCTTGGCGCTCACGCCGGGCTTCAAAGTCCCTTCGACGTTGATCGACATGGTCTTGAAGGGCTTCAAGGACAATGACTGGGTTGCCATGACGTGCTCGACCTCGGAGGTACCGATACCGAAGGCCAGCGCACCAAAGGCGCCGTGGGTGGAAGTGTGGGAGTCTCCGCAGACGACCGTCATGCCCGGCTGGGTCAGGCCCAGTTGCGGACCGACCACGTGGACGATGCCCTGCTCCTTGTCGCCGAGGGAGTGCAGACGCACACCGAACTCAGCGCAGTTCTTGCGCAGGGTTTCGATTTGCGTGCGGCTGGTCAAATCCGCGATCGGCTTGTCGATATCGAGAGTCGGGGTGTTGTGGTCCTCGGTGGCGATCGTCAGATCGGCGCGGCGCAAGGGGCGACCGGCCAAGCGGAGCCCCTCGAATGCCTGCGGGGATGTCACTTCGTGGACGAGATGCAGGTCGATAAAGATCAGGTCGGGCTGGCGTGCTCCGCCGGTTCCCTCACCCTTGCGCACTACGTGTGCGTTCCATACTTTTTCGGCCAGCGTCTGTGCTGCCTGGTGTGCGGCCATTACCGACTCCCTCACTTGATAAAAGTCTTATGTCTCAACTGTTCCATTGACGCCTACGTAATATCCAGTACACCAACTTGCATCTCAAATAGTGAGACTGCAATATCAGAGTATGGACACATCAAGCGGCGTTGGCGTCATAGACAAAGCAGCCCTCATCCTCAACGCCCTCGAAGCGGGCCCCACTTCCCTGGCTCAGCTCGTGGCATTGACCAAAATATCCCGGCCGACCGTGCACCGGTTGGCCCAAGCACTGGTGCATCACCGGCTGGTCGGCAAGGACATCCACGGCAGATTCGTACTCGGCGGACGCCTCGTGGAGTTGGCCTCCGCCGCGGGTGAAGACCGACTGATCGCCGCAGCCGGCCCCTTGCTGCTGCAGCTGCGCGACTCCACCGGCGAAAGCACCCAGGTGTTCCGCCGCCAGGGAGACTTCCGTGTGTGTGTCGCCTCGGCCGAACGCCCCGTTGGCTTGCGCGACACCATCCCGGTGGGAACACAACTTTCCATGAAAGCCGGATCCGCGGCCCAGGTCCTGTTGGCGTGGGAAGACCATGAGCGACTGCTCGACGGATTGCATGGGGCACGCTTCACCCCCACGATCCTTGCTGGCGTGAGGAGGCGCGGTTGGGCGCAAAGTTTGGGAGAACGCGAACCCGGGGTCGCCTCGGTTTCAGCTCCCGTGCGCGGCCCCTCGGGCCGCGTCATTGCAGCTGTGTCCATGTCCGGACCCATAGAACGTTTATCTCGCCAGCCGGGAAGAGCCCACCAAGAAGTGGTAGTGCAAACAGCGACAGCACTCAGCGAGGCCCTGCGCAAGACCGGCGACTAACCGATCCCGCCTTCGAAATCCCCAGGGCCCGATCTGCCTCCATGTCCTGGCGCCTCGGTTCCGTGGTCTGGGGCCGGCACATTACCCGTCAAAGTGGTCGAATCCCTGATAGGCGCCGGGCGCCCGTCCATCGACGAAAACACTTGCATGGTTTCCTTCTCCAGCAATGGCCTTCACCACACCTACGCGCCTAAATCCCTCAGGCAGTATGGCCGAGGGTGGGAATGTGGCCAGTAGGCCATGGTCTTCCCCTCCCCCCAGCACCCAGTCCATGGGGTCCTTCTGAAGCCGCGCAGCAACATCGGATAATTGCCTCGCATCTTCGGCAAGTGCGGATGAATCAAAATCGAGGCAGACACCGCTGGCCCTCGCCATCCGAAGTCCATCCTTGAGCAGCCCATCGGAGAGATCCATCATGGCGCTCGCCCCGGACCGGGCAGCTTCCGGGCCGGCGGTCAGCGGCGGCGACGGGCAACGCTGCCCAAAGACCAGCACCCGCTCTGCTTCACTCCATTCACGATGAGAACGTGTTTCCTCCAACAGGGCCAAGCCAGCCGCCGCGACGCCCAGGACACCGTTAACAGCAACCACGTCTCCGGCCTTGGCACCACTGCGCAGGACGGGACGATCGGTTGCCAAAGTTCCCGTGACGGCAGCCGTAATCGACAGCTCACTTCCCCGACCAAGGTCTCCCCCGGCAAGAGCACAATACGATGCACCGAGATCACGTACTGCGGCACTAAAGCCTTCGGCAAGATCCTCAACCCACGCAACCGGCGTCTCATGGGGCAGCGTCAAGGAAATCACGGCCGAGGAAGCATAAGCCCCCATGGCGTTGATATCGGAGAGGTTTTGAGCCGCCGACTTCCAACCCACGTCGAAACCACTGCTTTCAAAGCCGCTCGGCCAATGCAACCTGAAGTCCTGGTTTTCAACCAGGGTGTCAACGGTGATGACGAATTTGCCGTCCGGCGCGGCGATCAAGGCGGCGTCGTCTCCTGGACCCAGTAGCGCCGGCGCGCCTTTCAACCGGGGCAGGATCCGTGCCAGCAACCCGCTCTCCCCCAAGGATCCGACGGTCAATGAACTACTTTCTGGCACGTTCCAAGGCTCCAATGAACTGGTTGTGTCGCGTGATTTCTGCACCCACAGGCTCGATGACGGAACGTGCCGCGACGGTAGCGACAGCCCTGGTCAGGGCCTTGCGTGCCTTGCGGGCACGCCCGGCTGCACCAATGCGTGCGATGACGCCCATGGCCAAGCCCAGAACGATTCCCAATAATATTCCCAAGACCACCATCAGTGTGGGGACGGGGAACCCTTCGATCTTGGGCACCTCGGGCAAGCTGAATTGAAAGTATTGGGCCGCGAACAACGCACCCAACCACAGCGCCCCGGCCAGTGCAGTGACCAAGGAGATCCATTGGATGACCGAGACCACCGGCCACCACCAGGCCCCGGAGCGAGCCCCGATGTCGGTGTTGGCGATGGCTTGATCAAGTTCGTCCGGCAGTGTTTCCCGGCCGGCACGTGAGGCTCTGCGGATCGAACCCTGCCAGGCCGCGGGAGCACCCGCGCTTGCTTGCTCGGCATAGCGTCTGACCGCGGAATCGGCCTGAGCTGTTTGGGCGGCGCCGGGGATCGGCAACGAGGTGCGATTCAGCGTGGGGTTCACATCGGCGCTTTTGAGGTTCAGCCGACGCAACGGGTCCGGGCGCACCTTGGCAAGCCAGCGAGTCAGCGGCCACCCGGTCTTTTTGTGCGCGTCAAGTCTGTAGGAGCGGCGCACCGCTGAGACCACGGTGTCCACCCCGGCGGCTTCGGCCAACTCAGTGGTCAGCGCCTTCTTGGTCGGCTCCGCCGGGAGCTTGAGCTCCACCAACGAAGAACCGGCCCCCATTTTCTCCGCTATGGCAGCTACGTCGGCCGAAAGCCGGCGTGTGGTGGCTCCGCGTTCGGTGACCACACCGGCAATTTCCTGGCGCAAGGCATCGATGCCCTCACCGGTAAGTGCCGAAACTCCCAATAACTTCGGGTGAGCCAATCCGTCTGCCACAAGAATCGACCGGAGAGAGTCGATAACGGGACCCCGCTCGTTTTCCCTGAGCTTGTCGATTTGGTTCAACACCACCAGGGTCACGGTTCCGTGGGTTGCCAGGGGCCTGATGAAGTCATGATGAACTGCCGCGTCCGCGTATTTCTGTGGATCCAAGACCCACACGAGGATGTCGACCTTGCCGGCAAGCTTGGTTGCGATTTCACGATTGGCTGTCATGGTGGAGTCGAAGTCGGGGAGATCCAGCAGGATCAGACCCGTGGCTTCCTTCTCGGATCCGAAGATTCCCTTTTTCTCCAGACGCAAGGGAGAGTCCAGGACGTGGCGCTCGTGGACCGCCAACCAGTCAAGCAAGGCATCGGAACCCGGGCGGCCCCAGATGCCTGCCAATGGCTTGCTCGTGGTGGGCCGGGTTGCGGCGGTACGGGCAATGTCCTCACCGGTCACGGCGTTGAACAGCGATGATTTGCCGCTGCCCGTGGCCCCGAAGAATCCGACAACAGTGTGCTCGGCCGACAGGGTCCGTCTCATCGAGGCCCGCTCCAGGAGCTGCCATGAGGCTTCACCCACCGAGGCGTCGATGCGCTCGGCTCCCAGCTCGGTGGCTTCTTGTAGTGCCTCGAGTCGAAGTTCAAGTGGGCTGGCGGTCGTAGTCTCACGGCGGCGGCTCATGCACCCTGCTCCCTGGCCAGTCGGCGTATCGCGGCCGATTCTTGTTTCATGCGGTTGGCATCTTGCTCGGTGGGGACAGTCGCCAGGAGATCAAGGAAACGGTTTTTTTCCATCTCGAGGAGATCGTTGCAACGTATGGCCAAGGAATCCTTGGCTCGTTTGGTGAGCCGGCGTACGGCGTCTTCGCCGAAGATGGCTTCCAAAAGCTTCTGT
The DNA here is from genome assembly GCF_000348945.1 of Paeniglutamicibacter gangotriensis Lz1y. GTDB lineage: Bacteria > Actinomycetota > Actinomycetes > Actinomycetales > Micrococcaceae > Paeniglutamicibacter > Paeniglutamicibacter gangotriensis. Next base: position 460,155 of record NZ_AOCK01000002.1, on the reverse strand, counting down.
CCCACGACCGCCGAGCCACCGGCGATTCCAACTTCCAGGCCGGTCAGTCCGGCAGTGGAGGCAAAGACCACCACCATCAGGGCGACTGCCACCCCGTTGACACCAAAGGAGACCATGCGCGCCGTCATGCGTTTGTTGGCCCCTTCGGTGCGGATGATGTCCATCAGGTCGCCTTGCCACGCTCGTACATGGGTCGCGACCCTGTCGGAGAAACCATCCGAGAGAGTTCCGAGATCTGTGGCACCGGCCAGTGCTTGGCCTGCGGGATCGGCACGCCAGCGTTCTTCTGTCGCCTCGCTGGCTTTGGCCGCTTGGTCCACGACAACTGCGTGCAGGCCGCTTTCGATGGCCGCCTCGACATGGGTGGCGGGTTTGGGCTTGCCGGTGAAAAAGGCGCCGATCCTATCGCGCAGCCTGCCGATTCCGGTCTCGAGTGATCTGAAGAACTCTCCGGTGCCCACGAAGTCTTGCCAACGTGCCAGGACTTCGCCGCGTAACAGCGTTCCATCCTGCACCGTGGCAAGGATGCCGTCATGGGCCTGGGCAAAGGCCTCTTCTGCGTAGCCGGCCAGGCGTTTGCCGTTGGCGTCCTGCTCCCCCATGGCAATAGCGATGGAGTCACCGCGATCGGCAAGCTGCGCCAGGACACCGGCCAGGGTTTGCCGGGCGACTGCGGCCCGTGAGTCGCTGTTGGCCGCCAGTGTTGCCAGCCAGGCCTTGAGCGGGGCAACGGCGATGGCCGGGAGCATGTCCAGCTCGTCTAGATCGAGTTCGGGGACCACAAATATTTCGGTTTCACCCAATCCCCCGCGTTGCAGCATGCCGCGCAGGTCGTTGGCTACTTCGTCTTCGACGCCGAGCGGGACGCGGTCTAGGACCACCGCCACCGTGACGTTGCGTTCCGCGGCCTCTGCCAGCAGCTTCCACGGCACTGCGTCAGCGTACCTGTTGGCGGTCGTGACAAAGATCCACAGGTCGGCCGCGGCCAGTAGTTGGCCGGCGAGCCGACGGTTTTCATCCGAGATGGAATCTACATCCGGGGCGTCAAGGATGGCGATGCCTCGTGGCACCGCATCGTCCTGCAACAGGATGATCGAGTCGGTGACCGAGGCATCGGGTATCGCACCGGCCTGAGATGCTGGGATCCGTTGGTCTTCGCCGACGACACTGCCGGTGATGCGGCGCAGTCCCGGCAGAATCCGGTCGTTTTCCAGCCAGGCCCGGTCCAGTTCGTGATGCAGGAGGATGGGCTGGCGTGTGGTGGGTCGGATGGCTCCGGCCCGAGTCACCGGGTGACCCACGATCGCATTGACCAAGGTCGATTTTCCGGCTCCGGTGGAACCGCCCACCACGGCCAGCAGCGGGGCATCCAGGCTGCGGTAGCGCGGAAGGATGTAGTCATCTAGTTGTTCAACGGCGGAGCGGGCGTGCTCGCGGGCGAGGGCTGCTCCGGCTATCTCAAGCGGGAGCTTACTTCCGGCGAGGTCGGCGCGGGCATCGGTGAGCAGGCTGATGGCTTCCATGTCCGCCGGCATGGCGGAGAAACCAGGTGAGCCCTCTGGTTCGGAGCCATTAGTAGTAGTCACCACTACATCATGCCAAAGAGTTGGGTCTTTTATTCGCAAGCTTGCCCTGAATTCGCTTTGCAAAGAGCCAAATGCGGCTTAAATACAAAGGGTTCCAAACCTTGGCTTGGAACCTTTGCGCTGGTGACCCCAGCGGGATTCGAACCCGCGTTACCGCCGTGAGAGGGCAGCGTACTAGGCCGCTATACGATGGGGCCGCATAGCTGTAACGTTTTAGGACTGCTACCGTCCGATTCGCAAGAATCGTGACCCCAACGGGATTCGAACCCGTGTTACCGCCGTGAGAGGGCAGCGTACTAGGCCGCTATACGATGGGGCCGTATGCTCTTCTTGGAGGGCTTACGCCCTCCAAGAAGACCGGTCTCCGCTTTCGCGAAGACCGTGACGCTGGGGTACCAGGACTCGAACCTAGAATGTTGGTACCAGAAACCAGTGTGTTGCCAATTACACCATACCCCACAGCGTGTGATACGCTTTCCGGCTTTCCTTTTCGGAAGCTTTCCTGCGCCTCAGCACGAGAAATAACTATACCGTCGGGTTCGAGGAAAGTACAAATCGGGGACTCCCCCTGGGTTCAGGGGTGCGAATACCGCTAGTTTCCGCGGATTATCGACACTAGTGAGCCTAGGTTTTGGAGGATTTCGGGAGAATCGCTTTTGTGATCTGTCGCACGATCGACCAGGATTCCGCGCAGCCCTGCGGCGTTGGCTCCCTGGACGTCGTGCACCGGGTTGTCTCCCACGTACAAAGTTGCCGCGAATTTGGTTCCCAACAATGTACAGCCGGCGTGAAACGGTCTCGGATCCGGTTTCGGTGCGCCCGCGGTATCCGAACCCACCAAGACCTGGATTCGTTCGAGCCCGGCCAGACGCAGCTTGTTGCGCTGGTAGCTCTCCACGTTGTTGCTGACCGCCCCGTAGGGAATAGACAGTGCATCCAAGGCGTCCAGGCAGTCATGGACGTCAGGGAACGGCGCCCACAGCTCTTGGACCACGTCCTCGTAGCGTGCGCTCCAAATACCAAGCGCCTCCGGCGGAGGGGGCTCCAGGCCCACCAGCGCGTAGGCGCGTCGGATCCTCTCGGCGCGTTGCCCCAGGAAGGTCAGTTCGCCGGCCATGTAGCGTTCGTAGGCGCCTGCCCCGTCATCCGCATAGTCCCTGGCCACGTGTTCTCGCTTGGAGTCCAGAACCTCGCGGAAGTCTTCGGCCGTGAGGTGGTGGAAACCTTGGATGGATGCGGTGTTCAGGTCCACGAGAGTGTCGTCGATATCAAAGAGAACGCCCTCAACCCGGGCCACGGAAAAGACTGCGTGAGTGGGGTTGAGGGCGTTGGTCGCGTTGTTCACGATGCTTGGCTAGCTCCTGGTTACCTGGTGGCCCGGAAAGCGCGCACGCGGTTGAGCGAGGATTCCTTGCCAAGAATCACCATCGATTCAAAGAGCGGCGGGGAAACGCGCTTGCCCGCCACTGCTGTGCGGATCGGACCGAAGGCATGGCGTGGCTTGATGCCCAGCCCCTCGACCAGAGCCGACTTCAAGACTTCTTGGATGGTCTCGGCGTCCCACTGGGGTGCCGCTTCCAGCGCGGCAAGTCCGGCATCCAGCACCTCGGCGGTGTTTTCCGGAAGGCCCTTCAGTGCGTCGGCTGCCGGGCTGATGGCTGCGTCGTCGGTGAAGAGGAACTCGAGCATTTCCGGCGCCTCCCCCAGCAACGTGATGCGTTCCTGGACCAGCGGTGCCGCCTCACTCAGGATTTCGTTCTCACGGTCGGTTAGTTCCTCCCCGACAAGGCCCTTGGCCTGCAAGTAGGGAACCAGGCGGTCACGGAAGTCTGCGGCCTCAAGCATGCGCACGTGGGTTCCGTTGATGGCCTCGGCCTTCTTGAGGTCAAAGCGTGCAGGGTTCGAGAGCACATCGCTGACATCGAAGGCCTCGATGAGCTGCTCGCGGGTGAAGATGTCTTCATCGGCGCTCAGTGACCATCCCAGCAGGGACAGGTAGTTCAACAGGCCCTCGGGGATGAAGCCGCGGTCGCGGTGCAGGAACAGGCTTGCTTCCGGATCACGCTTCGAAAGCTTCTTGTTTCCTTGGCCCATCACGTAAGGCAAGTGGCCAAAGAGCGGCATGTACTTGGCAACGTCAATGGCTATCAACGCGTGATACAAGGCGATCTGCCGGGGGGTCGAGGAGAGTAGGTCCTCGCCGCGCAGTACGTGGGTGATGCCCATCAGCGCATCATCAACCGGGTTGACCAACGTGTAGAGCGGCTGGCCGTTGGCGCGGACCACGACGAAGTCGGGCACCGAGCCGGCCTTGAAGGTGATGTCGCCGCGCACCAGGTCGGTGAAGGTCAGATCCTCGTCCGGCATGCGCACGCGCAGCACCGGGTCGCGGCCTTCGGCGCGGAAGGCGGCGATCTGTTCCGCGGTCAGGGTGCGGTCGTAACCGTCGTAGCCCAGCTTGGGGTCCCGGCCCGCGGCCTTGTGGCGTGCTTCAACTTCTTCGGGGGTGGAGAAGGATTCATAGACGTGGCCACCGGCGCGGAGCTTGGCAATGACGTCCTGGTAGATCTCTCCACGCTGGGACTGGCGGTAGGGTTCGTGCGGTCCGCCAACGTTGTCACCCTCATCCCAGGTGATGCCGAGCCAGTCCAGCGCGTCAAGGAGTTGGTGGTAGCTCTCTTCGGAGTCACGCTTGGCATCGGTGTCTTCGATGCGGAAAATCATCTTTCCGCCGGTGTGGCGCGCATAGGCCCAGTTGAACAAGGCCGTGCGGATCAGGCCAACGTGCGGTGTGCCGGTCGGAGACGGGCAAAAACGTACGCGGACGGGGGTTTCATCGGTCACGGTGGGAATGAGGGATACATCAGTCATGATGTATCCATTCTATGCCGTCGCGCCTGATCAACCGGCAAGCAGACAATCGCTAACGAACGATTTCCTGCTATTAAACGCAATTGGCCCCGGCTAACCGGGGCCAATCACAGTGTGGTGTCAACTTCGATGGCAAGAAAGAAGCTGACTCGGAAACTGTAGCGTAAGGGAGTCACTCGTCAAAATGAGGGATAAATAGTAGGTGGATATTCGACCTTGTTTACTTCATTAACGGCGGAACGTGTTGCTCATCGTGCCGATGCCTTCGATCTCGACCTCCACGCGCTGGCCCTCGGTGACGAGGCCAACACCTGCGGGGGTGCCGGTAAGGATCACGTCGCCGGGAAGCAGCGTGAAGGCCTGCGAGGCGTAAGCGACCAGATCGTTGATGCCCCACACCATTTCCGAGGTGTTGCCGTCTTGGACAACAACCCCGTCCAGGCGGGTGGTCAATTGGGTGTCGTCGTGGTCCAGCTCGGTTTGGATCCATGGACCGAGTGGGCAGGATCCATCCCAGCCCTTGGCACGGGCCCACTGTCCGTCGGTGCGCTGGGCGTCGCGGGCAGTGAGGTCGTTGGCGATCGTGTAGCCAAAGATCACGTCTTGGGCCTTTTCCGCGGGAACGTCCTTGCAAATACGGCCGATGACCACCGCAAGCTCCCCCTCATAGGAAATTTCCTCGGAGAACCTCGGCAAGGTGATCGGGTCGCCGGAACCGACCACGGCGGTGTTCGGCTTCAGGAACATCAACGGTTCCGCCGGCACGGCATTGCCGAGTTCGGCGGCGTGGTCGGCATAGGTGCGACCGAAGCACACCACCTTGGAACGGGGAATGATCGGGGCAAGCAAGCGGACGTCTTCAAGCTTGTGCTTGGCACCGGTTGGCTTGATTCCTTGGAAGAACGGGTCTCCGGCGATGACGATGACCTCGTCTTCTTCCACGACGCCGTACATGGGGTCACTGTCAACGACAAAACGAGCAATAAGCATACTTTATACCTTAGTGGTTTCGTCGACGTCGGGATCACGCTTCGTCTTCGAAGGCATGGTCTCGCGGGCCAATGGTTCGTCCTCGTCCCCCGAGTTGTCAGGGGCTTCGTCCGGGTATCCGGTGGGGTTGGCCGATTGCCAGCGCCACATGTCTTCAACCATCTGTTCGAGTCCTCGTTCGGCTTTCCAGCCGATTTCTTCACGTGCCAGCGCTGGATCGGCATAGCTTGCCGCGACGTCTCCTGGCCGACGGTCGACGATGTCGTAGGGAATTTCCTTTTCGGAGGTCCGGGCGAATGCCTGGATGACTTCCAGGACCGAAGAGCCGTTGCCTGTTCCCAGGTTCCAGGCGTGCAATCCACCATGGTCATGCAGGTATTCAAGGGCCGCAAGGTGGCCGGCACCAAGGTCCAGAACGTGGATGTAGTCGCGTACCCCTGTCCCGTCCGGAGTCGGGTAGTCTCCCCCGAAGACGCTGACCTTTTTCCTGATCCCGACGGCCACCTGGGCGATGTAGGGCATGAGGTTGTTGGGGATTCCTTGCGGGTCCTCACCGATCTGCCCCGATTCGTGGGACCCCACGGGATTGAAGTAGCGGAGCTTGGCAATGGCCCAGCGCGGATCGGAGGCCGCTAGGTCATCAAGCATGTATTCGATGTGAAGCTTGGTCCGCCCATATGGGTTGGTTGCGGACAATGCCGTGGATTCGTTGATGGGCAGCTCGACAGTGTCGCCGTAAACGGTGGCCGAGGAGCTGAAGACCAGCGTCCGCACGCCCTTGGCTTCCATGGCTTCGAGCAGGTTCAACGTACCGGTGACGTTGTTGCGGTAGTAGACCAGCGGTTTGGATACCGATTCTCCTACCGCTTTGAGGCCGGCAAAGTGGATCACGGCGTCCGGGCTGGCCGTGTCAAGGACTTCTTCCAGTCGACTCGTATCAAGCAGGTCTCCGATGTGCAGCTGCGCATCGTGACCGGCGAGCTCTGCGACCCGGCGCAGCGCTTCGGGCGAGGAATTACTGAGGTTGTCGTACACATGGACTTCATGTCCCTCCTCGAGCAGAAGCAGGACTGTGTGTGAACCGATGTATCCGGCGCCGCCGGTGACCAAGATGCGCATGGAATCCATTCTATGGAATTTTTCCCGCGGTCTTTGCCCACGCAACGAAGTATGGGTGTGATTCTTGTTGAATCACACCCATACCCTGATCAACTACATTTACGCGAGTTGTTCCAACCAGCCGTGGCGGTCTTCGATCTTGCCGGTCTGGATGCCGAGCAGTTCAGTGCGCAGAGCCATCGTTACTGCGCCGGCTGGGGCGTCTGGGTCCCCGATCTGCTCCTCACCGTTTTTCAGCACCCCGATCGGGGTGATGACTGCGGCAGTGCCGCAGGCAAAGACTTCTTCGATGTCTCCGTTGTTAATGCCCTCACGCCATTCACCGAGGGTGATGGTGCGTTCCTCCACCTCAAGGCCACGATCCCGGGCAAGCTGGATGATCGAGGAACGAGTGATGCCCTCCAGGATGGTTCCGGTGAGGCGTGGGGTGACAAGCTTGCCGCCCTTCATCACGAAAAAGACGTTCATGCCGCCAAGCTCTTCCACGGCCTCCTCATTAAACGGGTCAAGGAACAGCACCTGCTTGCAGCCGTTCTCCTCGGCTTCCAACTGTGCCACCAAGGATGCGGCATAGTTGCCTCCGCATTTGGCCGCCCCGGTGCCGCCCCGTCCGGCGCGGGCGTAGTTGTGGGATACCCAGATGCCGACCGGCTTGAGTTCGCCTCCGAAATAGTTTCCGGCAGGTGAAGCAATGACCCGGTAGGACACCTGGCGAGCCGCCCGGACGCCAAGGAACGCCTCGGTGGCGATCATGAAGGGACGCAGATACAAGGCTTCCCCGTCGCCGGAGGGAACCCAGGAAACATCTGTCTTCACCAAGCGCCGCAAGGACTCAACAAATACTTCCTCGTCCAATTGTGGAAGGGCCAGCCGTTCGGCGGATCGGTTGAGACGTGCCGCGTTTGCGTGTGGGCGGAAGGTCCAGACGCTACCGTCCGCGTGCCGATAGGCCTTCAGGCCCTCAAAGATCTCTTGGCCGTAATGCAGGACCGAGGCCGCCGGATCCATGGCGATGGGTCCGTAGGGTTCGATGCGTGCGTTGCTCCAGGTGCCTCGGGAGCCTTCGGCGTCGGTTGCCCAATCGATGACCGCGGTGTGGTCGGTGAAGAAATCCCCAAAACCTGGGTTGGCCAGGACGTCGGCCCGTTCCTGATCGCTTTTACGGTGGGTTGAGAGATCTTCGGTGAATTCCATGATGTCGTCAGACTTCCTCTTCGACAGGGGCGTTGCGGTGGCAGACCCGTCAGGGCCTGCCACCCTAAGAATTGGTTCCTCAGTGAACCTACGAACCAGCTTAAGCCAGCGCGGCCAGTATTGCATCGCCGATCTCAGCCGTGGTGCGCGGGTCGGTCATTTCGTCGCGCGATGCGATGTCGCTTTCGACGGCGGCCTCCACCCTGCGCGCGGCCTCGGAGAGTCCCACGTGGTCCAGCAAGAGTGCTGCCGAGAGGATTGCCGCGGTGGGGTCGGCTTTCTGCTGCCCGGCAATGTCCGGGGCCGAACCGTGAACCGGCTCGAACATCGAGGGGGCGGTCCGATCCATGTTGATGTTGCCCGAGGCGGCAAGACCGATTCCACCGGTAATGGCACCAGCTTGGTCGGTGAGGATGTCGCCAAAGAGGTTGTCAGTGACGATCACGTCAAAGCGGGAGGGATTGGTGGTCATAAAGATCGTTGCCGCATCGACGTGCAGGTAGTCGTGAGTGACCTCAGGGAATTCCGGGGCCACAGCTTCGACGGTCCGGCGCCACAAGTGGCCGGCGAAGACCAAGACATTGTGCTTGTGGACCAGCGTCACATGCTTGCGCTCACGATCGTTGGCCCGGCGGAAGGCGTCACGAACGACCCGCTCGACACCATGGGAGGTGTTGATCGAAACCTCGGTGGCAATTTCATGCGGGGTGCCCGCGCGCAAGACCCCACCGTTGCCCACATAAGGACCTTCGGTGCCTTCACGGACGACGATGAAGTCGATTTCTCCCGGGTCGGCCAAAGGGCTGGGGACACCGGGGTAGAGCTTCGACGGTCGCAGGTTCACGAAGTGGTCAAGGCTGAAGCGCAACTTGAGCAGCAGTTCACGTTCAATCAGCCCCGAGGGGATGCTGGTGTCCCCCGGTGCCGCACCGACTGCCCCGAACAGGATGGCATCGTGGGTACGCAGTGCCGCAAGAGTTTCTTCCGGCAAGGTCTCCCCCGTCGCGAGCCAATGCTCTGCACCGAGCTTGTAATCGGTCAACTCCAGTTGCTTGCCTGTGCCTTCGACGGCCTTCTTCAAGACCTTGACGGCCTCGGAAATGACTTCAGGCCCGATACCGTCGCCTGGGATCACGGCAATATTCAATGATTCGCTCATGACACATAAGTTTATCGACTTGTATCACTATGTGAGCAACCCGTCTCATATTGTGAACGGCATCCTTGGTATCCGACTCGCAGATGTCATGCCCTGGCATGAGGTGTCCCTTCGCCGCACCACGTAGGCTTGGCATTGAAGTTCGCCCGCCCAATGCCAACGCAGGAATCAATGACGCCCCACCGCACCATAGACAAATGGATTCGTGAGAATCCGAACAAGGTCGATCTCATATTTGGTCTCGGAATATGGCTGGTATTCGGCTTTCTGGCAGGGATCCTGCTCGGCGCTTCCGGCAACGGTTGGACGGCCGCCATCCTGGGGTCGGCACAAACCCTTCCCTTGATCTGGCGCCGGCGGCACCCTGGGCTTGCCGCGGGAAGCATAGTCTTCGCGCACCTCATCCAAGTCATCATCATGGCAGAGCTGATGCCGTCGCAGATTGCCGTGCCCATCACGGTGTACACCTTGGCGGCATACGCAAAACGTTGGCAATCCTTCGCCGGGCTTGCCGCAGGATTCACCGGGGCCCTGCTGGCCAGCCTTAGGACTGGGGCGTGGTCCGGCGGGACCACGCTCGAAGGCACTCTGGCGAACATTATCGGTCTTGGACTCCTGGTGTTGGTGGCGTGGACGTTTGGGGACTTGGCACGCACCAGAAGACTGGCAATGCAAACCCTCGAGGACCGGACTCGGAGACTGGAAGACGAACGAGAACAGGAACGCGAATTGGCCGCGGCGGATGAACGCAGCCATATTGCCCGCGAGATGCACGACATCGTGGCCCATTCCCTGTCCGTCATCATCACCCAGGCAGATGGCGCCAGGTATGCCAGTGAACAGGATCCTCAGATCGCCCGCGAGACCCTCGCAACCATTTCAAGCACCGGCAGGGGATCCTTGCGTGAAATGCGGCGTCTGCTGGGAGTGCTGCGCAATGACGGGGAAGCCTCCACCAGGCCGCTCCCCACCCTGACCGATGTCCCGGACCTGCTCGATTCCACCCGCAAGTCAGGGCTCGATATCGAATTCAACGCCGCCGGTGAACCCCGGAGGGAATTGCCTGCGGGAGCGGAGCTCACCGCCTACCGCGCGATCCAAGAAGCCCTGACCAACGTGGTCAAACATGCTGGTCCGTCCGCGAGGGCAATGGTGAACCTAAGTTGGGATGGCCGCGGCCTGAAACTGCAGGTGACGGACAACGGCCGCGGGGCCGGGGCCCTGTCCACCAAGGACTCCGGCCAGGGACTGCGCGGCATGGCAGAACGCGTGGCCCTCTACGACGGACACATTGTTGCGGAACCTGCCACAAGCGGCGGATTCCACGTTGACGTATTCATCCCCTATACCGAGGACTAGAGAAATTGAACAAGGCAGATCCCATCCGAGTCGGACTCGTTGACGACCAATTATTGGTTCGCAGCGGATTCAGGATGCTCATTAATTCACAGGAAGATCTGGAAGTCGTTTCCGAAGCCTCCAACGGGCGCGAAGCAATTGGCTCCCCGACGTTGGCCGGTGCCGATGTCATTCTGATGGACGTCCGCATGCCCGAGATGGATGGAATCGAAACAACCCAACACCTTTTGTCCCACCGTTCCATGGACACCGCCGGCCCGAAGGTCATCGTGCTGACGACCTTCGACCTCGACGAGTACGCACTCTCGGCCATCCAAGCCGGTGCCAGCGGATTCCTGCTCAAGGATGCCCCGCCCGAGGAACTCCTTGAGTCCATCCGGACCGTCTATCGCGGGGACGCCGTCATAGCACCCTCCACCACACGCCGACTCCTTGACCACGTCGCCCCCATGCTGCGGCGCTCGACACTGCCCGACAGTGCCCATGTGAAGTCTGTGGCCTCCTTGACCCCACGCGAACGCGAGGTCTTTGAGCTCATCGCCAACGGCCAATCAAATCCGGAGATTGCTGCCGGGCTGTTTCTGTCCGAGGCGACGGTCAAGACCCACGTGGGCCACATCCTGGCCAAACTGAATGCACGAGACCGAGTGCAAGCGGTAGTTATAGCCTACGAAACCGGTGTTGTAACGCCTTAACCCGGCCTTTCATGAGGCCGGGCAAATTGCCGGGATATTCGCCTCCAGAAGTGCGGAAATCGATTTAGGACCAATACAGTTTACTTAGGATTTTTAGGAACGCGTTTGAGTGGCCAGCCGAACATCTTCCGTTTCGCGACGCGGGGGTTGCTGCTCTGCCGCCGAGGAGGCAACCGCTCATGCAGGACTTCCCGGCAGAAAACGACGAAGGCTTCGGCATGTTTTTTAGGGGGAAAAAGCCGGGCGCGCGGCCAATATTCGCCGTGCGGCCCAGAGGGTTCGCGTGAAGGAAATACGCAGGGGGTCCTCGTCAAGGCCGCGAGCGACTTCGCCAATCAGGGAACATAGTGCGTAATGCACGCAGAGATAGCCGTAGATCTACAGCAGAACCCCACCGGGGGCCTTGGAGCGCAACACCAGGGAAGGGCCACGCTGGTGGGTCTTGAGCTCATCAAAACATAGTTCGATTTCCCATCGTTGGGCATAGGCCTCGGCGAGGTCCTGGGCCGGAGCATCGGCCGGGTCCAAGATGGTGGTGATCAACAAGAAATCCCCAACATCCTTGCCTGTGGTGACGGTGTATTCGATCACGCGCACCGGGATCGGGTCCGTATTGTGGCGCCGCTGCTTCGTGCCCTCATAAACCGCCGAAAAATATGACCCGTCGGCGAATTCCTCGTGCACCGGCAGCACCGCATTGCATTTCATCCGCCACAATTGTTCGGCGCCGGTCTCGATGCTTAGCTTGAACACTTCGTAGCTGAAGAACCCTCGGTCGGCAATCGCCAGCATGCCCGGCTGGAGCCTGTGCAGGAGCCCCGGATACATGCTCTGCTCGGCGGTGTCGCACCCGGAGACCACCGCGCCGATGACCACGTGGGTACCGCATTCGACCAGGCCCAGGACCCGGGCCTGCGGGTAGGCACTTTTGGCCTCGTCAATGACGGTTTCAAATTGCCCACCGGCGGCCAACGAGAATGACCGGTGCTTGAATTCTAGAACTCAAGAAGACTGCTCCTCGACTACTTAAAGTGAAAGGCATCTCACAACCCAACCGCGCAACCGCCCTGTTTCAAGCCCGAACCGACGCGATACAGATAAGCGCCGCTGACACATCCCGATACTGCTTAGACAGTCGAATCCTCGAACTTCGGGAAGATCGGCGCAGGTGCGGGCAATTCAGCACCGGCCACGAGTGCGGTCTCGAATTCGACAAATTCACGTGCCGAGCCCTCGGCCTGACCAAGTACCCCTAAGAGCGATGCTGCTGCGGTTGGCATTACCGGTTGCACCAAGATGCCAACTCGGCGAAGTACCTCGAGAGTTACGTAGAGAACGGTCTCCATACGCGCCACATCCGTCTTACGGAGTACCCACGGAGCCTGGTCGGCAAAGTAGGCGTTGGTGTCCCCCAGCACGGTCCAGATGGCTTCGAGCGCCTTGCTGAATTCCTGGCGTGAGAACGAGTCTCGGCAGATTTCCAGGAGATTTCCGGCTTCAGCCAAGATCTGCTGGTCCGCATCCGTGAACTCACCGGGTGTGGGAACCGCTCCCCCACAGTTTTTCGCCACCATAGACAACGAACGCTGCGCGAGGTTTCCGAGGTTGTTGGCGAGGTCCGAGTTCATACGTCCAACAATGGAGTCATGGCTGTAGCTGCCATCCGCACCAAAAGGTACTTCGCGCAGGAAGAAGTAGCGGACCTGATCTAGCCCATACTGCGAAATGAAGTCGGCAGGTGCCACCACGTTGCCCAAGGACTTGGACATCTTCACGCCATTGTTGTTAAGGAAGCCATGTATCATCACACGTTTCGGCAACGGCAGCTTCGCCGACATGAGGAAAGCTGGCCAATAGATCGCGTGGAAACGTGAGATGTCCTTGCCGATCACGTGCACATCTGCCGGCCAATACTTTTTGAAGGATTCCGATTCAATATCCGGGAATCCGGTACCGGTCAGATAGTTGGTCAAGGCGTCAACCCACACGTACATGACGTGATCCTTGTTGCCCGGAACCGGGACACCCCAGTCAAAGGTGGTGCGTGAAATAGACAAGTCTTCCAGCCCACGCTCAACAAATCGTATGACTTCGTTGAAGCGGGTATGAGGAGCACCAAAGTCTGGCTGTGACTTATAGAGCTCGAGTAGCTTGTCCTGATAGGCAGAGAGGCGGAAGAAGTAGGATTCTTCTTCGGTCCAGGTGACTTCGGTATCGGTTTCCTTAGAATAGCGGACACCGTCCTCGCGGACCTCGGTATCTTCCTCGGCGTGGAAGGCCTCGTCCCGCACCGAGTACCATCCCGCGTACTTATCCAGGTAGATATCTCCGTTGGACTCCATACGCTTCCAAATGGCCTGGGCTGCAGCATAGTGATCCGAGTCCGTCGTGCGAATGAACCGGTCGTAACTGATGCCGAGTTCATCATTCATCGCTTGGAAGGCGTCCGAGTTGCGCTGTGCCAACTCGCGAGGGGTGATCCCCTCACGTTCAGCTGTCTGCAGCATCTTCTGGCCGTGCTCATCGGTGCCCGTCATGAAGAACACGTCGTAGCCATCAAGACGCTTGAAACGAGCCATGGCATCGGTGGCAATAACCTCGTAGGCATGCCCAATATGGGGCACGCCGTTCGGGTAGGAGATGGCGGTGGTAATGAAGAACGGAGTCTGCTCAGAAGTCACCCTAGAAATCTACCGTAGTTTGGCACCGAAACGGCCATCCGCGACCATTATGTGAGCTGATCGAGCTGCTCCCAGAACGCCACACGTAAGGCTCTGCGAACATCCTGCAGGTCTGTCTTCCATTCGCCCAAGCGCTGGGCGCAGTCCTTAAGCAGTACCCGGTCGATCTCGGCCGGCAAGAGGGGTCGATCTGCAATCAGGTCCTGCAGTTCGGTCTGCGTTGTGCTGGCGTGCCAATTCTTGGCTACGCTGCTACCGACTTGAACGGCCACATCCATGGCATTCATGTCATCACCGGCTCCCCCGGCAAATCCAGAGGTTTGCTGAGTCGAACTGTAGACCAGTTGGTAGTCCGCCGGTGCAGGAGCAATTACCGGCGCCTGCGCTTGAAACTTCGGACGCTGGTTCAGCAAGGCAGGAGTCGGCGGTTTAGGTGCACCGGGCTTCGGAACCAGATGTGCTTCCACAACGCCGCGTTCACTTTCCTTGACGGATACCGGTGCATTAGCGATATTCGCCGTCTGGCTGACATGCTCCGCGTCCCATGACACGGCTTTTACAAATACTGACTTGATCAGTTCCTCAGGCAAGGTAATGATGCTGTCCACGCGCAGGGCCAGGTGTTCTGCAACCGAAGCCACGCCCAGACGATGATCTGCTTTCTCAACACCGATAAGAACGACCTTCATCCCCAAGTCTTGGGCTTCTTCCACGGCCTCGGCCAGATCGTCGTCGCCGGAAACCAGGAATGCGACCGAAGCGGCCCGATTACGGGCAATACCCACAAGGTCAAGGCCCAGCTTGAGGTCGACTCCCTTTTGCTCACCGTTGAAGGAGATCCTACCTAATCGAACTTTCACACCCGGTAGCAGTCCAATACGCTTGTGCTGGTCGGTAAATATCGCGTCCTTCGCCGCGTCATACCAATAGATCCGCAAGTTTTCCAACCCGCTGAAATCCTTTGCTGTCCTAAGGATTCCCTCGATCAAGGATTCATAGTTAACCGTAAACGAAGCACGTAAGGTAGTTCCGGAAGCACGGTGTCCCCCAATAGCAAGCAAAAAACTGGCATCCACGAAAATTGCACTTTGAGACATCATCTTCCAATCCTAAGTCGTGCGAAGTGATCGATTGGGAAATGTGCGGCCTACCTGAGCGTTTGCTAGCTACTTCACAGTAATACCGGGCATCCCTGATGTTGCCCCGAAGGATTGCTGGCTCATCGCGAGACTCAACGTCAGAGGACTTCCAAGCATGTGCACCGCGAGCTTTGCCCAGCCACCAGTCGTCCCCAAGAGGCGCCCTTGGAATGAAAACGTGCCTCGCATGCCAACCAGCTGTCTTCCTGAATCGAGCTAAGGAAAGTTGCTGGCGGCGTGCGAGGCACGCTAACTACGGAAACGTCTGAGGATTAGTCCTCGAGGTTGATCTCGCGGGCCACCGTGGCGCCAATGGCGGCACGAACGATATCCAGGACGCCGGCCGGAAGCGCAGCGTCGATGGCCAGGACAGCGACTGCTTCTCCACGCTCTTCCTTGCGGGCCACCTGCATGCCGGCAATGTTCACGCCCTGCTCGCCCAGCACGTTGCCCAAGGTGCCAATGACACCCGGACGGTCGGCGTAGCGAAGCACGATCATGTGGTCCACGATCGGGAGTTCAATTTCATAGCCGTTGATGCCCACGATCTTTTCGATCTGCTTCGGGCCGGTCAGCGTGCCGGATACCGAAAGCTGGGTGCCCTCGGTTGAAGCGCCTTTGACAGTGAGCAAGTTGCGGTACTCGGGGGAATCCGGGGATGTCACCAGTCGGGTGGCCACGCCACGCTGTTCGGCCAACACCGGGGCGTTGACGTAGGAGACCTGGTCGGACACAACGTCCATGAACACACCCTTGAGTGCCGAAAGCTCCAGGGCCTTGACGTCCAGGGACGCGATCTCGCCTGAGACCACCACGTCGATATTGGTCAAGGAACCAACGGTCAGGGCGGTGAAGATGCGGCCCAGCTTCTCGATCAACGGGATGCCCGGGCGCACGTTCTCATCGATCACGCCGCCTGCAACGTTCACCGCATCCGGTACCAGTTCCCCGGCCAGTGCCAAGCGAACCGATTTGGCAACCGAGACGCCAGCCTTCTCCTGGGCCTCCTCGGTCGAGGCACCCAAGTGCGGGGTGACAGTCACGTTCTCAAATTCAAAGAAGGGGAGATCCGTGCTGGGCTCCTGGACGAAGACGTCGATACCGGCTCCGGCGATCTCGCCGTTCTTCAGCGCCGTGTACAGATCGTCCTGATCCACTAGACCGCCACGGGCCACGTTGATGACGTAGGCGCTGCTCTTCATCTTGGCAAAGGCGTCCTTGCCGAGCATGCCAATGGTTTCCGGGGTCTTGGGCATGTGGATGGTGACGAAGTCGGACTGAGCCAACAGTTCATCAAGTTCCACCAAGGTCACACCGAGCTGCTGGGCGCGTGCTGGGGTGATGTAGGGGTCGTAGGCAAGGATTTCCATGCCAAAGCCTTGCAGGCGTGCTGCAACGAGCGCGCCGATGCGGCCCAAGCCAATGATGCCGGCCTTCTTTTCGAAGAGTTCCACACCGGTGTAGGAACTACGCTTCCACGCGCCGGCCTTCAGCGAGGCGTTGGCGGCAGGGATGCGGCGGGCCAAGGAGACGATGTGCCCCACGGTCAGTTCGGCGGCCGAAATGATGTTCGAGGTCGGTGCGTTCACAACCATGACACCGGCCTGGGTGGCCGACTTGATGTCCACGTTGTCCAGCCCGACACCCGCACGCGCAATGATTTTCAGGTTCTTGGCTGCAGCGATGGCCTCGGCATCAACATGGGTGGCCGAACGCACGAGGATGGCATCCACATCAGCGATGGCAGCCAAAAGCTGGGAGCGGTCCGCACCGTCAGTGTGGCGGATCTCGAAATCGGGACCCAAGGCCGCAATGGTTGCGGGCGAGAGTTCTTCGGCCAAAAGGACGACTGGCTTGTTTACTGACACAGGGTGGCACCTTTGCTATTTCAGTGGGCTGGATGCATGGCTCAGGATCGACCGAACCAGAAGGCCCAGAATATCGCCCACCACGTCATATGCCCGGCTCCACGGCCCGATGTTACGGGAATAGTGCCTCCGATTGTGGGCATATTCACAAGGTTTTGATTTCACGAAATTTCATGGCCGTCGTTGTGGACCGGCCACTGTTCCACCCCGCACACCGCCCGTCGAGACCTGGCCAACGAGCACAAAATCGGCATCCACGCCTGGATGCACCACGTCGATGACTCGCTCATCTGTCAGCAGGTCCAAAACGGACCCGGCGTATAACGTCGAGGTCATTGGGATCACCGAAGAAGCACCCCGACTGATGCGCCCACTCTCCGGCACCGTCAATAGAGTCCGGTACGGCGCTTCTCCGCCCCTACCGCGGTGGTTGTCGGACATGGACACCTTGGACTGGAAACTGCGTGATTCCACGACGGTCATAGCCGACGTCCTGCACGAGCCCCAGCCTGGTTCATTCGTCCTAATGCATGCCATCCACGGGGCCTCCGTCAACGCCATGCCCACCATTCTTTCCGGGCTCAAGGCAAGGGCCAAGGGACACGGAACCTTGACGGCCTTCGAAATACTCGTTGACGAGACGCCGAAGTCCAGGACCGTGCACAGCCACGGACCTGTGCCCAAACTAAATACCCTTAGGCCCCGCGGACCGCGACTTCCCCCGGCTTTGAGTGCTCGGCGCCGAACACCAGAGGCGGGTGGCGATCTTCTCGGTGAAGAACCGATCGTGGCTCACCACTACCACGGCGCCCGGGAAGTGCAGTAGCGCGCGTTCCATGACCTGGGTGCTGGACATGTCCAGGTGGTTCGTCGGCTCATCGAGGACCAGGACCGAGGCACCCGAGAGCAGGCACATGGCCATGGCCACGCGGGCGCGCTGCCCACCTGAGAGGTTCCCGATCCGGTTCTTCAAGTCCGCCTCGGAGAACTGGAACATGGTCAGGAACCGGTTGACCGATTTCTTGGTGGCCGTCAGGGCCAGGGAATCGGGCATCGAGTTGACAGCGTGGGTCACCGTGTCCTCGTTGTCGAGTTCTTCAAGGATCTGGTTGTAGGAAACAACAGCTGCACCTTTGGTCCAGGTGACGTATCCCGAATCCTGATTCTCCTCTTGGGTGAGCACCCGTAGTAGCGTTGATTTGCCGCTGCCGTTGGCACCAAGGATCACTAGGCGGTTGCCGCGGCGCACCTCGAAACTCAGGTCGGCAAAGAGCGTTTTCTCCCCGTAGGACTTGGACAGGCCCTCTACACGGCACAGGGTGTCCTTGATGTGCAGCCCGCCATAGACCTCGGTGATGATCTTGTCCACGGGACGCGGAGCACGCGATTTCTTGATCTTGGAAAGCTTGTTATCCAGTCCCTTGCTGGCGGCCTTGGCCGCCTCGCGCCGGTCGGAGATCCCCTCGGCTTCGAAGGCCAGGAGTTCGGACTCATGGACGAACTGGGATTCGAGGGTCTTGAGCTTGAACTGCTTGGCCACCACATATTGGGCAAAGTTTCCCGGGTATTCGTGGAGGTGGAAGTTTTCGACCTCCACGATCCGCGTCACCACGGAATCCAGGAACTTGCGGTCGTGCGAGACGATGATTGCCGCACCTTGGAACGATTTGAACCAGTTCTCCAGCCACTCGACACCTGCAACGTCAAGGAAGTTGGTCGGCTCGTCCAACAGGAGCACGTCTGGGTCCTCAAGCAGGATCTTGGCCAGGGCCGCACGGTTGCGCCAGCCACCGGAGAGGGAATCAATGGAGCAGGCGCGGTGGGCTTCATCAAAGCCCAGTTGGGTCAGCACCGTATCGATGGAACGCGGGTAGTCCCAGCCATCGAGACGATCCATTGATTCAAAGAGCTCGGACTGGCGGTGGATCAAACGTTCCATTTCATCCGGCTTGGGATCTGCTGCAATGGCCCCATCGATCTCAGATAGTTCCGTTTCGATTCCCTTGACCTCGGCAAAGAGCTCATTGAGTACCTCGGAGATGGTGGAGGCGCCGTTCAGTTCGGAGAACTGGGAGAAGTAGCCAATCTTGGTTCCCAGTTCCACTGACACCGTGCCGGTGTCAGGCGAGACCTGGTCCAGGACCAGTTTCAGCAGGGTCGATTTGCCCGAGCCGTTGCGGCCAATGAGCCCTACCCGGTCCCCCGACTCGAGCTTGAAGAACGCCTCACGCAGGATCTGGTGGTTCTCGAATCGAACGCTGACATCGTTGAGGCGGATCAAGCTCATGGGTATGTGGTCCTATCAATGGAATGGGTGATGAATATCGGGCGCGGGCCTTCATGGAGTCCGTCCGGTGAAATGCATGCGAGCCAAGTCCGCTAGACACCACCAATGATTCTACAAGGCGGCATGGCAGCTTCCCCCACACCCGCCTTCGCCATGGTCAACTGCGAGCGATGGCGCGTTTCACCGTGCAATGCCACACTTGAAGGAAGGAGGCGTGCCGTGTCTGGAAACGAATTCACCGGTTCACGCGACAGCTCTGCCCACGAACAACTGATTTGGGACTATATCGAGTCCCTGCCCACCAACGAGATCGACGCCATCATCGGCCGAGCCGAACGCAAGGTCGAGAAGATCTCCTACGGCATGCACATGGCGGGGCGCCCCATCAATCTCAAGATCCGCAAGCGCCTGATCCAGTCCGCCATCCTCCGCGAACTCAATATCCGGGCGGGATGAAAAAATCGTGGCCTCTGGCCCCCGGGCCGCCAACGACTTAACGAACCAAGGGGGACCCGGTGCCGGAGTTGCCGATGGTCTCGACATGGACGTGGTCCATGTGACGAGTCGTGTCGTTCCAGTTGTTCGAAAACTGCTGGCCGTACTTGCCGGATTTCGAGTACTCCTCCCAGCCCGTCACGACACCCAACCAGATCTTGTCCTGCCAGATGAGATAGCTGATACCCAAGGACTTTCGGTTGGCAATCAGGAACCTGGCAATCTCGTCCCCGTTCTTGACGCCCTGGGCCGATTTGTAGTCCTTGATCATCAGGTCGGTGGCTCGCCCGCTGCTGTGCCCGACCGAACCTGCCCTGATTCCTCCGTAGGAGGAAACGTAGGCCCCGTAGCGGGCCTTCACCGCGTCGTTGACAGCAATGGTATCCGGCTGCAGCTTGGCGATCTGCGTTTTGGAAAGGTGCGCCTCGCTCATCCAACCGGTGCCAAGGCTTGTCACAACCCGTGCCCAGCCATCCTTCGATTCCAGGTAGGTGACCCGGTCCCCGGCCTGAACCACGCCAATGACCATGTGCGAGGTCGAGTATCCGGTGCGCAGGTTCACGTTCCCCGTGGACCAGCGGTATTGGCTTGACGATTGCGGTGTCGGTGCCGTGGTGGCCAAATAGGCTTCGCTGACCCAGCCGGTGCCCTTGCTGGTCTTTACGTTGGCCCAGCCACCGCTGGAGCGGCCAACCAGGACCCGCTTGCCCACCGGGACCGTACCCAGCGACTCATGGTTGGTCCCAGCGCCCTTGCGAAGGTTCAGGTTTGCTGTGGTCCAGCGCGGAGAATCGAACATGACTGCATCGGGTGTCGGCGGGTTCTGACTCGGTGCCGCCGTAGAGAGGTAGAACGCGCTGATCCAGCCGGTGCCTTTGCTGGTCTTCACGTGCGCCCACCCGTTGGGGGACGTGGCGAGCAGCACCTTCTCCCCCTTGGGCACGAGGCCCAGGGTGCTGTTGCTGGTTCCGGGGCCCGTGCGGAGGTTGACGTTTTCCATGGTCCATCGCGGGGCACTGAACGTCACCGGGGGCTTGGGCTTGGCCGGAGGAGCGATCACCTTGGTTGAGAGCTTGCTCGAAGGAATCCAGCCAATACCGGCACCGGTGCGCACCTGCTGCCACGACCCAGAGGTACGCAGCCAGGTGATCTTGGTGTTGTTCGCCAGGGTGCCGAGCTTCTTGCTCGAGGTCTTATTGCTTTGATACACCGACTGGCTACCGGCCACCCACCGATAAACCGCTGCAGGGTTGGCCTTGGCCAGCGTGGAACTTGGGACAAAACCGGTCTTCCCCGAGACAAGGACCTTAGTCCAGAACCCACTGGTGCCCAGCACCTCGACCTTGGTCTGGCGGTGAATCGAGACCACGTTCGCCGAACTCGCAGCAGCCTTCACCTTCACCGCGGTGAAGGCCTTGACATAGTTATACACCTTCGGCTTCGCCGGAGGCGTGATCACCTTGGTTGAGAGCTTGCTCGAAGGAATCCAGCCAATACCGGCACCGGTGCGCACCTGCTGCCACGACCCAGAGGTACGCAGCCAGGTGATCTTGGTGTTGTTCGCCAGGGTGCCGAGCTTCTTGCTCGAGGTCTTATTGCTTTGATACACCGACTGGCTACCGGCCACCCACCGATAAACCGCTGCAGGGTTGGCCTTGGCCAGCGTGGAACTTGGGACAAAACCGGTCTTCCCCGAGACAAGGACCTTAGTCCAGGACCCAGTCTTGCCCAGCACCTCAACCTTGGTCTGACGGTGAATCGAGACCACGTTCGCCGAACTTGCAGCAGCCTTCGCCTTCACCGCAGTGAAGGCCTTGGCAAAGTTATACACCTTCGGCTTGGCAGCGGGCACCGCTTTGAGGTGATTGCCCGAGACCCAGCCGGTCTTGGACTTGTAGGACACCTGATGCCAAACCCCGCTGATCTTGAGAATCGTCAGCTTGGTGTTTTTTGGAATCACCAGCAACGAGGCCGACTTCGCATTGGCACTCTTGCGCAGGTTAAGGTTTTCCGTGGTCAACTTGACCGGTTTCGCCTTGGCGGTGTGAACCTTCACCGACGTCACGGGAAGTACCGGTTGCGCGGTGGCAATGGTGGTTGGTCCGCCAACCAGTGCCACGGCAAGGGCGAGCACTACTCCAAGGTGATTACGTTGCAAGGTGCGGCTCCTGGCAGGGCGAGTGAGGGAATAAGCCTTAACAGTACCGAAAACCTCACGTGGGGGTCGGTTTCCTTAGTGGATCCAGACATGTGTCGGGGCCACACGATTTCCACGGTAAATACCGTTTATCGGTTTGCCGCCAAATGCGAGCGTTCCGGGCCTGTCCCGATGCACGGGAACGACAACCATCGGCAAGCCTTGATGGGCAGTCGATCCGTTGAGCAGCTGTGAGATTTTTGTCCCCCACGCCCTGTTGGCGGGTTCCAACCACGATCATCCGCGCGTGGACTTCGCTGCCCAGACGGGCCAACGCCGTGCCTGGATCCGTTGCAGGCACCCGCAAGGACCAAGCGTTCGTGGTCCCGGCCATGACGCCGTCCAGAATTCGCAAGATGTCACGTGCCTTCGCCGTCATGCCCTCGTCAATGTCCTTAGGATGCAACTAGCTGTCCCGGACATCTTCATTGCGTTCCCATTCGACCAGGTAGCTGTTGGTCTCCACATAGGCCGAGACCAACAGTGGCACCCAGTGCCTCGGCCAGTGTCTTGGCTTCAAGAAGCACGCGTCGCGGCAGCTTGGGCATCGCCCCCACCATGATCGGGCCCACTGCCCCGCTGCTCGGCTTTTGCCTGTCCATCGTGCCCTCCCGCCGTCGAAACCGACCGAGACTGTTGCTACCCGTTACTTTTCGCCCGTATCCACCGGAGGCGAACAGCAAGGCGGGCCGACTTTTCCTCAGGTTGCCGCGGCGTGGTTCAGGGGGTCACCCGGTGGGCCGGCACCAGACCGAGACGGCTTGCCTTCCTAGTCCATCGTGATCGAACGAGGGACATGCGATGTTGACCAGATCCGGTGTACTCCAAGCCTGCATGATTGCGACAACCGGTGCGCTTGCCCTGGGAATTTCCCGAGGCAAGCGGCGATTCTCAAATCAGGCCGAGCTCGGCAAATGCAACAGCGATCCCGTCGCGGCTCGGCGGCGGTGCTGTGCGGTCGGCCAGGACCATGAGTCCGGGATGTGAGCCTTCAATGGCTATCCCCATCCCCGCATAGGCAACCATCTCCAGGTCGTTCTCCCCGTCACCGAAAGCAATGGTGTCCGCCCTGCTGATACCAAGCCTTGTAATGGCCACTTCGACACCGTCCGCCTTACTGATACCGCGCTGGTACAACTCCCCCGTATGCCGACTCTCGTCGGCAATTGAATTCTCAACGACAGCAATGCCCTCTCCGATTTCGGCGGCGAGTTCCGTCACCGAGATCGGTGCCTCGAACACCGAAACCTTGGCAAAGGCCAGGTCGGCAGGAATGGGTTCCAGTGCATCGAGAATGGCTGAGGACCCTGTCCCCTGCCCATCCTCGCGCTGGTTGAAGTGTCCTTCGATGATCTGCCGCAGGCGTTCGGTGGCATTAACACGAACATTGAGGGATTCCGGGGACTCCAGGACGTAGATGGCGTCGTGGGCATCAAGCGTTGCCAAGGTTTTGGCCGCGAGATCGGCCGGGAGCCTGCGGTCCATCAGGATTTCTCCGGCGACTTCGACATAGGCTCCGGCGCTTGCGACCAGGCCGTCGAATCCCGCCTCGAGGATGTGTGGAGGAAGCATCGAGATCGGTCGTCCGGTACACAACAGGACCTTGTGTCCGGCATTGCGGGCCGCGCGTACCGCACGCGCGTGGGATTCAGGGACGAGCCCGTAGTCCGCGTAGGTGCCGTCAACATCGAGGAAGACCGCGTGGATGGTTTGGGTGGGCGTTTGGGGCATGGCGTCCATGATCACCGAGTCTACCGGGGCCATCTGGCCCTGTCTCATCCAAAGAATCGGCCCGGCAACATGAGCAGGAACAGGGAGCCGCCAACGTATTCCTCACCCAGCTTCTCCCCCTGAATCATTGACGGCTTTCAGACAGACAGCCAGCCATCTAGCGCATAGCAATAAGCCAGCCGGAGCTTTAACACCTACACGGAGCATGCTCATCCACGGGCAACCGTGCTTCGAGGCAGCAGCGCATCTACTGCACGAGTACCTCCTGTGTTTGTACGTGCGGCCCCGGTAGGTCTGATGGTGCCGGGACCCCGCTGCCGGTGGACGGTCCTACTCCCTTCTTCATTGCCCAGGCATTCCACTTCGTGGCGAACCGTGCAGCCGCTCGGGCCTCCGAGCGCATTTTCCTTCCCGCGCCGACCCACGGGACATATGCTGGGGTCCAACATCCAGCACCCGATCCGGCCCTCCGGTTTCCCGCACCGCACCGACTGCGGTCCGCGCCACCGGACGGCTTTGGTCCATGCCCGATCCGAGGAGAACCCATGGAAGAGCACCGCGGCATCAACCACAGCATCTATTCCAACTACCTCAACGAACATCTCCTGGGCTCCGAAGGCGGCGTCAATGCCTTCAAGGCCGCTGCCGATACCTGGCGGGGCACCGCACACGAGGGAACCTTCAAATCCCTGGCCCGGCAAGTCAAGGCCGACCAAGACGACCTGCACCGGATCATCCGGGACTTGGGCTACGACCATGCCCCGCTCAGGAACGCCTTGACACTTGGCGTTCGCCTGGCGGGCAGGATCAACCCGGTGAACCTGTTGCGCCGGCGCAAGATAGCCATGGCCCAGGTGGAACTGGACACCCTCACCGGGATGTTGCGGGCCAAGCTCTCCATGTGGGACACCCTGCTGTTGCTGCAGTTACGGGACCCGCGCCTGGATGCCGCATTGCTCAAGGACCTGCACCGACGCGCAGAAGAACAGATCACCCAGGTTCGCGGCGTCATCGAGGCAAGCTGGGAGGAACGCTTTCTTGCCGATTAAGCGCCTCCGGCCGACAGGTGCCTGGGCAACACACAAGACCAAGGAGCACGCATGACACGCACCGCCATCGTTGTCGGCGCCGGGCCCAACGGCCTAGCCGCCGCAGCACGCCTGGCCAAAGCCGGGCTCCACGTCGTGGTGCATGAACTGGCCGCCCGCCCGGGAGGAGCCGCACGCTCCGCCGATACCCTCGGGCCCGGAACCACGGTGGACCTGGGCGCTGCCGCGCATCCCTTTGGCATGGGCAGCCCCGCCTTCCTTGACCTCGGGCTTGAAGAACACGGCCTGCAATGGCTGCACCACCGCTATCCCATGGCCCACCCGCTGGACAACGCCCCCAGCGCCCTACTGCACCGAGACCTGGAAACCACTGCCACGGCCCTGGGCGTCGATGCAGCCGTATGGCGCCGCCTGCACCGGCCCTTGGTCTCCCGGGCACTGGACACTCTCGATAACGTGACGGGGCCGCTGTTGCGTCTGCCGCCGCATCCGCTTCTCATGGCCCGATTCGGGGCCCGAGCCCTGTGGCCCGCGGCGCCTGCGGCCCGCCTGCTGTTTCGCACCGAGGCCGCCCGCGCACTTTTTGCCGGTTCGGCCGCCCATTCGATGCTTCCCCTGGGGCATCTGTTCACCGCGGGTTTCGGGGTGCTCTTCGGTTCCCTGGGCCAATCGATCGGCTGGCCGGTGGCCCAGGGCGGCACCAATTCCATCATCGATGCGCTGCTGCGCCACCTGAGCGCGGCCGGGGTCGAGGTCCACACCAATAGCCATGTGACCGATCTTCGCCAGCTACCGGCAGCCGATGCGGTGCTGCTGGATCTGACCCCGCGTCAGATCCTGGCGCTGACCGGCACCCACATCTCCGCCCGCTACGCCGGGCATCTGCGCCGCTTCAGATACGGGCCAGGCGCCTTCAAGGTCGACTACCTGCTTGATGGGCCCATCCCCTGGCGGGACGAACGCACCGCGCACGCCGGGACCGTGCACCTGGGCGGCACCCTGGCCGAACTTGCCGCGGCGGAACGGCTGCTGGGCGCCGGACGGCTTTCCAATTCACCCTTTGTCATGCTCGCCCAGCCATCCGCGGCCGATCCGAGCCGGGCCCCGGAAGGACAACAGGTCATCTGGAGCTACGCGCATGTGCCCAATGGCTACGACGGGCCGGCCGGGGAGCTGGTGGATCAGCAGATCGAACGCTTTGCCCCCGGCTTCAGGGACCGGATCATCGGGCGCATCCAGACCCCACCGAGGGCGCTGGAGGACTGGAACCCCAACCTTGTCGGCGGGGACATCGGCGGCGGATCGCTGCGCGGGCTGCAACAGGTGCTGCGCCCGGCACCCACCCTGCGGCCCTACCATGCCGGTGCCCCCGGACTCTATGTGTGTTCCTCCTCCACCCCGCCCGGCGGCGGGGTCCACGGCATGGCCGGCTGGCATGCGGCAGCCGCGGTGCTCCGCGATTTGCGCATGGGCCGATAGCCGCCGGCGGCGCGCGAGGTTCCCGGCTAGGCGGGAACGCTGTCGGAGACACACCTATCGCTGAGGCTGCGTTGGTAAATTTCCACATGCTCGCCGACCATGCGCGCAGCACTGAACTTCGTCTCGGTCGACCTGCGCGCGGCGGCGCGCTCCAGGGTGCCGCATTGCCCCAGCGCGAGGGCCAGTGACGCGCCGGTGTCCCGGATGAAACCGGTGACCCCATCCTGAACGATTTCCGGGGCCGAACCGCGCGAGGTGCTCACCACCGGGGTGCCGGTGGCCATGGCCTCGATCATCACCATGCCAAAAGGCTCCGACCATTGGATCGGGTTGAGCAGGGCCACGGCCCCGCCCAGCAGCCGGTACTTCTCCTGTTGTCCCACCTCGCCGACGTACTCGATCCCCCCGCCCAGTTCCGGGCCGATGACATCACGGAAATAGGCAGTGATGATGACTTCCAGGGTGTGCCCCGCCTGCTCACAGCTGTAGGAAAACCCGTCCGGGCCCGCATGCCGCGCCGCGGCGGCGCGTGGGCGCCGCGCCCCGCCCTTGACGTCAAAGAGGTCGGCGAAGTCGGCTTCGACATCCAGTTCCAGTGCCGCGCTGAACTCGCTGCTCGAATGGTTGTGCACCACGATCCTTTCGGTGAATCCGCCGTCCAGGCTGCGGTGGCGTTCGATCAGCACGTGGGACTCCGGCCCGGCCCCGTCGACGGCGGGACGTCCCACGAACATTGCACGGTAGGGCTCGGTTGCACTCCCGTACAACGACTCCAGTTCCTTGCCGTTGAGCCGCAGCCGCCAGCCGGAAATGAAGCGGGTGTCGCGGAAGAAGAACCCGTGCGGACGTGCTGCGTCCATGTCCCCGTTGGCGGCCGCCAGCACATAGGTGGTGCCGTGCAGGATGGTCACGGCCCCCGGACCGGCCAATTGCGCGCCCACCCCGGAGGTCCAGGCCTCTACCATGGCTCGGCTCCCGGCCTCGGGCGTACCCCGGCATGCTGCAAGCTGTCCGGGCTGCGGTGCGGTCCGGGCGGCCGCGGAATGTCGGTGGGAACGCAGATCATTAAGGGCATCAGAAAATCCAAGGGATGGGTGTGCCAACGGCCTGTTACTGGACCGCTGGAACCAGCATAGGTCCGGTTTGCTGCCGGGGGAACGATTTTGCATCCCTGCACTGCCCCGGGCGCCGTGTTGCGCCTGGGGCGTGCGCATGGAGGTGGTCGTGGATCCGGGGACCGGGTCGCGCCCCCGTTCTCAGGGGCCTTGCCCCGCCCCGTTTAGCGGCGTATCCGGCTCCCCCGCGGCCGGTTGCGCCTCGGCGGCGAATTCCGACAAGGAGTAAAGGTGCGTGCGCTGCACCGCGTCGAAAAGCACCTCGCGGAGGTTGCCGCTACGCCGCAGGCTCCTGCGCTGGGCATCGGCGCCGGTGCCCGCCATGCCGATGCGCTTGAGCGCTTCGCGCACCAAGTCCAGGTCCCCGTAGTCCTCAAGCGCCGCCCGGGCATGGACCAACAGCGCGGCCACCGCCTCGGCATAGCCGCACGGCCGGTTCTCCAGCGGGTGCAACAGCGGGCCGTGGACCCCGGCGCTGCTGGCCTTCCACGAGGCCAGGCGCAGCACTTCGGTGGGGCAGGACGGTGCCGGATGGCCCGCGGCCCACTGACGGGCCGCGGTTTCCACCAAGGCACGCACCAGGGCGGCAATGGCCGCCGCGTCCTCGGCATCCAGACAGACGTCCGCCACCCGGATTTCCACCGTCGGGTGCGCGGCCGAAACCCGTGCGTCGAAGTACACCATGGCCGGATCCAGCAGCACCTCGCAGTGCAGCAATGTTTCCACGTGCGCGCGATAGGCGGCGGCCGAGCTGAAGATGTCGGTGGGCCCGGCCGTAGGCCAGCGCCGCCAGACCTGGTACCTGTAGCTCGAGTATCCGCTGTCTGCACCCTGCCAGTAGGGCGAGTTGGCGCCCAGCGCCAGCAGCAGCGGCAGCCAAATACGGATGCGGTCGATCACCGCCACCGCTTCTTCCTCCGATTCCACCGAGACGTGGATGTGAAACCCGCAGGTCAATTGTTCCTTGAGCGTGATGCCGTA
This sequence comes from Paeniglutamicibacter gangotriensis Lz1y, assembly GCF_000348945.1. GTDB lineage: Bacteria > Actinomycetota > Actinomycetes > Actinomycetales > Micrococcaceae > Paeniglutamicibacter > Paeniglutamicibacter gangotriensis. The sequence goes on along the minus strand of NZ_AOCK01000002.1, from coordinate 432,160 downwards.
GCGCCGGGACATGGCCAGATAACGCTCCGAGTGCACCAGGGACGAGGAAGAGCGCAAGGGATAGGTCCCCAGGGCCACCGTCCGGGCCCCGAAGGTCCCGGCCAGCCGGTCGGCGTCGAGCCATCCGCGGACCAGGGCCCCGAGCAGCTCTTGCGCCTCGGCGAACGGGGCGGAGACCAGCTCGAGCTGTTCCTGTTTGCGTTCACGGGTCATGGCCCCGGCCGGGCCCTGGCTGCCGGCGGGGCCGCCGGATGTCTCCCAGGCATCGACCAGGGAATCGGCCACCGGGGCCATCACCCCGGTGGGCACCGGGGGTGCAAGCTTCACTGCCCGAAAAGCTTCTCCTCCTGGGAGGCGTACTCGTTGAGCAGGCGCAGCGCCCGGGCCCCTGCCTCTCCTTCCTGTTCAAGTGCGGCGCGCATGGCAGGCAATTTCGCAGCCCCCTGCGGGAAGGGCGGCAACAAGGGCACCGAGGCGTCGGTGTGCACATCGATCACCACCGGGCGCTCCGCGTTCAGCGCCCGGCTCCAGGCATCGGCCAATTCCCCCGGGTCGGTCACCTTAATTCCCTGCAGGCCCAAGAGCTCGGCATAGCCGGCAAAGTCGAAGGACGGCAGGTGCTGCGTGGCCGAGTAGCGCGGATCGCCCTCGGTCTCGCGCTGCTCCCAGGTCACCTCGGCCAAATCGCCGTTGTTCAGCACGCACACCACAAAGCGCGGGTCCGCCCAGTGCCTCCAACGCGCGGCCACGGTAATGAGCTCGGCCACCCCGCTCATCTGCATGCCCCCGTCCCCGGCCAGCACCACCACCGGACGGCCCGGGTGCATGAGCTTGGCCGCCAACCCATAGGGCACCCCGCATCCCATGGAGGCCAGGGTGCTGCACAGGTGCGCCGGAACCGATTCGGGCAGCACCAGCTGCCTGGCATACCAGTAGACGCAGCTGCCCACATCCAATGCCACCTGCGCATCGTCGGGCAGCAGTGCGGAGAGCTCGGCCACCACGCGCTCGGGGTTCACCGGATGCGCGCCGGTCGCGGCGCGTTGGGCCGCCAGCGTCCGGCCGGCCGCCACACGCTCGCGGACCTCGGTGCGCCAGGCATCATTTCTTTCCTCGTCCGGGGCCAGCCGGCCCGCCAGCTTCTGCAGGGTCGCGGCGGCGTCGCCCACCAGCGCCACCTCTACGGGGTAGCGGTTGCCCGGGCGCTGGGCGGAGATGTCGATCTGCACGGCCCGGGCCGCGCCCGGGGCCGGGTAGAACTCGGTCCACGGGTCATTGGAGCCCACGATCAGCAGCGCATCGCAGCGGCCCAGCAGCGCGGCGCTGGCCGAGGTTCCCAGGTGCCCCATGACCCCTGCGCTATTCGGCTCGGATTCATCCACGTACGGCTTGCCCAGCAGGCTTGTCACCACCGCCGCCCCGAGCCGCTCGGCCATTCCGGAGACCTCGCTGCGCGCATTCCGCGCCCCCTGCCCCACCAGCATCACGATCCGCTGGGCCGAGCCCAGCAGTTCCGCCGCCGCGTCCAACGCCGAATCCGTCGGCAACACCCGCGGCGCCTCCCACACCGGTGCCGTGGCGATCTGGGCGTGCTCGCCCGCCGGCGGCGCCTCGGGTTGCTGCTGCACGTCGTGCGGAATGATCACCACGCACGGCGAGGAAGTGGCCAAGGCCGTGCGGAATGCCCGGTCCAGGATGCCGGGGACCTGTTCGGGGACCGAGATCTGTTCGCAGTAGGCGGCCACGTCCTTGAAGAGCGCCTGCAGGTCGATTTCCTGCTGGTAGCCCGAACCCAGGGCCGAAAGGTCCTGCTGGCCCACGATCGCCACCACCGGGACCCCGTCAAGCTTCGCGTCGTAGAGGCCGTTGAGCAGGTGCACGGCACCGGGTCCCTGGGTGGAGATCACCACCCCGATCCCCGTGCCCGCCGCGGCGTCGGCCCCGTACTGGCCCACGCCGTACTTGGAGTGGGCCACGGCCATGAAGGCGGCGTTTTCCTCGTGCCGCGCCTGGATGAATTCGGGGTCGTTGCCATGGCGGCGCAACGCCCCCAAAAAGGTGTTGATCCCGTCCCCGCTGTAGCCAAAGATCCGCGTGGTGCCCCAGGCCTTGAGCCTGTCCACCATCGCATCCACCACCAGTCGATCGGTCATGTCCTGCTCCTTGTCTGCCGTGGTGCTTCCGGTGCGCCGGGGTGCAGCGTGGCGCTTAGCACGCGGCCGCCCTTCGGCCCTGCGTGCCGCTTCCTGCCTATCACGGGCACCGATGCCTTACAACGATTCCGCGAGGCAAAGCCGGTGATTGGAACGAACATTTTTCTTGGTCAGTTAAAGGAAAAGCTGACGAAGCGGAGTTCATCTGCCTATGCTGACGTCATGAATGATATTCACTCATCGATCCGGGCCGCGGCCATGGCCTTGGTGGCCTGTTGGCTGCTGGCCGGATGCTCCCTTGGAATCCCTGCGGACCCGCAGGGCAGCCTGGAACGGATCCAGGGCGGGGAAATCCGCATCGGGGTTTCGCCCCACTCGCACTTGGTGGAGTTCCATGGGGATCAGCCGCCCACCGGGGTGGAGGCGGAATTGCTGGCCGGATTTGCCGCATCCCTCGATTCCTCGGTGCTCTGGGTCCCTGGCGGCGAGGAGGAATTGATTGGTGCCTTGGAAAACGGGGAATTGGACGTGGTGGCCGGAGGCTTGACGGAAGACACCCCGTGGGTGGACAAGTCCGCGATCACCCGGCCCTACGCGCAGAGCGCCGGTCCCGACGGCAAGAAGGTCGGGCGGGTGCTGGCGGTACGGATGGGCGAGAACGCCCTGCTCTCGCGCCTGGAGCGCTACCTGGACGATCGCGGGCAATGATCTTCACACCAACGCGAAATCCCCCACGCAACGCCGGCCCTTAAGGAAGCCCCCCATGGCAGAGAACGAACAAACGCACCTTCCCGCGGAGCAACAGCGCCATCTGGCCCGCGCCAAGCGCCTCGAATGGCTCAGCCTGGGATACACCGCATGCACCATCACATTGGTGGCCTTCGTCCTGGGAAATTCACAGGCCATGAAGACCGCCTGGGTCGAAGACATGCTCTCCACCCTGCCGCAGATTTCCTTCCTTGTCGCAGCTCTGTTCATCCGCAAGGCCTCCACCCTGCGCCATCCGTACGGATATCACCGGTCCATGACCGTCGGCCATCTGGTGGGCTCGGTGGCACTGTTGGTCGTCGGTTCGATCCTTGCCTACGAGGCCGCCTCGGGGCTGGTGAAACAGGAACATCCCTCGATCGGCACCCTGCAGTTGTGGGGGAACACCGTGTGGATGGGTTGGCTCATGGTCGCTGTCATGGCGGTGATTGCCATCCCGCCGATCTTCCTGGGCCGAGCCAAAATCAAGGTCGCCAAGGACCTACACAATAAGTTGCTGTTCGCAGATGCGGATATGAGCAAGGCGGACTGGAGCACCAACGTTGGATCGATCGTCGGGGTGCTGGGCATCGGCATTGGCTGGTGGTGGGCCGACGGCGCCGCGGCGCTATTCATTTCCGCAGGAATCCTGCACGATGGCGTCCGAAACACCAAACACGCAGTGGTTGACCTGATGGACGAATCTGCCACGACCTACGACCAACAAAAGCCGCATCCGCTCATCAAGACACTGCAGGAGCATTTCATCGACAAGGACTGGGTCGGCGAGGTCGGCATCCGGATGCGCGACGAGGGGCATGTTTTCCACGTGGAGGTCTTTGTGGTGCCGGTGGACGGCGAGGTCTGCGTCGACACACTCCGCGAAGCGACTGTAGAAGCTGTGGCACTGGATTGGAAATTGCAGGACCTGGTGCTCATTCCCGTGCCGGAACTCCCGGCCAACACGCATGCGGCACACGACACCGAATCCCCAACCTGAACCCCGGCACCGAGACCCAGTTTCCGCAGTGCGCTCCTAAGGCTCGAAGTGAGTCTCCACGGGTTGGTTGGTGGTCGAGGCGATAACCGTAGCGGCCACCGTGCGCAACTTGATGTTGCGGGTACTGGAAGCCGACTTGAGGATCTCCATGGCCCGCTCCTGGCTGCACTTGTTTTGGCCCATGATGATTCCCACGGCCAGGTCGATCGTGGTCCTCGAAGCCAGCGCCAACCGGAGGTTCTCTTCGTTGTCGCGGTGCTGGGCCATGCGCACCGCCAAATTCAGCAGGGTCGATGCTTCATCGGCATAGCGTTGGACCCGTTGCACAGCTTCTTCGTTGAACCCGTGGACCCGCATCGAGTAGAGGTTGATCGCCGCGGTGTCCCCGGTATCCAGCCTCAGGGGCACCGCCAGCATGGAGCGGACCCCTGAGCTCATGATTTCGCGGAAATACTCCGGCCAGCGCGACTCCTGCTCGATGTCGGGGATGTTGAAGATGCGTTGGTCGGTGCACGCCGAGAGGCAGGGCCCGTCACCGAAGTCGTATTGCACCTCGTCGAGACGTTGGGCCAGAGCGTTGTTGCTGGCCACCGTCCCGGCTCGCTTGTGGCGCCGCAAGGTGATTCCACACAGCACTTCCCCGCCCTCCACGGACATGGACTCGGCGGTGATGTGGGTCAAAGCGTTGAGAAAGGATTCCAGATCATGGGTCTCCGTGAGCAGGTCTTGGATGTAGTCGTTGACGGTGGTCATCGTCCCTACTTTCTGCCAGCAGGCTAGCGTGCGGTCGGATTCACCGGAATGGAAGGTTGCAATATGAAAGATACTCGCACATCAAATCGAACATCAGGAACCACTGCGCTCTGGTGTCGCCATCTGCTCTTCAGGCTACGGCTATTCCACGACAATACAAGGCAAAACGGGAATATTGGGCCGTGCTTGACATGATGGCCTTCACCCGGGGCACTCGTCGGCGGAATCGGCATCGGTGTCCAGGCCAAGATGGCGACACGGGACTCGAATAGTCATAGACTTGTGGCATGGGACACAACCTGGAGTTGGACTGGATCGATCCGATGACCGCGCATGTCACCAACAGGACCGGCCGCGCGGTGTTCGACGTGAAGCTCGCCCTCATCGGCAGTGTGACGGTGGAAGACAAAAGTGACTGGAGCTTCGAGGCGGAAACGCTGCCCGATGGTGAATTCATTGCATTGCGCACGATCAAGAAAGACGTCGGCTGGGCCACAGCCCCGCCCTTCCTGGCAATGAGCTGGCGTGAGGAGGATTCCGGAGGCGACAGTTACAAGCGGGTGCCGCTGGGCCAGCCTTGACACCGCGGCCAACCGACGCGCGTGGATCAGTAGCTGATGGTCTCAGCCGATGCACTCAAACCGGGCTGGATATCGGCGCGGGCCGCTTATATGTTCTCCCGAGGCGCGGGGACGGTTCTCCTCGTGGCGGGTGCGCGTGCCGCAGCCGGCATCATCCGCAACAGGGCAAATCTGCTAGTTGGTGCCGGACTCCCGCGCTCGATCAAGGCTCGGCTTGTGTCAACCAAGGGGCGTCGAAATCATGCAGGACAAGCCATCTGCATCCGTGTTGGGAGTAACGGCAGGGTAGGGCACCTGCAACGCTCAAAGATGTATCCAGCTCCATAAGGACCCCGGCAAAACCCCGTGGTTCTTCGGCGGCATGGTGCGGTCGGCGAGGGCCACAAGCGCCGGGTTGGATCTCGATGGCTACGCCGAGCCCTAAAGAGACCACCATTTTAAGGTCATTTTCCCCGTCATGCCATCCACTTGGCATTCATCCGAAGAATCACATCGTTCCAAACCCGCGGTTGGCCATCGGTCCGGCCATGAAAAGACCCGCCCCGAGCAGTCTCGGGACGGGTCTTGTCAGATGAACCACCAGGCGGCGGTCACGCGCAATCGGTGTGAACCTTAGCGGGCGACGGATCCTTCGGTGTAGTCATCGGTGGTCTTCCAGGAGAAGAGGTTGCGCAGCTCGCGGCCGGTGGCCTCGATCGGGTGGGCTTCGCCCTTGGCGCGCAGTTCCTTGAACTCCGGTGCTCCGGCATCCTGGTCGTCGATGAAGCGCTTGGCGAAGGCACCGGACTGGATGTCGGCGAGAACGGCCCTCATATTCTCCTTGACCTCCGGGGTGATCACGCGCGGACCCGAAACGTAGTCGCCGTACTCGGCGGTGTCCGAAACGCTCCAGCGTTGCTTGGCAATGCCACCTTCCCACATCAGGTCAACAATGAGCTTGAGCTCGTGCAGGACCTCGAAGTAGGCGATTTCCGGCTTGTAGCCGGCTTCGGTCAGGGTCTCGAAGCCGTACTGCACCAGCTGCGAGGCACCGCCGCAAAGCACTGCCTGCTCGCCGAACAGGTCGGTCTCGGTCTCTTCGGTGAAGGTGGTCTCGATGACGCCGGCACGGGTACCGCCGATGGCCTTGGCGTAGGACAGGGCCAGTGCCTTGGCGCCACCGGTGTAGTCCTGCTCCACGGCGATCAGGTCGGGGATGCCACGTCCTGCTTCGAATTCGCGGCGCACGGTGTGACCTGGTGCCTTCGGGGCCACCATGGCCACGTCGACGTTCTTCGTCGGGGTGATGTAGCCGAAGCGGATGTTGAAGCCGTGGCCGAAGAACAGGGCGTCGCCGTCCTGCAGATTCGGGGCAATGTCCTCGGCGTAGACGTGGCGCTGAACCTGGTCCGGAGTCAGGATCATGATGACGTCGGCTTCGGCTACTGCCTCGGCGACGGAGAGGACGCGCAGGCCCTCGGCCTCGGCCTTGGCGATCGACTTGGAGCCGGTCTTCAGGCCGACGCGCACGTCCACGCCGGAGTCGCGCAGGTTCAGTGCGTGGGCGTGGCCCTGGGAGCCGTAGCCGATGACGGCGACGGTGCGTCCCTGGATGATCGAGAGGTCTGCATCATCGTCGTAGTACATGTCAGTCACTGTGGTTTCTCCTTGATATCAGTGTGAAGATTTGTGGGGTTGTTAGGCCGAGGCGGAGCGCAGTGCGCGATCCGACATCGATTTGGAGCCGCGCCCCACGGCAAGTGTGCCTGCCTGGACGATCTCGCGGATGCCGAAGGGCTCAAGCACCGCAAGCAGTGCATGGATCTTTTCGGCGTTGCCGGTGGCCTCGATGATGAGTGAATCGGTGGACACGTCCACCACGGAGGCACGGAAGAGGTCTGCGGCCTGGGTGACCTGCAGGCGGGTGGCCGCATCGGCGCGCACCTTGACCAGGATGTGGTCGCGCTGCACCGAAGCCTCGGGCATCAATTCAACGATCTTGATGACGTTGATGAGTTTGTTCAGTTGCTTGGTGACCTGCTCGAGCAGATCGCCCTCGGCATCGACCACCACCGTGACGCGGGAAATTCCCTTGATCTCGGTGGGGCCAACGGCCAGCGAATGGATGTTGAACGCACGGCGGGCAAAAAGCCCGGCTACACGGGTCAACACGCCTGGCAGGTCTTCGACGAGTACGGAAAGAGTATGTCGTGCCATGGGATTTCTAGTCCTCTTCTTCCCACTCGGGCGTCATGCCGCGAGCAATCTGGATCAGGTCGTTGCTCACTCCGGTCGGGACCATCGGCCACACCATGGAGTCCCGCGAGACCACGAAGTCGATGACCACCGGGCGGTCGTTGATGGCCAGGGCCTGCTGGATGGTGGCATCGATATCCTCGTCGCGTTCGCAACGCAGCCCCACACAACCATAGGCGTCGGCGAGCTTCACGAAGTCCGGGACGCGCGCCGTGCCGTGGCCGGTGTTCAGATCGGTATTGGAGTAGCGCGAATCGTAGAACAGGGTCTGCCACTGGCGGACCATGCCCAACGAGGAGTTGTTGATGATCGCGACCTTGATCGGGATGTTGTTGATTACGCAGGTGGCCAGTTCCTGGTTGGTCATCTGGAAGCAGCCGTCCCCGTCAATGGCCCACACGACGCGGTCGGGGTTGCCGACCTTGGCGCCCATGGCGGCCGGGACCGAGTAGCCCATGGTGCCCAGTCCCCCGGAGTTCAGCCAGGAGTGCGGGCGCTCGTACTTGATGAATTGCGCGGCCCACATCTGGTGCTGGCCCACACCGGCAACGTACACCGCCTCGGGGCCGGTGAGCTCACCGATCCGCTGGATCACGTGCTGCGGGGCGGAGAGGCCGTCCTGGGTCTCGGTAAACCCGATCGGGTAGGTCTCACGCAACCGACCGATGGTGGTCCACCAGCTGCTCAGATCCGGGGCGCCCTGCTCGGCGAACAGGGAGCGGCAGGCCTCGGTGAGCTCGGGGATGATTTCCTTGACCGAACCGACGATCGGGATATCCGCGGTACGGTTCTTGGAGATCTCCGCCGGGTCGATATCCGCATGGATCACCTTGGCGTGCGGGGCAAAGGTGGGCAGCACGCCGGTGACCCGGTCATCGAAGCGGGCACCGAGGGTGATCAACAAATCGGACTGCTGCAGTGCGGTGACTGCGGAGACCGAGCCGTGCATGCCCGGCATGCCCACATGCAGTTCATGGCTATCGGGGAACGCGCCGCGGGCCTGCAGCGTGGTGACCACCGGGGCACCGAGCAGCTCGGCGAACTCCTTGAGCTCGTTGGCCGCGTGGGCCTTGATCACGCCGCCGCCGACGTAGAACACCGGGCGCGAGGAGGCGGCGATCAGCTTGGCTGCCTCACGGACCTGCTTGTTGTGTCCGCGCACCACGATCTTGTAGCCGGGCAGATCGATCTTCGGCGGCCAGGAGAACATGCCCTTGCCCTGCTGGGCGTCCTTGGTGATGTCCACCAATACCGGACCGGGACGGCCGGTGGAGGCAATGTGGAAGGCGCTGGCCAGGACCTGCGGGATCTCCTCGGCCTTGGTCACCAGGAAGGAGTGCTTGGTGATGGGCATCGTGATGCCCATGATGTCGGCTTCCTGGAAGGCGTCCGAGCCAATGAAGGCGCTGTGCACCTGGCCGGTGATGGCAACCATCGGCACCGAGTCCATGTGCGCATCGGCAATGGCGGTGACCAGGTTGGTGGCCCCGGGGCCGGAGGTGGCAATGCAGACCCCGACCTCTCCGGTGACCATGGCATAGCCCTGGGCCGCGTGGCCCGAGCCCTGTTCGTGGCGGACCAGGATGTGGTTGATCTTGGTCGAATCCATCAGTGAGTCGTAGGTGGGCATGATGGCCCCGCCCGGCAACCCGAAGACGTCCTTGACGCCTAATTCTTCCAGTGAGCGCACGATGGCTTGTGAGCCAAGCATCTCGGTGGGAGCGATGATGTTGTTCGGGCCCTGTACCAGGCTCGATGCTTCCACGACGGAAGAGACAGCGGCATCCTTGCTACGGTTGGCGGGCTTGGCCGGCAGCGCTGGGCTGGCGGGGGTTCCGTTACTCATGGGATTAATCCTTCTCTATCTCTTCATTACCTGCACATAAAAAAACCCCAAAGACACCTTGCGGCGAATGGGGTTTGCGCGTCACCGAAGCCCTCCGGGGTGTGGGAGGGACTCAAGCTCAGCGCTTGATAACTAGTAGTACTGCGGTGCGGTTGTGCATAACTCCAGTGTGGTCGCCGCCGCGTCCAGAGTCAAACATCAACACCTGTAATCTCAGTATTTGAGACTACTGTCCGAGGGGTGGACACCTGGTGGTGCCCACCCCTCGATCAATGAGCTAGTGGTTAGCCACAGTATGCGCCGGTAGACGCGGACTTGACCAGCTTGGCGTACTTGGCCAGCACACCGGTGGTGAACTTTGCCGGCAAGGGCTCCCAGCCGACCTTGCGCGCTTCAAGCACCTCGTTATCAACCAACAGGTCGAAGGAACGGGCGGCAATGTCCACCCGGATCTTGTCCCCGTCCTGGACGAACGCGATCGGTCCGCCATCAACGGCCTCGGGGGCCACATGGCCGATACACAACCCGGTGGTGCCTCCGGAGAAGCGTCCGTCGGTGAGCAGCAGGACGTCCTTGCCCAGGCCGGCGCCCTTGATGGCACCGGTAATGGCCAGCATTTCGCGCATACCGGGGCCGCCCTTGGGGCCCTCGTAGCGGATGACCACGACGTCACCTGCGTGGATCTGACCGGCATCAAGTGCCGCCAGGGCGCCCTGCTCACGGTCAAATACCCGGGCGGTGCCTTCGAAGACGTCGGCGTCGAAGCCTGCGGATTTCACCACGGCGCCCTCGGGTGCCATCGAACCGTGCAGCACCGTGATGCCACCGGTCTTGTGGATCGGGTTATCTAGCGCGCGCAGGATCTTTCCGTCGATATCCGGCGGGTTGATCGCTTCGAGGTTCTCGGCCACGGTCTTGCCGGTGACCGTCAGGCAGTCTCCGTGCAGTAGGCCCGCTTCCAGCAGCGCCTTCATGATCACCGGGACACCGCCGATCTTGTCCACGTCGGTCATGACGTAGCGGCCAAAGGGCTTCAGGTCCCCCAGGTGCGGGATCTTGTCGCCGATGCGGTTGAAGTCGGCCAGGGTCAGATCGACCTCGGCCTCGCGGGCGATGGCCAGCAGGTGCAGCACGGCGTTGGTGGAACCACCGAAGGCCATGGTCACCGCAATGGCGTTTTCAAAGGCCTCTTTGGTCATGATGTCGCGGGCCGTGATGCCCTTGCGCAAAAGGTTCACTACTGCTTCGCCCGAGGCGCGGGCGAACATGTCGCGGCGGCGGTCGGCCGAGGGTGGGGCGGCGGAGCCGGGCAGGGACATGCCCAGGGCCTCGCCGATGCAGGCCATGGTGTTGGCGGTGTACATGCCGCCACATGCGCCCTCACCGGGGCAGATGGCTTTTTCGATGCGGGTGAGGTCTTCTTCGCTCATCTTGCCGGCGGCGCAGGCGCCCACGGCTTCGAAGGCGTCAATCAGGGTGACTTCTTTTTCGCTGCCATCTTCCAGCTTGACCCAGCCGGGCATGATGGAGCCGGCGTAGAGGAACACCGAGGCCAGGTCCAGGCGGGCAGCGGCCATCAGCATGCCGGGCAGGGACTTGTCGCAGCCGGCCAGCAGCACCGAGCCGTCGATGCGCTCGGCCTGCATGACCACTTCAACGGAGTCGGCGATGACCTCGCGGGACACCAACGAGAAGTGCATGCCTTCGTGGCCCATCGAGATGCCGTCGGACACGGAGATGGTGCCGAACTGCATGGGGAAGCCGCCACCGGCGTGGACGCCTTCCTTGGCGCCCTGTGCCAAGCGGTTCAGCGAAAGGTTGCAGGGGGTGATTTCGTTCCATGAACTGGCCACACCGATCTGCGGCTTGGCGAAGTCGTCGTCGCCCATGCCCACCGCACGCAGCATGCCGCGGGCCGGGGCCGCGTGGATGCCGTCGGTGACGATGCGGCTGCGGGGTTTAATATCTGGGGTGGTGTCCTGGCTCATGGACTTGATTCTAGGGGTGGGGTGCACTTGTACCGAACCCGTGACGGTTCATCGACATATTTCGCCCCGCGCATACGAAACACGTGTTCGAAACGTCCAATGGTTAGAGTGGATGCCATGGAGACACCCAACGTTGAATCCAATGACGAGACCCTCAAACAACTTTTGCATGAGGCCTTCGACAACCAAATCCCGAACTTCGGAAGCTACAACTTGGTGGCCGCGACCGGCACCTCGGGCTCCGCGGGGCTGAAGGTGATTGGCTTCCGCCCCGAGCCTGCCGAGCTGATCCTCTGCCCGTTGAATCCGCGGACCCTACTGCCCACCGAGCGGGCGGTGTCGGTGAACAACACCAATATCTCCCATGTGGCGCTGGTCAGCGATGGCGGCTACGAGGTCGGCACCAGCACCGGCCGCGTCTACCGCTTTAATGTCCCGGCCAAGCTCTCCTTGAACATCCCCGGCGCCTCCGAGGCAACGGCCGGCGGTCTGCTGGCCCAGGACGATGACGCCGCGGAGTTCGCAGAGTTCATGAATTCCTTGATGGATCACCTCGACCCAGGGATCCCGAGCGCGTCCTGACATCGTTGGTTCCCCCCGTGCGGCTTTCGGGACGGGGGGAACCAACTACAAGATATAGGTGCAGGGCTCAGGCCTTTTTCAGCGCGCCTGCCTTGTGCATTGCCACATGGTCGGTCTTGTCGGATTTAATCTCGAACTGCGGGTCCTCTTGGCTGCAACGACGCCAGTGGCCCTTGTAGCGCACGTCCTTGGTGTGGATCTTGGTGATCTTCCCACTGACCATCCCTGCCTCCGAGTTCCACTCCACATGGTCTCCCACCGAAAAATCGTGTTCCATCTTTTCCTTCCCGAACCGTGTTGGATTCCAGTTGCCGGGCCGGTGCGCCCGGGTGCTCCGAGTGGCAGCTTTAGTGCAGTTCGTCTTCGGGAGCTTCTTCGGGAAGCGGACGTCCCAAGGCATCGAGGTCCCCGGCTTCCTGGCCTGCACCGTCCCGTGGTGTTTCAACGCGAGCCCCGGCGGCATCGGCGGGAGGCATGGGTTGGCGCCCGGGGGCGTTCTCAAGGTCCGCCTGGGCCGCGGCGCTCTCTTGTTCGGTGGCTCGGGGTTCCCCCTGGGCTTGGGCCTCGTGCCCCTCCAATTCGTCGACGTCGAGCTCCTCGTCGCGCAGCGGGTCCATGGTCGCCAGTGTCCGGGGATCGTCGGAGGATCCTTCCTCCACCGGCTGGCCATCACGACCGTCCAACGGGGTGCCCTCGGCTTCCTGGTCCATGCGCGGTTCGGATTCGGGGTTGTTTAAGGTCATGGCGTGCTCCTTTTCATGTGGCGTGCCTGGATTTGGTGAGGATCCCTGCTTGGTGGTTATTGTGGTTCGTTGTTGCTCCCGCCTTGCGGGTTATCCAGCATGCCTTCGCCGGCCAGTGCCCGGTACAGCCCGTAACCGGTCATGCCCAGCCCCAACGCGACTCCGATCCACACGGGGGTGGCCAGGCCTTCGCCGGGTTCCTTTCCGACGATGATGAAAAGACCAAACACGATGACCAGAATGATCCCGGTGAGCATCAGCGTTGCTCCCCGCCTTTTGAAAAATGGCTTGGTGGGCTTACTTCGTTGTTCCTCCGTCATGAAATACTCCGTTCCTCGTCGTTTGCGTGGGGAATTAAGACTTAGATGGGAAAGCCAGCGTCCTTGTCGTGGTCGTGGCGGGAATCCAAGGGCTTCCGGGCCGAGAGCAGGGTTGCGGTGCTCACGAGCTTCTGCCGGTATTCCTTGTTGAGCAGTTCGAGCGTCGTAGCTGCCAAATCGGAATCAGCCGAAGCAATCGCATCCGATGCCAGCCATACCCGCAGGTTGGCGGCATAGGCGTCAGCGGCCGTGGATGCGATGCAGGTATGCGAGGATACTCCGGCAATCACCAAGGACTCCACGCCGTCGCGCGCAAGGCGCTCACGCAGGTCCGTCTGCCAAAAGGCACTGTCACGCAACTTGATGACTTCCGTCGCTTCTTGGATCTCCAGGCCTTGTAGGTTCTTCGCCGGCTCGCTGCCTTCAAACAGGAATCCTTGGTCATCATCGAGCATGTTCAAGGTCCACGTCGACTTGTCTCTTTGGTGCACTGTTCTGATGTTGTAGACCGGTTGGCCCAGAAAAAGTGCCGACCTGGCCAGCTCATTGCAGTGACGGACCAGGTTCTCACGCTGGGCGGCCAAAGCGGGATCCTCAAAGAAAGCATTCTGCATGTCAATAACCAGAAGGGCCGTGTGCCCGGAAGGCTTCTGAATATCTTGCACTAACTCCCCCGTCCATTGGGCCGTCAGGTCAGTTGATCTTGATCTCTACCGTATGCCGGGCACTTCGACTGTGCAACGATTTGGCGCGACAACTCCCAGAGGCCTTCGGACCGGGCGTGCGGCTGGGACGGACAACACGGGGGCTTTGGAACGGTTTAATGGATTGCGTTTACCTTTCTCCGACACATTTTTAGTATCCAGAATTCCATAGGGGTCCTGCGGTGCTTGCCCGGGATCTGGTGCGGAGAGAAGTCCGCGGTTTGTCGGCCGGAGGCGTTGTCGCGGTTGCCCGATCGAATTTCATTTTCAGGTAAAGAAGCTACCCATCGCCGGTTTATTCGTTATAGGGTCGGAATGTGCATCGCCACAATGATGCTGAAACTGAACCTTCATCCGAACGGAGAATAGTTATGGGTTTCATTGGTTGGATTGTTCTTGGATTAATTGCCGGAGCTATCGCAAAGGCCATCAAACCGGGTGAGCAAGGTGGTGGCTGGATTACCACCCTTCTGCTCGGAGTCGTCGGCGCCGTCCTTGGCGGCTGGATTGGCTCAGCAGTCTTCGGTGTGGGGATCGACGAGTTCTGGTCCCTGTCAACGTGGCTGCTGGCCATCGGCGGAGCATTGGTTGTCCTCATCATCTGGGGACTGCTCACTCGCAAGAAGGCTTGACCGCTGCACAAAACTGGGAGGGTCGTTCCGGCTTTAGCCGGGGCGGCCCTCCCTCTGATTAATCCGGGAGCGGCCGTTCCCCGAATCAGGGGTGCACAATCAAGACAACACACGGGAATTACCTTTACGTACCTGCGGAATAGTCATACGCTCAGCTCTATGAAGACCCAATTTGTGCTGTGGTTAGGAATGATAGTGATCGGTCTGACCTTGATGACGATCGTTAGCTTTTCCGGGAGGTGATGGGTATGCCCAAGGCAATAAAAGACCAAGCACTCAGCATCTGTTTCGCGGTGCTCTTTCTGTCGGCGCTTATCGGCCAGTCCTTCGCCGGATGGTTTGTCTACAACGACGACCAGCTCGCCCACAACGGGTCACCAAGCAGCTATTGGGAGTTCGTATCCTCAAGCAACTTCGTGGTCGACGTGGCGGAAAACTGGCAGTCCGAATACTTGCAGTTCTTCCTCTTTATTCTGGCCACCATTTGGCTTGTGCAACGCGGCTCTCCAGAATCGAAGAAACCCGGGGACGAGGGGTTGGACAGTGATGAGAGCCAGCTGGTGGGGCGCTTCGCCAAGTCCGATTCGCCCGCTTGGGCCAAAGCCGGGGGCTGGCGGAGACACTTGTACTCCAATTCCCTGCTGTTGATTATGGGTGCCGTGTTCCTTTTCTCGTGGTGGCTCCAATCGGTGGCCGGGACCGTGGTCTTCAACGCCGACCAAGTCGACCACGGGCAACCCACGATCGGCTGGATCGACTACGTCACCGGTGCCGACTTCTGGGACCGGACGCTGCAGAACTGGCAGTCGGAGTTCCTGGCCGTGGGCAGCATGATCGCCCTGTCAATCTTTTTGCGCCAGCGCGGATCCTCCGAATCCAAACCGGTGGGCACACCGCATGACGAAACGGCAACGGAAGGCGAATAGCACTGTTGCATCCGCCCTTGACCCGGGAACCCGACACCGCCAACGGCGAGAATCCACCCAAGCGGAAGTAGACAAGCAATGCCCCAACCCTTCATTTTCCTGGCACCCGGCAGCACGACCGCTCCCTTGGAATGGCCATTGGCCGAGCGACTGCTCGAAACGGCCGCCATCTGCGGAGGCGACCCCGCACCGATCCTGGAGCTTCTGGCAACTTCCGACCAGTCACCACCCACGCCGGGCGATGGCCTGACAACCACCCTGTGGGAATTCCTGGCAACCCTTGCCAGCGTGGACCTGGCGGCTGCCCGCACCGTGGAACCCCACTTGGACGCTGCAGCAATCCTGGCCCAAGCCGGGATTGACTGGGTGCCACGAACCAGCTGGGGTGTCTTTGCCGCCGAGGGCAGCACGAAGCTCGTCGCCGACGCGCCGGACGCGGACACCGGAGAGTGGTTGCTGGACGGAGAAAAGCCGTGGTGCTCGCTGGCAGGAGCGCTTGATTACGCAGTGGTCACCGCCCACGTTCCCGGTGGCCGCCGGGCCTTCGCCGTTGACCTGCGCCGCAGCGGTGTCACGGCGCACTCAGGTGCTTGGGCCAGCCACGGACTTGCACGGATACCCAGCGAATCAGTGGGCTTCGAGAACGTTCCGGCGCTTCCCGTGGGCGCCCGCGACTGGTACCTAGACCGTCCCGGTTTTGCCGTGGGTGGCGTAGGGGTTGCCGCCTGTTGGTTCGGCGGAGCCGTGGGAATCTTCCGGACGCTGTTCGCCGCCGCGCAGTCCCGGAAGCCAGACCAACTGGCGCTGGCCTGGCTCGGGGAGTCGGACCGGCTGCTGGCTTCCGGTGCAGCCATGTTGCATGCGGCAGCAGTCGCGGCGGATCAGGGAACACTGGGCTGGCGGGCCGCGCACCGAGTGCGCGGGCAAATCGCGGGGATTTGTGAACGAATCTCCACGCTCGCCGGCAGGGCCCTGGGCCCCGCACCACTTGGTTTCGACCCATCCCATGCACGACGCGTCGCAGATTTGGGTATCTACATCCGGCAGCACCACGCCGCACGGGACGACGCGGCCCTGGGCCAGCTGCTCTTGCAAGCCCCCGAATCCACCGAAGGCGGTATCGGACCATGGTGAAATTCACCCACGAAGAAACCGGCACCCTGGAAAGCACCTGGCGACGGGCCGGGGTCGACGGATTGGCCGACCTGCCGGCACCCGCCCTGCCCGAACCAGGGGGGCCGCTGGTGGTCCTCTCCGCGCACCCCGACGACGAAACCTTGGGTGCCGCCGGGCTGATCCACCACGCCCTGCGGGCCGGGTGCCGGGTGCACGTCATCGTGGCAACTGCCGGCGAGGGATCGCACCCGCACTCCCCCACCCATGCGCCCCTGGATCTCGCCCGCCTACGCACCGGGGAGCTGGAGGACGCCCTCAATGCTCTGCGTCCGGACGGCTCCGGAGCCGGGCTCCTGAGCTTCGAGCTGCTCTCACTGCCCGACGGATCGGTGGCCGGGCATCTGGCAGAGATCGAATCCGCGCTCCGGACGGTCGCGAGGGCCGAAAACACACTGGTGGCTGCTCCGTACCGCCACGACGGGCACATTGATCACGACGCGTTGGGCACCCTGGCTGCACACGTTTGCGCCGAGCTGGGGCTCGGGCTGCTGGAATACCCGATCTGGTACTGGCATTGGGCCGCTCCCGGGCGGGACGCCGAGTGGACCCGCTGGCACACCTTGGCCCTGGACCCGGAAGCCGTCCGGGTGAAGGCCGAAGCCATGAAAATGCACCACTCACAGGTCGCTCCGCTGTCCGCGGCACCGCAGGATGCCGCACTGCTGCAGGATTCCTTCCTCGAGCATTTCCGCCGCGCCGCAGAAACCTTCCGGTTCACTCCTGCAGGCCTGCGGGACTCCGCCACAGCAACTGCCACCTTCGATGAGCTGCATGCTGGCACTGCGGATCCCTGGCACTTCCTGGGCAACAGCTACGAGGAGCGCAAGCGGGCTC
This sequence comes from Paeniglutamicibacter gangotriensis Lz1y, assembly GCF_000348945.1. Taxonomy (GTDB): domain Bacteria; phylum Actinomycetota; class Actinomycetes; order Actinomycetales; family Micrococcaceae; genus Paeniglutamicibacter; species Paeniglutamicibacter gangotriensis. The sequence goes on along the minus strand of NZ_AOCK01000002.1, from coordinate 414,940 downwards.
TCACCATTGCCTCGCTGCCACGGCCACGATACTCCACCGCAATGGAGCTCGGCTGTTCCATCGGGGTGCTGAGCCGCGAGTTGGCCAAACACGTCGATTCCCTGCTGGCCGTTGATGCCAGCGAAGTCGCCCTGCGTTCCGCTGCCCGACGAGTGGCCGAAACCGGAAACGTCACCCTGCACCAAGCGGTCTTGCCGCACCAGTGGCCGACCATCGATCCGGCCAGCCAGGAACTGGTGGTCGTCTCGGAGATCGGCTACTTCCTGGCTTCCGATGAACTTGACGTGCTTCTAGGCCGCTGCCTTGAGGCACTGGCACCCGGCGGCCATCTGCTGTTGTGCCATTGGTTGCATCCGATCCATGGATGGCCGTTGGACGGCGAGCAGGTGCATGCGGCGGCAAACAAGCTGGGGCTTACGTCCGTGGTTCTCCACCGGGAGAAGGATTTCCTGCTCGAGATCCTGGCCAAGGGCGGCGACGGCCATGGCTGATGATTTCCTGGACACCATCTTGGTCGTGGTACCCGTACGGGACGAGGCGGAATTGCTCCACGGATGCTTGGAGCACCTGCAGCGTGCCATGGACCAGGCCCGGCTCACCCGCCCCGCAATCCGCGTCCACCTCTGCATGGTCCTTGACCACTGCCGGGATTCCTCGGGCGCCGTGGCGGCGGCCGCCGCCGCCGGGGATCCGCGCATCACCTTGATCAGTGTGGATTTCGGCTCCGTGGGAGCCAGCCGGCGGGCAGGCATAGCTGATTTGTTGAAGACCATCACCAACGACGCCGACGATGAGGCCCTGCTGCACCGGATCTGGATCGCCTGCACGGATGCCGATACCCGCGTCCCGGCGCACTGGCTCACCACGTCCATTGCCCTGGCCGAGTCCGGGAGCGACGCAATCGCCGGAACCGTGGAACCGGACAGGGCGGATTTGGATCAGGAGCTCTTTGCCGCATGGGCCCGCGAGCACCACCGCCACGAGGGACACAAGCACGTTCACGGGGCGAACCTGGGGGTGCGGGCCTCGGCCTACCGGGCAGTGGGCGGGTTCGACCCTGTCCCTTTGCACGAGGATGCACTGTTAGTGCACAAGCTGCGACGGGACGGCTTCCGGGTCCTGTCCACGGGCAGACTCCACGCCGTCACGTCCGGGCGTGCCCGGGGGCGGGTATCCACGGGCTTCGCCGGATACCTGCGGGATTTGGCCCGGGCCCCCGCAGCGCGGGAGGACGGACAAAGCACCTAAGCATGCCGGACATTTGCTTGCGACTTGGGCAGGATGCGCATAGGTTGGCAACAGGGACCCACGTTCCAGGCCGACACCGCCGGCCCGTAGGTCCCGGCACCGCACAAGGAAACGGGGAAATGATGGTTGAACGACCCTGGGAGCCAGCCGATGCACAGAACGCTCCCCTCACGCCGGAACCCGACTCCGTGGCACGGCCGCAAGAGAAACACGACCACACCGCACAACGGCCCCCATCGGCCAAACCCGAGAACGTCACACGGGCCGCAGTCATTTGGACATTCACCGTCGTGGCGATCCTGGTGCTGATTGCCTTGGTGATCTTCATGATGCAGAACCAGGTGCAGGCCACGGTGACCTTCTTGGGCATGCAGGGGCAGATGGCCCTGGGTATCGCGATGCTCCTTGCCGCTGTTGGGGGCGCGCTGGTGGTCGCCATCGTCGCTGCGGTGCGCATCATCCAGCTGCGTTCCCGGGCCGGCGCAGCAGCTAAACGACTGCGCAACTAGGTGCCAGGGGCCGCACTCCGCCTTGGAGCAGGAATCCACGACGACAAAGGCACAAAGGCAACCGAAAGGATCCAGCGATGAACAACAAAAACATCGACAAGCAGATGAACGACGTCCGCAAGCAGCTCACGGACTGGGCCCACAAAGCCAAGAGGGAGTACCCCCGCCAGTTGGAGGACTCGGTGCGTCACGCGGTGGACCGTCTTGACCCGGCCGGGTTGGCCCGTGTCTCGGAAGAGGTGGTGGCCACGGTGACAGGCAACCGGAAAAAGGCACGCAAGGCACGCAAGGGCATCGAGGACATGCTGCAGCATGCACAGAAGAAGGCCGGTACACGGCAAAAAACCCGCGGCAGCGGTCGCGCCTGGGTTGTCCTGGGCTCGGTGGCGGTCATCGGGGCAGTGTTGGTGCTTGTCATCCGGCGCGCCACCGCCGTGGAGGAGTATCACCCTCGGTCCGCCGGCCCGCGTCCCGGGGAGACGGCCAAGGACGTGGACCCAGACCTCGGCAGCTGATCTCCCCGCGCCGTTGCGCTGCCCGGGCCCGACACATCCCTCAACACGGGAAGCGTCGGGCCCGGGCTTTTGTGCGCACCACCGGCACCGGGCACATCCGTCCCCGGTGCCGGTGAGCACAAGCGGCAGGTAAAACCATGGACACTTCTGCGGTCCGGGCCTAACGTGACTGCCACGCGGCATTGCTTCGATCATCGAAGCATCCCGCGGACGCTGAGCGGACGCGCGCGTGTGCGGCCGCCCAGCGGCAGCACCGCCGATCCCAGAGACAGGAGCGATCATGTCCACCGTTGAAACCCAGATGCATCACCCTCCACACCATCGGCACCCGCGGGCCCGACGCGCGGCCACGGCGGCCGCGGCGTTCTCCCTGGTGCTCACGGCGTGCGCCACCGGCTCGCAGCCCACCAGCCTGGAGTCGGGCACCGACATGTTTCCCGCCGGGGCCGAGGTCTCCGGGGTCCTGAACATCATGGGCTACAACGCCGACGCCGACGAAGTCGCCCGAACCCGGGCCGACCTGGCCACCAAGGCCGTCGCCCCGGCAACCATCAAGGCCACCGAGGGCGAACTCGACGTGCAGCAATTCCTCTCGGCCGTCGCGGCCGGGGACGCTCCGGACTTGATCTACGCCAACCGGGACCAGCTGGGCACCTTCGCCGCACGCAACGCCATCATGCCGCTGGATCAATGCATCAGCGGCGAACAGATCGCCATCAACGACTTCCGCGAATCGGCGATCACGCAAGTGACACTGGATGGGCACATCTACGGCATCCCCGAATTCAACCAAGTTCAGATCCTCATGGCCAACGGGGACCTGCTCGAAGATGCCGGCCTAGGCACCGCGGATGTGGACGGCTCGAGCTGGGATAAGGTCACGGCGGCCAACAAGGCCCTGATGCGCAAGGACGGCAACAAGCTCTCGGCCATCGGCTTCGATTCGAAGCTGCCCGAGTTCCTGCCGCTGTGGGCCAAATCCAACGGCGCGGACCTGGTCTCCGCCGACGGCAAGAGCGCGCTGCTCGATGATCCCAAGGTCGTCGAGGCGCTCGAGTTCGGCATCGGCATCTATGCGGACCAAGGCGGCTTCGGCACCGTCAAGGCCTTCCGCGACTCCGCCGACTTCTTCGGCAAGGGTAACCAGTTTGCGACGAACGTGCTGGGGGCAATGCCCATGGAACAGTGGTACATCAACATCCTCAACGACGTCTCCGAGCAGGCACCGATGGCCTTTGACACCTTCAAGACCACCGCGGGGCAGCCACTGAGCTTCGGCACCGGCTCGGCCTGGGCCATCCCGGCAGCCGGCAAGAACCCACAAGCCGCCTGCCGCTACATCAAGACCATCACCCAAACCGATTCATGGCTCGCGGCCGCCGAGACCCGGGCTTCCAAGCGGGAGGAAGAAAAGAAGCCGTTCACCGGCCTGTTCACCGCCAATCAAAGCGCCGACGACCAGATCAAGGCCAAGTACGTGGATGCCTCCACCGCCCTCGAGTCGCCTTGGAAGGAAGCGGTTGAAGCCTCCTACACGGCCAACGATGCCTCGTTCTCCATGCCTGCCATGCCGGCGGATGCCGAGTTCAAGCAGGCCTGGCTGGACGCGGTGAACCGAGTGCTCAACGGAGATGCCACGGCGACCGACTCCCTAGCCGCCGGGCAGAAGGAGGCCCAAGCCGCGCTGGACAAGGCCTGGGCGGACCTGGACAACACCAACGCCACGCGCGACGCCGGATAAGGGGGCCGACCATGCCAGGCACCCGGGTCCATACGCTGCGCTCCAGGAACCGGCGGCAGACACGCAATGCGCTGCTGTTCATCTCGCCCTGGATCCTGGGGTTTCTCATCTTCACGCTGTGGCCGATCCTCTACAGCGGGTACCTTTCGCTGACCGACTACGATGTGCTCAACGATCCGAATTTCGTGGGGTTGGCGAATTACCGTGAACTGACCCAGGACCCCCGGGTGTTGCTTTCGTTGCGCAACACGCTGTACTACGCTGCGTTGTCGGTGCCGCTGCACGTGGGCATTGCGCTGCTGCTGGCGCTGCTGCTGATGCGCGCCAGGCGGGCGACGGGGTTCTTTCGCACAGTGTTCTACCTGCCCAATATGACCCCGCCCGTAGCGGTGGGCATCTTGCTGCTGCTGCTCTTCAATGGACACAACGGGCTGGTGAACGCGGTGCTGGGTTTCTTTGGCATCCCCGGCCCGGATTGGACCACGGACAGCACCTGGATCAAGCCGGGCCTGGTCTTGATGAGTCTGTGGACCCTGGGCGGCTCGACCATCATCTTGCTGGCCGCGCTGAACAACGTTCCGCGGGACCTCTACGACGCGGCCCTGGTCGATGGGGCATCCGCCTGGCGGCGCTTCAGAACCGTGACGGTCCCAATGATCTCCGGGACGCTCTTTTTCCTGGTCATTGTCAACACCATCGCGGCCATGCAGTCCTTCACCGAGGCCTACACCGCATATTTCGGCGCCGGCAACACCACCTACAGCAACGATGCAGCGCTGTTCTACGTCATCTACCTCTTCCGGCAGGCCTTCGAGTACCTGAACATGGGATTCGCCTCGGCCATGGCGTGGCTGCTCTTTGCCATCATCATGGCGATCACGGCCGTCCAGTACGTCGTGGGACGCAAACTGGTTTTCTACGAAGGAGAAGACGGTGGCTAGCACCCCGATCCTGAACCTGCCCCCGGCCGCCCCGCCACCGGAGCCACCCAAGGCCGGCATTGCACCGCCGCCGGTCCGTGCCGCACGCAAACGCCGCTCCCCGGCCAAGATCCTGCTGTGGGCCGTGTTGCTGGCCGCGACGGCAATCTTCATCTATCCGCTGCTTTGGCTGCTCTCGGCATCCTTCAAGCCGCAGTCCGAGGTCTTCGACAACCGGCTCATTCCGCAGACCCCCACCGTGGCAAACTACGTGGAGATCTGGAACGCCGCCCCGTTGGCCCTGTGGATGGGCAATACGGTCCTGGTCACGGTGCTGGCCGCCGTCGCGGTGACGCTGAGCAGTTCCATGGTGGCCTGGGGGTTTTCGTACTACCGCTTCCGCGGGCGCAACGCCCTGTTCTTCCTGGTGCTGGCCACCATGATGCTGCCCGGCGCCGTCACCTTGATTCCCACGTTCCTGATCTGGAATGCACTGGGGCAGGTCGGCACGCTGACCCCGCTGTGGGCCGGGAACCTCTTCGGCTCGGCGTTCTACATCTTCTTGCTGCGCCAGTTCTTCCTGGGCCTGCCCCGGCAGATCTTCGAGGCGGCGCGCACCGATGGGGCCAACGACTGGCAGCTGTTCCGGCACTTCGCCCTCCCGCTGTGCAAGCCGGCATTGATCGTCACGCTGCTCTTCGAGGCCCAGGCGGCCTGGACGGATTTGATGCGCCCGTTGATCTACCTGCGCGATTCGAACACCTTCACCGTCCCGCGCGGCTTGAAGGCCATGGTCGACCAGTTCGGGTTCGCGGGGAACTGGCATTGGGAATTGATCGTGACCGCCAGCGTGATCACCACGCTGCCGATGATCGTGCTGTTCTTCCTGGGCCAGCGCCACTTCATCGAGGGCGTTGCCACCACCGGAGTCAAGGGCTGAGCATCCATCCGTGGCGGCATCGGTTCGTTCAGCGTTGCTCCCAAGTGACCTCCGCCGGTTCCTTGTCCCGCCGCCAACCGCGCCACACCGGATGGCGCAGCCGTCCGTCGCGCGTACGTCCGGCGAATTTGACTTCGCCGACAAGTTTGGGCGAGACCCAGGTGGCATCTGCACGGTCCGCCGCCGGAACATCCTTGGCCGCGGGGGTCTTGCGTGTGTGCCGCTCGAGCTCGGTGCGCACCCGCTGCAGCTCCGGATCGGAGAATCCGGTGCCCACCCGCCCGGCGTAGTGCAGTACCCCGTCCCGGTGGATGCCCAGCAGCAGTGAACCGAACGTCCCTGATCGAGAGCCATTGCCCCGGCGCCAGCCAATGACCACCACTTCCTGGTGCAAGTGGTGCTTGAGCTTGATCCAGGACGCGCTGCGCTTACCCGGGCGGTAGCTCGATTCGACGTCCTTGGCCACCACTCCCTCTAGCCCGAGCTCCGCGCTGGAATCCAGGGCTTGCTCGAGCGTTCCGTCGTGGCTCGGCGGAATATGCACGTATTTGCCCTCGGCCACCTGGTCCTCGAGCCGTCGACGTCGTTGAAGGTACGGCAACCGGCACAGGTCCTCGATCACCCCGGGGCCGGCCGTGATCTTGGACTTGCCTCCCGTTTTCCCGGCAGTGGCCGCAGGAAGCGCCAATGCATCGAACAGCATCACGTGCACCGGCCGCACGGAACCTTCCCGTCCCTCCACGGCCCGGGGCTTGCCCCCGGTGCGCGCGGTCCGCTCTTGCAACAGTGAAAAGTCGGGCCGTCCGGATCCGTCCAGCACCACGATCTCGCCGTCCAGCACCGCTCCTTCCGGTGCCAATGCGGCAATCTCCTGCAGTTCCGGATAGTTGGCACCCAAGTCGTTTCCGTTGCGGCTGTGGATCACCGCGGTACCCTCAGCGATGCCGATGATGGCCCGGTAGCCGTCCCATTTCATTTCATGGGCCCAAGCCGTCGCCGGGTCCAGGTCTCCGGGCCCACCTGCGCTCGCCAGCATGGCCTGCGGCAGCACGACGGCGCGGTCCTCGGCGCGCGGGGAATCCTCCCGGACTCTTCCCCCGGTTTCTTCCGTGGTTTCCGCCGCGACGCCCTGTTTGGAGCGCGATGCAGCAGTCTTCTCGTCGGGGTCCGGCTGGTCCTTCATGAGCCGGAGCAACCAGTTGTTCTCGCCCCCCATGCGCGCAGCATGGATCAGGGCGTAACGTCGCGGCACCCCGCCCAGCCCACCGTCGTGTTTCCCCTGAAGCACCGCGATGACTTCCTTGCCCTCCTCCCACTTTTCGATCCGGCACGTCCCCGAGTCCCAGATCTCCACCGTCCCTGCCCCGTATTGCCCCTTGGGGATTTTGCCCTCGAACCTGCCGTAGTCCAGCGGGTGGTCCTCGGTCATCACGGCCAAACGGTTGGTCGCCGACGTCAACGGCGGCCCCTTGGGCACCGCCCAAGAGACCAGTACTCCGTCGTGCTCCAGCCGGAAGTCCCAGTGCAGTGCGCGGGCATGGTGTTCCTGAATGACGAAGCTTGCGCTACCCCCGCGTGGCACAGCGGCTTCGGGGCCGGGGACCGGCTCGGGGGTCAGCGTCGCGTCACGCATGGAGCGATAGCTCGCCAATTTGTCGGCGACCGGTGGTTCCCCGAGCCCCAGGGGTGCGATCGGGTCGTGGCCGGATGCCACGCGCTCGAGCACCTCATGGAATTCGAGCTGGCGCAGCCCGGGCTCCTCGATCTCGTCCCAGGTGCGTGGAGCCGCAACCCAAGGGGTGTCCTTGCCGCGCAACGAGTACGGGCACACCGTGGTCTTCGAGGCGTTGTTCTGGCTCCAATCGATGAACACCTTGCCCTCGCGCAGCGACCTCTTCATCTGCGCCACCACGAGGTCCGGGTATTCCTGCGCCATGCCGCGGGCCAGTTCCTTGGCAACCGCGGATATCTGATCCGAGGTGTGGCTGCCGTCGAGCCCCGCATAGACATGGATTCCCTTGGAGCCGGAAGTCACCGGAAACGTCCGAAGCCCCATGCCTTCCAAAACCTCGCGGCACATCAATGCGACCGCGGCACATTCCCCAAGTCCCGCGCCGGGCCCCGGATCGAGGTCAAGGACCATCCTGTCGGGTCTAGCCGGGGCCAGATCCTGATCAAAGCGCCATTGCGGCACATGGATTTCCAGGGCGGCCAGCTGCCCCAACCAGGCGAGCACTGCCGCATTGTCCACCAGCGGGTAGGTGCTGTCGTGGTCCTTGTGCTTCAACGTTGCCCTCGGCACCCAGTCGGGGGCCGAGTCTTCAAGGTCCTTGCGGAAGAACACCGGGCCCGGATCCTGTGCCGTGCCTACTCCGTTGACCCAGCGTTTGCGGGTGGCAGGACGCTGCGCGGCCTGCGGAACCAGGACGTGGGCAACCTGCGCGTAGTAGGCCAGCACCTCGCCCTTGGTGGTCCCCGTCTGCGGGTAGAGCACCTTGTCAAGATTGCTGACCCGCAGCCGGTGACCGGCAACGGTGACGAGTTCTCCGCTGTCCCTGGAAGCCACTGAGCCCTCCTTTCCTTTGATCCCACTGTGCCGTGTCGACGGACCGAATTCCAGCCTTTGACAGCATCGGTGCATCGCTAGCCACGCGGGCCACTTCCGGCGCTCGGCATGCAAATCCCTAGACAGCTTCAGCGGTCCTACGTAACGTGGAAAACGTTGGGGCTCTTGGGGGGAACCCGGCAACCAAGAAGCGTCGTGCCGGTGCGCAAGGGGCACCGGCACGACGCTTTCATGGGCCCGAACCCACGGAAACGGGCCCCTTTCGATACGGAGCACCGCGCTCCGCACCAACCGCCTCAGGAGGAAACATGGCAACCGCACGTGAAATCATGACAGGCTCGGCCGAATGCATCGGCGAAAAAGAAACCTTAGAGGAAGCCGCACGAAAAATGCTGCAGCTCGATGTCGGCTCTCTGCCCATCTGCGGAGAGGACAACCGGCTCAAGGGCATCATCTCCGACCGGGACATCGTCACCAAGTGCCTGGCCCAGGGCGGGGATCCGCGCAGCACCTTGGCCGGGGAACTCGGCGAGGGCAAGCCGGTGACCATCGGGGCCGACGACAGCATCGAGGATGCCATCGAGACCATGTCGCGGCACCAAGTGCGGCGGTTACCAGTGATCGACGGCCATGAACTGGTGGGCATGCTCTCCCAGGCCGACATCGCCAAGAACTACCCTCAAGACCGGGTGGGCGAGCTGCTTAAATTCATCTCCTTCGAATAGCGCGCCCCTTGCACCCACGGTGCGGTCCGTTGGGGGCAGGGCGCGGACCACATCGTTGGTGCATCTTCCCGGGACCCGGCAAAACGCGGCCTGCTGCTGGATCCTTGGCACGGAGGCATCCGGCCAGTAGCGTGGAAAAGTGTCGTGGCATACGGCCCACCGAAACATCAGCTCCCGAAGACTGGAGGACCACACCATGCCTGGCAAGGGAAGCCCACGCATCAAGGACGAAGAACTCTACGAAGAGCTGCGCGAAGAAGGAAACTCCAAGCAAAAATCCGCGCGCATCGCCAATGCAGCCGCCCGTGACGGCCGTTCCAAGGTCGGCGAACGTGGCGGCGAGTCAGGCAGCTACGAGGATTGGACGGTCCCGGAACTCAAAGGCCGTGCCAAGGAAATCGGGCTCACCGGCTATTCCGGCAAAAAGAAAGCCGAATTGATCAAGTCGCTGCGCAACTCCTAGGGTTCCGCCAACATGTACGGAGACACGACATGTCAACAACAGCACACTCCCCCGAGCCCAGCGATCCGGACGCGGGCACCGAAGACTTCCCAAATGCCCGGAAGAAAACAACCTCCAGTTCGGCTGTGCCTTCCGGTCCGGCAGACCCCGGAACCGTCGATCCATTCCAGGACCCCGAATATATTGCCGGGCAACTACCACAGGAGACGAACCCTCGGCCTGGGGCCGAGCCCGGGGAGGCCGACCGGGAGCCGAAGCGCCTCGCAGCCGAAGATATCCAGGCAGATGGCTCCGGATCCGATGCCGCGGAAGACGGCGAACGTTTCGACGCCGGATAACGCGATGCCCACGGAACTCAGGAGGAAACTCGTTGTCGGGCTGATCGCTGACGCCGGCCTGCCGATGACTTTGGCCCGCGGGTTGAAGGCGTCGTTGCCCGTGATGCTGGAAGGAAATCTGAACTCAGCGGCGGACTGGCAGATCGAGGTCGAGGAGTTTTCCTTGCCCTTGGATGATCAGGGGGAGGTGGAACTCAACGCACATTCGCACCAGATCCGTGAACGGAACAACTGGGACTACATGCTCTATTTGACCGACCTGCCGAAGTACGAGAACGGCGAGCCGCTGACATACAGTCTCAATGCCGGCTATGGATCCGCTGTCATCGTCCTTCCTTCATTGGGCATCGTGCGCAAGAAGCGGCTTCGGCGCGCTGTGGCGCAGGTCCTGGCGACGCTGCACGGGGTGGGGGATCCCTACCTGCGCGACGACGGGAAGCTGGTCTCGGGCGCCGACCCGTTTTCGGTGGAACGCAGAATCGAGGCCGCGGATATCGAGGATGACGCCTTCGAGACCGCCAAGGGGCTGCGGGGCCGTTTTCTGTTGTTGCTGGGTATGGTCCGCAGCAACCGTCCCTGGCGGCTGGTGCCACGCCTTTCCACGGCGATGGCCGCGGCCTTGGCCACCGGCGCTTTTGGCGTTTTTTACACCAGCATCTGGTCCATGGCGGACTTCTTGGCCCCGCAACGTCTGGCCACCATCAGCTTGCTGTCCATCCTGGTCATGGGTTCGTGGCTCGTGCTGCACAACGGGCTCTGGGAAAGCCCCCTCGGCTCCCGCCACGCGGAAAAGCGCGTGGTCTACAACCTCGCAACGCTGGTGACCATCTTCCTGGCCATTTTGTTGATGTACCTGGCGCTCTTCGCCGTGATCCTTGCCGGTGCCCTGATCATCATCGATTCGAAGTATCTGGCGATACAGCTGGGACACGATGTCGGGTGGGGCGAGTATGTGAACCTGTCTTGGCTGTCTGCTTCGTTGGGGACCATGGCCGGGGCCGTGGGATCGAGCTTGGACGACGAGGAAGCCGTGCGCAAGGCAACCTTCAGCCGAAGGGAATTTGAACGGCGCCAGATCACATTGGACAAGGACAAAGACAAAGACAATGTCTAGGTCGGAAAACCGAAGACCAACTACCTTCCATCCGCAGTCGGGTGGTTGCCGGCCTTGGCATGCAACCCGCTCCGGGCACGAAGGCTGCAGGCACCGTCTGCCGGCTGAGTGGTCATCATGTTGGGAGGCCCGCGTCGTACGGGGGCCCACAAGAAAGCTACCGCAGGCGCGACACGGGACAGCAACACCTTGGCATACGTGCAGCTCGCCAATATTGTCAGAGGTATCCACCGAGGCCGGTGATACCCACCTGCCGCAGGCTGCAGAAATCGGACCGTGTCGTCGACGGGACCCGGAGCATTGGAAGATGCTTTTCGGCGATGGTGGTCTTCCCACGCCCGGGGCCGGCCAACCAAGGTATGAGACTTTCCCGGGCCCCGCCGAAAACCGCACAAGTCTGGCCAACTTTCCGCCAACGAAGGAGAAAAATGAAAATGATCATCAAATTATTAGGGACGGTAGTCTCTGTCGTAGCTGGCTTGGTCGGAGCGAAGCTGATCAGCTCCATCTGGAAGGGCGTCACCGGCGAAAAGCCGCCCACCCCGACCAACCCGGAGGTGCAGCAACGGGCAACGATCGGCAAGGTCTTGAGCTTCGCCATCGTCTCCGGCGCCAGCGCAGCGGTCATCCAGGCCGTCACCAAGCGCTGGGCCCAAAAGCTAGCATCACAGAAGTAACGCTCCTGCGCAGTTGACCGGCGGACTGCCGGCCAGTGCCTCGGACAAGGAAAGGAACCCCATGGAACAACACGAACAGCACAATGACCCGCAGCAGGACCGATCCGCACCGATGTCCCGGGACACCCAGGACGAGCGGCATCGCTCCGGAAAGGCCGACCGGGCTGCATCCGACGAACCAGTCACGAACGACGATTTACCTTCAACCGAGAAGGAAATCGAGTCCGGCGTCAATCAGGATTCCACCTCGGGTGAAAGTTTTTCCTCTGAGCCCGGGCACGAGGCCGCAGGTAAGACCGACGGGAGTTGAGAAGCAACCGTTCGTAGCTGGTGAACGTGAAGAAGCGGTCCCGGGCCGGGTCGTCGGGGACCGCTTCTTTCCGTGGCCGTCATCCGGTGCGCCACCCGTGTGCCGGCCCGCCGTGTTCGCCTCGGTATTGCCAGGCTGATATCCGCGGGTTGTTTCCGCAGGACCCGTTAACCGCAGCATGGGGATAGCAACCAGACATGCTGCCTGCTGGCCCAGGCTGACGGGACGGGGTGGTCCTCCGGCGTGACAGAGGCTTGGAAGGGTTGTTCCTGGTCCGCGCCGGATTACAGATGTGTTGCCGGTCCACAACTGGCCGGACCGCCCGCGGCATAGACGCGTGGCCCCGGAATTCGTGATGCGCGTCAATGCGACACCCGATAGGGAAGCGAAAGTCCCGACGCCTCGGGACTTCTCGGTCCGGCATGGTCCATCCGCATGACGGAGGTGCGAATCCATTGATCGCCTCCGGCCCTATGCCCTAGCGTGGTAGGTACGAGCAATATCGTCCACAACAACTGGAGGATTTCCCATGGATGCACGCGACCCCAACACCCCAGAATCCGAAGGCCAGCTTTCGCTGGACAACCCGGTGAACCGCCACCCCAAGATCTCACCTCCCAAACAGGACCAGCCCGAACCGGGCCTTGACGCCAAGCTCGAACCCGCAGCGGACCATGGCGAGACCTCATACATCGGCACCGGACGCCTGAAGGGACGCAAGGCCCTGATCACCGGTGGGGACTCGGGCATCGGTGCCGCCGTGGCCATTGCCTTTGCACGGGAGGGTGCGGATGTTGCCATCGCCTACCTGCCGGCGGAAGAGGAAGATGCACGGAAGATCATCTCGGTGATCGAGACCGCGGGCCGAGTCGGCATTGGCCTGCCAGGGGACCTGCTCGACGCCGAATACCGCAATTCGTTGGCGGACCAGGCCGCGGAGAAACTCGGCGGCTTGGATATCCTGGTCAACAACGCCGGAAAACAAATCGCCATCGAAAAGCTCGAAGACCTCGATGACGAGCAGGTGATGCAAACCTTCCAAGTCAATATCCTGGCGATGTTCACGATCACCCGCGCGGCGCTCAAGCATCTCCCCGATGGCGCCAGCATCATCAACACCACCTCGGTGCAGGCCTACGACCCCTCACCCACGCTTTTGGACTACGCCTCGACCAAGGCCGCGATCAATGCGTTCACCAAGGGGCTCGCCGTGCAGCTGGCACCGCGCGGGATCCGCGTCAATGCCGTGGCGCCCGGTCCGATCTGGACCCCGCTGCAGGTGTCCGACGGGCAGCCCAAGGACAAGTTGCCGAAGTTCGGACATAATGTGCCGCTGGGACGCGCGGGCCAACCCGTTGAGCTGGCTCCCGCCTACGTCTTTTTGGCGTCGGCCGAATCCAGCTACGTCGTCGGAGAAACCCTCAACGTCAACGGCGGCAAATCGACCCCCTGATGCGGCACTTCGCGGGGCCGCACAGGTCGGGTCCCGCGGAATCCAGCCGGCCACTGATTTCGAGTCGATTCGCTCCCGAACCAGGAGGACACCATGGGATACGGGCACGATCCTTTCGAGGAGCCCGAGCGCGGAGACCGGAGCCACGAAAACGATGCACGGTCTGATGAGGGCCGGGAGCAAGGCGATGAAAACATCCTGGAGCGGGACAACAACGATCCACTGGATCTTGAACCAGATGATCCGGAATGGTCCGACGTTCCCGCGGCGCTACACGCTCAGGAAAGGCGGCGGCGGGATCCGGCTCCGGAGAAGGCCACGACAACCACCAACAAGACAGACAGGGAGAAGCTGATGGGCGAGAAATCCATTCCTGAAAAGAACACCGGCAAAAGAGCGAACGAGCAGGAGGACGAGACCAAGACGCACAATGCCAGCACGTCCAATCCGGACCCGGTGGAGCAAAAAATCACCGGCCTGGAGCCAGGCGGAGGCGTCCCTCCCGGGGAAACGCCGCCGGGTGAAGGTTCGATGAGCCAGGACCAAGGACACGACGAATAGTCCTGCCAAAGCCATAGCCAAGATAGCGACTGTGATTTGGGGCGGTCCAGGTGCGGCGCGTTAACGCCGGACCCGGACCGCCCCTTTTAATACGCGCCCCCGGGCTACAACTCCACGGTGTTCGAATCGCCGGGGGCAGCGCCCTTCCCGGTGACCTTTTGCTTGATCCAACTGGCAACCAGGGTGGCCGCGCCACCTGGGTTCTCCCAGTATTCGGCGGACTCGGACTCGACGTGCAACAGGACGGTAGCCAGCGAATCGGGTCCCTCCGGAGCGAAGGTCTCCACCATCGAGTTCCAGAGTTCACGCTTCTTCTCCACCTCGTATACCACCGTTCCTCTGCCGCTGACCGAGACCCACTTTTTGTTTCCCGCGAAGGCGACGTTGACTTCACCGTGCGTCTTGACCTCGCGGACGATCTCCGAGTCGGCAGGGGAGAAGAACCACATGTCACCGTCTTCCTCGACGTCCATCACGGTCAGTGGACGGCTGAGCAGGCCGTCCTTGCCATGGGTGGTGAACATACCGATACGCACGTCATTGATCATCTCGATAACTTTGTGTACTTCTTCGTTGGCCATGCTGGAACTCCTTGGGGTGCGCCGGTTTTCAGGGTCCCGCTCAACGATACCTATTTTCTCTGGGGATGGAAGGAATCTGCGTGCCGGCCCCCGGGCCTCGAAGCCTCGGATGAAAACTTGCTGCCAGCGTCCGTCCCTGCGGCGGTGATATATCCGGCCGCGCCGCCTCAGACAGCGAGGAACTCCACGGCGGCGTCCTTGAACTCCCGGCTGGTCACGGCGTTGGCGTGGTCGCGTCCGGACAGCCACAACACGGACTTCTCGGTGTTGCGGCTGGCGAGCAACTCGGTAAGCCACGGCATCAACCAGATCGATTCCGCTCGCCTGATCAGCTGGGGACAGAGTCGTGACGCCGTGGTCCATCAGCAGGTGCAGCAGGTCCGCGCGCATCCGACTTGGCGTGTAAGCGTCCAGGCAAGCACCCGGTGCCTGCCCCAAGGCCATTGCCTTGATGCGCGCTTTTTTGTAGTCTGAAGGTGGTTCAGCAGCGGGCCATGGTTTTCTCGAACGGAGCAACCCATGAAGCTGTCCAGCGATACGCAATCTACCGTACTCGTTGTTGAACTTCTGCCCTCGAGCCTTCGGGCCTCGGGATCGTCGATTGGGCCTTGGGCCCTCCGCCCTGCGGTCAGGGGAGGGTGGTGATTGGTATGCGGGTTATTGAAAACAACCAGGAATTGCGCCGCTACCAACTCTTCGAAAAGGGCGATCTGGTTGGCTTTGCGCAATACAGCATGCGCGACAATGAGCTGTGGTTGCACTACACGCAGCTCAAGCGCCGCCACAAATCCGAGGAACTCGTTGAGCTGCTGTTTGGGCACATCCTCGACGATGTGCACCGCAGGCGATTGGCCATCATGCCGTTTTGTCCGGCAATGCGCATTTACATGGCCGCGAGGCCGGAGTACACCTACATGGTCCCGGAACATTGGCAGCGCCGGTTCCTGTCGTTGCCGGAGACCCCGCACCGGTGCTTGGACCGAGTCCGATACACCGGTTCGCCCAAGCGGCGCAGCACCGCCACCGTCGAACGCCCGGTGGTGCATCTGCCCTTGGCCCCCGGCTACAATCCGGGCAGCACCGCGTCGGCGACGTTCCTGGACGCGTTGCGCGGCACATAGCCACACGCGCGCTGGCTGCTGGCGGCGCGCGTAAGAGGCCCCCGGAAGCGATCCCGATCGCCCTTCCGGGGGCCTCTTGCCGTGGCCTTCGACGAATCCGACGATGGCAGGCCCCTAGTCGGGTGTCTGCCCGATGCTCGGCGAGCAGCTGTTGAGAACCTGAAATCACGTGGGACATCTCGTCCGTGGATGCCAGATTTGGGAACGAATGCAGGCATCCCGTCGGAAATCCGGCCAAGGCGCCTGGTGCACAGAAGCGCCCAAGGAATTCAAGCCGATACCGAGCTGCTATTCCACATCCGGAAACGTCAAGTAACTCGATGATTGGAGTACCGCCCGGAAGCCGAGACCAAGTGCCTCTTCTCCGCTTCTTCAATGTCCGCATAGAGCCAGGATCCCTCCGTTCGTGCTGCCTGCGGTTGGGAGACCCTCCCCTGAAAAAGATTTTGGTCTATTTCCAATCCGTGTCAGCCACGGCACCGAATGCCTTGTGACAGCCCGCACCACTCAGGGTCGGGGAAGTGCGGCAGCCCACGGGTCGCCGCCAGGCAAGGAGAATGACATGAAGCGCATGAACAGCAAGTTTGTTGGAGCACTTGGACTGATTGCAGTTGCCACCGTGGGACTGACCGCCTGCTCCTCGGGAACCGAATCCAGCTCCAGTGAGTCAATGGCTCCCTCCAGTGCATCCTCGGCACCAAGCAGCTCATCGATGGCCAGCGAATCGCCCAGCTCATCGGCCATGGACCCGGCAGCCAACCTCGTTGGCGCGGGTTGTGCCGATTACGCCAAGGCAGTGCCGAGCGGCGAGGGATCGGTTGCCGGTATGGCCAAGGATCCGGTAGCGGTGGCAGCCTCCAACAACCCGATGCTCAAGACCCTGACCGCTGCAGTGTCCGGCGAGCTGAATCCCAAGGTCGATCTGGTTGACACGCTCAACGGCGACGAGTTCACGGTCTTCGCACCGGTCGACAAGGCCTTTGCAGCTCTTCCGGAAAAAGATCTCAACGCCGTCGTCGCCGACGCGGATATGCTCAGCACCGTGCTGACCTACCACGTGGTCCCCGGCCAGATCCAGCCCAGCGACATCGCCGGAACCCACACGACCGTCGAAGGCCAGGATCTAAAGGTCACCGGCAGCGGTGACGAGCTGATGGTCAATGACGCCAACGTGATTTGTGGCGGCGTCCAGACCGCCAACGCCACGGTTTACCTCATCGACTCCGTCTTGATGCCCCCGGCCAAGAAGTAATAGCCGCGAGCACCGCAACCGCGGAAATCGGTCTGCCAGGGGGTTGGTGCATGAGGGAGATCCCGCTCATGCATCAGCCCCCCTGCGTGTGTCGGGGCACGGGCTCCGAGGGGCTGGACGCGTCGAGACTTATCTTCTCGACGCACCAGGAGATAGGTCGGGTGGAGTTTGGAATGCATGAGACGCTTTACGGTATGAGTTCACATCGACTAGGTGAAACGGAACTGATGTCCGTTCCCACCCCCGAAGACCTGATGCTCCAGGTTGCCGAGGGCAACGAGAGCGCCTTTGAAGAACTCTACGATCGACTGTCTGCCCAGGTCTTTGGCCTCATTCGACGCGTCCTGAAGGACGAGGCACAAAGCGAAGAGGTGACCCAAGAGGTCTTTGTGGAAGCCTGGCAACAGGCCGCCCGCTACGACGCCACCCGGGGCAAGGCCATCACGTGGCTGTTGACCCTGGCACACCGGCGGGCCGTTGACCGAGTTCGGGCCAGCCAGGCCAGCAAGGATCGTGACTTGCGCCAAGGCATCAAGGAATTCCAGGCAAGCTACGATGACGTTGAAGAGACGGCCATCCACCACGATGAAAGCCGCCGAGCAATCCAGGCCTTGGAACGGCTCAGCGAAACGCAACGCGATGCCATCAGATTGGCCTATTTTGGTGGTTACACCCACCTTGAGGTGGCTGAAATGCTCGAGATTCCGGTGGGGACCGCAAAAACACGAATACGTGATGGCATGAACAAACTTCGAACCCTGATGGGAGTAGCGTGATGGACAAGCACAAGAACGAGCTGACCGGCAGCTTCGCCCTGAACGCGCTGGGCGATGCGGAACGCGACGACGTGCTCCGCCATGCCGAAGACTCCGAAGCTGTCCGCGAAGAACTGGACGCCTTACAGGAAACTGCAGCCCTGCTCGGCCTCTCGGCGAAGCCCGTTGCTCCCCCGGCACGGGTCAAGGCAAACATTATGGCCGCAATCCGCAACACCCCGCAGCTTCCTCCTGCCGAGGCTCAGACCGCAGTCCCGGCCCACCACGAGGCCGAAGCGGTGTCCCCGGCACACGATCCACAGCCCCTGCAGCGCGCCGAGCCACTGCCGGCCCCACCGGTGCCAGCAGAAACCACGGCGAAGCCGAAGAACCAGCGGATGTTCGCCTTGGCTGCCGGCGTGCTTTTGGTGGCCGCCGGGGCATTGGGCGGTGTGGTGGTCAACCAAAATGCACAGCAGCAAGAACTTGAGGAACGCCTGGCGGTGCTGAGCACCCAGCAATCAGAACTCACCCGCATCTTGACGGCCGCCGACGTCCGGTCCAAAACCCAAGAAATCGATGACGGGGCCAGGGTCACCTTGGCCTATTCCGCTGCCGAAGGGGCCATGGCTGTGACCACGTCGGGATTGCCGGCCCTGCCCGGTGACAAGGGATACGAACTCTGGCTGATCTCGGGAACCGGGGCGGTCTCGGCTGGCATGCTCGATGGAACCCAGAGTGATGGTTTGGTGATGGTTGCTGGTTCGATGGAGGGCGTGACCCACTTCGGCATCACCGTGGAACCTGCCACCGGCTCCCCTGCTCCAACCACCGATCCGATCTTGGTCCAGGAACTCTAGCAAACCGCACGACTTAGCCCCGTTGCCATCCAATCCGCAGGTCGTCTCGTTCCGAATACGAAGTGAATGGTTGCTCCTGGCAAACGCCGAGGAGGAAACAGCACAACGTATCGGCAGGTGACCCCATGAACAAGAGTCCAACAACAAAACTGCGGGATCTGGGAGCCTTCGGGCTTTCAGGTTTCACATCGGCAGCTGTACTTTTTGCCGTGGCACAATTGGCGTCGGTCTTTTTCGCCACCGCTTCGGCACCCTTGGTGGCCATGGGTTCGGTCTTCATCGATCTGACACCGCCTTGGCTGAAGGACCTCGCCATTGCCACCTTCGGCACCAACGACAAATTGGCACTGTTCATTTCCTTGGGCATCGTTGCCGCCATCGCAGCTGTCGCGGTCGGGGTGCTGGCCACTCGTAGTTTCCCCGTCGCGGCCGGAATCATCGTCGTGCTTGCCGCAGCCATTGGCTCGGCCGTGCTGTCCCGGCCCGCCACCGGGCCAGTCGATCTGACTCCCATCATTTTGGGTGCGGTGTTTAGCGTGCTCACCCTGCGCTGGCTGATCACGCTGGCGGCCAGGGCCAGGTCCCTGGATCCGGATCCGGGCCCCGCACCGGGCGCCTCCCGCAGGAACTTTCTGCTCGGCACCACCCTGGCCCTGGTGGGTGCGGCAGTGGCCACCGGAGTCGGCAAATCGCTGGCCACGGTGCGGAACGTGGCCGATTCGGCCCGTTCCGCCCTCGGATTACCTGCGGCCAAGGTCCTGGCGACGCCACCACCTGTGGGGGCGCAGGTCGAGGTGGCTGGCATCTCGAAATTCATCACCCCCAACAAGGATTTCTACCGGATCGATACCGCACTTTCGGTGCCACGCATCGATCCGTCCGAATGGTCGTTGCGGGTCCATGGGATGGTCGAAAAGGAATTCACCATGAGCTTCAACGAACTCCTGGGCGAGGACCTGGTGGAAACGTATCTGACCTTGACCTGCGTCTCCAACCCGGTGGGTGGCCAATTGGTGGGCAATGCCAAGTGGTTGGGCTACCCGTTGCGCAGGCTCCTGGAGCGTGCAGTGCCCCTGGAGGGCGCGGACATGGTCCTGTCAACGTCCATCGACGGTTTCAGTGCCTCGACCCCGCTTGAGGTCCTCACTGATGAGCGCATGGCCCTGCTGGCAGTGGGCATGAATGGAGAGCCTTTGCCGCTGGAGCACGGGTTCCCGGTCCGCATGGTGGTTCCTGGTCTCTACGGATATGTGTCGGCCACTAAATGGGTGGTTGATCTTGAGGTCACCCGCTTCGCCGACAAGGCTGCGTACTGGACCACGCGCGGCTGGGCAGAGCAGGGGCCCATCAAGTTGTCCTCCCGCGTGGATGTGCCACGGTCCTTTGCCAGCGTCCCGGCCGGAAAAGTGGTCATGGGCGGAACCGCCTGGGCCCAGACCAAGGGAATCTCAGCGGTCCAGGTCCAAATCGACGAGGGGGAATGGAAGGATGCCGAGCTGGGGGCCGAAGCATCCCTCGACACCTGGCGCCAGTGGCGCTACGTTTGGGAGAACGGCGAATCGGGTAACCACACCGTCAGCGTGCGCGCCATTGATGGCCATGGCGAAATTCAAACCAGCGAGAAAGCCGATCCCGTCCCCAATGGTTCCAGCGGCTGGCAACGCGTCCAGTTCTCCGTGGAATAGGCGACGGAGCGTCTCGAGCCTCGGCTTGGATCTCTGGATAGGGGGGGGCAGCTGCAGAGGCGTTCGTCTGTATTCCCCCCCGCATCCGGCCGGGAATCGGTCCCCGGCGGCGCCTCTGCCAGGGGGTGTTCCCCGGCGGGCCAGCAGGGGAAGGAGCGTTGCTTCACGGCGCTGGGACGGCCGGGCGCCGGCCCAAGGCCGTGTCCGCTACACCGGTTCCCCCCCAAGCGCCCCGGCCGCCCGCCGTTTAAGTGACAGGCGCCCAATGCCGTCCACCGCGTTCACAGACCCGGGGATTACCACCCGAGGCCGCTGGGGTGTTCGATTCACGATGCCCGGGTCGCAGCCAAAACCTCACCTGCAGGGGGCCGTCCACGATCTGTGACACCTCCGCGAACCTTCCGCCCCCGGGTGTCGCAGATGGCTTTACCGAGCGGTGAGCTCTAGCTCTCGCATTCGACGCAGATCTTCACTCCGCCGCGCTCCACTGCCACCTGTGAACGGTGGCGTACCGTGAAGCACTCGCCGCAGATGAATTCATCTGCAGCCTCGGGGACGACCTCTACGACCAGCTCGTCGAGCACAATCGCTCCGGGCAGCTCCTGACCTTCGGAAAGGTCGGTTTCTTCCAGGTCGGACTGGACACTCTTGGCGCTGGGTGCGTCGATTTTTTGGACGGACTTGAGCACCCGCTCAGATGCCTCGGCAACGTCTGGTCGGACCTCATCATAATCCTGGGCCACGGCAATTCCTTTGGTTGGTGCTGGATAGTCACGAAATACTAGGCACGACAGGCACAATGAAGCAAACCCGATCACCGTGGGCGTAACGAAGCGCACCGGAAGGTGTGGCGGAATCGGGGTCGAAAGCAGCAGAGAGAAGCCCTGGCACAGCCACCGATCGGCCCTCCGACGCCGGCACGTGGCCGGCGTCGCAGAGATGCTTAGGAGGTCGGGGAATCGAACCGCGCCCACACCCGGTGCGAGGCCAGCAGCGCTGCCACCAACTCCACGGCTTCCTCCACCCCGGCTGGCAGCACCCCGGCGCTTTCGGCGGGAATCCCGGCATCAGGGAACCGAAGCCCCACCCCGTCCAGCGCAACGATCGCCTTGGATTGCCGGTAGGCCTCCTGGAGCAGCAACACGAACCGCGGGTCGAGATCTTTGCCGCCTTCGGGGGTGGGGGCACCGGCCTTGGTATCGCGATCCACCCGGGCACCGTCCGACGGGGACAGGACATCTGCTATCACCAAGGCGTCGAACTCGATGGAGCGGGCCGTGAGCAACGTCCTATCCACCGGTGACCCGTCGGCCAGCGTGCCACCGACCGGCGCGACCAGCAGCGGCCGCATGCCCGCCAGGTTGGCGTCCGCCACCAAGCGCTCGATCACCGCGGCGTCGGTGCTGTGGCTTGCCACGATCCCCACCACCCTGCCCTCGACCGGCCAGCTGCCCCCGAGCTGCGAGACCGAGGGGCACAGTGCCGCGTCGGGCACCTCGGTGTCAGCCTCGGGTACGGGCAGGCCCAGTTCCCCTGCCACTGCTGCACACAGCTGGGCATCGATGTTGGCCAGAGCCTGCACTTGCCGCGCCCGCACCGTTTCGCTGGCGCATTTGCCCAGTTCAAAGGCGTAGGCCTGCTGCACATGAAGCTGCTCCACGGTGGCCAAGCTCCGGTAGAACATCCTGGCCTGGCTGTAGTGGTCGTCAAATGACACCGGGTTGGCGCGTTCCTTGACGGACTCGGCGACGCGTTCAGGGAAGTCGATGAACGGCAGTTCCATGTTCCCTCCCTCCCCGGCCATGAACGGGCAGCCACCGTCCAGCGAGTTCGGATGATACGGAGCGATGCCCTCGTGGATGTATGTCTGGTGCATGCCGTCGCGCAGCATGTCGTTGACCGGGGCGTGGGGCAGGTTGATGGGCAGCTGGGAGAAGTTCGGGCCGCCCAGCCGGGTCAGCTGCGTGTCGATGTAGGAAAAGAGCCGGCCTTGGAGCAGCGGGTCGTTGGTGACATCGATCCCCGGCACCAGGTGCCCGGGGTGGAAGGCGACCTGCTCGGTCTCGGCAAAGTAGTTCGACGGGTTTCGGTCAAGGACCATCTTTCCCACCATCGTCACCGGTGCCAGTTCCTCGGGGACAAACTTGGTGGGATCGAGCAGGTCGATGCCCTTGAACATCTGCTCCTCATTGTCCTCAAACACCTGCAGGCCCAACTCCCATTCGGGGAAGGCCCCAGCCTTGATGGCCTCGGAGAGGTCGCGGCGGTGGAAATCGGGGTCCGCGCCGTTGGTGAGCATGGCCTCCTCCCACACCAGCGAATGCACCCCGAGTTTGGGCTTCCAATGGAACTTGACCAAGGAGGTGGACCCGTCGGGGCCAGTCATCCTGAAGGTGTGCACCCCGAAGCCCTCCATCATCCGGAAGGACCGCGGGATGCCGCGATCGGCCATGAACCACATGGTGTGGGCCTGAGCTTGGGTGTGCAGGGAGACGAAGTCCCAGAAGGTGTCGTGGGCGGATTGGGCCTGCGGGATCTCCAGGTCCGGGTGCGGCTTGACCGCGTGCACCACGTCGGGGAACTTGATGCCGTCTTGGATGAAAAACACCGGGATGTTGTTGCCCACCAGATCAAAGACACCCTGCCCGGTGTAGAACTTGGTGGCGAACCCGCGGGTGTCCCGCACGGTATCCGCCGAACCGCGCGAGCCTGCCACGGTGGAAAACCGGACAAACACCGGAGTGTTGGCGCCTTCGGCCAGGAATTCGGCGCTGCAGATCTTGGAGCCGGTGCCGTAGCTGGTGAAGATGCCGTGTGCCCCGGCCCCGCGGGCGTGGACCACCCGTTCGGGGATCCGCTCATGGTCGAAGTGGGTGATCTTCTCGCGCAGGTGGTGGTCCTGGAGCAGGACCGGTCCGCGTGGCCCGGCCTTCAGCGAATGGTCGGTGTCTTTCAGGGGTGTGCCCTGGCTGGTGGTCAAGGCCTTACCTTGGGGGTGTCCCGGGTCTGCGTTCGGGTTTGCCTTCTTGGGCTGGGTGGGTTCGGGGGTTGGGGTGCTCATGCCAAATCTCGCTTTCGTTCGGTGCCCGCACCGGGCATGATCGATGAACTTGGACCTGCGGACGGCGAAGCACGCTCCACAAAATGAACGTGACTCGTTTCACGACGCCGCCACACCTACCGTAGGCCCGGCTCCCCTGCCCAGGTCAAGGTATTCGCATGCCGTCCGGGGAGGGATTTCTGGCACCACTGCCCTCGCCTGCGCTGCCGGCAACCCCGCGCGGCGGGCCCACCGCAATGGAGTTTCACCGCGGTCCGTGATCCAGGGCACCTATTTACGGCCTCGCCACCAGGTTTTCCGGCGTGCCTCCCGTGGCCCACGCTGCGACCTGGCGCTTGAGCAGCGCGGTCATGCGCGGCAGGAAGGCCTCGGTGTTCCCCCCGTTGTGCGGGATGATCAGCGCGTTGTCCAACTCCCAGATCGGGTGGTCGGCCGGAAGCGGCTCGGGGTCAAAGACATCCGAGGCGCAGCGCAACCGTCCGGTCGCCAGCTCGGCAACCAATGCGTCGGTGTCCACCACCGGTCCGCGGGCGACGTTGACCACCACCGCGCCATCGGGCAATCCGGCCAGCAGCCCGGCGTCCACCAGATGGTGCGTGCCGGCGTTGTGCGGAACGATCAAGATCAGCACCTCGATATCCGGGGCATGGGCTGCCAAGTCTTCGACCGCCAGAATTTGGCCATGCTCATCGGTGCGGGCGCGGGTGCCAAAGCGTTTCAGCTGTACTTCGAAGGGCTCGAGCCGCTTGCGGATCTCCTCGCCGATGCCGCCCACACCCACCACGGCGACCTTGCGGTCGGCCAACCCGGGCCAGCGCTGCGGGTTCCAATGAGCTTGACTCTGATCGCGCACCGACTCCCCGATCCCGCGCAACGAGGCGATCGCCAAACCGATGGCCAGTTCCGCCGTCGAGGCGGCATGAACCCCTGCAGCAGTAGCTACCCCGACCTCCGGACCCACCAGCTCATGGATTCCGTCGTACCCGGTGGTCTGTGTCTGCACCATCTTCAGGTTCTTTGCCCGGCGAACGCCCTGCAGGGCGGAGAAGTTGGCCATGTAGGGAAAGACCGCCACGTCGATGTCATCGAGCTCCACACCCACGGGGTCCCCGCCAAGGTCCCAGACACCGGCACTGATCCCCTCGGGCAACGGTCCGACGGCTTCAAGGAGCTCGGTACTGGGGAAAGTCACAACGCGCATCTGCTTCATACTCTTCAGCGTATGGCCCGGTCACTGGCACCCTCAAGGACAAAACGCTGCCCCCACCCAAATGACTGTCTATGTGACGCGACGTGGCACCACTCCCCTATTGATCACATCGGCCCATCTCAAGATCGCTTTTGTGACCTCAATCGCAAAGCTGGGTTTCGGTTTGCAATCGGCCGTCAAGCTGGTAGAGTTTCATGTCGTTGCAGAGCGCGGGAGCCACGAACTTCCAGCGAAACAACAAACGCACTCCTAGCTCAATTGGTAGAGCAACTGACTCTTAATCAGTAGGTTTCGGGTTCAAGTCCCGAGGGGTGCACATACAGAAAAGATCCGGCTTGCCACAGCAAGCCGGATCTTCTGTTTTCACCGGAACGACTGCCCTTCGGCCACCTCAGAAGGCGCGAGGCGGGCACCCTGCCAATCACCCCGCCCTCGGCATTGATCGCTTCGCTTCCCAGCTCCCGTTCTCGGTGGCACCAACCACCTCCCTTCCGGATGATGCCCCGGTGAACCTGCTACTGTTCGATTAGATCCGCCGGCTCTCTTGCACAGGAACGCGTCCCGCGGACCGGAACATTAGCTACCCGCGGATCAACGCACGACACGAGCCGCACAATGGCCAGCAAGGGAGGCAAAGCGTGACTCACCAGCTCACAGCAGATACGAACACCACGATATTCACCATCGGCCACTCCACCCGCGAGTTTGCCGAGGTCCTGGAGATGCTGCGCTCCCACCAGGTCACCGAGCTGGTGGATGTGCGTTCCTATCCATCCTCACGAAAATTCCCGCAATGGAACCAAGCCGCCATCGAAGAAGCCCTGCCGGCGGAGATTGGCTACCGCTGGATCCGTCAATTGGGCGGCCGCCGACACACCCCGGCGGGCACTCCTACCCCCAACGGCGGCTGGCGGGTCAAGGCCTTCCGCGACTATGCCGACTACATGGCCACCGGCGAGTTCGACTCCGGGCTGGCCGAGCTCCTGGATCTGGTGCGAAACGGTGTGCCGGCCATCATGTGCAGCGAGGCAGTGCCGTGGAGGTGCCACCGCCGGTTAATCACCGACGCACTGCTGAACGCCGGGGCAGAAGTCTTCGACATCATTTCTCCCTCCTCGACCCGCACCTCGGACATGACACCCTTCGCGCAGGTACTCGATAACCGCATCATCTACCCCGCACCCGCGAAGGACTAGTTATGGACCCCGTTGCCGAAGTGCGCGCCTTCGTTCTGGGAATCCCGCCCGGGGAGGTCGCCACCTATGGAGAAGTCGGCCGCGCCGTGGGGCTGGGTCCCCGACAGGCCGGCCGAGCCGTCGCGCGTCTTGATGATGATGTGCCGTGGTGGAGGGTCATCTACGCCGATGGACAACCCGCCACGTGTCACCACGGCGGGGCCCGCGCGCTGCTCGAATCAGAAGGCGTGCCGTTCCATCAGGACCGGGTTGACCTGGCCGGGCTTCGAACCACCAAGGACCGCTGAGCGCCTGCCGCTGGGCACCATCCACTTGGCACCCAACCCCTGAGCCATTGATGAATCCACCAGCCACGAGGTCCCGCTGGAGGGGAGAAAGCCAACCCGGGCAGCAGACTACCCAGAAGTGTGGGCACCATCACCATGGATGTTTTCTCAGCAAAAAACCTTAAATATCCCCTTTCTCGGCAAAAGTTGTCCCAAAAACCGCGCAATTCCGCGCTTTTTGATGCGCGCGCAGACCAATGGGTACAGATTTTATCTTTGCGTCGTTTTCTGGTTATGATTATCTGCGTCGCAAGGACGGGCCCCGCATGGGGCGCTGACCAGTGCGGCTTAGCACTCCTAGCTCAATTGGTAGAGCAACTGACTCTTAATCAGTAGGTTTCGGGTTCAAGTCCCGAGGGGTGCACCATCCGGAAAGACCCGATCTGCCCCACGGCAGGTCGGGTCTTTTGCTTTGCGCCGCCGCTTCGGGCCCCCAAGTGTCGGTGGCGCGCGGTAAGCTCCGGATCCAGGACGAACAGCTGGCTTCCTTCCTGCAAAACTTCTCCCACCTGACCCGCATGGCCTCCCAAGCCTCCGACGTCTTAGGAGGCACACCGTTGCTTCCGGTCCTGGCCGCGCACCTGGGCACCGCGCACCTGGGCACCGCGCCCGGCGCCCTGCCGGTGGTCCTGGAATCCTTTGCCGCCCACCGTCTGGTCGACGCGTCAGGGATCATGGATTCCCTGCTCGCGGACGATCCCGCTTCCCGAGTGCACGGCTTAGCCGGACAACAGCGCCGCCATCTGGAACTCTCTGACCTTGTGGCCAAAACGAGATGCAATCCGGTTGGCTGGGCGAGCCCGACTACAAGACCGTCTCGGTGGGACCCGATGTTCAGAAACGCATCGTCTCCGGCCTTTACCTAATCTCCCGGGCAGGGAATCCGCTGGTGGCGCTGCTGCGCCAGGCGAATCCGCAATACGGACGCAACTCGGTCACCTTGGAGGTCATGGGAGCCAACCCCGCGGCAGTTGATGACTTCCTCAAACATTTAAAGACCGGTCTACGCGAGAACAGCATCTTCCGTGGCCATGTCACTTCCTTCACGCTCAGCGAATATTCCTCCTCGGCCGCGGGAATCACCTTTCATCACCGCATTCCCGTGGCGAAAGAGGACGTGGTCCTGCCCGACGGAACCCTTGAACGTATCTCCGCCCAGGTGCTCGGCGTCGGGGAGCACCGCGAAAAACTCCTCGCACACGCAGCGCACCTGAAGCGCGGAGTGCTGCTTTACGTCCCTCCAAGCACCGGGAAGACCCACACCGTGCGCTATCTGGCCGCCGCCGCGGCCGGACACACCGTCATCCTGCTCTCGGGCAACACCCTGGCCTACGTGAGCGAGGCCGCACGCATGGCCCGCGCCTTGGCGCCGGCCATGCGTGGTGCTCGAGGACTGCGACCTGATCGCCGAGGACAGGAGCTTCGGGCACGGCCCACAACCTCTGCTCTTCGAAGTCCTGGACGCCATGGATGGTCTGGCCACCGACGCGGACGCGGCGTTCCTGCTCACCACCAATCGGATGGAACTGCTCGAACAGGCCTTGGTCCAACGTCCCGGCCGCGTCGATTTGGCCGTCGCGGTGCCACGCCCGGATCTGGCTGCACGCCGGGCGCTGCTGGAACTCTACGGACGCGGGCTCAAGCCCTCGGCTCAGGCCATCGCCTCCATTGCCGAGCAGATCGAGGGAACCACCGCCTCGTTCGCCAAGGAACTGACCCGACGCGCCATCCTGCTGGCAGCCGTAGCCGGCGAAGAACCATCCGACACCCACTTGAGCGCGGCCGCCAACGAGCTCATGTCCGATGCCGCCACGCTGACCCGCAGCTTGCTCGGTGGTACCGGAGAAAATGATGAGGACCAGGAGCCACCCGGCGGCGAGGCCGGCTTCGAGCCGGGAATCGCTCCGCCGCAGTTCGTTTTACTGACAGCTACCAAAAACAGCACCTCACCGGCCACGCGGTCCCCACTCTGGCAACGACACACCCGCTGGCGATCGAGTTTTCCTGCTCTGCCGACACCACGGCCCGCCGCATATTGGATAGGCTCTTAGCTAGTGACCCATCCACCCTTCGATCCGCCCGAACCCTGTCACGGGCCCGGATTCCTAGCAGTAAGGAAATACCCACATCCATGAGTGAGAACTCCACCGAAGCCGTCCGCCTCGCCGCCGGCGACCAAGCACCCGACTTCACCCTGACCGACGCCCGGGGCCAGGAATTGGCCCTGTCCTCGCTGCGCGGGAAGAAGACCATCGTGTACTTCTACCCGGCCGCCTCCACTCCGGGCTGCACCAAGCAGGCCTGCGACTTCCGCGATTCGCTGGATTCTTTGACGTCCGCCGGCTACCAGGTCGTGGGCATTTCCCCCGACGCGCCGGCCAAGCT
Organism: Paeniglutamicibacter gangotriensis Lz1y; assembly: GCF_000348945.1. GTDB lineage: Bacteria > Actinomycetota > Actinomycetes > Actinomycetales > Micrococcaceae > Paeniglutamicibacter > Paeniglutamicibacter gangotriensis. The sequence continues at coordinate 386,428 of NZ_AOCK01000002.1, read as the reverse complement.
GGCCAAGTTCACCGCCAAGGAAGAACTGACCTTCCCGCTGCTGGCCGACGAGGACCATGCCGTCGCCGCCGCTTATGGCGCCTGGGGCGAAAAGAAGAACTACGGCCGCACCTACGAGGGGCTGATCCGCTCGACGATCGTTCTTGACGAGCACGGAGTCGTCGAAGTGGCCCAGTACAACGTGCGCGCCACCGGCCATGTGACGAAGTTACGGCGTGATCTGGGCCTCGAGCAGAAGTAAAGTTTCGCCCAAAACCCGTTAAGCGATCAAACGAGCCGATTTTCTCCGCTAGACTGATTCCTGCCGAACTTCGAAAGCAGTTCACTGCCTTGCGAGCGTGGCGGAATTGGTAGACGCGCTGGATTTAGGTTCCAGTGTCTTCGGACGTGGGGGTTCAAGTCCCCCCGCTCGCACACATCAGCCCGCCGGGAGCCCATGGCCCCGACGGCATCGCGCAGGGCCCCCGGTCGATTCCGGGGGCCCTGTTCGTTTATGACAGCAGGTCCATGGCCGTCCAGGGCCGGGGTCCCAAACTATCGAGGAGTCCTTGGTGCCACGCCAGACGCACAGCCCGGAACCCCCCAGGGCCAACCGCCGCACCTTCCTGGCCGGCGGTTTGGGACTCGCCGCGCTGGCACTGACCGGCTGCATCCCCAAGGAAACCCCAGCACCCTCCACCCCCACGGCCACCGACGAACCGGTGATCCGCACCTTTCACTTCGGCTCCGCTGCTGACCCCGCCACCCTTGATCCGGGAATCTCCGGGGACAATGAGACCTTCCGCATCACCCGGCAGATCTACGAGGGCCTCATTGGCGTGGACCGCGAGACCGGAGCCCCCGTCCCGCAGCTGGCCACCGACTGGATCGTGAGCCCGGACAGGATGCAGTACACCTTCATCCTGCGTCGCGGGGTTACCTTCCACGACGGCACCGATTTTAACGCCACGGCGGTGGTGGCAAACTTCGAGCACTGGGTGGCACTGCCCCCCGATGTGCGCTCCAACTCGGACCAAGGCTTCACTCAGGTCTTTCGCTTTAACGATCAGCTACCCAAACTCCCTGACACCATTCCCGAGCCGAAGCCCGAGACCGACTCCAACGGGAACGACATCGTTGATCCGCAGGCCGAGGCACACCATGCGGCCCAAGAAGAGCTACTTGAATCCCTGCGCTCACAGATGGCCGCCGACCCCTTCACCGGTGCCACCACCGGCGGGAGCGCCAACTACTTCGGTTCCATCGAGGCCGCCGACACCCACACCGTGGTGCTGACGCTGCGCAAACCCATCACCGGGCTCATCGAGGCGCTCACGCTGCCGGGCCTGGCCATGGCCTCTCCCACGGCACTGGCTGCCGCTCCTGCCTCCGGGACCGACACCTCGGCGCTCTCCGCCCACCCCGTGGGCACCGGGCCCTACAAGTTCGTTTCCTGGGAAGACGGGGCCATCACGCTCAGCGCCTTTGGCGACTACTGGGATGCCAAGGCCATTGCGGCCAACTCCACCTCACCCACTGTGGTGATCTTCCACGAAATCCGCAGCCCCTCGGGGCGGCTGGGCGCACTGGGCCGCGGAGACATCGACGGATTCGATATGGTCGCGGTGACCGGGCTGCGTGAATTGGTCCGCGAAGGAAAACTGATCGTGCAGCGCGACCCCTACTCGGTCACCTACTTGGGCATGAACCGCTCCAATCCCTGGCTTGCCAAGGACGGGTTCCGCCGGGCCATCGCGCATTCCATCGACAGGTCCAAGCTCATTGAGCAGTTCTTCATCTCCGGCACCAAGGAGGCCCGCGGATTCCTGCCGGCCTCGCTGGGCATCAAGGCCTCGGACACCTACTTCGGCCCTGACCTCAACCAGGCCAAGGAACTGCTCGAGAAGGTCGGCTACGACGGCACCCCCATCCCGTTCCTGTACCCGCTGAACATCTCCCGGGCCTACCTGCCGCTGCCCGCACTCATCTATGCGGAGATCTCCCGGCAGCTGGCCCTGGCCGGCATCAAGCTCCAGCCCATGCCCGTTGACTGGACCGATGGGTATGTGGCCAAGGTCCGCTCCGGGGAGATTCCGGGTCTGCACCTGCTGGGTTTCAACGGCGGCTACCGGGACCCGGACGACTTCATGGGTGCGCTGTTCGCCTCGAACAACCGGCAGTTCGATTACGACTCCGCCATCCTCAACGCCCAGGTGCTACTGGCCCGTTCGATGCCCTCCGGGCCCGAACGCATCACCGCCTACGAGGGTCTGGCCAACACGCTGGCCCGGGATCTGCCGGCGTTGCCGCTGGCTTTCCCGATTTCCGCGCTGGCGTTCAACGACACGGTGAAGAACTATCCCTCGTCCCCGGTGCTGGATGAAGTCTTCTCCGATGTGAGACTGAACACTTAATACCATTGCTGTCAAGCAGCCAATTTCATCCAGACCCCCGCATCAAGCTAGCCTTGCGTAGAGTCTAGAAGAACTTTCAATGGAGAACCCCCTCGTGCCTTCTGAATCCACCAGCCAATCGTTCGACGTCGTCCTCATCGGCGCCGGAATCATGAGCGCCACGCTCGGTACCTTGATCAAGCAGTTGGAGCCGGGGTGGAGCATTGGCCTTTTCGAGAATCTGGACCAGGCTGGCCTCGAATCCTCGTCGCCTTGGAACAACGCAGGAACGGGCCACTCGGCCCTCTGCGAGCTGAACTACACCGCCCCTGCCGCGGACGGATCCGTTGATCCGGCCAAGGCCATCGGCATCAACGAGCAGTACCAGGTCTCGCGCCAGTTCTTCTCGCACATGGTGAAGAACAAGCAGGTAGGCGATCCGGCCAGCTTCATCAATCCGCTGCCGCACATGAGCTTCGTCATCGGCGAAGACAACGCCAAGTACCTCAAGACCCGCTACGAGGCCCTCAAGCCGCAGACGCTGTTCAACGAGATTGAGCACACCGAGGACTTGGACACCATCAAGTCCTGGACCCCGTTGGTGGCCCAGGGCCGCGATGGCTCCGTACCGGTCGCCGCATCCCGCGTCATCTCGGGCACCGATGTCGACTTCGGGTCTCTCACCCGCCAGATGACCCAGAGCCTGTCCACCGACGGCGTCGAGGTCAACTTCGGCCACCGCGTCACGGGCCTCAAGCGCGACAGTGCCGGCTGGAACCTCGATGTACGCAACAACGTCACCAAGGCCAAACGTTCGGTCAAGGCCAAGTTTGTGTTCGTGGGTGCCGGCGGCGGCGCCCTGGGCCTGCTGCAGAAGGCTGGCATCGACGAAATCAAGGGCTTCGGCGGCTTCCCGGTATCCGGGCAGTTCCTGCGTTGCACCGACGATGCCATCATCGATCAGCACCACGCCAAGGTCTACGGCCAGGCCTCGGTAGGCGCCCCACCGATGAGCGTCCCGCACCTGGACACCCGCTTCGTCGACGGCAAGCGTTCGCTGATGTTCGGCCCCTATGCCGGCTTCTCCACCAACTTCCTGAAGACCTCCTCGCTGTTGGACCTCCCGCTGTCCATCCGCCCGCACAACATCCTGCCGATGCTGGCTGTTGGCAAGGACAACCTGGATCTGACCACGTACCTGATCAAGGAAGTGCTCAAGTCCCGGAGCAAGAAGGACGACGCCCTGCGTGAGTACCTTCCCGAGGCCGTGGGCGAGAACTGGGAATTGATCACCGCTGGACAGCGTGTCCAGGTCATCAAGAAGGACGCCAAGAAGGGCGGCGTGCTGCAGTTCGGCACCGAGGTCATCACCTCGGAAGACGGCACCATCTCCGGTCTGCTCGGTGCCTCCCCTGGCGCCTCGACCGCTACCCCGATCATGATCGGGCTGCTGGGCCGCTGCTTCCCGAAGCAGTTCGCTTCCTGGGAGTCCAAGCTCAAGGAGATCATCCCGTCCTACGGCGTGAAGCTCAATGAGAACCCCTCGCTCTACGCCGAGGTGCGTGCAGAGACCGATAAGGTCCTCAAGCTCTCCTAGAAAGCAGCTGCATCTCGCCGGCCTCTGTGCCGGAGAACACCGAAGCCCGGTTCGTCGTCCCCCTCTCATATTGAGTGGAGGGATCCTGGAACCGGGCTTCTGCTTTCCCCTCCCTTCCTGTGGCACCACCCCTGGCACAGGGTCCACATTCTGCGTCCATGCCCCAATTTTCCCGCCGTATCGTTCCCAGGCAGGGCTCATACGCGCATTGAAGCACCCCACTTCCCTCGCCAAATCCGTGCCACGCGCCCTCGTTGGGGACACGAGTTCGTGCGTCATTCCGTTCCCGTTCTTTACGGCCCCTTTACAGCGGCTTGAATAGGCCGCACAACAATGGCTTCAATACTTGGGATGTATTTACATTTATGAGATTATCTCTGGGTCTTGACCACGTCCGGAGTTTGCTAGTCGACTTGGGGAGACCGAACCAGCCGCACTCGGATCCTGAGGAAATCGTGCTAAACCGCGCCATCACGACTTCTGGTCGGAATCCATCGAATCAGAGGCCGAAAGACCTCTGATCTCGCGCCGAGCCTTCGGCATCACGCTGGGGGCCTCGCTTGTCCTGGGCACCGGCGGTATCGCTGCATTGGCAGTTGCATTCGCCGGTGCCGGCCCCTCTGGGACCACCACCGTACGCACCGGCTTCGGACAGGCCCGGATCTCGAGGGTGGAGCGTCAGGCACGCCTGGCGGCCGGAGCCGCGGCCGGAGCTGGTCACGCCGGGCATCAACCGGCCGTGGGCGAGACCCGGCAACCACTGAATATGACCTTCGGCGACCACCTGTTGCTCCAGCTTGAGGTCTTCAATGAAAGCGACGAGGACCAGATGTTCTCGCCCGGTCAGCTGCGCATCAGGAGCAACAGCCAGCCGTGGCTTGTGGTCAACCGCTGGAACGACAGCACTCCGGGACTATTGGCCCCGGGAGCCCAAGTCCGGGCCCACATCAGCTTCTTGTTCCCTCCCGACGCCACGGTGTTCACCGCCCTGTTCGACGACATAGCAGATCCGGGCGGCCGGCTCCTGGAACTACCCCTGCCGGCAGTGAGCTGGCGTCCCGGATTCCTGGAGGAAGCTCATGTCTAGCGACAACGCACCAGCGAAAGCGACAGACAACGCCCCCGATTCCTTCCCAGGGGTCAACCGTCTTGATGGCGGAATCAATCGGGCCTCCGTTTTGCGATCCCCACCAGCGTGCATCCAGATCCCCGGGCGCACCTGTTCACCCACACCCTCACCATGCGCACCGCCGAGAGGTACGATTTGCTCCTGCATCCACCCATGGCCGGCAACTACACGCTGAAGATTGAATGGAAAAATTGGATCACCGGCCAGAAACGGGCCCACCGGGAGCTGCCGCTCATCGCGTCCTGACCCTTCCCCGGACCATGTACCTGGCCCCTTGAAAGCGCACACGCTCGGTGCTTTGCTTGCCTTGCATATCCCGTCGCTCTGGAAGCCCAAGAACCTGCATCACATACTGTCCTGGATGCGCAGGGGTCCGCGGGGGAAACCATCGATAACCAGGAACCATCTTCGGCGATCTCCACCGACCGGGATTCCTTGATGCGCAACTGAACTAGCGAGAATGCAAAACCCCGTTGCCCCACTCCACGGTGTTTATGGTTCTACTTGGAAGTGGAACCATCTGCGGCGACGAAGCCACGTAAAGACCGAAGCCTCGTGTACTAAATCACCGTCTCCCACCCAGTGCCACGCCCGAAACCGAGGCACGGTATTCGAGGACGCACTCTTGTAAATTTCGAACTTGGGATTTTCCCAAGACAATTTCGTTGCATCACCAAATGTGGCTCGCGCGAATCGCACTTGGCTTGCTTGCCGATTGCGTCGGTGTTTGGCTTGCGAAGTAGGCGACCCAAGGAATCCAACGTCGATATCCTTTTCCGCAGGGAACATTGGTCACGGACGGGAGGTGCACCATGTCGAGGACGGCCGTTGTCCATCATGAGCCGGGCACGATACTTCCATTGCCGCGGCCCAAAAGCCTGCCGGTGGATGCCCCTCGGTCACGCAGCACCGAAAAACGTCCTCCAGTATCCCGCCGGACCACCCGTTGGCGACTCCGTCTTGGACCTCCGCCGCGGCTGCGAAGGCCTGTAACAAGAATTCCCCATCTGCCAGTAAGCAGGGCAACACTCGTTGAAGCTCGGAAGGTAAGTACCATGCTGCGTCACGAAGACCTCCAACCGCTATTGGACACGAAGACTACTGTGTACGGATCCGACGGGGAGAAAATCGGTACCTTCAGCCAAATCTATCGTGATGAAGGGACGGATCTGCCCCAATTCGCAACGGTGAAAACCGGGCTGTTCGGTTCGTCCGAATGCTTCGTGCCCCTGAACGATGCGGAAATCTCCAACGGAAACCTGTACGTCCGGTTCACTAAGCACTTCGTGTCCCACGCGCCAAACATTGAGCCTGTGGGACATCTCAGCCTCGACGACGAGAACCGACTCTACGAGTATTACTCGCAAGCCGGGCTCGGGGCCGACAAACAGACCAGGGATGCCGAGTCCGGCCATCCCCGAACCACTAAGCACCCGAACACCAAGACCAATGAGGACTCCGCCGGCGTGGAAGCCCGCTCAGGCGCCGCGCTGGGCGAAGAACCGGAAACACCAACCGCCGGGAAACGGACGCGCGGCGTCCACAAGGCCGAGCACACCAATGGCACCGAACCAATGGTCGAAGACGGCCGCCAAACGACCGAGGAGGGCCCGGAAACCACCGAGCGCCGACAAACAAAGCCGATGGATCCGTAGTCGCAACCCGACCAGTTCCACCGCTAACGAACACCATCGACCACACTTCCGACCCGCGAAAGTAGAAGGGGTAGACATGGAATCCACCGGAACAGGATCAAGCACCTCCAGCCACCGAAGCCACGAGAAGCTTTCCCGTGACAGCCACCGGTTTGGTGGCGTAAAGATCGGCAGCGCCTTCTTCGGCTGGGTCACGGCAATGGGCATCAGCGTACTTGGCACCGCACTGCTCACGGCCTTCGGCGCCGGTGTCGGCCTGGCGACCGGCACGGACTTGGAGTCGGCCGCCGATTCCGTCGCCCAGAATCCGGACGCCGTCGGCTGGGTCTCCGGCATCGCCCTGGTGGTGGTCCTGCTGGTGGCCTACTACTGTGGCGGCTACGTGGCAGGCCGCATGGCCCGCTTCAACGGGGTGCGCCAGGGCGTTGCCGTATGGGTCTGGGCCATTGTTGCTGCCTTGGTGGTCGCTGGACTGACGGCCTTTGCCGGCGCCAAGTTCGATGCCTTGGGCAACCTGAACGGCGTGCCTCAATTTTCAGTTGAGGGCGGGCAGATGTCGGCAGTGGGCCTGGTGGCCTTGGCCATCGCAGTCATCATCCCGTTGGTCGGTGCAATCCTGGGCGGTCTGGCGGGCATGCGTTACCATCGCCGCATCGACAGGGGCGCTGAGGCACTAGGCCGAGAGAGCGACCGGCCAACGTGATTCTCCCGGCCGGAGGGATAAAAATCCGGCGCGGGAATCCTGCACCAACCACAGGAAAGGGAGACAAGCCACTAAATTGAAGAATTTCACTCGGTGCCCCACGCCTGGCCGCCAACCAGGCAGCTAGGCGCCGCACCCCGGATCCCGGTCATAGGCAGCTGCTCTGCGCAGCCACCTGCGGCAACCATCAGATACAAGATAAACGGAGGACCACCCCATGGGTCTCGGAGACAAGATCAGCAACAAAGCGGAAGAAGCCGCCGGAAAGATGAAGGAAAAGACCGGCGACGCCAGGGACGACAAGGGCCAGCAGGCCGAGGGCCTGAAGGAACAAGGCCAGGCCAAGACCAAGCAGGCCGGCGAACATCTCAAGGATGCAGCCAAGGACGTCACCGACAAGTAGACGGAGGCCCGGCGGGTTCATTTCCCTGTCCGGTTCCATGCCCCAAACTGAAAGCGGGGCCGCCCACATTGGGGGCGGCCCCGCTTTCGAGCGAGCAGGGCGGGACTGCCGATTGACCCCGGAATGCAGATCATCCAGCGGCATGTCATTTCGCTGTTCTTGGGGCGGCTCGTGGTTCAGCGCATTCCGGCACCGATGCCCGCTGCCTTGCCGCTCGGCCCGAGCCTTGCCATCGGGCATTTCCGCAAAGGATCCGGTGCCAAAGGTGGAGACCTAAAGCTCGGACAATGGAGTATCCAGCATCCAAGCCAGCGATGTCCCATCCACATGTCCTTCCCGCATGCCCTTCAGATGGGCGCTGAACAAATCAAAGGGAATCCGCGGGGCGCGATAGGCTGCGGCCCTGCCGTGCGAGAGACACCCCGGGTCGTGCCAAGCCAGCAACTGCAAGGTGCCTTCGTCGGCATGCACCATTGCAGGCCCTCGGGCGATCCCCAGTGCGTCGAGGCGCAAGGCCAGCGCCTTCGCCGAAACCCCGGCTTCCCACAGGAAGTCAGCCAATTCTGCGGGCGTCTGCTTGTTCCAGTTGATTGTGTGCAGCACCCCGGCCGGCAAAAGCAGGGCATTGGCGAATTCGCTGGCCCACGGGTTTTGCGTCCTGCCCCGTTGGCCGATCTGCGATTTGCGTCCATACATCAGTTCCCCAAGTTCACGGGCCAGCACCCAATTGGCGTGGTACCAGGCCCCGGTGCCTCGCACCACGATGTATGTCACCTCCTGGGTGGCCATCGCCCGGGCATCGAACGCCGGGCCCTCGGCGGCCACGAACACGCCGATACCGTACGCGTCCTCGATGTTAGCGGGCAGGTCATGGATCAAGGGTGGCCCGAAAGGGGAACCCAGGCGTTCGGCCACCAGCGCTGCAGCCTCCGCTGGGGCCATTTCCGGTCCCGCAACCGGCACGGATTCGGTGGATAGCTCGACTTCCCGGTAGGCACCGGCCGGAAAGGCCACCGTCTGGGCCACCCGATCCAACTGCCAGCGGCCATCCGGCAGGCCATCAGCCTCGGGCCCTCCGGGCATGGGGTTTCCGGTGATCAACCACGGCAGCGAGACATGAAGGATCCTGGACAGCACGGCCAATTCCGCGGCACTGAAGCTACGTTGCCCGCTGAGCGAACGGCTGAACGCGTCCTGCGTCATGACGGCTTGTTGAGCGAGAGCAGATTGGTTCAGGCCGTCCGGATTCGAACGTATGGCATCCTTTACCCGTAAGCGGATCTGGTCCACCGATCTTCACGCTCCTCAACCATAGATCTTTTCGCAACTTCCCCTTGGTCGGCATCGTGGCCGAACCTTCAAGTGCTACCCCCAGCATTGCCGGGGCATAGGTTCGTGTAAAGATAAATTCATGTCAGACCAAGGCTTCGTTCGCTGTCCGGATCCCTGTATGCACGCCGTTGGTTCACGTATGCTGAACCAAAGAAACCCTGCCCAGCCACGGCAAGCGGCTAAATCCGCACAGTGGCTCCGTCCAAACCTGTGTTGAAGGAGCAAGATGCGCAGACTACCCAAACCCCGAGGCCCTCTTAGTTCGGCACTTGTGCAGACTTTGGGAGGCACTGAGCTTTGCGCGGCGTCCGAGCGCCTCGATTTGGATGCGGCGTTCGCCTCAACCTCCGATATCCTCCATGACGACGACCTGCAATTGGCGTTGTTTGTGCTCTATGAGCTGCATTATTCGGGTTTTGGCCCCATCAGTGACCTGTGGGAATGGAACGCGGATCTGCTGCGAGTCCGCGCCCTGATCGAGGAACGCTTCGAGAACCGGATCCTTGAGGCGATCGGCGAACTGCCCAAACCGGCTCCACAGGCCCAATCCGTGGCTGAAGCCCTTTTCGCCATGGTCGAGGACTCGGACGGACCGTCTGTGTCCTCGTATGTGGCCCGTCACGCGACCATGGAACAAGCCCGGGAGTTCCTGATCCACAAGTCGGTCTACCAACTCAAGGAGGCGGACCCGCATACCTGGGCAATACCCCGGCTAACCGGACGCGCCAAATCCGCCATGGTCGAGATCCAGGCAGATGAGTATGGCAATGGCCTCCCCGGCCACATGCATTCGGAACTCTTCGCACGCACCATGCAGGGGTTGGGGCTGGAGAGCGAGTTTGGGGCATACATCGACGTGGTTCCGGCCATCACCCTTGCTTCAGTGAACCTCATGTCACTTTTCGGACTCCAGCGCAGGCACCGCGGAGCCATTTGCGGTCACCTGGCCATCTACGAGATGACGTCCTCGCTGCCGAACGCGAAGTATGCCCGGGGTTTTCGCCGGCTCGGGTTCGATTCGCCCATCACCGACTACTTCGACGAACACGTCGAAGCGGACGCGGTCCATGAGCAAATCGCCGGGCGCGACCTGGCCGGCGGACTTATTGAGGCGGAACCCGGCCTTGCGGACAATGTGTTCCTGGGAGCCGCCGCGGCGTTGGCCATTGACGAGATGGCGGGACGCTGGCAACTTGAGGCCTGGAAAAACGGTTCCTCCTCCCTCCTCTCCCCCGTCCCGGTGATGGCATGAACGATCCCGTGGGCGCAAGCATCACGGTCTGCCCGCGCGGCCCGCTGATCGTCCGAGGCGACTTCGAATTGATATCCGGCATGGGGCTGCCCATCGATCCCCGGCGGGGAACAGTGGCATTATGTAGATGCGGCGGATCAAAAATCAAGCCGTTTTGTGACGGGTCGCATAAGATGCTCGGCTTCGACGAGCTCGGCTCCGAGCAACACCCGAGTCCCGGGGCGCCCGAGGCTCCATCACCAACTACACAGGAGAACACCACAATGAGTGAAAACACTGAAAACCTTTCCTCCAACGACAAGAAGACCAAGGAAGATGCCAAGCGCAAGGACCACGTCTCGGATCCTTCATTGAACACCGATCCGGGCCACGACTGGACCGACGAGGGCGGTGCCACCCCGGGCGGTGCGGCCACGGATGTCGATCCGGACAAGGACCCTGTCGACGGAAAATGAACCGGTCCTTCACAGGACCGGGGTGAGCGGGAACCACTCACGTCCCGCGGCACGGAGCACCCACTGGAGCCCCAGCCGGCCAACCGGCCGGGGCCCGGTGTGCGCGCTCAGCCGCCGCGGCTGAACCCAGGAATCCGACGTCCCGCAAGCCGTTCCCTGTCCATTCCGAGCCACCCTGATTGGGGACATCCATGAGCACCTTTGGCATCGAAGAGGAATTCTTCCTCCTGGATCCGGTTTCCGGGTGTCCGGCCGAGCCCGACGATTCCACGCGCGCCGCTTTGATGGGCATCCGCGCCGGAGCTATGGAAACGCAGCACGAACTCCTGGACTGCCAGGTGGAGATGGCCACCCCCGTTTGCACCACCAGCGCCGAGGCCGTCCAGGCCCTGCTCGAATACCGGCGGGCACTTGCCCGCACTTCCGCCGACCTGGGGTTGTTGGCCGTTTCCCTTGGCACCGCGCCGCTGATTCCCGGCACCCCGGCGCTCATCTCGCCGCACGAACGCTACAAGGAGATCCATCGGTTCCTGCCGGGTATCAGTGGCGAACACTATGTCTCGGGTGTCCATGTCCACGTTGCCATCCCCGATTCGGAGGCAGGTGTCCTGGCCCTGAACGGCCTGCGGAGGTGGCTGCCGCTGCTGACGGCCATCGGGTCGAACTCACCATTCTGGCGAGGCGAAGACACCGGGTTCGCCTCTTGGAGAAGCATCCACTACCGCAGGTGGTCGGTCCAGGGGATCCAACCGTACTTCGCCGATGCCACCGACTACTACCGGCGCATGAGCGCCATCCTCGCTTCCGACGTGGTCCTTGACTCGGGCCACATCGGGTGGGCTGCCCGCCTTTCGAGCAACTACCCCACCATTGAGATCCGGGTTGCCGATGCCCAATTGCGGGCCGACGAAACCGTGGCATTGGCCATGATCGTCCGTGCCTTGGTGGAAACGGGTATCCAAGCACCTGTCCACAGCTGCGACATGCACCCGGAAATGCTGGACCTGGCATCCTGGCAGGCAGCCAAGCACGGGCTCAGCGGCAACCAGCTGGACCCGGACGCCGGACACAGCGTGCCGACGGACATCCTCGTGGGTGCCTTGCTGCGCCACATCCAGGAAGCCTTGGACGAAAACGGGGACAGCGACCTGGTCCATGCGGCGGTTGAACGTCTCCTGCGCGATGGCAACGGCGCCCAGCGGCAACGGGCCAGCCTGGCCCGCGGTGGGCTGACCACGGTCCTCCACGATGCCGCGGTAGACCTGACCTCTTAGCCGGTGATCCAGCCATACGGCCCCGGGCCGTTGCTGTTCGGGCGAAACTGCGATCCCCTATGATGCGACGGATCAGTGGGGCATCTCCGGGCCCCGAGGCCCACATTGCACTTACGGTCATCGCGATTGTCCCAACGCCGGTTCCTCTCCCACCAGATATTTCCGGTTGAACGCTCGCCCTGCCCCGCCCCTTGAAAGTACACACGCTCGGTGCTTTGCTTGTGGTGGATGCCCGCGTTGAAGAAACATTCGTGAGAGAACCAGCGGCGCTGCGCCCAACACGCCAAGGACTCCCATTCCCGGCCTGGGGGAAACCATCCGGTGAGGACACTGCCATGCGCGGGCACGGTTACCTGAACGCACTGAAAAATGCCAAGAGCACCGTCTACGGGCCGGCGCGCGAGAAAATTGGCACGCTGGGAAACATCTTCATGGATGTGCGCAGCGGGGATGCCGACTTCGTCAGCGTTCACGTGGGACTCTTCGGCAGCGAGGAACACATGGTGTCCCTGGCCGGTGCGGTGATGACCGACGGGCACCTGCAGGTCCGCTACCCCAAGGACGTCATCAGGAACGCTCCCCACGTCGATCCTCTGGCGGGGCTGGTCGACGAGGCCAAGGACATGCTCGAGAAATACTATGCGGCCATGGACTCGGGTTCCGGGAGGTAGAGCGGACGTTTGTACTGCGCCATCATCGATGTGCCGCTGGTATTCACGGAACTGTCAGTGCCTCACGGACCAACCGACGCCGTCGCTCGGGAATGGCCAGAACCAGCAGGCAGGCCAGGATCATCCCCATACCGGCCCACCCAGCCACCGGCAGACGCTCACCAACGATCACGACCGCCAAGATCGCCGCGACCACCGGCTCAGCCAACGACACCGTGGTCGCCATCGTGGCCCCAATCTTGGCAAGCCCCCAACCAAAGAGCAGGTAGCCGACGAACATCGGCACCAGCGCCATATAGGTGCCCACCGCCGCAGTGGACACCGATTCCAACAGCTGCGCACCGGTGATCAGCAGGACCGGGAGCAGCAACAGCCCTCCGGCACCAAAGACCGCACCCATCGCGGCACGCGATCCGATCCCGTCTTTCATCAGCCGATGGGCGGCCCATGAATACAGCGCGTAGGTGGATCCCGCCACCAGCCCCAGTCCCACACCGGCCAGCAGCCGGCCGTTCGAAACTGCTTCGCCTGCTGCGCTGGGGGAACCCGCTGTGCACAACACCAGGGCCCCGGCGACACCGAACCCGGCACCGCCCATCCAGCGCTTGGTGAGCCGCACTCCATCAAAGACCCGCTCGATCAGTGCCGCAGCTAGGGGCGCCGAGCCGATCGACACCACCGTGCCCACGGCGACCCCTGCCAGGTACATCGAGGAATAAAAGGCCAACGGGTAGATCGCCACCGCCGCGGCACCCAGGAACAGAGTCCCTTTGCGTGCACCGAGCAACCGTCGGGATGCCACCACCAGGCGTGCCGACGACAGACCCAGCAACAGCCCGCCCACACCCATGGCTGCCGCGCCGATGGCCAGCGGCCCCACTGTGGGGGCGAAGGTGGCCACCGTCCCGGTGGTTCCCCAGAGCACTGAGGCCGCCAGCACCAGCCCCACTCCCATCCCGGCTCCGGGTTCTCGCGTACTCACGCTTGGGCCAGCATCGAGTCCGCCAGTGCCCTAGCCCGACGGAGCAGGGCGTCGTGGCCCTCGAGCCCGGCGCGGACCATGGAGCCTTCCAACAGGAAGGAGAGGTGCTCGGCCAGCTGCTCGAGATGCTCGGGGTCCTGCGGATGCACTGCTTTGAGCGAGTCGTGCAGCAAATCTTGGATCTGCTGTTTGTGCCGGGCCACCGCCAGACGACCGGGGTGCCCGGTGGGCAGCTCGGCCGCGGCATTGAGCATCCCGCAGCCGCGGAAGTTGTTCTCCCGGCTCAGCCCTGCATGGTCGAGGTAGGCGTCGAACATCGCCAGCACGCGATCCCGCGGTGAGCGGGCCAACCGCAACCGGGCCTCATAGAGCCCGATCAGGCAGGCGTGCCGGTCCTCCAGGTACGCAGTGACTAGCCCGGCCTTGGAGACGAAGTTGTTGTAGAGGCTCTTCTTGGCTACGTTCGCCGCAGCGGTGATGGTGTCGATTCCGGTGGCGTGGATGCCCTCGGCGTAGAACAGCTGCGCTGCGGCTTCCAACAATCGATCGTGGGCACTGGCCCGCTTTTGCCTCTCGGCACCCGACACATCGTCCGTCATAGCCATGCGAAAACCCCATAAAAGTAGTTAGATCGGTCTACCTACCCTACCGGGCCCGACTGGCGGGCCACATTCTCGCCAGCCCAGGTGCGCCTCAGGAATTGCGCAGCGACTCGATCAGCGCGGCCTTGGTCTTGCTCGAATACCCGCTCAGACCGACTTCCTTGGCGCGGGCCTTGAGCTCAGCGACCGTCCAGTCTTCGTAGTTTCCAGCTTCCCCGCCACGTTCGCCCACCTTCGAGCGCCCATCCCGGGCCGCCGCGTTGGCGATGCGTGCTGACTTCTGCTCGGAGTTTCCTTCTTTCCGCAGTGCCTCGTAGACTTCTTCGTCCTTGATGCTGGGGTTCTTTTTCGCGGGCATGATCCACTTCCAATCGATTTTATTGCTGCACCGGCACTGGCCGGGTAGCGGGGTTGTTGCCGGCAGCATGCCTGCCGGCACGAGAATTTTGCTTCTGGTCTTTCACAAATCCGTCAGCGGGGTGTCGAGCAACCAGGCCAGCGAACTGCCATCCACCAAACCCTGGCGCATCCCCGCCAGATGGGCGGCAAAGAGATCCGCGGGGATCCTGGGACCGCGATACGCCCCGGCCCGGTGGTTCTTCAGCGCCCCGGGGTACTGCCACAGCAGCAGCTGCAGCGTTCCCTCATCGGCGTGCACCAACGCCGGACCACGCGGCACCGACAGGGCATCGAGGCGACGCATCAATGTTTGGGCCGAGACTCCCATATTCCACAGGAACCCTGCCAGTTCACGGGGGGTCTGCCGATCCCAATTGATTTCGCGTATGTATGCCTCCGGCATCAGCAGCGCGTCGGCGAATCTCTTGGCCCATCCCGCGGCAATCACCCCGTTACTCCCGGTCTCAGTATCGCGCCCGCACAGCAACACCCCGAGTTCGCGGGCCAGGACCAGGTTGCCCTGGTACCAAGATCCGGTGGCCCTGACCATGATGTAATTGATCTCCCCCGAGTGCATCGCCCGGGCATCAAAGAGCTGTTCTTGGGACAGCACGAATACCCCTATGCCGTAGGCCGCTTCGATGGCCGCCGGAAGGTCGCGCACAAATTCTCGGCCCACCGCGCCGGAGAGTTTTTCCGCTGCCGCGCTGGCTGCCGTTTCGATGCCAACCCCCGCCTCAAGCCGTGGGAGCGCGGGGGTGAAGAGTCCGACCTCCCGGTAGGCATCGACGGGGGACGCCAGGATTTCGGTGGGGTGGTGGCGGGGCAGCCGCGTGGTACCGTCGGTGGCCGGAGCGCCACTGATCAACCAATCCACGGACACTTCAAGCATTTTGGACAGCTCGCCGAGTTCACGGGCACTGAACTTCCGCTGCCCGTTCAAGGCCCGACTGAGCGAGTCCCGGCTCATGCCGATCTGCCGGGCGACCTTGGCCTGAGTCAGTCCATCGCGGCGGGTGAGCATCGCGTCGTGGACACGCAGACGGATCCGTTCCATTTTCCCGCTTCCTCGGCCATATTCATGGATCCCGGCCAACGAGCCTGGAATCGAGCTTTGCACTGACATTGTCGCCTCGGCAACGAGGTTGCAACTGGCGCATCGCGCCTAGTCACCACGGCGCGAAATGTCCCGTAGGCACCCGATTGTCGCGGATATCCCAACGCCATTTCGCCGCCGGGTACGAATCTGCCCGCCAGCGGCCAGCAGAGTCTTTCCACGAGCCCCGTTCCTTGGGTAATGTCACAACCATCGCACACGGAGCGGCCGATCTTTGAGCCTTCGGCCCACCGGGACGGCGCGGCGCGGACATCATGGAATGCGATTTTCTTTTGGGGGGAATTCCATGATGTCCGCGCCTTTTATCTGCCTCGCATCAGCCCGCCGGACGCGTGGTGGGATCCGGGTGCGGCATCGGATCGGGACCCGGCACCGGGCTGGGGTACGGCTCCGGCGGAAAAATCTCCGGACCCGGAGGCTCCCGATAAGGTCCCGGATCCGGTTCGGTGTCCGGGCTCGAGGGCGGTCCCGGCGGAAACGATGGATCGGGGCCGGGCTCGGGACTCGGCGGCGGCTCGGGTGACGGGGCATGCTCCGGCGGCATGGTGGTATCCCCGTCCGGCGTCATGATGCCGGCTGGCTCTGCACTGGATTCAACTCTCATCTGCTCTCCTTCATTGCTTCGGAGTCGACAGTCATATCTGTCTTCCGGCGCTGCACCCATTACTACTCAGATGCCGCTGACCGGACGTTGGCCCATGATTGCACGCTTACCCACGCACAGTCCACAGTTGTCTAACGCTTCGCGGAAGCAAAAACCTCCTCCCTTGGTTGTACCTCACGGGCTTCGCCGCCAACTAGAGTGGATCCTTAGAGCAACAGCGAACAAAACAAACTTTCTAGGATGGCAGATGCACCGGCTGGCCGCACTTTCCTTGGGCAACCGCGCCCTCATCGCCTTGATCACCGTCTTCGTGGCGATCTTTGGCGTGATCACGATGGGGCAACTCAAACAGGAACTCATTCCTGCCCTCGAGTTCCCGCAGATCTCCGTGGTCGCCTCCCAGTCCGGGGCATCCCCCGAAGTCATCGACAAGCAGGTCGCCCAGCCGCTCGAGGGCGCGCTGCAGGCGGTCGAGGGCCTCGAGTCCTCGTCTTCGACCTCGCAGACCGGGTTCACCACGATCTCGCTGTCCTTCGCCTACGGTACCGACCTCGATCGTGCCAGGGCCCAGGTCGACAAGGCCATCTCCAACGCCAAGTCCACACTGCCCGAGGACGTTGACCCCTCCGCGTTTGCCGGCTCCATCTCCGACTTCCCCATCGTCTACCTGGCCGTCTCCGGCGGTGAAGATCTCAACGCCCTGCGTGCCGATGTTGAACGCCTGGTGCTACCCAAGCTGCAAAAGCTCGACGGTGTGCGCACCGCAGATGTCTCGGGAGGTACCTCCCAGCACATTTCGGTACTTCCGGACAACGAAACCCTGGCTGCCGAGGGTCTGAGCGTCCAGGACCTCAAAACCGTCATCGAGGAGGGCTCCGGGCTGATGCCCGTGGGCCGCCTGGACACCGACGGCCTGGACCTGCCGGTGACCTCCGGATCGCTCATCGACTCGCTCAACGCCGTGAAGTCCCTGCCGGTGCGCGGTTCCACCGGCGTGTACGACCTCTCCCAGCTGGCAGATGTGGCGATGACCGATGATCCGGCCACCTCCATCACCCGCACCAACGGCGCCGAAACCCTGGCCGTTTCGGTGACCAAGAAGCCCGCCGGGGACACCGTGGCCATCTCCCATGCGGTGGCCGCCGAGCTTCCGGCGCTGGCCGAGCAACTCGGTGCCGATGCCCAATTCACCACGGTCTTCGACCAGGCCCCGTTCATCGAGCAATCCATCCACGATCTGACCGTCGAAGGCCTGCTGGGCCTGGGCTTCGCCGTGGTCGTGATCCTGATCTTCTTGCTCTCGGTGCGCTCCACCCTGGTCACCGCGATCTCCATCCCACTGTCCTTGCTGGTGACCTTCATCGGGCTACGCACCGGTGGGTACTCGCTGAACATGCTCACCCTGGGCGCGCTGACCATTTCCATTGGCCGAGTGGTCGATGACTCCATCGTGGTCATCGAAAACATCAAACGCCACCTGACCTACGGCGAGGAAAAATCCAAGGCCATCCTCACCGCGGTGCGCGAAGTAGCCACCGCGGTGACTGCCGCGACCCTGACCACCGTGGCGGTGTTCCTGCCGGTGGCACTGGTCGGCGGCATGGCCGGGGAACTCTTCCGCCCCTTCGCACTGACCGTCACCATCGCTCTGCTCGCCTCGCTGCTGGTCTCGCTGACCATCGTTCCGGTGCTGGCCTACTGGTTCCTGGGCCACACCAAGCCCGGTGCCCTCGACGCGAGCCAAGCCCGCGCGGCGGCCGAGAAAAAGGAAGCTTCCTCCTGGTTGCAGCGCGGCTACTCCCCCATCCTCAAGGGCACCCAGAAGCACCCGGTGATCACGCTGCTCGCGGCCCTGGCCCTGCTGGGGATCACCGCGATCATGGTCCCGATGGTGCCCACCAACCTACTGGGCGGCACCGGGCAAAACACCTTCTCCGTGTCCCAGAAGCTGCCGGCCGGCTCCTCCTTGGAAACCACGTTGAAACAGGCCACCCCGGTAGAAAAGAAGCTGCGCGACCTCGACGGGGTCATTGATGTGCAGCTGACCGCGGGCAATCCCTCGGGCGGCTTCTCCTCGTTCATGGCCGGCGGCACCGACACCGCCTCCTTCACCGTGATGACCGACGCCGATGCCGATCAGGAAGCCATCCAGGCTGCTGCCCGTGAGGCGGTCAAGCCCCTGGCCCAGGACTCGGAGATCACCGTGTCTTCCTCCGAGGGCGGCATGGGCGGATCCTCGGATGTGACGGTGCAGATTGGTGCCCCGACCCCCGAGCTGCTGACCGAAGCCACCGAAGCCACCCTCGAGGCCATGACCGACATCGAAGGCGCCACCGGTCTCAGCGACAACCTTTCGGCTGCACGCCCGCAGGTCTCCATCGAAGTCAACAAGACCAAAGCGGCCAGGGCCGGGCTCTCCGAGGCACAAATCGGCGCGTTGACCGCCGGGACCTTGACCCCTGTCCCCGCCGGGACCCTCCGGCTGGGCTACACCGACTACCCGGTGAGCATCGGCAAGGGCACCGACCTGACCAATCTGAACCAGTTGCGTGACCTGCAGCTACCCACCGCCAACGGGATGGTGAAGCTGCGCGACGTGGCGAAGATCGAACGTTCCGAATCCCCGGCCACCATCACCTCCTCCAACGGGGAGCGGATCGCCACGGTCTCCATCACCCCGGGCGAAAACGATCTGGGCTCGGTCTCCACGGAAGTCACCAAGCGCCTTGATGCGCTGGAACTGCCTGATGGGGCGACGGCAGAACTCGGCGGCGCCGCCACCGAACAGGCAGAGTCCTTCGCCCAGCTCTATCTGGCGCTGCTGGCTGCCATCGCCATCGTCTACGTGGTGATGGTGGCGACCTTCAAGTCACTGGTGCAGCCGCTGATCCTGCTGGTTTCCATCCCCTTTGCCGCCACCGGCGCCATCGGGCTGCTGCTGCTGACCGGCGTCCCGTTGGGCCTGCCCTCACTGATCGGCATGCTGATGCTGGTGGGCATCGTGGTGACCAACGCGATCGTGCTCATCGACTTGATCAACCAGTACAGGGTGCCGCGCGACGGCCATCCGGCGATGAGTCTGGCCGATGCGATCTACCACGGGGCCAGGCAGCGCCTGCGCCCGATCCTGATGACTGCGCTGGCCACGATCTTCGCTCTGGTGCCGATGGCCCTGGGGCTCACCGGCGGAGGAGGATTCATCTCCAAGCCACTGGCAGTGGTGGTCATCGGCGGGCTGGTCTCCTCCACGGCGCTGACGCTGATCCTGGTTCCGGTGCTCTACCACCTGGTGGAGGGCGCCAAGGAGCGCACCGCCGACAGGCGGGCCTCCCGGCACCACCCCGTCACCGAGGAGTTCATGGCCGTCGCCGGAGCCCGTCTGGAGCTGCCGGCCGAGCATGGCGCACCCAAGGTGACGGCAAGCCCGATTTCCGGTGCCAGCGCTTCTTCCTCGGCTTCCACCGGTGGAACGACGGCCTCTGAGAAACCCGAGACGCTGATCAACCCGGCCACCGGGCAGATCCCGCTGACCCGGCGCGAACGCAAGGAAATCGAGGGCGAGCAGGGCGATAAGCGCTAGCCCGATTCCCACGTCCAGCACTGGATGAACTAACAACCAGGGGCCGCAGCCCGCCGAGCAGATTTCCGGCAGGCTGCGGCCCCTAGTTTTGACCAAAAGCTGATTTCCGGGCCCGGCGACCCAGTACATTCCCCAGCCCACGATCGCCACGGCACCAACAGCCAAACCCGGTGCGATGTTCCGGTCCTTGGCCAACCAGAGACTTGGTGGCATCGTGGTGAGAGCGCACCAGTGTAGATCAGCACCTTCGCTTAGGCGATCCATGCGACCAAACCTTTCGGACAACCGGAGCAGGAACAACGAGATGGCCACCCCCGAGCAAACCCAGGCAGCACGCTACCGTTACTCGGTTCGCTGGTCGCCCGCCGACGGCGAATTCGTCGCCTCCGTGGCGCAATTCCCGTCGTTGTCGTGGCTCGATTCCGACCGGTTCCGTGCCCGTGCCGGAATCCGCCGGCTCGTTTCGGCTGTGCTTCTCGATCTTGCCGAGTCCGGCGAACCAGTTCCACGGCTTTGATCCCCTGCCTCGAGGTCCCACCGAACCCGGGACCATCGGCAGGAGCCCGTGAAGCATCCCGCCGCTTCGGTATCCGATGGGCCCCAGGCGTTGGCTCCATGGACTGCAACGAGTATCTTCAAGAGCGTCGGGACCCTACAGGAAGACACTGCAGCTCTACGGCCCGAAATATCCCGCCACCAAGCACGATCGGTGGCACGGCGTTCACGGAGGCAACCTGCGAAAACCTGTCTCGGTATCGGCCCCGACGTCAGCTTTCTTCCCACCAGCCAACCCTCGCGTCCACGGTCGTTCCTCTTGGATCACGCGCTACTCTGGCAACCCCCGCTCCGCAGCAGTACGCTCAAGTCATGGACGAGAACCAGACCCACACGGACGTCGAGAAACTTGAATCCCACCAGTGCCTGGAACTGCTGCGTGCCGTGTCTGTGGGCCACTTGGCCGTCAGCAGCAATGACATGCCGCAGATTTTCCCGGTCAATTTCACCATCGACCACGGCACGGTGGTCTTCCGCACCGGGGAAGGGACCAAACTGGCCACCCTGCGAGCCCAGCCCCGGGTCGCCTTCCAGGCCGACGGGGTGAACCAAGAGACCGGCGTCGCTTGGTCCGTGATGATCCAGGGCGAGGCCGAACTCTTCGGCGGCATCGAGGAAACCCTCGACTCCTTCAACCTCATGCTCTTCCCCTGGGAATCGGGCCCCAAGGACCAATTTGTCCGCATCGTGCCGACCTCGATGACCGGTCGGCGCTTCAAGGTGGCCGACCCCCTGACCTGGTGGAAGCACATGCGCCACGGGTAGCCAGGTCCCGGGGCGCGGCATGGACCTCCCACGCGGATGGATTCCACCAAAACGCCCGAAATCCTGTGCCGGAACCATGGACAGGCGCGGCCGCAGGAGTAGCGTCAGGGGTGTCGGGACCGCTCGAGATGCCACTGTGGCTCTACCCGCCGACGTTGCGCACCGCAGGCCGAAGGTGGCAAAACGTTCGGGCAGGCAACCCACGCGAACCTGTCACGGTACCGGTCCCGACATCCAACATCGTCCCCCGTCAGCTAACGCCTCGGGCTCAGGCGTCCCGGTGCGTAAATGCCCATATCCCGGCTCCCTCGCTCGCGCGCATGCACTCACGCGTACGCACGCACGCGAGCCGGAAGGCTGTTGGGCAGCCCCTGCGCGCGGGAGCCTTGCGGGGGTTGTCCACAACCCCGCGCAGCGAACCCCGCCCGAACTCCGGGCGCGTGCACACTTGAGGCATGCAGACCGACGCGTTCATCAACACCCTCGCTGGCCACAGCGACGATACGAGGTATCAACCCACCCCGGACGATGAACTGCGCGCACTCATCGAGACTTTTCACCAGGTCGATGAACTAGTCGCCCGCCTCTCGACGCACACCAACTCCCCCACCCGGGCCGTGCTCACCGCGATCACCGTCGAGCACGCCGCCCAAGCCCTGGAAATCGCGCAGCTCAAGGTCGCCCAGCTCGCCCGAGCCACCTTGATCCATGAGCTTCCCGCCGATGTCCTCACCGCCCTGCGCACCGTGGCAGAGGATCCGGCCTCCTTCGTAGCCGGTCAGACGACGCTGCCGCAGGACCCCCGCACGGTCCCCACCGGGCGACTGCAGTTCAAGTCCCCCGCAGATTGTCTGGCCGGCATGCTGGGGATCGACTACTTCGAGGCCAACAGGCGTTTACGGGCCGCCGACGATCTGCTGCCAGGCACGGATCCCCACGGGATGCCCCGCGGACCGCGCTACCCACAACTCGCCGGTCAATTGGCCGATGGAAAGGTCAGGCTCGGTCCCACGGCCGCCGCCGCGCGCAAGTTGGAGAAGCTGCGCCCCGGTATCGAAGCCCGAGACGATGCAGCCGACTTCACCGAACAGGTCGAATCGCGCGTTGCAGAGTCGGTTGCAGCCGGAGACGCAAAAAACACCACGAAACTCTTCAACCGGATCTCCGATGAGATCGACGACGTCGACTCCGCGCCCACACCCGCGGAAGTCCGCAACAAGACCGGAATATCGATCACCAAACGCACCCGGCACTTCACGTATTTCAGCGCGTGCATGTTGAATATCGACGCCGAGGTCTTCCTGGCGCACTTCGCCGCCTCCGACAACGCCCGCACCCTTGCCGGCAATCGCGCCGCCATGGCCGAAGCCGCCACGGTTACTCCCCGCACTCCCTCCGCTGCCGCCGATACCGGCAGCGAGCCCGCCACGGAGGCTCCCCCAACCGACGATGCTTCACCGACCACCGGCACCGAAGCCGAGACCGTCCCGGAGGCAGCGGCAGCCACGACGGACCCCTCCCCCAACGCATCCCCAGCAACCCCAAAGAATCCTGATGTCAATCCAGAGGCCAACACCGGCCCGGATATCGCATCGAGCCCAACCATCGACCCCGTAGCCGCCCACGACTCCTTGTTCCCGGTACCCCCTGAAGGACCGGACTGGTTTGATCGCCCGCCCAACGCGGATACCTTTGACGATGAGGGCGCACCGCCCAGCGGAATCCCCGGAACGGAGAACGGTTCCAGCTTTGGCACCGGACTCGAGGAACCCACCCCCGCCCAAAGACATCTGCAGACCCTGCTCAATCTGATGCGTTCCCCGCGGGTGTCAACCAAGGGAGCCACCGGACTGCCGATTTCGAAGCTCTTTGTCTACATCAACATCGAAACGCTCCTGGGCATGGCGCGCGGTGCGGGGTGGAGCGCCCACGGATTGGAAATTCCGGTCAGCGAGGTACGCAAACGACTCGCCGAGTTCGACTGCATCCCGATCGTGCTCGGCGGCGAGGGCGAGATCCTGGACTACGGTCGTGAGCGCCGCTACCCGCCAGAGTCCATGAAGCAAGCCATCCGAGCCCGCGACCGCGGCTGCCTCAAACCACATTGCACCGTCCCGCCCGAACACTGCGAATTCCACCACATTGAACCGTGGTCCGAGGGCGGAGCCACGAGTGTGGCCAACCTCGGCATGTTCTGCACCTCCGAGCACCGCGCCGTGGACAACGGAGACATCCGGGTCGTGATGAAGAGTGGTGTGCCCTGGGTGGTGCTGCCCCAGTTCGAAGACCCCGAACAGATCCCGCGGCGCAACGCCCACTGGCTCGGCGAACAACCCCCGCTCTTCTGAGTCGGATTGTCCCGACTACGGACCCCATTGACCCCATGGACCACCCGTATTGCTGGAAGGCTTCGGCCACCGCGTGGTCAACGTTCTGAATCTCCGCACTGGCTGGGCGATTCGGTAACAATTGAGGCTGACACGTCAAGTACTCCAAGGCATCGGATCTTGCACATACTCTTTAGGGAACTCGCACACGTTCCGGGAGAATCCATGGAACGGTGCACTTGAAAACTTCACTGGGGGAAGCATGCACCAAACGCTCGCACGTCCGGGGGATCTGACTTCACGTCACACGATGTTGCGCCGGGTCCTCGGCCTCGTGGCGGCCGCCGCGCTTACAATCTCGCTGGGCGTATCCGCGGTGCCGGCCATAGCCCAGCCAACTGATGCGTATTACGACTGTGAACACGGCTGGACCAGCGAGTTCTGCAACGAAGAAGAACCAGAGCAGGCACCCGAGCAGGTTAATCCGGCGGAATACCCCAAGCCTGGTACCGTCACCGCGGGAATGTCCATCCTGCCGGAGGCCGCGGGCTGGATCAAAGCATGGTCAAGCGAGATCGAATGGCTGCTCAACGGCGTCGAACAGCCTGTGCAGCGGGCGGAGGATGAGGAATTCGGCACCGATATAGTCGGTGGCAGCCGGTTCGTCGTTCCCGTCTCGGCCATCGGCAAACGCTTGGTCGTGCGCGTCCACATGGATGACGTTCTTGGGAAGTCATGGGTCGACGAGTTCGACCTGGGCTACGTCAAGGCCAACGTGTTCACCAAGGCACCTGCTCCCACATTCTCCGGAACGACGACGGCCGGCAACAAGCTCACCGCTTCGGCGGGCTCCTGGGCACCGAAGGCGTCGATCGCCTACCAGTGGTACCGCAACGGTACCCCGGTCCCCGGAGCAACCAAGCAGACCTACACCCTGGTGGCCGCCGATGCGGGCCGGCAGATCAAGGTCCGCACCCGCGCCACGGCCACCGGCGTCACCACGGTCGAGAAATTTTCCGTCGAGCGTTCCATCGCCGCCGCACGGTTCACCTCGGCACCGACCCCGACGATCACCGGAACCGCCCGGGTGGGCAATTCGCTCAAGGTCTCGACCCGCAAATGGGCACCGCCTCCGACGTTTGGCTACCAGTGGTACCGCAACAATGCCGTCATCAAGGGCGCCACCAAATCGAGCCACACGACCACCGCCGCCGACCTGAACAAGTCGCTCAAGGTCCGCGTCACGGCCAAGCGAAGCGGCCATCCCACCACGACACGCGTCTCGGCCGCACGCAAGATCACCGCCGGGATCCTGAAAACCGGTTCGAAGCTAACGGTTTCCGGCACAGCCCGGTCCGGCAGCACCATCTCGGCCTCGGTCAAGGCACCGGCAGCCTCGAAGTCCACCTACCAGTGGTACAAGAACGGCAAGAAGATCTCCAAGGCGACAACAAAGAGCTACAAGCTCTCATCCAAGGATGTCGGTGCAAAGTACCAGGTCCGCATGTCGTTCACCCGTGCCGGCTATTCCAAGCTGAACGTGAACTCGAACAGCGTCAAGATCGCCAAGCCCGCCTTCTCGGTGATGTTCAATCCCAAGGTCTCCGGCACCAAGAAGGCTGGCAGTACGCTGAAGGCCACCACCGGTTCGTACTCCCCGAAGCCGACGTCGCATTCCTACCAGTGGCTGCGCAACGGGAAACCCATCTCCAAGGCCACCCGATCCACTTTCAAGCTCACCGCGTCGGATAACGGTAAGAAGATCAGCGTCAAGGTCACCGCCAAAAAGAAAAATTACCAGAGCAAGTCCGCCACCAGCGGCGCCGTCTCCATTCCGGTCCCGGTCAAGACAGTCATGTCCGACAACGGCACCTACCGCGTGGGTAAGGACGTCAATCCAGGTCTCTACAAGGCGACCGGCAACGGCAAGGGCTGCTATTGGGCCCGCACCAGCGGATTCAGCGGCAGCTTCAAGCAGATCAAGGCCAACTACTTCGGTACGGCAAACACCTACGTCAGGATCGTCTCCGGCGACAAGGGCTTCACGACCAGCGGTTGTGGGAAATGGACCACCGTAAATAGCAGCGGGGCCAAGGCCTCCAAAATCACCAAGGATGGCACCTACCGAGTCGGGATCGACATCAAGCCCGGGCGCTACATCGGCAAGGGCTCATCCTCGTGTTACTGGGCGACCTACAGCGACTTCACCGGTGACTTCAAGAACCTGATCACCAACGATTTCACCGCAGGACGGCTGGTTATCGATGTCCCGGCCACGGCCAAGGGCTTCGAAGTCTCCGGTTGCGGGACCCTGACCCACTGATCCATCGGCGTCTGTGAAGGCTGCTCATCAAAGAAGTGTCGTGTTCCCTCTCCACAGTGTGGCGGGGGAACACGGCGTTTAACCCGTACCTGTCTGCGGATTTCGTGCCGCGGCGCAGCACTGGCACGGTCGCCGGCCCCCGGTATCAGGAGCGCGCGTCTTCCAGCGCATCGCGTGGAACAGCAAACAAGATCAGCGCACAGATGATCGCGGTGCCCCCGCAGATCGCCCAGACCACCATGTAACCGGCCAGAGGTGCGGCAAAGTTCTCTGCCGCCCCGTCGGAGACCGCCCCGGCCACCTGCCCGATCAGCGCCAGCCCGAAGATTGCCGAGGCGAAGGACCCGCCAATGGTCTTCACCGCGTTGGTCAGCCCAGTGGCCATGCCCGTGCGGTGGAATGGCGCCGCTGCCGCTGCTGCAGCGGGAAGAGCGGCAACCAGCGCACCGGAGCCGATCCCGGCAATCACCATATTCAACAGCACCACCGTGAGCGATCCATGCTGCACCAAGAACAGCAGGTACCCGATGCCCACCAGGAAGCTTGCGGCAATCAGCGTCCTCTTGGTGCCCGCCCAACGCGCTGCCACCGGGAAGAGCAGCGCCCCGAGCAGCAGCGCCATCACGTAGGCGCCGATGATGACCGAGACTCCCGAGGCACTCAGTCCCAACCCGTAGCCGTTGACCGCCGGATCGGTCCGGGCGAAGGTGCTCATCGGGATCTGTGCACCGAGCACCGAGACCCCGAAGAGGCCGGCGGTGAGCTGCACGGGCCACATCGAGCGGGCGAAGAGCACCGAGAAGTCGATCAGCGGATCTTTCTGCTTGTTTTCGTGGCGGTAGAACAGGTACAGCACCGCCAATCCCAGCGCCATCGAACCCCAAACCAGCACGCTGGCCGGCCCGTTGATTCGCAGGAAGCTCAACCCGCTAGTCAGCAGCAACAGGCCCACTGCCAGATAGCCGAAGCCCCCACTATCGATCTTCGCCCCATTGCGGTCCCCGTCGTCGGGCACCCCGAAGGCCACGGCCACGATGCACCCCGTGGTGGCAATCGCCGGGATGGACATGGTCAGGGCGAGGTTCCCGTCAAAGACTCCGATCAGCGCACCACCGGCCAGTGCCCCGGCGATCACCCCGACCTCCAGCGCACCGACCAGCAGGCCAGCCGCCCGTCTGGTCATGGGACCAGGTACCCCGAGCTTGCGCGCGCGAGAAAACACGATGGCGATTTCCAGCGGCAGCCACACCGCATAGAAACCTTGCAGCGCCCAGGCAATCAGGAAGGTGGTGAATGATCCGGAAAACACCACGGCCCAGGAGGCGGCAGCGGTGACAATGGCCGAGATCAGCAGCATCTTCTTGTGCCCGAAGATGTCTCCCAGTGAGGCCAGCAACGGCACGGCCAGCGCCGAGACCATCAGTTGCGCGGCCTCGAACCAGTTCACATCCGCGTCGTGGATGCCCAGATGCCGGGCGATGTCGGTCATCAGCGGGGTATAAAAACCTTGCAGGATGCCGCTGGTCAGCTCGACGATGGCAAGAAATCCAACGATCCCCGCGACGGCGCCCCAACGCGCCGGTTGCGGCGTTTGTGCATCGGGACCGGCGGGGCGCGGGGTATCCATAGCCGGAGCCTACCGCGAAGTCCGCCGGAGCGTGAGGCACCTCACGAGAGTGCCGGGGAATTATTCGGGACCCGCAGGTGCTATTACATGCAAACGCATACAAATGTGACATACTGGATTCCAGAGTCCACGACCCCGCCCACAGGAGGCATCCATGCAGTTTGGAATTTTCTCGGTCAGCGATATCACCCGCGACCCCACCACCGGCAAGACCCCCAGCGAACAGCAGCGCATCAAGGACATCGTTGCCATCGCCAAGAAGACCGAAGAGGTCGGGATGGATGTCGTCGCCATCGGCGAGCACCACAACCGCCCGTTCTTTTCTTCCTCCCCCACCACCACGCTGGCCTACATCGCGGCGCAAACCGAGAAGATCATCCTCTCCACGGCCACCACACTGATTACCACCAACGACCCGGTGAAGATCGCCGAGGACTTCGCGATGCTCCAGCACCTGGCAGACGGCCGCGTGGACCTGGTCCTGGGCCGCGGCAACACCGCCCCGGTCTACCCGTGGTTCGGCAAGAACATGCAGGATTCGGTCAACCTGACCATCGAGAACTACAACCTGCTGCGCCGCCTCTGGGACGAGGACACGGTGAACTGGGAAGGCAAGTTCCGCGGCCCGCTGCAGAACTTCACCTCCACTCCGCGTCCGCTGGATGATGTGGCCCCCTTCGTCTGGCACGGTTCGATCCGCACCCCGCAGGTCGCCGAGATCGCCGCGTACTACGGAGATGGATTCTTCGCCAACAACATCTTCTGGCCGAAGGAACACTACATGCAGCTGATCAACCTCTACCGTGAGCGCTACGAGCACTATGGCCACGGCCGCGCCGACCAGGCCATGGTGGGCCTGGGTGGACAGTTCTTCATCCGCAAGAACTCCCAGGATGCGAAGAACGAGTTCCGTCCGTACTTCAACAACGCCCCGGTCTACGGCCACGGCCCCTCCATGGAGGACTTCACCGAGCAGACCCCGCTCACCGTGGGTTCACCGGCGGAAATGATCGACAAGACCCTCACCTTCCAGGAGGCTTTCGGCAACTACCACCGCCAGCTCTTCCTAGTCGACCACGCGGGTCTGCCGGTCAAGACCGTGCTGGAACAGCTGGATCTCTTCGGTGAGCACGTGCTGCCGACGCTGCGTAAGGAACTGGCGGCCCGCACCCCGGCGGACCACCCGGCCCCGCCGACCCACGCCAACCGTGTGGCGGCCCGCGATGCCAAGGTGACTGCGGGTGCAGCCATTGAGTAGCGCAGCCACCATGCGTTCCTCGACCACGGCCTGGGAGGCTCTCTTCCGCGCCCAGGTCACGGTGATGCGCGAGATCCAGAAGCTGCCCGAGTTCAAGGCACTGAGCACCCGGGAGTACGATGTGCTCTTCAACCTCTCGCGCTGCGAGTCAGGCACCAGCCGCCTCTCGGACCTGAACCAGTACCTGCTCATTTCCCAACCGAGCCTCAGCCGCATGGCCGATCGGCTGGAGTCCAAGGGGCTACTTGCCCGCAGGCAGGACCCCACCGATCAGCGGGCAGTGCTATTCAGCCTCACCGACGAGGGTGCCGCGTTGCAGAAGTCCATGGGACGTGAGCACATCAAGGGTATCCACGCGTTGATCGGCACCGCGTTGAGCTCCGAGGAATTCGCAACGTTGCAGGAGCTGTCCACCAAGCTGCGCCAGCACATCGAAGCCTCATAGTCTCGTAGCCGGCCTGCTTTTTAGACCGCGAGAGGTGACCCCTGCGCTACGGATCATCCGTGGCCCCGGGGCACCTCTTCGCGTTGACAGGCTTGTCCAGCCGGCGCAGGTGCTCACATGGGACAGTCCAAGGGCCCGGTCAGCAGACCGGGCCCTTGATGAACTGAACTAGTGCGAGCCAACCGGATGGTGCTCGTGATACACCTTCATTGCCGGCTGGATAGCCATGACCGAGGCAATCAGCGCCACGACCCCCGGAATCCAGGTGTTCAAAGCCACGTCCGGAGTGCCCGAGGCGAAGCTGCCGAACCACGGCGCTGCGATCACCAGCAGGGAAACCACTACCTGCACCCACTCGGCCAAGGGCATACCCGGAACCGCGAGGTTGATGACGCCCACGACGATCAAGACGATACCGCCGGTGAGCATGTACGCCATCGAGGACCCAACTGCGGTGGTCCACGACATGGCCAGAAGCGTGTAAACGCCAGCGGCCACGGCGACCCAATTCTGCCATGCAGTCCATCGCTTCATGGTCAAGATCTCCTTTGCTTATCGTTCGCCCTCCGATTCGCGGATGCTCCGGAATCGCGAAGGGCTTCCCCTTGCGGGGTGCCGCCGGGCCGGTTGGCTCCAACATCCTTGCTGGGCCGACCCTTTGGCTGTATTCCCATACTGCCCGTGGCCACGACCGCCGGGTAGGGTCCAAAGTCACGGTGCCGCGGCACGTCGAGAATCGCCACGTGGATTTCGCGAACATTTTTGTTGAGGCACGCCGCACCACGCCATTCCGCGCCCTTGTGGACTTGGCCCGGTCCGTGTTCCATTAACACCATGAGCGAACCAGTCAAGGGTCCCAAGTCCTATTTCCCCTCGATCGAGACCAAATACGGAAAGCCCATCGAGCACTGGATGGAGCAGCTCAAGACCGTGGCTGGCCAAAAACACCTCGAACAAGTCGGTTGGCTTAAGGCCGAGCACGGCATCGGACACGGGCATGCCAACGCCCTGGTCCACGTCTTCCGCGCCGAACACCAGGACTGATGACCCACGCGACACCCACGAAATTTCGGCACAAGGCGGCGCCCCAGCCCGATACCGCAGGACCCTGCTCGGGCCAAACCTGCCCGCGGCCTTGCCCTGCTGCGCGGCGCGCTGGGCATGCTCGCCGCCATCGGCCTGCCGCCGCTGCTCTTCTACCAGCTGCGCCACTTCGGCTTGTCGCTCTACGCCTCACTGGTGGTAGTCGCCGTGTCCACGGCCATCCCCGCGCTCTACGCCCTGTTGCGGCCCGGCCGCACCAGGCACGTCATGACCACCTATATTTCACTCTCCTCGGTGGCTGCGGTGGCGTTAGCTTTCATCCCTGGAAGCCCGCAGTTCCTGCTGGCCCGCGACGCACTGATCACCGCAGGCCTGGGCATCTGGTTCATTTCCACCATCGGCACCAAGCGCCCGCTGGCCTATACGCTGACCAAGCCGGTGCTCGAGGGCCGTTTCCATTGGCCCGGGAACTGGGAAACGCACTGGCACGCGGCCCCGCGCTTCCGCCGGATGTGGCGGGTGTCCACCGTCGGGTGGGGCTGCGGCTTCCTGCTTGATGCGGTGCTGCGCGTGCTGCTTGCGTACAATCTGGAACCCGACGCGGTCCCGGCTGCGACCACCATCATGTACCTGGCCACGAATCTGGTCATGATGATCGCCAGCAATGCCTACTACATCGCCTCGGGAATGTTCAATCCCCGATCCGCACTATTCACCCCCGACACTACGTAGTTCGAGCCTCTCGATTCTCTCGGCGCCCGCCGGCGCCCGGGCCGCCGCGTCATTGCGTCATTGCGTCATTGCGCAAGACCGGACCATCCGGAACCGGAGGTTTGTGCCCTGATTCGGTGCAATACGGCACCCGGGCAGAGCCCCGGGAGCACTGCGTTGTAGCGCAACCGCGGCGGCTGCGCACGCAATGCACCCACAGACTCAGCGGTAGGCTCATGCAGCGGGAACGCGGTCAGGATCCGCATCCGTGAGCACGTCGATACGCCATAGAGAAGTGCCGCCGACCCGGTGCCTTCGCGCTGCACCACCACCGTGCGGACGAAGGTCCCGGCGTCGCCACGGGAACCGTCCGACTCGACCCCGTCGTCAAACCACTCAAGAACGCCCGGTGACTCATCCGGCCGCTCCAAGATCTCCGCGGTCGCGGCCTCGACGCGTTGCAGGACCGTCTGATCTCCGGCGTGGGCGTCCGCCAGCAGAAACGCGGTTCCCGCCAGTCCTAAGGCATCGGCCAGCAGCCCGCTTTCCCAGCGTTCGCGTTTGAGCCCGTAGGGTGTGGGCACCGTGGAAAGCAGGTAGCCATACACGTGGATCAATCCCGCGTTTCCCACCGGCCAGGTTGCCGACAACCCTGCATGGCGGTGCAGCTGCTCAAAATCTTTCCGACCGATGACCGGCACTCCGACGTTCTCGTCAACCACCGTTGAAAGGCCCCAGCGCTCAAATCTGCCGGCGATGGCATCCCCGGCAATCTGTTTGTACATCATCCAGCCCACGTTAGCCCGTCCCCAGCCCCCACTGCCGTGCCCCGGGTCGAGCCTATGCGCAATGTAGGCATAGCGTTTTCCCCGCGTTAACCTGCCATGGTCATTTCGTCCACATTCACTTCATAACGTGAACATTGCGTCCACCACGGTGGTTGGCGCTATTTGGAAAGGAGGCCCGGTGAAACCGCATCAGCCGGTCATCATCTTCGACTTCGACGGGACCATTTCTCTGGGCCCGGGCCCCGTACTGTCCTATGCACGCAACGTTGCACACACACTGCCCCGGGAAGCTTCAGCCGATTTGCTCGCCGAAGTGGAGGCATTCCTGGGTCTCGACGCCGCGAAGCCGCCCGCCACACCAGCGCTCATCGACGGGCACCGACCCATCGACGGCTACGACGCCGTCAGGTTGCTCTCTTTGCGTCACGGCGTGGACGACGCGATGCGCGGCGCCGCCTATCTGCGCAGCCGGCACGAGCTGGCAACCGAGGCCGCACCCATCCACGCACCCGATGGCTTGGCAGGGTTTCTGGCCACGATCCGCCCCCAGGCCGTCCTGGTGCTTGCCACCAATGCCCCGGATATCCGGCTCGATGCGGCGTTGGATTCCCTGGGACTGGCCAACAGCTTCGATCGCATCCATGCCTCGATGGGCAAGCCCGACGGGTTCGCCCCACTGCTTGACCGGCTGCTCAACGAGAGCTCCCCGGCATCGGGGCACGGCTCATCCGCACCCGAGGCGCCGGCTCTGATGGGCGTCGGGGACGTGTGGCGCAACGATCTGGCCCCGATTGATGCCCGCGGCGGGGCCACGGTGTTGGTGGGCGACGCCGCACTCCCAGGCACCGGCAGCGGTATCGGCCCGACCTTCGCCGCTGTCGCACTGACCGATCTCTACGACGACATTCGCCGGTGGCTGACCAAGGCCACCGAGGTTCGGCAAGCACCCATCGCGGCAGCATCCACCCGAAGCATCTAGCCCCTCTGCACCGCACCAACAAACCCCACCCCACGCACCTCACACAGCAAAGGCAAACACCATGAAACCCAGCAAGACCCTTTTCCTCGCAGCAACCACTTCCCTGGCCGTCCTGGCCCTGACCGGCTGCTCCGCTGCAGGAAACGCGGACGCCGGTCCCGCGGCCGATCCTACAGAACTGACCCTGGCCCTGGTTCCGTCCCAGGATCAGGGCGGACTCGTCGACACGGCCAAGCCGCTGACCGACATGCTCACCGAAGCACTGGGCATGCCGGTGCACGGGGTCGTCTCCAAGGACTACCAGGCCGCGGTCGAAGCCATGGGGGCCGGCCAAGCCCAGATCGGGTTCCTGCCCTCGCTGCAGCTGTGGCAGGCCAGCGACCGTTACGGCGCCTCGGTCGTATTGCAGACCGAACGCGACGGCAACATCACCTACCCCGCACAGTTCATGACCAACAACCCCGATAAGTACTGCGAGGATTCCCCCGTGGAGCGCGACGGCAAACTCTACTGCAACGGCGCCGACGCCCTGAGCGGACCGGCGGGCCTGGACTCCATCAAGAAGATCGAAGGCGCCAAGGTGGCCATGTTGGGTCCCGGCTCCCCTGCTGGCTACATCTACCCGATGCTGGCCCTGAAAAATGCCGGCATCAACACCGACACCGGCATCGAGGCGGTCCCCGTGACGGCCAACGACGCGGCGGTGCTCGCCGTGCACAACGGCGATGCCGAGGTCGGCTTCAGCTTCTGGGACGCCCGCGACATCGTCATGAAGGACACCCCCGAGGTCGGCAAGGACGTGGTGGTCTTCGCGATGAGCCAGGAGATCCCCAACGATGGTGTGGCACTGACCAACGATCTCTCCGCCGAACTGCAGGAGAAGATCGGCACGGCGCTGGCCGAGTACTCCGCCACGGAGGAGGGCGCCGCGGCACTGACCGAAATCTACTCGATCACCAAGCTGGCCCCGGCCGATCCGGATTCCCTGGATGTTGTCGCCGACGCCGCCACCAAGCTCGGTCTGCAGTAGCCGAGGTGGCCCCCGCAACAACAGCTGTGCCGCCGGCACCGCCAGGCACCCCCTTCGCCATCAGGATGCGTGAGGTCACGGTCCGCTACCCCAACGGGGTTGTGGCCCTGGACCGGATCAGCCTAGACATCGAGGCGGGCGAAATGGTCTCGGTGGTCGGACTCTCGGGATCGGGCAAGAGCTCGTTGATCCGCACCATCAACGCCCTGGTACCTGTCACCTCCGGGGAACTCGAGGTCGGCGGGCACCGCATCGACGGTGCCCGCGGGCGCGAATTGCGTGCGGTCCGCGGGCAGATCGGCATGATCTTCCAGGGCTTCAACCTGGCCAAGCGCACCACGGTGCTCAACAACGTGCTGGTCGGGCGCCTCTCCCATGCCCCGTGGTGGCGCACCATGCTGGGCGCCTACACCGCCGCGGATAGGCGTCTGGCCTTCGAGGCGCTGGATCGGGTGGAGATCCTGCCCAAGGCCTACCAGCGCGCCGCCGATCTTTCCGGCGGTCAGGCCCAGCGCGTGGCCATCGCCCGCGCGCTTACCCAGGAACCGCGCCTGGTGCTGGCCGACGAGCCCGTGGCCAGCCTGGACCCGCCCACGGCCCACGCGGTGATGGGCGATCTGCGCCGGATCAACCAGGACCTGGGCATCACGGTGCTGACCAACCTGCACCTGCTGGATTTGGCCCGGCGCTACGGGACCCGGCTGATCGGCCTGCGCGCCGGACGCATCGTCTACGACGGGGATGCAGCTAGCGCCGACGACGCGGTATTCGAGGAGATCTACGGACGCTCCATCGGAGCCCAGGATGTGCTGGAGAAATGACGGACCTGCAGATTCCCGCCAAGCCGCGCGGACGCTGGAAACCCTACGCCGCAACGCTCGTGATCGTGGCCATCACCGCCGTCACGCTGAGCCCGCAATGGGGCATCGCCTTCGGCTTCGATGCCATCTCCCGCAACTGGCAAAACGGTGTCGGCAAGATCCTGGAAATGCTGTCCCCAGATTTTTCTTTTTTCCCGCGCACCGTCGCACCGCTACTCGAAACTCTGCAAATGGCCGTCATTGCCACGCTGGTCGGTTCGCTGCTGGGGCTGCCGCTGAGCATGTGGGCGGCCCGGCCGACCAATCCTAATTCCGTCACCCGGACCTTGGTGCGCACGGCGTTAAACATCGTCCGTTCGGTCCCCGACCTGCTCTACGCCGCGGTGCTGGTGGCCATGGTCGGGGTCGGTGCCCTGCCCGGAATCCTGGCACTTGTCATGTTCAACCTCGGCACCATCGTCAAGCTGGTCTCCGAATCCATCGAAGCCAACGACACCGGCCTGTTGGAGGCCGGTTCCGCCGCGGGTGGCACCCGTGCACAGATCAACCGGGCGCTGGCGCTGCCGGAGGTGGCACCTGCCTTCATCAATCAGACCTTGTACGTCTTTGAACTCAATGTGCGCGCCTCCACGGTCCTGGGACTGGTGGGCGCCGGCGGCCTCGGGCTGCTCATCGACGCGGTGCGCACCTTCTACCGCTACGACCAGCTCTCGCTGATCATCCTGGAGATCCTCATACTCGTGCTGCTCTTGGACAAGTTCAGCGACGTCATCCGAAGGAGATTGGTGTGAGCCTGCACAACCCCACCCGCAACACCGCGACGGCCGCGCAGGCGCCGCAGGCGCCGGCTCCGGTCCCGCCAGCCAAGCCGGTTCCGTGGCGGCCACTGGCCGCCGTACTGGCGGTGGCCGTTATCGCCGTCGCTTCCTTCTGGTCCGTGGAGATCACCTGGTCGAGGCTGCTGGGTCTGCCGGCCGACATCGTCCGCTACCTGTGGCTGATGTTCTCGAACCCGAACTGGGACAAGCTCGGAGAGGCACTGGCCCAGACCTGGCGCAGCGTGCAAATGGCCTGGGTGGGAACGGTGCTGGGACTGCTCATCTCCTTCCCGCTGAGCTTCCTGGCGGCCCGCGGATTCGCCCCGGCGCCCGTGCGCGGATTGCTGCGCATGGCCTTTGCCCTGATCCGCGCGGTCCCGGAGATCGTCATCGCCATCATCATCCTCTCGGTCACCGGACTGACCCCGCTCACCGGTGCGCTCGCGCTGGCCGTGAACAGCATCGGCACCCTGGGCAAATGGGGTTACGAATCGATCGAGGGCGTGGATCCGGGCCCGCTTGAGGCGGTGCGTGCCGCGGGCGGCAGTACCTCGCAGGTCATCCGCTGGGGCGTCTGGCCCTCGGCCATGCCCGAGTTCGCATCCTTCTGGCTCTACCGCTTCGAAATCAATGTGCGCGCTTCCGCGGTACTTGGACTCATTGGGGTCGGCGGCGTCGGGGATATGCTCACCTCCTACACCCAGTACCGTGAATGGTCGACGGTCGGCGTGCTGATCCTGGTGGTCATTGCCGTGACCATGGGCATCGACGCCGTATCCGGGGCCATCCGGCGCCGGCTGACAGATGGAGGAAAACCACAGTGACAGCCAACGACGTCGAGCAGGCGGGGGTCCGCGCGCGCCTCTCCACGGTGCGCAACACCCTGCTGCCCAGCGAACTGCGCATCGCCGAGATCATCATGGCCGAACCCGAGGCGGTGGTGGAGATGACGGCGCAGCAGCTTGCCGAGCGTGCCGGGGTGGCCCGCTCCACGGCGATCCGCACCTGCCAGCGCCTGGGCTACCGCGGATTCCCGCAGCTGCGCGTGGCCCTGGCCCGTGATCTGGCCTTGCTTCCGGGTCCGCGGCTACCGGCGGCAGGCTCCGATCTCCCGGATGGTTCGGTGCTCGGGGCGATTCGGGCCGACATCAATGCGCTGGCGCACTCGCTGGGGCAGATCACCGCAATGCTTGAGGAATCCTCGCTGCAACGGGCCGTGGAGCGGATCATCGCTGCCCCGCGACTACTGGCCATGGCCAACGGGCTTTCGGCCCCGCTGGCCTCGGACCTGTCCATGCGCTTGACGTCGCTGGGGCGCCCCACCGAGTTGGTGGCAGACACCATCGCCCAGCAGATCGCCGCCAGGTCTCTGGCGGCCGCGGATGCGGCGGTGGTCATCAGCGGAAGCGGCGCCAACGAATCAAGCCTGCGTGCCGGGCGCGCGGTACGCGATGCCGGGGCCACACTGATCGTCATCACCTCTTTCACCGATTCCCCGCTGGTGGAGCTGGCCGACGTGGCATTAGTGGTTGCTCCGGCCGGTGGTTCCTTCAGGCACGAACTAGAGCACACCTCGCGGGTGCCGCACGTGATCTTGCTCGAATCCCTGGTGGAGGTCATCGCCACCCGGCTCGGCGAACGGGCCGCCGCAGCCCGCTCGCAGGTATTGCAGATCCTCTCCGAGAACCTCAGCGACTAACCGCACACCCCCGTTGCGCCCGCCGATACACCGCGCGGGGGTCCAAGAACCTAAACTGGTTCAATGACTGCAACACTCGTGGCCAAGGATCTGGCCGGCGGCCACGCCCATCGCACCCTTTTCTCCGCTTTGTCCTTCACGCTCTCCCCCGGGGACGTCATTGGGGTGGTGGGCTCCAACGGCGCCGGTAAATCCACGCTGCTGCGCTTGCTGGCGGGGGTCGATGAGCCGCTGGGCGGCACCGTATCCTCGGCACCCGCTGGCGCCTTCATCGGCTGGATGCCGCAGGAACACGAGCGCATCGCCGGCGAAACCATCGAGGCCTATCTGGCCCGGCGCACCGGTTGTGCCGCAGCCACCTCGGCCATGGAATCCACGGCTGAGGCCCTGGGCACCGGGGCACCGGGTGCCGACGACGCCTATGCCACGGCGTTTGATCACTGGATGGCCTCCGGCGCCATGGACCTGGAGGATCGAGCCCCCGGGATACTGGCAGAACTCGGTTTCGACCTGCCCACCGACACCCTGATGACCGCGCTCTCCGGTGGGCAGGTGGCCCGCGTGGCACTGGCCGCACTGCTACTGAGCCGCTTCGACGTGGTGCTGCTGGACGAGCCAACCAACGACCTGGACCTGGCCGGGCTGACCCGCCTGGAATCCTTCGTCTCCTCGCTGCGCACCGGGGTGGTGCTGGTCTCCCACGACCGCGAGTTCCTGGCCCGCTGCGTCACCCGCATCGTCGAACTGGATCTGGCGCAGAACCAGGTGGCGGTGTACGACGGAGGCTACGACTCCTACCTCGAGGAGCGGGCCATCAACCGACGCCACGCGCGCGAGGCCTACGACGAGTTCGCCGACAAGAAGGCCGACTTGGTTTCCCGGGCACGCACCCAGCGAGAATGGTCCTCCCAGGGCGTGCGCAACGCCATGAAGAAGAACCCCGACAACGATAAGCTCCGCCGCAAGGCTTCCAACGAGTCCTCGGAGAAGCAGGCTTCCAAGGTGCGGCAGATGGAATCGCGCATCGCCCGGCTGGATGAGGTCGCCGAGCCGCGCAAGGAATGGGTCTTGCAGTTCGAGATCGCCGCGGCCCCGCGTTCCTCCACCGTGGTCTCCACGCTCAACGAGGCTTCCATCACCCGCGGGGATTTCACCTTCGGCCCGGTCTCGGTGCAGGTCAACGCCGGGGACCGGATCGGGATCACCGGGCCCAATGGGGCGGGGAAGTCCACGTTGCTGAACCTTTTGCTCGGGCACTTGGCTCCCGATGCAGGCACTGCATCCCTGGGTTCTTCGGTGGCCATCGGCGAGATCGACCAGGCCCGCAGCCAGCTGCCCGAGGACATGGCCCTTGGTGAGGCGTTCGAGGCAGCGGTGCCCGAGTTCCCCAGTGCCGAGGCCCGCACGCTGCTGGCCAAGTTCGGGCTCAAGGCCCACCAGACCGCCTCGCTGGTCAGGGATCTTTCTCCCGGGGAACGCACCCGTGCCTCCCTGGCACTGTTGCAGGGACGCGGAGTGAACCTGCTGGTGCTCGATGAACCGACCAACCACCTGGATCTGCCGGCCATCGAACAGCTCGAGGAAGCCCTAGGTGCTTACGAAGGCGCGTTGCTGCTGGTCACCCACGACCGCCGGCTGCTGCAGAATGTGCGTCTGGATGCGCGCTGGGAAGTCGAAGCCGGCCAGGTGCGCCTGGGCGTCATTTCCTGATCCTTGATATCAGATCTGCTGCTGAGGCAAAGGGTGCCGGGTGGGCCGCTTTCCAGACCCCGCCTCGGCAAGATATGGACCACAACTGTGGCGTTCGCCGCACTATCTAAAGCAGTGCGACATTGCTACATTGGAGGTACGGAGGTGTTCCCATGACTGCACAAGTTCCCGACAGAGTTAACGTCCAAACCAACAACGGCCGTGTCGAGGTCATTGGACTCAACGAGCAAGACGTTTCCTATGCCCTCTCGCTGTATCACGCGGTGGGAAACGAGCGTGTCCAGGCCCGGGCGGCCCTGGCGTCATACGTTCACGAAGCCATGATCGAAGAATCCATCCCGCTGGTTTCACAGGCTTCTCAGCGGCAGGTGCAGCGCAGCGCAGCCCTCCGGCAACAGCTTGTCCAAGAAAACGGCGCCGAAACTTACGCATCGCTGGCGGAATTTCGCGGAACCATGGAAAGCTCAATCCGCACCTGGGTGTCGCGGCTACGTAAGCGACGAGAGATTTTCACCGTAGAAGCCCGAGGCCTTGTCCTAGTCCCGTCGGTGCAACTCACCGATTCCCGGGATGTAAACCCGTTGATTTCCGAGCTGGTCCGACCATTGCTGTACGCCGGGTTGGACGGGTGGTCGCTGTGGGCTTGGTTGACTAATCCCACCGGGCTTCTGAGCGGGGAGGTTCCAGCCGAAGTCGCCAGGAGCAACATGAAACGTGCCCACAAGGCGGCCGAACGGTACGCGGCCGAGCTACGGACCGCACAGGCGACCCCCTAATGACCGGCGGATTCCCACCGCAAGACCTTCAATGCCCTGATCCCGCCGGCTGTACCGTCGCGATCTCGCAGTTGGGATCCCTGGCCACGACTGGTGGCTTGCTTCACGTCAGTTTCCCTACTTCTCGACACTGGTACCGCGTCTACGACGCCCGAGATGGATACGGCCACCCGAACCCCGGTTTTGGCGACACACGGTTTTCACCGTTCGACTCGCTTGGCACCGGGGAACGGGTACCGTCTTTTTATTTAGCGCAGTCCCTTGAAGCCGCGCTGTTGGAGACCAGCCTTCACGACGTGCATGTCCGCCGTCCCAGGGTGGTTTCAGAGCTGTCTCTTCTGGGCAAACTACATGCCCGAGTGGTGCCGCCGGGGCCCCTAGACCTGATCGATCTCCGTGATATGCAGCTCGAGGCTCTGGGGCTGGTACGGGAGAATGTCGCGAGCAGCTCTACCGAGCATTATCCCTGCACGCGGAAGGTTGCGCGGACGATCCACGCCTCATATCCTGCGTCTTCTGGCATCCTCTGGCACTCCCGTCAGGCCGAGATCTCCGGGATACGGCACCAAGAGGTCGCAATGGTCTTTGGAGACAGAGTGCCGCTGCACCGCGGCGCTTGGACACTCGGTCCCTATCGAAATGCTTCGGGTTCACTACTGGAGGGCACCGGCAGGTTGCTACTCGACGAGTTGGCGGAGGCCTTAGATGTCACGATCTCAGTCAGCGATGACCTTCCGTAGCGCCCGTGCCCGGCAATAAAATTGTTGGGACCCTCACCAGTACCCTCCTGAAACGCCCCTCGTTGCGCCGATACAAAACGCTTGTTCAAAGTCCTCCACCGGCATCGGAGCACTCCAACGAAACGGTCCACCGCAGTGGCATTGAAAAGCGACTGAATTTACACGAAGTTCAACACCCGGTCAGCATCTAAGATCCGTCGGCGAAGGCCTCCGCCACGCCAGGGATCTGTTCCCTGTAGGTCTCAAATAGTTGCCGGGCCACAGCGATCGAATCCACCAGCGGGTGGGCGGCCAGCGCCCGCCAGGCCAACGTCTCACTCTTTTGCTTCGAGGCGGAGATGACCAGCCGCTCCACCGCCTTGACCTGCTGCAGCAGCCCGAGCATCTCCCCGGTGACCGGGGCGATCTCCTTCGGGACGATGCCGGCGGCCGTGACGGTGCACGGGACTTCGATCACTGCGTCCTCAGGCAGCTGTGGAACCATACCTCGGTTAGCCACATTCAGGATCATGGTTGCAGGCTTGCCGCCAAGCAGTGCCGTCATCAAATCCAGGGCCACCTGCTGGTAGCCCCCACCCTCGATGTCCGAAGCCTCACGGTTGGTGCGCTGGTCCTCGGGCCTGCTTTCGGCCATGTAGCTGGCCTCGCGGTCGTGTTTGGTCCGTTGCCAGGATTCCAGCGCACGCTCCGGGTGCTGACAGGCTTCGGCGTAGAAGCCGGACTGCTGCCGGTGCAGAAACTCGCCGCGGGTCTCGGGCGAACCAGCCAGCCGTGCGGTGGCCTCGCGCTGGAAGTAGTAGTAATACAGATATTCATTGGGGATCGCCCCCAGCGCCCTGACCCATTCCAGGCCCATGAGCCGGGCTTCCTCGATGCCACCCAGCAGCACATCGTCGGCCAGCAGCCCTGGGAGCTTGTCCACCCCGCCCACCTTCAGGGAGCGCAGCCAGCCCAGGTGGTTCAGTCCCACGTAGTCGAAGTCGACCTGCTCCGGGGTGGAGCCGATGGCGTGCACGGCCCGGCGCATCAGCCCGATGGGGGTGTCGCAGATCCCCACCACATTGTCCCCCAGTTCCTCGCGCATGGCCTCGGTGACGATGCCGGCGGGGTTGGTGAAGTTAATCAGGAAGGCCCCGGGTGCGAGCCTGGCCACGCGCTTGGCCAGGTCCCGGGCATGCGGCAAGGTGCGCATGGCGTAGGCCAGGCCGCCGGGGCCGGTGGTCTCTTGGCCCAGCACCCCGAGATCAAGGGCGATCCGTTCATCCTTGATCCTTCCCTCGGTCCCACCAATGCGCATGGCGGAGAAGATGAAGGCCGCCCCTCTCACCGCTTCATCCAGCGTTGCGGCGGAAACCACGCTCGGTGGCCGCGGCAGCGCCGGCGCCATTTGCTCCAGCACGGCCTTGATGGCCATCACCCGCGCAGGGTCTGAATCGAAGAGGCAGAGCTCGGTGATGTGCACGCCCTCGTTCTCGCCTGCCAGTGCCTCGAAAATCTGCGGGACCCTGAATCCGCCGCCGCCAATGATGGTCAGTTTCATGCCAGTTCCACTTCGCTTCCTAATGTCCTGAATGCTTCGAGGGTATACGGATCGGCGCCCTGGCTGGTCACCAGCGTGCTGATCCGCTCGGCGGTGCACACATCTCGGATCCCCACCCCGGGGAATTTGGTTTCGTCGGCCAGCAACACGATCTTCGCACTGCTGTCCAAGATGGCCTGCTTGACGGGTACCTCGATACCGGTGGTGTCCTGCACCGTGGTGTCCTCCCTGATTCCGCTGCAGCCCAGGAAGCTGATGTTCGCCCGGATGTTGGCCAGCGACGCCAGCGTCAACGAGCCCACCAGCGAGTGATACGAGCGGCGCAGCACCCCGCCAAGGATGATCAGTTCAACCTCGGGGTCGTTACGCAGCTCATCAAGCACCGCCATGCTGGAGGTAATCACCGTAATCTTGCGTCCGCGCAGGGCCCGGGCCAGCATCGCGGTGGTGGTGCCGATGTCCAGCAGCACCACGTCGCCGTCCTGCACGAGTTCCGCGGCCCGGTTGGCGATCTTTTCCTTGGCCGGCGAGCTTCTGGCCAGCACCTCGCGGAAGTCGATCTTGTCCGAATCCAGCGACCCACCCCCGTGGACCCGGCGCAGGTGACCCTCGGAGGAGAGCAGGTTCAAATCCCGTCTGATGGTCGACGGGCTCACCTTCAGGTCGTTGGCCAGCTCCTGGACCGAGACATCCCCGGTCTCCTGGATCCGGCGCAGGATCGAGCCCTGCCGCGCACTGATTAACATACCCCCAGACTAACAGTCACAAATGAGCAGAACCGAGCAAATTCAATCACTTGTACCACCCCTTAACGCGTGCTAACGTCCAATTCAAGGGTGCGCTGCGCGCCCCGCATGCCACCGGAAACCCGGTAAGCATCCCTGACCGCCACTGACGGCGCAAGCAAGAGGAACACACCGGTGATCTCCGCATCCGAGCCAGAGACGGAACTCGATCTGTTCCTCACCGGCTCCCTCTTCTTCGACATCATCTTCACCGGCCTGCCCACGGCCCCGCAGCCCGGCACCGAGGTCTGGGCAGAGGGCATGGGCTCGGTCCCCGGCGGCATCGCCAACCTCGCGGTGGCAGCCGCCCGGCTCGGTTTGTCCACCGGGTTATCGGCAGGCTTCGGGGACGACGCCTACGGTGCATGGTCCTGGTCGCTGCTTGAAGAGCAGGAGGGCATCGACCTAAGCCGCTCGCGCATCTTCGAGAACTGGCACTCGGCCCTCACCGTATCCCTGGCCCGCGACGGGGACCGCTCGATGATCACCCACGGCCACCCGATCCCCATCAGCGCCGCCGAGCTCATCGGCATCCCACCCACCTCCAAGGCGATGATCGCCGAGCTGGCCATGCCCGGACATGAGGAACCCTGGTGGATCCCCACCCACCCCAACCAGGGCAAGGTTTTCGCGGCCGTCGGCTGGGACCCCACAGAAAAATGGGACACGGCCACACTCAACGACTTAGCACTTTGCCACGGGTTCCTGCCCAACCACGTCGAAGCCATGGCCTACTCCCGCACTGAGTCGCCCGACGCCGCACTGAAGGCGCTCTCAACACGCGCCCCCTTGGTGGTCATCACCCAGGGCGTGGACGGTGCCATCGCCATCGACTCCTCCACCGGGGAACATGCCCAGGTTCCCAGCCTGCGCGTGGCGGCCATCGACCCGACGGGCGCCGGGGACGTATTCTCCGCCGGCATCGTGCTGGGCACCCTGGCCGGCTGGCCGCTGCACCAACGCTTACTCTTCTCCACGCTTTGCTCGGCCCTGGCGGTGAAACACTTCGGCGGTTCGCTGGCTTCCCCGGGCTGGGGAGATATCGCCGACTGGTGGGAAACGGCCAAGCTACGCGCCCGCGACAACGCCGAATGCGCAGACATCGCCAAACGCTACGGGTTCCTCAACGACGTACTGGCGCAGCACAAGCCCAACGCCGTGCGCCGCGCCGAGGCCACCTTCGGGCTGCTGACCGAGGCCGAAGCCCACTACCGCCGCCACGGGCACGGCCCGCTGCCACCCTCGCGCTAACCCGATCCCCCGGCGGCCCC
This sequence comes from Paeniglutamicibacter gangotriensis Lz1y, assembly GCF_000348945.1. Lineage (GTDB taxonomy): Bacteria > Actinomycetota > Actinomycetes > Actinomycetales > Micrococcaceae > Paeniglutamicibacter > Paeniglutamicibacter gangotriensis. The sequence continues at coordinate 342,289 of NZ_AOCK01000002.1, read as the reverse complement.
GGTCCCCTCCCGGCCGCCGCCCACCAAAACTTCCCCTGTGTACGAAAGGACCCATATGACACCCCGAGGCAAAACCCGCACCCTGGCCCTGGCCGCAGCGGCCGTCCTGGCGCTGAGCCTGTCGGCCTGCACCCCGGGATCCGAGGCCCCCGCGCCCTCGGCACCGCAAACCGGCGCCATCGTCAACACGGATGTGGCGTCGATGGGCGAGGTAACCCTGACCATCTGGGACCAGGAGGTCCGCGGCGGACAGAACGAGCAAATGACCAAGCTCAACGCCGCCTTCGAGGCCAAATACCCCAACATCACCATCAAGCGAAATTCCCAGTCCTTCGAGGATCTGGGTAAGACGCTGCGCCTGGCACTCTCGGGCACCGACGCCCCCGACGTGGTCCAGGCCAACAACGCCCGCAACACCATGGGCGCGTTTGTGAAGGCCGGGCAGTTACTGCCGCTCGATGACTGGGCCGCGGCCTACGGCTGGACCGAGCGCTTCCCGTCCTCGGTACTGAAGTACTCGCAGTACTCCACCGACGGCACCACCTTCGGCTCCGGCTCGGTCTACGGGCTGCCGCAGGTCGGTGAGGTCGTGGGCGTCTTCTACTCTAAGAAGAAGCTACAGTCCCTGGACCTTGAGGTCCCGGGCGACTGGGCAGGATTCGAAGAGGCCATCACCACCGCCAAGGAGGCGGGCGAAACCCCGCTGCTGCTGGGCAACATCGAGAAGTGGCCTGCAGGTCACGTCTTTGGCCCCATCCAAGGCGCCAAGGTCCCCGCAGAGGACATCGAGAAGCTCGGCTTCGGCAACGCCGGCGCCTCCTGGACCACCGAGGAAAACCAGGCCGCGGCGCAGACGCTGGCCGACTGGAACGCCAAGGGCTACTTCAACCAGGGCGTCAACGGCACCGAGTACGATGCCGCCTGGCAGAAGCTGACCAAGGGCGAAGGGGTCTTCTTGATGGGCGGCTCCTGGATGGCCGCCGACTTGGAAGACGCTATGGGGCAGGACGTCGGATTCTTCGCTCCCGGTGCCACCGCAGGAACGGGCGCACACACCACCGGCGGCACCGGGCTGCCCTTCACCGTGACCGCCAAGACCAAGAACCCCGACCTCGCCGCGGCCTACATCGACTTCATCACCAACCAGGACGCGATGAAGGTGCTGGCCGAGACCGGGAACCTGCCGGTGCTTGACACCGCGGCCCACGCCCCGGACTCCGGAGTCCAGAGGGACGTGTTCACCACCTTCGAATCGGTGAGCACCGATGGAGTACTGCTGCCGTACCTGGACTACGCGACCCCGACCATGGGAGACACCCTGGGCGATTCGCTGCAGGGACTGCTCGATGGCCGGATCGACGCGAAGGCCTTCACCGAGGCCATGGAAGCGGACTATGCCGGCTTTACCCAAGGCAAGTAACACCACCGGCGCCCCGGGGAATTCCTCGGGGCGCCAGGGCCGCCGGCTGACCCCGTATCTCTTCATCGCCCCGGCCTTCATCATCTACGCGGCGTTTATGCTCTACCCGCTGGCCCGCTCGGTGCACCTCTCGCTCTTCGCCTGGGACGGGCTGAGTCTGGCCACGTTCGTCGGGGCGGAGAACTACACCGAGATCTTCGCCGACGCCCGGCTGCGCGCCGCCTTCGGCCACGCACTGGTGTTCATCTTCTTCTACGCGGTGCTGCCCTGCGGGATCGGCCTGGTGCTGGCCGCGGTACTAACTCGGGCCAAGGCCCGCGGGCTGGCCCTGTTCCGCACCCTGGTCTTCCTGCCGCAGGTCATCGCGATGGTGGTGGTCTCGGTGGCCTTCAAACAGATTTATGCGCCCGACGGGCTGCTGAACTCGATGCTGCGCTCCATCGGCCTGGACGCGCTGACCCGGTCTTGGCTCGGGGACTACGTCTTCTCCCTGCCCGCCGTGGGGCTGATCGGCTCCTGGGTGTCCACCGGATTAGTCACGGTGCTGCTGCTGGCCGGCATGGCCAAGATCCCCACCGAGCTCTTCGAAGCGGTCCGGCTCGATGGTGCCGGACCGGTGCGCGAGTTCTTCGCCATCATCGTCCCAGCGGTCCGCGCGGAGCTCACCGTGGCCCTGACGCTGACCATCGTCGCCTCGCTGAAGACCTTCGACTTGATCTACATGACCACTTCCGGGGGTCCCGGTTCCTCCACCACGGTGCCCAGCTACGAGGTCTACCGCAGGGCATTTGAGACCGGGCAGGTCGGCTCCGCCGCGGCCATCGGCGTCACCCTGACCCTCATCATCTTCCTGATCACCCTGGCCGTGAACCGGATCTCGGAGCGTGCCCAATGAGGGTCTCTGCCACCGAGCGCACGCTGAACTACGTGATCCTGATCGGCTTCTCACTGGTAGTGCTCACTCCGGTGCTCTCCATCTTGGTCACCGCGTTCGGTCCTGCCAGCGCGTCCGCCGCCCGTCAGGGCTCCTTCCACCCCGGCAACTTCGCCGAAGCTTGGGTCGAGGGACGCTTCGGGCAATACATGGGCACCTCGGTGCTGGTCGCGGTGATTGTGGTGTCCCTCGCCGTGGTGCTGTCGATCATGGCCGGCTACGCGTTTGGGACCATGAGATTTCGCGGCGAACAATTCCTGTTCTACCTCTTCCTGCTGGGCATCATGGTGCCCTCCGAGGCCATCATCGTGCCGCTCTTCTTCGATCTGCGCACCTTCGGGCTCACCGACACCGTCTGGGCCGTGGCCCTGCCACAGGTCGCCCAGTCGGTCGCGTTCGGCACCTACTGGATGCGCGCCTACTTCAAGGGCGTGAATCCCTCCATCATGGACGCCGCGCGCGTGGACGGGGCCTCAAAGGGCAGGATCCTGTTTTCCATCCTGGTGCCCATGGGCCGCCCGGCGATCACCACCATGGTCGTTCTGATGTTCATGTGGACGTGGAACGAATTCCTGATCCCGCTGGTCATGTCCCCTTCCGGGGAGTTCCGCACCGCCCCGCTGGGCCTGGCCTTCTTCCAGGGCCAGTACACCCAGGGCACCGCGCTGTTGGCCGCCGCCGCGGTGATGGTCGCCCTGCCGGTGGTCCTGCTCTACTTCCTGATGCAACGCCACTTCATCAAGGGCATGCTCGAGGGAGCCGTCAAGGAATAACCGGCGCACAATGGGTTCCATGAAGATCCTGCTGCAGACCCCGCGGTTGGTGTTGCGTCAATTTACCGCCGACGACGCCGGGCTGCTGGTTGACCTGGATGCGGACCCGCGGGTCATGCGCTATATCTCCAACGGGGTGCCGACCTCGCTGGCGGAAATCACCGACGAGTACATCCCCGCCTACCTCGGCTACCACCGGGCAGGTCCGGACTTCGGGTTCTGGGTGGCTCAGCTGCGGACCACCGGCGAATTCGCCGGCTGGTTCCACCTGCGCCCCGAACCCGGGACCCCTGCCGCGGAACCAGAGCTGGGCTACCGGCTCAAGCACGTGTTTTGGGGCCGCGGGCTGGCCACCGAGGGTGCCCGCGCGCTGATCAACCACGGGTTTTCGGTGCCGTCGGTGACCCGCATCCATGCCAACACCATGGCGGTGAACACCGCCTCGCGCCTGGTTATGGAGAAGTGTTCGATGGATCTAGTGCGGCACTTCGTCGCCGACTGGCCGGTGCGCATCGACGGGGACGAGCTCGGCGACGTCGAGTACGCCATCACCCGCGAAGCGTGGCTGACCGCCGGGCCCGGATCCTCCGGCGCCTAGTGGCCGAAGCAATCGGTTGTTGCCCTGGAAGGAAACTGCGGGCACGGCTCCGTGCAGCAGGGTTTTTGCAGATGCCGCGTCAGGCCAGAAAGCGCATACGCGGCGCCCCGTGCTGTGTGTAGCGAAAAATCCCATACTCTCCTCGCCCATCCTGCCCCCATTCAAGCCACGGGCATCAAAACCGCGATGTGACCTAGACAACTCGAAATTAGTTGGGCATCCTAAGATCACTATTCATCGGGGAAACGACTACACGTTTCCCCGCTTGAAAGCCGCACGCCCGCCGAAGAGATAAGAACGCTTCCCCTGAAGGATTTCCGCAAGGCCGAGCCGCATCGATCAGCCGGCAGCTACCCGCCAGGCACTAACGTACCGAACAGGCCAACAACACCCGCATCGAACATCTCCAGTCCAGGCATGATGAACATTTCGAAAGGACCTTCATCCATGAAAGATTCCACGCCAGGCAGCGCTGAGGCGGCGAGCATCATCACCACGGATCCGGTCGATACCATCGGTGCGTTGCTGCGCCGCAGTACCTCCCGCAATCCGAACACCACCGCCCTAGAATTTCAGGATCGTCGGTGGACCTACCGGGAACTGGATGTGGCGGTGCAACGAGTTGCCGGCAGGCTGCGCAGCGCCAATCTTCCTCCAGGCTCCCGGGTGGCAGCCTACGGCGCCAACTCCGATGCCTACGCGATCTTGTTCCTGGCCTGCGCCTCGGCGGGACTGGTCCATGTGCCGGTGAACTTCGCGCTCAAGGGTGACGAACTCACCTACCTGCTAGAAGATTCCGGAGCCGTCGTGGTGGTGGCGGATAAGGAAAGGCTGCCGCTGGTGAACCAAGTTCGTGACGATGGCCGGGCCGAAGCCATCGAGCAGGTCTGGACGTTGCTGCCCGGAGCCTCCGATTCGCCCTCGATCTTGGACACCGCGTTGGACCCTGCCGTGGACCCCGAGGCGGGCACGGACCCGGTGCACGTGGCAGTTCGCGGTGGCGATCTGGCCCAGTTGTTGTACACCTCCGGGACAACCTCCGCGCCCAAGGGTGCGATGATGACTCACGCGGCGTTGATCGCCCAGTATGTTTCGGCGATCATCGCCCTGGACTTCACGGCCGAGGACCGGCCGCTGATTCCGATGCCGCTGTATCACTCGGCGGCCATGCACGTTTTCCTCTTGCCCTACTTGTCCCTGGGAGCCACGGTCCGGCTGATGGCCAAGCCTGACATCGCCGAAATCCTGAAACGGGTCGAAGCCGAGCACATTGGCTCGCTTTTTCTGGCGCCCACCGTGTGGGTGCCCCTGAGCAACCACCCGGATCTGGACACCCGCGACTTGTCCTCGCTGACCAAGGCCCAGTACGGCGCCTCCATCATGCCGGTGACGGTGTTGCATCGTTTGCGCTCCCGCTACCCGGGGATCGGTTTCTACAACTGCTTCGGCCAGTCGGAACTCGGGCCACTGTGCTCGGTCTTGCGTCCGGAGGATCACGAAGCTCGTCCGGCCTCCTGCGGCCGGCCGGTGTTCTTCGTCGAGGCACGGGTCATCAATGCCGAGGGGACGATCGCCGCTGCTGGCGAGCCCGGTGAAGTCCAGTACCGTTCCCCGCAGGTCATGAACGGGTATTGGAACAAGCCCGAGGCAACGGTCGAGGCCTTCACCGAGGGCTGGTTCCGTTCCGGCGACCAGGTCACCCGTGATCACCAGGGCTATATCCAGGTGGTCGACCGCATCAAGGACGTGATCAACACCGGCGGTGTCCTGGTGGCTCCTCGCGAAGTCGAAGACTGCATTTACGAGCTCGAGGAAGTCGCCGAGGTGGCAGTGATCGGGCTCGAGGATGAACGCTGGATCGAAGCCATCACCGCGGTGGTGGTGCTCAAGGAGGGTGCTGAATTGACCGCGGAAACGGTGCGCCAACATGTGAAGAGCAGGCTCGCGAATCACAAGGTGCCCAAACGGGTGGATTTTGTGGCAGAGCTCCCCCGCAATCAGTCCGGGAAGCTGCTCAAGCGCGAATTGCGGGCCGAGCGCTCCTAACCCTGCCGCCCCGCTTTTCACCGTCCTTGTATCACGAGACCCGCGGTACCCGGCGGATCTTTTCGGCGCTCCGGCACGGGCCGCTCCGGGTGCTGTGCCAGAGCAGATCAGTGGGCATCCGGAAGGAATCCGCCTACGCTAAAGGGAGGAGCCACAGGCATCGGCTTCGGGCACAAAGACCAGGGAATCGGAGCACATCGTGGATACGAGAATGATTTACACCATCGGCCACTCCACCCATGAGATTTCCGAGTTCATCAAGATCCTCAAGGCCCACGCCATCACCCACCTCGTTGACATCCGCAGCATCCCGAAGTCACGACACAACCCGCAGTTCAATGGCGAGGTCCTCGCCGAGGCACTGACCGGCGCGGGAATCGGCTACCACCGGGCCAAGGATCTCGGCGGCCTGCGCCCCACACACAAGGACAGCGGCAACGGAGCCTGGCACAACGATTCATTCCGCGGCTACGCCGATTACATGCAGACCGAAGCCTTCGATCACGCCATCGAGGATTTATTGACGCGGGCCAACGGACACAGCACCGCCATCATGTGCGCCGAGGCCCTTCCCTGGCGCTGCCACCGTTCGCTGGTCGGCGATGCGCTATTGGCCCGCGGCGTCGAAGTCCTGGATATCTTCTCGGCCACCAAGGCCACCGCCCATACGATGACCTCCTTCGCCCAAGTTGAAGGCACCACCATCACCTACCCGCCGACCTCACAGAACCCTGCCTAGGCACAGCGGAGGCCAACTGTCCGTGAGCATCGCTACGCTGGGAAACACCAAGCGATGCTGGCAACCGAGCCACCGCCCAGCCCACGGAGGACCATCATGAATACGCAGGCCTTGGTGCAGGTAGCCCAGGACATTGCCACCCGCGCCCACGCCGGACAGGTCGATAAGTCCGGCGTCGAGTACATCACCCATCCCGCGCGTGTGGCAGCTGGTGTGCGCGCCCACGGCGGCGACGATGCGGCGATCGCCACGGCCTGGCTGCACGATGTTCTGGAGGACTGTGAGGTCACCGAAGCTGACCTTGGGGCTGCTGGTATCCCGGTCCCTGTCATCGAGGCGGTTCGCGCACTGACCAAACGCGAGGGTGAAACTTTGGAGGACTACTGCGCCCGGGTCCGGGGAAACCCAACGGGCCTGTTGGTCAAGCGTGCCGACATCGAGGACAACACCGACCCCGCACGCACCGCAGTATTGCCCGCTGAGACACGTGAACGGCTAGCCGCGAAGTACGCCCGCACCCGGTCCTTGCTCGGCTTCCCGCAACCGCACTAGCGCTTGCGCCAGGCCGTCCGCTCAACCACGGTCCCGGCATCCAACCGTCGCCGAAATCCGCATCAGGTCTTTGGCCCCTTGTCCGGTACTGGTTCGAGGGCTAAGAATAGGAATGTGCGGACGCGTCTGCACCTACCCGCGGAGTCGAAAGGGGCGCTCATGGATCACGCAGCGGCAGCAAGCCCGTCGCCCATCCCCGGCACCGAATCTGAGACCGACACCCCCATCCGCGTCTTCATCCTCGATGATCACGAGTTGGTCCGCCGCGGCTTGCGTGAATTGCTCGAGGGTGAGGGCTTCGAGGTCGTCGGCACTTCCGGCACGGCACACGAGGCTCGCAAACAGATCCCGGCGCTGCGCCCGGATGTTTCGGTTCTTGATGCACGGCTGCCCGATGGCACGGGCATCGAGGTCTGTCGCGATGTGCGCTCCATCGATGCCTCGCTGAACTGTTTGATCCTCACCAGTTACGATGACGAGCAGGCATTGCGCGGTGCGGTGCTGGCAGGTGCCATGGGATATGTGCTGAAGCAGATCGCCGGCAACGACCTGATCCAGGCCCTGCGCCGGGCGGCACGCGGTGAATCGCTGTTCACCCCCGGGCTCAAGGCGCGGATCATTTCCGGGCTCTTCAGCCACGAACACCCCGACCCGCGGATCAGCCAACTCACCAGTCAGGAACGCCGGGTGCTGGAATTGGTCGGTGAGGGAATGAGCAACCGGCAAATCGGCGAGCGCATGCGCTTGGCGGAGAAGACCGTGAAGAACTATGTGTCCTCGATGTTGGCGAAGCTGGGATTCGAGTCGCGGACCCAGGCCGCGGTCTTCGTGACTCACCCGTTGCCCGGTCCCCATGACGGGGGCACCTAGCTGCCGGCGGGCACCGGCACGATCCAGTGCAGGGTGGTTCCCTCTCCCGGGGTGGAATCGATCCGCAGTTCCCCGCCGAGTTCGGCGGCGCGCTGGCGCATGTTCGCCAACCCGCTTTCCGGCCCGCCGGGCAGGAAGCCGATCCCGTCGTCGTGCAAGATCAGGCGCAGGCTATCCCCGGTGCGTTCCACGGCCAGATCGACGGCGTGGGCACGGGCGTGGCGCACCACGTTGCTCAGTGCCTCGGTGAGCACCGCCAACAGGTTTCCGAGCGTAACTTCGTCCAGCAGTGCGTCCAGGTTATCGCCCAGCCGCAGCGCCGGGGTGAATTCCAATGGTTCGGAGGCCAGCCGGATGGTGCGCAGCATGCGGGAGCCGGGAGTCTCCGACTGCCCGGCGTTGACGCGCAGCGAGTAGATGGTGGCGCGCAGCTCGGCGATGGTGGTGTCCAGTTCGCTGGCGATGCCGGCGGCCCGCTCCCGGGCGGCTTCGCTGGGCAGCTGTTTGCGCAGGGCACTGATTCCTAACCCGGCGGCGAAGATGCGTTGGATGACGATGTCGTGAAGGTCCCGGGCGATGCGTTCGCGCTCCAGGTACAGCAGTACCTCTTCGCGCAGGTGATGCATCTGGACCAGGCCCAGGCCTTGGGCGATGTCTGCGGCAAAGATCCCGGCCATTTGTTCCTCCACGGGACGGTAGTCCTCGGCCCCCCGTGCCCTGATCATCACCAACAGCCCGGAGTGCATGCCACGGGCTATCAGCTCGGCGACCAACGTGGCCTGCCCATCGGCGAATTCGCCCAGCGGGAGGAGCTGTGCGGGCCCGGCAAGCACAAACGGTTCGGTGTTGCGCAGTGCCAGGTGGTGCCGGGAACCGACGTCGAGCAGCACTCTCCCGGCCAGGTGCCGGTGGACGTGCTCGCTGATCCCGGCGATCCGGTAGCTGGTGCCGGTCTCCGCCTCCCCAACAATGGGCGTCAGCAGCAGCGCGTACTTGGCGCGCGACTCACGTCTGGCCAGCTCCGCCACCTCGTCTAGGCCACGGGGGTGGTGCAGGGATTCTCCGCCCAGCAGCGTGCCGAGGCTGGCTGAGGCGGTCAGCCAGCGGGCGCGGTCCGCGGCATCCTGGTAGAGCTGGGCATTCTCCAGGGCCACACCTGCGCTTCCGGCGAGCGCTTCGCCCAGCTCCCTATCCGCCCGCGAGTATCTGTCCTTGCCGTTCTTGGGTCCCAGGATGAGGCGGGCGAAGTGTTGTTCGCGCGTACTCAGTTCCAGGCGCAGGCGTTTGGCTTCGTCCCGTGCCGCGGGTTCGAGCAGGGCCGCGGCGCCCTTGCCCTTGGCTAGCCGTCCTCGCTGGTGGGAGTCGTTGGTCAGTTCCAATACCCCGGTGGTGGCACCGTAGATCTTCATCGCTTCATCCAGTACCCGGTGGGTGATCGCGGTGACCGAGAGGTCCCCGGTGATCGAGGCCATGGAGGCGAGCAGTTCGCGCATGCGTACGTCGCTGCGTTTGGACATGCCTCCAACCTCCCTGTTCTCGGAGCCACGGAATTGCGGTTGCCCGTACTCCCCCTGCCTCCTATGGGTCAGGCTACCCCCGGAAGACCGGGTCCGGGCAGGGTGTTTGTGGCCCATCTTGGCGATCTTTCCGCACGAAGGGACCTTGGCTCGGAGCACACCAAAACCTGATTCGAACATAGTTTCGATTCAGGGGCGTATCGACTTACCCTCCCGCGCATTCCACCCCCGAAAGACGTCGTCTAGAGCGAACGAAGCAGGAAGGTGTAGAAGGAAACCGCCCGACCCAATTCGGCAACTTCTACCCATTCATTGGTTCCGTGGATGGAACCGCGTTGGGCCTTGTCCATACCCAGCGGTGCAAAGCGGTACACCTGGGTGCAGATCCCAGTGAAGCGGCGGGCGTCGGTGGCTGCCATCATGATGTACGGGACCGTCCTCGCCCCGGGGTGCGAGTGCCCCAGCGCGGATTCGAGCAGCGCGAAGCCCTCCGAGTTGATGGGCGATATCGGTGAGGGTTCGGTCGCGCTGAGCACGCACAGGTTGATCCGTGGATCGCGCACGCGTTTGCGGATACCGGCGATGACTCCTTCCACCGACTCGGTGACTGCAATACGAATGTTCAGCACCACCGCGGCCCGGCGGGCCAGTACGTTGATGCCATCGCTTCCCTCCAGGCGCGTGGCTGCCACGGTGGTGCGCACCATGGCCGCGGGTTCGGCTCCGAGCAACGCCAGCGTCTCTGCCGCGATTCTTCCGCGTCGGGCCACCCACTTCAGTCCGGTGCCCATGAGTCCCGGGGCTCCGGCTCCCAGGCGGCGGAAGGTCTCGCTGGTGACCGGGTGCATCGAGGCGGGGAAGGGCTTGGCCTGCAGTCTGCCCACGGCTCGGGCGATGCGCTGCACGGCTCCGAAGCGCGGCGGGGCCGATGCATGCCCGCCGGCGTCGGTGGCCGTGAGCTCCAGGTCCAGCAGGCCCTTTTCGCTGACCCCAATCACGCCGACCGGTGTGTTGATGCCCGGGAACGTTTGGCTTGCCACTGCTCCGCCTTCGTCGAGCACCATCCACGGGCGCACGCCCGCTGCGGAGAGGAAGTCCACGGCCAGCATCGCGGTGGGTCCGGCGGTTTCCTCACAGTCCCCGAAGAAGAAGTAGATGTCTTGTCCTGGGATAAAGCCCGTGGCAGCCAATTCGTCGGCCGCTTGCAGGATGCAGGCCAGGTCCCCCTTGTCATCCAGTGCGCCTCGGCCATGGATCCGCCCGTCGGCGATCACTCCGGCAAAGGGCGGGTGTTCCCAGTCCTCCTCGCTTTCAACCGGCACCACGTCTTGATGGGCCATCAGCACTACGGGCTTGCTGCTCTCGGTGCCCCGCCAATGCCAGAGCTGTCCGGTGATCCCCAGCGTGTGCTGCTCAACGGCGCCGGCCACGTGAGGAAAGAGTTGGGTGAGCAGTTGGGCGTGCCGGGTGAACTCCTCGCGGTCCTCTTCGTCACGGTTCGGGCGGGAGACCGTCCGGCAAGCGATCAACCGTGTGAGCTTGGCAGCAACTTCTTGGGCACCACGTTCCGGCGTGGACCCAATATTCGAGGTCAGTGACATGGCTCATAGCCTACCTCTTGGGGTTTGTTGGACATTGCGAGTGCGCCCGACCATTGAATCCAATAGCCCGGCTGGAATCTTCCCATCGGGTCATGTCGGCTAGATCAGGGAACAGGCAGAGGAATGCAGGAGATAATACGCGCAATCCGGAATCCTCGATTTAGCCTCAATCAGGCAAATGTTGTTCCCGTCCGACGGGACAGGTTTCGCGCAAACTTTGTGGCACCCTAGGCGCGGAGTTTTCAAGATAGATGGGTATGCTGGCTGCCACGGCCATCGGGAGGAACTGTTGGGAACACACCTCGCCCCCATCGAGCTATCGGCATGGACTCAATGGGCCGATATCATTGGCGGTTTCGCACCGGCGGTCACTCTTCTCGTCGTTTTTGTCGCTTACTTGGCCTATCGGCAGAAAGCCAAAGCGGACAAACGCTCCGAATGGTGGAAAAGGGCCCAATGGGGAATCGAAAGCTCGGCTTCGGAAAATCCGAATCTCCAACAGATGGGCGCCAATGTTATGAACCATCTGAGTAGAAGTGGCTTACAGACCAAAGAAGATGCGTCTTTGATCTTCGAAACAGCCCTCGTTCCAAGCAATGACAGCTTGACTGATGAATTCGATGCTTTGCTGGTAGAACGTGCCAAACAGAGGGATAATGAGCATGAAGGCCGCTACAACGAAAACACGGAATCTGCCAATGAAGGAGGGGAACAACATGGATGAAGAAGTGCCAACGCGTGAAGAAATGATCGAGGCCCTGAGCGTTCCCAGTGAAGCCCGGCAGATTAAGGTTTTTTTGAAGTACGACGACACTGTCATTTACGTCAGAGACCCCCAGCGCGCCCGGATCCTCGAACAGTCCGATGACACCATGGTGCGTACACAAGCGATTATGCAAGGCAAAAAACCTACGGACCCCTTCATACCCCGAAAATACCCCCATATCGAGGGCTCTGGTTCCACGGATGCCAAACGCCAAAGGATGAAGTCCGGCGCCTAAACCCCGGCAATCGCCTGAACCGCTGCCACCACGGCACGGGCGGAGGTGGCGATCTCTGCTTCCTTCACGGTGCGAGTGAAGCTCAGCCGCACCGCTGTGTGCGCGGTGTCCTCGTCGTAGCCCATCGCCAGCAATACGTGTGAGGGATCGGTGGATCCGGCGGCGCAGGCCGACCCGGAGGAACACACCACCCCGCGGCGTTCGAGTTCCAGCAGCACCGTCTCGCCCCCGGTTTCGGGGAAGACGAAGGAGACGATGCCCGGAATGCGCCGTCCGGCATCCCCGGTGAGTCTGGCCCGAATGCGCCCCTCGGTGTTCAGCCCATCCAGCACGGTGCTGATGAAATGCTCTCCGTAGCCTTCGGCGGTCCCGGTGGCGTTGGCTTCCGCGGCCAGCGACAGCGCGGTGGCGGTGGCTACGGCACCTGCCACGTTCTCGGTTCCGGAGCGGCGTTCACGTTCTTGGCCCCCGCCGTGGACCAAGGGCTCCAGCGGCAGTTTCCCGCGGACCATCAGCAGCCCTGCCCCCTTGAGCCCGCCGATCTTGTGCCCGGAGAGGCTCAGTGCGTCGACGTGTGCGGCAATGCCGGCCATCTCCAGCCATCCGGCACCCTGCACCCCATCGCAATGCACCAGGGCGCCGAAGGCACGCGCGGCAGCGGCAACTTCGGCAATCGGCTGAATGGTGCCCACCTCATTGTTGACCGCCATCACACTGACCAGGGTGGTATCCGGGCGCAGCAGCGCGGTGAAAGCCTCCAAATCGAGGATGCCCTGGGCATCCACCGGTGCGATGTCTAGGTCGAACCCGTGGTGCTTGGCCAGGTAGTGGCAGGCCTCGGTCACCGAGGGGTGTTCAATCGCGGAGATCAGCAGGTGCTTCCCGCGCGGGGTGCCCAGCGCTAGGCCCTTGATGGCCAGGTTGTTGGACTCGGTGCCCCCGGAGGTGAAAACGATGTCCCCGGTGCGTACCCCAAGTGTCTTGGCGGCGGTCTCCCGGGCATAGTCCAGGGCACGTTTGGCGCTGCCACCCATCTGGTGGGTGCTGGAGGGGTTGCCGTAGTCGTGGGTCAGCAGCGGGATGATGACATCCAGCACGTTCTGGCGCACGGGGGTGGTTGCCGCGGCATCGAGGTAGATCAAGTCAGTTCGCTTCCATCCTGATGTCCAGGCCGAGGTCAAGGGCGCGCACCGAGTGGGTCAGGGCGCCGGAGGAAATGACGTCGACCCCGGTGGCGGCGATGGCTGCCACGGTGTCCAGCTTAACGTTCCCCGAGGCCTCCACGAGTGCGGCACCGGCGATCCGGCGTACCCCGGTGGCCAGGTCCGCCACGCTGAAGTTATCCAGCATGATGGTATCGACCCCGGCGGCGAGCACCGCGTCGAGCTGGTCCAGCGAATCGATCTCCACCTCGAAGTGCACGGTGTGTCCCAGGGAGGCGCGGGCCTTGCGCAGCGCGTTGGTTAGCGTCGAGCCGGTGCCCAGCAACGCTAGGTGGTTGTCCTTGGCCATCACGGCCTCGGAGAGGTTGTCGCGGTGGTTGTGCCCGCCGCCGCAGCGCACCGCGTAACGTTCGAGCACGCGCAGCCCCGGGGTGGTCTTGCGGGTGTCCACGATCCGCGCGCCTGTTCCTGCGGCTTCTTTGACGAATGCGGCGGTGGAGGTGGCGATCCCGGACAGGCGCTGGAGCAGGTTCAGTCCCACGCGTTCGCCGGCCAACAACCCGCGGGCCGGGCCGGAGACCGTGACCAGGGTGTCCCCCGTGGCAAAGGCGTCCCCGTCGGCGAGCGCGGGGGTGAGTACCAGTGTTGGCTCGGAGAGCTTCATGGCGGCGATGAAGGTCTCCAGCCCGGCGCAGATCCCCGGTTCGCGGGCGATGACCGCGGCGGTGGCGGTGGTGTGCGCGGGGATCAGGGTGTTCCCCGTCAGATCCCCGCGGGGATTGTCTTCTTCCAGGGCCGCCAAGACGATTTTCTCGATGACGCGCGTGGGGACCGGCATGATCCCCTGGGTGCGGAGTTCTGCGGAGGCGGTGGTGGCGGGGCTAGACAAGGGTCTTGGTCCTTAGGTTCGAGGTGATGGTGGCCGGGTCCAGGACCCTGCCATAACGAAGCAGCTGGCCGTTGACCGGTTGTGGGGAGCCGGCGGCGTCCACCCGGTAGTGGGCGCCCAGGGAGTTTTCCCGCCCCAGCGCCGCTTCGGCGATAACCTTGGCCAGAGTGAGCAGGTTGGCGCGTTCATGTGAGGCCCGGTCCCCGGTGGTGACGTGCCAGCTATCCAGCTGCGCCAGGGCGGCGCGCAGGCCCTGCGCGGTGCGCTCGACGCCTAGGTGCGCCTGGGCCAGCTCCTGCAGTGCGGGCAGTTCCAATTCCCGGAGCGCCTCGCCTCGCGCGCGGGATGCGACGTCGTCGGCATCCCCGGCGGCGGAAAGCCGGGTCACGTTCACGTTGACGCGCGCGTTATTAGTCATGGGTGCTGCCATGGAGTCGGCGGGCAGGTTCACCACGCACCGCCAGGCGAAGACCAGGGCCTCGAGCAGCGAGTTGGAGGCCAACCGGTTGGCCCCGTGTACCCCGGTGCAGGCGCTCTCCCCGGCGGCGAAGAGACCGGGCAGTGTGCTGGCGCCGGTGTCGTTCGTGAGGACTCCGCCCATCCAGTAATGGGCGGCAGGGGTGACCGGGACCGGTTCACTGGCCAGGTCATAGCCGAGCTTCCCCAGCTCGGTGGTGATGGAGGGGAATCGTCGGGCCAGGAACCCTGCCCCGTGCCGGGCTTCTACGCCCCGGGCGTCCAGACGGACGGTGCCACCCTTGGCGCGCACGGCGTGGATGGCGCGGGCCACCACGTCCCGCGGCGCGAGTTCGGCATCCGGATGGATGGCCTGCATGAAGCGTTCGCCGCGTTCGTTGATGAGTGTGGCGCCTTCCCCGCGCACTGCCTCGGAGACCATGAAGCCTCCGGGGCTGACCAGGGTGGGGTGGAACTGGATAAATTCGGTATCGGCCAGCACTGCACCGGCCCGGTAGGCCAGGGCAGCACCATCGCCGGTGGCACCGTGCGGGTTGGTGGTGGCCGCAAAGAGCCGGCCCAGACCCCCGGTGGCCAGCAAGACCGCCCGGGATTCCAGTTCCTCGATGGTGCCACCGGCGCCCAGTACCCGTACCCCGGCGACCACGGTGGCCGGCGATTCTGCGGCCGGGTTCGCGTACGGGTGGTGTTCGGTGAGCAGTTCGGTGACGAAGGCGTGCTCGCGGATGATCAGCCGCCCGGCAGCTTCCTGGGCACGGCAGGCTGCGATCAGCGCGCTGGCCAAGTGCTTGCCGGTGGCGTCCCCTCCGGCGTGCAGGATCCGCGGGTGTGCGTGGGCCGCCTCGAGCCCGCGCGCGAGCTGTCCCTCAGCGTTGGTGTCAAAGAGGGCCCCGGCATCCACGAGCCGCTGTACGTGTCCCCAGGCGGAGGAACACATCAGCGCGACCGCATGGGCGTCGTTCAAATGTGCCCCGGCGGTGAGGGTGTCGGCCACATGACTGGCGATCGAATCCCCCGCGGCCACGCCGGCCGGTCCCACGGCACTCAAACCGCCCTGCGCGTACCAGGAGTTCGAATCGGCAAGCTCGTCCTTGGTCAGCAGCACCACCTCTAGTCCGCGCACCGCGGCGGTCAGCGCCGCATAGAGACCGGCAACCCCGGATCCGACGATCAGCAGGTCCGCGGACTTCACGGCCGGGCCGCCAGCATCCGTTCCAGTGCCACCTTGGCGTCGGCGGCTACGAGCTCCGGCACGGTGATCTGGTTCAGCACCACCCCATCCACCAGGGCCTCAAGCACCCAGGCGAGGTACCCGGGGTGGATCCGGTACATGGTCGAACACGGGCAGATGACCGGGTCCAGGCAGAAGATGGTGTGCTCCGGGTGCTGGGCAGCCAACCGGTTGACCATGTTGATCTCCGTGGCGATGCCGAAGACCGAGCCGGCCGGGGCCTGGGCGACGGCCTTTTGGATGTAGTCGGTGGAGCCTGCCTCGTCGGCGGCGTCCACCACCGGCATCGGGCACTCCGGGTGGGCCAGGATCCGTACCCCGGGGTGTTCGGCACGCGCTTTCTCGATCTGGGCGACGGTGAAGCGTTTGTGTACCGAGCAGAATCCGTGCCACAGGATGACCTGGGCATCAAGCAGCGTCTGCGCGTCGTTGCCACCCAGTGCCTTGCGCGGGTTCCACATCGGCATCGCTTCCAAGGGCACGCCCATGGCCTTGGCGGTGTTGCGTCCCAGGTGCTGGTCAGGGAAGAACAGCACGCGTTGCCCACGCGCAAACGCCCATTCAAGCACCGTGGCAGCGTTCGAGGAGGTACAGACGATGCCGCCGTGCTTACCGACAAACGCCTTCAGCGCCGCGGAGCAGTTCATATAGGTCACCGGGATGACCGCGGCCTTCCCGTCGGTGGTCCGCTGGTCCGCGTAGAGGTCCATGAGCTGTTCCCAGCATTCCTCGACGCTTGATTCATCGGCCATGTCGGCCATCGAGCAGCCCGCCGCCAGGTTCGGCAGGATCACCGCCTGGTCACTGCGTGAGAGCACATCGGCGGTCTCGGCCATGAAATGCACGCCGCAGAAGACGATGTACTCGGCCTGCTCGCGGGTTTGCGCGGCGTTGGCCAGCTGGAAGGAGTCCCCGATGAAATCGGCGAAGGCCACGACCTCGTCGCGTTGGTAGTGGTGTCCCAGGACCACCACACGCTCGCCGAGCGTTTCTTTGGCGGCCAAGATCCGGGCGGTCAGCTCGGCATCGGAGGCTTCGCGATAAACGGCTGGGAGCTCTCCTTGCCGGGGGGTGTCAATCGGGGCGAGGTCCTCTTGCGAGGACCCCGGGCCGTAAGCCGCCTCTCCGGTATCAAAGAGCCAAGGGCCTTTGGTCAGGTCGGTGTTGCAGCTGGCTTCGGGGGAAACAAGCTTCAGGGTCTGCAGGGTGGTATCGATGCTGCTCATGAGATGTTCTCGCTCTCAAGGGGGTGGGTAGTTGATCCGGTGTAGCGATAGAGACGTGGGGGACGGTGTTTGCCGCCGGAGAGGAACTCGTCGGTTTCCTCGATATTTGCCGCGGTGCGCAATTGCCGGCGGAAGTTCGCCGGGTCCAGGGCCTTGTCCAGCACCGCTTCGTAGACCTCACGCACCTGGGCGAGGGTGAAGCGCTCGCCGAGCAGCCGGTGGGCGATGGAACCGTATTCGACCTTGTTGCGCAATCGCCATAGCGCGTACTCGATGATGTCCCGGTGATCGAAGGCCAGATTGGCCAGTACCTCGGGATCATCGGCGCGAAACCAAGCGACGTTGGGGTCATCGAGCAGTTCGGAGTTCGCTGCGGTGGCGGTGTTGTGATCATCGTCCTCGCGGACCAATGCCCAGTAGACGATGGAGACCACTCGGCGGGTGGGCGAACGATCCATGTCCCCGAAAGCGTAGAGCTGTTCGAGGTAGCGCGGGACCAGGCCGGTGGTGTCGCGCAGATTGTTGGCCGCGGTATCGACCAACGAGTCGCGCGGTCCCAGCGGACCACCAGGCAACGCCCATTGGCCACGGAACGGTTCGCGGGTGCGCCGCACCAGCGGTAACCACAAGCTCTTGCGGCCGGTACGCTCGTCGTCGCGCAGCGAGAAGATCACCGTGGAGACGGCAAGTACCGGCTGCCGCTCGGCACGCTCGGCGACATTTGCAAACACTGTGTGGATCACCCTCATTAGTTAAAGTCACTTTGACCAGAACTAAGACTACGGCTCGGCACCCATGTTCACAAGCCCCATGACAGTCGGGCTCCGATAGATGACACCACCGGCAGATGACATCACCGGCGCGGCACGGACCAGGGGTGTCCCATTCCCCGGTCTGGGTGCCGCATGCTGGTTAGCATGATCATCGAACACGCCTCAATCCCGGTCAAGCCCGGGCTTGACCGGGATTGACCGGGATTGAGGACGACTTCGTGGCCGCTTTCGAGCGCGCTAGACCCCTCATATCCTCGACCACAGGCTTTCTCTGGCTCCAACTGAAGCGCAGCATCGAGACACCCCACCGCTTCTTAGTCTTGGTTTCCTGGGAAACCGTGCAGGCACACATCGAGGGATTCCGCGGCTCGGAGAACTACGAAACCTGGAAGAACCTCTTGCACCACTTTTACGATCCGTTCCCGCTAGTGGAGCACTTTGACTCCATTGAGCCTGCCGCGACGGCCGACTGACCCCGCCGATCCACGCGAAAAACCGATGTGGCCACCCCATGGATCTCTAACATTCGCAATGCCCACTCCGATCTGAAATGATCTGCCCATGGACTCCACACATGACCACCTCGTCGAAGGCACGTCAAACGCCCTTGGACTGACAATTTTCGAGCCCGCTTCTTCCACGGGAAACCGCCCGGTAGTCCTGTTGCACGGATTCGCGTCCTCCAGCGATCTGAACTGGGTGAAATCCGGCTGGATCCGCAGCCTCACCGAAGCCGGACGCAAGGTGCTCGCCGTGGACCTGCCCGGACACGGCACTTCCCCGGCACCCGAAGATCTGGACGCCTACACGCCAAGCCGCATGCGCGCGGACCTACTGCAACTGCTGATGGATCAAGGCATCACGACCCTATCCGCAGATGATCCGATGAGCGGAATCGATCTGGTCGGCTACTCCTTGGGCGCACGCCTGGCTTGGGAATTCGGTGGCACCCAGCCACAGCTGGTCAACAGGCTGGTGCTCGGTGGACCGGCAAGCATTGACCCCCTGGCGGCTTTCGACCTCAATGCCGCCCAACAGTTCCTGGCCGACGGAAGTTCGATCGCCGACGAGGCCACCGCCGACTTGCTGCGCATGGCACAGACGGTGGAATCCAACGACATGTTCTCACTCATGAGCATGATCCAGGCCATCAAAACAGAGCCCTTCTCCCCCGAGCAAATGATCCCGTCCATGCCTGCCTTACTAGTGGCCGGGGACGGAGATGCCCTGGCCACGACCATGGGGCGACTCACCGAGTTGCTGGCCACCCGGAACACCGAAAAGTCGGTGTTGTGGCTCTCGGGACGAGACCACGCCAACGCAGTGACCAGCCGTGAGTTCAAGGACGCTGCAGTCGCATTTCTTGCCGCCTAACCCCGCGGAAGCGCCCGCGGGAACTTTGCCCTCTGGCTCCCATCGGTAACTTTCAGCGAGTTTTCGCGCGCTCACCCAGACTGAGCTTCGTGGGACCAAGTACCAAGGCCTAAGCTTCGACCTTGACCAGCAGCTTTCCGAGCTTGGTGTGGATGCGTTCCAGGGCAGTCAACGTCACCGGCAACGAAGCAGTGCGATCGGTGCGGTACTCGTCCACGTCGTCGCTCACGGTGTTCCAGCAGTCAAGGCCGAGGTACAGGCACCCCTGACTGCCTTCGGCACCGGGGGTGTAGATCGCCCGTGCCGCCAAAAGGTCGGCTGCCCCGCCAGCCGGGACCGGGTTGCCGTACACCAGGTTCTCGTCCGATGACCTGCCGGTCAGCGCCAACGTCATTTTCAACCCGCAGCCTTCTTCACCGTGGTCCCGGCACCACGGCTGGCAGTCGTCTAGGTGCTGCTCGGCTGGATTCCGTGCCGTCCAGACCACTTTGGCGGGACTGATGCCCGGCTGGTGCTCGGCCCGGTGCGCATCCCCACTGCGAACCAAGGCCAGAAACCGCCCCAGCTGCGCATGGATGGATTTCATGCCCGGGCCGTTAGTCTGCAGAACGGCCCGGGCTTCCCCGCGATAGGTATCATCCACCTTGCTGAGGTTAAGACTGCACCAAAGCGTCGGTGCCGCGTCCTCGTCATAGCGCAAATCACTGCCGACCGACAGCTCGAGGTCGTTGCAGCTGCCACCAATCCCCTCGATACCGCGCAGCCTCTCCCTGCCGCGAAGTGCCGTCGGCTTGAGATACAACTCAAAGGCGGCGGCGCAAAAAGCACCAACGTGGTTATCGCACCAAGGTTGACAGTCTTCGGTGGGTTCTGGCATGTCGGCTGGCTCCTGGCTTGCAACGGGGACGAAGGTCGCAGCAAACCCTGTCATGGTGCGCCGACACTTTGCCCTGGGGTCCGGTCCGATCACTAGAGCACCGGTTCAACCCCGCACCGTTCTGGCGGCATGTGTTTGCGTTGTCACATGGCGAAAGATCCCCGGCCCGTGCGCGGGCGCCCCAGCTGCCCCAGCTGCCCCTGCTACGCCCGCAGGCACCGTTTTATGCGCCAGTTCCGCTGTCCTGATTCATGTTGATTTGCCGTCGTTCGACTTCCCGGTGGCTGAAGGTTGCCTTGCGGACGGAGTCAACGTTGTCCAGGCTCGAGCCCACCGCCCCGGCGATGGTGCCCAGCGAGGCGGATAGCCACGACAGATTCACATACTCCGCGAATCCCACGTCGTGGCCCAGCGACTGGGACAGGAATCCGGCGTCGATGATGATCAATGCGCCGGCCAGGATGATAGCGAAGAGCACCAGGTACATCATCACGATGGCCGAGAAGATGGTCAACAAGGTGGCCAAGTTGTACATCACTCGCTTTTCACGATGGCGGGTTCCCACGGGTTGTTCCCAAAGTCCGTTGTGCAGCACCAGCCAGGAACCCATGATGACCACCGAGAGCATGCTGATCACCGTCAACCGTGAGGGCGGCAGGAAATCGGCCATGCTCCAGATGCTGGTATAGAAAACGCCAAAGGCCCCGGTGGCCAAGGCCGCTGCCATGGCCGAAGATAAGCTGGGCACGAGCCTCCAGGGACGATTGCTGCGTACCATTCCGGCCAGAAGCAGGAATCGCCCACGCAGGCCCTTGATCGTTTCGAAGGCATCTTCGTTGGCAGTGGCCGCCTGGGTCCTGCGCACTACGGAAAACGGATCGGCGGACGTCGATACTTGACCGTCTTCTTTCAGAAAGGGGTCCCCGACCCCGTGCAGTGCGGCCAGCACCTGCACCAGGGCTCGGCGCACCCTGGCCCTGCGCACGATCCCCAAGGCCGAGAGGACAACAATGGCGGATCCGTAGCCGACATTGTGACTGGCGGCCAGCGGCTCCCCGTTTTCGTACTTGGGCAAATCTGTCAGGTACACCAGGTAGTCCCAGTTGTTCTCTTTGCGCAACTTGGCCGAGTGGGAGTTGAGTTCAATTTCCCCCAGATCGTCAAGTGGCAAGGAAAGCTCCGCAACCTCGACGCTCCATTCGGACCCGGAATCAAGCATATTTTCGAGCACACTCGGGAGGGAAGAGCTCAAGCCCTTGGCGAAGGAGAGTGGCATCCCGGGATCCGCGATCAACCCGACCACCAACTTTTTGGCTGGCTGCGTATCCATTTCGCTAGCCGCCGTCCGAACATGGGCCACGCTGTGCGGGCGAACGGGAACTGCCAGCCTCTGCATCGCTGCCCGCCGCCTCGGGTGCCTGGGTGAATATCAGCTCAGCATCTTGAAACGGGTCGAAGTCTCCCGGTTTTCCCGTGTAGTCAAAGGACTCTGCCGCGGAGAACACCGCACCTGCTGCTGCGTCCCTTGAAGTGAACTGGTCATCGCGCTTGGGTTCTGGATTTCGTGGTGTCGTAGACATATCGTTCCTCCGTCATCGCTTCATGTGGCGCATGAGTTGCTCGGAGCCTCGCTCGGCCCCACCGCTCGCTATTCCTGGCCTTCCTGCCGTGTCTGGATCATCAGATTCCCGAGCTTAACCGTCTGACGTGGCAGGGTCATCGTGGATGGACGTACTCCGACTGGTTCCTTGAAACAGACAGAAGCTACCGCACCACTCTCCAATGATTCCTCCATCGAAAGCACTGTACTAGCAGCGGCTTGGGAATGGCAGGGCGCCTTCGTCATTCGAAGCCTCGCCCACGGCACGGTCCCGACTACCCACGGAGGTCAGAAGAGGCGCCCCCTCCCCAATCCGCGGGATCCATGGGAGTGTCCCGCTCCGAGACCACCATGGTCGGAAATTTTTATAGATCACCCCTCCGCACGCCTTGACATCGGCGGAGATCCCCATCACACTGGATCGTATACGATTTCATACACAACAGGAGGAATTCGTGAGCACCGACGCAACAGGCGCCGCACTGGCCCAGGTCGACCAGTCCATCTTCGACAAGGCCGGCAAGGTACTTGCCGTACATCTCTCCTACTCCTCGCGGGCCGCACAGCGCGGCCGCACCCCCGCTTTCCCGTCCTACTTCATGAAGGCATCCTCCTCGCTGGCGGCCTCCGGTTCCACCGTCGAGCGCCCCGCCGGCACCGAACTGCTGGCCTTTGAGGGCGAGATTGCCCTGGTCATCGGCGCCGACGCCCGCCGCGTGTCAGTCGAAGACGCCTGGAACCACGTCGGCTTCGTGACCGCCTCCAACGACCTGGGCGTGTACGACATGAAGTACGCCGACAAGGGCTCGAACATCCGCTCCAAGTCCGGCGACGGCTACACCCCGATGGGCCCGGTCCTGCTCCCTGCAGCATCGGTCAACCCGGCGGCCCTGCGCATCCGCACCTGGGTCAACGGCGAGATCGCCCAGGACGCCTCCACCGCCGAACTGATCTTCTCCTTCGCACAGATCGTCGCGGACCTCTCCCAGCAGATGACGCTGAAGGCAGGGGACGTCATCCTCACCGGCACCCCGGCAGGATCCTCCGTGATCAATCCCGGCGACGTGGTCGAGGTGCAGGTCGACGACGAGGCTGCAGGCCTTTCCACCGGACGCCTGTCCACCACCGTCATCGAGGGCACCGAAACCTTCGCGGCCTTCGGCAACCAGCCCAAGATCACCGACGCGGACAAGATCGACGCGTTCGGCACCGCAGCCGACGCCGGGATCGCTGCTCCGATCACCGGCAAGGAGGCACTGACCGACGAGGTCAAGGAAAAGCTCATGTCGGTGGCCACCGCGACCATCTCCGGTGCCCTGCGCAAGCGCGGGCTCAACAACGTCTCGGTCGACGGCCTGCAAGCCACCAAGGGCATGAAAAAGGTCATCGGCACCGCCCGCACCCTGCGCTACGTGCCGGGCCGCGAGGACCTGTTCAAGAGCCACGGCGGCGGCTACAACGCCCAGAAGCGCGTCATCGACTCCATCGGCCCCGGCGAAATCCTTGTCATGGAGGCCCGCGGCGAAAAGGGCTCCGGCACCCTGGGTGACATCCTGGCGATGCGCACCCAGGTCCGCGGCGCCGAAGCCATCATCACCGACGGCGGGGTCCGCGACCTGGACGCCGTAGCCGCCCTGGACATCCCGACCTTCCACAACGGCGCGCACCCCGCGGTGCTGGGACGCAAGCACGTGCCGTGGGACACCGACGTGGCAGTGGGCTGCGGAGGGACCACCATCGTGCCCGGGGACATCGTGATCGCCGATGCCGACGGCATCCTGGTCATCCCGCCGCACCTTGCCGCCGAGATCGCCGAGGAAGTCGTCGAATCCGAACGCCAGGACACCTTCGTGTTCCTGAACGTGAAGAACGGCAACAAGATCGAGGGCCTGTTCCCGATGAACCCGGACTGGAAGACCAAGTACAACCAGTGGGTCGCCGACGGCGAACCGGAAATCTAGGCCACCGTGGCCCCGAGCAAATCAGAGTCGGCCTATCGGCTGCTGCACGAGCGGATCACCGAGGGAACCTTCTCCCCCGGCTACCGGCTCGTGCTGGGCACCATCGCCGCGGAGCTTGGCTGCTCGGTGGTCCCGGTGCGCGAGGCTATCCGCCGCCTGGAAGCCGAGGGCCTGGTGACCTTCGAACGCAACGTCGGGGCCACGGTGGCAGCCGCGGACACCACGCTGTACCTGCACACCATGCAGACCTTGGCGATCATCGAGGGCGCCGCCACCGCGCTCAGCGCCCCGTTCATCGACGAGAACCAACTGGCCGCGGCCAGGGCCATCAACCAGGCCATGAGCGATCTTTTGGTCGACTTCAACGCCCCGCGCTTCACACAATTGAACAACGAGTTCCACCAGGTGCTCTACCGCAACTGCCCCAATCCACACATCCTGGAGCTGGTGCACCGCGGCTGGGACCGGCTGGCGGTCATGCGTTCCTCATCCTTCACCCACATCCCGGGCCGCGCCCGAGAATCGGTGAAGGAACACGCAGGACTGTTGGATTTGATCGAGGCCAAGGCCCCGGCAGCGCAGATCGAACAGGCAGCCAGGGCACACCGCACCACCACCCTGAACGCCTACCTGGCGGCGGCCAGCCTCCCGGCCTCCCCGCTCTAAACCGTTACCTACTTCTTCACGACAACAATTCCCCCCACAAGGAGCCAGTAAATGAGCAAGCACTTCGTTCCCGAGAACCTTCCGACGACCATCCAGCACTACATCGGCGGCAAATTCGTCGATTCCATCGGCGGGGAAACCTTCGAGGTGCTGGACCCGGTGACCAATACCACCTACGCCACCGCTGCCGCCGGCCAGAAGGCAGACATCGACGCCGCTGTCGCCGCGGCGACCACCGCATTCAAGAAGGGCCCGTGGCCGACGATGAGCCCCCGCGCCCGCGCGAAGGTGCTGTACAAGATCGCCGATGCAGTCGTCGCCGCCGAAGACCGCCTGGCCGAGATGGAAACCTTCGACACCGGCCTGCCGATCACCCAGGCCCGCGGCCAGGCCCAGCGCGCCGCCGAGAACTTCCGCTTCTTCGCCGACCTCATCGTCGCCCAGCACGACACCGCGCTGAAGGTCCCCGGCTCGCAGCTGAACTACGTGAACCGCAAGCCGATCGGCGTCGCCGGGCTCATCACCCCGTGGAACACCCCGTTCATGCTCGAATCCTGGAAGCTCGCCCCCTCGATCGCCTCCGGTTGCACCGTGGTGCTAAAGCCGGCCGAGTTCACCCCGCTCTCGGCCTCGCTGTGGGCGACCATCTTCGAAGAAGCAGGCCTGCCCGAGGGCGTCTTCAACATGGTCAACGGCATCGGCGAAGAAGCCGGCGACGCACTGGTCAAGCACCCGGATGTCCCGCTGATCTCCTTCACCGGCGAATCCTCCACCGGCCAGCTGATCTTCCGCAACTGCGCGGAGAACCTCAAGGGCATGTCCATGGAGCTGGGCGGCAAGTCCCCGGCCATCGTCTTCGCCGACGCCGACTTCGATGCGGCCATCGACTCGACCCTCTTCGGGGTGTTCTCGCTGAACGGCGAGCGTTGCACCGCCGGCTCACGCATCATCGTCGAGCGCCCCATCTATGAGAAGTTCGTTAAGGCCTACGCGGCCCGCGCGAAGAACATCAAGGTCGGGGACCCGCACGATCCCGAAACCCAGGTCGGCGCGCTGGTCCACCCGGAGCACTACGACAAGGTCATGAGCTACGTGGAAATCGGCAAGACCGAGGCCCGCCTGGTGGCCGGCGGCGGACGCCCGGAGAACCTGCCCGAGGGCCAGGAAAACGGCTCCTACGTCGCCCCGACCGTGTTCGTGGATGTCGCCCCGGATGCCCGCATCTTCCAGGAAGAGATCTTCGGCCCCGTGGTGGCGATCACCCCCTTCGACACCGACGAAGAGGCACTGGAACTGGCCAACAACACCAAGTACGGTCTGGCCGCCTACGTCTGGACCAACGACCTGAAGCGCGCCCACAACTTCGCCCAGGACGTCGAGGCCGGCATGGTGTGGCTCAACTCCCACAACGTCCGCGACCTGCGCTCCCCCTTCGGCGGCGTGAAGGCCTCGGGCCTGGGCCACGAGGGCGGCTACCGCTCGATCGACTTCTACACCGACCAGCAGGCAGTGCACATCACCCTCGGTGACGTGCACACCCCCAAGTTCGGCGCCTAGGCACCTCCCCCACTTTTTACGGCTTTTTTCGCGAAGGAGCGAACCCCATGTCAAACCCCATCCCCACCCCCTCGGTCCCGGCACCGGATATCCTGCGCTGCGCCTACGCCGAACTGGTCGTCACCGACCTGGCGGCCTCGCGCAAGTTCTACGTTGATGTCCTGGGCCTGCACGTCACCGAGGAAGACGAAAACCAGATCTACCTGCGCTCCTTCGAGGAGTTCATCCACCACAACCTGGTGCTGACCCAGGGTCCGGTCGCCGCGCTGAAAGCCATGGCCTTCCGGGTGCGTTCCAACGCCGATGTCGACGCCGCCGAGGCGTACTACAAGGAACTGGGCTGCCGCACCGAACGCCGCACCGAGGGCTTCGTGAAGGGCATCGGAGATTCGGTGCGCGTCGAGGATCCGCTGGGCTTCCCGTACGAGTTCTTCTTCGAGACCGAGCACGTCGAACGCCTGCACATGCGCTACGACATCTACTCGGCCGGCGAACTGGTCCGCCTGGACCACTTCAACCAGGTGACCCCGGACGTCCAGCGCGGCCGCGGCTACCTCGAAGACCTGGGTTTCCGCGTCACCGAGGACATCAAGGACGAAGAAGGCACCACCTACGCCGCTTGGATGCACCGCAAGGGCACCGTGCATGACACCGCCCTGACCGGCGGCGACGGCCCGCGCCTGCACCACGTGGCCTTCTCCACCCACGAGAAGCACAACATCATCCAGATCTGCGACAAGATGGGCGCCCTGCGCATGTCCGACCGCATCGAGCGCGGCCCCGGCCGGCACGGCGTCTCCAACGCCTTCTACCTCTACATCCTGGATCCGGATGATCACCGCATCGAGATCTACACTCAGGACTACTACACCGGGGACCCGGATAACCCGGTGATCACTTGGGATGTGCACGACAACCAGCGCCGCGACTGGTGGGGCAACCCGGTGGTCCCGTCCTGGTACACCGAGGCTTCCAAGGTCCTGGACCTGGACGGCAACGTGCAGGAACTCATCGAGCGCACCGATTCCTCGGAGATGGCGGTGACCGTCGGCGCCGACGGCTTCTCCTACACCCGTGAAAAGGATGAGGACGGCACCTACCGCGGCGAGGCGGCCAAGGGCTTCAAGCTGGGCAACCAGCTCTAGAGCACCTGCAACATCACCGGGCCGGCGTGCGGCGCATCATCGATTCGATGGTGCACCGCACGCCGGCCTTTTTGTGCTCGAGCCCCGGTGCCGGGCCTGCGCTACGTGGTGTTTAGTGCTCCACCGCGTAGCGCAGAAAGACCATGCCGTTTTCAAAGCGATGTTCCTCCAGCAGCCGCAGCGCCTGGCGCACCCCGTCGGGGAACATCCGTTTTCCGCCTCCGACGAGCATCGGGGCCACATAGATCTGGCATTCGTCGATGAGTCCCGCGCGCCACGCGGCGCCCGCCACCGTGGCACCGGAAATTCCCAGATCGCCCGTGGCCGAGGCCTTCAGGTTCCGCACCATCTCGGGCTCAAAGGTGCGCTCGATCCGCGTGCGCTTCGTGGACACGGCCTCCAGCGTGCTGGAAAAGACCACCTTGTCCGCGGTCTGCCAGAGGCGCGCGAACGCGGCATTGCCGGGCGACTGCTCTGCGTAGCCGGGGTCGGTCTCCCAGCCGAGCATGAGCTCGTACATGGTCCGCCCGTACAGGTAGGTACCCACGTCGCGTTCGCGCTCATTAAGAAAGCCCAGCACTTCCTCACCCGGGTATGCCCACCCGAAGTCCCCGGCCTCGTCGGCGATGTAGCCATCCAGCGAGGAGAGGAACCCGTAGATGAGTTTGGCCATGGTGTTCTCCTTCGAATGTGGCCCGCGCGAGCCTCGCGCCGGTCGGGCTTGGTCAGCCTTCGATGCCACGCTACGCCCGTGGCCCCGGGAAGTCACCGGCCGCGGGATCAAGTTTGCCGTCGGGTCGAAAGCAGCTGATTTTTCAGGAACGGCCCCTGGGTACCCCCAGAAACCCCGTCGAGTTGTGGCATCGGTCCTCCCCGTAAGCCCATCGATCATCCGGCAACAGGCGCCGACGCCCGTACTCGCCATGTAGTGTTCCAGGGGATGATGGGGAACCGAGATGACCAGCGGACTGGGCAAGGTCAGACTAATAAGTCCTGCTGCCGTGGCCCACTTTAAGCGCGAGGATGACGAGCTTGTCGTCGATGATTTGGGCCAAAACGCGGTGGTCACCGATCCGGTATCGCCAAACACCTCGGTGGTTGGCGATCAGGCCCTTACCGCGCGAACGCGGGTCGTTCAATGTTGCGACCTCTTCCAAGTACACAACCACACGGCGTTGCAAGGGTCGATCCAACTTTCGGAGCTCTTTGTCGAATTCCGAAGTGGTCTCCAGCTGCCAAGGACCAGTCAAAGACCGAGCTCCGCCTTCACCGCAGAAAGGGGCCGGCTTTTGCTCCCGCTGGCTTCAAGGGTATCGATCGCAGTGTCGGCAGCGTAAGCGTCCTCAAGATCATCCAGATGTTCACGGAGCGCTTGGCGGACATAGAAACTTCGGGAGCGTCCGGTCCGGCTGGCTAGCGCGTCGAGGCGGTTCTCTTCGTCAGGCGTGAGCCGGATTGAGATAGTCATGAATTCCTCCGTCATTGCATAAGACAAGTTTACGCCGTTTGCCGATGAGAATAGCCCTGCTCTCATCGGCAAACAGGAAATGATGGTCAACCCACAAGCAATAGGAAAGTTGACCAAGGCTCCGCAACCCCGGTAGCCGTCCAACAGAGCGTTCCGCTCGCAGCCGGTGGGCTCCCACGAGCGCGCTCCGCTGCCATGCTGTGAAGTTCTACGCCGAGCGGAGGATCCCCATGACGATGATGTCCTCATATTTTCCGCGCACCCAGGCATGCTGGCGCTGACGACCCTCGATCATGAACCCTGCCTTCTCATACACGCGGATTGCGCCGACATTCGACTCGATTACTTGCAGATGGACACGGCGCAAATTACAGCGCACGAAGGCAAACTCAACGATTTGTGAGATGGCTGCGGTCCCGATGCCCTTTCCACGAGCTTCGGGCAGCAATGCGATACCGGCTTCTGCGTGGCGGGCGAGCTCGTCGAAATCGAACAGCGAAACGCTGCCGACCGCGACACCGTCCACATCGATCACGAAACGCACGCTTTTGCCTGATTCTTGGGCATCGTCCCGTGCCAGGCGTGCCTTGAAGGTGTCCCTATTCAACGGAGCAGGCGTTGCTTCGGTCCGTTCCTCCCATGTGGTCATGTCGCTAGCGATTTGGAACAAGACGTCAACGTCATCTTCGGAAGGGGAACGAAGCGTGATGGCTCGAGAGCTGGACATGCTCAGGATCCTACCAATGTGCATCAGTGGTCCGAAAGGACCGCGCATGATGAGGCACTCACTGCTGAGCCATCTGCCATCATTCCTAAGCCCAGTGAGATTCCTCAAAGAATCTTTGTCCCGCAATACTTCCGCCTCCGAAAGCGTACGATCTTTGCAGACGGCCTTGGTCCCCATCCGGTTGCCGTGGGCAAATGACAGCATCAGCATCGAGTAGATGAGTGCCACCTCGGGCGGCAACTGCACAACGGACCAGTGGGCATACGATCCACACTCACGCTATTCACCTCGACACAGAACACGGGCACACTGGAGGCATGGGCAGGCATCCAGCATCAAAGTTCCGTGACCGGGCGCAGGCCGGCGCGCTGCTGTCCGATGCCCTGGCAGCTCGGGGCGTCGGCTCTGACGCCGTGGTGCTGGGCTTGCTGCGCGGAGGGGTGCCGGTGGCCGCGGCGGCTGCCGCTTCACTGGACGCGGAGCTAGGGGTCCTGGCGGTACGCAAGCTGGGGGTTCCCGACCACCGGGAACTCGCCTTCGGAGCCGTGGCTTCTTATCTGTCGCACGCCGGCCGATATCTGGTGCCCTCGGTGTACCGGCATGCGCTGGATACCTTCCCGGCCGCTGCGCTCGAGGAGGCGGAGATCAATGCGGACACCGAGCTGGAGTATCTGGCGGCACGCTTCGCCGGCTTCGCCCCGGAGATTGCCGGGCGGATCGTGGTGCTTTGCGATGACGGGCTGGCCACCGGGGCGACCATGCACGCGGCGTTGGAAGTCGCTACGGCCTGCGGTGCTGCGCAGCTGATTGTTGCGGTGCCTGTGGCTCCGCGGGACCTGGCCGGGTCCATGCCGGGGGCCGATACCCTCGTGGTACTGCGATCGCCGCGTGATTTCGCCTCTGTCGGTGCCCACTACGAGGATTTTTCTCAGGTCGACGAGGACACCGTGGGGCGGTTGCTGCGCGATGCCCCGGCGGCGCACCACTGATCAGGTTCGGGGCGCGGGTGTTCCGCGGGTGCGGCGGCGTTGATCGGCGAGCGCCACGAGCAGTGTCGCCAGGACCACCACTGCGATGGAGGCCAGCCCCACGCTCATGGCGGTGTCCCAGGCCGTGGCGCGCAGCGTGGCGAAGAAGATCCCGGTCATCATCGCTATACCCACCGCGGTGCCGATCCGCTGGCCGGTCTGCATCACTCCCCCGGCACTGCCCGATGCGCTCTCGGGCACCTCGAGCATCGTCAGTGCCTGGTTCGGGGCGATGATGGCGCCCTGGGCGATGCCGATGAACGCGAGGGTGGGCAACAGCCACCACAGGCCCACGTACCCGGCGGCATGCAATTCGATGACCACAATGCTGGCCAGCAGGCCGAACAGCGCCGACAAGATCCCGAAGATCACGATCTTGCGCCCGTATTCCATGATCCGCAGCCCGGCCAGGTGCGAGCTTACCGCCGCACACAGCGCCGCCGGCAAGCCCAGCAGCCCCGCGTCCAGGGCGCTGAAGCCCTGCCCGTCCTGGACGTAGATTGCCACCAACACCCAGACGCTGGTGATCCCGACGAAGTACAGCCCGGCAATCAGCGTGCCGAAGGTGAATGACCTGATGCCAAAGAGCCGCAGATCCACCATCGGGGATCGGCCGCGCGCGGTGTAGTTCCGCTCCCAGCGCACCCACCCGGCGATCACCGCCAGCCCGCCGGGCAGCAGCCACCACACCCAGGGGCTCTGGCGTCCCTGCACAAAGGGAAGCAACAGGGCCAGCACCCCCACGCCCAGCAAGATGCTGCCGACCGGGTCCAAGTCAGCAATTTTCCGGGAACGGCGCGCCGCACCCACTTCGCCCACTGCGCGTGCCACGGGTTGCCGGACGGTGTTCGGCACCCTGGCGAACAGCGGCCGCGGGAACCAGACCAGGGCCAGCACGATGACGGCGATTCCCACCGGCACATTGACCAGGAACGTTGCGCGCCAGCCGGTCTCGGAGCCCAGCCACGCGATGAGCACGCCTCCGAGCAGTGGTCCGATCGCCACCGAGAAGCCGACCATGGTCCCCATCGCACCATAGGCACGCCCGCGCTCGCGCCGGCGGAAGTATTGTTGGATCATCCCCAGCACTTGCGGGTTGATCAGCCCCGAGCCCACGCCCTGGATGAATCTGGCGATGTTCAGGCTCAGCGGGTCAGGTGCCAGTCCCGCGGCGACCGAGGACAGCGTGAACACCACCACCCCGGCAATGAACAGCGCCCCGCGGCCAAAGACGTCCCCTGCTCGGCCCGCCGCTACCAGCACCACGCCGAAGGTCAGCGCATAACCGGAGAGCACCCACTGGATATCGGACTGCGAGGCACCCAACCCCGACTGGATGCTGGGCAGCACCACATTCACGATCGAGACGCCGATGAGCGACATGAACATGGTGACCAGTAGGACCACCAGGATCCGCCAGCGCGCCGGGTCGGGCACCTGACCTTCGACCACTGGACCTTGATCACTCATCGTTTCTCCCTTGCGCACCGGTGTCCATCCATTCATACGCGGTGCCGGCGGCTTCGGCAAAGACCTGCTTCACACTACGCAGACGACCCGCCACCGGGCGGAACCCGCGTCAGCCACGTGGGTCCGTTGCTAGGGTATGGCCATGCTGCTTTTCTTCTTGTAACCGGGCCGCCGATCGTTTTACACGCCACCTGCATCACCTAGGTGGCCTCACCGATCGCCGCGCCATGCCCATGATCCTGCGCCGACGCCCCCTGCGGTGTTCGCCCGGATCCATGGAGCCGCGCACCACCCAGCCGTTGACAGCGAGCGCAGTATCCCGGGCATCACTCCAGGCGCTGCGCAGAAAATACGAGAAGCAATCTATGGGCACCCAACTATCCCTTCGGGATCACCTTTTCCTACCCTGCCCGCGTCGTGTTCAAGGATCTGGACTTCTCGGTGTGCCCTGACGAATGCCTGGGGGTCAACGGGGAGAACGGCGCGGGCAAGACCATGCTGCTGCGCCGCCGGGCAGGAGAACTACACCCGTGGTCCGGGACCCTGATCCGGCAGGCGGCCGGAGGCTTCGGTCGCCTGCGGCAACGGCCGCACTTCGAGCAGCACTGGAGTGTCACGGACGTCGGGGCCCACGCCTTGTCCGGGATGCTGGATCTCGAAGCGCGCATCGTCGCCCGCGCCTCCGGACCGCGCGCGCGAGCGAAGCGCAGTTTGCGGGCCCGCTGGCGGATTACGCGGCGTTGATCGACATCTACGAATCCCCTGAGGGCGCCGCGGCCACCCAGCGTCTTGCCGCCGCCGCGCACCGGTTGCGTGTCGGGGGCTTCGAGCGCGGCCGGGTGCGAGTCATCGGGACCAACAGGGCCGGGAGGTCCACCTTGTTACGGGTCATCGCCGGACGGCTTAACCCCGCCGCCGGCGCCAGCAGAGTCGGCGGATTAGTGGGCTACCTGACCCAGCACCCGGAGCCTTGGTCCGCTCAGTGGTTGGCCGCCCAAGGAATCTTCCATGCTGCGGACCGGGAGCCGTCCGAGGAGCTCGGGCAGTTGCTGTCGTTGGGCCTCTTCCGCCGCGCGGAACTGCTCCAACGGTTCGAAGACATCTCCCTGGGCCGGCGGCGCTGGCTCGATGTGCCACGAATGTTTGCCCGCCCGGCCCAGTTGTTGCTGCTCGACGAGCATCCAACCATCTCTCCCCCGCGCCGGCCGACGAGCGGGAGACGTCGCTGGCGGAGTCCGCTGCGACGGTGGTGCTGATCGGCCACGACAGGGCCTTGCAAACTCGCTTTGCCGGCCAACGAATCCACTGGGAGCACGGGAGAATCATTCGCTAGGCCGCAGTGGGCCGCGGTGGGCCGGGGCTCAGTCGGCGACGTTGCTGCGCGGCAGTGTCCCGATCTTCTGCCCGTCCGCATTGTCCACGTGGAGCATCTGGCCCTTCACCTGCACCACCTGCACCGCTGCCGCCAAGGAGAGCCAGGTGTCCATCCCGGGACAAGCCATCGCCGTCATCGTCATGTCTTTCAGTGCGACGCGCCCTCCGTCGGCCACCCAGCTTCCGTTGAGCGTGTTGCACCCATCGTTTCCGTTGTACCTCCCTGTTTCCGCGAACCACAGTACCGGCGCTCCTTCGGTGTCCCCGCCCCATTGTCCAATGACCGACGCCTCGGGATTCGGGGTGGCGGAGTCCGAAGTGCTGGGTCCCGGGGTTGCCGACCCGGTCGAGGGGACAGCGGATTCGGTGCCGGGGGAGGTAGATGAGGCGGTGGTCGATGCAGAGCTCGAGCCCGCGTGCCCCTGGGGCACATGGCCGTCGCCGCCGCAGGAGGTCAGTGCCAGGGCCACGGCGGGAATCACCATCAGAGCCGAAATTCGCTTCATGACCCCCATGCTAGTGCCGCCGAACTCCCTTTTGGCCTGTCAAGAGGCGCAAAATCGTGGCTATTTCCCCCTGCCGGCGCGCAGTGGTACAGACTAAGAGACATGACACCCGAACACATTGCACCCACCCGCTTCGCGGACCGCACCACCGCCGGCGCATTCCTTGCGGTCGATCTGCAGCGCTACGCCAACGACCCCGACGCGCTGGTGCTCGGGCTCTTGCGCGGCGGGGTGCCGGTGGCAGCGGAAATCGCCCGCGCCCTGGGACTCGAGGTCGATGTCCTGGCGGTGCGCCGGCTGGTGATGCCCGAACGCAGCGAGATCGCCTTCGCGGCGCTGGCCGCCTACGGGGAACACACCTCTCTGAAGTACATCGAGGGCGTCTGGGATTCGGCGCAGCTGCGCTTCGAGAAGGAGGTCCTGGACGAGGTCGAAACCACCGCGCGGAAAGACCTCGAGGAACTGCGTTCGAGGCTCGTGGGCGAGATCGTCCTGCCGGTGGCCGGCCGCACGGTGATCCTGGCCGACGACGGGATGGCCAGCGGTGCCACGATGCTGGCCGCCGTCGAATTAATGCGCGAGGCCGGAGCCGAGCGCATCGTGGTCGCCGTTCCGGTGGCCCCGAAGGACGCCCGCAAGGAAGTCGAGCCGCTGGTGGACGAATTCATCTGCGCCATCGCCCCGCGGGTGTTCCACTCCGTCAGCGCCTTCTACTCCCGCTTCGATTCGCTGGCCGACTACGAAATCATCGCCTTGGTCCCGCACCTGTAACCTGCAGCAGGCACAAAATTTGGGCCGGCGGCA
This sequence comes from Paeniglutamicibacter gangotriensis Lz1y, assembly GCF_000348945.1. Classification (GTDB taxonomy): domain Bacteria; phylum Actinomycetota; class Actinomycetes; order Actinomycetales; family Micrococcaceae; genus Paeniglutamicibacter; species Paeniglutamicibacter gangotriensis. The sequence goes on along the minus strand of NZ_AOCK01000002.1, from coordinate 307,922 downwards.
GATCCTCCCGGCATTCATGCCTATCCAGCTTCCCGCGTTCGGCCGGGGGCCTCGCCACAGTCGACTTCTCCTGTTGGATGGCTGCGGCCACGCCCTGGACCTGACTCACAGGAGGAACACACGAATCTTGAGCTCCTCAAGGGGACTCCATCTCGGTCAGTGGGACAACGTATGGGCATCTTCGTATCCATGCAGTGTAATCGACAGGACGCGGACCATCCTGGATGAACGAGTGTCCGCCCAGTGACGAATGGAGTCCATAGTGGGTATGAATTCGGATCGAGTGGTTGTGGTTACGGGGGCCAGCCGGGGAGCCGGCAAAGGCATCGCGCTGGCCTTGGGCGAGACAGGGGCCAAGGTATATGTCACGGGACGCACGCAGCGCGAAGGGGTTTCGTCGTTGCCGGGAACCGTCTTTGCGACCGCCGAGGAAATCAACCGTCGCGGAGGCACAGGCGTGCCGGTCATCGTGGATCACAACGACGACTCTCAGGTGCAGGGATTGTTCGAACAGATCCGTGAGACCGACGGACGGCTCGACATCCTGGTCAACAACGCGTTCGCAGTACCGGACTCCCTCACGGTGCCCGGTCCTTTCTGGGAAAAACCCTTGACGTTGCTCGATATGTTCAACGTGGGAATGCGATCAAGTTACGTCTCCAGCTACTACGCAGCTCCGTTGCTTCAAGCGAATGGGAAAGGGCTCGTGGTGAACACTTCATCGTTCGGCGGAGCATGCTACATGCACGGCCCCGCCTACGGAGCAGGCAAGGCGGCCGTCGACAAGATGGCCCACGACATGGCCGTGGACTTTCGCCTCTTCAATGTCGCGGTTATCTCGATATGGATGGGCATCCTCACAACGGAACGCACACTCGGGGCGTTGGCCGCGAACCCGGGAACATACGACGAACTGATCGCCTCAGCGGAATCTCCGGAGTTTACCGGGCGTGTGATTGACGCGCTTGCATGGGACCCGCAGTTGATGAACCGCAGTGGCCAAGTACTGATCGGTGCCGAGATCGCACGGGAGCTTGGAGTCACTGACATCAATGGCTACCAGCCTCCCTCTCACCGTCCATCGCTCGGGAACCCACCGGTGTTTTCCGACGCCGTGATCGAGTAACGAACGCCTGGCTACCCCACGAATGGGAGCACCTGCGGGAATTTGGATCCCTCGAGGAACTCGGATCAACGCCCTGGACATGGCTCATGCGGAAACATGCGAAGACCCCCCTTAGTCCTCTCGGCCGGTTTTCCACGCACGTCGTTGACGTGGAAACTTCGGATTCGTGCTCTCGCACACGCTGGTTATCGAGTTTTGGAAGCGGATTCTCCAGATGTGGGGCGGCCAACGTCGCCCCAACATGTCGAGGATCGGCGGGATGGTCGAAACATCGCTGGCATTAGCTGTCTCGTCACCCTACCTGAGGAGGAATCAGTGCAGATATGCGGATCGGATATCGGCTTGATAGCGGTACGCGGGAGGGCAGCCGAAGGCCCGAAGCGGGCGCACGGAGGGATCGGAGGACAGAGTTCGCCTTACTCAGCCCGTGATCGGCCGCATTCCGACGTGGATCGCACAAGCGAGCACGTCAACCACATGCCGTACTTCACGGGCGATCCATACGTCGCTCGGGCTGACGACGCGGTGCAGGAGTACGAGGTCCTCGCCAATCGCCTTCACATCCGCTCCGAAGGGGCCGACGCCACCCAGGTTAGCTCCCATACTCTGGAGTCCCCAGCCGCATCCGGCGCCAGGAATTACCCCGTTTCCATGCCCTGGCTCATCGAACCAGAGATGTACGTGGCCTTAAGCCAGGGAGTGGTTTAGCGGAACGAAATGCAGACGAATTCCTTGAATACACCAAGCAGCACCGTCCCTGTATTCGAGCTGAAAGGACAGTAACGAGCACCGGTGGCCTGTTTGCCACGGATAGCCGCCGACGTCCACGTTCGTAGCGGGCTTCCCGGAAGTCAACGACGCCACAAACGGACAAAGCGCTGAGAATGACGGTGAACTCGCAGAGTACTAGCACACCCATGATTTCACGAAACGGAGCAACCCAATGGATTTGACCCAACGCATTGAAGCCCTCGAACAGATCGAGTCGATCAAGAACCTCAAGTACAGGTATTGGAGGGCGTGCGACGGCAAGGACCCGATTGCCTTCCGCGACTGCTTCATCCGCGAAGGAGCGAGCATCGACTACGGACAGCTCGGCTCCTTCGACGATGCCGATCCGATAACGGAGATTTTCACACGGATTGCGTTGCAGAAGGTAGATGGCAAGCACGTCATTTTCGACATGCACCATGGAGTGCACCCGGAGATCATGCTCTCCGGCCAGGACACCGCGATCGGCCGATGGACGCTTCGGTTCCGTCAGATCAATCTGATGACAAACAGTGAAACTCTCTCCACCGGGGAATACACCGATGAATACCGCCTCGAGGACGGCCAATGGAAGATGTCCAAGTGCCACTTCCTCGAGACATGGTCCATGGGCAGACCGCTCTCTGAGGACACCGTGATGACTGAAGGCAGCTTCGTCCACGTGGAACCGATGAGTGGGCAGAACGTGTCAATGCAATAAGCGTGGTTCTCCAGACGTAAATGGGGGCCCGTTTCCTCCCGCTCCCGGACCCCGGGTGCGGAAGGCCGCAGGCCCCCATTTTCATGCCCGGCGCACCGCGCCGGTTGATGTGCTAGTGGTCGTTCAGGTCGCGCTGGGCCGCGTCGTGCGCCGCCTGCAGCTCCGGATCGACGTCTTCGACGTGCAGGTTCCGGCCGCGGGTTTCTCCGACCCACAGCACCGCGGCGATCGAGATGACTGTGAGCACCATGATGTAGATCGCAATCGAGATCGAGTTGCCGGTTTTCTCCAGCAGGATCTGGGCGACGGTCGCCGCGAAGGCACCGCCCAGGATCGCACCCATGGCGTAGCCGATGGAGATGCCCGAGTAGCGGATGTGCGCCGGGAACATCTCGGCGTACATGGCCGACTGCGGTCCGTAGGACAGGCCCAGCCCGGTGGTCAGGATGAAGACCGAGAGTCCGTAGAGGAAGACGGACCCGGTGTCGATGAGCATGAACATCGGAATCATCCAGATGAACACGATGGCGTAGCCGATCACGAAGGTGGTGCGGCGTCCGATGATATCCGAGAGCCAACCGCCCACCAAGGTGAAAATCAGCCAGCCGACGGCACCAATGATGGTCGCCAGCAGCACCGGTGCCACCGGCATCTCCAGCACCTTGGTGGTGTAGGAGATGAAGAAGGCGATGACCAAGTAGCCGGCCGCGTTGTTCGAAATGAAGATCAGTGCAGCCTGGACGACTTCCTTGGCGTTGGTCTGGAACAGCTGCTTCAGCGGGGTGTGCTCACTGGCCTTGCGCAGCGAGAGCTGCTTGAAGACCGGGGATTCCTCCACGGCCTTGCGGATCATGTAGCCCACCACGATCAGCACGACAGAGAGCAGGAACGGGATGCGCCAGCCCCAGGAGGAGAACTGCTCGGTGGTCAAGGTGGTGCGCAGGATGTAGAGCATCCCAGTGGCCAGGATCATGCCGATCGGGACACCGATCTGCGGGTAAGCGCCGAAGTAGCCGCGTTTGCCTTCCGGTGCATGCTCCACGGCCATCAGCGCCGCGCCGCCCCATTCTCCGCCGGCGGAGAAGCCCTGGATGATGCGCAGCAACACCAGCAGTATCGGCGCGCCGATGCCGATCTGTGCGTAGGTCGGCAGCAAACCAATCAGTGCCGTGGCGATGCCCATCATGATCAACGTGGCGACCAGGATGCGCTTGCGGCCGTATTTGTCACCCAAGTGGCCTGCAACGATGGCGCCCAGCGGACGGAAGAGGAAGGAGATGCCGATCATGGCGAACGCCAAGATCTGTCCCAGCCCCGGGTTCGACTCACTCAGCGGCTCCAGGAACAGCGGGCTGAGCAAGGTGGCGGTGAGCTGGGCGAAGATGAAGAAGTCGTACCACTCGATGGTGGTGCCGACCAGTGTGCCAGCAAGGACGCGGCGCTCCTCGGAACGCTTATGTCGTGCTGCCAAAGATGAGGGGGCCATAGGTGTTCTCCAGCGTTTGGCGCAATGCGCGGTGTGAGTGTGGTTTTACCGACCGTTCGGACAGTAAAGACTTGTGACTATGATAACCCATCTCGGTGAGTCTGCTCACATCATTTTCGGAACCGTGTCGCGCACCACATGCCGCCCGGCGCCACGGACTACTGCCGGGCGCCATGCACCAGCCTCCGGCGCCGATCTTCGAGTGGTTCACCAATCACGGGTTCGCTGGCGGAAATGATAGTGAAGGTGCAGTCCGCGTAGGCCCATGCGGCACTCCGGCGGTGGCCGAACCCCTTGATCCCACCTGGGTGGATTGAATGGCCCCACCCTCGTACGCGCCCGCAGGGGTGTAGGAGAAATAGACGACCGGCCGTCGCTCGCACGCGCGCGCGTGCGAGCGTGCAATAGCGGTGGCCAGCAGCGGTGGGCCCATCGAAGGCCATGATCACGATGCCTGTAGCAATCCAGCTCAGACCTCCGTGGGAATGCAAGAATGTTGAAGCACCACCTAGCCGCGGCACGGAGCCCTCGGCAATGCCCCCAGGGTGCGGGGTATCCACCTTCGCCTCCCACGTCCGGTGCGGACCGTCGAAATCCTCGCATTCGATCCGTAAATGTTCTAATATCGAACGAGCGGTTCCACTAAGGAACTTTCTGTGGGCCATGAACCACGCCATGGTTGAACAAGCACCCTTCGACCCCCGACTATGCCACCACCGCGCGATTCCCAAAGGATGGCCACCGAACCCCATGACTTCCACCAGTACACCCGCCCCGGCATCCCAGACACTCTCCCGCGGCATTCGCATGCTCGAGATCCTGGCGGAATCCGATGGTCCACTGACCATTGCCGAGCTCACCGCCGAAATGGGCGTACACCGGTCGATCGCCTACCGGATCCTGCGGACCCTGGAATCACACCGTCTGGTGACCCGCGACGAGGCCGGACGCGTCCACAGCGCCCCGGGGCTGGCGGTATTGGCCCGCGGGGTGCAGCGCGATTTGCAAAGCGCCGCGCTGCCCGAACTCACGGTGTTGGCCAACGATTTGAAGATGTGTGCGTTCATCGCCGTGTGGGACCAGCCCGACTGCACCACCTTGGTGACCGTCGAGCCGCGCCACGTGCACGCCACGGTGGTCCAACACCCCGGAACCCGGCACCCCTTCGGCCACGGAGCCCCGGGCATCGCCATGCAGTCCACGCTCACCGAGCCGCAATGGAATGAACTGAACCATGAGACCCCGTACCGCAGCAATGCCGCGGAGGCCCGCAAGCAGGGCTTTGCCACCAGCATCGACGAGGTCATCCCCGGACTGTCTTCGGTGGCTTCCCCCATCCATGTGCCCGGCAGGCCCCCGGCGGCGGTTGCCGTGGTCTACAGCACCGGCTCCAACACCCATGAGGTCGCGGAGATCGGTGCCCGGATGAAGGCAGCGGCCCTGGCGATCGAGGCCGAGCTGGTCTAAATACCCCCAGACACACCAGCGGGCATCGGCCGCAGGGATTTTCCCTGAAGGCCGATGCCCGCTGCTGTTTTTGCATCGAGTTCTTGGTGTCAGGAAGCTTAGAGCCGGGGGCCGTTGCCGCTGAGCATGATGCGGCGTTCACGCATGCGCATGACGGCCATCGCGATGCCCGCGGCAAGGATCAACCCCGCGGCTCCTGCCGACACCGCGTAGGCGCCGGCATATCCGTGCGAGTCGGCCAGCAGGCCGGCCAGCGAGTTGCCGATCGCGGTGCCCACCACAATGCCGGAGGAGAGCAGCGTCATCACCGTTGACAGGCGGGCCGGCGGCGCGGTTTCCCCGCCGATAGTGAAGATCGTGACCAGGATCGGGCCGACCGGGATGCCGACCAGCAGCAAGACGGCAATCATCGGCAATAGCTCCCCGGGAAGCTGCAGTGCCAGGGCCGCGGGGACCATGAAGATGCCCGCCGCCAACCAGCGGCTTACCTGCGGCCATCCGCTGGGCCAGAATGCCACCGAAAGGGCGGCGATCGAGGAGGTGAATCCGACGGCCGCGTAGAGCAGCCCGCCGATGTTCGCGTTGCCCAGCGACCCGGCAAAGGCCATGGTGCCGGCGGCACTGGACCCGAAAAAGGTGCCCATGCCGATCATGCCGGTGACGGCGAAGGAGATGCCGACGATCTGGAGGGTGGTCAGCTTGACCTTGACGGCGTTCTTGACGGCAGGGATCACTGCCGCTTCGGTGCGGTGCATGGCAAAGAGCGGAACCAGGACCACGGTGAGCACCGCGGCGATCGCCAACGGCAGCCAGGGGGCAACCAGTGCGGCGAACAGGCCCACGGCGGCCGGGCCCAGCACGAAGCCCAGCTCGTCGACCATGGATTCGTAGCTCAACGCCGCAGAGAGTTCACGTCCGCCGCTTTCGCGCTTGCGGGTCAACGCCATCCAGCGCACCCGGGCCAGCGGGCCCACCTGCGGGCCGGTGGCCCCGGCCAGGACTGCCAGCAGCACGACGACGCTCACCGGCGCCATAACCCCGGCACCGCCGAACCAGAGCAGCGCGGTGATGAAGATGGCTTGCAGTATTGCAACGGGGACCAGCACCCGGCGTTGGCCGAGACGGTCGGTCAGGTAGCCGATGGTCGGCCCGCCCACGGCGGACCCGAGCCCGACCATGGCAGCGGCCATGCCGCCGGTGGCATAGGAACCGGTCGAGTCGATGAGCAGGGTCATCGAGCCGATGGTCAGCATGGCCAGCGGCAGTCGGGCGAAGAAGCCCAAAGGGAAGAAGGCCCAGCCCACCAGCGGCGGAAGCGCCGCATAGGGGGACCCTTGAGATGATTTTTTGGATACGGTGTTGATCATAATGACAACGGGTACTCCACATACATGCGTGTACCGTCCCAGCCTCCCGCTACACAAAACCCTAACAACCAACGCCCAGTCTATCGGAGCACCACAAGGACCCCGCTCACACCCCGGCCTGCATCGACACCGTGGAACCCGTCCGTGACTTGTGCACATTCAGCTGTGTGGTGATGCGCTGCTTCATGTCATCCACGTGCGAGACCACCCCGATGACCCGCCCGCCACTGCGCAGGTTTTCCAGGGCATCCATGACCTCTTCGAGGGTCTCGGCGTCCAGCGAGCCGAAACCCTCATCGACGAAGAGCGTTTCGATGTCGATGCCGCCGGAGGAGTGCGCGATGACATCGGCCAGCCCCAGGGCCAGCGACAGCGAGGCCATGAAGGTTTCCCCGCCCGAGAGCGTCTGGGTATCGCGGGTGGCACCGGTCCAGGAATCCAGGATCTGCAATCCCAGGCCGGACTTGCTGTTGCCGCGCGGGGCATCGTCATGCAGCAATGAGTAGCGGCCCCCGGTCATGGCCAGCAGCCTTTCGGTCGCAGCCAGGGCCACCGACTCGAGCCGGGCGGCCAGCACGTAGGTGCTCAGCGTCATCTTCAGCCGGTTCTCCCCCGCCCCGCGGGCCAGCTCGGTGACGGCCTTGAGGGTTTCAAAGCGTTCCACCACCGGTCCTGCCTCCCGCGCGAGCACGGCCAACTGCCCCAGTGCCCGCTCCAAGCGTGTGGCGTAGCTGCTCAGCACGCCCTCGCGGCTCAACAGGCCATCGCGTGCGGCAGTGGCAGCAGCCAGGGATTTATCAGCCTCGACGATCTGCTCATCGCGTGGTTGGCCGATGCCCGCGGCAACCTCGCTGCGGGCTTTCTCGATTCCCGGTGCCTCGGCGAGGGTCTTGATCCGCACGGCCTCGTCGTTGTGGGTGCGCACGCGCAGTTGTTCGGCACTGCGCCGTGCATCATCAAGCACCAGGTGCTGCCACGCCGCAGTGTCTGCCGCCCCGATCTCTTCAAGCTTTGCCGCCCACAGGGACGCGGCGCCGGCCAACACGGTATCGGCGCTTGCCCGTGCCTGCACCGCCGCCACTAGGGCTTCCAATGCCGTGGCCGCGGCACCGAGCAGCTCGTGGCGTTGAGCCAGGGTTTGGCCCTCCTGGCCCAGCGCCGCCAACCGGTCCCCGAGCGTGGCGGCCCGGGATTTTTCGGCGGCGAGTTTGGTGGCAGCGACCTCAAGTGCGGTCCCGGCGGTGGCCGTGGCACCCTTCAGCGTCTCGAGCTCGGTTTCCGCCGCGGTCAGTGCTTGCTGTGCCGCTGCAGCTTCTTTGCCCGAGGCGATGGCCTGGGCGTGGGCGGCGGTGGCCGCAGCCAATTCCGTGGCAGCCTCTTCGGCTGAGAGCTCACCAATTTTTCCACGGGAGACATCCAGGGCGGTGTTCGCGTTCTTCAACGCTGTCTGCTGCTGTTCTTCGACTTTTTCCGCGGCGGAGAGCAGCTGCCCGGCGGCTTCGAGGTCTTCGGGCCCGACCAGCTTCCCCGCAGGCAGGGCGGCAGGAGCGGGATGGGCGGTGGAGCCACAGACCAGGCAGGGCTCCCCCTCAACGAGTTCCTGGGCCAGGGCCGCGGCGGCCTGGTCCAGGCGCAACGCACTCAACGCGGCCAGGGCCTCGCGGGCTTCCAACGTGGCGCTACGGGCAGCGTTCCAGTCGGTGTGCGCCGCGGCCTGCACCTGCTCCGCCCGAGTGCGCGCGGTGACGGCATCGCGGCGATCGGTGGCGGCTTGCACGGCCTGGCCACGCGCCGTCGCCGAATCGGTCAGGGCGGCAAGTTCGGTGTGCTGGGTACGCAGCTGTGGCAGCTTCCCCTGAAGCTCACCGGTGCGTGCCGTACGTTCCTGCTGCTTGGTGGTGCCGGTTTCGATCTCCTGGAGCAAGGCTCCGATGCTTACTTGGGCCGCGGCGAGCTCGGCTTCCTGTGGCAGTGCTGCCTCGATCAGGGCTGCTGATGCGCGCACTGAGCGTGCCGCAGCGTTGGTTGCCTCGGCCACCTCTTCGAGCCCCTGCACGGTGGGTTCGGGTCCGCCGGCGGTCTGAAGCAACTCATCAATCGCCGCGTTCTGGGCTAGCAGCGCCTGGTGTGCTTCACCGGATTCGGCCTCGGAGATCGCTGCGGCAACCTGCCGGTGTGTCTTCTGCGCTTCGGTGCGGGCGGCAACCAGTTGCTGGTGGTAGGGGCGCAACCCGACGGCGCGGGCATCTGCTTCCAGCAATGCACCGAGTTCGGCGATGCCCTCGGCCCGATCCGTGTGGCCCTGGCGCAGGGCTTCGAGTTCGGCCAGTTGGCGGTGTCTGGTGGTCCGGGCATCCAATGCGGTGCGTGTTTCGCGGGCCGTGGCCACCTCGGAGTCGGCGGTGTTCCGGGCCTCGGCCAGCGAAGCTTGGGCCAGTGCGACGCGATCGCGCAGCAGTGCGCCGAGTTCCTCGTCGGCACCCACCTCTAGGTGTTCGCGGGCAGCCTGTGGCAACCGGGCTTCTTCGGCAACGGACTGATCGGATTGCGGAGCGTGAGCATCGGCTCCGGCGGCGTCCGGATCGACCTGAGTAGCCGTGTCCGTGGCGGTGGCTGTTTCGGCAAAAAGCGTGGTCTCGGCATCGGCCACCAGCGCCCCTAGCGTGGTGGCCCGGGCGCGCGCAGCCTCTTCGGCCTCAACGCGGGCGGCGGCAAGCCGCTCGCCGAGCACGCGTTCGGCCATCGCGTAGTCGCTGGTATCAAAGAGTTTGCGCAGCAGCTCCTCGCGGTCCTTGTCCTTGGCGCGCAGGAACGCGGCAAAGTCCCCTTGGGGCAACATCGCGACCTTGGTGAACTGTTCCTTGTCCAAGCCCAGGATGCCCTTGAGCGTGTCCCCGACTTCGTCGTTACGCGTGGATTTCTCCACCCAGGACCCGTGGATCCGTTCGCGCAAACGCGACTGGGCCTGCGCGGTGGTGAATCCGTTTTTGCTGCGCGTCGAGGGCCGCTCCCAGGCCGGGGAACGAGTGACCTCAAAGCGCCGCCCCTTGATGGAGAATTCGCAGATGACCTCCGGGGCCACCGACGGACCCGCGTGGTCGCTGCGCAGCGACCTGGAACCGGTCCGCACCCCGGGCAGCGAACCGTACAGGGCGTAGCAGATCCCGTCGAGCACACTGGTCTTTCCGGCGCCGGTCTCGCCATTGAGCAGGAAGATGCCCGCCTCGGAGAGCGCATCGAAGTCGATCACCGCGCGTTGGGCGAAGGGCCCGAAGGCCTCGAGCTGAAGCGAATGAACCCTCATGCCTGCACCTTCTCGCTGGCGACCTGGTCCAGCACCGAGACGATGAGGGCTTCCTCGGCGTCGTTCAGCGGCCGCAACCGCACGTGGTCGACGAACCCGGCACAGACCTCCACCGGGGATTTGGCCGCGGCCAGCCTCTCGGCGTAGGAGTGGTGGGCATCATCGATCCGTTCGGCGGGCTCGAAGTTCAGTACCAGGGTGTCGGGGAACCTTCCGCGCAGCCGCTCCATGGCCGCGGCGGGGCGGTGGGTGTCGGTGAGGGTGATCTGGCACCAGGCATCTTCCGCGGAGGCATATTTGTCTTCGGTGAGCAGTTCATCGATGGTCCCCTTGAGGATGCGCAACGCCTTGGTCGCCGGCCAGTTGACGGCGCGCACCTCACCGAGACCTTCGACGCCGATGTCCAGTAGCCAGGCACCCTTGTGGTGCCCGGCCTCGGAGAAGGAATACGGTATCGGGGATCCGGAGTAGCGGATGTTCTGCGCCAGCGTTTGGCGTCCGTGCAGGTGCCCCAGCGCGGCGTAGCTGAAGTCAGCGAAATAGCTGGTGGGCACGATGTCCAGCCCACCGATGCTCAGCTCGCGTTCGGAGTCCGATCCTGCACCTCCGGCGGCAAAGACGTGTGCGAGCACCACCGGGTGCACCGGGTGAGCTGCCGCTTCGCGGCGTGCCGCCAAGTCAGTCCGCACGCGTTCGAGGGCCGCGTCGATGACCGGCGGGTGCCCGGGGGCACTGACGCCCAACGATTCTGCGACCATGCGCGGCTCCAGGTACGGCAGCCCGTACACCGCCAGCTCGAAGCCCTCGGCGGCAATCATCACCGGGCGGTCGATGTCCGCCACCCGGGTGCGCAGGTGCAGCCCGGCGTGTTCCAACAGCGCTGAGCCGAAGCCCAGGCGCAGCGCCGAGTCGTGGTTGCCACTGGTGATGACCATCGCCACCCCTGTCTCACGCAACCGCACCAGGGTGTTATCAAAGAGCGTCACCGCGTCCACGGAGGGCAACGCCCTGTCATATACGTCCCCGGAGACCAGCAGCAGATCAACCTGCTCGGTCACGATGGTTTCCACGAGCCGGTCAACAAATTCTTCCTGGGCCCGCTGCAGCGAGGCCTGGTGGAAGGAACGGCCCAGGTGCCAGTCGGAGGTGTGCAAGATACGCATGGGCTCCAGCTTAGCCAGAGCCCTCCCCCGCGTTGGTATTCGGGCACCGCCGGGTACGCGTTTAGAACTAGACTTGCTCCCGTGAGTGAATCAACTGAGCAATACGCGCTTTCCGCCGATTATTCCGACCGTGTCTTCGGGGTGCTGTTGGCCGCCGCCGACGGTGCCGCCCATGCCCGCGATGCGCAGGAGCCTGGCGAAACCGAGACCCTGGCCCTCTATCTGCTCGATGGCCTGCTCGAGGCCCTGGAATGGGCCCATGAGGGCGTGGCCTCCGACGAGGCTGCCTGCATGTGGCTGGCCGCGCTGCGCTGGTACAAGCTGGTGAACAAGTCCTACCCCGACGGCGCCCCCGAACCGCAGCCACGCTGGATCGATGAGGCCTTCGCCGGCGCTCCTGCTTTTGCCGCGGGCGACACCCAGAACCTGCTGGCCCTGGGCCAGACCGATATGGCCTCGACGGGCCGACCGTTGTACCCGGACGCCGACACCACCGGGGTGCTGACCCGTGCCGCGTTCGTGGCATTGCTGCCGAGAGTCGATGAGGCCACCACGGCCAAGATCGCCACCGATGCCGCGGCACTGACCCACGGCGCTCCGTCCGCGCACCGCGCAGCTGGGGCCGCTGCCCTGGTGGTGCGTGCTGCGCTGGAATCCGGAACCGACTCGATGGGCCGTTGGGCCGAGCTAGTCCAGGAATTTGAGGTGACGGATGCCGAACACGAGGCAGCGGGCAGCACGGAGCCCTCGGACATCACAGCAGAGGATTCCTCGGCGGAAGCACCAAACGACGGCACTGCAGGTACAGGATTGGTGCGCGCCGTGGATTGCGTGACCCGAGCACTGGCTCACACCGAGGCAAAGGCTGCCTACCAGGCGCTCTTCGAGTACCTGGGCGAGGACCCCGATACGGAGACCGCCGCATTTGCCACCACATTGCTGGCGGCGGTGCTGGGCACTGACGCGGTGGCACATCGCCCGGCCTCGGAAATCGACTCCGTCTTGGACGCCATGCACGATCGCTGGCTGGCCCTCACCGGCGGCGAGTAGCACCGCGCGCCTCCCAGGTGGCGCTTCTCCGGTGCGATGCCTCGCTCTTTCTATCCGAGACCCGCGTGGGCCAGCTGGTCCACGCGGGTCTCGGTGCACTGCGCGAATGGCTTCCACGGCGCTGAGCGCCGCAGACCACGCAGAATCCTGCCCGGAGCATGGCCTCTATTGCTATTTCTCGGCCCGTTCTACAACCCGATCCTGGGTGCACACGTGCCCGGGCAACCGCACGCGCCTACGCGCGCACGCGCGCGAGGCCCTGATTCAGGGGACATCAGCAGACTCCGTGCAGCATTGATGCTCCACGGAGTCTGCTTTCTAGGTTCTGGCCCCGAGGCTCAACGGGCGTACCGGTTCGAACGGGGCTCTTAAGCGGCGTCGAAGCCGTCGATCAACTGCAGGAATTCGCCCTCGGCCATAATCGCCACACGTTGGCCGGCTTCCTGCAGGCGAAGCACACGTTTGGCCTTGCCGGTGAGCCGTCCGCTGGAGAGGTCCTCGGGCACAAACCCGTCGCCGACCACCAGCACCGTGGTGGCTCGGGTGACGCGGCTGGCGGTGTTGGCTCCGCGCTCCGCGGCCCGGTCCTTGGCGACCTGACGGGAGATGCGCAGGTTTCCGGTGAATACCACCATTTCCCCGTACAACGGGTGCGCCGGGTCGGACTCGGGGTTCCCCAAGCGGTCGGCACCCTCCTGTGGCCAGGCTGCCCATTCGGGCTGCACCGGGACGTTGTTGCCGCTGGCCGCCCAGCCCTGGGCGTCACGGGTAGCCTTGGATAGCTCGTCCCCCGGGGTCCACGCCGGGGCGAATCCCATCTTCACGCTCAGTGCGTGCGCGGCAGCGTCCACCGCATCGGCTTCCTGCCGGCGGGCGATGTCGATCATGATCTGCGCGCAGGCCCGGGCATCGGCCAACGCATCGTGGTGGTTCTCCATCGGAGAGCCTGCCTCTTGGGCCACAAACGGCAGCGAGTAGGAGGAAAGTTCGTAGGTGCGCCGGGCCATCTTCACGGTGCAGGCGTAGTCGAAGGCCGGGCCGGCCAGTTCGGAGACTTCCAGAGCGGAGCGGATCACACCGAGGTCGAAGGCTGCGTTGTGTGCCACGAGGGTGTCGGTGCCAATGAAGTTGGCCATCGGGGTGAACAGTTCACCGAATCGCGGGGCGTCGGCCACCATGTCAGCGGTGATGCGGTGGATCATCACATTGCGTGGATCGAAGTGGTCGAACCCCTCCGGCGGGCGCATCAGCCAGGAGGCCTCTTCGACGATTTTGCCGTCGCGGACCCTGCTGAGCCCGACGCTACAGGCGGAGCCACGGAATCCGTTGGCGGTTTCAAAGTCGATCGATGTAAAGTCCAGAGCCACCGTCCTAGGTTACCGCCGATCCCCCGCGCAGTGTTCACCGCCGCCAACCGATGTGGCACAAATGACATCTTCCGCCCCCATGCCGAACCCCCGGCGAGCCGGTCGCTGCGACTCAAGCACAGCATCCCGCCTGCCGGGGGCTGGAGGTACGTCGGTTCGATGCGCTAGGCGGTGGCCCGGCGCAGGGTCAGGTAGGACCCGCCGGCCAGCACCACGCAGAGGCAACCAAGGACGATACTCAAGCCCAGCACTTGCATTCCGGCGAACCATGCGCCGACCTGGGGCCAAGCATTGTTGAGTGTTGCAAGGCCAACCAGGCCCAGCACCAGCACGGCGAAGCCGATGCCGGCGATCAGCAGGCCGGTGGCTTTCCAGCGCATGTACACCGTGGCAGCCCAGAAACCGATCATGAACAGCAGCACCATGGCCACGAAGTAGAACAGGATCTGAATGGCCCCGTTGTTCTCGGCGATCCAGTCCAGGGCGAAGATCTGTCCGTTGAAACCCCAACCGCCGGTGGCCTGCTCCAGCAGGCCCAGCAGGTAGTACAGGACCGCGTAGCCCAGTGCGAAGACGGCAAAGAGGCCCAGGGTGCCCAGGTAGAAGGTCCGCCGGGAGACACTCATGGCCTGGGAAAAGGGGAAGGTGTAGGTCAGCGACTGGATGCCCAGGGCCAGGAAATACCACATGACCGCCTGCCCCGATCCTGAATACAGGGTCCCTTCCCTGGCGCTGGCCGGCAGCAGGGCCCAGATGGCAAACGTGATGGCGGTGGATCCCACCAGGATCACCATCGGGATACCCATGAAGGTCCACTTGTTGATCAATTGCATCTGCGCAACCTTGATGACGCGGCTCATTTGAGGACCTCCACTGATTCATTGTTGTCGTTTTGCAGACCGGCCATGGTGGTGCGTACCACCAGCTGCTGGAGCGGAACGGCCGAGAGCTCAAGCCCGAGTTCGGCGGCCATGGCCCGCTCGGTTTCGCCAAGCCGGGCCTTGATGGTCACCGATGCCAGCGATCCCATGGAATCGCGGTGCAACACCTGATGTCCGTTGATGAAGGAATCGACTTTCTCCCTGCTTCCGGTCACCGCCACCGCGGATCCGCGCAGCGATTCGGCGTCCTCGTCGAGCATGATGCGTCCCTTGTCGATGACCACCACGTGTTCGAGCAGGTTCGCGATCTCGTCGATCAGATGGGAGGAGAGCACGATGGTGCGCGGGTACAGGGCAAAGTCCTCAAGCAACCGGTCGTAGAAAATCTGCCGCGCCACAGCGTCGAGCCCCAGGTAAGGCTCGTCGAAGAAGGTGACCTCGGCCCTTGCGGCCATGCCGATGATCACTCCCACTGCCGAGAGCTGCCCGCGCGAAAGCTTCTTGATGCTCCGTTTCATCGGCAGGGCGAAGTCCGTGACCAGGCGGTCGGCCAGGTCCTGGTCCCAGTTGGCGAAGAACAATGCCGCTGCCTTGAACGCCTGTCGGGCATTAAAGTCGTCGGGGTATTTCTGCGACTCGCGGATAAAGCAGATCTTCGCAAGGATCTCATCGTTTTCGTACGGACTGTGGCCGAAGATGAGCGCCTCGCCGCTGCTGGGGAACCCCTGTCCGGTGAGGATCGACATCAGGGTGGTCTTTCCCGCTCCATTGCGGCCCAGCAGTCCGTAGATGCGCCCGGCCTCAAGTGTCAGCGAGACGCCGTCGAGTGCGTCGAGTTCGCGATAGGACTTTCTCAGGTTCCGAACTTCGATGGCTGGTGCTGGTGCGTTGTTCATCAAAGCACACTTCCTTCGCTTGCCTCGGTCGTGAGCGATTCGTGGATCATCCCGGCGAGTTGTTCTGCGTTGATTCCCAGCTTGCGGGCCTCGCGGGCCAGCGGCTGGACGTATTGTTTCTGGAAAGCGCTGCGCCGATTAGCCATCAACTTCTCGCGGGCGCCGGTGGCGACAAACATGCCAATTCCCCGTTTCTTGTATAGGATCCCGCGTTCCACCAAGAGGTTTACGCCCTTGGCAGCGGTGGCCGGATTGATGCGGTAATAGGCCGCGAACTCGTTGGTCGAAGGAACCTGGCTCTCTTCGGCCAGGGTTCCGGCAACGATCTCCGACTCGACCAGTTCGGCGATCTGGATAAAGATCGGCCGTGAATCATCAATTGCTGCCACGTCGGCCAACCTCTCTCGAAACGCACCGATCACACCAACTTGGTTGGTTCAGTGGTTCATTACTCATGTAACTAAGCTAGAGTCATGACGTCCGGCTGTCAACCCGTATCCGCAACTTTTATCCTCCCTGTGCCGGAGCCTGGCCACCGTGTTTTAGGCAGCAAAAAACCCGGCCGCTCGTCGGTGGTTTCGCTTACCTGCGAAAACACGTTCCGACGTGCGACCGGGCCAAAACCCTACTGCGGGTCAGGATCCTTGATCTCAGAGCTACTGCGCGGAGTCGGTCCCCTGCATGCCCGCCTTCTTGGCCCGCGCCTTGCGGATCTTGAGCACCAGCCAGAGCACCAGCAGTGCCAGGACTACCACGATGACGATTTTCTGGAACACGTCGGCATAGTCCTCCACCACCTTCCAGTTCTCCCCCAGGTAGTACCCCGAGAGCACGAAGATGGAGTTCCAGATCAGCGAGCCTGCTGCGGTCAGCCCCAGGAACTTGGCCTGGTTCATCTTGGTAATGCCGGCCGGAATGGAAATCAGTGAGCGGAAGATCGGGATCATTCGCCCGAAGAACACCGCCTTGGAACCGTTGCGGTCAAACCAAGCCTCAACCTTGTCCACATCGTTCAGGTCCACCAGAGGCAGCCAGCCGAAGATTGCCCGGGTGCGTTCGCGGCCCAAGGCCCGACCTACCCAGTACAGCGCGTAGGCGCCGACGATAGACCCGATCGTGGTCCACAGCAGCGCCTCGAACAGCGAGAAGGAGCCACGGCTGGCTGCGAATCCGGCCAGCGGCAGGATCACCTCGGAAGGCAGCGGCGGAAACAGGTTCTCCAGGGCAATGGCCAGTGCAGCGCCGGGCGCCCCGATGACCTCCATCAGGTGCACGGACCAGTCGGCAAATCGGGAGATCAGGCTATCGCCCGAGGAGTCGGCGGCAGCGGCCTGTAGCGCAATCAAAGTAGTCATTGCCTTCCAGTATCGCCTAAACATCTGGAGTTCCGGAGGGCAGCACACAAGAATGTGTCCAAGGACTCACACCCGCGGCTTCGGCGGCATTCCCCGCTGGCCTGCGGGTGACGCCCATCATCCGAGGCGGGAGCAGGGCCCTTCAGTTGCTAAGATGGCTCGATGGCAAATCAACGAACCTCACGTCCACCGGTCATCCGGCTTTTCCCGGATCACGCCGGCACAGTCCTGTGGCTTCGTGATCCCGTTGACTACGCCCAGACCGCCCTGAGCACCACCCTGGTGGCCGCATTGCAGGGGTGGGAGCGTAATTATTACGAGTCTCTCACCGAGGAGAACACCTTCCGCACCAAGGAGCTGGCCCGCAGCTTTACGGCCGAAGGAAACCGATTGGCCGGGATCGTTGCCGCCGAGGTAGGCAGCGGTTTTGCCGTCGAATTCAGCAGCTATGAGAGGTTCTCACGCCGGCGCTACTTCAATAGCCCGATGCCTGCCACCAACCCCGCAGCAGCAACCTGTTTTGCCGCGTTGCTGGAAGCCGACGATGCCGCTGCAGCAGAGCTCGCGGCTCCGGCTCAAGAAGAGGCGGCCCGGCGCACCGCCGATTGGGCCGCACACCGCCGCACCCCCGAAGGGGCCTAAACCTGCCGCACCGGCACCCTCAGCGGGATGCCACAGGGGCTTCGTGCGCATCGGTGTGGTGAACTACCACCGGCGCACCACCCACGGCCGCACTATCCTCGATCGCGGCGAGCACCCGTTGGACCTCGAGTCCGTCGGCAAATGACGGCGAGGCGGCGCTGCCCCCATCGATGGCCAGTAAGAAATCTCGCAGCTCGTGGATGAAAGTATCCGCCCAGCCCAGCACGTGCCCGGTGGGCCACCAGCCTTCCAGATACGGGTGCTGAGGCTCGGTCACCAGGATTGAGGTGAATCCCTGGGCACCAGTGGGGGCCTCCAGATCACACACCTGCAGCTGATTCATCGATTCTAAGTCGAAGGCCAGCGAGCCACGCGACCCGTAGAGCTCGATCCGCAGGGCGTTCTTCCGGCCCGTGGCCATGCGCGTGGCCTCCACCGAGGCCACCGCCCCGTTGTCCAGCTGCAGCGTCGCCCAGATGGCATCATCCACGCTCACCTCCTCCTCCCCCGCGGCGCCGGGGCGCCGCTGCACAAACGTGCGGCTGGTGCCCGAGACACTAGCCACCTCGGCCCCGGTCAGGAAACGGACCTGATCCACGGCATGGGACCCCAGATCGCCCAGGGCACCGGATCCCGCTTCATCCTTGCGCAGCCGCCAACTCATCGGCGCCTGCTCATCGACCAGCCAATCCTGGTAATACCTGATGTTCAGCTGGCGCAGCTCACCCAGCCGGCCGCCCGCCACCAGCTCGCGGGCCAGCGCCAGGGCCGGCAGCCGACGGTAGTTGAAACCCACCATCGACACCACCTTCGCCGCTTCGGCCCGCTGCGCGGCGGCCGCCATATCTGCCGCCTCTTCCATGGTGTTGGCCAGCGGCTTTTCCACCAGCACATGCTTGCCGTGGGCCAGGGCGAAGAGCGCGATCTCGGCATGCAGCGCACCCGGGGTGCAGATATCCACGATGTCGATGTCCTCGCGGGCCACTGTGGCGCGCCAGTCGGTACTGGATTCGGCCCAGCCGTAGCGCCGCGCGGAGGCCTGCACGGCCTCCGCGTTGCGCCCCACCAGCACGCGCATGTCCACCGCCGGGGTGTCGAAAACGGCGTTCACGTTGCGCCAGCCGTGTGAATGGGCCTGGCCCATGAACGAGTAGCCGATCACTGCGACGCCGAGGGCCGGTGAGGACATGTGGTTTCTCCTGAGGTGGTGCTGGACGGTGGTTACGGGCGGTGCTGTACGGTGCTTAGGACTCGAAGGCCGTCGGCAGGTACTTCTCAACGTTCTCCGCGGTGACCACTGCCGCGTAGAGCACGATCTGGCGCGGGATTTCGATGTCGAGCAGGTCGCCCAACGCCTTGTCCTGGGCCACCAGTCGGGCCACGCGCACACCGTCGGCCGCCTGGTAGGCGGGGTAGACGGTGGTGGCCTTGACCACCGAGTCACCGGACTGGATCTCGCGCATCATATTGGCCGAACCGCCGTTGCCGACCATGAAGAACTCGTCGCGGTCAGCGGCCTTGATGGCTGCCAGCACCCCGACACCCTGGTCATCGTCGTGGTTCCAAATGGCGTCCAGGTGCGGGGCCGCCTGCAAGAGGTTGGAGGCAGCCTTCTCCCCGGACTCCACGGTGAATTCGGCAGGCACCCGGTTGGAAACCTCGAGCCCGCACTTTTCCAGCGCGTCCTCGAATCCGCGGCTGCGGTCCTGGGTCAGCGGCAGCGAGTCGATGCCCGGAATTTCGCCGATCTTGGCGTCCTTCTTGCCGTCGAGCTCGTTGCAGATGAAGTCCCCGGCGGAGACGCCCACCCCGTAGTTATCGCCCAGCACCGTCACACGGGAGGACTGCGCGGTGCTGAATTCCCTATCGACGTTGATGACCGGGATGCCGGCATCCATGGCCTTCTGGGCCACCTGGGTCAGCGCTGCACCATCGAAGGGCAGCAGCACGATGGCGTCGACCTTGTCGTTGATCATGGTCTCGACCTGGCTGATCTGGACGCTGACGTCGTTGGTACCCTCGGCCACCTTCAGCTCAACATCCGGGTACTCCTTGGCGGTTTCCACCGCGAGGTCGGTCATGGCGGCCATGAAGCCGTGGTCGGCCGCCGGCACGGAGAAGCCGATGGTGACCTTCTCGCCTGCTTCGGCGTTGGATCCGGCCGCGGCAGGTGCCGCAGCGGCGGCACCGGTGGACGCTGTCTCGGCCGGGGCGTTGGAAACGCAGGCGGTGAGCATGAATGCGGAGGTGGCCAGCAGGGCTGCTGCCCCGAGCATCTTGGACGGGCGTTGGGTGCGGGTGAACATGGATTCTCCTTGGAAACGGTGGTGCTGCGGGTGTGTGGGTTCTGGGGTGTAAGCGTTCGTGCGTCTCACGTTCGTTGGGCCCTGCGGGCCAACTGGCGCTGGATCAGCACGGCGCTGACGATGATGGCGCCCTTGGCCACGAGCTGGACCGAGAGCGAGAGATTGTTCAGGGTGAAGAGGTTGGTCAGCGTGGAGAAGATCAGCACGCCCAGCACGGTGCCGAAGATCGAACCGCGCCCGCCGGTGAGCAGGGTGCCGCCGATGACCACCGCGGCGATCACATCCAGTTCCAGCCCGGTGCCGTGGGTGGCGCTGCCGGTGGTGGTGCGGGCCATGAGCATCAACGCCCCGATGCCGGCGCAGAGCCCGGCGAGCGCGTAGATCGCCATGGTGTGGCGTTCGACCTTGATGCCCGCCAGTCTGGCTGCCTCGGGGTTGCCGCCGATGGCGAAGGTGCGCCGGCCAAAGGTGGTGCGGTTCAGCAGCACCCAGCCGCCGATGGCCACCAGGATGAAGATCAGCACGATCACCGGGACGCCGAACACGTCTCCGCCCACGGCCTTGAGGAAGGGCTCGACGGTGATGATCTGGGTTTTCTTATCGGAGATGATTTCGGCCAGCCCTCGGGCCGCTGCCATCATGGCCAGCGTGGTGATGAAGGAGACGACCTTGCCGTAGGCGATCAGGATCCCGTTGATCAGTCCTGCGGCTGCTCCCACTGCCATGGCGGTGAGCGCCATGAAGATCCACGAGGAGGATTCGGCGAACGCCTGGCCGGAGACGGTGGTGGCCCAGACCGCAGAGAGTGCCAGGATCGCGCCAACCGACAGGTCGATCCCGGCGATGGTGATCACGAAGGTTGCCCCGATGCTGACCACCCCGGTGACCGCGGCCAGCCGCACGATGGTCATCATGTTGTTGGAGTCGGCGAATCTGTCCCCGGCGGTGAAGGCACCCAGGGCGCAGAGCAGCAGCAGTGCGAAGATCAGTCCCATGTTCCGGCGCAGACCCGCATCCAACAGCCATTTCATGGCGCTGCGCCGCGGCCGGGTGTAAACCGTCCGGCTCGGCTGGGTTTCGGTAGTCGTGCTCATAGTGTTGTCCCTTCCATCACGAGGTCAAGAATCCGGTGTTCGCTCATTTGCGCGGCGGGCGCCCGGTGTACGATCCGGTTTTCGGAGACCACCAGGACCTCGTGGCTGAGCCCAAGGACTTCCTCGAGTTCACTGGAGACCACGATGATCGCGATGCCGGCCCGCGAAAGTTCGGAGACTAGCGTGTAGATCTCGCTGCGTGCTCCCACATCAACCCCGCGGGTTGGTTCATCGAGCAGCAACACCCGGCAGCCGTGCGAGAGCCAGCGGCCCAACACGATCTTCTGTTGGTTGCCTCCCGAGAGGGTCCGGGCTTCGCGCATCGGGTCCGCGGGCCGCAGCTCCAGCTTGGTGATTTGTTCCATGCTGGCCTGGTATTCACGTTTGCCACTGGTGAATCCTGCCAGCGAGTAGCGCGGGATGCTGGCCAGGGTGAAGTTTGCCGCCAGGGTGTCATCAAGCAGCAGCGCCTGGCTTTTGCGTTCTTCGGGGCACAGCCCCATTCCGGCGTTCACCGCAGAGACCGTGGAGCCGGGACGTAGTTTCTTGCCGTCGAGGTGCACGCTGCCGGAGACCGGCTTGGTGCTGCCGTAGATCGCCCCGAGAATTTCGGAGCGGCCCGATCCCACCAGCCCGGCCAGGCCCAAGACCTCACCGGCTGCGACCGAGAAGGAGATCGGTTCGTTCCCGGGCGCCACCACAAGATCTTTGACCTCGAGGACCGCGGCGGCATCGTCGGCGACGGGTGTGAGTGCGGGGAAAACGTTGGTGATCGAGCGCCCGGTCATCAGCTTGATCAGCTCGGCGTTGGGGGTGTCGGCCACCAAAAGGTTCGAGGCCACGGCGGTGCCGTCCTTGAGCACGGTGATGCGGTCCCCGATCACCCGGATTTCCTCGAGGCGGTGCGAGATGTAGATGACGGCGACGCCGCTGGCCGTCAGGAATCGAACCGTGTCGAAGAGATTGCGGACCTCTTCGGAGTCCAGCACCGCGGAGGGCTCGTCCATGATGATCAGCCGCACGTCGCGGGAGAGGGCTCGGGCCATGGATACGATTTGCTGTCCCGCGGCCGAGAGTTCGCCGACCTCCATTTCCGGAAGGATCTCCGGGTGTCCCAGCCGGGTCAACAGCCCGGCCGCGGCGCGGTGCTCGGCCTTGCGGGAGCTGAATCCTGCTCTGGCTTTTTCGTGGCCTAAGAAGATGTTCTCCGCCACGGTCAGGGTTTCGACCAGGTCCAGTTCCTGGTACATGGTGCCGATGCCGGCCTTGATCGCTTCGTCGGGGTTGGAGAATCCGATCTCCTTCCCGTCGAGCAGGATCTGGCCTTCGTTGGGCTGGTGGACTCCGGCCAGCACCTTGATCAAGGTGGATTTCCCGGCACCGTTCTGCCCCAACAGGCAATGGACCTCGCCGGCGGTGACCTCGAAGGCGACCTCACGCAGGGCAACGATGCCTGGGAAGCGTTTTTCGATGCCCCGCATTTCCAGCAGGGTGCTCCCGCCGGGGGTGCTCTCGGTGTCTTGGTCGTAGTTCATAGTGATGGACGTTACACAGACTTTTGATTATTGTCGAGCAAAAGTCGAGAAGCAGTTCACATTAGTTGTGACGACAACTACTATCTTCTGGCAAATATGCTTCACTAGACTCATGGCCTTGACGACAATTAACCCCAAAGCACCCAACACCGGAACGGGGGCAGGCGACCTTTTCCAGTACCTGCGCAACGGTCAACCAAGAACGCGATCCGAGTTGGCGACGCTGACCGGACTCTCCCGTTCCACCATTGCCACCCGTGTTGATGCCTTGCTGGACACCGGGCTCGTCGGGGCCGTCGGCGCTGCTCTCTCTTCCGGCGGCCGTCCCCCCTCGACCTTCGCCTTTGCCCCCGAATCGCGCACGGTACTCGCCGCAGATCTCGGCGCCGCACACGCCATTCTGGGCCTGACCGACTTGGCCGGAAACATCATCGACCACCTGCGCGCGGACCTCGACATCACCAACGGCCCGGTGCCGGTGCTCGACTGGGTCGTTGCCAGGTTCACCGAGCTGCTTCAGCGCAACGGGCGCGACGCCTCCACCCTCTCGGGCATCGCGATCGGGGTCCCCGGACCCGTCGCGCATTCCACCGGACGACCCACCAAGCCGCCGATCATGCCTGGCTGGAACGACTTCGACATCCCCGGCACCATCCAACAAACCTTCGACGTGCCGGTTCTGGTGGATAACGACGTGAACATCATGGCCCTGGGTGAACAGTCCCTGAGCTGGCCGGACACCGAGAACCTTATGTTCGTCAAGGTCGCCACCGGCATCGGGGTGGGGCTGATCAGCGGCGGCGCATTGCAACGCGGTGCCCAGGGATCCGCTGGGGACCTTGGCCACGTTCAGGTCCCGGGCGGCGCAAGCACCCCGTGCAGGTGCGGGAACACCGGCTGCCTCGAAGCGTTGGCCGGCGGCGGCGCCGTCGCAGCGAACCTCGCGGCTCAAGGATATGCCGTGCACACCGCATCGGATGTGGGAAAGCTCGCCGAGGACAACAACACCGCCGCGATCCAGGTGCTGCGGCAGGCCGGACGTGACATCGGATCGGTCCTGGCCATGTGCGTGAACCTGCTTAACCCCTCGGTGATTGTGCTCGGCGGCAGACTGGCCAGCGCCGGCGAACACGTGATTGCCGGGGTCCGCGAACAAGTCTATTTCCGCTCCACCCCGCTGGCCACCCAGCACCTGGTGATCGTGGGCTCCGCAGCGGCGGACATGGCAGGAGTGCGCGGAGCCAGCATGCTGGTGATCGGGCACGTCCTGGCCCCCGACGCCGTCGATCATCAGGTCATGAACCGCGCCGCGGCCATGGCCACCTGAGACCCGTACGCGCCGCCCCGGCACCCCGCACCACCGAAAGGGCCACCATCGGCCCGGCACAAGGAGACAGCGCCATGAGCACCACATCCTCGACCCACCCGGTCACGCTCTTCACCGGTCAATGGGCCGATCTGCCTCTGGAACAGGTTGCCGCCCACGCGGCAGAGTGGGGTTACGACGGCCTGGAGATCGCTGCCTCCGGAGACCACCTCGATCTGAAGTTGGCCGACGAGGATGATGCCTACCTGCAATCGCGCCTGGACATCCTGGAGCGCCACGGGCTAAACCTCTATGCGATCTCCAACCACCTCACCGGCCAGGCCGTATGCGATGACCCCATCGATTTTCGTCACCAGGCGCTGGTGCGCTCCTATACCTGGGGCGACGGAGATCCGGAGGGCGTACGCCAACGTGCCGC
This sequence comes from Paeniglutamicibacter gangotriensis Lz1y, assembly GCF_000348945.1. GTDB lineage: Bacteria > Actinomycetota > Actinomycetes > Actinomycetales > Micrococcaceae > Paeniglutamicibacter > Paeniglutamicibacter gangotriensis. The sequence continues at coordinate 283,667 of NZ_AOCK01000002.1, read as the reverse complement.
CGAGGACATGAAACGCTCCGCCCGGGTGGCCCGCAAGCTCGGAGTCGACACCGTCGTGGGGTTCACAGGGTCCAAGATCTGGCCCTACGTCGCGCAGTTTCCCCCGGTCCCGGCCGCGGTCATCGACGCCGGTTATCAAGATTTCGCCGACCGCTGGAACCCGATCCTTGATGTCTTCGACGAGCAGGGCGTGCGCTTTGCTCACGAGGTCCACCCCTCGGAAATCGCCTACGACTATTGGTCATCGGTCCGCACGCTCGAAGCCATCGGACATCGGGAGGCCTTCGGATTCAACTGGGACCCCAGCCACATGATGTGGCAGAACATCGACCCGGTCGGATTCATCTGGGACTTCAAGGAGCGCATCTACCACGTCGATTGCAAGGACACCCGGATGCGCACCCCCAACGGACGCGCCGGAGTACTGGGTTCGCACCTACCCTGGGGCGACCCACGCCGCGGCTGGGACTTCGTTTCCACCGGGCACGGGGACTTACCGTGGGAAGATGCGTTCAGGGCGCTGAACGCCATCGGCTACACCGGGCCGATCTCCATCGAATGGGAGGACGCGGGCATGGACCGCCTGCACGGGGCACGCGAGGCAGTGTCCTACATCCGTTCACTGCTCTGGAAGCTACCCGAAGCATCCTTCGACGCGGCCTTCAGCAACCAGGGCTAGCCGACGCGGGCTACGACGTTCCGGGTCCGGCAGCGGACGGAGCCTGCTGCCGGATGAACACTGCTGCGCCGATTCGAGGACTTCTACCCCGTGACGCGAGCCTGCCCGCGGTCCGTTTTGGCGACGCTCAGCAGCAAACCGGAATCTTCCAACGCGGTGATCTGCGATGTGCCTGCGGGCATGACCAGCAGGTCCCCGGTCCGTCCTTCCCATGACTGGGTGCCCGAGCTCAACCGGATCCGGCCCTGCAGTACCATGACAGTGGCCTCCCCCGGGTTGGGATGTTCCTGCAATTCGGTCCCGGCGACGAGTCCCATCACCGTTTGGCGCAGGGTGTGTTCGTTTCCTCCAAATACCGTGCTGGCAGCACGCCCATGGGACGTCGCGGTGGCCTCCTGCAGCTGGGTGCGGGCAATGGCGGTGAGCGAAAACTTCTTCATGGTCCCCTCAATCCCGAATAACTCCTGTGACCAAGGATGGCCCGGGATCTATCGACCGGTCAAGCAACCGCTGCCCCGGGCTTTCCGCCGACACCATGCCCGAACACCGAAACCCTCACCACACGCCGTCCACGGAACGGGGCGCTTGATCGACCAGCCATGTTCAATTCGTCCCAGTGGCGGTAGGTTGAAATGAAGTGGACACCCCGCTTTGGCCGACGCCGGAGCACCGGTATGACCCGGAACGGGGCCCCGAACACCACCGTTTCCCGGCCCCCTGGAGGTGTGGACGACGCCAAGCCCGCGGCACGTGCCGCACACCGCTTTTTCGACAAGCCCATCATCCGGCCGTCAAGCATCCCACGTATGTGCGGGCGGCCACGTAAGTTCGAAAGGACCACGCTTCCATGCCGGCAAACTCCTTCAATTCCCGCTCAAACCTCGACGTTGATGGCCGCAACTATACAATTCACCGGATCGACGCCATCAAGGACTCCGCCCGTCTGCCCTACAGTCTCAAGGTGCTGCTGGAAAACCTGCTGCGCAACGAGGACGGCCGGCTGGTCACCGCCGAACAAATCAACGCCCTGGCCTCCTGGGATCCGGCGGCCGAAGCAAAAAACGAAATCCAGTACACCCCGGCCCGGGTACTGATGCAAGACTTCACCGGCGTCCCCTGCGTGGTGGATCTGGTCGCGATGCGCGATGCGATGACCGCGCTGGGCGGGGACCCTAAGAAGGTCAACCCGCTGATCCCGGCAGAACTGGTCATCGACCACTCAGTGATCGCCGACGTCTTCGCCCGCAGCGATGCCTTCTCGGTCAACGCTGACTTCGAATTCAAACGAAACCAAGAGCGCTACCAGCTGCTGCGCTGGGCCCAGCACTCCTTCGACGACTTCCTGGTGGTCCCGCCGGACACCGGGATCTGCCACCAGGTCAACCTCGAGTACCTCTCAAGGGTGGTCTTTACCCGCGAAGGGCCCGACGGCACCGCTGCCTACCCTGACACCCTGGTCGGCACCGACTCGCACACCCCCATGGTCAACGGTCTGGGTGTGCTGGGCTGGGGCGTGGGCGGCATCGAGGCCGAGGCCTCCATGCTCGGCCAGCCCATGAGCATGCTCATCCCCCAGGTCGTGGGGCTCAAGCTCACCGGTGAGCTGCCCGAGGGCACCACCGCCACCGACCTGGTGCTCACCGTCGCCGAGTTGCTGCGCAAGATCCGTGTGGTGGGCAAGTTTGTTGACTTCTTCGGCCCCGGGGTATCCAACGTCCCGCTGGCCACCCGCGCCACGCTGGGCAATATGTCCCCCGAATACGGTTCCACCGGCGCGTTGTTCCCCATCGACTCCGAGACCCTGGATTATCTGCGCCTGACCGGCCGCGAAGAGCACCAGATCAAACTCGTTGAGGCCTATGCCAAGACGCAGGGGCTCTGGCACGATCCGGACCACGTTCCGGACTTCAGCCAGGTCGTCGAACTCGATCTCGGGACGGTGCAGCCCTCGCTGGCCGGGCCCACACGCCCGCAGGACCGGATCCCGCTGGCCGCCGCGCAGGGAGCAGTGCGTCGCCTGCTGGCCGGGGACACCCATGAGGATGCCATCTCCGGCGGACTCGATGATGCCTCCGAGGAGTCCTTCCCGGCCAGCGACCCGGTGGCCATCAGCTCGCGGATCGACCGCGATGAGCCCCCGCGCGACTACTCCGGCGAGGCGGTGCTCACCTGGCCCTCGACGCCCACCCAGATCGATGTCGGTGGGAACGCCGAGACCGTGGACCATGGTTCGGTGGTTATCGCCGCCATCACCTCCTGCACCAACACGTCCAACCCGACCGTGATGCTTGGTGCTGCCCTGCTGGCCAAGAAGGCCGTCGAGCTAGGGCTGCGCTCCAAGCCGTGGGTCAAAACCACCCTGGCACCGGGCTCCCGGGTGGTCACCGACTACTACAACCGCTCCGGGCTGACCCCGTACCTGGAGACCCTGGGCTTCAACCTGGTCGGCTACGGCTGCACCACCTGCATCGGCAACTCCGGCCCGCTGATCCCGGAGGTGTCCGAGGCGGTGAACTCGCACGACCTGACGGTAGCCTCGGTGCTCTCGGGCAACAGGAACTTCGAGGGCAGGATCCACGGTGAGGTGAAGATGAACTTCCTGGCTTCCCCGCCACTGGTCATCGCCTACGCCTTGGCCGGATCGATGCACGTGGATCTGCTCAACGACTCCCTGGGCGAGGACACCGAGGGCAACCCGGTCTACCTGCGGGATATCTGGCCCACTTCCGCCGAGGTCAAGGCCGTGGTCGATGCGAACCTCGAGGCCTCAATGTTCACCAAGGGGTACGCGGATGTGTACCACGGGGATGAAAACTGGCGCTCGATGCACATCCCGGACGGCGACCAGTTCGCCTGGGACGACACCTCCACCTATGTGCAGTCCCCGCCGTATTTCGAGGGCGTGGGCCGGATCCCCGAACCCCTGGCGGACATCACCGGCGCGCGCGTACTGGTGAATCTGGGCGACTCGGTCACCACCGACCACATCTCCCCGGCCGGCGCCATCCGCAAGGACTCCCCCGCCGGCGCTTATCTGATGGATAAGGGTGTCGCCCCGGCCGATTTCAACTCCTACGGTTCGCGGCGCGGCAACCACCACGTGATGATCCGCGGGACCTTCGCCAACGTGCGGCTACGCAACAAGCTGGTTCCCGGCATCGAGGGCGGCTTCACCCGGCACCTGCCCGGCACCGAGACCACGTCCATCTTTGATGCCTCGCTGGCCTACCAAAAGGAGAACATCCCGCTGGTGGTGCTGGCCGGCTCCGACTATGGGTCGGGTTCCTCGCGCGACTGGGCCGCCAAGGGCACGCTACTGCTGGGGGTCAAGGCCGTGCTGGCCACCTCCTATGAGCGGATCCACCGTTCCAACCTGATCGGCATGGGTGTGCTCCCGCTGCAATTCCGCGACGGTGAAACCGCCGAATCCCTGGGACTGACCGGCGAGGAGGTCTTCTCCATCGCCGGGTTGGCCGGGACCGAGTCGCTGCCGGCGGAGGTCACCGTGAGCGTGGAAGCCGACGGCGCCACGCGCACCATCCCCATGCGGGTGCGCATCGACACTCCGGCCGAGGAGGCGTACTACCGCCACGGCGGCATCCTGCAGTACGTGTTGCGCCAGCTGCTCGACGCCGAGGACTGAGGCACCTTCGGGAGGGCTTCCTGCACCGTGCGCGAAGCCCTCCCGCGCCATGTCCACGGCCCGGCTGCTGCCTGCTGCCTGCAGCCTGCTCCGAAGTAAATCTTGATCGGGCACGGCCACTGATCCGCGTGCCGCGTATCCTTTACTCCCCGGTGCGCTGGCAGGATGTATCCCATGGACAGCCAGCAACCGTATACCCCGTTCCGTCCCGAGCCCCGCGACTTCCCCGGCCATCCGATGCCATTCTCGGTGCCCGAGGGTCTGCGCCTGGAACTGAGCCGTTCGCGCATCCGCGAGGGGCAGGAGGATGGGTTCGATGAATGGATTCAGGTGCTGCACGAGCGCTACGACGAAGCATTAGAGTCGATCCCCGCCGAACGCGCGGTCTTCGAGGCCACCTTCCGGCATCGGGAGGCCGACGGGTCGATATGGATCTACCACCTCAGTCTCATGGGCCCCGGCACCGGGCTCGATGAGCAGCTGCCCATCGGCGCCACACACGCCGCCTACTCTCGCCAGGTCAAGGAACCGGGCTGGGAGGAACTGGAACCGATGTTCATGCTCACCCCCGAATACCTGCGCGATGCCATGGTCCACTTCGGTGCCACCGGACAGCCGCCACCTAAGGCCCCGGCCGATCCATCGGATCCAACAGATCCCGCCCACGCATGAAACGGGCCCTCATCCTGGGCGGCACCGGCGTGCTGGGTCTGGCCGCCGCCCGCCGGTTCCTGGCACAAGGTTGGGCGGTAGAGGTCACGGGCCGCAACAGCTCGAAGATGCCCGCGTTCCTCACCGCAGCCGGTGCCCGCTTCATCACCTCGGACCGGCATGACCCTGCCGGCTTGGCACGGGCCATCGGTCCCGGCGCAGAGCTGGTCATCGATGCTGCGTGCTACACCGCAGCCCACGCGGCCACGCTGCTTCCGTTGTTGGCCGACGTCGATTCCACCGTGATGCTCTCCAGCAAGGCCGTCTATGTTGATGAAGTAGGCAACCACATCAACTCCGCTACTGCTCCACATTTTCCTTCGCCCATCACGGAGTCCAACCCCACGATGGCCCCCGGCCACGGCCCGTACCAATCCCCCGAAGGCTACGGATCCAACAAGGTCGCCGCAGAGCACGTGTTCCTTGATAGCTCCCTGCCCGTCACGGTCATCCGGGCCTCGAAGGCCCACGGCGCCGGTGCCGCCAACCCGCGCGAGTGGGTCTTCGTTAAGCGCGCCCTTGAAGGGCGCACCGCGGTGTTCTTGGCCCATGCCGGGCGCGGAGCGGACCACACCACAGCGGCCGCCAACACCGCGGCTCTCATTGAAACCATCGCGGCAAACCCCGGCACCCGCATCCTCAACAGTGCCGACCCCGATGCGCCCACCGGGTTGGAGATCGCCCGTGCGATCGCCACGCACCTCGGCCATCAATGGCAGGAGATTTTGCTCGACGACGACGCTGCTCCGTCCCGATCACCCGTGGAACCACATCCCGCCGATCATTCTGGACACCACGGCATCCCTCGCCCTGGGCTACCGGCCCGTGGGAACCTACGCCCAAACGGTGGGTGCAGCCATCGACTGGCTTACGGCCAGCGAAGGCAACCGGCCCGCCGCCGACGATCCACGCTTCGCCGCCCTCACCGATTACACCCTCGAGGATCAATACCGCCGCTCGCATCCCTCGACCAGCCCTTCACCGCAAAGCATGAACCGGCGCCCACTGTCTTGATCCCCCGTACCAGTCCGGCCCCGGCTCATTCCTGTCCGCTCATTGGGCACAAAAAAGACGGCCCGTTTCTAGCAAAAAGCTGGAAACGGGCCGCCCATTCTTGTTCTCGCCGGATGCGAGCTGGTGCTTAGCTGGCGTCCTGGTCGGCCAGCGCCTTGACGATCTGCGGCAGCAGCGCACGGAACGCCAGACCGCGGTGGCTGATCGCATTCTTTTGTGCACTGGACAGTTCCGCCACGGAGATGTCGTAGCCATCGGGGCGCAGGATCGGATCATAGCCGAAGCCGCCGGTCCCCCGGCGTTCGTGCAGCAATTTGCCGGCCAGCTGGCCCAGCTCCACCGCAACTTGGTCGCCCGGGGTGGCCAGCGCCGCGGCGCAGACAAACGAGGCACCGCGGTGTTCCTGCGCGATGTCGCCGAGCTGGGCGAGCAACAAATCGATGTTGGCCTCGTCGTCGCCGTGCTTCCCGGACCAACGCGCGGCGAAGATCCCCGGCGCCCCACCGAGCACGTCAACAGCGAGCCCCGAATCATCGGCGATGGCCACCAGTCCGGTGGCCTGGCATGCCGCGCGGGCTTTGAGTAGCGCGTTGCCTTCAAAGGTCACCGCATCTTCGATCACGTCCGGTGCGCCGACGGCTCCTGCGTCAACAACCTGGGTGTCCACATCGAGGCCTGCGACCTGCCCGCGCAAGAGCTCACGCAATTCGCGCAGCTTGCCCTTATTGTGGGTGGCTAGTACCAGACGGGGTTCCGCGCCCATGCTCAGAGCCCCAGGGTTTCGCGCTGGATGCGGGTCAGCTCGGTGGTGCCCACCAGGGCCAGATCCAGCAGCGAGTCGAGTTCGGCGCGCTTGAACGGAACACCCTCGGCGGTTCCCTGCACCTCAACGAAGTCACCGGACCCGGTGACCACGACGTTCATGTCTGTCTCGGCGCGCACGTCCTCCTCGTAGGGCAAATCCAGCATCGGGGTGCCATCGATGATGCCCACGGAAATCGCGGCCACCGAATCGGTGAACACGGTGGCGTTCTTGCGCACCAGCTTGTTCTCCTTGGCCCATTCGATGGCTTCGGCCAGCGCGACGTAGGCGCCGGTGATGGCCGCGGTGCGGGTTCCGCCGTCGGCCTGCAGCACGTCGCAATCCAGCACCACGGTGTTTTCGCCCAGCGCCTTGGTGTCGATGACCGCGCGCAACGAGCGCCCGATCAGGCGGGAGATCTCGTGGGTGCGCCCACCGATCTTGCCCTTAACCGACTCGCGGCCGTTGCGGGTGTTGGTGGCCCGTGGCAGCATCGCATATTCGGCGGTGACCCAGCCGGTGCCCTGGCCCTTGAGCCAGCGCGGGACACCCTCGGTGAAGGAGGCGGTGCACAGCACCTTGGTGTTGCCGAATTCGATCAGGGCCGATCCTTCGGCCTGCTTGGACCAGCCACGGGTAATGGTGATCTCACGGAGTTGGTCGACGCCGCGCCCGTCGGCGCGCACTGCTGCTGTGGTAGATGCTGAAGTCATGGCTTCAAGTCTAGTCGGCGAGCGCTGCTCCGCGCTCGCCCAGCAGAAGGTGTGGCGGGCGCTGCGGTACTGAATCCGCACTCACGCCGCCAAAACCCCCGGGTAGCTACGTTACTTGCGTTTGGTCCGGTTCCGGGTACCGCGCCATTCCCGGCTGGGAGCCGAGCGGATGATGGATACCGGTGCAGTGGGCAGGGACTTCGGTGTGCCCAGCTGCGAGCCGGAGAACACCCCATAGGTGACCCCGGAGACCGCCACGGCGATGCCGCCGTCGTAGGTTTCCTTGGCCTCGTTGACCACGGTATTGATATCTGTCCACACCGGGATGTGGGTCAGCAGCAGGCGTTCGACCTTCGCCGCCGTTGCAGCTTCCCCGGCGCGCCGCCCGGTCAGGTGCACTCCGGTGATGCCGTCGTCGCGGCCTTCCTCGAAGGCGGCCTCACACAGGAACATGTCTGCGCCCATCGCTGCCTCATTGAGCTCGTCACAGGCGTCGGTGTCGCCCGAGTAGGTCAGCACGCTGGTCTGCCAGGTACCATCTTGGGCAGGTTCGGTGGCCTCCACGCGCAGTGCGTAGGACTCCTCGATGGGGTGCAGCACCGGGTAGGGGGTGATTGAGAACGGGCCGATCTTCACCGGCGTTCGGGATTTCCAGTGCTGGAAGTCGAAATCCGGGTGCATGCCTTCTTCCAGCGGCAGTCCGTAGGCGGTGGCCATCCGATCGGCCGTGGCCGCGGGGCCGTGCACCAGCATTCGATCCCGGTTCCAACCGTTGGGATCCCAGCGGATGGCCACGTGCATGCCGCACAAATCCATGCAGTGATCCGGGTGCAGGTGGGAGATGAAGATCCCGTCCAGGTCCTTGATGTCCGCGTAGCGCTGCAGCACGCCCAGGGCTCCGGAGCCCAGGTCCAGCAGGATCTTCCAGTCGCGTTCTCCATCGAACGCGGTGACCAGGTAGCAGGAGGCGGGCGATCCCGGCCCGGGGAAAGACCCGGTACAGCCAATGATCGTCAACTTCACGAGGCACTCGCTTTCGAAAGGGCCACCATCGCGGGGGTGATCATCGCGATGGAGCCGGTCGGATAGTGGGCGGCCACATGATCAACTTGCTCGACCGCGAGAACCTCGGGGCCCAGGAAGCGTCGGGCCAGAATTTCAAAACTGTCGGCATCTCCGGTGGCCAGGAACTGGTGCGTCGGAGCTTCGGGCGCGGTACGGGCCAAATCATGGCGCATCAGCGCGCGGTAGACATCCTTCGCGGTCTCCTCGGCGCTCGAGACCAGGGTGACGTCCTCGCCCATGACGTAGGAGATCACCCCTGTCAGCAGCGGGTAGTGCGTACAGCCCAGCACCAGGGTGTCCACGCCCGCGGCCTTCAGCGGGGCCAGGTAGGCCTCGGCCGTTTCCATGAGCTCGGTGCCGGTGGTGATGCCGTTCTCCACAAACTCCACAAATCTGGGGCAGGCCACGGAGGTGATGGAGTAGTGCGGGGCCGCGGCAAACGCGTCCTCGTAGGCCCGGGAACCGACAGTGGCCTGGGTCCCGATAACCCCGATCTTCCCGTTGCGGGTGGCCGCGACGGCGCGGCGGACCGCCGGCTGGATGACCTCGACCACGGGGATCCCGTAACGGGCGGTGTAGCGTTCACGGGCGTCACGCAGGACCGCGGCGGAGGCGGAGTTACACGCGATGACCAGCAGTTTGACCCCTGCGTCAACCAATTCATCCATCACTCCCAGCGCGTTGGCGCGCACTTGGGCGATGGGAAGCGGGCCGTAGGGAGAATTTGCTGTGTCACCGACGTACATGGTCGATTCACCGGGAAGCTGGTCGATGATCGACCGGGAAACGGTCAGGCCGCCGACACCGGAGTCGAAGATGCCCAACGGGGCGTTGGCCCGGGGTCGCTCGGTTTCTCGTTTATCGCTGGAGGACGCACTTGTCATGATTTACGAAGCCTACGTGGTTTTGCGCGCCAACAGCTAGCATGCCCGACACAGTGTTGCCCTGCTCACAGGGATTTCAGCATGGCCTGCATGAGGGATTCTTGCAGCCAGGTGACGAAGTTGTAGACCAGTGCGAGGTATTCATCCACGGTCTCGGCCTTCGACCAGTCGTCCTGCGCGTGGATCCGCTCGGCGTCCTGATCGGACTCCAGCCCGAGGCGTTCGGCCAGCACCAGGCGCACGTCATTCAGGGCCGCGGCGAAGCGCGGGGCGGTTTCGGTGGAGAGCAGCAACGAAGAAGATTCCATCAGCAGCGCGGCCTCACGCAAAGCACCGATCTTCTTCTCGCGGATGCCGCGCTCGGACAGTCGGCGGAATTCTAGCGAGGCGCCGGCGTCGTCCGGGTCGGCATCGGGCAGCAGGCGCTTGGTGGCCCGGTCCGTGGGCGGCGCAAAGTCTTCGTGGTGCGCGTTGGGGTCCATCCCGACCATGGCCCAGAGCGGATCCTCGTCGGCGGTGCGCTCGGGCTCCAGCAAGGTGATGACGTCCTGAAACAGGCCGCGCAGCAATTGGCGTTCGGTGGCTTCCAGTGAGGCGACCAAACCGCGCCTGGTGTTCTTAAATGCTCGTGCCATGGTTAGGCGGAGTCGCCCTTCGTCAGGGTGGCCCACAGGCCGAAGCCGTGCATCGCCGAGACGTCGGCCTCGATCTTTTCGCGGTTGCCGGTGGCCACCACGCTGCGTCCCTCCTGGTGGACCTGCATCATCAGCTTCTCGGCCTTGGACTCCGAGTAACCGAAGTAGGAGCGGAAGACATAGCTGACGTAGCTCATCAGGTTCACCGGATCATTCCAGATGATCAGGAGGTAGGGCTGGTCGAGTTCGTGGGCTTGTGCCTGCTCGACATGTTCAAGCACATCGGGCATCGCAGTCATCGTGGGCATAGTCCCTATTCTACGACCGCTACACGCGGAAGCGAATCGGTGCCCGCCTCGGCGCCGGGTCACGGAGCACGCCGGAGCACCAGCCCATGACGCCTTGAAGGCTGCCGCGGGTTTAGAGTGGCTACTAACGAACGCACATCGGCGGGATTCCACGGAGCCACCCGCGCCCTTCCCGCAGTGGGCCCGGCGGCGCAATCCGCGCCCGCGAAGGCGAAGGGAAGCGGTGTACGAACCCATACTCGGGCATTTTGTCCCATACCATTTTCCGCGAGGAGCCCATCGCCCATGTGGCAGCAACCCACATCCCTGTTCACCGACCACTACGAACTCACGATGCTGCAGGCCTCCCTGCATTCCGGGGCGGCACATCGCCCCAGCGTCTTCGAGGCCTTCGCCCGACGACTGCCCGAGGGCCGGCGCTACGGCGTCTTGGCGGGGACCGGACGGATCCTGGAGGGCCTGAAGAACTTCCACTTCGATGACGAGCAGCTGCGCTTCTTATCGGACACTAAGGTCGTTGATGCCACGACCATCAAGTATCTGGAGAACTTCGCGTTCAGCGGAAACATCCACGGGTACGCCGAAGGGGAAATCTACTTCCCGTACTCCCCGGTGATGATCCTCGAGTCCACCTTCGCCGAGGCCTGCGTGTTGGAGACCTTCATCCTCTCGGCGCTGAACCACGACTCGGCCATTGCCTCGGCCGCCTCGCGCATGATCGCCGCGGCCGGCGCCCGGCCCTGCATCGAAATGGGATCGCGGCGCACCCATGAGGAATCCGCTGTGGCTGCTGCGAGGGCGGCGATCATCGCCGGCTTCGATTCCACCTCGAACCTCGAGGCCGGGCACCGCTACGGGCTCAAGACCGTGGGCACCGCGGCCCACTCCTTCACGCTGCTGCACGACTCCGAGCGGGCAGCCTTCGAGGCGCAGGTCGCCTCGATGGGGGTTGGCACCGCCTTGCTGGTGGACACCTACGACGTCGAAGCCGGGGTACGCACCGCGGTTCAGGTCGCAGGACCCGAACTGGGCGCGGTGCGCCTGGACTCCGGGGACCTGGTCGAGCAGGCCCGCTGGGTCCGCACGCTGCTCGATGATCTGGGCAACGAGAACACCCGCATCATGGTCACCTCCGACCTTGACGAATACGCCATCGCCGCGCTGGGCTCCGCCCCGGTGGACTCCTACGGAGTGGGTACCTCGCTGGTCACCGGCTCCGGGCACCCGACCGCCTCGATGGTCTACAAGCTGGTCTCCCGGCGCGATGATTCGGGGAACTTCGTTGATGTGGCCAAGGCCGCCAAGAACAAGGTCTCCGTGGGCGGACGCAAGTACGCGGTGCGCCGGCTCAACGAGCGCAACCGGGCCACCGAGGAACTGATCGGGGTCGGCGAGCTGCCGGCCCCCGACGCCAACGACCGCCCGCTGCTGAACACGTTTGTGACCAACGGCGAGCTGGATACCGATTTCATCGGCGCCGGTGCGGTGCGCCGCGCGGCCCAGCGACACACCGACTCAATCCAGGAGATGCCCAGCAGCTCGCGGCGCCTGCAGCGCGGTGAACCGGTGATCCCCACACGATTTATTGACAGCTTCTGAGCACGAGGAGAATCACAGCATGAGCGAACCAATCAGTACCCCTGTTCAGTCAGAGGCGCGTGCCCTGATCATCGTCGATGTGCAGAACGACTTCTGCGAGGGCGGCTCGATGGCGGTGGACGGCGGCGCCACGGTGGCCACGGCCATCGCCGAGCTGGTGGCCGCGAGGCACAAGAGCTACGCGGTGCTGGTGGTCACCCAGGACTGGCACATCGACCCGGGAACCCACTTTTCCGCCGAGCCTGACTTCGTGGACAGCTGGCCGGTGCACTGCGTGGCCGAGACAGACGGTGCTCAGTTGCACCCCAACCTCGCCGGCGCCACACAGTTCCTCAATGCAGCGTTCCGCAAGGGCCGCTTTACCGCCGCCTACTCAGGCTTCGAGGGCCGGCTGGCGATCCAAGATGCAGCGGTCGAGGACGAGTCAGGCCCACTGATGGGCGACTGGCTGCGCGAACACGGCATCACCTCGCTGGATGTGGCGGGGATCGCCACCGATCACTGTGTGCGGGCCACGGCGCTCGATGCCCGGGAACAGGGCTTTGAGACCACCGTACTGTCCCCGCTCACCGCCGCGGTGAACCCGGCGAACAATGACGAGGTCTTCGAGGCGCTGCGAACCGCAGGGGTCACGGTGCTGACCCTGGGCTGATCCAGGGCGGCCCAGCAGGGTCTGCCTAGACAGAGCAAGGCGCATTGGCTACCCCGGGGGGCGATCCCCCGGGGTAGCCAACGCGCCTTGTCTTGTTTCACCACGTCGTCATGCTGCTGCGGTGGTGCTACTTCTTGCCGATGAACCAGCCCTGCAGCTTGTCCAGGCGCTGCTGCAGCTGCTCGGCGTTGGCCTGGGCCACCGCCGGTCCCCCGCAGACCTCGCGCAGCTTGGTGTGGATGATTCCGTGCGGAGTGCCGGTGCGCGCGCTCCAGGCCGAGACATTCTTGGAGAGCGTGGAGCGCATATCCATCAGCGCCCGGTGATCCACCAGCGGGGCTTCGGGCGTTTCTTCCTGGGCCTTGCGCCCCTTACGCCGCGAGACCTGTTCGGCCTGGCGCTGGCGCAGCAGCAGGCCCACCTGGTCGGCATCCAGCAGCCCGGGAATGCCCAGGAAGTCCTGTTCCTCCTCGGAGCCCACCGCGGCGCCTGTACCAAATTCTCCGCCGTCGAAGAGCACCCGGTCGAAGGAGGCATTGGAGTTCAACGCCTCGAACTTCGCCTTGTTCAGCTCATCGCTGGCCTTTTCCTCACGGTTCGCCTCGGCGAGAAGCGCGTCCTCGGGGTTGTAGTCAGGGTCCTGAAAATGTTGTTCCGGACGGTCCAGGGCATGGTCGCGCTCGGTTTCCATCTCATTGGCCAGGGCCATCAGGATCGGCACCGAGGGCAGGAAGATCGAGGCGACCTCGCCGCGCTTCCTGCTGCGCACGTAGCGGCCGATGGCCTGGGCAAAGAACAGCGGGGTGGAGGTGCTGGTGGCGTAAACCCCGACGCAGAGCCGGGGCACGTCAACGCCTTCGGACACCATGCGCACCGCCACCATCCAGCGCGAATCGCCGGAGGAGAACTCGTCGATCTTCTTCGAGGCACCGGCGTCGTCCGAAAGGATCACCGTGACCTTCTCGCCGCAGATCTTCTCCAGCTGCTCCGCGTACCCGCGGGCATCCTCGTGGTCGGTGGCGATCACCAGGCCGCCGGCATCCGGCACAGTCCGGCGCACCTGGGTCAACCGCTTGTCCGCGGCGGCGAGCACCGAGGGGATCCAGTCCCCGGCAGGGTCCAGGGCGGTACGCCAGGCGTGGGCGGTGACGTCCTTGGTGAAGCCCTCACCGAGCTGGGCTTCCATTTCCTCCCCACCGCTGGTCTTCCAGCGCATGTACCCCGAGTAGGCCATGAACAGCACCGGGCGCACCACATGGTCGCGCAAGGCCTGGCCATAGCCGTAGGTGTAGTCCGCCTTGGAACGGCGGATCCCATCGTGGCCCTCGGCGTAATCGACAAAGGGGATCGCCGCGGTGTCCGAGCGGAACGGGGTTCCGGTCAGTGCCAGGCGGCGGGTGGCAGGCTCGAAGGCCTCGCGGATACCCTCACCCCAGGACAGCGCGTCGCCGCCATGGTGGATCTCATCGAGAATCACCAGGGTGCGGGCGGCCTCGGTCTTGGCACGGTGCAGCATCGGCTTGGAGGCGACCTGCGCGTAGGTGACCACGACGCCGATGTAACCATCGCCATGCCGGCCATCGGAGTTCTTGAAGTTCGGGTCGATGGCCAGACCCACACGGCCCGCGGCATCGGCCCACTGCTTCTTCAGGTGGTCGGTGGGGGCCACCACGATGATGCGGTTGATGGTCTTGGCATCAACCAGCACCTTGGCCAGGCGCAGGGCGAAGGTGGTCTTACCTGCACCCGGGGTGGCCACGGCCATGAAGTCGCGCGGGTTGGAGGTGAAGTACTTGTCCAGGGCCTCTGCCTGCCAGGCACGCAGCTTCGAGCCGGTGCCCCAGGCAGCGCGTTCCGGATAGGCGGGAGGAAGACGATCCTCCAGGGGCAGCTTGTCTGCAAGTGAGAACAAGGTATCGGTCATGCATACACCTTCCACGGCGCTAAAAATCTTCCCGTGCCTGGGTGCGTGCCGACGCACCCCAACGAGGGTTTGGGTCCTACTGTGTGAAACGCGGGAGGGGGCGTTACTTCTTGCCCTTGTCTCCGCCGCCGGTCAGGCCCTCGTAGATTTCCTTGCACTCGGGGCACACCGGAAACTTCTGCGGGTCGCGACCCGGGGTCCAGACCTTCCCGCACAGGGCGATGACCGGATCGCCGGAGAGCGCTGACTCCATGATCTTTTCCTTGCGCACGTAGTGCGCGAAGCGTTCGTGGTCCCCGGCCTCGACTTCCTGGGCGAGTTCGGTGCGCTCGATGGTGGTGGCACCGCCGCCGGAGGTGGTGTGCGGGTCATTGCGGAACGGATCCATGGGCATGCTCATGTCCCATAGTCTAACAACCGTTTGAGGGTTCCGGAGAGGCACATGCTCTCCCAGGGCACTTGCGCCGTGGGCAGCCGCGCACCGTTTCGGGGGCCCTGGTGCACGGCACGCCCGCGGCCAACTAGCGCTCTTGCGTTCAATAACAAGGCCCGGCTCCAGCGTGCCGGCCACTGGCTCGAGAACCTGGCACCGCTCGCCGGGTGCCGGGAGGTGGCGCGCACTGTGCCGAACGACTCGGTGCACTCACCCAAGACCCGCACGACACACCGTGCGGCGGCACTTAGCGGTTCATTGCCACGTTCTGGAAGAGCTCGGGCATCCGGGCATCGAGCCACCTGCCGCCGAGTCGGATCCCGACCACCAGTAACACAGCGCCTTCCACCACGCCCACGGCCAGCGCGATCCAGCCAAAGAGCTGGTTCCCGGTCAAGACCTGGGCCACCAGCAGTCCGAGGGACGGAATCAGCAGTAAGCCCATGATCCCGAACGTGGCCAGCTGTACCAGGGCCATGCGTGCCCCGGCCCCCGGAGGGGTCTTGAACGGACTCTCGCCCGGCAGCGGGACCGCGTAGGTGAAGCGGGCCGAGGCAACCGAGGAGACCCCGAGCCCGGCCAGCAGGGCGCAGAGCGAGATGCCCAGGATCGCCGGCAGCATGTGCCCCATATCCAGCAAGACCGGCGGCAGGATCGCGGCCAGCAGTGTCACCGGCAGCGCGATCACCGCGCAGGCCAGCACCCGCCCGGCGCGGTCGTCGACGCCGCGGACCCCGGTGAGCACATGCAGCGAGAAGGCCGTTGAATCGTAGGAGACATCCGCGGAGATCGAAAACGCCATCAGGATGCCCAGCAGTGGGCCGAGCACCAGCATGGCCGCCGGGGAGCCGGTATTGGCCGCCGCGAACCAGATCACTACCGGCAGCAGCGGGACCACCACGATCGAGGCGGCGTAGCGCGGGTCCTTGAGCCAGTAGGTCAGCGCGCGGGCAGCTACCGCGCCCCTCGGAGTGGACGGGAAAAGCCCGAAGGCGCCCATGCCCACAGCCTTGGAACTGGTGCGTGGGGCCATCGGGTTTTCCATCGACTTGTGCAGTCCGCGTTCCCAGGCCCAAATCACCGCGACGAGGTACACCAGGCCCAGTACCAGACGTGCGGCGCCCAGCAGTGGCTGCCCCGCGGCCAGATCCCCGGGCAGCGCAGCAAAGACACCCAACGGGCTGAAGCCCAGCACCAGCACGGCTTGAGGCAGCAACTCGAAGACCGCGTCCATGCCCTGGGCGGCGGTGGCGAAGATCGGCCCCAGCAGGATCACGGGGATGAAGGCGACGATGCCGGCGATCTCGCGGAAGCGCCGCGAGCCGGTCAACCGGGCCATCGAGGTGGTGGTCAATCTGGCCAGGGCCAGGCACATCAGGGCGCCCAGCACCCCGCCCAGCAGTGCCGTGGCGGCAATTCCGGGGTGTTGGCGCCAGGCCAGCGTCTGGCCGGCAAAGAGCACCAGGGTCAGGATCCCGGGGATCCCGATGAAGCCCGAGAGCAGCAGCCCGGCAGCCAACTTGCGCCGCGGGAGCGTGAAGGTAGTAAAGCGGGCAGGGTCAAGGGTCAGATCAACTCCGAAGGCGACCAGCGGGATGATCGCCCAGCCCAGGGTGACCGCCGATACCGCCGCCACCAGGATCTGGTTGGCCAGCCCGGCTTCCAGCTCGTTGAGGTAGACGATGCCGGAGATCAGCAGCACCACCACGCCCAGGCCGTAGAGGGCGCCGATGCAGACGCCCACCAGCTGCCAGGGGCTGCGTCTGAAGGAGTTGCGCAGCAGCGCCAGTTTGAGTCTTAGGAGGTGTGCAACCATGAGAGCCCCTCATTGTTTCCGCGCCCGCCGACCAAGTCCACGAAGCGTTCTTCCAGGGAGGCGCCGGCACGCACCTCGTCCACGGTGCCCACGGCCAACAGGTTGCCACCGGCGATGACTGCCACGTGTGAACACATGCGCTGGACCAGGTCCATGACGTGGGAGGAGACGATCACGGTGCCGCCGTGGGACACGTAGTCTGCCAGAATGTCGCGGATGTTCGCCGCGGAGACCGGATCCACTGCCTCGAACGGCTCATCAAGTACCAGTACCCTCGGAGAGTGGATCAGCGCGGTGGCCAGGGCGATCTTCTTGCTCATACCCGCCGAGTAGTCCACCACCAGCTTGTTTCCGGCGTCTTCGAGGTCCAGGACGCGCAGCAGGTCGTCGGTGCGCTCCTTGACGGTGTCGCGGTCCATGCCGCGCAGCAATCCGGCGTAGGTGACCAGCTGGCGGCCGGAGAGCCTATCAAAGAGCCGCACCCCGTCGGCCAGCACGCCCATGGCAGCCTTGGCGCGCAACGGTTCGGCCCACACGTCGATGCCGTTTAGCCACACCTGGCCCGCGTCGGGGCGCAGCAGGCCGGTGGCCATGGACAGCGCGGTGGTCTTGCCGGCACCGTTGGGACCGACCAAGCCGAAGAACGATCCGGCGGGAACATCCAACGAAATGCCGTTGACTGCAACGTTTTCGCCGAAGCGCTTGCCCAGCGAGCGGATCGAGAGTGCCGGGGTCCCCTCAGGGGTGTTGGAAATACTCATGCCTCGAAACTAACAGTCCGCAGGGGCAGAAAGCGTCATCCCATCGGACTAATCCGCTCCCCACGGCGGGAAATGGAAGCAGCCAGAACCAAAGGTACGGCCCACCATATACGGCAGGCCGTACCTTCAAGCGCCCGGTCAAGCGGGGTTTTTAGAACAGGACGCGGGCCAGCTTCTGCCTCGAGGCCACCACGCGCTCATCCCCCACGCCAACCACCGAGTAGAGCTCCACGAGCCGTGCCCGAGCAGCTTCCTTCTCATCGCCGGCGTGCCGGCCAATGAAGGCCACGAGCCGGGCAAAGGCGTCCTCGACGTGTCCGCCGACCAGATCCATGTCGGCCACGTCCAGCTGCGCTTCAAGGTCGTCGGGGCCGGCAGCACCGGCGGCACGCACCTCGGCCAAATCCTTACCTTCGGTGCGGATCAGCAGGCGCACCTGGTTCAGTCCGATGACCGCATCGTTGTCATTGGGCTTCTCATTCAAGGCCTGCTTGTAGGCGGTCTCAGCCGCGGGAAGGTCACCGGACTCGATGGCGTCCAATGCTGCTTGGTGCAGCGGAGGCAACGGCGCTTCGACGGGCTCTGCGGCGGAGGTGCCCAACGGGGCCACGGTGCCTGCCACCCCGTGCTGCACGCCCAGGGAGAGCAGTTCATCGATCAGTGAACGGATCTGCGAGACCTCGGCGCTGCCCTGGAACATCGGCACCGGCTGGCCGTTGATCAAAGCGATGACCGAGGGGACCTGGGTGACCTGGAAGGCCTGGGCAATGGCCGGCTGCTGCTCAGCGTCGACGGTGGCCATCACCATGGTGCCGGCCTTCGCATCGACGAGCGCGCCGAGCATCGAATCGAGTTGTGCCGAAGCGGGCGAACGCCCGCTACCCAGGGACACGACAACCGGAACCTGCTGCGATAGCGCAACGATTTCCGGGAAGGTCTCCTGGTCGACGGCACGGACCCAGGTGGGGGCGCCGGACGGGGTTTCGCCCGCGGCCGGGTCGATGTTCGGCGGTGCTGTCGGCTTGAAGGCGCCCAGATCAATGGCGCCGCGGGAGGAAGGTGCAGTGGGTTCAGGCATGCTGGTGGTCATCCTCCTACTTTAGGCCGCTTCGGGCTCCGGGAGAAAACCCCGGCACCAGCTAAGGCGTTTCGGCTAGCTGACGGGCAGAACGCCTCGGCGGCGCGTCGCCCGGCAGCGTTGGCCATCCCATGGCCCAGGAACACAAAAACGTGGTGCCACCACCGGCGCAGGTTTCCCTGTGCGTGCAATGACACCACGTTTACTGTCTACCGGGCCCTCAGGACCGCGGTTGCTGCGCCGGGTGGGCGCTCAGTCGCTACTTCAGCAGCTTGGCGCCCTTGGCAACGACCTCGGCGGCCACCAGCTGGACCTTTTCCTTCGAGCCCTTGGCTGGGATGTAGAGCATCATCGGTTCGCCGTAGCTGATCTCGATGCCCTTCTTGGTGTCCTTGACCCCGACGATCTTCGCGGTGGTTTTATCCAGACCGATGGTCCCGCCGTCTTCCTTCGGCTTGGCGGTGGTCATGGACGTGAAGTTGCCCGAAACCAGGGCCCCGCCATCGGGTGCTGCGACCACGACGGTGTCCTTGGTGTTCACCGAGCGCTTGAAGCTGATCTTCGCATCCTTGTTCGCGTCGACCAGGGCCTTCTGGTCCTTGGCGTTCAGCGTCAGGAACGCGTTCTCGGCGAAGGAATCGGCGTGCTTGGATTTCGGATCGTCCATGTAGCCGGCCAAGCGCTCAAGAGCCTGCTTCGGGGTCATGATCAACGAATCAGCGTCATCCCTGAGCAGCTTCACCGACTGGTCCCCGACGCCGATGCCGGGGAACTCGGATCCGGGCAGCATGGGAGTGGCGAAGGCGAGCTTGTAGTTCTCACGCGGGCCGGCCTGGGTCAAGGTCAGTGCGGTCGGGATGGTCGAGGCCCCCGAATCCTTCGCGGTGACCACGACGATCGAGCGCGGGAATGTCGCGCCGTCATCGGTGGGTACAGCGGCCGAACGGATGACCGAGGTGTCGATGGCTGCCGGACCATCAATCTTGACGTCGTCATTGCGCAGCTTGTAGTTTCCCTCGCGCAACACCTTCAAGGCGCCGGTGGTCCGGGACTCAAGGTCCTTGGCGTTCTTGGACTTGTCGGCCTTGGCCACCGACGTGGATACCTCGCCCAAGATGCGTTCGAGTTGCTTCTGCAAGACCACCGGGTAGGTGTTGGGTTCTTCCTGGGTACTCACGGCGGACGGGTCTGCCGGCACGCCACTGGCCAGCGCCGGGCCTGCTGGAACCAACGCCAGGGCCAGCACCGAGGCGGTGGCCACGACCTTGGCCACGGTGCCCGGGCCATCCTTGGGAGCTGGAACCACGGGAGTAGCACCGGTGGCCGGGGACCGGACAGCCGAACGGCGCCCTCCGCCGCCCTTGGATCCGTTACGCGGGGTGGTGCGTACTGCGGCCAGCGCGATGCCTGCCACCAACAACAGGGCACCTGCGATGATCAACGGCATCGAGAACGGGGTGGCGGTATCTCCGGGCCAGGTCACCGAGACATCGGTGGGTGCGGCGGCCTTGCCATCTGCGGCCAGCAACAGCGTCCACGATCCCTCGTCGGGGTTCGTCCAGCGGTAGGTCATGGTCTTGTCGGCGTTTTCGGTCGACTGGAAGAGATCGGCGCCGGCAGGGTTCGGGACCTCTTTTTCACCGGTTTCGCTGGTTGCCTCGATGCTCTGCTCTTCGGCGTTGATGCCTGTGATGCTGGTGTGGGCAGC
This sequence comes from Paeniglutamicibacter gangotriensis Lz1y, assembly GCF_000348945.1. Taxonomy (GTDB): domain Bacteria; phylum Actinomycetota; class Actinomycetes; order Actinomycetales; family Micrococcaceae; genus Paeniglutamicibacter; species Paeniglutamicibacter gangotriensis. Next base: position 263,242 of record NZ_AOCK01000002.1, on the reverse strand, counting down.
TTTACCGACCCATGCCTCGGCGTCCGCGGAGCGCACCAGTGAGGCGGAGAACTTGCCCTCGGCCTTGATGGTGATTTCGGTGGGATGACCCGCGACGGTGCCGATCCCGGATTCGAGCAGAGTCACCGGAGCTGCTGCAGGCTGCTCGAGGGAAGCGGTCAGCGTCTCGGGCGGAGCCCATACGGTACGCTGGCCGATCCCCACCACCAGGGCTGCAAGCCCAAGAATGATAGCGATCGCTGAGAAGATCTTTCGCACAATTACACCTAACGGAGGGGGGTCGAGATTCGGCCTCGGGAGCCGTCCAACGTCATCCAACGAGGAGGGCACAACATAAGTCTAACGAGTTGTTCACCAAAGCGGTTCCCTGATGTGCCTAGCACCACGCCTATTGCTGATGAGGGATCGGCCACGTTTGGACGCGGTCGGTTAAGCGGCCCAAAGCTGCCAAGTCCCCTCCGCGAGTAATATGCTCAGGTTGTGACTACTCAAGATGGGGACAACGAAGCAACACCGACTGGTTCTTCTGCCATGGGAACCGGGTCCGGAACCTCGGGCAAAGCTGCCTCGGATCCCGCCCGGGCAGGCAGCGAGCCTGCAGCAACATCAGTGCGCCCCGGAGAAACAGCGAACTGGGTCAACTATGCGCCACAGCAACCCCAAGCACAGCCGGGCACCTCCCGACGCTGGTGGCAACGCCTGTTGGGCACCGCGCAACAAACACTTGAAGCCAGGATCAAGCCTCCGGCAAACTTCGGCTTCCCTCCGGAACCGACCCACGACGATGCCTCAACGGGTACGGATATCTCCCCGCAGACAAACCCCATCGCCTTCGGCTTCCTACTTACTGTCGGCATCGGGCTGGCACTGCTGGTGTTCTTCTTACTCACCAACGTCGGCTCGTTGATCATCTGGATCGCCATTGCCTTATTCATTGCCTTGGGACTCGATCCGATCGTTCGTTTCATGGTCAGGCACGGACTTTCCCGCACTCTCGGGGTCATAATCACCATGCTGGCGCTGCTGGGCGGAGCAGCAGGATTCATCGGCAGCATCATCCCCACCCTCAGCACCCAGACGTCGCAGTTCATTGAACGTGCCCCGAAGCTCGTGGATGACTTTCTGCATTCGGAGTTCTTCGTCTCGCTTGACGCGCAATTCCAGGTGTCGGATCGGATCAGCGAGGAGATCGGGAAGTTCTTCTCCGACACCGGAGCCGTCGGCGGGATCTTCGGCGGCGTGCTGGGCGTAGGCTCTGTGATCGCTCAGGGCGCGTTCGGGGTGTTGATCGTGCTGGTGTTGGCCATCTACTTCTTGGCCTCGATGCCGGCGATGAAGGCCTTTGCCTACCGCCTGGCTCCACGTTCGCGACGCGCTCGGGTCGAGGAACTGAGCGAGACCATCACCCGCTCGGTAGGCAACTACGTAATCGGCCAGGCCTTCGTGGCGCTGCTGAACGCGACCATTGCCCTAATACTCATGAGCATCCTCAAGGTTCCTTTTGCTGCCCTACTGACCTTATTAGTGGCCATGCTGGCGTTTATCCCGCTGGTTGGGGCCGTGATCGCGGGAATCCTGGTATCGCTGATCTCGCTAACCTTGGGCTGGCAGACCGCGGCGATCTACGCGATTTGCTACTTCGGCTATCTGCAGATCGAGGCCTACTTCGTCTCCCCGCGGGTCATGCAGAAGGCCGTTGCAGTGCCCGGTGCGGTGGCCGTGATCTCGGTGATTGCCGGTGGCTCGCTGCTCGGGGTGGCCGGCGCTCTGATGGCCATCCCCACGGCCGCCGCCGTCATGCTCATCCTGCGTGAGGTATTCATTTCCCGGCAGGATGCACGCTAGCAGCGCCCCCTCCGGCTCCCGGCCGGGGCCGCGCAATACCGAAGCGGGGCGCTTGGCGCTCATTCTTCGCCACGGCACGGCTGTAGCAATTGACCTTGGAACCCGAGGCCCAGAGCCAGAGAACCGGCGGCAGCGTGAAGTGGATACTCCCGTGACGGTTTAGGACTCGGAATCTTCGGACAGCGACAAGGTCGTGCCATCGGGACGAGGAATCTCAATACTCCCCAACTCGTCTGCCGTTGCCGTGTCCATGGCCAACGTGATCGAGCCATCAACGTTCGTGTTGATTTCCACCGGCGGACGCAGGTCCTCGTGATTACCGGGAATAGCCAACACCGTCTTTCTCACTTGATCCTCTTCCATATCCGGTGGCAGCAGGAATGCGACCAGGTCACTTGCGTCCTTCTCAGGTTCAACCCGAACCCCCAGGCCGTCTTCCACGACGTCGTCGACGTCTTCGCATTCAATGCCCGGTGACCCATAGTTCACCGGCGTCCCGTCGCCACTGCCGGGAATGGCCCAAGCAATCAAGCACACTTCCTTGTCCTTGGTGACTGCCACGAACTGGGACGCGTAGGCAGAGCTCCCTAGCGAGCGCACGCTCGCCGGGTCAATGTCGTCCAAATCTGCCTCGGCCGGCAACTTGTCGTTCTCCCCGGCAGCAGCCTTCAGCACTGGGTAAAGATCTTCGGGATCCTCGGTTCCCTGCTGAGTTTCCGACGCTACTTGCGTCGAGGAAGCAGCCGCTGAAGGCGATACATCGGTGGACCCGCTCACGGTGGCTGACGAGCTCGCTATGGGCACCTCCGATTGGGTCGCACACCCGGCGCCAGTGATCATAATCGTTCCAACACCCAACAAGCCCATCGTGATCCGTAGACGATTCATATGATGCTTTCCCTTCAAGTCATGGAAGATTGCTTGGAACTCCCGTTGGTCCTGTCGCGGACCGGTTCGAGGGCCCGCGGCGCGGATCACCGCGAGCTCCGCTTAAGCGTAAGGAAGAACCCGCAAGGCATCAATGACCTGCAGCAATTATTTCCTTCATCTGGACAATCTTCTTCTGTAGAACCGCTCAGGCGGTTGAGGAAGGTCCGTGGCTCGAGGTATTTAAGCGACAGTTCACTTCATTTTGGCCCCAGGGAAAGGTCCATCGGTTAGGGAGCACGAGACGTCGCGACATTCGGAACGGCTCCTCGACCTCATGGTCGTTCACGATCGACACCGGCAGTGCACTGCCGCAGGAGAACGCCAGCGCAGAATCAGGCTCGCTACCGGCCCTTAACGAAGATGACGGTGATGAGCTGCTCGGAACCAAGGGCACACGTGCGGTTTACGCGTTGGGGACGGGCTAGTAGCGGTAAGAGCGCGATTCCCAGCATTTGGGGTGCCAGTGCCGACGCGCAGCAGCTGAGGCGTCGTCTCCCGACCAATGATCAGCGCGCCAGGCCACCAGATGCTCGGTCCCAGGAGCGATGAAGTGCCCACAGCCGGGGCATTTGTAGGTCTTGGAGGCACCGATCGCGGAGATCCGGCGCACGTGCCATTGCCCATCGGGCGCATCCTGCAGGCGTTGGACCCCGTATCGAGCCCGTTCCATCCAGGGCTCATCCGCGGAGGGGTCCTCACGGGTCCACTTATTGACCCGGCCCGAACGGGGTTTGGGCGTGGAGGAGCGACTTGGACGATTGGAGCGGGCCATAGATCAATTCTGCCCCACTTCGACCGTCGGTTTTGCCCGCGGCACACCCCACGGCTTCGGGTGCCCGGGTCGGACCCCGGGGATGAAACCCGGTAGAGTGCACTCTGTGCGTTTAGTGATTGCCAAGTGTTCAGTTGATTACGAGGGCCGCCTCAGGGCCCACCTCCCCCTAGCGACCCGTCTGTTGATGGTCAAGGCCGACGGATCGGTGCTGGTCCATTCCGACGGCGGCAGCTACAAGCCGCTGAACTGGATGAGTCCCCCGGCCGTGATGCGGGTGGTGGAACCCGACGAGGAACAAGCAGCCGAGGGCGACATCGAGCTCTGGCACGTTGCCCACCAGAAGTCGGACGACCGGCTGGTGGTGCACATCAAGGAGATCATCCACGACTCCCAGCACAACCTCGGCATCGACCCCGGATTGATCAAGGACGGAGTCGAATCCGACCTGCAGCGCCTGCTGGCCGACCAGATCGAGACCGTCGGCACCGGCTACACGCTGATCCGCCGCGAATATATGACGGCCATCGGCCCGGTCGATATCCTGGCCCGGGACGCCGACGGCGCAACCGTGGCCATCGAGCTCAAGCGCAATGGGGACATCGACGGCGTCGAGCAACTCACCCGCTACCTGGAACTACTTAACCGCGACCCGCTGCTCAAGCCCGTGCGCGGACTGTTTGCCGCGCAGAAGATCAAGCCGCAGGCCCGCACGCTGGCCACCGACCGCGGCATCGACTGCCTGATCCTCGACTACGATGCCATGCGCGGCCTCGACGACGTGGCGGCCCGGCTCTTCTAGGCTCTGGGGCCGGGGTCCGTCACGGCTCGAAACCCGCTGACGCAGATTCCCATAAGCAATGCCGCACGGACCTAGACTAGGTCCATGACTTCCACCGATTCACCCGACCGCTATGCACTGACCGGCCATCTCATCTCCCCGGGCCGGAACATCACCCAGGGCATCATCGCCGTGGAAGGCAACCGCATTGCGTTCGCCGGCGATGTCCGAGAATTCTCATTCTTCGATTCCGACGGCGCTTTCGAGATGCGACGCTCCCCCGAAGGAACCATCATCATCCCGGGGCTCATCGACCTGCATTGCCACGGCGCAGCCGGCGGCGATTTCTCGTCCGCGGACCGCGAGAAGACCACCGCGGCGATCGAACACCTACATCGTTCGGGGACCACCACACTGATGGCCTCGCTGGTCACGGCTTCTCGTGAGAACATGCTGGCGGCCGCTGCAGTCTTGGCAGAATTCGCCCAGCGAGGGGAGATCGCCGGACTCCATGCCGAGGGACCTTTCCTCTCGACAGCACGCTGCGGCGCCCAAGACCCATCATTCATTACCGAACCCGATCCTGATTTTGTCGACGCCTTGATCGATGCCGCAGCCGGGCAGCTGCGCACGATGACCTACGCACCGGAACTAGAGGGTTCCAACGCCCTGCTGGAGCAGCTCGTATCTCAGGGTGTTGTGCCCTCGCTGGGCCACACCGACGCAGATGCCACAACCACCCGTGATTCCTTGTTGGTGGCCCGTGAAGAGCTTGCCAGCGCCGGGGTCGACGGATTCACCGAACGACCCACCGTCACCCACCTATTCAACGGGATGCCACCGATGCATCACCGCGCTCCTGGCCCAATTGCCGCCTGCCTCGAGCTGGCGGCCCAGGGCAAGATCATCGTGGAGCTGATTGCCGATGGTGTACATCTTGACCCTGACATGGTGCGCACCATGTTCGAGGTCGTGGGGGCCGAAGCCATCGCCCTGGTGACCGATTCAATGGCCGCGACGGGGCTGGCCGACGGAAACTACGAATTGGGCTCATCTGCTGTAAGCGTGACCAACGGCGAAGCCCGGTTGGCTTCCGATGGCTCGCTCGCTGGCGGCACCGCCAGCATGCTCGAAGTTCTGCGCAAGGTCGTGGCGGCCGGAGTGGGACTGGACCAGGCCATCATTTCCGCCACCAAGGTTCCCGCAAGCGTGCTGGGACTCGTGGACGAGGCCGGGCGGCTCCACCGAGGCTTCGCGGCCGACATGCTCATCCTGGATGCGGATCTTGAGTTGGTCCAAGTCATCCGCAATGGCGTATACCTAGGCTAGGCCCACCCGGGGAGCACCACGGGAGAATCAAGTTCACGTGCCAAGACCTCGCATTGTGAAGTCTTTGCTGACCAACTGAACGTAAAGTATTGACCCATGTCACGCCACTATGTGATGCTTGACTCAGTCTTTGTGTTGGTTAGTCATACCCGCCAAAGCAGTGCTGCGGGTGTGAAGTAACTGCGGCGGGGTCAACCCCACGCCAGTATCTTCTCACTTGAGTACCACCCAGGGCCGTTGCACGGTGCAACGGCCTGTTTTTCGCACTATATGAGGAGAAATACATGGCTCAGGGAACCGTGAAGTGGTTTAACGCCGAAAAGGGATTCGGCTTTATCACTCCCGATGGCGCCGAGGCTGACGTTTTCGTGCACTACTCGGAAATCCAGACCAACGGATTCCGCACGTTGGAAGAAAACCAGCGCGTGGAATTCGAAGTTGGACAGGGCGCTAAGGGGCCACAGGCCACCGGCGTAGTCGGTATCTAATAACTTCACAGACTCTTTGAACTTCTCGCTTACCGCTAACCGGTAGGCGAAATTCACGAAGAAGCTACAAAAGCCTGGGGCGGGATGATCAAATCATCCCGCCCCAGGCTTTTGTTATCGCTTGATCAGTCCTGGCGCCAGGTGCCAACGCCCGCAACGGGGCCGGCCTCCAACCAGGCCGAAAGGCCGTTATAGGTCTGGTAATCCATGGCTATCAAGATATCTCGGCCTTCATAGCCCATCATGACGATGACGCTACCGGGCTGCACCAGATGCTTTTCCTCTTCCTCCGGCTTCCTCCAGCCTTGAAGCCGGATGGAGGTGCGCACAAAGCGGTGCACCGGGATTGGAGATACGGAAAAGAGCTTGAGGAACTCAAGCTCTCCGGATCCGTAACGCGCAATCGCCATCATCCATTTCCCACGAGACGTGGAGACGGAGGCGTCGAAAGTGCCAAGAGTGCGCCGCAACTGAATGCGACGCACTCCCATGGCACCCAAGAACATCACCACAAGCAGCAATGCTGCCAACACGATGAGCACAGGAATGCCGAGTTCGTTCAAGGCAGGGACTATCGCGTTCCTGCCGCGGCGGACTCTGCCATGACGGCGTTGTCCGCGACGATCACCACACGGTCGGTGTCAACGGAGAAGAACCCGCCGTCAACCTGGACCGAGAACCGGGAACCAGAAACCGGATCGATTTCCAGATCACCGGCAGCCAGGACGGCCAGCATCGGCACGTGACCGGGAAGAATCCCGATTTCGCCATTGCTGGTACGTCCCTTGACCAGTTTCGCCGCACCGGACCACACGAAGTGGTCGGCAGCAACGATTTCGACTTGGAGTTCGGCCATGACTAGTGAATCGACTTCTGGATGTCTGCCCACTGGCGCTCAACATCATCCATGCCGCCGATGTTGAAGAATGCCTGCTCAGCAATGTGGTCGACATCGCCGTTGCAGATCGCGGTGAAGCCTTCGATGGTGTCCGCAATGGAAACCGTCGAGCCGTCGACACCGGTGAACTGCTTAGCAGTGTAGGTGTTCTGCGACAGGAACTGCTGGATACGACGTGCACGTGCCACGACGATCTTGTCTTCTTCGCCGAGCTCGTCAATGCCGAGGATCGCGATGATGTCCTGCAGTTCCTTGTTCTTCTGGAGGATCTGCTTGACACGAACCGCGGTGTCGTAGTGAGCCTGGCCCACGTACTGCGGGTCAAGGATTCGCGACGTGGAGGTCAGCGGATCGATGGCCGGGTACAGGCCACGGGAAGCGATTTCACGGGAAAGTTCCGTGGTCGCATCCAAGTGGGCGAAGGTAGCAGCAGGTGCCGGGTCGGTGTAGTCGTCAGCAGGCACGTAAACGGCCTGCATCGAGGTAATCGAGCGGCCCTTGGTCGAGGTGATGCGCTCCTGGAGGAGACCCATCTCATCGGCAAGGTTCGGCTGGTAACCCACGGCCGAAGGCATGCGGCCCAGCAGGGTCGACACCTCGGAACCGGCCTGGGTGAAGCGGAAGATGTTGTCAATGAAGAGCAACACGTCCTGGTTCTGCACATCGCGGAAGTACTCCGCCATGGTCAGTGCGGACAGTGCCACGCGCAAACGCGTGCCTGGCGGCTCATCCATCTGGCCGAACACCAAGGCGGTGTCCTTCAAGACGTTGGCTTCTTCCATTTCGACCCAGAGGTCGTTACCTTCACGGGTACGCTCGCCAACACCGGCGAATACCGAAGTACCACCGAAGTTACGGGCAACACGGGTGATCATTTCCTGGATCAGCACGGTCTTGCCGACACCGGCGCCACCGAAGAGTCCGATCTTTCCACCCTTGATGTACGGGGTGAGAAGGTCAATCGACTTGATGCCGGTTTCCAGCATTTCGGTCGAACCTTCGAGGCTCGCGAAGGCCGGAGCCTTGCGGTGGATCGGCCAGCGCTCGGTGATTTCGAGTTCCGAGGCTTCCACGTCGAGGGGCTCGCCCAGAACGTTGAAGATGTGGCCCTTGACGACATCGCCAACGGGTACGGAAATCGGGGCACCGGAGTCCTTCACGGCAGTTCCGCGGACAAGTCCGTCGGTGGCCTGCAGCGAGATCGCACGAACCATTGAGTCACCGAGGTGCTGGCTGGTTTCGAAGGTGATGGTCTTGGTCTCACCGTTGAGGGTAATCTCAGCGGAAAGAGCGTTGTAAATTGCAGGCAAGGAGTCGGCGGGGAATTCAACGTCGACAACCGGGCCGATAACGCGTGCGATACGACCGGTTGCACCGGTCGAAGCAGCGGTACCCTGCTCGTTAAGTTGGGCAGTCATCTCTCTCACTTCACTTGTGTAGATGGCGTGGATGTAAGTGTTGGTAGAAACATACCGTTAGCCGTTCAGCGCGTCAGCGCCGGCAACAATTTCGGAAAGTTCCTGAGTAACCTCGGCCTGGCGGGCGTTGTTACGAAGACGCGTGTACTTCTCGATCAAGTCCTTGGCGTTGTCGCCTGCGGACTTCATGGCACGCTGACGGGCTGCGAGCTCGGAAGCCGCCGCCTGCAACATGGCATTGAAGATACGTGACTCGATGTAGCGCGGGAGCAGTGCATCCAGTACCTGCTCCGGTTCCGGCTCGTATTCGTAGAGCGGCAGAAGCTCGTCGGCGGGAGTCTCAGACTCTCCCTCAACGACCTCAAGCGGCAGCAAACGAATGACCGTCGGCTCCTGAACGACCATCGACTTGAACTGGGTGAAAACAACGTGGATCTCATCCACGCCACCCGCTTCAAACTCTTCGGCGAAATCCTGAAGCAGGATCTTGCCAAGTTCACGTGCCGTTTCAAAATCCGGAGCGTCGGTTCCACCGGTCCACACCTTCGCGTAGTCCCGTCCACGGAAGTCGAAGTACGCCTGGGCCTTGCGGCCGACCAGATAGGTCTTGACGTCCTTGCCTTCTGAGTGGAGCAGTTCAACGAGGTGCTCTGCCTGCTTCAAGACGCCGGCGGAGTAGGACCCGGCGAGCCCGCGGTCCGCGGTCAACACCAAGACTGCCGCACGACGGATTGACTCCGGCTCGGTAGTCAGCGGGTGCTCGACCTCGGACTGTGACGCGACGGCAGTAACAGCACGGGTAATCGCATTGGCATACGGCAACGATGCCGAGACACGCGCACGTGCCTTGCCAATACGGGAAGAGGCGATCAGTTCCATCGCCTTGAAGATCTTGCCCATCGACGTTGTCGATGCAATCTTCTGGCGGTAGACCCGAATCTGGGCTCCCATGTTTGTCCTTTCCTTATCCCTTCGCAGCGGCTGCCGCGCCACACCTGGTGGCGCGGCAGCCCCTACTCAAAGGCGATGTCAGCGCTTTTGCTTGACGATCTTTTCCTGGTCGACGGAACCCTCGGACAATGCATCGAATTCTTCGTTGCCTGCGGCGACAAGCTTGTCGTCACCCTGACCGAAGAAGCCTGCCTTGAACTCGACAATGTTCGTCTCGAGCGACTGGACGGTCTCGTCTTCAAGCTTGCCGGTTTCGGCAATCACGGTCAACGCATTGCTGCGGTGACGCATGTGTGCGAGGAACTCGGTCTCGAAGCGGTGAACGTCTTCAACCGGGACATCGTCCAAGTAGCCCTTGGTACCCATCCAGATGGAAACAACCTGGTCTTCAACCGGGAACGGAGCGTACTGGCCCTGCTTGAGCAGTTCCATCAGACGCGCACCACGGGTCAGCTGCTGCTTGGAAGCAGCATCCAGGTCCGAGGCAAACATGGCGAAGGCCTGCATGTCGCGGTACTGGGCCAATTCAAGCTTCAACGTACCGGAAACCTTCTTCATGGCCTTGACCTGCGCCGAGCCACCCACGCGGGACACCGAGATGCCCACGTCGACTGCCGGACGCTGGTTGGCGTTGAAGAGGTCCGACTGCAAGAAGATCTGGCCGTCGGTGATCGAGATGACGTTGGTCGGAATGAACGCCGAGACGTCATTGGCCTTGGTTTCGATGATCGGCAGGCCGGTCATCGAGCCGGCACCGAGCTCGTCAGAGAGCTTGGCGCAACGTTCCAGCAGGCGGGAGTGCAGGTAGAACACGTCGCCCGGGTAAGCCTCGCGTCCCGGCGGACGGCGCAGCAGCAACGAAACGGCGCGGTAGGCTTCGGCCTGCTTGGACAGATCATCAAAGACGATCAGAACATGCTTGCCGTCGTACATCCACTGCTGGCCAATGGCCGAGCCGGCGTACGGTGCCAGGTACTTGAAACCAGCAGGGTCAGATGCCGGGGAGGCCACGATGGTGGTGTACTCCAGGGCGCCGTTGTCTGCCAAGGTCTGGCGCACAGCGGCAATGGTCGAAGCCTTCTGACCAATTGCCACGTAGATGCAGCGGACCTGCTTGGTGGTGTCACCCGAAGCCCAGTTGGCCTTCTGGTTGATGATGGCGTCAACGGCCAGGGCCGTCTTGCCGGTCTGGCGGTCACCAATGATCAGCTGACGCTGGCCACGGCCGATGGGGATCATCGCGTCGATGGCCTTCATGCCGGTCTGCAGCGGTTCGTGAACCGACTTACGCTGTGTCACGCCGGGTGCCTGAGTTTCCAGGGCACGACGTCCGGTGGACGCAATCGGTCCCAGGTCATCGATCGGCTCGCCCAACGGGTCCACCACGCGGCCCAGGAAGGCGTCGCCCACCGGAACCGAAAGGATTTCGCCGGTGCGCTCAACGCGCTGGCCTTCGGCAATACCGGTGAAGTCGCCAAGGACTACAACACCAATATCGCGGGTATCAAGGTTCTGGGCCAAGCCCAGAGTGCCGTCTTCGAAGCGAAGCAGCTCATTGGCCATGACGGAGGGAAGACCCTCCACCTTGGCGATGCCGTCACTTGCCGTGGTTACGCGGCCGACCTCGGTGCGCTCTGCTTTGCCCGGTTCGTAGGACGCTGCGAACTCATTCAAGGCATTGCGGACGTCGTCGGCGTTGATGGTCAAATCGGCCATCTGCAGTCCCTGCTCTCCTAAGTTGTGGTCACCGCGATCAATCGTTGCGGCAACCGAAATTTGATTCAGTCTATGGTGACTGGCCTGCCAGGCGGGCCCCCGCGGTGAAGCGGGGGTCTGCCTAACTTGCCAACTGGCGGCGAAGCTCCGAGACGCGGGTGGCAATGGTTGCGTCAACAACTTCATCGCCCACCTTGATGCGGATGCCGCCAACTAGTGCCGGGTCGATCTCTACATTGATCTTCAAGTCCCGGCCGTAAAGGTTGTTTAGGCCTGCCTGCAGGCGCGCTGTCTGCTCACTGGTGAGTTCACGGGTGACGCTCACCTGGGCAATCCAGCGGTCCTGGCGCTTAGCCACCAATTCCACGAAGCGCTCCAGAAGTGCAACGGGCTTGAGCCCGCGCGGCGAAGCGACGGCCTGGCGGATCAGCAGTGCTGATGCGTCCGAGGCGTTCGGTACCAGCTTGAGCGCCAGAGCGCTCTTGGCTTCTACCGAGGCCTGCGGATCATCAAGTGCACGCTGCAGATCATGACTGGACCCAACTACACGGATAAACGCGAAGAGGTCTTCTTCGAGCCTCTCCAGTCCCGAGGAACCGCCCTGACGCTCTGCCACCGCAATGGCTACAGTTGCCGCCACGGTCTCCAGTGCATCGCCAATGTCTCGTGCCGAGCCCCAACGCGAGGTTGCCAGAGACGCAACGGTGGATTCGGCTTTCGCCGAGACCTTGCCGTGCAACAGCTGGGCAACAAGCCCAGCCTTGTCCGTGGCCCCACGGGCCGGATCAGTCAGTGCGCGACGCAGGCCTGCGTTGCTATCTAGGACGTCAACCGTCCCAAACAGCTCGGCGGACATGTCCAAGGACGCGTGTGCAAGCTTGGTTTCCAACGACGCAAGCGCCGCGGTCAATGACTCGCTCGATACACCTGCCATTAGTTCGAAGCACCTGCGTTCTGCTGGGTTTCAAGTTCAGCCAGGAACTTATCGACCACGCGGGAAGCGCGCTCGTCGTTCTCAAGAGCGTCATCGACGATCTTGCTGGCCAGAGAAGTTGCCAGAGTACCAACCTCGGCGCGCAGCGACGTTACTGCAGCCACACGCTCGGCTTCGATCTGGCGCTGAGCCTGTTCGGTGATGCGAGCGGACTCGTCGGCAGCCTTGGTCTTGAGATCCGCGAGGATCTGGGCACCTTCTTCGCGCGCATCCTCACGGATACGGTTGGCTTCGGTGCGTGCTTCCAGCAGCTGTGCCTTGTACTGCTCGAGGGTGGCGTTGGCTTCGGCCTGTGCGGCCTCCGCCTTTTCAAGTCCACCTTCGATGGCCGTGACACGGTCCTGGTAGGACTTCTCGAATGCCGGGGCAATGTACTTGACCACCAAGAACAGCAGGACAGCAAAGCCTGCGGCAGTGACAAGAATTTCCCACGGGTTCGGAAGCAGCGGGTTTGCGCCCGCACCTGCAGCGAGGATCAATTCGTTGCTGATCATTCTCACTCTTCCTTATCTCTTAAGTTCCATTTGCAATAGCCCTGCGACAGTGGCAGGGCCACCACGAAGGGAACTAGGCGCCGACGACGAAGGCGAAGACAAAGCCCAGGATGGCCAGTGCTTCTGCAAGGGCGAAGCCCAGCATGGCGATTGGCTGCAGGATGCGCTGTGCTTCCGGCTGGCGTGCAACGCCGTTGATGTAAGCAGCGAAGATCATGCCCACGCCGATGGCCGAGCCGATTGCAGCCAGGCCGTAGCCGATCATGTTAAGGGAGCCGTGGAGTTCCATTTCGTTCCTTTCAAGATACCGACACTCTGTCGGCAGGTTGTGAGGTCATTCCCTGATGAAGGGGAAAACTTTGTTTATTGGTGCAAGCCCGATTTAGTGGGCGTCTGCATCCAGGGCACCCTGGATGTAGATGGCGGTCAGCAAGGCGAAGACAAACGCCTGCAGGACCATGATCAGAAGTTCAAGGAAGTACATGGCCACCGAGCCTGCGATGACCGCAATGCCAATGCCGTTCATGGCCAGGGATTCCTGGACAACGATCAGGTGGCGTGCGCCGGAGGCAGCAAGCATGACGATCATGTGGCCGGCAAGCATGGTGGCCATAAGACGCAGCGAGTGGGTCAGTGGGCGAACGATGAAGTTGGAAATGATTTCCAACGGCACCATCAGCGGCATGATCCAGCCAGGTACTCCCGAGGGAACGACTGCAAGCTTGAAGTAGCGGATACCGTGGTTCTTCACGCCAACTGCGATCCAGGTGCCATAGATGATGATGGCCATGGCATAGGCCGAACCGGCGTGGGAGAAGGACGGAATCTGTAGGAACGGGATGGCCCCGAACAAGTTGTTCAGCAGGACGAAGAAGAACGTGGCAAACAGCAGCGGCACCCACTGGGCGAAGTTCTTTTCGCCAATGATGTCGCGGCCGATGCCGTTACGGACGAAGCTGTAGGCACTTTCGGCCAAAAACTGCGTCTTACCTGGAACCAACTTCGGGTTCTTGATTGCGGCCTTGAAGAACCACACGATCAGGATGATCGAAAGGATGATCATGATCATCTGCTTGCCGAAACCGGTCCCGTACTCGGCTAACCAAGGCAGCACCTCGGGAAGGTGGGTGTCGGAAATTGTCGGCGGGACATATGGTTCTGTGGCCGTCGGAAGCGCAAACGCGGTCAACGCGCTGTCCTCTCTGCAGTTTCGGTCGGGGGCAAATTCGGTGATTTGGCGCAAAGCGCCACCCACCGTGTGAAGTTCTATTGGTCGATCTCATGACTTGCTGACAACCCGCGGCGTCGATGCCGCAAATGGTGGCGAGCCAGAAACCATCCTGCAGTGGCGCCAATCAGCGCACTGAGGAAAACAATCCAGCGGGTGTCCAGCAAAAGATCCAGACCCCAGCCTATCAAACCCCACGCGATGAGCCCGCCAACAACGTAGTTGACGTACTCCCGGGCAGATGCCCGTTTCGTCGTGGGCTTGGGGTTGGGATTGAGATCAGGATTTTCCATGTTCCCCTCCATCTGAAGGGGAGGCCACAGGATCCTCGTGATTGAAAATGGGAAGCCTAGCCCGAGAAAAGGCGCGGATCTCGCCAAACTGCCACAGCACTAAGGAGCCAACGGCTCCCCACATGAAGTACGGCGCGAGTACCCAACTAGGCAACCCGGAAAAAATAACCAGGGCACCCATGCCCAGGATTTTGGCAACGTACATGAACAAGAAGGCTGGAAGCGCCCAAGAGCTGCGATAACGTCCGGCCCATTCGGCCACCATCAGGCTGATCCCGAAAAACACCACGATCAATGCGCACCCGAAAGCCAGCGAGCCTGCCTCGGACGAACCGAGGATCGGCCATGCGGCAATGGATGCGATGACTCCTGCACCGACGGTGTAGGCCACGCAGGTCTTCAAAATCCCCATCCAAGGGGAACGCGGAGCCGACGATGCGACTAGCGCGCCGTTGGTCTTCGAGCCGCGTTCCGGCTTGGTCATGTAATTCCAATTCCCTTGCATTCAGCGGGGCCGCTTGTGGCGGACACCCACCGGACATTGAGGCTTGATTGGGGGCAAGTCCCCCATAAGGAGGACATTCGAATTCTACACGAGATAGAAGGAGGCCCCGCCCCTGCCATCCGCCCTCTATCTCAAGGGCACGACAACTAGACCTTGCGGGACCTTGCAAGCCGCTTCCTGCGACGTTTTAGGATAGGCCACCAGGTGACTAAGGTCACGCAAACGAAGCCCGCAACATACAGTGGGATGGCAACTTTTCGGTTGCCCAGCGAGATCACGATGACACCCGAAGCCACCAGGGCGGCCCACGCGTAGAGGATCAGTGCGGCAACGGCCGGAGGATGACCGAGGTCAAGCATCCGGTGGTGGATGTGTCCCCGGTCAGCGGTAAACGGGGACTTGCCGTTGGCTGTTCGGCGAATGATGGACATCGCGAGGTCGAGGTATGGCAGGACCATGACGCCCAGAGGCAGCAGTACGGGCATGAAGGCCGGGACATTGCGGAAGCGATAGGCGTCTTCGCCCAGGACGTCGCCGGTGACAGCGAGGGTGGCCACGGCCAGCAGCATGCCGATCGCCAAGACACCTGACTCCCCCATGAAGATCGAGGCCGGCCTGAAGTTGTGTGGCAGGAAACCTAGGGTCGCGCCCAGCAGTACGGCGCAGAGCAGTGCGGAGAAGTTCGCGTAGTCCTCGGCACTGACGCGTGTGGCCAGCATGTAGCTATAGACAAAGAAGGTTGCCGCACCAATGGCAGAGATGCCGGCAGCCAAGCCGTCTAGCCCGTCCACGAAGTTGATCGCGTTCATGGTGCCGACGATGATCACTACAGTGACCGCCACCTGCACCACTGGTGAGTCGAAGTGCAGTGCGCCGACCGGTAGCGCCTTGAGAATAATCCCGTGCTTCACGATCACCAGACCCACGCCGATCTGGCCGATGAGTTTGATCCACCAGCGCAGATCAAGGAGATCGTCAAGCACTCCCATGACCAAGATGATCAGCAACGCCCACAGCACGCCCAGGATTGGCTCCGGGGCTCTGAAGATTCCGTCGAAGAACGACATCTGGGATGCGAGGCCGATACCCAAGGCGAGCCCGAGGATGATGGCCACTCCCCCCAGTTTGGGGGTGGGCTTCTCGTGGACGTCACGGTCTCGAACGGGGATTTTGGGCATGAAACGCGCGCCAATGGCGCGGAATACCGGGGTGACCAAATACGAGGTTATGAAGGTGATCCCGATCAGCAACAAGTAGCTTCTCATGACGCGCGGGCGGTCTCCCCTGCTCCGGTACCGTCTTGAGTATCGGCAGCAACCGGGTTGGCGTCGGTGCTCGGCGTGCCGTTCGCAACCTCGGCACCGGGGGCATACCCCGTTCCGGATCCGGGCTGCGCAGAATCATGTGCTGGTTCGGTGGATTCCGTCGGTGCCGGATCCTCCGAATCATGGTCGGTGGTCTCAGGAGTAGGAAGGTGAGGATCCGCTTCGCCGTGGACATCTAGCAATTCGGGGACCACGGTGCGCAGTTCGTCCAGGCCTAAAGCGCCTTGGCGCACCACGCGTGGCGGCGTCAGGGTGCAATCAATGATGGTGGAGCTCATTCCACCACCTGCGCCGGGGCGTGGACCAGCTTCCAGATACACCTCGACCGACTCGCCAAGTTGGGCGAAGGCTTCTTCGGCGGTATCGGCGGCGCGGTTCCCGGTTCGGTTAGCGGAGGACACTGCCAGCGGACCGGTGGTACGCAGCAACGCACGAGCGACCTCGTCGTCGGGCACCCGAAGCGCGACCGTGCCACGAGTTTCACCTAAGTCCCAGGTCAGTGACGGCTGGGCGTGCAAAATCAGGGTGAGCGCACCGGGCCAGAATTTCTCGGCGAGCTCACGGGCATAGTCCGGGACATCGACGGCCAGACCGTCGAGCGTGGCGGCCTGCGGGATCAGCACCGGCGGAGGCATGGCGCGCCCGCGGCCCTTGGCAGCCAGCAAGGTGGCTACGGCTTGGGAGGAAAAGGCGTCTGCGGCAATGCCATAGACCGTGTCGGTAGGCATCACGATGCAGCGCTTATCGGTCAGCGCTTCGCGCGCTGCTTCCAAACCGGCGTCCAGCTCCTGCTCATCGCGGGCATCAAATCGTGAAGTCACGGCTCTCATTCTTCCATGGTTCGTGGTGTTTCAGCGGCGGATACCGCTGGTGGCGCGGTCCCGTCCGTTCAGGTCCTGGTGGGTGGTGACCTGCTCCCAGTGTCCGGAGGCGGCAAACACGGCGGTGATGGCCTCGGCTTGGACCTCGGCGTGTTCCATCACGAAGAAGCCGCCGGGACGCAACAGCCGTGCCGCCGAAGCGGTAGCCGCGGCCGGGAGGACCATCCCGTCCGCCCCTCCCCCATAAAGCGCCATCGCCGGGTCGTGGTCCCGAGCCTCCGGTTCGCGCGGGACGGCGTTGGCCGGGATATAGGGCGGATTCGAGACCACCACATCACAGCTGCCATCCAGCTCGGTGAAGGCGTGGGCCAGGTCTCCCTGCACCAGGTGCACACCCAGCGGCTTTAGATTCCGCGCCGCGTACACCAGCGCATCGTCGGAGAGTTCCACCGCATGCACGCTGGATCCGGGCAATTCGTGGGCCAATGACCCGGCGATCGCCCCCGACCCGGTGCCCAGATCTACCAACACCGGCCGCACCAGCTCCCGGGCAAAGTCCAGAGCCAATTGCACGACCGATTCGGTCTCCGGGCGTGGCACAAAGACCCCCGGTCCCACGGCCAGCTCCAGATACCTGAAGTGGGCGAGTCCGGTCAGGTGCTGCAGCGGGATGCGGGTGGCCCGGCGACCGATCAATTCGGTGAAGCGGGCATGCTCCTCCGGGGCGAAGGCGCTGCCCATCAACTTCATGGTGGCCAACCGGCCGCGTGAAACATCCAGCACGTGGGCAGCCAAAAGTTCGGCGTCAACCCGCGGCGAGGGCACCCCCGCCCGTTCAAGGGCGGCGGTGGCAGCGGCGAGGTGCCCGGACAGGGGTGTGCCGGTGCCTTCGAGTGTGGACAATTCTCTTACTTTTCCTGGTCCCCGCCGAGGGCGTTGAGACGGTCCTGCTCATCCATCTCAATGCAGGAGTTGATCAGCGGATCGAGCTCACCGTTCATCACGTGGTCAAGGTTGTAAGCCTTGTAGCCGGTGCGGTGGTCGGCGATCCGGTTTTCCGGGTAGTTATAGGTACGGATGCGCTCGGAGCGGTCCATGGTGCGCACCTGCGACTTACGGATATCGGAGTTCTCCGCGTCGATGATGGCCTGCTGGTGGGCCAGCAGCCGCGAGCGCAGCACACGCATGGCGGCCTCGCGGTTCTGAATCTGCGACTTCTCGTTCTGCATGGCCACCACGATGCCGGTGGGGATGTGGGTCAGGCGCACCGCGGAGTCGGTGGTGTTCACCGACTGGCCACCGGGGCCCGAGGACCGGTACACATCGACCTTCAAATCATTCGGGTGAATGTCGACTTCTTCGGGCTCGTCGACCTCGGGCAGGATCAATACGCCGGCGGCAGAGGTGTGGATGCGGCCCTGAGATTCGGTCTGCGGCACACGCTGGACGCGGTGCACCCCACCCTCAAACTTCAGGTGCGCGTAAACGCCCTCGGCCGGGTCATTCGACTTGCCCTTGATCGCCATCTGGACGTCCTTGTAACCACCCAGATCCGACTCGTTGAAGGAGATGATCTCGGTCTTCCACCCACGGTGCTCCGCGTAACGGGTGTACATGCGCAACAGGTCCGCGGCGAAGAGTGCTGCCTCGTCGCCGCCTTCGCCGCCCTTGACCTCGAGGATCACGTCGCGTGCATCGTTGGGGTCCCGCGGGATCAGCAGCCGGCGCAGCTTTTCCTCGAGCACCGGCAGCTTCTCGTTCAGTTCTTCGACCTCTGCGGCGAAATCGGGGTCCTCGTCGGCCATTTCCGAGGCGGCTTCGAGGTCCTCGGTGGCCTGCTTCCAACGCCGGTGCGCCTCGGCAATGCCGTTCAGTTCGGCCGCGCGGCGGCCCAACTTGCGGGCCAGGGACTGGTCTTGGTAAACGGCAGGGTCCGAGAGCTGGGCCTGGAGGGCTGCATGCTCATCGAGAAGGCCCTGTACGGACTCAAACATCATTTCGGCTTCCTTCACTACGACTGGGTTCCCAGTGTAGGGAACGAATATCGATCTTGGGGGTTAACGACCAACGCCCAGCCTCACCGGCGCCGGGTATCCGGGCACGGTGAAACTGGGCGTATAAGGCAGCTAGGCGTCGTTCTTGGAGCCCAGCGTGGTTTTGTTGATGAGCATCAGGAACTCGGCGTTCGAGGCGGTCTCGCGGATCTTGCCCGTGAGAGTCTCCAACGCCTGCTGGGTATCCAGGCCCGAGAGCACGCGGCGCAGACGCCACATGATGCGCACCTCGTCCGGCGAGAGCAGCTTCTCTTCGCGGCGGGTACCGGACTCGTTGACATCGACGGCCGGGAAGATGCGCTTGTCCGCAAGCTTGCGGGACAGGCGCAGTTCCATGTTGCCGGTGCCCTTGAACTCTTCGAAGATGACCTCGTCCATCTTGGACCCGGTCTCCACCAGCGCGGTGGCCAGAATCGTCAGCGAGCCGCCGTTTTCGATGTTGCGTGCAGCACCGAAGAAACGCTTGGGCGGGTACAGTGCCGAGGAATCGACACCACCGGAGAGAATCCGGCCGCTGGCCGGGGCGGCCAGGTTGTAGGCACGACCCAGGCGGGTCATCGAGTCCAGCAGGACCACGACGTCCATGCCCATTTCCACCAGGCGCTTGGCGCGCTCGATGGCCAGCTCGGCCACGGTGGTGTGGTCATCTGCCGGGCGGTCGAAGGTCGAGGCGATAACTTCGCCCTTCACCGTGCGCTGCATGTCGGTGACTTCTTCGGGACGTTCGTCCACGAGCACCATCATGAGGTGAACCTCGGGGTTATTGATGGTGATGGAGTTCGCGATGGACTGCAGGATCAGCGTCTTGCCGGCCTTCGGCGGCGAAACGATCAGGCCGCGCTGGCCCTTACCGATCGGGGCGACCAGGTCGATGACACGCGGTCCGATGAGCTTCGGATCCGTTTCCAGGCGCAGACGCTCGGTCGGATACAGCGGGGTCAGCTTGGAGAAGTCAACGCGGTTGACGTTTTCTTCGGTGGGCTTGCCGTTGATCGCGGTGAGCTTGACCAGGGCGTTGAACTTGGCACGCGAGTTGGGGTTCTCGTTCTCGCGTGGGGCGCGGATGGCGCCGACTACTGCATCGCCCTTGCGCAGGTTGTACTTCTTGACCTGGTTCAGGGTGACGTAGACGTCCGACGGGCCGGCGAGGTAGCCGGAGGTGCGGATGAATGCGTAGTTATCCAGGACGTCCAGGATTCCGGCTACCGGCAGCAGCACATCCGAGTCGCTGAACTCTGTGTCATCGACGTCCGGCTGGTTGCGGTTGCGGCCGCGACGGTTGTTCCGGTCGTTGCGATCGTTGTTCCGGTCGTTGCTCCGGTCGTTGGAGCGATCGTTGCCACGGTCATTGCGGTTCGCATTGCGTTCGCGGTTGCGCTCGTTGCGTTCGCGGTTGCGCTCACGACGGTTGGCGACACGGTCCTCGGAAGATTCGCGGGTGCGCTCTTCGGTACCGTTGTTGCGATCGTTGTTCCGGTCGTTCGAACGGTCGTTGTTGCGATCGTTTGAACGGTCGTTGTTGCGGTCATTCGAGCGATCATTGTTGCCATCGTTCGAGTTTGCCTCGACCGACTCAGCCTGCTCGCCCTGCTCGGAGGACTCGTTGCCGTTGTTGTTTTCGCGGCGGTTGCGGTTGCGGTCGCGACGGTTGCGGTTGCGCTCGTGGCGGTCACTGCGGTCGTTGCGATCGTTGCGGGAATCGGAGGAATCCTGGGCCGACTCGTTGGAATCGGTGGACTCGCTCGCGGTGTTCTCCTGGACCGGGGCGGCTTCCGCCGGTGCCTCGGTCGCCGAGGTACCGGCGGATTCGGCACGACGGTTGCGGGTGTTGCGACGCGGAGCACGTTCCTCGGCGGCTGGCGCCTCGGTGGTCTTGGCTTCGGTGGCCTGAGTCTCGGTGACCTTTGGCTCGACGGCTGCGGCCGGGGCGGCCTCGGCTGCCGGAGCAAGGGTTCCGGAGGACTCGGCGCGGCGGCTACGACGTGCCGGTGCAGTCTTCGTCTCTGCTGCGGGCGCCTCGGTAGCCTCTACTGCGAGCTTCGTTGCGGTCCTGGCCGGAGCCTTCGCAGCGGTCTTCGCCGGTGCCTTGGTGGCGGTCTTGGCCGGAGCCTTTGCCTCTGTTTTGGATGCTGCCTTGACCGGCGCCTTTGCCTCGGCCTTTGCTGCTGCATCGACCTTGGGCTCGGCCTTCGCCTTGGCATCACGGTCGGCCACAGAGCCACCGCGCTGGTGATTAGAAATCGCGGTCACAAGATCGTTCTTACGCATTCGCGAACCGCCGGTAATACCCAGCTGGGACGCAAGCACCTGCAATTGAGCAAGTTTCAGGCCGGCGAGTCCGCCGCCCTTGGGTGCGTTGTTTTCTTCCACGCCTGCACTGAGGCTGGTGGTTTCTGTCACGAAGGTTCCTTCCCCTCGTCGGGCGGATCGCATCAGAGAGATCCGCAACGTATGACTACTCCTTGTTTCCGCGTCAGATGCGGAAGAAGGTTCAACCGGACACCGTCTCGTAATCACGGGACGGATGCATCGGTCGTTCGTAAGACACACCAGAGGATCGAATCACCAACATGAGTTGACGGTTTCAATCGGATGGTGTGGGTGTGTCAGCTCGCCCAACGAAAATGGTTTGTGATATCAAGTCCCCCAAGATTCGCCCGTCACGGCGGGGAAAGGAATTGATGGCTGCACGAAACGCAGTGAACCAACCATTGGTAGCCGGATGGTTCTTTCCAGGCGGGTGCTAAAGCAAGTCTACTCTAACACCCGTTGGGGGTACAGACTCAATCCGGACACGCCAGAGGGGCTTCGGGTGTTGCGCAGAGAACGCGGAAATCGCTTCCGCCGCTTCCTGGGCGCGTTGCTGGCCTGCTGCCAACACCATTACCGTGGGCCCAGCGCCGGAAACCACCGCCGCGTGGCCGGCCGCGCGCAGGTGCGCGATCAGCTCGGCGGAAGCTTCCATCGCCGGAGCGCGGAATTCCTGGTGCAGGTGGTCCTCGGTTCCAAGCAGCAACAGCGACGGATCGTGGGCCAGGGCATGAATGAGCAGGCCGACCCGTCCTCCATTGGCCGCGGCAACTGCATGCGGCACGGTATCGGGCAGCAGCCCGCGCGCCATGGCGGTGGACAGCTCGATATCCGGGATGGCGATGACCGGGACGATGTCGCGGTGCAAAACTCCCTGGACGGTGCCGAACCCTGCCTCGGTGCACCAAGACAGCGTCAGCCCGCCGTAAACGGCCGGGGCAACATTATCCGGGTGGCCTTCCCAACGCGAGGCGGCCTGGAAGATTTCGTCCAGTCCCTGCTGTGCGGAGGCCGGCAGCAACGCATTGGCCGCGGCAAGTGCGCTGACCATGGCCGCGGCGCTGGAACCCATGCCTCGGCCGTGCGGAATATTGTTGGTGGCCTCGATGCGCAGGCCGGACGGGGCATAGCCCAGTTCCGCCCAGCGCTCCAAGATCGTCCGGGCAATCAGGTGCGACTCATCGGTGGGCAGCGTGTCGGCGCCCTCCCCGGTGATGTGCACGCTGACGCCCTCGGTGTCCAGGGTGTGCACCACCAAGGTGTCGCCGACGCCCAAGGCCAGACCCAGCACGTCGAAGCCGGGCCCCAGATTCGCACTGGTGGCCGGGACGTGCACGGCGATCGATTGTCCGGGCCGGATCTGGCCCCGCACGGTATTGGTATCCGCCATGAGGTTGTGCCGCGGCCTAGGCCAGGCCCAGCGCCGAGGCCACAGCCACGACGTCGAACTCGACCTTGGTCGGGGTAACGGGCTTGCCATCGGCGGTCTTCAGGGCCCAGTCCGGATCCTTCAGACCGTGACCAGTCACCGTGATGACGATCTTCTTGCCGGTCGGGACGTTGCCCGCGGCGTGGTGCTTGATCAGACCAGCAACGCCGGCCGCGGAGCCGGGCTCCACAAAGACACCCTCACGGGAGGAAAGCCAGCGGTGTGCCTCAAGGATCTCATCGTCGGTCACCGAGTCGATGAGCCCGCCGGAATCGTCGCGGGCCTCTTCGGCCTGCTTCCAGGAGGCGGGGTTGCCGATGCGAATGGCGGTGGCGATGGTGTCCGGTTCGGTCACCGGGTGGCCCAGCACGATGGGTGCTGCCCCGGCAGCCTGGAAGCCCCACATGATCGGAGTCTTGGTGGATACCGGAGCGAGCTTCTCGCCTGCCTGGTTGGTGTACTCGGAGGAGTACTCCTGGTAGCCCTTCCAGTAGGCGGTGATGTTGCCCGCGTTGCCCACCGGCAGCACATGGTAATCGGGGGCGTCGCCCAGGAAATCGACGACTTCGAAGGCCCCGGTCTTCTGCCCCTCGATACGTGCCGGGTTCACGGAGTTCACCAGGAACACCGGGTAGTTTTCGCTCAGCTTGCGGGCCACCTCGAGGCAGTTGTCGAAGTTGCCGTCGATCTGGATGATGTCCGCACCGTGCGCGATGGCCTGGGACATCTTGCCCATGGAGATCTTGCCGTCCGGAACCAACACCGCGCATTTGAGGCCGGCCTGGGTGGCGTAGGCGGCAGCAGAGGCGGAGGTGTTGCCGGTGGAGGCACACACCACTGCCTGGGCTCCGGCAGCTACAGCTGCGGTCATCGCCATGGTCATGCCGCGGTCCTTGAAGGACCCGGTCGGGTTCATGCCCTCGACCTTGAGGTAGACCTCACAGCCGGTGAGCTCACTGAGAGCCGGGGCGAAGACCAACGGTGTACCACCCTCGCCGAGGGTGATGACCCGGGTGTTCTCGTCAACGGGCAGGCGGTCGGCATATTCGCGGATGACTCCGCGCCACTGGTGGGCCACTTAGTTTCCTTCTACTCGCAGGACGGAGGTTATTTCTTGGACTGCAGCCAATTCGGAGATGGTCTTCACGG
The DNA here is from genome assembly GCF_000348945.1 of Paeniglutamicibacter gangotriensis Lz1y. GTDB lineage: Bacteria > Actinomycetota > Actinomycetes > Actinomycetales > Micrococcaceae > Paeniglutamicibacter > Paeniglutamicibacter gangotriensis. The sequence continues at coordinate 239,512 of NZ_AOCK01000002.1, read as the reverse complement.
TGGCGGCAAGCGCCGCTTCGGTGGAACGGTGGGTGACTATGCGTAGTTCGGCTACCCCGTCCTCGGTTTCCGACAGGCCGCCTTGGAGCAGCGTCTCAATCGAGACCCCGTGATGGGCGACGATCTCGGTGATCGAAGCGAGCACTCCGGGTTCGTCGGAGACGCTCAGGCTGATCCAGTAGCTGGTGGCGATGTCGGCAAAGTCCATGACCTTGGCGGGCTGCTGCAAGGCGATGGCCGGGAGCGGGCCTCCGGTCACCAAGCGGCGGGCCACCGCGACGGTGTCGCCCAGCACGGCGGAGGCGGTGGGGGCTCCCCCGGCTCCTGCCCCGTAGAACATCAGTTCGCCGGCATTCTCCGCCTCGACGAAGATCGCGTTGAAGGCTCCGTGAACTGCTGCCAGCGGATGGGTGCGGCGCAGCAGCGTCGGGTGCACACGCACACCAATTCCGTTGACGCCACGTTCGGCGATGGCCAGCAGCTTGATGACCATGCCGGCATCCTTGGCCGCTGCAACGTCCTCCGCGGTGATCTTGGTGATCCCCTCGCAATGCACGTCGGCCAGGTCGAAGTCGGTTTGGAAGGCCAGCGAGGCCAGGATCGCGGCCTTGGCCGCGGCGTCATGCCCCTGCACATCTGCTGTGGGATCCGCCTCGGCGTAGCCCAGCTCCTGGGCTTCGGCCAACATGTCGGCGAAGGCTGCACCGGTGGTGTCCATCGCGTCGAGGATGAAGTTGGTGGTTCCGTTGACGATGCCCATGACCTTGGTGATGGTATCCCCGGAGAGGGAATCGTAGATCGGGCGAAGGATCGGGATGGCGCCTGCCACCGCTGCCTCGTAGCGCAGCTGAGCACCGGATTCAAAAGCCAGGACGTTGAATTCCGGCCCTTGGGCGGCCAACAGGGCCTTATTTCCGGTGATGACCGAGGCACCGCGGGACAGCGCCCGGCGGATCAGCGAACTAGCGGGTTCCATCCCGCCGAGCAGTTCGATGACGATATCTGCTTGGTCGACCAAGGCCTCTGCATCGGTGGTGAAAAGCCCCTCTGGGATCACTACGGCGCGCTTGGTTGCGGTGTTGCGCACCGCGATGCCAACAAGTTCAAGCTTCGCACCGGACCGTTCGGCCAGCATCTCCGCGTCTTCGAGCAGGATCCGGGCCACCTGGGCGCCGACGTTTCCGCAGCCCAACAAGGCCACCTTAAGTGTCTTCACGTGTATTTCTATGCTCCCAAATCGCGGGCCAAAAGATCAGCTTCCGTCTCCCTGCGGATAATGGCGCGGGCCGCGCCATTACGCACCGCCACCACGGCCGGGCGCCCTAGGTAGTTGTAGTTGCTGGCCAATGCCCAGCAGTACGCCCCGGTGCCAGGAACGGCCAAGAGGTCACCGGCGGCAACATCCTCGGGCAGGTAAACGTCTCGTACGACTATGTCACCGGATTCGCAGTGTTTACCAACCACACGGGAAACAATCGGTTCACTTTCCGTCACACGCGAAGCAAGCACCGCGGTGTAGTCGGCATCGTAAAGCACCGGCCGGGCGTTATCGCTCATGCCACCGTCAACCGAGACGTAGCGACGCGGGGACAGTGTGCCGTCCTCGGCCTGGACCTGTACGGTCTTGCGCACCCCCGTCTCATACAAGGTGAAGGTCGAGGTGCCGGCGATCGCACGGCCAGGTTCGATGGAGATCCGCGGGATGGAAATGCCCAGTTCGCGAGCCGTGGCAGCGACGACATCGGCCATCGCGGCAGCCAGCACCGCTGGTTCACGCGGGGTATCTGCCTCGGTGTAGGCGATGCCGTAGCCGCCGCCCAAATCAAGCTCGGGCAGTTCGACACCGTGCTTGTTCTTGATCTCCGCTTGAAAACTAAGCAGCTTGCGCGCGGCCAGTTCGAAGCCTTCGGCCTCGAAGATCTGCGAGCCGATGTGGGCGTGCAAGCCCAACAGGTTCAATTCCGGGTGGGTCAGGGCATAGCTGACCGCCGCGGCCGCCGGGGAGGGTTCTTCGCCCAGCTCAATCATCGACAGACCAAACTTCTGGTCCTCGTGCGCTGTGGCGATGAACTCGTGGGTGCTGGCGTGGACCCCGGGGGTCAGCCGCAGCATCACATTGGCGCGTTTGCCGGTTTCGCGGGCCAGCAGCGCCACCCGCTCGAGTTCGTCGAGGGAGTCCACAACAATGCGGCCCAGGTCGATCTCTAGGGCGGTACGGATTTCGTCGACGGACTTGTTGTTCCCGTGCAGCGACAGGTTGGCTGCCGGCACACCGGCCACGCGAGCGACGGCCATTTCCCCGCCGGAACAGGTGTCTAGGCGCAGGCCCTCGGCGGTGACCCAGCGGGCGACCTCGGTGCTCAAGAACGCCTTGCCGGCGTAGTAGACATCGACCCCGCCGCAGAGATCGGCAAAGGCCGCGTCGAATGCCTGCTTGAAGCCACGGGCCCGGGCCCGGAAGTCATCTTCGTCAAGCACGAACAGCGGGGTGCCGAATTCCTTGGCCAGCTCGGCGACGCCGATGCCCTGGACGGCGAGTTCGCCGTTCCCGGTGCGGGCGACACCGCCGGCCCATTCGATGGGACGCAGCGCGTTGGCATCTTCCGGATAGGAGAGCCAGGCGGGCGCCAGTGGTGAAATGCTCATGGTTCTTCCTTACATCTTTTCCGGCGCGGAGACGCCCAGCAGGTCAAGCCCGTTGGCCAGGACCTGGGTGGTGGCGTCGTTGAGCCAGAGTCGGGTGCGGTGAATCGGCTCGATGGCCCCTTCGCCGATGGGAGTCACGCGGCAGGCCGCGTACCAGGAGTGGTAGGCGCCGGCCAGCAGCTCGATATGTCGGGCGATGCGGTGCGGTTCGCGGTGCGTGGCGGATTTCGCCACGATCGAGGGGAACTGCCCCAGGGCTGCGAGCAGATCGTTTTCGGTCTCATGGGTGAGCAACGTCGCATCGAAGTCGGTACGCTCCACGCCCTTCTCCACGGCGTTGCGGGAGGCGGCGCGGGAACGTGCGTGAGCGTACTGGACGTAGAACACCGGGTTGTCGTTGGTGTTCTTCTTGAGCTGTTCCGGGTCGATGGTCATCGGCGAATCGGCCGGGTAACGGCCCAGCGAGTAGCGCAGAGCGTCGGCGCCAAGCCAGTTGATCAAGTCGCGCAGCTCGATGATATTGCCGGCGCGCTTGGACAGCCGGGCACCGTTCACGGAGATCAGCTGCCCGATCAGCACCTCGATGTTCTTTTCCTTGTCGTCCCCTGCGCAGGCGGCGATGGCCTTGAGGCGGTTAACGTAGCCGTGGTGGTCCGCGCCGAGCAGGTAGATCTTCTCGGTGAAGCCACGGTCCTTCTTGGAGAGGTAGTACGCTGCGTCGGCGGCGAAGTAGGTCGGTTCCCCGTTGGCGCGGATCAGCACGCGGTCCTTGTCGTCCCCGAAGTCGGTGGTGCGCAGCCAGACCGCCCCATCGGTGTCATCGATGTGGCCCTGCTCGCGCAGGCGGGCCACTGCGTCTTCGACGGCTCCGCCGGAGTGCAGCTCCTGCTCGGAGAAGAACACATCGAATTCGACGCCGAAGTCGTTCAGCGTCTCCTTGATGTCAGCCATCTGGGCCGTGTAGGCGGCCTTGCGCACGATCGGCAGTGCCGCGTCCTGGGTGAGGGTGCGGATATCGGGGTGAGCGGCGGCAACAACATCGGCCAGGTCCTGGATGTACCCACCCGGGTAGCCTCCCTCTGGGACCGGAAGCCCGTGCAAGCGGTTGTAGACCGACAGGGCAAAGATATTCATCTGGTTGCCGGCGTCGTTGATGTAGTACTCGGAAGTGACCGACGCGCCGCTGGCCTTGAGCACGCGGGCGATCGAATCACCCAGTGCGGCCCACCGGGTGTGACCGATGTGCAGCGGACCGGTGGGGTTCGCCGAGACGAACTCCATGTTGATCTCGTGTCCGGCTAATGCCTCGTTGGTGCCGTAGGCGGCACCCGTCTCGACAATGGTCTTGGCCAGTTCTCCGGCGGCACCTGCCTCGAGGGTGATGTTCAGGAAGCCGGGTCCAGCGATCTCGACCTTCTTCACCCCGTCGATCTCGGCCAGGCGGGTCGCAAGGATCTGGGCGAAGTCGCGGGGGTTCATCCCCGCCTTCTTACCCAGCTGAAGGGCGATGTTGGTGGCCCAATCCCCGTGTTCGCGACTCTTCGGTCGCTCTACCCGCACATTCGCAGGTACGTCAACGGAAATTTGCCCCGCGTCGAGTGCGTCGCGGAGGCAGGCGGAAATGGCTGTGGAGAGTTCTTCAGGAGTCACCTCACAAGGATAACCGGGGGTGGGAGCGTCCTTTGTCGTTATGACGGCGCGGCGTCGCACACATCGATCACCCCTGCCACACAGGCTTCCTCCGTGGAGGCGTCAATTTGTCATTCCGGGCCCGACACCTGCTAAGCTCATCTACGTTCCCAGCAGGAAAAAGATCTTTACTTCACCACATTTCCTGCCAATTGCCCTCGTAGCTCAGGGGATAGAGCGTCCGCCTCCGAAGCGGAAGGTCGCGGGTTCAAATCCCGCCGAGGGCACCATGTAAAAGTCGCTATTTCCAGGTTCAACCCGGAAATAGCGACTTTTTGTCTTCTGCAGCTTCCGCCCGCTCCCCTGGGTCGTATTTGCTGCCGCCCATGACTCGGCCACGACCGGCCTCACAGACGGCGGCAAACATTCTCCTGAAACTTCTTTTGTCCAGGTGTCGATTTTGCGGTCCTTCGTTCGACGTAATGAGTGAAGGACGTTTTTTGCGCTCCTTCCAGACCTCGAGGAGAACACCATGAAATTCATGTTGATCATGCGCTCGAGCGCAGCTGCGAAGGAAGCTTACGAAAACGCCGACTTCGCGGAAATCATCAGTGCAATGGGCGCCTACAACGGGTCGCTCCTCAAGGCCGGCGTGCTGCTGGCCGGCGAGGGACTAGCCGACGACCTCGAGGACGCCTTCGTCATCGATTTCTCGGAGGAAACACCGATCGTCACCGACGGCCCATACGGTGAAGTCCACGAACTGTTCAACGGTTTCTGTGTCCTGCAGGTCTCCAGCAAGGAGGAAGCCGTGCAATGGGCCAGTCGGGCACCGTTGGGTGCCGGCTCCAAGCTCGAGGTCCGTCGTGTCACCGAGATGGCCGATTTTGCGGAATTCGCCGACAACGAATACCTCAAAAAGGAGGAAACCTGGCGCGAAGAAGTGGGACAGCCCTGAGCCAGACACCCCCAGGAAGGTAATCCGTGCCCGATACCCAACGCACCCTCGACGCACTCTGGCGCGTCGAGGGTGCACGGATTGTGGCCTCGCTGGCCAGGCTGACCGGTGGTGTGGGGACCGCAGAAGACCTCGCGCAGGAAGCACTGGCCGATGCCTTGGCACAATGGCCACTCGAGGGTATCCCCAGAAATCCCACTGCTTGGATCACCGCTGTGGCCAAACGTAAATCCATCGACCTGTGGCGCCCCAACGCTGCGGGTGGTCAGCGGATTGCGGACCGAAGAAATCGCGCGAATGATGATGGTACCGGTGGCCACCATCCAGCAGCGGATCGTGCGCGCGAAAAAGACACTGGCCGCGGCCCGAATACCGTTTGAGACACCCGAGCCGCAAGACTGGGGCGAACGCCTCTCCACGGTCCTTGCCGTCGTTTACCTCGTATTCACCGAGGGATATGCGGCCTCCAACGGTGGGGAATTGATCCGCCGCGATCTCGCACACGAGGCACTGTGGCTGGGCCGGGTGCTGGCCGGGCGGCTCCCCCGGGAACCCGAGGCGCATGGGCTTATCGCCCTGATGAAGATGCAGGCTTCGCGGTTCGCTGCCAGAATCTCGCGCGACGGCAGCCCGATCCTGTTGGCTGACCAGGACCGCACCCGTTGGGATTACGCCCAGATCAGTCGGGGGCTGGCGGCATTGGAGCGTGCCAACGCGATGGGCCACGGCAGGGGCTTCTACGGGCTTCAGGCGGCCATCGCCGCCTGCCATTGTGTGGCGCCCAGCGTTGCGGAAACCAATTGGGAACGTATCGTGCAGCTCTACGGGCCTTGTGCCGATTGGCTCCGGGGCCTGTGGTGGAGCTGAACCGGACCGTCGCGGTTTCCATGGCTCAGGGGCCGGAGACGGGACGGCAGCTGGTCGAGGACCTCGTTCGGCAGGGGGCGTTGGCAGGATCGCATCTGGTGCCGGGGTCCGCGGAGAACTGTTGGCCAGGTTGGGGCGAGGGAAGGAAGCAGCCACGGAATTTCGGGTCGCACGCGACCTGGCGGGAAACACACGCCTGGGTGCCGTCTTTGAGGCCAAGGCCGTGGCGGCGTGGAACGAGGTTCCGCAAGATTAAGGCAGCCCCCGTGGTGACGGCGAATCTCCACGGGGGCCTAACCGCGGATCCTTTGAGAAAAGGTTCTTTGGCTACCCATGACCCTACAGTCAGGGGCCCTTCCGCCACCAATCGAACGCACGTGTGATGCCCCACAGAGCCTAGTCCGCGAGCGGGCACGCGCTCAGCGACCGATGCAGTTCTCATAGGAGTAGACAACGATCTGCACCCTGTCGCGCAGCGAAAGCTTGCGCAGGATCGCCCCAATGTGGGTTTTCACCGTCGACTCGCTCAGGAACAGCTTCGAGGAGATCTCCTGGTTGGTCAGTCCCAGCGCCACTGCATTGAACACCTCGCGTTCCCGTTCGGTCAGCTCCAAGTATTGACCGGGCAGCTCAGGGGTGGAAACAGGTTCGTCACGCAGCAGCGCCGCCAACGATTGCGGGGCGATCACCGCACTGCCGCCATGCACAGCACGGATCGACTCGCAGACGAATTCCGGGGTGCTGTCCTTGAGGATGAAGCCGCTGGCCCCGTGTCTGATGGCTGTTGCTGCGTGCTCGTCCCAGTCGAAGGTGGTCAGCATGATGACCTTCGGTCTAGCGCCCATGTTCACCTCGCCGTCGCCGAAGATCCTGCGGGTGGCTTCGACACCGTCCATGGGTGACATCTGCACGTCCATCAGCACCACGTCGGGGCCGTGCGTGCAGATCTGGGCCAGCGCCTCGGTTCCGTCGGCAGCCTGGGCGATGACCTCCATATCGGGCTGGGCACCGATGATCACCGCGAGGCCGGAGCGGAAGAGTTGCTGGTCATCGACCAATGCCACACGGATCCTGGGGTGGGTCAACTTCTCATCCATTCGGTGGTGATCGGAAATGTCGCGGCAATCGTGAACCGGTCGGGGGCACCGGCGGTGCCGTCCTCGGTGTCGATGCTCAGGGTTCCGGTGAGGCTGGCCAGGCGCTGGCGCATGCCCACAATTCCCGTTCCGCTACGTCCGGTGTCCTGTGCCGCATCAAAGTAGTTTGTCACGCTCAGCGTGTAGCTGGTGGCACCCCAATAGTGCTGCACATAAATCGGGGTGCTGGGGCAGCCGTGGTGCAGGGCATTGGCGAGCATCTCCTGGATGATCCGGCGGGTAGCCGGAACCAGCTCGGCAGGCAGCGGCACCGGATCGCCCAGGGTTTCCTCGCTGACCGCGTACCCGGCACCGCGCACATTGTGCAGAATCGCCGACAGCTGGCTGGCGTCCGGGAGCACCAGACCCAGTTGCGCGGTCTGTAACGCCGTGGACTGGGCTGTCGGCGGGGCCGAAAAACTGGCTGCAAGACGCGCCGCGGGCGGGGCTTCGGCGGTTTGCGAGAGCACCTGGCGCACCTCACCCAGGGACCTGCGGGCCGCATCGGCGATGGTGCCGGTGGTCTCACGAATCCGGAGAACGTCGGTATCGGGGATAAACCGGATGGAGTCGGCCTGCGCGATGATCACCGCCAGCGAATGGCCCACCACGTCGTGCACGTCGCGGGCCAGCGCAGCATTCTCGGTGCGCAGCCGGACGAGTTCCAGGGCATTGTCCGCCTCCTCGCGGGCCTGGGCAGAACCGCGTTCGGCGGTTTGTTTGCCGGCGAATAGACGCACCAGCAACCCCAACAGCCACGGCAAGGTCATCACGGCGGTGACCACCACAAAAATCGCGATCAACTGGTTGTTGACCGGCCAGGCGTTGGATTCCATGGCCGCGAACAGCGGCACGGACACCCAGGACCCAACCCTGGCGATGTAAAAGGTGCCCAGCACCGACCCGACGGCGATCGAGAGACCTGCCATGAAAACCCACAGCCTATTCCCGTAGCGGGCGACCATGCCCACCACGTACAGGACTGCGAGTTGGGACATGTCGACGTCGAATCCGGAGAGCATCTGCAGCAAGGTGCCGACCCAGATGAGTGTCAGGGCCACCCCCGGCAGGACCCGGGCACAGCCAATGGCCGCGGCTCCGGCCAAGACGAAGTACGCGGTGTCCCCCAGGTAGCTGCCCGAGACCCGTGCCATGAACAGGAACTCGTGGCTCAGCACCACCACCGCTAAGAAGAGCACCACCGCGGTCACATCCGAACGCCATCCCCAGCGTCCGCGCCAGGGGAACGGTTCCGGCTCGCCCGCCCGCTCGCTCACGCGAGGGGCTTCAGGAGCCGTGTGGTCCCGCGACGAGGAGGGACCCGAACCGCCAATTGACGACAAACGCAAGTGTGCATGGTTCCCACGTTAGTCGGCCCCGGTCCCCAACAACTCACCCGCAGGTACCGCACGGCTCCGACGTAGGTACCGTTTCACGCCCCGAAGTTTCAACCCGTCGCCCGATGTGCGACCCGGTGCTCTGCGGGAAGACTTGAGTCATGATGAGTTTCCCCTCGCAACTTCCACCCTCGCCCGTGGCCCGGACCATCCGATGGGCGGCAGCACTGACCGGCCTGGTCATGCTCATCGCCTCGATCCTCGGGATCGTCTTTGCGCTCACCCCGGCCGCAGGGACCGGCCCCGATACGATGGCGGCGGATACCGCGCTTGCCCAGGCCCGGCAGCCGGGCAACGCCCACGCCAACGGCAAGATCCCGATGGATCAGCTGGTACAGGTACGCCTCGGGCGCTTCCTGGTCCCCGAGGCCGCCTCGGCGTTCACCGCCCTGTCGCAGGCGATGGCCCGGGCTGGGCACGCGGTGCAGGTGAATTCCGCCTACCGCACCTTGGCCGAGCAGGAGGGCCTGGTCAAGCGCCATGGCCTGCTTGCCCACGGCGGCACCGCGGCCCCCGTGGGCACCAGCGAGCATGGGCTGGGCATCAGCCTCGACATGACGCTGGACGGTGCGGCGTTGGACTGGATGTTCTCCAACGCCGGCGCGTTCGGATTCAGCAACACCGTGGCCGGAGAGCCCTGGCACTGGACCTACACCGGTGAAGGCTAGGAGCGCCAGAGCACGTGGTGCTCGCGATATTCGGCAGCCCGCGCCGCGGCGATCCGGGTGATGAGCTCCAGCGGCAGCGGGTCATCGTGCGGCAATTGGATCGAGCCCTTGCCCGTGGTGAATCCAGCCAGGTCCCCGGCCTCGGCGAGCGCCGCACGCGAGCTCAGAGTCGTATAGAGGTTGATGTGCCTGGTGTATGCCGCGTAGGAGATAAGGATCGTTGTATCAACGAAGGCCGGCTGTCCCCACTTGATCTCCACCCGTGCCTCGGGCAGCGCCCGGGCCAAGGCGCCGTGTAACGCCGCGACCCGATCGGCCAGTTCGGCGGGCACCTTGCCCAAGTATTCCTCGAGGGTGGTTCCCTTGATCGTCGCCACGGGGGCTCCCTGCTTTCTGTCGACCAGCGGCTGTCGGTTGCTGGTGTGCAGCATCGGTGCCGGTGGGCGTCACGGCGAGAGGTTCCCCAAGGTGCGGCAGCTGCGTCCACCGCCCATGGTGCCCGCCCCTGCGCGCGCTGACTCGTGCCCCCGAAGCAGAAAGCTGGTCGCTGCACACCGGTGCCCGCCGACGCGACAGGCTCTGCGGTACACGCTGTCCCCGATGGAACCGCCGATCGACTAGCGTACAAAGGAAACATCTTCAACTAATTCGGGGGAAACACCTACATGTTTACTGCTGCCTGGTGGTGGGCGAGCGCCCTGGTGGTCATAGACCTGGCCATTCGCGTACTGGCCATCATCTTCGTGCCACGCAACCGCAAGCCCACCTCGGGCATGGCCTGGCTGCTGGCGATCTTCTTGATCCCCTACGCCGGGGTGCTCGCCTTCCTGCTCATCGGTTCCCCCAAGCTGCCGCGCAAGCGCCGTGAGGTGCAGCAGGAAATCACCGAGTTCATGCGTTCGGTTTCCGCCGAGGAGCGGCTGGAGCAAACCCACGAAGGGAACCCGGCCTGGTTCAATTCGCTGGTGGACATGAATAGCACCTATGGCGGGCTGCCAATGCTTGCAGGGAACTCCGGGCGGCTGCTGGGCGACTATGCCGGGACCATCAAAACGATGGCAGACGCCGTGGATGCTGCCACCAACTACGTCCACGTGCAGTTCTACATCCTGAGCTCCGATGAAAGCACCAAGGTGTTCTTCGCGGCCCTGGAACGGGCCGTTGCCCGCGGGGTGCACGTGAACGTGATGATGGACCACTGGGCCTCGCGCGGCAAGCCTTACTACGCCCACACCAAGGACCGGTTGGAAGCCATGGGGGCCAGTTGGACTCTGATGCTCCCGTTGCAACCGCTCAAGGGCAAGTTCCAGCGCCCCGACCTGCGCAACCACCGCAAGATCCTGGTCATCGACGGGACCGTGGGCTACATGGGATCGCTGAATATGATCTCGCGGGACTACAACGTGAGCAAGAACATCAAGCGTGGCCTGTTGTGGAAGGAACTGGTCGTAGAGTTGCGCGGACCGGGCGTGGCGGCCCTGGATGCTGTGTTCATCTCCGACTGGTACTCCGAGACCGGGGAAGTCATCATCGAGGGTGTTCGCCGGGAAGAAATGGTCACCAACGACGCCTCGCTGGCGCGTCTGAGCGACGCGTTGATCGACCACCAGGCCGAAGAAGGGACCATGCTCACCCAGGTGGTGCCCTCGGGCCCGGGGTTCGAACGCGAAAACAACTTGCGCCTCTTCCTGGGGCTGATCCACGCGGCGCAAAAGCGCATTGTGATCACCTCCCCATACTTCGTGCCCGACGAGTCGCTGATGTATGCGGTCACCTCGGCGGTGGCCCGCGGGGTCCCGGTGGATTTGTTTGTCTCCGAAATCGGTGACCAGGCGCTGGTCTATCACGCACAGCGTTCCTACTACGAGCAGCTGCTGCGCGCCGGGGTGAACATCTACCTCTACCCGGCCCCCTACATCCTGCACGCCAAGCACTTCACCATCGACGACGAGACGGCGCTGATCGGCTCAAGCAACATGGACATGCGCTCGTTCGGGCTGAACATGGAGGTCTCGATGTTGGTGCGCGATGCCGACTTTGTGGCGCAGATGCGTGCGGTTGAGGACGAGTACCGCGAGGTCAGCAGACTGTTGACTCTGGAGGAATGGTTGAAGCAGCCCTTGCGCTCCACGGTGCTGGATAACCTGGCTAGGCTCACCTCGGCCCTGCAGTAGCCACCGCCGTGCCCCTCATGTGCCTCGACAGCGCACTTCCACCCCCTGTCATGACGGGGAACACTGCGCGTCAATCTGGCCCGTGCCATCTAGCCTCGATTTTTCATCGACTAGCAGCAGGCCGTTGATTCCGTAATTTTTCCGGGATCGGCGGCCCACGTGGCTTTAGGCCCTATCACTGGTCAGGGATGCCGGATTCCATCTCCCCAAAACAGGGTGTCTTTCGTCTTGAACGGGCGACTCACGGCAGTTCGTTATGCCGCGAAGTGCCCGTTTCGCCACCGGTGCCGCATTCGCGTGGATCTTAGGGCGCCTTCAAGAAGTACGTTTCCGGATCACTGCATGAACGATACGAAGGACGGAACCGTCATCACGGTTCCGTCCTTCGTATCGTTTGCCAGGGTCCCTGACCTTAGGTGCGTGGAAGCGCTCCGGGAAGCGGCGGCACGACCGGCGGCAGCTGGCGATCCGGGCTCGACTTGCGACGCTGGTCACCGAAATCGTCGAGCTTTTCGGTGAATGGCTGCACGTCTCCGGCACAGAGCTTCCCGACTGCTGGCACTTGCTTGGTCAACAGGTAGCGGTCCATGGCATCGGTGACGCACTTCGAGGTGCCGTACGCGGTGTGGCCCCAGCTGTTACTGCTCAGAAGCCTGCTGTTGGGCATCAACGTCGCGACCTTCTGGGCCCCGGAGTAGTTCGTCGCCGGATCCCAGTAGTTTCCCACCACCAACATCGGGTTCTTGGTCTGGCGCGTGAACGGCCCCTTGTAGGAATCCTCGTCCTTGGCCTTCCACGTGGTGCTTGCACACGGGGCCGAGGCCCAGGTCCACAGCTGACCGAAGCCCGGCGCACTAATGCTTGCCGTCGCCGCGTAACGTGACCAGTTATCCGCCTTGGCAGGATTCCTTGAATCCGTGCACAGCACCGACTGGAAAGCCTCGGGCGAGTTGTCATAGGGGAACGCGAACCCTGTTGCAGCGGCCTTGCGGGATGTTTCCTTGGCAGCAGCCTTTTCCTCCGCTTCGACGGCACGCATTGACTTGGCCAGAGCCTTGCGCGCAACAGTCATCTTGGCCTTGCTGGGTGCCTTCGTCTTGGTTGCGGCCTTCGGGAATGTCGTGCCCTTCTGTGCAGCCCTGTCCTGCAGCATCTGCAACACAAAGGTTAGGTCCCCGTCCACCATTGTTGATCCCTGCGGGTCATACATGTAACTGAGCAAGCTGGCAGTCTGGGCTGCTGCGGTTAGCGCGTAGTCATATTCGGGATAGTCAGGATCCGAGAACACCAGAGGCGAACGCTTCAGCTCTGCCATGATCGTGCGATAGAGCTTTTCCGGGTCGCCCTGGCCAGCCAACTGGCAGTAATCCTTGCCGGCCTTTTTGCAACGGCTCAAGATCCCCCGTATGGCTTTCTCCGCTCCCTCCCCTGATTTGATGCGTTGAGTCTGCGGAGTGCCCGTGGTGGAGGAGGTTCCTGCCCAGGCCACCGGGTCGAGTACTCCGTCAAGGGCCACAGCACGGACCCGGTCAGGGAACATGTTGGCATAGACGGTGCCCAGGTAGCTGCCGTAGGAAAAGCCCAGATAGGTTAGCTGTTTGTCCCCCACCATGCGGCGCAACACATCCATGTCGCGAGCTACTTCGGCGGTGGACATCGAGGCAGAGAGGGGCTTACCGGTGGTGGAGCAGGCCTTGCCGAAGGCCTTGGAAGATTTGACGAAGGCGCGTGTTTCTTTGGCTGTGTCCGGATAGGGGACGTTCATTCCGTCCAAGGCAGTTCCTTGGACGCCGAGATTCTTCCAGCAGCGCACGTTGTCGCTGAAGTTGGTGCCGCGTGGATCAACCCCGACGACGTCGAAGCGATCGAGCACCTTGGGGCTCAAGAAGTCAGGGGCCGCTGCGGCGATCTGTATCCCGGAACCACCCGGGCCCCCGGGGTTGACGAAGAGGGTTCCAATGCGCTTCTTCTGGTTTTTCGCCTTGATCCGCAACATCGCGACTTCAGTTTTGGCCCCGCGTGGGTTGTCGTAATCCAAGGGTAGTTTCACCGTGGCGCATTGGGCACCGGGGGCCAGCGGTGAGCAGTTGAACCACTTCGGTGTGGGGGTCTTGAACCCGTCGACTCGTTTGCGTTCGGCCTTGCTCGTTGTGTTATGCGTACTCTTCTTGGCCGTCTGCACCGCAGGTGCACTCAAGATGGTGATTTCCTTGGTCAGCGGCGGTGCTGCGTTAGCCGGGGAGATGAAGGCCGTTCCTGCCAAGAGTCCCACCGCCGTGGCCATGCCCAGGGCGCGACCCAATCGTTTATGTGCCATGTCAGTTCCTTCAAAGGTAGGTGCTTGGCATGGCGAAGTGGACGATTTGGTCACTTGGCCATGATTGAAGTATTGAGTATTTGGTGGATAAATCAGGCACTGGGCATGTCTCAATCTGGACACGATATTTGGCGGTGTTCCATGAGCACTTTGGCACTGCTCACTGGGTGCCGTTTTAGTGACTATCCTTGGCATTTCCAGGAAGTAAGTCCGCCGCTCGAGTCGATCGTTCGCGGGTACGGGACGTCAAGAAACATTTCTATCTGAAGCAAAGGGGCACACCCCACCAACTGAGGTATTACTGGTCTCTTCAGAGCAAATCAGTTGATTGTGTAGTTGCCGAGTCGACGCCAAACGCCGATGCCTCATGCAATGATTCCGTGGCAGTCGCCGGACCCATGGCCCCAGCACCAACCTCCACGTTTTTGTCTGCGTCCTTTTCCCGCCAGACCACTTCGAGTGCGTGTTCGGTGACCTCTTCGTGAACACGTGCATTGGCCCCCGGCCCACCGAACCATTCGGTGCTAGCCGCTGGCCGTCTGGCACTGGTCGCCGGGACGACGAAGGAGCCGCACTCCCCCAGGGGGTGCGGCTCCTACGTGGCTTTTTCCATACAGCTCAGAGAGCGGGCCGAGCTACTGCAGCATGGTCCGGTCATCGAGCTGCGCGCCCTTGATCTTCTCGAACTCGTGCAGCAGGTCAGGAACCGTCATTTTTGCCTTCTGCTCCGAATCCAGATCAAGGATGATCTGACCATCGTGCATCATGATCAGCCGGGTGCCCAGGCGCAGGGCCTGTTCCATGTTGTGCGTGACCATCAGTGTGGTCAGCTTGTGGCGTTGCACGATCTCTTCGGTCAGTCTGGCCACCAGTGCGGCACGCTGCGGATCCAAGGCCGCGGTGTGCTCATCGAGCAGCAGGATCTTGGGTCCCGAGAAGGTGGCCATCAGCAGGCTCAGGGCCTGGCGCTGACCACCGGAGAGCAGTCCGACCTTGGCCTTGAGCCGGTTTTCAAGCCCAAGTTCCAAGGAGCGCAGCTCGGAGACGAACATTTCGCGCTTACGCTTGGTGACCCCGGAACCCAGCCCGCGGAACGTGCCCCGGCCCAGCGCCAGGGACATGTTCTCCTCGATGGTCATGTTCGGTGCGGTACCGGCCATCGGGTCCTGGAAGACCCTGCCGATGAACCTGGCCCGCGCGTGATCCGCGAGCCGGGTGACGCCCTTGCCAGCGATCTCCACGTTGCCGGTGTCGGGGCGCAACTTGCCGCCGACCATATTCAGCACCGTGGATTTCCCGGCGCCGTTGGAACCGATGACCGTGACGAATTCGCCCTCGATCAACTCCAAGTTGATGTCGCGCAGCGCCTTGCGCTCGTTGACCGTGCCGGGGAAGAACGTTTTGCTCAGGTTGGAGATCTTAAGCATTGGTTCCCACCTCTTCCTTCACTTCGGTGGCCGGGGCATCCTTGCCGCGAATGCGGATGCGGTTGGCGAACTTCGAGAAGCCCTTCCATTGCGGAAGGATCAGTGCCAGCACCACCAGCACCGCGGAGATCAGCTTCATGTCGGTAACTTCCAGCCCGGCGTTGAGCGCAACCTGGATGACCAGGCGGTAAACGACCGAACCGAAGACGACGGCCAGGGCTGCGATCCAGATGAACTTCTGCCCGAAGATGGCCTGTCCGACGATGACCGAGGCCAGACCGATGAGGATCACGCCGATGCCCATGCCGACGTCGGCGAAGCCCTGGAACTGGGCAATCAGGGCGCCGGCGAAGGCGACCATGCCGTTGGACAGTGCCAGGCCCAGGATCTTCTGGTTGTCGGTGCTCACACCGAAGGAACGGATCATTTCCTCGTTGTCGCCGGTGGCACGCATGGCCAGCCCGACGTTGGTGCGCAGGAACCAGACGATCAGTGCCACCATCACCAGGCAGCCGGCGAACATCAGGATGACCGATGCCCAGGTGCCCAAGAGCTGATTGGCGCGCAGTGGGGAGACCAGGGTGCTCTCCCCCAGCAGCGACACGTTGGCCTTGCCCATGATGCGCAGGTTGATCGAATACAGGGCGATCATGGTCAGGATGCCAGCCAACAGCCCGTCGATTTTTCCCTTGGTGTGTAGCAGGCCGGTAATGACCCCGGCCAGGGAACCGACGAGGAAGGCCAGCAAGGTCGCCAAGATGGGGTTGACCCCGTTGACGATGGTGATCGATGCCGTGGCGGCACCGGTGGTGAAGCTTCCATCAACGGTCAGGTCGGGGAAGTCGAGGATACGGAAGGTCAGGTAGACCCCAAGGGCCATGATCGCGTAGATCAGGCCTAGTTCAACCGCGGTGATCATGGGTGGATCCTAGCGTTCTGGGTTTTGGACTAAATATGGTGGCCGGTCGGCAAGACCGACCGGCCACCAAAGAGGACCGTAGTGACGGTCGCTTCTACTTCTTGTAGTTCTCTGCTGCTTCGGAGACCATGTCGGCCGGGAACTCCAGACCAATCTTCTCAGCGGCAGCGCTGTTGAGGTACAGGTCGACCTCGGTCAGCGTCTCTACCGGCATCGATGCCGGCTCGGCCTCGCCCTTGAGGATCTTCACTGCCATCTGTGCGGTCTGCTCACCGAGCTTCTCGTAGTTGATGCCGTAGGTGGCGGTAGCGCCACGCTTGACCGACTCGCCGTCAGCGGAGATCACCGGGATCTTCTTCTGCTGGGCGGTCTGCAAGAGGCCTTCAAGCGCGGAAACCACGGCGTTGTCGGTCGGGACGTAGAGCGCGTCAACGTTCAGGCTGTTTGCTGCCTGCTGCACCTCTGAGGACGCGGAGATCGCCTTCTCTTCAATGGTCAGACCCAGCTCCTCGGCTGCATCCTTGGCCCACTGGACCTGGATGGCGGAGTTGGCTTCACCGGAGGAGTAGACGATGCCCACGCTCTTGGCATCGGGCTTGATCTGGGTGAGCAGCTCCAGCTGTTCCTTCACCGGGTTCTTGTCCGAGGTTCCGGTGACGTTTGCGCCGGGTGCCTCTTCGCTGGCCACGAGCTTGGCATCGACCGGGTCGGTCACTGCGGAGAACAACACCGGGATATCGGTGATGGACTGGGCTGCTGCCTGCGCGGCCGGGGTGGCGATCGCCAGGACCAGATCCAAATCGTCGTCGGAAGCGAACTTACCCACGATGGAGGTGTTGGTTGCCGCTTCACCCTGCGGGTTCTGCTCGTCGTAGGAGATCTTATCCCCGGTGTAGCCGGCATCGGCCATGCCCTTCTTGAACCCGGTGGCGACCGCGTCCAACGATGGGTGGGTGAGGTACTGGTTGATGCCGATCTTCACCGGACCATCATCCGCGGCGGCGCCGCTGGCCTCGGGTGTGCTGGATCCGCCACAGGCGGTCAGTACGAGCGCGGCAGTTGCTACGCCTGCTGCAAGCTGAACAGATTTGAGGAGTTTCATGGTGTTCCTTTCACGACGTGCGAGTGTCATGCCCGGTGCGCGATCAAGTGCCGCGCGGAGGCCATTTCAGGATTTGCCCAGCCCCGGCCATTCGGCGGGAAGTTCTCGTCTTGAATTCATTCGATACTACATGTGAACCTACTCACAATTCTTCCATCTGCAAGGAATTGCAAGACGATATGTCAGCTTTTGTGAGCGTTCCAGTGCATTTTTCATCCACGCGACCCTTGATCCACACAATCGGTATCTAAGTGTTGGCAGAATCAGACGGTAGCGTGGACACATCCGTGTTTTGACAGCGCGGCGCGCTCCCCAAGCCCCGTCCGGGCATATATCGGGCCCCACCATGGCAAAGCCCGCGCGGCTCCGATGCCGGGCGAAGCAAGCGGTTACTACTGGCATAGACTTGGACATCATGGCCCTGACGATTTCCTATCCCGAAGCCCTGCCCGTTTCCGCCCGCCGCGACGACATCAAGAAAGCCATCAAGGACAACCAGGTGGTCATCGTCGCCGGCGAAACAGGATCCGGCAAAACCACCCAGCTACCCAAGATGCTCCTCGAGCTGGGCCTAGGCAACAAGGGCATGATCGGACACACCCAACCGCGCCGTCTGGCCGCCCGCACCGTGGCCGAACGCATCGCCGAGGAACTGGGCACCACCATTGGCGCCGAGGTCGGCTTCCATGTCCGCTTCACCGGCGAGGTCTCACGCTCCACCCAAGTCAAGGTGATGACCGATGGGATCCTGCTCGCCGAGATCCAGCGCGACAAGCTGCTCAAGAGATACAACGCGATCATCATCGATGAGGCCCACGAGCGCAGCCTGAACATCGACTTCCTGCTGGGCTACCTGCGCCGCATCCTGCCCCAGCGCCCGGACTTGAAGATCGTCATCACTTCGGCCACCATCGACCCGGAACGATTCTCCCAGCACTTCGCTGCCCCCGGGGCCGATGGCCAAGAGCCGGTGCCTGCCCCCATCATCGAGGTCTCCGGGCGCACCTTCCCGGTCGAAACCCGCTACCGCCCGCTGAACCCGGCCGATGGTATGGACGAAGACGAGCTGGACCCCGACGCGCAGGTCGAGGACCGCGACCCGCTCGATGCCGTCGCCGAGGCAGTGGATGAACTGGCCAAGGAGGCTCCCGGGGACATCCTGATCTTCTTCCCCGGCGAGCGCGAAATCCGTGACGCCGCCGAGGTATTGCGTGCCCGGGTCCAGACCAACAAGCGGCTGGCCGGAACCGAGGTGCTCCCGCTCTTTGCCAGGTTGTCACTGGCCGAGCAACACCAGGTGTTCAAGCCGGGGCGCAACCGGCGCATCGTGCTGGCCACCAACGTCGCCGAGACCTCGCTGACGGTGCCGGGCATCAAGTACGTCATCGACACCGGCACCGCCCGCATCTCACGTTATTCGCACCGCACCAAGGTCCAGCGCTTGCCCATCGAACGGGTCTCCCAGGCCAGCGCCAACCAGCGCTCGGGCCGTTGCGGGCGCGTGTCCGATGGCATCGCGATCCGCCTGTACTCGCAGGAGGACTTCGAAACTCGGCCAGAATTCACCGACCCGGAGATCCTGCGCACCAACCTCGCCGCGGTGATCTTGCAGATGAGCTCGATGGGTGTGGTTCGCTCGGCGCGCGATGTCGCCGACTTCCCGTTCGTCCAACCCCCCGAGACCAAGTCGATCAACGATGGTGTGGCGCTGCTGCGCGAACTCGGCGCCCTGGAAACGGGCACCGGTGCGGGCATCACCACAATCGGCAAGTCATTGGCACAGCTGCCGGTGGATGTGCGGCTGGGCCGGATGATTGTGGAGGCGGGGAACCGCGGATGCGCCAGGGAAGTGATGGTGCTGGCCGCAGCACTGTCCATCCAGGACCCGCGCGAACGCCCCAGCGAGGAAACCGGCAAGCGCGAACGTGCCGCAGAGATGCATAAGCGCTTCACCGATGCGAAGTCCGACTTCTCCTCGCTGTTGAACCTCTGGCGTTACCTCCAGGAAAAGCAGAAGGAACTCTCTTCTTCAGCGTTCCGCCGACTGTGCAAAAGCGAGTACATCAACTACCTGCGGGTGCGCGAATGGCAGGATCTGTTCACCCAGCTGCGCCAGTTGGCCAAGCCCCTGGGCATCACCATCTCCCCGGAAGCTGTGGACGCCGCGGCCAACGAGGAGGCCATCCACGTCTCGCTGCTGGCCGGGCTGCTGGGACACGTGGGGTACTGGGACGAGCGCAAACGCGAATACGTCGGCGCGCGCGGCACCAGATTTTCGGTCTTCCCCGGCTCCGCCCTGGCCCGGAAGAACACCGAGTGGGTGATGGCCGCCGAGCTGGTGGAGACCTCTAAGCTCTGGGCCCGCACCGTGGCTCGGCTGGATCCGAAGTGGCTTGAGGAAGTCGCCGGGGATCTGTTGAAGTCCAGCTATTCGGAGCCGCACTGGTCGCGGAACTCCGGGGCGGTCATGGGCTATGAGAAGGTCACGCTCTTCGGGTTGACCATCGTGGCCCGCCGCCGTATCCAGTACTCGAGGGTGGATCCGGAGCTGTGCCGCGAATTGTTCATCCGGCATGCGCTGGTGGAAGGCGATTGGAAGACCCACCACAAGTTCTTTGCCCGCAACCGCCGGGTGCTCGAAGACATCGAGGAACTCGAGACCCGGATGCGCCGTCGCGACTTGCGCGTGTCCGACGAGGACCTCTTCGAGTTCTACGATGCGCGCCTGGGCCCCGAGGTTCTTTCCGAACGGCACTTCGATAAGTGGTGGAAGGTGGCCCGGCACCGGGACGAGACGCTGCTGGACTTCAACCCCGAGGACCTGCTGCTGGCCGACACCACCGAGTTGGACACCGACGCCTACCCGCGTACCTGGCGACACGGCACCCTGGATCTTGATCTGGTCTACGAGTACAACCCGGCGGCCCGCCCCGGGGAATCGGACGGGGTCTCGGTACGTGTTCCGGTGCTCTTCTTGAACCAGTTGGATCCGGTGCGCTTCCGCTGGCTCATCCCCGGGCTGCGCGTGGAGCTGGTCACCGCGCTAATCAAGTCGCTGCCCAAAATCATTCGGAAGAACTTCGTTCCTGCCCCCGATGTTGCCCGCGCCGCTGTCGCCGCGCTGGAGGCTGATTTCAACCCGGAGACCGACGATCTGGCCGCCTCGCTGGAGCTGGTGCTGCGCCGGCTCAAGGGCGTGGTGGTACCTCCCGGTTCCTGGAACTGGGAGGCGCTGCCGGCACACCTGCGCTTCACCTTCACGGTGCTCGATGCCTCCTCCAAGGTGCTCGACGAGTCCCAGGACCTGGCGATGCTGCAGCAGACCCTGGCCGCGGCCAACCGTTCGGCGTTGGCCCGCTCACTGGGCATCAAGCCAGGTGCTGCGCTTCCCGCCGGCATCACCTCTGCCCCCTCAGACGGGGCAACGAACACTACCCAGGCCAACGGCAAGGGGAAGAGCAAGGGCCGGGGTGCCACGGCCGCTGCTGCTACTTCCGGTTCACGCTCCGGCGGCGGCCCGGCGGTGGCCACCACCGTGTGGGAACGTGCCGGGCTCACCGACTGGGACACCGGGCTGGGACTAAGCGGCACCATCAGCGAAAAGGTGGTCAGCGAGGTTGCCGGGCAGCAAGTCACCGCCTACCCGGCGCTGGTTGATGCCGGTACCTCGGTGCGGCTGAGTGTCTTCCGCAACCCCGTCGAACAGCTCGCCGCCCACCGCAGCGGGGTGATCCGGTTGCTGCTGCTTAAGGTCCCCTCCCCCGCCCGGTACGTGCTCGACCATCTGAATAACAAGGAAAAACTGGTCTTCACGCAGAACCCGCACGGCAGTGTCGAGGCGCTGATCGGCGACTGCACCATGGCCGCGGTGGACAAGCTGGTGCCAGCCACCCTGCCCTTCGCCAAGGCCGACTTCGACGCGCTCTACGAATCGGTGCGCGCCGAACTGATCGACACGGTCTTCACCGTCACCGCAATCGTGGAGAAGGTGCTCTCCGGGACCCGGAGGATCAACAAGGCCATCAAGTCCGCTTCCTCGTTGGCGCTGGTTAATGCGCTGAACGACATCAAGACGCAGCTCGGGCAGCTGGTGTATCCCGGGTTTGTGGCCAATACCGGGTACGCGCAGTTGGCCCAGCTGCCGCGCTACATCAATGCCATCGAAAAGCGGCTGGAAAAGCTTGCCGCCGGGAACGTGGCACGTGACAATGCCGCGACCCTCGATATCCAAGCGTTGGAAGACGACTACGACGCAGCCCTGGGCCAGCTACTGCCCGGGATGCGCACCCCGGCAGGGTTGACGGCGGTGAAATGGATGCTGGAGGAATACCGGGTATCGCTCTTCGCCCAAGAGCTGGGCACCGCCTATTCGGTGTCCGCCAAGCGCATCCGCACAGCCATCCGTGAAGCGGCTGCCACGGCCGGGTAGTTCACTAGCCGGGCAGAAAACACCCAAGGGCCCGGCACACTTGATCACCGATCGAGTGTGCAGGGCCCCGCAGTCATAGGCAGCAAGTGCCGTGAAGGCTTAGGCCTCGGGAACCAGGGCGCCGTGGCCATCGGCCCGCAAGGCTGCTCGCAGCTTCTCGGCGTTGGCGTCCATGGTGGTGGGGTTCGGGTCGTTATCGGCCCGTGCCAGATCGAAGTCGGCCAGCGAATTGGTCGGCCATACATGCACGTGCAGGTGCGGGACCTCAAACCCGGCAACCATCAGCCCTGCCCGTTGGGAACCGAACGCCTGCTTCTGCGCCCGGCCGATGTGCCTGGCCACCATCATCAGGTGGTTCATCAATTCTTCGGGAGCATCAACCCAGTGGTCGACTTCGGCCCGCGGCACCACCAGGGTGTGCCCGTGGGTGATCGGCCCGATGGTCAGGAAGGCGACGGTGCTCTCGTCCTTCCAGACGAAGCGGCCGGGGATCTGACCGTTAATAATTTTGGTGAACAGCGTGCTCATGCACCCTCCGATTGTTGTTGAGTCTCATTGCGCCCCACGGTGGCGGCGTCCAGTACAAACCTGTATTTCACATCGGCAGCGACCATCCGGTCCCAGGCCTCGTTGAGTCCCTCGGCACCCACCAGCTCGATGTCGCATTTCACTTGATTCTCGGCGCAGAAGTCGAGCATCTGTTGCGTTTCTGCAATCGAGCCTATCAACGAGCCGGTGTAGCTCAGTCGCTTGAACACCAGGGCACGGGTGTCGAAGGCCGGCATCGGTCCCTCGGGCAGCGACAGTTGGACCAGCGCCCCATCCCGGCGCAGGGTTTTGAGGTAGAGACCGATGTCGTGCGGGGCCGAGACCGTGTCGATGAGCAAGTCCAGCGAATCGGCTGCCTTGTGCAGTTGCTCCGCATCCAGGGTGTCAATCACGCTCGATGCCCCCAGGTGCAGTGCGGACTCGCGTTTGGCGCTCCCCCGGGTCAGTACCGACACTTCGGCGCCCATCGCCGCGGCAAGTTTCACCGCCATATGTCCCAGGCCGCCCAGGCCCAGCACTCCGACCCGGGTGCCGGGTCCGACTTGGTGGTGGCGCAGCGGTGAGTAGGCGGTGATTCCGGCGCAGAGCAGCGGTGCGGCTGCGGCTGGGTCAAGTGCGTCGGGGATCCGCAGCACGTAGCCTGCATCCACCACGATGCGGGTGGCATACCCGCCTTGGGTGTATTCCCCGGTGCGTGGGTCGCGGGCGCCGTAGGTCGCCACCGAGGCGGTGCAGAACTGTTCTTCGCCCGCCGTACAGGCCTCGCAGTCGCGGCACGAATCAACCAGGCAGCCCACGCCCACGCGCGAGCCGATGGGCATGTCCGTGACCTCGGCACCGGTGTGCGAGACGATGCCGACCATTTCGTGGCCCAGCACCAGCGGCAAGCGCTTGGCTCCCCATTCCCCGCGTCCGGCGTGTACATCGGAGTGGCACAGTCCGCAGTATTCCACTTCGATCACCACGTCGCGGGGCCCGGGTTCGCGGCGGTGGATCACCAGGGGCACGAGCTTTCCGCCGGGCTCGGCGATGCCGATGGCCGGTACCTCGGCCGGCGCTAGATTCACGGACGGACGGGTGCGGGCATGTTCATTCAGCTTGGCGGCGGCGTTCAACGGTGGGGGTTTGGGTCGACCAATCATCATAGTTCGAACCTACCTCTCTCCCGGACCCCGGAGCCAACCGTCCCGGGGTCCGATTGCGGCCAGGTGGCTCATGGTTGTTCTCCGGTTCCCGCCGGGCGTGCGGGATCCGAGCTCCACTGCGACCAGGAGCCAGGGAACAGCGCCGCATGAACTCCGATGGTTTCCAGCGCGAGGATCTGGTGGGCGGCGGTGACGCCCGAACCGCAATACGCCGCTACCTCCGGCGCCCCTGATTCCACACCGAGTTCGGCCAGTGCCGCGGTGAGGTCCTCCGGTGCCAGCAGGTGTCCGTCGGCAGTCAGGTTCGCGGTGGTGGGACGGTTGTGTGCCCCGGGGATGTGCCCGGCGCGCGGGTCGATGGGTTCTACCTCCCCGCGGTAGCGTTCGGCGGCGCGGGAGTCCAACAGGATTCCCCGGGCCGGGAAGGCCGCGGCTTCCTCGATGTCGATCACCGGCATCTGGTCCCAGCTGGCGGCGGCTGTTCCCGGCACGGGAATGTTGTTTCCGGTTTCTAGCGGGTGGCCCGCAGCCTTCCAGGCACCTAGTCCCCCGTCGAGCACCCGGACACCTCGGAATCCGGCGTGGCGCAGTAACCACCAGCCGCGGGCGGCGGCCAATGCCCCGGAGTCGTCGTAGAGCACTATTTCCGAGTCATCGTTGATTCCCCAGGCCCGCACGGTGGCAGCGAAGTCCTCAGCCGTGGGCAACGGGTGGCGTCCGGTGTCCGGGCCCGGCCGGGCTGAGAGCTCGGTTTCCATATTCACGAACACGGCTCCGGGGAGGTGTCCGGCGGCGTAGTGCTCCCGGCCGTGCGGATCTCCCAGGGCCCAGCGCACATCCAGCAGCACGGTATGTGCCCCGGAGCCCAGTAGTGCAGCAAGTTCCTCTACCTGAATTAATTCCCGGTGTTCTTCGACCATGGGCTGAAATATCCTCATCTGCTTGGTTCCGCGGCCCGCGGGCCCTTCGATGCTCCCAGCCTACGTCCGCCGGCGGATCCACTCGCATGCTCCGGCTCTGCTCGCGCGCGGCCGCGCGCGAGGCCCTTCGTGTGGGTATCCCCGGTGAGTACGGCCCCAGCTGTCCGCGCCAAGTTCTTGTAGTGTTGCTGAGGTGGATACAACGCCTTTGCTCAAGCTACCCCGTCCCTCTTCATCCCGCGCCTGGGTCGATGCGGCGGTGCGCACCATCGAGGCCGAGTCGATGCGCTCGGCCGACACCCACCTGCACAAGCTTGAGCTGCCCGCTGTGTGGGGCATCGATATGTACCTCAAGGACGAATCAACCCACCGCACCGGCAGCCTCAAACACCGCCTGGCTCGCTCGCTGTTCCTCTACGGATTGGTCAACGGGTGGATCACCGAGGGCACCACGATCGTGGAAGCCTCCAGTGGGTCCACCGCCGTCTCCGAGGCCTACTACGCCAAGCTGCTGGGCTTGCCGTTCATTGCGGTGATGGCCGCCGGCACCTCACCGGAGAAGATCGCGCTGATCGAGGCCACCGGAGGCACCTGCCATCTGGTGGACGATCCCTCGAGTGTGTACGCGGAATCCGAACGGATCGCCGCAGACACCAACGGGCACTACATGGACCAGTTCACCTACGCGGAGCGGGCCACCGACTGGCGCGGGAACAACAACATCGCCGAGTCCATCTTTGAGCAGCTGGCCATGGAGCAGCACCCCGTCCCGGCTTGGGTCGTGGTGGGAGCCGGCACCGGCGGGACCTCGGCGACCATTGGCCGCTACGCCCGCTACCACCGACACGCCACGCGTCTGGCTGTCGCAGACCCCGAGGGCTCGGCATTCATGCCGGCCTGGCAGGCAGCGGCTTCCGGGGGCGATGCGAATACCATCACCGGAACGGCCAGCCGCATCGAGGGCATCGGGCGGGCCCGCCCGGAGCCCAGCTTTGTTCCGGGCATCATCGATTTCATGGCCACCGTGCCCGATGCCGCCTCGGTGGCGGCGATGCGCCACCTGGAGGACTTCGCGCACCTGTGTGCTGGTCCCTCGACCGGCACCAACCTTTGGTTGGCGTGGCAGATCGTGGCGAATATGCTGGCCGCCGGCGACAAGGGATCGGTGGTCACGCTGCTGTGTGACAACGGTGAGCGTTACGCGACCTCGTACTACGACCCGGTGTGGCTGGCCTCGGCCGGACTCGACCCTGAACCTTACACGGGGCGCATCGAACGGTTGCTCTCCACCGGTCGCTGGGAGTAGAACGCTCGCACCTGGCGGGCGCTAGCGATCCAGTTCGACCGGGATACCGTTGGGAATCCGGCGGTATTCGAGCCCGTGTTCGCCGGCGACCCGTGTCAGGTGCCCGTCGACCAAGCTCAGCCCGCGTTCGTTGAGCAGCCCGTCGTGGATGGGGATGTTCAGCGGTGCACCGACCATTTCCAGGAAGTCCAGGCTCTCGCCGATCTTCGCCCAGGGTGCGTGCGCCGGGATCAGCAGGGTGGCCACATCGATGCCCTCGGGCACCTGGTAGCTGTCTCCCGGGTGGAAAAGTTCTCCGCCGATGAAGAACCCGAGGTTAGCCACCACCGGCAGCGAGCGGTGGATCACCGCGTGTGCCCCGCCATGCGTGCTGATGTCCAGGCCTGCTGCCTCAAAATGCGCGCCCGGTGATACAGCCTGGATCCGCGCGGACGCCTCAAGGATGCGACCGGTCCCGGCCGCTTCGAAGGATTCGGCGGCTTCGAGCACCGTCGCGGCCCGCGCAGGCGGCCCATAAAACACCAGCTCGGGATTGGCGCCCATCGCCACCAACAGCGCGGCAACATCCAGATGGTCCGGGTGTTCGTGCGTCGCTAAGACCGCTTCGACACCGGTGAAAGCCTGGGCCAGCGTAGAGAACGTTCCTGGGTCGATGAGCAGTGCCCGCTCGCCGCTACGCACCCGGATGCATGAATGGTTGAACTTGGTGATCTCCATGGCCCCAGCCTAGGCATGGAGGTTCGCTTCTGACCAGTGTTCTGCGGGCCGCGCACAGGGCACGGGGCAACGGCCCGGGCACCGCTGTCGCTGGTAAACTCAAGGTGTCCGCAACCCGGGCGTGCGCCGAGCCGCACATCGGCCGATGCCCACCCCCGAATCTTGGGCACGTTGTGCTGATCTTTCAAGGAGTGCTTCCACAAAATGACGAATCCTGCGACCACGCGACGCGGAACCGAACAGCGGGTGACCAAGCAACGCCTGGCAGTCACCGCGGCGATGGGCCAAGTCGATGACTTCGTGACCGCACAGGAACTTCACCGCTGGCTTGCCGACGAAGGCGAGAAGGTCTCCCTGGCCACCGTCTACCGGCTGCTGCTCTCCATGGCGGAGGACGGCCTGGTCGATGTGTTGCGTAACAACGAGGGCGAGGCGATGTACCGTCAGTGCGTCATCGAACATCACCACCACCACTTGGTGTGCCGGATCTGCGGCAAGGCCGTCGAGGTAGAGGCCCCGGCGGTGGAGAAATGGGCTGCCCGGGTGGCCGAAGAAAACGGTTTCACCGAACCCACGCACACGGTAGAGATCTACGGGCTGTGCCCCGGATGTTCGGTAGCGAAGGCCACCGAGAACCACTAACCCCGCACATCTCGCATCCCGCTGGGTCTATACGCTCAGCGGGATCGACAGTTAGCCTCGACAGACGATGTTCGCGCCAAGGATTACGGTGCCCTTCGGGTGGACAGCGCCGGCCCCGAATACTGAGGGCCAACGCATCCGGAGATGCGCCATCGCCCGGGGGTTGCCCAGGAACGCAGCGCGCCCGGGGGCACTGGGTCTTAGGCGGCCTGCGCCGCGAGTGTCTCGGAGTGCCGCACCCGATCCCGGCTCCAGGCAATGAGCCGGCACACCAGGTAAATCAAGAACGAGATCGTGGTGACATACGGGCTGATCGGTAGCGAACCGGCCAGCGCCAACAGGATCCCGCCGACGACCGAAGTCATCGCAAATACTACCGACAGGCCGACGGTCACTACCGGGTTGGTCGCCACACGGATGGCAGCGGCCGCTGGGGTGATCAAGAGCGAAAGCACCAACAGGGCGCCGACCACCTGGATCGACAGGGCCACCGCCAGGCCCAGGACCACCATGAAGGCCACCGAGAGTCGGCCGGCGGGAACCCCGCGCGCCGCGGCGACGGCCGGGTCCACAGAGATGAAGGTCAGCGGGCGCCACATGGCCACCAAGGCCACCAGCACAATCACCGAACACACGGCCAGCAATCCCAGCTGCACCGTGTCCACCGCGACGATCTGACCGGTGAGCAGGCCAAACTTGTTGGCGCTGCGGCCCTGGTAGAGGGCCAGGAACAAGATCCCTAGGCCCAGCCCGAAGGGCATCAGCACCCCGATGATCGAGTTGCGGTCCTTCGCAGCGGCGCCCATCAGTCCCAGCACCAACGAGGCCAGCACCGAGCCGACCAGCGACCCGAAGACCACATTGGAGCCGATCAGCAGGGCGAAGGCTGCACCGGCGAAGGAAAGCTCGGCGATGCCGTGCACGGCGAAGGCCATGTCGCGCAGCATCACGAAGATGCCGATCATTCCACCCACCAGGCCCAGCAGGGCACCTGCAACCAGTGAGTTCGATACCAGCGGCAAAATCTCTGCATAGTCTTCGAAGCTGAAAACGGTGCCCCAGATCTCGGATAGGTCCATGGTCCTAGGCTCCTTGGTGCGGGTGGGCGTGGTTTACGGTTTCGGGCATGCCGACCACCACGATGCGGCCGTTGGATTCGAAGACCTCGATGGGCGAACCATAGAGCTCGGAGAGCACCTCGGAGCGCATGACTTCTTCGGGGGTGCCCACGTGGAAGCGCCCGCCGGCCAGATAGAGCACCCGGTCCACATATTGCAGGATCGGGTTGATTTCGTGGGTCACGAAGACCACTGCCGCCCCGTGATCGCAGGCCTGGCGGTGGATCAGCGAGGAAACCGCCTGTTGGTGGTGCAGGTCCAAGGAGAGCAGAGGCTCATCGCAGAGCAGCAAACGCGGGTTATCGGCCAACGCTTGGGCGGCGCGCAAGCGCTGTTGTTCGCCTCCGGAGAGCACCCCGACGGGTCTCTCGGCGTAGGCGGTGGCCCCAACCAATTCCAGTAGTTCGTCCACGCGCTTGCGCATGGCCTTGCGTTTGAGCCGGATGCCCCATTTATGTCCGTCGATGCCCAGTGCCACCAGATCGCGGGCACGCAGCGGAGTGTTGTCGTCGAAGGATCGTTGCTGTGGGATGGTGCCGACTAGGCGCGAGCCGCGGGTCGCGGGTTTCCCGGCGACATTTACGGTGCCGGAGGACAGTTCCTGGAGCCCCATCAGGGTGCGCAGCATCGTGGTTTTTCCCGAGCCGTTGGGGCCGAGTACCGCAAGAAATTCGCCGGGGGCGATGTCCAGGTCTAGCCCGTCCCAGAGCAGTCGGTCCCCGAAGCGCAGCGCGGCATTACGCAGCTTCACCACGGGTTCGGGTGCGTGGATGGGTGCCGCGGTGGGTGCGGGCTGGGTGCTAGCGGCCAAGGGCCACCTCGAGTTGCTGCACGTTTGATTCCATCCAAGAGAAGTAGTTCTGCCCCTCGGGCAGGGTTTCGGTCATTTCCAGCACCGGGACCCCGGCCTGGCGAGCCAATTCTGCGACCTTTTGGCTCTGCGGACCGGTGGTTTGTGTGTTCACGGCCAGCACGGAGTAGTCCCCGGCGGCCAGTCCCTCGCTGAGCTTCTTGAGCAGCAGCGGCGGCACATCTTCCCCGGCTTCCATGGCCTCGCTGATGCCTTCGGGGGTGCCGTCTTGCATCCCGGCATCGGTGAGCAGGTGGAAGGGCAGCGGTTCGGTCATCGCAAATTTCTTTCCCCGGGCAACGCCCTGCAGGTTAACGATTTTCTGCGACAGCTCGTCGATGCGCTTCTGGAACGCCGCGGCGGCGGCAGCAAACTGCTCGGTGTGCTCGGGGCGCAGCTCGGAGTACTCCATGGCTAGTCCGGCAGCCAGGGCTCCGACGGTGTGCACGTCGTACCAGACATGTTCGTTGCCCGCAGAGTGGTCGTGTCCGGAGTGCTCAGACTCGGAGTGCTCGCTCGTTTCGGCTCGATCCTGTGCCGCTGATTCACCCTCGGCGCCGTGCTCTTGCTGGAAGTCCACGGCCCGGGTGATCGCGTCGTCGGGCAAATCCAGGCCGCCGGCCAGCGCATCCATGAAGGGGTCGTATCCCCCGCCGTTGGCGATGATGACCTCGGCCTTGGAGACCGCGAGCTTGTCTCGGGCGGTGGCCTCGTAGGAGTGCGGATCCTGCGAGGTCTGTTCCACCAGGGCACGGACCTCCACCGCGGACCCGCCAATTTCCTGGGCTACATCCGCATACACGGAGGTCGAGGCCACGACCTGCAGCACCCCGGAACCGGGCGTTTTTTCCGCTGCCGGCGCCGTGGCGGAGCAAGCGGCCAACAGCAGCACGGAGGATACGGCGGCAAGGGTGCGCAGGGTGGCGCGGTTGCGCGGTGGTTTGCTCATGCGGTGCGTACGGAACCTTTCGGGTGAAGTTCGTCAGCCCCCATGATATCGCAATTGCGATTCATTCGCATTATTGAGCGCTGCGGTTTTCCCGGCGAATACCGCGCTTCTGGTTCTGGTCGTCGATTTCCCCGACCAGTTGCTCGAGCACGTCTTCCAAGAACAACACGCCCAGGGTCTTCCCCGAGGTATCGACCACGCGTGCCAGGTGTTTGCCGTCGGCACGCATCTGTTCCATCGCATCTTCGATTTCCGCGCCCTCGGGCACCACGCCCAGCGGACGCAGCTCGATGCCCGAGATCGGCTGGCGGTAACGGTCATCGGGGATCGCCATGACGTCCTTCATGTGCCAGTAGCCCATGAACTCGCCCTCGGTCGCAATCACGATCCGGGAGAACCCGGTCCGGCCCACGGTCCGCTCGTATTCCTGCACCGTGGTACCGCGTTCCAGGGTGACAACCTGGTCGCTGGCCACCATGGTACTGGCGGCGGTGAGGTTGGAGAACTCCAGTGCCTTGCGCAGCCGCACCGCGTCCGCGGCTTCCAGCGTGCCGTGGTGCGCGGAGGAGGCGATGATCGTTTGCACCTCAGCGGCGGTGAAGGCCGAGTTCACCTCGTTCTTGGGTTCCACCTTCATGGCGTGTAGGAAGATGTTCGCGATCCAGTTCAGCGAAACCACCAGCGGGTGGACCACCACAGAAAGCCAGAGCAACGGCCCGGCCAGCAGCAGCACTGCCTTGTCAGCCTTCGACACCGAGACGTTCTTGGGGACCATCTCACCAAAGGTCACGTGCAGGAAGGTCACGATCAGCAGCGCCAGCAGGAACGCGGTGGTCCCGGCCAGTGCCTCGGAGAGGCCCAGCAGTTCCAGCGGAACCACGAAGAGGTGGTGGATGGCCGGTTCGGCGACGTTCAGGATCAGCAGCGAGCACACGGTGATGCCCAGCTGGCAGACCGCGAGCATGATGGAGACCTGTTCCATGGCCTTCAGCGCACGGATGGCCCGCTTATCCCCATCATCGGCCAGGGGCTCGATCTGTGAGCGGCGCGCCGACATCACGGCGAATTCTGCCGCGACGAAGAAGGCGTTGCCCAGCAACAGCACGATGAGCCAGAGTAGCCCGGAAAAGTCGTTCATGCCCGTGCCCCCGTAGCTTCGTCGGGACTGGGCGCCGAGGCAGCACTCGAAGCGCTCGAGGCGCTCGAACCACTGGAGGACTTGGAGGGTTTGGTGGGCTGCGGCGGGTGCGGCACAAAGTGCAGCTCGTCGACGCGGCGCTTATCCAACGCGGTGACTGTGAAGGCCCCGCCCTCGGTATCGACCACGTCGCCCAAGAAAGCGATCCGGCCCAGTTCGGCCATCACGAACCCGCCCACCGTCTCATAGGCGGCGTCGTCCGGGATCTCCACCTCACCAATGAGTTCGTTGAGCTGGTCGGGGCGGAACATGCCCGGGATCATCCACGAGCCGTCGGGCAGTTGGCGTACCTCGGGATCCGCGGAGTCATGTTCGTCGGCGACCTCGCCAACAATTTCCTCAATCAAGTCTTCCAAGGTGACCATTCCGGCGGTTCCGCCATATTCGTCAAGCACGATGGCCATCTGTAGATTTGCGCCGCGCAACTGCACCAGCAGCGTGTCGAGGTGCACGGTTTCGGGCACAAAGATCACCGGAGTCTTGTTCTCGCCAACTTCCTTGCCGGCACGCTTGTCGCGCGGGATGGCAATGATGGTCTTCACGTGGCAGACGCCCTTGATCTCGTCAGAGGAACCGTCGGTGACCGGGAAACGAGAGTACCCGGATTCCTTGGCCAGCTCGATGACCTCCTGGACGTGGGCGGTGTGTTCGATGGTCTCCATCCGGGTGCGCGGGGTCATCACGTCGGCGGCCGAGCGCTCAGAAAAGCGCACGGTCCGGTCAACGAAGAGCGCCGCGTCCTTGTCCAGGGTGCCCATTTCGGCACTGCGGCGTACCAAAGAAACCAATTCGGCCGGAGACCTGGCCCCGGAGATCTCCTCCTTGACCTCCAGACCGAACAGGTGCAGGACCTTGTTGGAGAATCCGTTGAGCACCACGATTGCGGGCCTGAAGATGGCGGTGAAAACCAGTTGCGGGCGGGCCACGGCGCGCCCGATCTCGAAGGCCTTGGCGATGGCCAGGTTCTTGGGGACCAGTTCGCCGATGACCATTGACAGCAAGGTCGCCAGCAGCATCGCCACCACCAAGGACACCGGAACGGCCGAATCGCCCAAGCCGAGGTCCAGCAGTGGCCCCTGCAGCAGCTTGCCCACGGAGGGCTCGATGACGTAGCCGGTCAGCAGGGTCGTGAGGGTGATACCCAATTGACACGAGGAAAGTTGGGTGGAGAGCGATTTGAGGCAGTGCAGCAGCGCGATGGCCTTCGTATCTCCGGCATCAACGGCCTGTTGCACGTTGGCCTGGTCGAGGGCGACGAGGGAAAATTCAACGGCAACAAAAAAACCGGTGCCCAGGATGAGCAGCAGGCCGATGGCCAGCAGCATCCATTCCATCTAGTGATTCACCGCCCCGGCGGTGAAGGGTTTCCGGGGGCCGGATGTACCGAGGCCCGAAAAGCTAGGGTGTGTGCGCCGCCAACAAGAAGGCTCCGATAGGGAGGCTGAACCAGGCGAGCAATAACATATGTGGCCGGCACCGCGTGATTTCACGACAGGCCGGCACAGAGAGTGACTGTCCATAACATTTTCAGTGTATCCGACCCCCGACCGGAGCACCTGCGCAACGCGCAAATTTGCTGTGAGCAGGACGAACGCCGATGTGAGGATCGTCGCTCAAAGTGCCGTTCATCGCGCCACGCATGTGATACCGGGCTCAATGGTTCCCACCCGCACAAGATTAGTCACTAGACTATTAGGCAGGTCTAGAACTATGCCCCCGTGTTGGTCACCCGCACGGCGGCGCTTGGACAAACGGAAATTCAGGGAGAAGAGGCGTAATACCGTGCCAGATCAATCGCACCACCGACTCACGGAAGAGTTCGGCGGGAACGAATGGCTAGTCGATGAGCTGTACCAACAGTTCCTCAAGGACAAGAACTCGGTAGATAAGAAGTGGTGGGACATCTTCGCGTCCCTCAAAACGGATCAGGCGGCCGCACCCCCCGCCGAAGAAGCCCCGGTCGCGGCCAACCCCGCACCGGCGCCCGCAGCCCCTCCGGCCGCACCGCGCGCCGCAACTCAGGCCCGCGTCCTCGATGTCTCAGGCAGTTCGCCGGCGGCATCGTCAGAATCTTCCGCTGGGTCTGCTGCAGCGGGCGCGGCCCCACGTGTCCCGGCTGACCCGGCCCCGCCGACTAAGTCGCAGCCGATCCCCGCGCAGCTGCCCAAGACCGCTTCCAATGCGGCCTCGGGCGAAGAGAAGCGCACCCAGTTGCGTGGCCCGGCCAAGGCCATTGCCACCAACATGGAGCAGAGCCTCACGGTCCCGACGGCCACCACGGTCCGTGCGGTCCCGGCCAAGGCCCTGATCGACAACCGCGTGGTCATCAACAACCACCTCAAGCGCTCCCGTGGCGGAAAGATCTCCTTCACCCACATCATCGGCTTCGCCGTGATCCGTGCCCTGAAGCTCTTCCCATCGCAGAACGTCAGCTACGCCGAGGTCGACGGCAAGCCGATGGCTATCACCCCGGCGCATGTGAACTTCGGTATCGCCATTGATATCCCTAAGCCCGATGGATCGCGCATGCTGGCCGTGCCGAACATCAAGGCCGCAGAGAACCTGAGCTTCAATGAGTTCTGGGACACCTACGAGGAATTGATTAAGCGCGCCCGCAACAACAAGCTCACCGCGGACGACTACGCGGGCACCACCGTGTCGTTGACCAACCCCGGCGGCATCGGTACCGTGCACTCGGTCCCGCGTCTGTCCAAGGGCCAGGCCACCATCGTGGGCGTCGGCGCCCTGGAATACCCCGCCGCCTTCCGCGGCGCCGCCGAGTCCACCGTTGCCCTGCAGGGTGTGGGCAAGCTCGTCACCCTGACCTCCACCTACGACCACCGTGTCATCCAGGGCGCCGGCTCCGGCGAATTCCTGAAGCTCATCGAGTCCCTACTGTTGGGCGAACAGGGCTTCTACGACGAGATCTTCGAAGCACTGCGCATCCCGTACGAGCCGGTCCGCTGGGCAGTCGACAACCAGGTCGACGTCGACCTGCAGGTCAACAAGATCGCCCGAATCCAGCAGCTGATCCACTCCTACCGCGTGCGCGGCCACCTGATGGCCGACACCAACCCGCTGGAATACGTCCAGCGCCGCCACCCAGACCTCGACATCCAGACCTACGGCCTGACGCTGTGGGACCTGGACCGCGAATGGGTCACCGGCGGTTTCGGCGGCAAGGACCGCCTGCTGCTGCGCGACATCCTCGGGGTGCTGCGCGACGCTTACTGCCGCACCATCGGCATCGAGTACATGCACATCCAGGATCCGGTGGAACGCAAGTGGTTCCAGGACGAGTTGGAGCACCCGTACACCAAGCCGACCCGCGAAGAGCAGTTCCGCATCCTGGGCAAGCTGAACTCCGCCGAGGCCTTCGAAACCTTCTTGCAGACAAAGTTCGTCGGACAGAAGCGTTTCTCTCTGGAGGGCGGCGAATCCCTGATTCCGCTGCTTGACGGCATCCTTTCCGGCGCCGCAGACTCGGGCATCGAGGAAGTCGGCATCGGCATGGCCCACCGTGGCCGGCTCAACGTGCTGACCAACATTGCCGGCAAGACCTACGCACAGGTCTTCCGCGAATTCGAAGGCACCGCGCCCACCGGCTCGGTCCAGGGTTCGGGCGATGTGAAGTACCACCTGGGCACCGAAGGTTCCTACACCTCGGACTCGGGCAACGAGACCAAGGTCTACCTGGCGGCGAACCCCTCGCACCTCGAGGCGGTCAACCCGGTGCTCGAGGGCATCATCCGCGCCAAGCAGGACCGCGCCGGATCCAAGGACTTCAACGTCCTGCCGATCCTGGTGCACGGCGACGCGGCCTTCGCCGGCCAGGGCGTGGTCGGCGAGACCCTTTCGCTCTCCCAGCTCGAGGGCTACAAGACCGGTGGCACGATCCACGTGATCGTGAACAACCAGGTCGGTTTCACCACCGCCCCGACCGACTCGCGCTCCAGCGTGTACGCCACCGATGTGGCCAAGCAGGTCCAGGCACCGGTGTTCCACGTCAACGGCGATGAGCCGGAGTCAGTGGTCCACGTGGCGCAGTTGGCCTTCGCCTACCGCCAGCGCTTCAACAAGGACGTCGTCATCGACATGGTGTGCTACCGCCGCCGTGGGCACAACGAGGGCGACGATCCCTCGATGACTCAGCCGATGATGTACAACCTCATCGAAGCCAAGCGCTCGACCCGCAAGCTGTACACCGAGGCCCTGGTCGGACGCGGCGACATCACGCAGGACGAGGCAGATCAGGCACTGCGCGACTACCAGCAGCGCCTGGAGCGCGTCTTCGCCGAGACCCACGCGGCACAGACCTCCCCGATCCCGGTCATCACCCCCGGCACCTCGGCGGTCCACGACCTGGAGCTGCCCGCTGCCCAGCGCGAGGACGAAGCTAGCTCCTCCGCCGCCCCCAAGGACACGGCCATCACCGCCGAGACCCTGGCCCACATCGGCGCCGCCCACCTGGCCATCCCGGAGGACTTCACCGTCCACCCCAAGCTCAAGGTGCTCCTGGAGCGCCGCGAGAAGATGAGCCGCGAGGGCGGGATCGACTGGGGCATGGCCGAACTTGCTGCCCTGGGCACCCTGTCCATGGAAGGCGTGCCGGTCCGTCTGGCAGGCCAGGACTCGCGACGCGGCACCTTCGTGCAACGCCACGCGGTCTTCCACGACCGACTCAACGGAGATGAGTGGTACCCGCTGCTGAACTTGGCCGAGGACCAGGCCAAGCTGTGGATCTACGACTCGCTGCTGTCCGAATACGCGGCCCTGGGCTTCGAATACGGTTACTCGGTCGAGCGTCCGGACGCCCTGGTGCTCTGGGAAGCGCAGTTCGGCGACTTCGTCAACGGCGCCCAGACCGTCATCGACGAGTTCATTTCCTCCGCCGAGCAGAAGTGGGGCCAGCGCTCTTCGCTGGTCATGATGCTTCCGCACGGCTACGAGGGACAGGGCCCGGACCACTCCTCGGCGCGCATCGAGCGTTTCCTGCAGATGTGTGCGGAAAACAACATGGTAGTGGCCCAGCCGTCCACCGGCGCCAACCACTTCCACCTGTTGCGTCGCCAGGCCTACGCCCGTCCGCGCAAGCCGCTGATCATCTTCACACCGAAGCAGCTGCTGCGCCTGAAGGCCGCAGCATCCGCCGTGGAAGACTTCACCACCGGAACCTTCCAGGAAGTCATCTCCGACACCGCCGGGCTGAACCCGGCGGAGGTCGATCGGGTGACGCTGGTCTCCGGGCGCCTGTACTACGATCTGGCCGCGGCCCGCACCAAGGCCAAGGACACCAAGACCGCGATTGTGCGTGTCGAGCAGCTCTACCCGCTGCCCGCCGCCGAGATCGCTGCCGAGATCGCCAAGTACCCGAACGCTGAGGTTGTTTGGGCACAGGACGAGCCCGCCAACCAGGGTCCGTGGCCGTTTGTCGGCCTGAACCTGCCGGCAGAGTTGGGCAAGACCGTGCGATTGATTTCGCGTCCGGCCTCCGCCGCGACTTCCACCGGTACGCACAAGCGCCACGAGATTGAGCAAGCTACCTTGCTCACCGAGGTGTTCAAGCGCTAAGCAATATCGTAGGACGCTTGGCACCCTCGGGTGCCAGGTACCAATGAATTCCCCTCGGGGGCGGGACACCAACAGTGTCCCGCCCCCGAGGGCGCTTAACCGACTGCTAGTGTTGGTGCGTACTTGCTCTGAGAAAGGTCATTCGTGGATTACCGCACTATTCGACTTACCGCAATCGGTGACGAGCTTCTGGCCGGTCACGGCGACCCGCGGGCCCTGGGCTGGTATGGACGGGTGCTGGCACGCACCTCCAACACCGAGGTCCGCATCGAGAGCTACACTCTGGCCGCCCCGGGTGAGGGGTCCGAAGCCCTGAGCACCCGCTGGTTCGACGAGGCCCAACGCCGTTTCGGCGAGAACGTCGATAACCGTCTGGTCATCGCGCTCTCGGACCGCGACCTAGATTTGGGTCTGTCCACCGCACGATCGAGGCTGAATCTGGCCAACATTCTGGATTCCGCCTCGCAGATGAGCATCAAGGCCCTGGTCGTGGGTCCCGCCCCCGGACTGGATCCCAAACGCAACGCCCGCTTGGCCGAGCTCTCGCACGTCTACGGCGATGTGGCCACGCGCCGCAAGCACCACTACGTCGATACCTTCACCCCGCTGCAGAATCACGCCCAGTGGCGCAACGATCTCTCGGTCAACGGCGGACTGCCCGGTCAGGCCGGATACGGCCTGATGGCCTGGTTGGTGCTGCACCGCGGCTGGTATTCATGGCTCGGCCTGCCCGAGCCGAGCGCCGGCTGACACATTCGCCTCGCGGCGTAGCCAAAACCTTGGGCCAAGAGCCCCGGGTATGAAAGAATTGGGAAAGTCCAACTTGGGACAAGGAATTGCAAAGGAGTCCTCACATGAGCAAGCGTTCACGTAAGCGTAAGGATCGCAAAAAAGGCGGAGCCAACCACGGCAAGCGCCCCAACACCTAAACCGGATTCTTTCGGGTTCCCAGCGGTGAATAACACGCCGGAACTTAGGTAAGTACGGATGACAAAGGGCTGGAGCCCGTTTCAACGTCGCAGACGATGAAACGGACTCCAGCCCTTGTGCGTGCCTAGGGTCTTGTGGGCCTAGGCGTGACCACTTTCCACGCGAATCTCGGAAATCCGCGTGATGATCTTGGACTTCAGCGTCTCCGGGGCATTCTCCTGGCAGCTGCGGCGCACCACCGAACGGATGATGCACTCCAGGTCGTATTCCTCGGTGCACTCGGCGCAATGCTCCAAGTGGGCCTTGACCTCCGTGAGGTCCTGCAGGGATAGCGCTCCGTCAAGGTACTCGTAGAGGCGCACGATGCGTTTGTCGTCGCAGTCGCCCAGTGACTGGCAATCTCCCATTACTTCTTCTCCGCTCCGGGCTTCGTGGCCCCTCCGCTCTTGGCTGCAGCACCGATCCCACGCGCATGCGCGTAGTCGGCGAGCAATTCTCGCAATTGTTTTCTTCCCCGGTGCAATCTGGACATCACCGTGCCGATAGGCACGCCCAGGATCTCCGCTGCTTCCTTGTACGGGAAGCCCTCGACATCCACGAAGTAGACCGCTAAACGGAATTCCTCGGTAATCGACTGCAGGGCGTCCTTCACATCCGAATCCGGCAGATGATCAAGGGCCTCGACCTCCGCAGAGCGCAGCCCCGCGGGGGTGTGCTGGGCGGCCTTGGCCATTTGCCAGTCCTCGACCGTGTCGTTCCCGGTACGCAACGGCTCACGTTGCCGCTTGCGGTACAGGTTGATGTAGGTGTTGGTCAGGATCCGGTACAGCCAAGCCTTCAGGTTGGTCCCGGGCTTGTATTGGTGGAAGGCGGAATACGCCTTCGTATAAGCCTCTTGGACCAGATCCTCGGCATCGGCCGGGTTCCGCGCCATGCGCATGGCAGCGGAGTAGAGCTGGTCAACATATTGCAGCGCATCGCGTTCGAAGCGCTCGCGGCGTTGTGCTTCGGTCTCGTCGGCTACCGGAACAGTGTCGGTGCCCTGTGTGTGCTCGGTCATCACGGCCAAGTCTACGCGTAAGCGCGGATCGGCCGGGGCCGCCACCTGCAGTACTGCCATAAGTCCTCCGCTAGTCTCCGTGCCCTAAGTATCTGGCGGCGGGAAGCTTCACGGTGCCCGAACCACGCCCGGGCACCGGCACTTTCCACGCCGTACTAAACAACAACACGCAACCGGCCGACTCTATTCCACGCCAACCACCGTGCAGGCGCTAGAATTGGGGCCACAAGGGAGGCAGGTTTCCTCGCCCGTCAACCGGCTGCACGCCGAACAGCCGAGCTGCACCCCCAGACCGACCGGAGCCGTCCAGAACGTGTTCCACCGGCGGCAACAGCGCCGCCATCGCCCCAGACCAGTTTTCTACCCATCCCCCGCGCGGGCCGAGCCCGCCGCACACACCCTGAGACCCGGAGGCAGCCGTTGAGCAGCAAAGACACCCTGGACACCACGTGGGAAGCACCTTGTCCCACACTTCCCGTTGACGGAACCGTCATCGTGCCGGCGTCCAAGTCGTTGACGAATCGCTACCTGCTGCTGGCCGCGCTGGCCGACGGCCCCTCGAGGATCTCCAATGCCCTGGACTCCCGCGATTCGGATCTGATGATTGGTGCACTGCGCGCTCTGGGCACCGGCATCGAAAGCAGCCAGGGACCCGATGGAACCATGGAACTGCGCATTACCCCGATGGACCTAGATTCCGACATGGGCCACGTAGATATCGACTGCGGCCTGGCCGGAACAGTCATGCGCTTCGTACCACCGCTGGCCGCGCTGGCCCGCGGGTCCTTTGCTTTCGACGGGGATCCCCACGCCCGGCTGCGACCCATGGCACCGGTATTCACGGCCCTGTCCGACCTGAGCGTCGGAATCACCGAACATGGTGAGGCCGGGCTGCTGCCGGCGACCGTGCACGGAGGCGGGTCGTTGGCCGGAGGAAAGATCACCGTGGATGCTTCGGGCTCCTCGCAATTCATTTCCGCGCTGCTGTTGGTCGCCGCCCGCACCGAAAACGGGATGGAGATCATCGCCGCCGACGGTCGCATCGCCAGCCCCGACCACATCGAGATGACCGTGGACACGCTGCGCGAACTCGGCGTGGAAATCACCCGCCCCACCGCACGCAGCTGGAAGGTTGAACCCGGCACCATCAGCGCATTCGAGCGCACCATGGAACCGGATCTCTCCAACGCGGGCCCCTTCCTGGCCGCCGCCATGGCCACTGCGGGCACCGTGCGAATCCCGCACTGGCCCACCTCCACCACCCAGGTCGGCGACCAGTGGCGGGAAATCCTGACCCGGATGGGCGCCATCATCACCCACCACGACGACGGCACCCTGGAAGTCACCGGCCCGCAGGAGATCTCCGGCATCGACTACCCCGAAGCCTCCGAACTCGCCCCGACGCTGGCTGCCATCTGCGCACTGGCCACCGGCCCTTCGCGGTTGACCGGGATCTCGCACCTGCGTGGGCACGAAACCGACAGGCTCGCGGCCCTGGCCAAGGAGTTCAACAACCTCGGCGGCAACGTCACCGAGTTGGACGACGGGCTGGAGATCACTCCCGCGCCGCTGCACGGGGGCGTCTTCGAGACCTACGCCGACCACCGGATGGCGACCGCCGCCGCGGTCATCGGTTTGGCCGTACCCGGTGTGCAGGTCGTGGACATCGCGACCACTGCCAAGACCATGCCTCACTTCCCCGCACTCTGGACGACGCTGGCAGCCAGCGGAAAGGCCGCATCCTAAGCACATGACACGCAACACACGGGACTGGGACGAATCGGATGTCCGCATCCGCCCCAACAAAAAGGGTTCACGACCGCGCACCAAGGACCGCCCCGCCTATGAGGACGCCCTCATCGGGCGGATCATCACGGTGGACCGCGGACGCTACCGCGCGATCCTCGACGAGGACACCGCGCAGGAACGGATCGTGATCGCCGCTCGTGCTCGCGAGCTGCGCCGCAACCCGGTGGTCCCCGGGGACTTCGTTGCTCTGGTGGGCGACACCTCCGGGGAGCCGGACACCCTGGCTCGGCTGGTGCGCATCGAAGAACGCAGCACGCTGCTGCGCCGCAGCGCAGATGACACAGATCCGGTCGAACGTGTGGTGGTGGCCAACGTCGACCAGTTGGTCATCGTGGTGGCGGCGGCGAACCCGGAGCCACGCACCGGCTTCATCGACCGGGCCATCGTGGCGGCCTTCGATGCTGGGATCCGCCCGCTGTTGTGCGTGACCAAGGCCGATGTGCGCGACCCGGAACCGTTCTTGGAGAACTACCGGCACCTAGACATCGACATCATCATTTCCCGCACCACCGATGAAACAGCCACCGGCATCGATGCACGCAGCGCCGACGGGCTCTCCGCGCTTCTCTCCGGCAGCCCCGTGGAGGAACTGCGCACCATGCTCGCCGGGCGGGTTTCGGTGGTCATCGGGCACTCCGGGGTGGGCAAGTCCACCCTGGTCAACGCGCTCACCAGCGCGCAACGCGCCACCGGCAATGTCAACGCCGTCACCGGGCGCGGACGCCACACCTCCTCGTCGGCCCTGGCACTGCGCATCGACAATGCCCCGAACGGCAGCTGGATCATCGACACCCCCGGGATCCGGTCCTTTGGACTGGCCCTGGTGGACCCGGAAAACATCCTCAACGCCTTCGACGATCTGGTCCCGATCGCCAATGCCTGTGCCCGCGGCTGCACACACAAACCTTCCGAACCCAAGTGCGCGCTGGATGCCTGGGTGGCCTCGGGCGAGGCAGGTCCGGTGGGCATCGCCCGGCTTGATTCCTTCCGCCGCCTGCTCGGTCAGGACGAGACCGCCGAGGCCAAGGAGCTCGGGGCCCCGTAGGCGCGCCGTCGACCGGTTTGCCGCAGGGCATTCCCCTGCCCCGTGAGCCCGGGTCGTGTTGCTCTCAACGCGCGGTTTCCCCGCCGCCACTGCGACATCTTGGCGTGGCATCGGGGTGCGGTGGGATAGGTTTAAGCATATGAACACCGACGTGATGACCTACAACGATGACCTGCGCCTGGCCCACGTCATCGCCGACTCGGTCGACTCCCTGACGCTCTCGCGCTTCAACGCTGTCGATCTGGTCGTGGAGACCAAGCCGGATTTGACCCCGGTCACGGATGCCGACAAGG
Source organism: Paeniglutamicibacter gangotriensis Lz1y (assembly GCF_000348945.1). Taxonomy (GTDB): domain Bacteria; phylum Actinomycetota; class Actinomycetes; order Actinomycetales; family Micrococcaceae; genus Paeniglutamicibacter; species Paeniglutamicibacter gangotriensis. Next base: position 197,741 of record NZ_AOCK01000002.1, on the reverse strand, counting down.
CCGCGGAGGAAGCCATCAGGTCGCACATCTCCCGTGCCCGGCCACGCGATGCGATCACCGGCGAGGAATTCGGCACCACCGGCAAGTCCAACCGACACTGGGTCATCGACCCGATCGACGGGACCAAGAACTTTGTGCGCGGTGTCCCGGTATGGGCGACGCTGATCGCGCTGATCGAAAACGGGGAGCCGGTCGTCGGGCTGGTCTCCGCCCCGGCGCTGAACCGCCGCTGGTGGGCCGCGAAGAACATGGGCGCCTACACGGGCCGCTCCATGGCCAGCGCCCACCGACTGCAGGTTTCCTCGGTGGCCAAGCTCGCCGATGCCTCGATGTCCTACTCCTCCCTCACCGGATGGAAGGAACGCCAGCAACGCGAAAACTTCTTAGAACTGACCGATTCGCTGTGGCGCACCCGCGCCTACGGGGATTTCTGGTCCTATTGCATGGTGGCCGAGGGAACCGTGGATCTGGCCTGCGAGCCGGAGCTGAGCCTCTACGATATGGCCGCGCTGGTGCCGATCGTCCGCGAGGCCGGCGGACGCTTCACCTCGGTCGAGGGCGTCGAAGGCTGCGACGGCGGCAATGCGGTGGCCAGCAACTCCCTGGTCCACGATGCCGCCCTGGAAATCCTGAACGCCGGCCGCTAGTGGTCCCGGCACCGCTGACCTCCAGCGAGGAGAACTATCTCAAGGCGCTCTACGCGCTCACGGAGTGGGAGCACGACCCCGTCACCACCGGAAACATCGCCACCCAGCTGGGTGTCGCCCCGGCATCGGCCACCTCGATGGTCTCCAAGCTTGCCGGCAAGGACCTGTTGGTCCACCCGCCGTACGGGGCCATCACGTTCACAGCTGCAGGCCGTCTGGCCGCGCTGTCGGTAGTGCGCCGCCACCGGCTCATCGAAACTTTCCTGCTCAAGGAGCTGGGCTACGGGTGGGACGAGGTGCATGAGGAAGCCGAACGGCTTGAGCACACCGTCTCGAGCCGCTTCATCGAAGCCCTGTCCGAGCGTCTGGGCCACCCCGGAGCGGATCCGCACGGCGACCCAATCCCCGGCCCCGACGGTGCGCTGATCATGCCGCCGGCGATCCGGCTTGACCGTTTTCAGCACGCCGGGGCACCGGCCCGCGCGCTGGTCTCTCGGATCAGCGACGAGGATCCGGCGCTCTTGCGGTTGTGCACGGAGTTGGGCATCGCCCCCGGGTCCACCATCGAGTTGCCGCACCCGCAGCTCAGCGACATCGACGCGACGATGCTCTGGGTGCTGCCGGTACCCCCAGAAGCCTGACCGGCCCCGGAGAACATGATGGCTGGCTCCCCTGTGCATTGCTCCGCAGCGCCCCGCAGCACGGGCCAAAATTTTGCTGCCGTTGCCGTGGGCGGATTTTGCGGCGCCGCGCTGCGCGTGGGTCTGGGCATGTGGTTTCCCGATGGACCGGGCTTCCCGAGCACCACACTGGGCATCAACGTGGCCGGGACCGCGGCACTGGGAGCCCTGACCAGCCATTGGAAGCTCAGTCGCCGGCCCCCCGAATGGCTACGCGCCGGCATCGGCACCGGGTTCTTGGGCGCTTTCACGACCTTTTCCACGCTCATTCTTTTTGTCTTAGGTGCCGAGCGGGGTCTGGGACTGCTTGATGTGGTGTTGTCCCTGGGCCTGTGCGTGGCCGCGGGCTGGGCAGCCATGGCCCTGGTTGATCATCTGGGCGACGGAGGAAGACCTTCCGGGCAGCACCCTGACCGACCTGAACCCGGGAGCGGGCCGTGAACATCCCTCCACTGGGTGTGGTCTTGGCCGTGGCGGTTGCCGGCGCTTTCGGCGCGGTGCTGCGTTACGCACTGGACATCACCTTCAACGCAGCCGCGCACCGGCGTGCAGGCTCCACTGCCCCGGCCTTCCCGTGGGGCATCTTGGCAGCCAATACGCTGGCCTGCCTGCTGGTGGGTTGGGTCGCTTCGTGGGCAACCGCGCGCGGGATCTCCATGGACCTCGCGACGCTGCAGGAAAGTCCGGCTCTGGTCGTTGCCGTGTTGATCATTGGGCTGGGCGGGGGTCTGAGCACCATGAGTACATTCATCATTGGCGCGGTGTCCCTGTGGCGCGGCAGGCACCGGGCCAAGGCACTGTCCTACATTGGGCTCACTATCGGTGCCGGATTGGCTGCCGGATACCTCGGCACTTTGCTCGCAGGCTAGCAGCTGCGGCGTCCCTACCGGGGCCACGCCTCAGCCACCGGTGGGTGGATATTGCGCAGCTTCTCCTAGCGTGCGGCTCGACGGCCCGTAGACTTCTTGCGGTCCTCAACGTTCTGCCCGCGAACCGCAGCGGTCAGCGCCAGGCTGATGGCCGTGAGCCCGCCCATGCACACCGCCAGGACCGGCTGGCCGGCGATGGCCAGCAAAATGGCGCCACCGGCAAAGAGCACGTGTGCGACCACTGCGTGGAAGGGCTGGGGCAGACGTAGCTTCGCCTTGGGCGACATGAAGATGCCCCAGAAGATCAGTACCGGCAGCACCGCAAGTAGCACCGCCACTGCTGGACTCAGCGATAACATCGTCAGGCCCCAGATGCCCAACGCGCCCATCAGCGCGACTTCCAGGACAAAAGAAACAATCATCAGGGCCATCATGAGTCCGCCCGTGCGCGAGGCCGGGGCAGATGCGGAAGAAATCGCCTCAGGTGTCTGATCCAACGGCTTCTCTTTAAGTTCCCCCGCCGGAGCAGAACCTGCGGTCTCTGGTTCCTTGCTGGCGGCGGCCGACGGTGCTGCTGGAACCTTCGAGCTGGCCACGAAGCGTTCGGTGGTGGCATCGGGATTCAAGCGACCGTTCTCGGGTGCGCCGGGGGTTTTCGAAGATTTTGCGGCAGGCTTTGCCGACGCAGCGGTGTCTTTGCTGCCGGCAACGGTATCTGGCTTCGCGGTCCCTGCTGCTGGCTGGGGGGCGGTTGCGGCGATCGGGGCTGCAGCCGGGTCGCTGGTGCCGGCAGCCGTACCAGGTGCCGAAGCCCTAGGGGTTACGGGCTTAGCGCCGGCAGTAGCACCCGGCTTGTTCTCTTGCTTCGGTGTAACGGTCTTGGCTGAAGCTTCTTTGGCCTGTGCTGCAGGCTCGTCAGACTTCATCGTCGAGGACCCGGGCTGTGCGGAGCTCGTGGATGACGCGTTTTGAGCCGAGGGCGCGGACGCAGGCTTGTTCGCAGGCGGCAGCCCGCCGGGCGAGGCAGGGGCTTGTTTGGCTCGCGAGGCAGCCACAGGGGCCTTCTCGCTCTTCACGGCGGGTTCGGCGCGCTGAGCAGCCACTGGTTTTGCCTGTGTGGGGCTCGTGGACGCTGCGCCCGCGGCACGGCGAGTGGGAGCTGGATTGCTCGTGGGTGTTTGTTTCTGAGCATTCACCGGCGGTTTGCCGCCCTTGGGTCCGGCTGCGGACGCGCTCACGGCGTCTGTCCCGGGCTTTACGTCCTTGCTGACCTCTGGTGTGGACGGGGCTGGCGTGGCTTGAGTGGCGGCGGGACGTGCGGCGGTGGGCGCCGAGGCGTTCTGCCGTGCTGGCGGCACGTTTGAACCCGCCGTGGCCAGCTGTGCCGCGGGCTTGGCAGGAGCCGGGGCCGCGGGCTTGGCAGGAGCCGGGGCCGCGGACTCGGCAGGAGTATTTCCAGCCAATTTCTGCGGCGCCTTGGGCTTGGCAACCGCTGGGCCGGTTTTTTGTACGCGCGCGGGTGTGGGTTTGGGGGAATCTTTGGCCGCAGGATTCTGGCCGGGCGAGGGCTTTTCCTGCTTCTGCCCGGGTGTCATCTCCGGGGAGTTTCCGGCGGCGTCCTGGGGGTTATCCGTGGCGGGTACTGAGTTACCGGGTGCCTGGGCAGAGTCTGCTCCCGGGACTGTTGGTGACTTGACTGCGTTGGGCCGTTCGTCCTTACCCGCCTTCGGGGCAGGCGCGTCGCGCCCGGCGTCGGGCACCATGGTGCCCTTCACTGGAACACCGTTCTTCGACGCTGGCTCTTTCGGCACGTTGGTTTTACCTCACATGTACTCGACATTGCTCGACATACGCCAAGCCGACCACTTACCAATCAAGTCTATGACGCCCACCCTACCGAAAGGTAAAACATCAGGTCGGCGTGCAATTCATCGAACCGCTCGTAGCCTCTCGGGCGGGGTCCTGCCCAGCCAGCGAAGGATACGAGGTTCCAGGTTGTCTCGTGGCGGCAAAAACGTCGTTAAACAAGCGATCCGCGGCCCAGTATCTGGACCGCGGATCGCTTCTTTTGTGGCGGGGGCAAGATTTGAACTTGCGACCTCCGGGTTATGAGCCCGGCGAGCTACCGAACTGCTCCACCCCGCGTCGGTAAACACAACACTACCAGCGGGTTGACCTGAGGCCTAATCGGATGGAACTTTCCCCAGCATTCCATGGAACTGACCACGGAAGCGCCCGTTGATCGTGATCTAGATGACGCATCGTGATGGCTTAAGCCGTGTTTGCTAGAATTTTCAGCACTACCGGATCTGCTTGACGATACCTTCGGCCGGCCCGCCCTCGGGACTCAACCGCTTCCCTGCCCCGGGAAATGCATAAGCTACCCGGGGGCGGGCGTTCGGGCCGGCGGTCCAAAGGGAAAGACCCCGACCTGGTTTCCCTGGTCGGGGTCTTTCTTTCGTGGCGGGGGCAAGATTTGAACTTGCGACCTCCGGGTTATGAGCCCGGCGAGCTACCGAACTGCTCCACCCCGCGGCGATATATCAATCATCGCCGACAAGGTGAACACTAAGCAAATCCTGCCGGTGTCGCCCTGCTCACATGCTCAGCAGGGCGACACCGGAGGGCTTGCTGGAAGCCGGGTGCCTTACGGCTCCGTGGTCTCCGCTTCCGGCGCGTCCGTTGCCGGGGCGTCGGTTGCCGGGGCGTCAGCGTCAGGTGCGTCGGTGGCTGCCGGGGCACCCGTCAGCGCGTCCTGCGCATCAGTTGCGCGCTCAAGCGCATCCTGCAGCTTGGCCTGCTCCTGGCCGTACGTGGCGAAGTCGTTCTCCGCCAGTGCCGCCTGTCCTGCCTTGATCGCCGCGTTGGCGTCGCCCAAGGCATCGGTGAGCTGCTGCTCCTCGGTGAGCGTCTCCGGCTCCTCGCCGGGGGCGGGGGCAGTTCCCTCGCCGTTATCGGATTCGCTGGTGACGGCGCCACTTGTGCCCTGGAAGACCTGGTCAAGGGCTTCGGCGAGGGTGTCGGCAAAGCCGACCTTGTCACCGAAGGCCACCAGGACCTTGCGCAGCGTCGGGTAGGACGTCTGTCCGGAGGACTGCACGTAGACCGGCTGGACGTAGAGGATACCGCCGCCGACCGGCAGCGAAAGCAGGTTGCCGTTCTTGACTTCCGAGGCACCCTGACGCAGCAGGTTCAACGCCTGGGAGACCGTGGCGTTGGAGTCGAAGTTCTGCTGTGCCTGGCCGGGGCCGGGCACCGAGAGCTCACGCGGGATCTCCAGCAGCCGCAACTTGCCATAGCCCTCGGCCTTGACTCCGGCCTCCGAACCTGCATCGGCTTCCGCGGCCAGGAACCCGAACAGCACGTTGCGCTGCTGACCGCCCGGGGCGGTCTTCGGGATGAAGGTGGAGGTCAGCGAGAAGGCTTCATTGTCCTGCTTCGGCATCTTCAGCGACAGGTAGTACGGAGGCTGCTTAACGCTGGCGTTGGACTGCGTCGGGTCGGAAGGAACCGACCAGGCATCGTTCTCGTCGTAGAAGCCGCCCGGATCGGTCACGTGGTACAGGGCCAGTAGTTCCCGCTGGACCTTGAACAGGTCCTCCGGGTAGCGCACGTGGCTCATCAGCTCGGCGGACATGTCCTCATAGGACTTGATGTTCGTCGGGAAGACCTTCTGCCAGGCCTGCAGCAGCGGCTCCTCCGGCTCCCATGCGTACAGGACCACCGAACCGTCGTACGCGTCGACAGTTGCCTTGACCGAGTTGCGGATGTAGTTGATCTGCCCGGTCTGGGTTACCGCACGAGTGCCGCCGGTCAGCGAGTCGGTGACCGCCGAGTCCAGCGCCTGCTGCTTGGAGTACGGGTAGTTCTTCGAGGTCGTGTAGGCATCAACGATCCACTGCACACGCCCGTCGACGATCGCCGGGTAGGCGTTGGAGTCAACGGTCAGGTACGGCGCGACCTTCTCCACGCGCTGCTTCGGGTTGCGGTCGTAGAGGATCTGCGAGTCGTCGTTGATCGCATCCGAAAGCAACAGGTCCGTGGAGGCGAACTTCAGCGAGTACACCAGACGGTTGAAGAAGTTGCCCACTGCCGGTCCGCCGTCACCGTCAAAGGTGTTGCGGGTGTCTTCGCTGCCCGAACCGGAGGCCGGGCGGTCAAGCTCGCGCGGCTCCCAATCCTCGGGGCCGCCGACGATGGAGTAGTCAGGAGAGAGCTCGCCGAAGTAGATGCGCGGCTCATAGGTGTCATCGCTGGCCAGCACGCCGTCGGTCGGAATGCCCGACAGCATGAAGTCGGGGCGTCCGCCGGCTGCCACACGGTTGCCGTACGCGGCCACCAGGCCGTAACCGTGGGTGTAGGTGATGTGCTGGTTGACCCAGGAGTCGTTCGGGTTCACATTCAGCTCACGGACACCGATCACGGTGTCCTCGGTCTTGCCGTCGATCTCGTACCGGTCCACGTTCAGCGTGGTGGTGAACTTGTAATAGGTACGGAACTGCTGCAGCTGGTCAAACGCTGCAGCAACCAGGTTCGGGTCCAGCAGACGGATGTTGGTGGTGGTCGCACTGTCCTGAGACAAAGCGTTTTTCTGCGGGTTCAGCTCGACGTCGTAATTCGACGCCTCGACAGCGTCCAGGCCATAGGCCTCGCGCGTCATGTCAATGTTCTTTTGGATGAATTCGCGTTCCAGCGTCTTCTCCGAGGGAACGACCTGGTACTGCTGCACGATGAACGGGTAGATGCCACCGGCGACGATGACCGTCACCAACAGCATCGCGGTGCCGATGATCGGCAGGCGCCAGCGGCCCATGATGGCCCCGACGATGAAGGCCACGGCGACCAGCACCGCGGCGATCGCCAGGATCGTCTTGGTGGGGATCACTGCGTGCACGTCGGTGTACAGGGCACCTGCCACGCGACCGTCCTGCGCGAGCAGGGTGGAGTAGCGATCAACCCAGAAGTTCACTGCCTGCAGCAGCAGGAAGGCCACAGCGACCACCGCGATGTGGATGCGGGCGGGCTTGCCGATGGCCACTCCGCCGCGTTCCTCGATGCGGATTCCGCCGTAGAGGTAGTGGGTCAGCAGTCCGGCGATCCCGGCAATGAGCACCACGGAGATCAGGTACCCGGTCAGCAAGCCGATGAACGGCAGCGAGAACATGTAGAACGAGAGGTCCATGCCAAATTCGGGGTCGACCTTGTTGAAATCAACCTGGTTGAAGAAGAGCAGGACCTCCTTCCACTGCGAGGTCACGGCGGTGGCGGCGAAGATGCCGATGACCACCGGGACACCGATCATGAGCAGACGACGCATCGGTTCGAGCTGCGACTGGTACTTGGACATGGTGTCCGGTTGGTGCCCGTCCGGGGCGTAGACCGGCCGCGAACGGTAGGCCAGGCGCAGGGAGAACCAGATGGCCAGCGCCATGATGACGAAGGCGACCACAAAGATCGCTGCCTTGGACAGGTACTCGGTCCAGAACACGCGCTGGAAGCCGAGCTGGTTGTACCAGAGCACATCGGCGTAGATGCTGGAGACGAAGACGAAGACCGCAACCAGCACGCCGATCACAATGATCGTGGGCATCAGCGGGGATGGACGCCGTTGCGGACGCGGCTGCGGGTCGGGACGTCCTTCAGGTCCCTTGGGGGGACCTCCGAAGGGACTGCCGGTGCCAAAACTCAATTTTTACCTCATCGTTGGAACGATTCGACGCGCAGGAAACGCATCACACATGTGTCTTTGTTCTCTATTCTGCCCTGCCACGAGCCCCGGGGAAGAACCCTTGGCCCGATGTCGGCAAAATGTGAGGAGATTGTGACCGCGCGTCGTATCGAGGCGGTGATGGACCCGGAGTCGGAGCCCCAGGCGCTAGGGCTCCGTCAAGAGTTACCGCTCAGCTACAGCCGGGAAAGGATGCGGGGTCCGCACCAGCGCCGATCCCTTCGACCACGGAGCGCGCCTCGGCCAGCGTGGAGACCTTGAGGACTTCGAGCCCCGCGGGGATCCTACCGACCACATCCGGACAGTTATCGGCCGGGGCCAGGAAGTACTTCGCGCCTTCGTCCTTGGCACCGACAAGTTTCTGTGCGATCCCGCCGATGGGCCCCACGGCGCCGTCTGCGGTGATGGTCCCGGTGCCGGCGAAGTGCTCGCCCCCGGTCATCGATCCCTCGGTGAGCAGGTCCACGATCGCCAGGGCGAACATCATCCCGGCACTGGGACCCCCGACGTTCTCCAAACCGAACTTCACCTCCAGTGGGAAGTCGAAGCTTCCCGAGAGCAGGATGCCCAGCTGGCGTTGGCCTTCGGGCCCGGCGTCGGTGCTGACCGAGACGCTCTGTTTCTTGTCCTCGCGCAGGATCTCGAGCTTGCTCGGCGCCTCGCCGGCGGCGGCGAGCTGCTTCTTGAGCATCTCGAGGTCGGTGATCTTCTTCCCGTTGATGCTCTCGAGCCGGTCCCCGGTCTTCAGGACCCCGGCATTAAGCTCGGTGGCGAAGCCTGCAACACCCAGGTGGCTGCTGTAATCGATGTCCAGCTCGGTGAGTGCCGCGGCGGTGGACAGCTGCTGCGAGTCGTCCATCGACAGGGTGTTCGCTTCACTTTTCTCGGTGCTGGTGATCCCCCGGGGAACCACGATCTCCTCCGGGATGACGTCCTGGTCGGGGTTGATCCACCCCCACAGCACGTTGAAGAAGGGCAGCCGCTGCTGCCCGCCGCCGGGGCTGTAGATCGTGGTCATATCCAGCGCCCCGGTCACCGGGTAGGTCTTTTTCCCGTCGATGGCCAGCAATTTGGTGCCTTCGACCTCGCCGATGGTGTTCAGCGCCGGGCCGGCAGACTGCACCACGAAGTGCGTGGGCAGCACCGTCGCAGCGACGATCAAGACCATCGCCAGCCAGCCGGCGATCGCACGGTTAGCGCGCAACGTCGCGGTGCCGGCATCCTTATCGGACACGGTCCCACCCGGCGGCCGGGCCTGCCCGTGGACCGGCTCGGCGGACATGGATAAGTAGTGGTGGATGCCGTCAGCTGGCGCCTCGGCGGGTCCTTCGGGCGCAGCTGGCACGGTTCCCTCTTTCAAGTTTCACTTTCGGACCGACGGCGCTGGGGTACTGGGCCGCACGCCACGGGCAGCTTCAAGCCTACAAGGATCCGGCGACCGCCTGCGCTGGGGCACGGGGTCCAGGCACCGTGTTCACAGGCAATTCCGATGTGCCCACAGCGAACTGTCATTCCAGATCATGGGCCGATCCGACACCGCAGGGGTACCGTTGAACCATGGCTGAAAATCCCCCTTCAAACCGACCCGACGGCTCCGAGAACGACGATGAGAACCCGAAGGATCCGTTCTCCGAGATGTTCGGCTCGCTCTTTGGCGGGGCGGGCGGATTCGACCCGAAAAACCTTCCCGAGGGACTCGGTGAGGCCATGGGCCTGTCCAACAATCCCGAGGCCATGGCGCAGATGATGGCGCAGGCCAAGGCGATGATGTCGGCGATGTCCCAGGGCGATGGTGGCCCGGTGAACTGGAAGATGGCCACCGACTCGGCCCGCCAGGCTATTTCCGGTGACGATCCTTCGATCTCCGAATCCCGCGCCGCCGCGGTGGCGTCCGCCTCACGGCTGGCCGAGATGTGGCTCAATGCCGCCACGGTATTCGAGGCCGACGGCAGTCAGGCCCGTGCCTTCTCCCGCGCCGAATGGGTCGAAAAGACCATGCCGGTGTGGAAATCACTGACCACACCCGTCGCGGAGTCAGTGGGCAAGGCCATCACCGCCGCGCTCTCCGAGCAGATCCCCGAGCAGATGCGCCCCATGATGGGCGGCGCGCAGGGCATGTTGCAATCCATGGGCGGAACCATGTTCGGCATGCAGCTGGGCACCGCGGTCGGCGGGCTGGCCAAGGACGTGCTGGGCGCCACCGACATCGGGCTGCCGCTGGCCGGCTCCGCACCGGCCCTGGTCCCCACGAACATTGCCGCCTTCGGCGAGGGCCTGGAGGTCCCCGAACAGGAGGTGCTGCTCTACGCGACGCTGCGCGAATGCGCCCACGCCCGCTTGTTCAACCGGGTGCCATGGCTGCGCTCGAGCGTGATTTCCTCCGTGGAGGCCTATGCCCGTGGCATCCACATCGACATGTCACGCATTGAGGAAGCGGTCCGCGACATCGACCCGAGCAACCCCGAGTCCTTCCAGTCGCTGATGGGTGAGGGACTGTTCATGCCCAAGCGCACCCCCGTGCAGGAATCCGCGCTGGCCAAGTTGGAGCTGGTGCTGGCGCTGATCGAGGGCTGGGTCGACGAGGTCGTCGCCGGCGCCGCGGTCAACCTGCCCGAGGCCGAGCGGCTGCGCGAAACCATTCGCCGGCGCCGGGCCACCGGCGGGCCTGCGGAGAACGCCTTTGCCTCCCTGGTGGGACTCGAGCTGCGGCCGCGCCGCCTGCGTGAGGCCTCGGCACTCTGGGCCCACCTGCTGACCGAACGCGGCATGGATGGACGAGACGCTATCTGGGCACACCCCGACCTGCTGCCCACCGAGGAAGATCTGATGGACCCCACCGGGTTCACCACGCGTCGCCAGTTGGCCGAGGCCGACATGACCGACATCGACGAGGCGCTGAGCAAGCTGCTTGACGGCGGATTCGACCAGCCACCAGCAGACCCCGAGCAAACCGGGCAGACTGGCCAGCCTGAGGACGGGCCGACTACACCCTCAGATGATTCCGGCGCGGAGTCCGGGGACAAGGACCAGGGCCCCACCGGCGGATCGCCGCGGGAGAGCTAGTCCACAAAACAGCAAAACGGAAGCGGGTATCGGCCACAGTGCCGGTACCCGCTTTTTGCTCCCGCACGGTGTGGCGGGCCTCAGCCGAAGAGCCGGCCCTGCCCGGCGTCGTTTGACTGGTGAGGCTCCGCGGACCCCGACGGGGGCCCAACCGTGGCCTCGCCATACTCGTTGCAGTTGTGGTCGTTGTCGCTCTCGTTCTCGTTGTCGAAATCATCGTCGTCGAACCCATCACCGCCGATCCCGTCATCGGGGTCAATGCCGGCGGCGCCAGGAATTCCAGGGGCCAACCCCATATCTCCTGCCCGCGCTGCGGCCATCCCGTGGCTGACACCGGAGAGGAAGATCTTCGCGTCATGGGCGCGTGGGTAGCGCTCCAACGCTGCCTTGAAACGGGGCCCGTGGCCGTCGAGCGGTTCCACCAGGTGGGCGAGCTCGTGGGCCAGCACATAGTCCTGCACCCACTGCGGCATGGAGCGCAACCGGTGCGACAGCCGGATCCGGCGGCTACGTAGGCTGGCCGAGCCCCAGCGCCGGTTCTGGTTCGCGACCCAGCGCACCGACACCGGCCTGGCCAGCTTGCCAAAGAGCGCAGCGTCCATGGAGTGCGCGCGGGCCAGCAGCTGGGCATCGGGATCTTCCGCGGTTCCGGCGGCTAGCTTGCGCCGAATTTTCTTGACCATGTCATCGACCAGCATCCGCTCGGCGTCCAGGCTCAGCCCGGCGGGGACGGAAACCACCATGGTGTCCTGCTTCCAGGCCGCCGAGATCGTCTTTTTGCGCTTAGCCGAGCGGATCACGCGCACGGCGGTGCCTTCGGTATCCACATATTCCATCGTCGATGGCTGCGTGTGCATCTGCATGTCCTTTCCAACCGGTGTTCCGGGGGCGTGTTCTGTTCCGAGGTCCCGGTCCCGAGTATCCGCTGCGGCCCGCTGGTGCGGGCACTTGCCCGCTCCGAGATGTGGATAACCTCTGCGGCGGCACGGCCACGGTGCCACCATGGAATCCCAGATAAGGGTCCCGGCGCACCACAGGCGCGGCGCGGGTCATTGGACCGTCCAAGGAGGCACATCGTGAGGATCAATCCGGGGCTACAGGTACTTAGCCTAATGGAGGGTGTCGTGCAGATCGGAACCGGGCAGCGGGCTCGCTGGCTCACCGGGCTCAGTGCCGCCGAGAAACGCTTCGTGTTTTCGCTCTGTGAAAACGGGCTGCCCACCCCACCTACGCTGCCGCAGTCCCCCGAGCAGCACCGGCGCAGCGAAATCCTCACGGTGCTGGCCCCGGTGCTGCTGTACTCCCCCGCACCCCGGGAGCCGGCCGCAACAGTGGGGGCACGATTGCTTCCTGATGCCCGCCGCTGGAGCGCCGCCTACCAAATGGACGCGACCGAGGTATTGGAACGCCGCAGTGCGGCGCGGGTGGCGATCTACGGTTGCGGACGCACCGGGCAGCTGCTGGCTCATATCTTGGCCGGAGCCGGGGTTCACGGGCTGCTGCTGATCGATCCTGGCACCATGGAGGCGCAGGATCTGGGAGCCGGGACCACCGGGATCGCCGCGGTGGGTTCGGGCAGGGCCCATGCCACGGCCCGGGCTCTGCGCCCGCTCCATCGGCAGTTGCAGGTCGCCGAGACCGAGTCCCGCGATCCGGGCTCCGCGGCCCTGGACATGGCGGTGGTGATTTCCGATGGGGTCCTGCCGCCGCTGGCTTCGCTTCCCGAAGACGATGCGGTGTTGCCGGTGTTATTCACCGACTCCGGGCTACATCTAGGACCGTTGTGTCTTCCGGGGGTGAGCATGTGCGCACCGTGTGTCTGGGAGCAATGCGACCCGACGCTACGGATGCTCGGTGAGGCCGCGGCAAGTGCCAGGGACCAGGCGTTGCGGCCCGAAACCTCGTTGGCGGCCCTGGCCGCGGGATTGGCGGCCGTGCAGGTGCTGATGGTCTTGGACCGCATCAACATCCCCTCCTGCGCCGGATCGATGTTCGTGAGCGACATGCCCACCGGCTCCACCGTTTCGGTGCCGGCCAAGGCGCGGGCGCGCTGCACCTGCCTGGATGATGTGGCGGCTTGACCCCCGCGCAGGATCCCGCGGGGTTCGGCAAAGCCTCCTGCGGGCCGTGGGATGTGGGCCGTGGGCCCGGGCCTAGTTGGGGGTTTCGCCGTTCAGGATCGCCATCACAGCTTCCCCGTAGCGGTCCAACTTGGTCTTGCCCACCCCGGAGACCCTGCCCAGCGAATCGAGCCCTGCGGGTTTGGCCTCGGCGATGGCCATCAGCGTGGCATCGGTGAAGATCACAAACGCCGGCAGCGAGTTGGCCTGGGCGACGGCCAGTCGCCACGCGCGCAACGACTCGAACACTTCTTCGTCGTACCCTGCCGGACAATTGCCACAGCGGCTGAGCTTGCGTTCGGTGGCGCTGGTCAACAGCGTGCCGCAGACCCGGCACACCGGAGGCCCGGCAGGACGCCGTCGCGTGGCCTTCGGTGCGGCGGAAGCCGTCCGTGTGGTCCCGCCCGGGCGCAGCCCATCCAAAAACCGTGAGGGGCGTCGGTTAGCCCGGCCCCCGGGGGTGCGAGCCAACGACCAGGAGAGCCCCAGATACTTGCGCGCACGGGTGATGCCCACGTACAGCAGCCGGCGTTCCTCGTCGTAGCCGGCCTGATCATCGGCGAAGGAGATCGGCATCAAACCCTCGGAGAGCCCGACCAGGAAGACAGCATCCCATTCCAGGCCCTTGGCCGAGTGCAGCGAGGCCAGCGTGACGCCCTGCAACGTCGGGGCATGTTGGTTGGCGGCGCGCTCCTCGAGCTCGGCCACGAAGGTATGCAGGGTGAAGGGGACTTCGCCTCCGGCACGGGCCTCGGCCATCTCATCGGCGAGCGCCACCAGGGCAGAGAGTGACTCCCATTTTTCGCGCACCGCACCGGAGGCCGCCGGCGCGGTGGCACTGTAGCCCAGCGAGACCAGGATGTCGCGGGTCAGCTGCCCCACGGTATCCCCGTCGGGCCCGGTGGTGGCGTGGCGGGCGGCCGAGCGTAGTTGCAGCATCGCGTCGCGGACCTCGCGCCGGGCGAAGAAGCGTTCTCCGCCGCGCAGCAGATAACCCACTCCGGCCGAGGCCAGCGCCTGCTCGTAGGCCGCTGACTGCCCGTTGGTGCGGAAGAGGATCGCTATTTCCGCCGGCTGGGTTCCTGCGGCAATGAGCTTCTTGATGCGTGCCGCGATCTCCGCGGCTTCGGCCTCATCGTCCTTGGCTTCGAGGAAGGTCGGCTCCGGCCCGTTCTCGCGCTGGGCGATCAGTTCCAGCGGGGTGGGCCAGGCGATGTCCTTATCCGGGACCCCGGCCTCGGGGCGGCGGGCCGCCAGCACCCGGTTGGCCAGGTTCACTACCTGAGGGGTGGAGCGGTAGTCACGCACCAGCTTCACTACCGGGGCGTGCTCGTATTTGGCCGGAAAATCCAGCAGGTGCCGCGGGGTGGCGCCGGTGAAGGAGTAGATGGTCTGCGAGGAATCGCCCACCACGCATAGTTCATCGCGCCCGCCGAGCCACAGATCCAGCAAGCGTTGCTGCAGCGGGGACACGTCCTGGTACTCGTCAACCACGAAGTGGCGATACTGTTCGCGCACCGAGGCAGCGACCCGGACATCGTCCTCCAGGATCGCCACGGTCAGCAGCAACACGTCCTCAAAGTCGATGAACTGCCGATCGGTCTTCACATCCTCGTAGGCCTGGAAGATCCGCGAGACCGTGGTGGTGTCCAGCCCCCCGGGGTTCCCGCGATCCTCAGCCGCCGCCATATAGGACTCGGGGGTCAGCATCGAGACCTTCGCCCATTCAATTTCGCTGGCCAGATCACGCACCGTGGCGCGATCGGCGTTGGTCCGCAGCCGGCGCGCTGCCTCGGTGATCAGCGGGGCCTTGTAGTCCACGATGTTGGGCAGGTTCCCGCCGATGGATTGCGGCCAGAAGTATTGCAGCTGGCGCAGCGCCGCGGCGTGGAAGGTGCGGGTCTGCACGGAGCCGGCCCCCAGGGTGCGCAGCCGAGAGCGCATTTCCGCCGCGGCGCGAGCGGTGAAGGTCACCGCGAGCATCGAGGAGGGTTTGTAGACCCCGGTGTGCACACCGTAGGCGATGCGGTGGGTGATGGCACGGGTCTTGCCGGTGCCGGCACCGGCCAGCACACAGAGCGGTCCGCTCAGCGTGGTGGCAACCTGGCGTTGTTCGTCGTCCAGTCCGCCCAGGATCCGTTCTTCCATGGCGCCGGGTGCGTCGGTTTCTGTCATGGTCTAGTTTTCCAGGTGTTCGGGCTCGGGCAGGACGCCACCAAACCAATGTTCGATCAGCGCACTGGCGATCGAGACCCCGGAGGGCACCGCAATGGCACCGGAACGCACCTGGTCGGCCAGTTCCTCACGGGTGAACCAGCGCAGGTCGATGATTTCTTGGCCGTCGGGCACCAATTCGGTGCCCAGGGCGGTGGCGGTGAAGCCTAGCATCAGCGAACGCGGGAACGGCCAGGGCTGCGATCCCATGTAGCGCGGGTTGGCGACCTGGACCCCGGATTCCTCGGCGACTTCGCGCACGACCGCAGCTTCCAGCGATTCACCGGGTTCCACAAACCCGGCCAGGGTGGAGAAGCGGGTGCCGCCCCAGGCCTTGTTGGCGCCAAGCAGCAACCGGTCGGCGTCGTCGGTGATGGCCACGATGACCGCAGGGTCGGTACGCGGGAAGTATTCGGTGCCCTCGGCTATACAGACCTTGACCCAGCCGGAGTCACGCATCTTGAGGGGGCCGCCGCAGCCGGGGCAGAAGTTCATCGCATGGTTCCAGTTGGCGATGGCCACGGCCTCCACGAAGAGTCCTGCGTCGCGTGCGGTGAGCCCCGCTGCGACATCGCGCAGTCCCAACCATTCGCCGGGGTGCGTGACGTGGCTGGCGACAGGTCCGGCGGCATCTTGGGGTGCCTCGTGGAAGGAATGCAGCAAGATCTCCGCTTCCCCGTCGAAGCCCAGGTAGATGGTGGCCCCTCCATCGGGCACCTCGGGGTGTTGCAGCAGGGTCAGTGCCCCGTCCAGCACCCGTGCCCTCCCGCCGATCAGCACCAGGTGCCGGGTGTCTTCCCGGGTGCGCAGCGCATCGAGCCAGCCCGCTTCGGTGCGTCGCTCGCAGCGGCGGTCGATGGCGGCGCGGGCCAGGGGCAGGGCACCTAGCGCCGGGTGGCTGGGCTCGGGGGAAGAAACGGTATGGCTCATGGGACTAACCGTACTGATCCTCCGGCCCCAACGCATATTCGAAGACCCCGGAGGTGATCCTCACCGCATGTAATCCCGGGCCCCGCACGGTTTTTTTCGCAATCTCAGGCGGGCGGCGGGGAAAGACTGCGGGTATCTGCCAAATGCCCGCAAATCGTGCGACTCGCCGCCGCACGGCAGGACTGAGGCACGACGGCGGTCTACGGTGGATGATGTGAAACGCTCTCCCATGGAACTTGCTGCCATCGCCACCGCCGCGGTCCCCGGTTTGGCGCCCACGGGCGTGGCCACGTTGCCGGACGACGGCAACGACTTCGATTCGGTGCTCATTGTTGATGCCTCCGGGAATCGTTGGCGTGTGCGCTCCCCACTGCATGAAGACGCCAGTATGCGTCTGGAAACTGAACTTGCCGCGCTGCGTGCCTTCTCCGCCGGCATCCGTGCCTCGCTGCCCTTCGCGCTGCCATCGGTGGCAGGAACCGTACGTCAGGGTCCGCTGCGCACCTTCGTCTACAACCATCTGCCAGGCAAGCAATACTCGCTAGAAGACCTGGTCGGCTTGGGTTCGCGCTGCGCCAAGGACCTGGGGTCGGTAATGGCCGCAATCCACTCGATGCCCTCCTCGGCCATCGACCGCGCCGATCTTCCCGCCTACACCGCCGAGCAGGTTCGCCAGCGCCGACTCAACGAGCTGGACGCAGCGGCAACCACCGGCATGATCCCCTCCCGCCTGCTGCGCCGCTGGGAACATGCGCTGGAGGATGTGGCCCTGTGGCGCTTCAACGCCACGGCGATCCACGGTGACCTGCACGAGGACCAGTTGCTCATCGCCGATGCCAAAGTTGTTGCCGTCAACGGCTGGACCGACCTGCAGGTCGGGGATCCGGCCGACGACTTTGCTTGGCTGGCCGCTGTCCACGAGCAGTCCTTTGCCGAAGCCGCTTTCGAAAGCTATGTCGCGGTCCGCGGAGATCGCGCCGATCCACACATCATGCGCCGTGCCGCTCTGGCCGCGGAGTTCGCGCTGGCCCAGTGGCTGGTAAAGGCCATTGCCTCGGGCGATGCCGCACGCATCACCGAGGCGAAGGTGATGCTCGAAGAACTGGATTCGGATATTGCCGAGTACGGCGGCCAGCCGATCTCCGTGGTGGAACCGCCGCGTGCCCCGCGCCCCGAACCTGAGGCCACACCCGCGCCATCCCCAAAGGTTTCTCCTGCGACTCCCGTGACTTTCGCGGTACCCTCGGCCGCTCGCAACGAAGAGAACGACGAGGACGTCGACGAGAGCCAGGACGAAGCCTCCACAGCTGCTCCGGTTGAGGCAGAGACCTCGGCCATAAAGGTCGTGCCCGCTCCGGTAAGCGCGGCTTCGGGGCCTCGGGCTACCCCGCCGGTTCCGGCCAAGGCTCCAGTGAAACCAGCCGAAGCGCCCAAGCCTGCCGCCCCGTCACCGGCGGAGCCGGCCACGCCCGCCGAAGCGCCCAAGCCTGCCGCCCCATCACCGGCGAAGCCGACCAAGCCCGAAGAGGCAGCCAAGTCCCCTGGTACCGCGGCCCCGGACGCACCCAAGAAGGCCAGCGCTGCTGAACCCGAGACCAACGCGATCCCGATCCAGAAACTGGATCCGCAGTAGCCGGAGCCCGGCCCTGCGCACGTACCACGAGGCGCCGTCCCCGAGCGGGGGGCGGCGCCTCTTGGCGTGGATTGCTTCTACGCGTCGAAGAGCCCGTTCCTGAGCCGAAGACCTAGGCGTTCAGCGCGTCCATCGATTCGCTGATCAGGTTCTCCAGTTCCGCCTCGTCGGCCAGGTCGTGCGGCCTGATGGTGGTGCCGGTGCCTACATAGTAAAACGCCGCACAGACCTCGGAGACCTCGATGCCGCGCAGGCGGGCCCAGCCCAACCGGTACACCGCCAGTTGCAGCGCCTTGATCCGCAGTTCCTCACCACGCGGAACCCGGCCGGTTTTCCAGTCCACCAGCAGCCAGGCGCCGTCGGGCTCCTGGAAGATCGCATCGATGCGTCCGCGTACCGACACCGGGCCGATCCGTGTCTCGATGGCGGCCTCCACGAAGGCCGGCTGGCGGTTGGCCCACTCGGATTGAAGGAACGCGCGCTTCATCTCCTCCAGGTCCAAGGCGTCGTCGATGTACGCGTCGGCAGCCTCCATGTACTCGCCCAGTTCCAGCATCCCGGTGGAATCGAAGTACTCCTCCAGCCAGGCGTGGAACGCGGTGCCACGGCGGGCGGCAGTACCGGGACGACGCGGAACCGGGCGGCGCAGCTCTGCCAGCACCGCCGCGGCATCGGTGGCCAGATCCACGAACACCGAGGCGCGCACGTGCTTCGGCACCCCGGTCCGGCGCTCATCGGCAGCTTCTTGATCCTTGCGTGCCAACAGGATCCGGGCCTCGTGGAACCAGCCTTCCCCGATTTCGGTCCGCGCCGAACTCTGCACCGGGTCCTCGTCTCCGGCGGGAGCAAACGCTGCCTCAGCATCGTCAGACTCCGCGGCGATCCGTGCGGCCTTCAGCACTGCGGCGCTCGCGGCTTCCAGCTTGGCGCGACGGCCCGCCGGTCGCGGGCGTTGGACCCCGCCGCCGGTAATCACCGGGCCCTCCAAGGGGTCATAGGGCCAGCGAGCCTCCAGGGGTTGCTCGCGGAACGGGTTGGCTTCGGGGGCCTCGTCGTCCTGGACCCAGCTGCTGGTTTCCGCGGCGGGCTGGGCAAGTTCGGTCAGCGGAAGCATGTCCAACAGGAATCCTGACGGGTCGGTCAGCTTGGTGCGCGTCCCGGTCCAGGCGGTGGCCGAGCAGACCAACAACGTCTTGGCCCGGGTCAGGGCCACGTAGGCCAGACGCCGTTCCTCCAGCTCGGCGTGCGCCAGTACCTCGGACTTGAAAAAACCTTCGGCCTTGACCACGTCAAAAAGCGATTCCTGCTCGGTGTCCCATTGCGGCAAGTCATGCCTGTCCCCGCGCAGCGGCCAGGGCAGTGCCGAGTCCCCGCTGGTCCAGCGCGAGTCATTCGCGCTGGGGAAGATCCCGGCGTTCATACCGGTCACCGCAACCACATCCCATTCCAGGCCCTTGGAGGCGTGGATGGTCAGCAACTGCACCGCCTCCGGGTTCGATTCCCCGGGCACGATCGGCAGCCCGCCCTCCTTCTCGGCAGCTGCCTCCAACCAGGTCAGGAACCCGGCTAAATCCACGCGGGTGGAGGTGGCGGCGTAGTCCTGGGCGATGTCGGCGAAGGCATCCAGGTGGCGCCGGGCCTCATGGATCCCGACCCCGGGCTTGGCGGCCACCTCAAGGTCCAGCCCCATGGTGCGCTCGGTTTCGCGCAGCAACGTCTCCAAGTCGTCGTCGATGAAACCCCGCAGGTAGCGCAGTTCATCGCGCAGCTTGGTCAGCCGAGTTCTGGCTTCGTCGCTCAGCGCGCGCCCGTCACCGGAAACCCAGTCCGGATGCGGCAGGTAATCCAGCGCCTCCACCAGGCTCGCGGCATCGTTCAGCTCGGCCCGAGCTTCACCACGGGTGACTTCCTCGGCGCTTTCGGGGGTGTCGAGGGACTGGGTGACCCCGTCCTTGAGCGCGAATTCGCGGCGGCGGGCCAGGAAACGCGACCAATCGGCGAAGGCCATCAGGTCCGCCGGGCCGATGCGCCATCTGGCTCCGGCCAACAACCGCACCAGGTGGTCGGAGCGGTTGGGATCCACCAGCACGTTAAGCGTGGCCACGATGTCAGCGACCTCGGGCATGCCCAGCAGCCCGCCCAGGCCCAGAACTTCGTAGGGAATGCCAGCGTCTTCCAGCCCGCGAGCCACAGGCATCAACCCCGAGCGAGTGCGGCAGAGCACCGCCATGGTGGGGTTGCGCCCGTGTGCGGCGGCGAAGGAAGAACGCTCCTGGGCGAAGCGGGCGGCCAGCGCCGCAGCCTCCGCGCCGCCGGTGGCATAGCGGGCCAGTTCCACCGCACCGGTGCCGGCGAACGCACTGGGTTTGAGCGAGGGCACCTCGATGCCCTCCGGGGAAACCGAGTTCAGCTTCGCCGAGACGGCGTTGGCAGCTGCCAGCACGTTCACGGAGTTGCGCCACGCGGTGGACAGGTACGCCACCGAGGCGGGGCGCAGCCGGCCCGGGCCGGTGCCGGAGGTTTCCGGCGCAGCAGTGGAGGTCTTGTCTTGGGCCGGGGCACCGTCGATGAGTGCAGGGAATTCTGTTGGGAAGCGGAAGAGCTGCCCGGCCGAAGCCCCGCGGAAACCGTAGATGGACTGGTTGGGATCCCCCACCGCGGTCAAGGCATGCCCTTCGCCGAAGATGCAGGAAAAGAGCACCATCTGGGCGTGCGAGGTGTCCTGGAACTCGTCGAGCAGCACCACCTTGAAGCGTGCGCGTTCACTATGTGCTGCCTCGGGGATCTGCCGGGCAATGCGGGCTGCCAAGGCCACCAGGTCCCCGTAGTCCAGGGCACCGCGGGCGGCCTTGGCGTGGGCGTAGTCCACCGCGAGTTCGGCGATGGTGGCGCGGGTGCGCAACTTATCCAGCAGTTTGCGCGCCTCCACCGAGGGCGCGGCCTGCTTATCGATGCGGTAGGGCAGGGCCTGAAGCCGGCCCACCAGCTCATCGATCCACTGCCTGGCGTAGACCGGGTCCACCAGGTGTTCGGCGCACTCCCCGGCGAAGGTCACCACGGCGTCGATGAGCGTGTTCTTGGAGGAGGCCAGGTGCTCGTAGTCCCCGGAATAGCCTTCGACGACGGCTGCGGCTACCTGCCAGGCCTGCGCGGTACCCAACAGCGCGGTATCGGATTCCACCCCGATGCGCAGCCCGTGTTCCTTCACCAGCGTGTTGGCGTAGGAGTGGTAGGTGGAGACCGTGGGATCCAGCAGCCCCTCCTCGTCGAGTTCCAGCAGCCCGGAGCGGGCCAGTTTCTCCAGCTGCCCGCGGATCCGCTGGGCCAGCTCGCCTGCGGCCTTGCGGGTGAAGGTCACGCCCAGGATTTCCTCGGGGCGCACCTTTTGGTTGGCGACCAGCCAGATGACCCGATCGGCCATCGTGGCGGTTTTCCCCGATCCGGCCCCGGCAATGACCAGCAAGGGTTCCAGCGGGGAGGAGATGATCGCTGATTGTTCTGCGGTGGGTAGGTGCTGGCCCAGGATCCCTGCCAGTTCTTCGGGCGAATACACCCGCGGCGCCGGAGGCGGCGCCTCGGATTCGGCTCCGGGTGCGGTGTGGGTTCTTTCTTCACTCCGGCTCATGGCTCGGTGACCTGCCTTCCTTCGGAACACAATGGACAGATACCCGGCAACCGGCAATTGCTGCCGCGTCGGCCTCCGCGGGCCGGGTCATGGCGGGAGAGGAAGTCCGCGTCGCCCATCAATTGCGCGGCGGCCAGCACCATGGGCGTGGCCCAATCCTCGTCTGTGATGGCCGGCTGGGCTTGTTCGCGCGGGGATTTGGTGGTGGTGCCAAGTTGCACCAGGGAGGCCCCGGCCGGCGTCCGGGTCAGTTCCTCCCCCGTGTGCCCGGCGAGCGCCCCGTTGATGACCGCTGCCTGGTAGGCGCCCAGTTGCGGGTGTTTTTCCACGTCCTTGCCGCTGGGCTGCGATTTTCCGGTCTTCAGGTCCACCACCCAGGGGTTGGAGGATTCATCGGCCTCGACCCGGTCCACGACCCCGCGCAGCAGGGCCGCGCGCGGGGCACGGGCATCGGGCAAGGTCTCGGGGTCCGAGCCCGCGGCCGCTTCTGACACCGCAGTGCTTCCGGGTGCGGGGATCAGGACCTCGAAGGGGATTTCCCGGCCGATAAGCCGGCGCTTTTCGGTACGCATCATCACGTTGTATTGGGCCAGCTTCTGGAGCATCGATTCGGCGCGTTCACGGTCCCGTGCCCCCTCCCAGTTCTGAGGCATCTCCAGTTCGCCCCAGCGTTTCTCGAGGACCGCCAGGTACTCGGAACCGCCGGCCTCCGGGTGTTCCTCGGCGATCGAGTGCACCAGGGTACCCAGGGAGCGGGCGAAGTCGGTGGCAGCTTCCCCGCCGACGGCCTGCACAAACCAGTTCAGTGGGGAGTTCATCACCGCTTCGACCTTCGAGGGCGAAACCTTCACCGGTTCCCCGGCCGGGACCACCGGACCACTGGAGGTGGGCTCGGCCAATCCCCACCAGCTTGATGGGTGGGCGCCGCGGACCGCGTGCGGGGCAGCGACCAACGCCCCCAACACGTCGGTGGCATCGCGGTGCAGGTCCTCACGGTCCGCATCCAGTGCGGTGGCCTCGGCGGCCTGGCGCAGTTCGGCCACCAGTGCGCCCAGCGCCCGCGGACGCGGGACAAAGACGGTCCGCCGGCCGGCCACGGCTCCTGCCGGGTCCACGATGTCCAGAAACGAGGAGGGGGAGGTGTCTTCGGAGGCCACGGCGATCGCGATGACCTTGCTGCGCGCCCGGGAGACCGCGTTGGCGAAGGTGCGCAGTTCATCGGCCCGGGTTTCGCGGATCAGTGCGGCGATGTTGCGCACCGGCAGGATCGCCGGGCCGTGTTCGATCACATCGCTCAGCGCCCCTCCCCCGAGCAGCTCGCCGCGCAATTTGATGTTGGGCCAGATACCCTCCTGCATGCCCGGGATCAGCACCAGATCCCATTCGCGTCCGGCCGCAGCAGCGGTGGTCAGCACCTGCACCGAGGGGCGGGACCCGCCGCGACTGGCCAGGGTGTCCATGGGCAGTTCCTGGCCCAGCACGTGCTCGACAAACTGGGCCACGGAGGAACCGGGCAGCTGGTCCACGAAGCGTTCGGCGGACTGGAAGATCGCCAGCATCGCATCCAGATCATGGTCCGCTCGGGTTCCCAGGATGCCGCCGGCCAATGCGGTGGTCGTCCATTTTTCGGCCATCCCACTGGCTGCCCAGAGGGACCACAACGCGGTTTCGGCGTTGCCGGTGCCGGCCGCAAGTTCGGCACGCAGGGCCTGGTACATCCGGGCCAGGCGCCTGGCTCCGGCGGCCTCGCGGCCCATGGTTTCCAACAGCTCAAGCTCATCGAGCATCCCGGCGAGTAGTTCGGCGCTGGAACGGTTTCCACCCAATCCCACCTCATGGCGGCGCAAACCCTGGCGCAGCCTACGCACATCGAGGGCCGAGGCCGTCGCGTACCTGGACATCAGCAATTCCTGGAGCAGCAGCGGGTCCTGCTGCGCCTCGGGATCCAGCGCCAGGGTCATCAAATCAAGCAGCGGGCGCACCGCCGGTTCCTCGCGCAGCGGGGTTTCCGCCGGCGGAGTGTTCACCGCAATGCCTGCCCCGGCCAGATACTTGGCCATGGAGCGAACCTGCGAGCCGTTGCGCAACACCACCGCCATGTCTTCAAGCGGGCGGCGCCCGATGAGGTGTTCTTCCAGGATCCGCTGGGCCACCAGACGCTCCTCGTGGATCGGCGAATCAACTAACAACACTTCGAGGCTGCCCGGCACCGTCGCCGGTGCACCGTCGAGCTCTGTGGCTTCCCCGTCACCGATTTCCGGCGCCTCCGGATCGTCCGGCAGCGCGGAGGCGGCAGGGGAATTACGGGATGCTTCCGGGGCAGCATCTGCACCCTGCTCGAACACCAGGATCCGGCCGGCACCTCCGGCTGCCACGGGGATGCGACGGGCGATTCTGCCCCACGCGGTGGCAAGCTCCGGGTTCAGTCGGTAGGAGTGGTGCAGTTCCAGGATTCGGGCGGGTGCCTTCAAGGTGCCCAGGCGCGATTCGAACTCACCGAGCATGTCGGGCCGTGCCCCACGGAATCCCTGGACCACATTGTCGGGCACCGCGAAGGCCACCAGGTCTCGTCCGCGGGCGAGCAGCCCCAGCAGGCGTTGCTGGGCGGGGTTGGCTTCTTGCAGGTCATCGACCATGACCAGCTGCAAGCGGTCGTGTTCGGTGGCCAGGAACCGTGGGTTGTCCTCCAGGATGGTTGCCGCAGCGGCCAGCAGCCCGGCGGGGTCGAAGGCTTCTGCACTGCCCAGATCCAACAGGTCCCGGTACTCCTGGTAGAAGCGTGCCGCGGCCACCCACTCGGGACGGTTCAGCTCCTCACCAAGGTCTTGCAGTTCGCCGGCATACAGCCCGTGCTCGGAGATCCTGTCGAAGAGCTCACGCAGCTCCTTGCGGAATCCGCGGGTGCCGATGGCCTCAGCAAGGGATTCCGGCCATCCCGGACCGGGGGTGATTTCTTGGGCGTGGCCCTCCAACAGATGCCCGATGAGGGTGTCCTGCTCGGGTCCGGAGAGCAACCGCGGCGGTCGCGCCAGGGCTGGCAGCAACCCGTCGAGCCGGGCACGGCGAATCAGGTCGAAGGCGTAGGCGGACCAGGTGCGCACAGCTGGCTCGGAGAACGTCTTGTCGGTGCTCTCGGACAGATCATCGCGCAGCGAAGCGGCGGAGACACGGGTGGGCGAAAGCACCAGCACCTGCTGCGGATCCAGCCCGGCATCCAGCCGGCGTGCCAGCACCCGTAGCAGCGTCGTGGTCTTGCCGGTTCCAGGCCCTCCAAGGACCAGCACCGGCCCGTGGCCCGCTTCCAAATCCAGGGCTTCTTGCTGCCTCGCGTCCTCGACGAAGGTGCCTGCGGCGGGCGCGGCCGCATCCTGCTGATGCGCGGCGGTGTCCGGGGCGGAATTGCGGGTGTCCATGTGCTCCATCAGATCATTCGCGGGTGACGTTTAGGAATCGGCAGCGCCGCGGCCACCTTGTCGATGCACGCGTGGTCGGCCTCGGTGGGGATCCAGCGCGCGAGTTTCATCTGCACCCGGGTATCGGTGTGCGGGGTCTGCTCATCCGCCCAGTGTGGCTCGGCAAGCGGCTGAAGCGCTGCGGGCATGGTGCCGTTGGAACGCAACACTCGCCACCAGGTGACTTCCGAGCCACCGCGGCCCATCACCTTGCCGACCTGGCGCGGGCCGCCTGCACCCAGCAGTTCAGCGATGTCACCGTAGGACAGGACCTTGCCGGACGGGATCATGGCCACGACGGCGAAGACCGCCTCGTCGTACTCCCACTGGGCACCGTCCGCCGGGACGTTCCGTGGGGGTTCCGTTTCTCCTGGAACCGGCCCGCCACCTGCCTCTTTCACCACATTCTCCTTCGCCATTTTGCACCGACCTTCATCCATTATCGGGCCTGGGTCGGTGTGTTCCTCCGCAACCGGCGATGCGGAGGGGCAAAGTGTCTCCGGTTCCCGGTAGCGTTGGTCCCATGACTTCTTGGCATACACTCCCCCGCGCCGCGTTCGACCTCGAGACCACCGGGCGTGACCCGCTCGATGCGCGCATCGTCACCGCCTCCATCGTCGTGGTCAACGGGCGTTCAGAAATCCTCCAGACCAAGGAGTGGCTGGTCGATCCCGGTGTGGCTATCCCGGAAGAGGCTTCGGCCATCCACGGGGTCACCACGGACAAGGCCCAGGCCGAAGGCATGGACGCGGCCACAGCGGTCGCCGAGATCTCCGCGTTCCTAGCAGATTTGTTCCAGACCATGCCGGTCATGGCGTTCAATGCCGCCTACGACTTCACGGTGCTCGATCGCGAGGCCAAGCGCCACGGATTGGCAGTGATCGCGCCGGCACCGGTCATTGACCCGTACATCTTGGACAAGCAGGTCGACAAGTATCGCCGCGGCAAGCGGAATCTCTCGGTGATGAGCGAGTTCTACGGTGTGCAGTTGCTCAATGCGCATACGTCCACGGCCGATGCCGCAGCCACCATCGGTATTGCCGACGCACAGGCGGCAAAGTACTCGGCACTTCAGACCGACCCCGCCGAGTTGCATACGCAGCAGGTCAAATGGGCGGCGGAACAGGCAGCCAGCCTGCAGGAATACTTCCGGCGCAAGAATCCAGAAGCCGTTGTTGACGGCCAGTGGCCGGTCAAGGCCTAATAGCCCCTAACCACACAGCTTCGAAGGGACCCCTGAACACCCAGGGTCCCTTCCGCGTTTTCGGACGGTGCGCCGAAGAACGCTTGGAACCGTGGTGTAGCCACGAATCGCGGCCGCGTGCCCCGGTCCCGAGGCACCTAGCTGCCCGCAATACAACGACACATTTCCCACTCCGAAACCCCGCTCCGGGCGCCACGTGAGACGTTTCACCCTAGGTTCGAGCAACCCCACCGCACCCCTCAGGCCAACCAATTCATCGTGATCTTCGGCCTTTCCCCTCTTCACGAAACAAACAGATTGCTATTCTCGCTTAACCGTCGGTCCGATTCAATGAACGGCAGCAGTCCACCACGATTGCGCCGCAATCGTTCGACAGTGATTGAATATTCAGTACCCCTTTTCTTTTTGATTGCTAAGGACACCCCCCCTTTGATCACAGTCACTGACCTGCGCAAGGTCTACCAGCAGGGCGAACGCACCGTCGTCGCCCTTGATGGCGTCTCCTTGCACGTCGATGCCGGCCGAATCCACGGCATCATCGGCCACTCCGGCGCCGGTAAGTCAACCCTTGTCCGCTGCTTGACGTTGCTTGACCGCCCCACCTCCGGCTCGGTTGCCGTCAACAATAAGGAACTGGCCAACGTCTCCGATGCAGACCTGCGCACCGCACGTCGCCGCATCGGCATGGTCTTCCAACATGCCAACCTGATGGATTCGCGCACCACTGCGCAAAACGTCGCCTTCCCACTCGAACTGATCGGCACACCCAAGGCCCGAATCGCCGAGAAGGTCACGGCCCTGCTGGAGCTCGTCGGATTGACTCAGTTCGCCGATGCATACCCGGCCCAGCTTTCCGGTGGCCAACGCCAGCGCGTCGGTATTGCCCGCGCATTGTCCTCGGATCCCGATGTGCTGCTCTGCGACGAGCCGACCAGCGCATTGGACCCCAAGACCACCGACGAGATCCTCGCATTGATCAAATCAGTGCGTGACCGATTGAACCTCACGGTCTTGATCATCACCCACGAAATGAACGTCGTGAAGCAGGCCTGCGATTCCGTTTCACTTCTTGAAGCAGGCCGCATCGTCGAGCACGGTGACATCGAAACGGTCGTCGCTAACCCGACCGGACGCCTCTCCCAAGCATTGCTGCCGATGCCCGGAAAATTGCCGGCAGATCTTCCCGCTGGCGTGGTCCTGGATCTACTGTACTCAGGGAACCAAGCCGCAGATCCGGTAATCTCCTCGATCGCCCGAACCTTCGATGTGGATGTGAACGTGATTGCAGGTTCCGTCGAGCAACTGGGCGAACACCAGTTCGCGCACCTGCGCATCGCGCTTCCGGAAGGGGCGGACATTACCGCTATCACCAACCACCTGCTCGCCAACGGTGTTGCTGTGACGCCCAAGGAGGCTAAGTAGGCCATGGACTTCTTCAACGATCTAGTCACCAACCCCGGCATCACCAAGGCCATGCTCCCCGCGTTTCTCGAGACCCTGCAGATGACCGGCATCTCCGGTTTCTTCACGGTCCTGGTCGGTCTTCCGTTGGGAATTCTGCTGTTGAACACCGCTAAGGGTGGGTTGACCCCGATCCCTTGGTTGAATTTCGTGCTCTCTAGCATCATCACCAACATCACCCGTTCGATCCCCTTCGCTATCCTGATGCTTTCGCTGATTCCCTTCGCAACGCTGCTAGTCGGCGTCTCCCTGGGCCCGGTCGCAGCCTCGGTATCACTGACCATTGGCACCATCCCGTTCTTCGCCCGCTTAGTGGAATCCGCGCTGCGTGATGTCTCCACCGGAAAGATCGATGCGGCCTTGGTCATGGGCTCAACAAAGATGCAGGTTACTCGCAAGGTGTTGGTCCCCGAGGCACTGCCGGGCATCATCGCGGCAACCACGACGACTATCGTCACGCTCATCGGGTACTCCGCCATGGCGGGACTCGTCGGCGGCGGAGGACTGGGCCGATTGGCCTACAACTACGGTTTCCAGCGCTACGACGGAACGGTCATGATCGTGACCATCGTGATCATGGTGATCCTGGTCCAGCTGGTCCAGATCCTCGGAGACTGGTTCGCCCGCCTGGTGGACCACCGCTAAACCGCCCGGGGCACCACCCCGAGCTCCACAGAATTCCGACGGTTCATCCCGCCGGCGCGCAGCCAGTTGCCGCTAGCTGCGTTTGTTATCCGGTGTCGCCGACACCGGAACTTGATGAAAAGGAAGCGCATCCCATGCGTAAGAAACTCGCACTTGCCCTGACCGGTGTCGCCACGCTGTTCGCACTGACGGCTTGCGGAGGCGGCACTGCCACCACCCCCAGCGCGGAAGCAACACTCGACCCAGCCAACCCGACCATTGTGAAGGTCGGCTCCAGCCCGATCCCGCATGCCCAGATCCTCCAGTACATCGATGAGAACCTGGCCAAGGATGCGGGCATCGACCTGGAAATTACCGAAATCGACGACTACCAGACGCCGAACATCGCACTGGCCGACAAGACCCTCGATGCGAACTACTTCCAGACCGAGGCATACCTCGCTGACCAGGTCGAGACCAAGGGATACAAGTTCGAGCACGGCGTGGGCATCCACGTCGAGCCGCTGACCGTCTTCTCCAAGAAGTTCACGGACATCGCCGAGGTCACCGAGGGCTCCATCGTGCTGTTGAACAACGACCCGGTGAACCAGCTGCGCGGCCTGCGCGTCCTGGAAACCGCCGGCGTGCTCACCGGCCTCGAGGACACCGACTCGGCACTGACCCTTGAAGGCGATGATGCCAAGAACCCGAAGAAGCTGACGTTCAAGGAAGTCAACTCCGAACAGGTTCCCAAGTTCTACGCCGAGGATCCGAGCATCGGTCTTTCAGTCATCAACGGCAACTACATCGCCCAGGCGAAACTGAACCTGGACGAGGTCGTAGCCCAAGAATCAGCAATCGACAACCCCAACGCCAACTTCCTCACCTGGCGTGAAGGCGAAGAAACCCCGGCCATCGCCAAGCTCGAGGAGCTGCTGCATTCTGCCGAGGTCAGCGACTACATCAAGAAGACCTGGACCGACGGAAGCGTCATTCCGGCCTTCTAGACACTACGGCCAGACGGCCGTGGCGTTTCGGCCAATTTTCCGTTAGCGCGGGATTCCAAGTGCGGTGCATGCCTGTCCCTGTCAGGGTCCATGCACCGCACTTCTCCGTGGGGCGTACCAACACTGCCCTTCATCCCGGCGCCGTCGCGGTAAGGAAAACACTCCGATGCCTGTTCACCGAGGCAACGGTCGTAACATGGGAAGACCGATTACGACATCTTGACCGGAGAGGGGTGCGCCCACTGGAAAACGAAGAACTTCCAACGATCTACAACCTCGATTCAAGCGACCCCCGCAGCGAGTTGATCGACAGGTCCGGGGTTGACGAATCGGCACTGAAGCAGATCGATCGCATCATGTCAGAGATGGGCAGGTTGCGCGCGGTCGAACGAAAGATCTCCCGCGCGTCCCAACAATTCATGAAGCTCAACGAGACCGACATGCGCGCGGTCCGTCTCCTGATTTCTGCAAAAAACACCGGTTCGTCCGTCACGCCAAGCATGCTGGCCAAGCATTTGAAGATCAGCACGGCCTCGGTGACCAAAATGATTGACAAGATGGAAAAGGCCGGACACGTGCTCCGCACCGTCAATCCCGCCGACCGGCGGTCACTCTGCGTCCAAGTCACCAACGAGACGCATAGTGCCGCCCGGGATCACGTCGGACGTCATCACGCCGCTCGTTTCGGTGCTGCTGTGCGACTGAGTGACTCAGAGCGGGAAACCGTCATTCGCTTCCTCGCCGAAACCGCGTTTGACCTTGAAACAAGCATTGATGACATGGCCGATCGGAAGACACCTGACCTACCATGAGCCATGAGCCATGAGCCATGAGCCATGAGCCATGAGCCGTGAGCCGTGAGCCGTGAGGGAAGCGTAGCGGAAAACGAACAACGCTGGTTTCAAATCGCCACCTACCAGCGGAGTTCGTAAACACCTTGCCCCCCCCCGGTGTCAGACAGGTCCGCCCTTTCCCAAGTCTGCTCCCGGGCAGAGAAGCTCCATGGTGTCTCGATGCTTGGGTGGATCAGGAACACAACCCCGGGGCGAACTCACGCGCCGGAGCAATTACGGTGACCGGAAAACGACCTTCGACACGGCTACCACCGTAGGGCTGCGCAGCGCTGAGCACCAGGGATTGATGGTTTCCTTTCAGATCATCTTGACGCGAGCAATTTGCGCAGGGCGATGCGGTAGCCCGCTTGGGCAATCACGGCGCCAAGGGGCCTTAACCGACGTGGAAGCCACGCAGGTCGCAGGCTCTGGGACCAAGTG
This sequence comes from Paeniglutamicibacter gangotriensis Lz1y, assembly GCF_000348945.1. Lineage (GTDB taxonomy): Bacteria > Actinomycetota > Actinomycetes > Actinomycetales > Micrococcaceae > Paeniglutamicibacter > Paeniglutamicibacter gangotriensis. The sequence continues at coordinate 167,210 of NZ_AOCK01000002.1, read as the reverse complement.
ACCACCACGTAGGTGCCTGCTTGCTCAACAGTGGCGTGCACTTCCCCCGCCACTGGTCCGAACTTCGACACCGCCAGATTGCCGAGGGTTCCTGGCCCCGGGGGATCTGCCTGTCGCACCATCATGCGGTCCGTCATTCTCATTGCTCCTACACGTGTCAGGCCAACAAATTCCAGGCCTTCATGCATGTGGCTTGCCGCGGGCGACACCGTGGTGAACGGGATTGCTGCGGTGTGGGCATCCAGATCGATCAGTTTTTTCCAGAGGTCCTGTGCGTTGCCTGGCATCCTCAGCTCTACGGTGAAGGTGTCATTGACAGATCCGGGCCTGCTTCCTGCGCTTCGCTCAGCACCAAGTGCCGCAGCCGCAGCAGCGCCGCTGGCCAAGGCACCTTGGATGGATGCTTCCGCCGTGTCACCGGCAATGATGACACCGGACAATGTGCTGGACAAAGGGCAGTGCCCTGGTTTGATCGCCGGCAGTGCATCGGGGATGTCGTGGCGCACCAGCAACTGCCAATCGGGGTTTTCCACTCCTAGGATGTCGGCGGCTTGGGCCAAGGCGTCGACATCGTCCACACCGTGTTCGCCCACAGCTGTGGCTTGCACCAGATGGCGGCCTGCCGGAGCGTATGAGGGACAGATGTTCGAGATGACCGAGGCGTGGACGAGCCTGGCGCCTTCGCGCACGTCAACGTGCAAGAAGACCGATCCACTTGGGCGCTTGGTCGCTGCGAACCACCACGTCGTGATCGAGTTCATGGCAGGTTCCGGCTGTCCGGTCAGTCTCGCGCTGGCCCGTGGTCCGGCAGCTACCACCACCCGATCGGCGCTCAGCCGTTCCCCGGAGGTGCAGTGCACCGTGACACGACCATCCTTAGTGCTCAGTGACTCGACGCCCGTGGAGAACCGGATGCGGTGCTCCACGGGTTCGGCCAGCTGGTGAGCTATCGCGCCCATTCCCTGTGCCGGCAGTGAAGGGATCGCCTTGGCGAAGTAACCGGCGAGTTTTAGGGCGAAGGGGGCAGAGATTTCCAGCTCCGTGTCCCCCACCACCCCGGCGAAGAAACGCTGAACGACCTTGCCTGCGGGGTCCGAAAACCCGGCGCCGTTAGTGCTCTGGCGCAAGGTGCGTGATCCGTCGCGCGCCAGACGGATCCACCGAACCATGGCGCGAAGATCGGCCAAAGCAAGGGTTCCACCGAACAATTCCGGGATCCGGGAAGGATGGCGCAAGGGGTCGGCCAGCACAACAATGCCTCGGTCATTACGGACAGCGACGCCTCGTCCCGATGCGTGCAAATCCAATGCCACAAGCTCCAGTGCGCGCTTGACCTCGGGGTAGCCCGGATTCACAAGCTGGAAACCGCGATCACAGAGAAATCCGTCAACCACCTCGGTGCGGACGCGTCCGCCGAGCCGTTCGGAGGACTCCAATATCGTGACCTCGTGCCCCTGCCGGAGGGCGAGTCCGGCTGCGTACAAGCCCGCCAGCCCCGCACCGATGACTAGAACTTCCATGGTCTTTCCTTATTCTCTTTAGGCGGCAGGCTTCCCGTGGGTAGCGTAGTTGGCGGGGGCGGCGACACGTTGTGGTCTTCCCATTTGCTGCGCAGCACTGCGTGGATCCATGACAGGCTCCCGGCGCTTCAGCGTTCTGACTTTTCCTCCTCGAGGCTCTCGGCTGCGCTGGTGATCCGCTTGGCCATGGAGGAGAAGATGATGCCGTGGAACGGCAGGATCGAGAACCAGTAGAGGCATCCGGCCAGACCACGAGGGAAGAACACGGCGCGCTGGCGGTAGTGACTTCCCCCACCGTCTTTGGGTTCAACCGAGAGCTCGAGCCAGGCCCGCCCGGGCACCCGCATTTCGGCACGCAACCGCAACAGTTCATCGGGCACCAGAGCTTCCACACGCCACCAGTCCAACGGGTCACCCAGAGCCAGGGTGGTGGGGCTGCGCCGACCGCGGCGCAATCCCACTCCGCCGACCATCTTGTCCATCAGTCCACGCAACGCCCAGATGCCGGGCAAGGAGTAATAGCCCGTTTTGCCGCCGATCCCCTGGATCACGGTGAACAAGGAGGCAGGCGATGCGGTGCTTTCGCGTGCCCGGTCATCGGTGTAAACCCGTCGTCCGGCCCAATCCGGGTCCGAGGGCAGGGATTCAGCGGGCAACGCCAGTGCCTGGGCGGTGGCCCACGTTGTCAGTACCTCGTCGTTCTCCATCTTGGCCAAGGCAAGTTCCACGGAACGGCGGTAGTCGATGAGGCCTTCTTCAGGGGGCTCAATGATCTCGTCGATATGCGAATTGCGAACCACGCAGTCATGTTGCAACGATTCCACCAACGGGATCGCCAAGGAACGGGGAATCGGGGTTACCAGGTTCACCCACTGGGCCGACAGCCACGGGGTGAGCACCGGCAACGACAAAATGGCCGGACGGCGCAGTTGCGCAGCGTCGGCATAGATGCGCATGATGTCCGCATAGGAGTAGGCATCGGGGCCGCCAATGTCATACGCGCCGCAGACATCCGACGGAAGATCCGCGGCGCGGCTCAGGTAGTGGAGGGCATCACGTACGGCGATGGGTTGGACTTTGTTCAGGACCCAGCGCGGGGCCGGCATCACCGGCAGGACGTCGGTGAGATGTCGGACCATCTCAAAGCTTGCAGACCCCGAACCGATGATGAGTCCCGCCTGCAGAGTGAGGGTCGGGATGCCGCTGCGCTCCAGGATCTTGCCCACCCTGACCCGTGAGGTCAGATGTCGGCTCAGCTCCCCCTCCGGGTGCAGACCCGAAAGATACACCAACCGTTTGACTTCCTCTCCCTTGGCCGCCTCAACGATGGTGTTGGCGCACTTCTCCTCCACCGAGACGAAATCCGATCGTCCGCCCATGGAGTGAACAAGGTAGTAGAGGACATCCACGCCTTCGCATAACTCACGTGCTGCTCGGTGGTCAGTCAGGTCACCTTCGACGACCTCGACTTCCGACCGCCACGGAACATCGCGAAGGGCACTGGCCCGCCGGGTCATCACCCGGATCTTGTGCCCCTGGGCCAACAAGATCGGGACCAATCTGCCTCCGATGTATCCGGTGGCGCCGGTGACTGCTATGACGCTCATGGGTGAACCGTCGTTCTCTTAGTGGTTGGTTCCGCGGATCGCAGACGCCAGGCGGCCGCTGCGGCAAAGACAAGCAGGATCCCGGCGGAGACAAAAGCGCCGAGCGCGACGGTTGCAGTGGTCAAGCCGCCATCACTGCGTCCGACGCCGATCCAGGCTATGCCCCAGATCATGGCCAGGGCGACCGAGACGTGGCCACGGGAATACACCACAGTGCCGGCGCCGATAAGTGCCGCAACCACACACATGGCAATCGCAGCGGTTTCGATCCACGGTGCATCACGCCCCAGGCCCAGGGATGCCAGCCATGCGGCGATGTTGGCCACCGCCGCCACGCTGACCCAGCCCAGGTAAGGGCCAAAAGTCGCCCACATGATCCAGCGTTCCGCTGCTGATTCCATGGGGTTTTTGACCATGAGCATGAACATGCGGATCAGCACCAGCAGTAGCACCAGTATGACGACCACGCTGAAGCCCAGCCAGTTCAGTTGCACCACACCAAGCCACAGGGCATTGAGGATTGCCGAAACCGCTGCCAGCGGGCGCAGACGGCGCTGGGTAGGTGATTGTCTGGCCTTGCGGGTCAGCTGCCAGATCGCGTAGACCGCCAATCCCGCGTAGACCAAGCTCCAGATCGAAAAAGCTCCGCTTCCGGGAGCCAAGAGCGTGCTGTCGGCGCCCAACCGGCCTTGGGCCGCGTCTTGGACCGGCGTTCCTCCTGCGGCTCCACTGCCATAGAAAGCGCCGACGATGGCCGCCAGCACCGCTGCTGTTGTCAGGATCGGTACGGTTGGGCCGACGTTGACATTGGTGTCCATCAGGGGTTCCTCCTGGGATTCTGGAGTATTTCAGTGGCGGAAATTGCTCCTCCACTCGACAAACACTATCCTGTTAATCAATGATGTAGCTAGATAAGCTAGTAATCAACCTGTGGAGATAAAGCAATGGGCCTTACCCCGGAGGATGTTTCAGCCGTTCATCCCGCCTCAAAGCTGCTGTCGGAGGTCTTGGTTCAAAATGGTGTCTTGGAGCGCGCCTTGTGCCGCTACCTCAACACCAATGAAACCGACCTGCAGGCTCTGCAGCATTTGATACGCGCCCACAACTTGACACCCAGTGGGCTGGCCGCCCGGTTGCAGATTTCCACGGCAGCTACCACGGCAGTCATTGACCGGATGAGTGAGCGCGGGCATGTGGAGCGAAACCCCCACCCCAGCGACCGGCGAAGCCAGCTGATTTCCGCGAGTCCGGCAGCCGTGCAACAAGTCCTGGCGGCACTTCGCCCCCTTTTCAACGACGCCGAACGCGTCATTGGCGGGTTCGGACGCCATGAACAAGCCGCAGTGGTACGTTATCTTGAAGCCACGCTTGAGGCAATGAACTCCCTGATTGACGATTTCCTGCAATCCCCAGACACCACTAACCGGAGCCCACGATCATGAGCCAGCCAACCCGGAGCGCGACGCAGGGTCACGGAGTCCCTGCCGGGGCACAGCCACCAGAGACCACGGTGGCGGTGCGCAACGAACTCCAAGCAATCATCTCCCGGCAGCAGGAGTCAGCAACTGGGTATTCCCCTGCGACCGGAATCATGTGGGAACGCATCGGTTCAGCCTTGGGTGGCGGAAAACTGACCCGCCCGCAGCTGGTGATGCTGGGCTTCGAGGCCTTCGGCGGCACCGACACCCGCAACGCCGTGCTACTGGGATGCGCATTCGAGCTGCTGCACGGATCCCTGCTGATGCATGACGACATGATCGACAGGGACTTCGTGCGGCGCGGGAAACCCACGCTATCCGCCCTCTACCGGGACGAAGCCCTGGCCATGGGCAGGAACATGCGCGATGCCGAGCATGCAGGCCATTCTGCGGCCGTGATCGCCGGGGATTTATTGCTGAGCACCGCGATCAGGCTGAGCGTCACCGCTGCCTCGTCGTGCGCCTCCGCAGAGGCCATCATCGACTCCTTCCAGCGCTGTATCCACCATGCCGGAGCCGGCGAACTCGAGGACCTTCTCTACTCCCTGAACGATTCCCCGGCGAAGGTCCAAGAGGTCCTGCGCATGGAAGAACTCAAGACCGCCGGATATTCCTTCCAAGTGCCGTTGGAAACCGGTGCGCTACTCGCTGGCGCCAGCCTCGAACAGGCCGCCGCGATCGGAGGCATAGGAAGCCAGCTCGGCGTCGCCTACCAACTGATAGACGACGTGTTGGGGACCTTCGGGGATCCAGGGGTCACCGGCAAGTCCATTGAATCGGACCTGCGCGAGGGCAAGAGCACCATCCTCACGGCCTTGGCTTCCACGACCCCGGCCTTCTCCGCAAACCTTCAGCTCTTCCGTGAACAACGCGTCGATATCGACACGGTGCGCCAGAGCCTGGAACACACGGGGGCCGAATCCTTGGCCAGGCAACTTGCCGACGAATTGTGCAATTCCGCCACCCAGGCAGCCTTGGGCATGCGCCTGCCCCCGCGGGCAACGGAATCGATCGAGGGTTTCGCCTCGCTGATCTTGCGCAGAGGGGCCTAGCCCATGGAACCCACTGCACTTGAGCGTTACACCGCTGCCGCCTCACGCAGCTCACGGGTGGTCATCACCCAATACTCAACATCCTTTTCCCTGGCCTGCAGGATGCTGGATCGTGCCACGCGCCTGCACATCTCCAACATCTATGCGCTGGTGAGATTGGCGGACGAAGTCGTCGACGGGGTGGCAAGCGAGGCAGGACTCGGACCCGCGGCCGTTGCCGAGGCCCTGCAACGCCTGGAGGAAGAGACCGAAGCCGCGCTGCGCACCGGATACAGCACCAACCTCATAGTCCATGCCTTTGCCTGCACAGCGCGCAGCCAAGGCATCGGCACCACTCTCACGCGCCCGTTCTTCGCTTCGATGCGCAGCGACCTGTCGGTGGACACCCATGACGCCGCAACGCTTGAGGACTACATCTACGGTTCCGCCGAGGTGGTCGGCCTGATGTGCCTGGAGGTCTTTCGCAAGATGCCCCATGCACCCTCGGGCCATGACTGCGACCTCGATTCCGCCGCCCGGCACCTGGGCGCCGCTTTCCAGAAGGTCAACTTCCTGCGCGACCTTGCCGAGGACACCAGCGAACTGGGCCGCAGCTATTTTCCCGGGCTGGACCCGAAAGCCTTCAGCGACAAGCACAAGGACCAATTGGTCACCGAGATCCGTGCCGACCTGGAAATGGCGGCCATCGGCATACGCCATCTGGCCCCTCGAGCCGCCCATGCGGTAGGCACCGCGCACGGACTCTTCGAGGCACTGGTCGATGAACTGGACAGCACTCCCGCCAGCGAGCTTTTGCGCAGGCGGATATCCGTACCCAATAGACGCAAGGCCTTGATCGCCTTGCGCTCCAGTTGGGGATACCGACGAAAGGCCGCAGCATGAGCCCGAAAGAACACCCCGTCCAGTCCCCTGCAGACATCGTGGTCATTGGCGGCGGATTTTCCGGACTGGCCACCGCCGGCCTGTTGGCCCGATCCGGACACCGCGTGACGTTGCTCGAAAAGCAGGATGAACTCGGGGGCAGGGCCGGACGCCTGCATCGGGACGGGTTCAACTTCGACACCGGTCCCTCCTGGTACTTGATGCCAGAAGTCATCGAGCACTGGTTCGAGCTCATGGGAACATCCACCGATCAGAAGCTGGAGTTGGCCGACCTGGCCGTGGGCTACCGCACCTGGTTCGAGGGCCACCCAAAACCACTGGACATGCCCACCGGAGACGGAGCGGCCGCTGCCTTCGAGTCGATCCAGCCCGGCGCCGGAGAGGCCTTGGAGGCCTACCTCGCCAAGGCGAAAACCAGCTACGAGCTGTCCCTGGAAAACTTCCTCTACGACGACTTCGCCTCTCCGAAGCCGTTCATGAATCCGACAACCTTGAGTTTGCTGCCGCAATTGGCTCCGCTGCTCACCGGTTCCCTGGATTCATTCGTGGCCAAGCGTTTCACCGACCCCCGTTTACGCCAGATCTTGGGCTACCCCGCGGTCTTCCTGGGCTCCAGCCCCAAGCGCACCCCGGCGCTCTATCACCTGATGAGCCACCTGGATTTGACCCAGGGCGTCAAATACCCGATGGGGGGATTCATGGCGCTGGTCGATGCCATGGTCGCGCTATGTAGGGAAACCGGCGTGGAGATCATCACCGGTGCCACGGTGGACGCCATCGAGACACTGGGCACCGGCAAGGAGGCACGCGTCAGCGGGGTCCGATGGCTGGACGCGCAGCACAAGACCCAGCGGCGGCAGGCAGGAATCGTCGTTGGAGCCGCGGACCTGCATCATGTGGAAACCACATTGCTTCCCCCTGCCCTGCGAGCCTCCTCCGAAGCGGCGTGGAAACGCCGGGATCCAGGTCCCAGCGCCGTTTTGCTGTGTCTGGGCATCCGCGGAAAGCTGCCAGAACTTAGCCACCACAATCTGTTCTTCACCCGTGACTGGGATGATAACTTCTCCCGCATCCACCGCGGCGAGGAACTGGCCAAAGAAACCAGCATCTACGTGTGCATGCCCAGCGCCACGGACCCCTCCGTCGCACCGGCCGAGCACGAGAACCTCTTTGTTCTTGTCCCCTCCCCGGCGCTGCCGCAGTGGGGCAAGGGAGGAGCGGACGGCACCGGAAGCAAGGCCGTCGAGGCGGTCGCCGATGCAGCCCTGGCACAAATCGCCCGCTGGAGCGGGGTCACGGACCTGGCCGAGCGCGTCGTGGTGCGCCAGAGCTATGGTCCCGGGGATTTCGTGGAAAACGTCAACGCCTGGCAGGGCGGTGCCTTGGGCCTGGCCCACACGCTGGCCCAAAGCGCCTTTTTCCGTCCCGCCAACAAGAATGCCAAGGTCACCGGGCTTTACTACGCCGGCAGTTCCGTGCGACCTGGCATCGGCATTCCCATGTGCTTGATCAGTGCCGAGATCATCGCCAAGGCCGTCAACGGTATCAAGGATCCCGGCCCGTTCGACTTGGACGCCGTGTCCATGGGTCCCAACGGCAACGAGCCGGCAGGACGTTCATGATCTATCTCGCCATACTGCTCACGCTCATTGCCTGCATGGTTTTGCTTGACGCGAAGTTTCGGCTTGTCATTTTTGCTTCCCCGCTGGCTGCATCGGTTTCACTGTTGGGCGGAACCGGCATGTTTCTGCTCTGGGACATCATCGCGATCGACCAAGGAATATTCCTGCACCGAGATTCAACGCTGATGACGGGCATCATGCTCGGGGACCAGTTGCCACTTGAGGAAGCCTTCTTCCTGTTCTTCCTGTGCTACCAGACGATGGTGCTGGTCACTGGATACCTGGCTTGGCGTAGACACCGGGCCAAAGCCGCCGGAAAGGTCGAGGCCCGATGAGTTTCGCAACGCTTTCCATTTGCTTCCTTCTCGGTTCGTTGGCCCTTTTCCTGCTGGCCGTGCGCCTACGCCGGATCCGGCTGCGCGCCGTCCTGCCGGCCCTCGGTGTCTCCGTGGCCATCTTGTTCGGACTGACGGCCGTGTTCGATAACCTGATGATCTATTCGGGACTCTTTGACTACGAAAGTGAAACGCTGCTCGGTGTGCATCTGGGCTTGGCACCAATCGAGGACTTCACCTATCCGCTTGCCGCAGTGCTCTTCGTTCCCGCCCTGTGGTGGCTTTGCGGGGGACTCTCCCCGATCTTGGAGGAACAAGAATGATCCATGAGCTCTTCATGACCAGCCGGCCCATCTCATGGGTCAACACCGCGTTTCCCTTTGCCTCCGCATACCTGCTGACCACCGGTGTCATCGATTGGCTCTGGATCGTGGGAACGATCTTCTTCCTGATCCCCTACAATCTGGCGATGTACGGGATCAACGATGTCTTCGACTACGAATCCGACCTCTTGAACCCCCGCAAGGGCGGGGCCGAGGGAGCCCTGGTTGAACGCAGCCGGCACCGTGGGATCCTCATAGCCTGCCTCGTGGCCACCGTCCCGTTCCTCGTGGTGCTGGGCATCGCCGGTTCGTGGGAGGCCAACCTGGTGCTGCTGGTCTCGATGCTCGCGGTCTTGGCCTACAGCGCTCCGAAACTGCGATTCAAGGAACGACCCTTCGTTGATTCGCTGACCTCCAGCACGCACTTTGTTTCCCCGGCCGTCTATGGGATGGTCCTGGCCGGGGCGCAATTCAACGCACCGCTGCTGGCCTTGCTTCTGGCCTTCTTCCTCTGGGGAATGGCCTCCCACGCCTTCGGCGCCGTGCAGGACATCGTTCCAGACCGTGCCGCTTCCCTGGGTTCCATCGGGACCGTACTGGGAGCCAAGTGGACGGTGCGCGGCGCGGCGCTTGCATATCTGGCCGCCGGGGTGCTGTTGCTGGCCACCGAGTGGCCCGGCCCGTTGGCCGGTTTGCTGGCCCTGCCCTATGTGGCCAACGTGCTGCCCTACGCCAATCTCAACGACGTCGATTCAGAACGTGCCCATACCGGGTGGGTCAGGTTTCTCTGGCTTAACTACGTCACCGGGTTCTTCATCACCATGATCCTGATTTGGTACGCGTTCGTCCGCTAGGACAGCAAACCACCAGTACATCGAAAGGCACGACAGTGAGCCAACAGCCCACCACCTTGATGTGGTTCCGCGACGACCTTCGTCTGGCCGACAATCCCGCACTGGAGGCCGCCATGGCGAGTGGCCAGGTCACGGCACTGTTCATCCTCGACGAGGAATCGACGGGTATACGACAGCTGGGAGGCGCAGCCCGCTGGTGGTTGCACCACGGCCTTGAAGCCCTCTCCCGGGACCTGGATTCGATCGGCGTCCCACTGCAACTGCACCGCGGTCCGGCGGCCATCATCCTGCCAGGGGTGATGAAGGCCGAAGGGGCCTCGGAGGTGCACTGGAACCGGCGCTATGGCGGGCCCGAACGCACGGTGGACACCACCGTCAAGGAACTGGTGCAAGCGGCCGGAGCCACTGCGCACAGCCATTCCGGATCACTGCTTCACGAACCCTGGGTCCCGCAGACCCAGGACGGCAGGCCATTCAAGGTCTTCACCCCTTTCTACAACGCCGTGCAACGCCTTCAACTGCGTCCGGCACTTGGAGAACCCTCCGCACAGCTCCCTCCCCCTCCCCCGGCAAAACAGCATGCCGGGGACAACCTGGCCCAGTGGAGGCTGTTGCCGTCCAAGCCAGACTGGTCCCGCGGTCTGGCTCAGGCGTGGACACCCGGTGAGCGCGGTGCTCACGAGCGTCTTCAGAGGGTTTTGGAAGAGGTCGCCGGGGACTACGGCGAGGGGCGCAACCGCCCGGATCTAGACGGAACCTCTCGACTTTCCCCCGCCCTGCGATGGGGCCACTTGAGCCCGGTGCAGGTCTGGGAGTCACTCAGTGCCACCATCTCGGCCCATCCCGAGCAGGCCGAGGGAGCACGTGCGATGATGCGCCAGCTGGTGTGGCGGGACTTCTGCTGGAACCTGCTCTACCACCACCCGGCTTTGCCGACCCGGAACCTTCGCCCCGAATTCGACGTCTTCGACTGGGCATGGCCCGTGCAAGCCCCCGATCACGATGCTTCCGAAGAGCACCTGGTCCAGGAGCTAGCGGCTTGGCGTGGTGGCGAGACCGGCTTCGGGATGGTCGATGCGGGAATGCAGCAGCTTTGGCAGACCGGTTGGATGCACAATCGGGTGCGCATGGTCACCGCAAGCTTCCTGGTCAAGAACCTCGGAATCCATTGGCGGATCGGCGAGGAATGGTTCTGGGACACGTTGGTGGATGCCGATGCCGCGTCCAACCCCGCCAATTGGCAATGGGTCGCCGGATGCGGAGCAGACGCTTCGCCGTTTTTCAGGGTCTTCAACCCCGAGCTGCAAGCCAAGAAGTTCGACCCTCGCGGATCATACGTATCCCGCTTTGCCCCGATGCCATCTCCGGAGCCCGTGGTGGATCTAAAAATCTCGCGTGCCGCGGCACTGGAGTCCTACGCACGGATGAAGCAACACTGAACCCACGGTGCGGCTCCAGCAACGGAGCCTCTGGGTTAGGTGACGTTGAGGCGTTCGGCCTCGGCCGGTTTCTGCCTCGCCGCCATCTGTGGCGCAAACTTCTGGTTCAAGCGGGAGTGGCTGCGTCCGTACCCGAAGTAGATGCCCACGCCGAGAACCAACCACACAACAAAGTAGATCCAGGTTTCGACGGCAAGGTTGACCATCAGGTAGGTGCACAGCAGTGCCGAGACGATCGGGATGACCGGACCGAACGGAACCCGGAAGGCGGGCTTGAGGTCCGGGCGCTTGCGGCGCAGCACGATGATGCCCAGGCTGACCATCACGAAGGCCGACAGCGTACCGATGTTGATCATTTCTTCGAGCACATCCACACGGGTGAAGCCGGCCACCAGGGCCACCAGCGAACCGCAGATGACGGTGATGCGCACCGGGGTGCCGCGCTTGGCGCTGGTCTTGGACAGACCGTAGGGCAACAGCCCGTCACGGCTGATGGCAAGCACGACGCGTGAGAGCCCCATGAGCAGCACCATAACCACGGTGGTCAGGCCGATGAGCGAGCCGACGGCAATGACCGAGGCTGCCCCTTCGTTGCCCACCAACGAGAACGCCGTGGCCAGCGTCGGGGTTTCCACGGCTGCCAGGTCCTTGTAGGAGACCATGCCGGTCAGCGCGAAGGAAACACCGACGTAGAGCAAAGTGGTCAGGGCAAGGCCGGCGAAAATGCCGCGGGGCAGCGTCTTGTTCGGGTTCTTGACCTCTTCGGCGCTTGTTGCCACCACATCGAAGCCGACGAACGCGAAGAACACCAAGGCCGCGCCGGCCAGCACGCCCATCATGCCGTATTGTGCCGGGGCAGCCCCGGTGGCAAAGGCGAAGAGCGACTGTTTGAGCACCTCGGTGGTGCCATCCCCCGAGGCCGGAACCGCTTCGGGGATGAACGGAGTGAAGTTCTCCGCCTTGAGGTAGAACAGGCCGGCGATGATCACGAAGAGCACCACGGCGATCTTGATGATGGTGAATACATTCCCGACCGTGGCTGACAGCTTGGTGCCCATCACGAGCAGCAGCGTGAACAGCGCAACGATCAGCAATGGTCCCCAGCTCATGGTGACGATGCCTAGGTCAATGGTGGGTGAAAGGTGTACTCCCACGAGCTGGAAAACTTCGGTGAGGTAAATACCCCAATACTTGGCGATCACCGCTGCTGCGGTGAAGAGTTCGAGAATCAGGTTCCAACCAATGATCCACGCAACAAACTCGCCCATGGTGGCGTAGGAAAACACATAGGCCGAGCCGGCGACGGGGATCGCCGTCGCGAATTCCGCGTAGCACATGATGGCCATCGCGCAGGTCAGCGCGGCTATCACAAATGAAAGCGTGACTGCCGGTCCGGAGAAGTTTGCTGCGGCCCGCGCCCCCACGGAGAAGATTCCGGCGCCCACCGATACGGCGACGCCCATGATCATCAGATCCCAGGTGTTCAGGGTCCGCTTGAGCTGGCGGCCGGGTTCCGCGGCGTCAGCCAGGAAGCTCTCCACGGGTTTGGTACGAAAAAGGCTCACTGAATTCCTCGGCGGCAATGAAACGCGAAAACTAACCGAACAAGCCTAGCCGTGTTGCTTATACGCCTTGGTGAACCACGTGTCCCCGGATGCATCCCAGCAGCCGGACTCCGGGATCTTGCCCCCCACACCAAATAACATCAACCAATCAATCTCTGACGTGACCTTTTATCGCCTTCTGCAGGCACCATTCGTTTCGACGTCGTGTTCCCCCACGCGGCTGCGCCAGACGGATGCACCGGAGCAGAAAGTGGTCTAGAGCTCACCCAATTTCATCTCTCCGGCAGCACGAGCGGCCCAAACACATAAAAATACCCCCGAAAGCTGCTGCATCAAGCGATTGATGAGACAGCCTCCGGGGGCTTTTACAACCCTGTCGAGCTAGACGGCGGGAACAGCCGAAGCCGCGGCGCTCGCCGCGGCCGGGAGCGCGTCAAAGATCTTGTTCATGGCTTCATCATCGTGGGCCGAGGAGAGGAACCACGCCTCGAAGACGCTCGGCGGCAGGTAAATGCCCGAGGAGAGCATCGAGTGGAAGAACGGCGCGTAGCGGTAGGCCTCTTGGGCCTGCGCCTCGGCATAGTTGTGAACGCCGGTTTCCGAGGTGCCGAAGGCAACCGAGAACAAGTTACCCGCACGCTGAATCGAGTGATCGACGCCGGCTTCGGTCAGGGCTTCGGTGAGTGCGCCTTGCAGTTCCAGGGACTTCGCGTCGATGTGCGCGTAGACCTCGGGTGTGGCATGGGTCAGCTGGGCGATGCCAGCCGCCATGGCAACAGGGTTTCCCGAGAGCGTACCGGCCTGGTAGACCGGGCCCAGCGGCGACAGGTAGTCCATGACCTCGGCACGTCCACCCAGGGCAGCAGTGGGCAAGCCACCGCCGATGACCTTGCCGAATGTGTACAGGTCCGGGGTCCAGCCCTCGGTGCGGCCGGTCAGGCCCCAGTAGCCGGCATCGGAGGCACGGAACCCGGTGAGAACTTCGTCGAGGATCAGCAGGGCGCCGTTGGCGGTAGTGGTCTCGGCCAGGAACTTGTTGAAGCCGTCCTCAGGGGTCACGACCCCCATGTTGCAGGGAGCGGATTCGGTGATGACTGCGGCGATCTTGTCCCCGTGTTCAGCGAACGCTGCGGTAATTGCCTCACGGTCGTTGTAGGCCAATACCAGCGTCTCTGCGGCGGTGGCCGCGGTGACTCCTGCGGAACCGGGCAAGGCCAGGGTGGCCAGGCCCGAACCGGCGGCGGCCAGCAGGGAATCGAGGTGGCCGTGGTAGCAGCCGGCGAACTTCACGATCAGGTCCCTGCCGGTGTAGCCGCGGGCCAGACGCACCGCGGTCATGGTGGCCTCGGTGCCGGTGGAGACCATGCGCATGCGCTCCACGCCGCCGAAGCGATCCATGACCAGGCGGGCCAGCTTGCCCTCATCCGGGGTGGAAGCACCGAAGGACAGGCCGCGGTCAACCGCAGAGTGCACCGCGTCTTGGATGGCCGGGTGGGCGTGGCCCAACAGCGCCGGGCCCCAGGAGCAGACCAGGTCAACGTAGTCATTCCCATCGGCGTCGCTCAGGTAAGCACCCTTGGCGCTGACCATGAACGGGGGCACCCCTCCGACCGAGCCGAAGGCCCGCACCGGGGAGTTCACCCCGCCGGGCATGAGCTGCTGGGCGGTGGCGAAGAGTTCTGCGGAGCTGGTCATGATTTTCCTTCTTTCATCCACTGGCCGATTTCGGCCGCCCAGTAGGTCAACACGGTGTCTGCGCCGGCACGGCGGATGCTCAGCACGGATTCTTCGATGGCGGCACGGCGATCGATCCAGCCGTTGGCTGCAGCGGCCTCGATCATCGCGTACTCGCCGGAGATCTGGTAGGCGGAGACCGGGACCGGGGACATCGCCGCAACGTCTGCCAGCACATCCAGGTAGCTCATGGCCGGCTTGACCATGACCATGTCGGCGCCTTCGGCCAGATCGAGCTCGACCTCGATCAGCGCCTCGCGGCGATTGGCGGCATCCATTTGGTAGGTACGGCGGTCCCCGGTGAGCTGGGAATCCACCGCCTCGCGGAACGGGCCGTAGAAGGCGGAGGCGTACTTGGCGGCGTAGGCCAGGATCGAGACCTCTTGGTGGCCTGCTTCGTCCAGGGCCTGGCGGATGACGGCAACCTGGCCGTCCATCATGCCCGAGGGGGCGACGAGGTGCGCTCCGGCGTTGGCCTGTGCCACGGCGAGCCGACCGTAGATTTCCAGGGTCGCGTCGTTGTCCACGTTGCCAGCCGCATCGAGCACGCCGCAGTGGCCGTGGTCGGTGAATTCATCGAGGCAGACATCGGACATGATCACCAATTCGTCGCCGACCTCGGCGCGCACCGCCTCGATGCCCAGGTTCAGGATGCCGGCCGGGTCGACTCCGGCGCTGCCGGTGGCGTCGCGGGTCTCGGGGATACCGAAGAGCATGATGCCGCCCAGGCCCAGCTCGACTGCCTGTGCTGCGGCGGCCTTGAGGCTGTCCATGGTGTGTTGCACGACCCCGGGCATCGAGGTGATCGGGTTTGGTTCGGTGAGTCCCTCGCGCACAAAAGCGGGCAGGATCAGCTGTTGGGGGGCCAATACTAGCTCGGCGGTGAGCCGACGCATGGCGGGGGTGGTGCGCAGGCGACGTGGCCTGCGGGAGGGGAATGTCATTCTTCGCTCCTTGTGAGCTGGGAGTTGATGGCTAGGGGTGCGGTGTTGTTGTGGGTGCCGCGGCGCGGGCCGTGGAGGTTGCGCCAATGGCACCCTCCCAGGCCGTGGCCAGGCCCTCGGGGGTGGGCAGGGCGGCGATTCCCGCCGGTTCCAGCCCGTGCTGGCGCAGCCGCTTGGCGGTGCTGTCCCCAATGGCGATCAGCGCTTGGTCCCCCGACCGGAATGTTGCGGGGTCCGGGAGCAGCGCCAGAAACGTGTCCACGGTGCTTGGCGAGGAGAACATGACCGCGTCTATGCCGGCCAAGGCTTCTGAAAGTTGCGGAACTTCCAGCAGGTATCCGCCGACGGGCAGGGCCACCGAGCCGCCGGCGGGTGCATTATGCAGGGCACGTGCCCGATCCGCCGGGGCGGTCACGGTGTTGTAGGCGATGACGATGTCCGCCTGCCAGCCGTGGGCGGCGAATCCGTCGCGCAGTGTGGCCGAGGCGATGTCCGCCTGCGGGGCGAACACCGAGGCCTGTGAGGTGCGCAAATCCTGCCAGTCGGCGAGCATGCCGCGGGCCGAGTGGTCGGTGGCGGGCATGAAGTCAATGTGCGCCCCGAGGGCACGCACGGCATCGGCGGTGGCCTCGCCGACCACCGCGACCCGGGTGCCGGAAGGGATGCGCAATTCGACATCCAGTGCCGCGGCCCGGAGGCACAGCGCGGTGAGCGTGTTCACGGAGGTGAACACGCACCAGTCATAAGCCCCGTCGAGCAGCCGTACCAGGTGCGCGTCGAGCTCCGTGGTGTCGGAGGGCAGCTCAAAATCGATGAGCCGGCACACCGCCGTGCGTGCGCCGCGTGCTGCCAGCACGCTCACCGTTGCCGCGGCACGGTCGGCACTGCGCAGCAGCAGGGCGGTGCGCCCCGCCAACACCCCGGGATTCGACATGGTTCCTACAGCCCTGCCAGCTCGGCCGCGCCCTCGGCCAGCAATTGCTCGGCCAGCGTGACGCCCAGGGCCCAGGCCCCGTCGATGGTCAGCGTCGAGGTCCGCGCCGAGCGGCGCATGGTGTCGGAGCCGTCGGGTTTGCAGGCCACCGAGTCCAGCACCAGCTCATCGCCTTGCACCAGTGCCAGCGCACCCACCGGTGCCGCGCAGCCAGCCTCAAGGCGGGCCAGCAGCGCACGTTCGGCGGTGATCGCCAGGCGCGTGTCGGTGTCATCCATCGTCTCCAGTGCCGCGTCGACAGCGCTGTGGCCGCTGCCGCCGGTCCGAACCTCCACGGCCAGCGATCCCTGGCCGGGCGCCGGAAGCATGATGTCCGGGTCCAGGTACTCGGTGATGTGCGATTCAAGGCCCAGGCGTTCCAAGCCGGCGGCAGCCAGCACCACCGCGTCCAGGTCGCCCTGGGCGGTGCGTCCCACTCCTCCGTCGTCCTTCTGCACCGGGGAGCCCTTGACCCGACCCAGCCGGGTGCCGACGTTGCCACGGATATCCACGATTCTAAGGTCAGGCCGGAAGGCCAGCAACTGCGCGGCACGCCGCGGGGAGCCGGTGCCCACCGAGGCGCCCTCGGGCAGTTCGGCCAGGAAGAGCCCGTCGCGGGAGCACAGGGCGTCGCGCACATCGGCGCGCACCGGGGTCGCGGCGATCACCAATCCCTCGGGCTGCGTGGTGGGCAGGTCCTTGAGTGAGTGCACAGCCATGTCGCAGGTGCCCTCGTAGAGCGCCTGACGCAGGGCCGCGGCGAACACGCCGGTGCCGCCGAGTTGCGAGAGCGGACCGCTGGTCACATCCCCCTCGGTCTTCACCAGCACGGTGTCGTACTCGACGCCGGAGAGCCGGTTCAACTCCGCGGCCACGTGCCCGGTCTGGGTGGTGGCCAGGGCGGAGCCGCGGGTGCCGAGGGTAAAGCGTGAGCCGCTCATGCCTCCGGCACCCCGACCTCGGAGTCGACGGCCGCGATGGTGGGCTTGACGGTGCCGTCGCGCATCACCTTGGCACAGCAATTCGGTCGGCACACGTCGAACCAGGGCCCTAGCGCGGCCACCGAGGCGCGGCCGGCCTTCAGCGCGTTTCCGTCGGACCCGGCCAGGCGTTCGGCCAGCAGATCGACCATGCCGGAGACAAAGTCGGTGTGTGTGCCGGGGGTCGGCACGCGGTGGAAGGCCAAGCCGAGCTCGGCGCAGCTGTCCTTGGCTTCGGTGTCCAGGTCCCAGAGGACCTCCATGTGGTCCGAGACGAAGCCGATGGGCACCACCACGACCCCGGCGACGCCGTCGGCCTTGTACTGGGCCAGGGCATCGTTGATGTCGGGTTCCAGCCACGGCACGTGCGGGGAGCCGGAGCGGGACTGGAAGACCAGGGAGTGTTCAAGGCCGGCGGCCTGGGGCACCTCGGCCAGGATGGCGTCGGCGACGGCCAGGTGCTGGGTCGAGTAGAGATCCGTTTTGAGCTCCGCGACCAGGTCGCGCGGGCCTGCGGCCTCGGCGTCCGAGGTCGGGATCGAGTGCGTCACGAAGACGATCTTGATCTCTCCGTCGGGGTTGCCGGCCTCTGCCAGCTGCGCCCGGACGTTGGCCAGCGAATCGCGCAGTCCCTCCACAAAGGGGTTCACGAACGCGGGGGTGTCAAAGTACTGACGCACCTTGTCGACCTCGAGCTTGCCCTCCAGACCGGTCTCGCGCAGGGCTACGCCCAGGTCCTCCCGGTACTGGCGGCAGGAGGAATAGCCGGAGTATGCACTGGTGGAGAGCATCAGCACCGTGCGGTGCCCCGCCGCGTGGATCTCGGTGATCGTTTCCGCGACGTAGGGCGCCCAGTTGCGGTTGCCCCAGTAGAGGGGCACGTTGATGTCCCGGGCGGCAAGCTCGGCCTCGAGGGCCGCCTTCAACGCGCGGTTCTGCGCGTTGATCGGGGAAATGCCGCCGTTGGCCCGGTAGTGGGTCGCAACCTCTTCGAGGCGCTCGTCCGGGATGCCGCGACCCTTCGTGACGTTACGCAGGAACGGGATGACGTCATCCTGGCCCTCCGGACCACCGAAGGAGGCCAGCAGGATCGCGTCGTAGGCCTTGGGGGCCATCACGCCGTTCTCGTCGTAGCCGGTGCGAGGATCAAAGCTCTGGCTCATCGCAGGACCTCGGCAACCTCGGCGGTGGAGATGCGCCGTCCGGTGTAGAACGGGATTTCTTCGCGCACGTGGTTGCGGGCTTCGGTGTAACGCAGGTGGCGCATCATGTCGACCAAATCGATCATTGCGGGGGCCTCGAGGCAGATCTGCCACTCGTAGTCACCGAAGGCGAAGGCCGCCACGGTGTTGGCCAGCACGTTGGGGAAGTCGCGGCCCAGCACGCCGTGGTCGCGCAGCATCTTGCCGCGTTCTGCCGGGTCCAGCAGGTACCAGTCGGTGGAGCGCACAAACGGGTAGACGGTCATCCAGGTGCTGGGGGCCACGCCGCGGGCGAAGGCCGGGGAGTGGTCCTTGGAGAATTCGGCTTCGCGGTGCACGGCCATGGTGGAGTACACGATGGTGGTTTCGGCGAAGAGGTAGGAGCGGCGGATCTTGCGCACCGCGGCCTGCAGGGATTCGGCGGTGGGCCCGTGGACCCAGGTCATCACGTCGGCGTCTTCACGCATCGCGGAGACGTCGTAGGTGCCGCGTAGCGTCACGCCCTCGGCGGCCAGCTCGGCGATGAGCGCGTCGAATGCCTCGACGCCCTCGCTGCGGTCCAGATCGGAGTCGCGCTTGAAGACGGTCCACAGGGTGTAGAACATCGTTGCATCGGCACCGGCCGCCTCGCGGTCGCGGATGACGGGTGAGTTGGATTCCACTGCACTCATGGGGTTGATCTCCTGCTTTCTTTGCGGTGCCGCGCCGGTGGGCGAAGCGTGTGTTGCTGAAGTATTCAAAAATTTGTGTCACGAACCCCCCTGCGGCGTCTCCGGCCGATCCGGCCCTAGGCTGCCCGGTGGTCCGAACCTAGCTGGCGGTGATGCGCAACCGTTTGCGGGTATCGGCGATCACCGCGGCAAGTCCCGTGCCGGCCAACCATGCCCCGACCAGGTCAAGGCCCGGGTGGGTGTCGGCCAACGCGCGGATTTCCGCCACGCGTTTGGCGTGCCCGGTGGTGGCGAAGGGCAGCGCGCCGGAGTAGCGCACCACGTCGAAGCCCAACACATCCCCGGAAGTGATGTCCAGGCCCAGCAGCAACGAGGCGTCCTTCAAGGCGGAACTGCGCAGCGAGTTATCGTCGGCATTAACCAGGGCGGAAGCGACGTCGTTGAGCCTGCCGTAGGACAGCCGCAGCACGTGCGATCCGGGGCCCGAGGCATCGCCCAGCCACTGCCACTTGGCCGTCGCATGGGTCAGGGCCTTGGCACCAACATTCTCGACGCTGGGCGCTACCAGCAGTCCGGTGCCACGTGGTGCATCATCGAGCTCGGGCTTATCGATCACGAGCGTGACCAGGGCGATTCCGGCCCCGCTCGACGGGCGGTGCGGTTCGAATGCAGCATCGATCCCGGCCAGCAGGTCAATCGCTGGTCCCCCGCCGGTGGCCAGCACCACGCGGTCGGCGTGCACTTCATGCGGGCCGGGCGCGAGCTGTTGCTTTGCTGCCTTGGCAGCCTTGTCCGCCTTCGCGTTCCTGCCGTGCTCGGGCTCCGCCTCGGCTGTAGGTTCGGCGGGGGCCAGCCTCACGAGGAAACCCGTGGCTTCCTCGTGAGGTTCGAGCCCCGCCACGAGGCTGTTGGCGAAGAGTTCGACGCCGGCCTCGAGCAGATCCGCGACCAGTGCGGAGACCAGCTTGTTCATCCCGCCTTTCACCGAGGCCACGGCGGATCCTGCCGGGGCCGCGG
The DNA here is from genome assembly GCF_000348945.1 of Paeniglutamicibacter gangotriensis Lz1y. Taxonomy (GTDB): domain Bacteria; phylum Actinomycetota; class Actinomycetes; order Actinomycetales; family Micrococcaceae; genus Paeniglutamicibacter; species Paeniglutamicibacter gangotriensis. The sequence goes on along the minus strand of NZ_AOCK01000002.1, from coordinate 147,012 downwards.
CACGCATGGAGGCGACCGCGCGGGCCAGTGAACCGTGCTTGAGCACCGCGGCGCGCAGGCCCGGGGCGATGGCGTCCACGTCCAAGGTATCGGGGTCAGCCGAGTGCACCCCGGAGACCACCGGGGTGACAAGGTTTTGCAGCACGGCGCTTCCCATGCGGGAACGGACCAGCGCACCGAGGGACATTTGCCCCTCCACGAGCTTCTTGGACACCGGGGTGATCAGGTCGGCGGCGGCGCGCAGCGCCCCGGCACGGCCCACGGCACTGCGGACTTCTTCGGCCCACGGATCCCCGGGGATACCCAGGATCCCGGTGGCCGGCAAAGGTTGGGCACCGTGTTCGGTCCCGCGCTTGAGGTAGAGCCAGGCTCCCCCGGGCTGCGGGGTGATGATGTCCTGGCCCAGTCCCAGTTCACCGAGCAGGTCGGCGACCGCGGTGGAGCGTGTGGCGAAGGATTCGGCACCGGCATCGAGCCGGAGCCCGGCGACCTCGTGGAGTTGCACGCAGCCGCCGAAGGTAGCCGAGGCCTCGTGGAGTTGCACGCGGTGCCCGCTGATGGCCAGTTCGCGGGCTGCGACGAGCCCGGAGATGCCGCCACCGATCACCACGGCCAGCGGTCCGCTCGGTGCCTTATCCGGTGCTGTGCTCTCGGCGCCGCGGGCAAGGTTGAGCAGGCGCATAGCGTGGGCAGCGGCGTTGGAGGCCACGGGTGTGCGCCGGGTCCTGGCAGCAGGCCTTTGTGCTTCAGTCTTTTCGGCTACCGGGCTAGCTGCACCCGATTGCTCCTGGCCGGACTCCGTGCCAGCCGAAGCGGCCTCGGGAGCCACTTCCTGCTCGGGTGCAGGTACGTGGTCGGTCAAAGATTCAGGGGCAGCCACCGGGGCTGCAGCTTCGGTTCCGCGGGCGCGATTGAGCAGGCGCATGGCATGGGCGGCGGCGTTGGAGGCCACCGGGCTGCGCCGGGCCTTGGCTGCGGGTTTTTCCTGCTCTGGCTCGGGCACTTCGGCCGGCTGGTCCCCGGCCTCGGCCTGCAATGTTTCGGCCACGGAAGCCGGTGTTACCTCGGGTGCCGAGCTCGAGGCGCGTTCGTCGCCGGTCCTCGGGTCTGAGGCAGCCTGGGAATCGGGCACGGCCCGGTCCTCGCCGGTTTCGCGGGCTCGGCCGCGGCGTGGCTGCTCTTCGACGTGTGGCACCATCAACTCTTTTCGGGTCAAAGCGAATATCTGAGGTTGCTGCGCGGGACGCGGTGCGCAGGTGCCGCGGGGAAAATGACTCCCCGCGCACACCGCGTCCGGCGCACATAACTTATCTATCTAGCTTAACGCCCGGCGACGGGGATCGAGTGGATCAGTTCAACCACGCGAGTGAGGACCTCGGGGTCCGTCTCCGGAGGGACACCATGTCCCAGGTTCACCACGTGCGAGATCGCACTGTCGCCAGCGGCCAGTACCTCACGCACATGGGCCTCCAGCACCTCCCACGGGGCCGAAAGCAGTGCCGGGTCGATGTTGCCCTGCAGCGGGATATCTCCGCCCAGACGGCGGTTCGCCTCATCCAACGGCAGTCGGTAGTCGACGCCCATGACATCGACGCCCACGTTGCGCATGGCTCCCAGGAGTTCCGAGGTGCCGGTACCGAAGTGGACCAGCGGCACGCCGGTGTCGCGCACATGGTCCAGGGCGCGAGCCGAGGCCGGTGCGACGTGGTTGGTGTAGTCGGCCAGCGAGAGCGAGCCAGCCCAGGAGTCGAAGAGCTGTCCGGCGGAGGCTCCGGCCTCGATCTGCGCGCGCAGGAATTCGCCCGAGGCGTCGGCGGCCCAATTGGCCAGTTCCTCCCAGACACCCGGTTCTGCGTGCATCATGGTGCGCGGGCCCATGTGGTCGCGGGACGGGCGTCCCTCCACCATGTAGGCGGCAACCGTGAACGGGGCACCGGCGAAGCCGATCAGCGGGGTGTTGCCCAGCTGCTCAACGGTCATCGCGACGGCCTCACGGATGGGATCCAGTGCGGCATCGGTCATCTTCGGCAGTGCGCGCACGTCGGCGGCGGTGCGCACCGGGGTGCCCAGCACCGGGCCGACCCCCGGAACGATGTCCACATCGATGCCCGCGAGCTTCAGCGGGATCACGATGTCGGAGAAGAAAATTGCGGCATCCACGTCGTGGCGGCGTACCGGCTGCAAGGTGATTTCCGAGGCCATCTCGGGGCGCAGGCACGATTCGAGCATCTCGGTGCCGACGCGCAACTTGCGGTATTCGGGCAGCGACCGGCCGGCCTGGCGCATGAACCATACGGGTCTGCGAGTGGGCTGCTGGCCGCGGTAAGCGGAAATCAGAGGTGAATTGGCGGTACGACCGTCCATCAATGGGTGGTTCTGGCTCAACGTCATGTCATTGATTCTGCCAACATTTGTGCCCGAACCGTAATCCTCACGCCCCCGGCGAACACATCGAGCCCCGTATTCTGCCGATCCGGTCACACCTGAAGCTCTACAGTCGGTAGAAGCGCTACCATGGGTAGCATTGTGGTTTTACTTTCTCTCGTTGCCTCTCATTCAGACATCGACCTCGAGACCGTGGCAAAGATCAGTGCCGACGCCTCCCAGGTCGCTTCCGTTGTGCTCGCTTCGGCCAGCCCGATCGCCGGTGCCGTGACTTTGGCCACCTGCAACCGCTATGAAATTTATTGTGAGGTCCCGCAACTGGAGGACCTCTCTGCAGCGCGTTCGGAGGTGATCAGCCAGATCGCCGACAGCACCGGGCTCGACGAGTCAACCATCTCCACCGCACTGGTCTCCAAGTCCGAGACCGAGGCCATCGAGCACCTGTTCTCCGTCGGTGCCGGACTGGACTCGGCGGTGATCGGGGAACGCGAAATCGCCGGTCAAGTGCGCCGAGCACTGAACGAAGCCCAGGCCGCCGGGACCGCAACAGGTTCCCTGGTCCGGCTCTTCCAGGCCGCCTCACGCACCGCCAAGGACGTCGGCTCGCGCACCTCGCTGGGATCCCGCGGGCTCTCGGTGGTGTCCGTCGCCTTGGACCTGGCCACGGATCTCAGCCGCGAGCGGGACTGGAAAACCAAGAACATCGTCATCTTCGGCACCGGCGCTTACGCCGGGGCCACCATGGCGCTGCTGCGCGACCGCGCCGCCCACAACGTTTCGGTCTTTTCCGCCTCCGGACGCTCCGAGGCCTTTGTTGCCAGTCGCGGCGGCGCCGCTCTGGATGAGTCGACTTTGGAGGCGGCGTTGGAGAGCGCCGACATCATCATCGGCTGCAGCGGCTCGGATCACCGGCTGATGGCAGCCGACATTGCCGCTCTTGATCGCGGCGGCCGCCCGCTGATCGCCGTCGATTTGGCCCTGACCCACGACTTCGACCCGGCGCTTGGCGCCCTTGAAGGGGTGGATTTGATCGACCTGGAGTCGGTACGCATGGCCGCCCCCGACGAACAAGCGCAGTCGCTGCGCGAGGCCCGGGGCATCGTCCTTGGCGCCACGCAGGCTTTCGCGGCCGAACAGCGCGAGCGTGCCGCCGATGCCGCCATCGTTGCCCTGCGTCGACACACCCAGCAGGTGCTCGAGGCCGAGGTCGAGAAGGTCCGGGCCCAGCACGGTTGCACCGCCGCGGCCGAAGAGGTCGAGTTCGCGATGCGCCGGATGATGCGCCAGCTGTTGCACGTGCCCACGGTCCGTGCCCGCGAGCTGGCCTCCGAGGGCCGTGCCGATGAATACATCGGGGCGCTCGAGACTCTCTATGGTCTGGAGGTCGCGGTTCCTGTGGCTCCGTCCATGAAGAACCAGGCCAGCTGCCCGGTTACCGGCGCCCAGGGCGCTGGCACCGATTCGGTCAGCCGCTCCGCCTGAGCGCAGCACCACAACGACGCCACGAAAGAAGGGGCACCATCGACGGGCATCCAGCCGCTGCGGTGCTGCTGTGGCGCTGCGGGTTCTAGTACTCCGGCAGCGTGGGGTCCACGTCCCTGATCCAGTCCAGGATCCCGCCGGAAACATGGTGCACACGCGCATAGTCGTGCTCCAACAGGTAGCGCAGCACTTCGCCCGAGCGTCCGCCGGATTTGCAATGCAGCACCAGGTCCCGGTCCCGCGGCAATTCGATCTCGCCGCCCAGGATGGCACCGCGCGGGGCCAGCACGGAACCGGGGATCGCGACGATCTCGGCCTCCCCTGGCTCCCTGACATCGATCAGGAGGAAATCCTCGCTGCCCTGCTCACGCCGGATCAGCAGCGCCGCAAGTTCCCGCGCGTCGATGCTGTGCCTGGCCATCAGCGAGATCCCGGCGGCATCCAGCGAAGGGGCCGAGCAAAAGTCGTCATAGCTGGGCAGCAGGGCGGTAATCGGCGCCACCGCGGGATCTTCACGCAGCGAGACCTCGCGCCAGGTCATCTCCAGCGAGTCAAGGATCAACAGGCGGCCCAGCAGTGTGCGCCCTACCCCGGTGATCAGTTTGATCGCCTCTGCCACCATGACCGATCCGATCTGCGAGCACAGCACCCCGAAGACCCCTCCCTCGGCGCAGGAGGGAACCGTGCCCGGCGGCGGCGGAGTGGGATACAGGTCGCGGTAGTTGGGCCCGTGCGCGTCCCAGAAGACCGTGACCTGCCCGTCGAAGCGCAGGATCGAACCCCACACGTAGGGTTTGGATGCGAGCGCCGCGGCGTCGTTGACCAGGTAGCGGGTGGCGAAGTTGTCGGTGCCGTCCAGGATGAGATCGTATTCGCCGAAGAGTTCGACGGCGTTGTGCGTATCCAACCGTTCATGGTGCAGCCGCACGGTGACCAGCGGGTTCAGGTCCTTGATGCGTGCGGCGGCCGATTCGGTCTTCAGCTGCCCCACGGTGTTCACGGTGTGGATGACTTGGCGTTGCAGGTTCCCCAGGTCCACGACGTCGTCGTCGATGATCCCCAGCGTCCCTACCCCCGCAGCGGCGAGGTAGAGCAGTGCCGGGGCGCCCAATCCGCCGGCCCCGATGACCAGCACCCGCGCGTTCTTCAGCCGTCGCTGCCCGATCACCCCGATCTCCGGGATGATGATCTGCCGCGAGTAACGCAGCAATTCCTCGGGTAACAGCTCGTCCCCGGGCGGGACCAGAGCGCCCAGGCGGCCGATGTCGGAGGTCCCCGTCAGGGGCGTGGGGCTGATGCTGGAAACCATGTATTCACCATAGTCCTTGTGCGACGCGTCGGTGCGGGTCCGGCCACTGTCGTTACCGAAGAGTAGACTTATGCGAAATGTCCTCCGCTTTGAGCGCGGGCGTCAAGATTTCCGCGAAAGGGCCGATGTGACAATTCTTCCGAGCCGCGGTGGCCGTACCCAGCGGATGCCGCGCGAGGCCCGCCGCCGCCAGCTGCTGAACGCCGCCCACCAGGTGTTTGTCGCCCATGGTTTCCATGGTGCCTCGATGGACGAGATCGCTGAGGTCGCCGAGGTGTCCAAACCGGTGCTCTACCAGCATTTCCCCGGCAAGCGGGAGCTTTACGGAGCATTGCTTGATGCACACATGGAGGAATTCAGTGATCTGTTGCAGGAAGCGATCAATTCCACCACCGACAACAAGCGACGCGTCAGCGCCACAATTCGCGCCTACTACGAGTACATCTCGAGGGAATCGCAGGCCTTCAGGCTGATCTTCGAGTCCGATCTGCTCAACGATCCGGAGATCGGCGCGCGGATCGAGGCGTTTAATGCGAAGTTCGCCGGATACATTGCCGACGTGGTCGCCGAGGACACGAAGTTGTCCCCCACCCAGGCGCTATTGATGGGTCGGGCGATGGCGGGGATGGCCCAGGTCTCGGCCCGGTATTGGGTGGATTTTGCCGATGAGGTGCCGTTGGAGGAAGCCAGTGATTTGGTGTCACGTTTAGCTTGGCGCGGAATCGGTCGTTTCCCCAAGGAATCCTGACGTAAATTCAAAGCAGATGTTGGTCGGCGCCACCGGGCTCCGGCACTTGCAACAAACCAGGAAGGCCACCATGGACGTTCGCATTGGAATTCAGAATGTTGCCCGCGAGATCGTAATCGAATCCGCCGAGAACGCCGAGGAGTTGGCCAAGCGCGTCTCCGACGCCTTGGCTGCAGGCGGAGAGCTTCGCCTCACCGACTCCAAGGGCCGCCTCATGCTGGTGCCCGTCGCCGGCATCGCGTATGTCGAAATCGGCGTCGAAGAACCCCGCCGCGTAGGGTTTGCCCACTAAAGGGTTTTTCACCCGCGGGAGAAGGGGAAGGGTACGGACGCTTTGGTGTCCGTACCCTTCCCTTCGTCATAGGTCCTCGGTGGAGAGGAACTCTCTACTGGAACTCCGGAGTTTCCTCGCGGTACTCAGTGTCCAGGTACAGCCGGTTGCCGTCGGCATCTGTGTAGCGGATTCCACTGGGTCCGTGCACCGGTGCACCCGAGGTCTGCGCCTGCTCCAGTTTCTGCCGGGCGTCCTCGAGCGAGCTGTGGGCTATGAGCCGTTCGATGTGGATGCCGTGCTCCTGAGGATTTCCGGCAGAGCTGATCCTGATTCGCGGGTTTCGTCCCTCGGGGTCCACCAGGTCTTCGTCGCGACCGACGCTGTATCCCATGGCGCCGGCCCAGAATTCGCTCAGCCGTTCAGGGTCGCCGGTCTCAAAACCCAGGCGCAGATCTTGGTGGCGGTTCGGCACGGCGACTGCCCCGGAGTCGGTGGCAGCAAATTCAAGTAGCGTCGCCAGGGCCACATCGCGCAGCGTGATTTCATCCCCTACATCGTGGGAGGTGCTGCGCAGGAAGATGGTGGTGGCACGCCAGTCGACATCGGGGTGGTGGCCCTGATGCTCGGCGGCCTCGGCAACCAGTGCCAGGAAGTCGATGGCGTCCCGGGTGTCGGCAAAGGCCCAGGCACAGACCAACGCACCGTCGCGTTCGCGCCACGAGGGCAGTTCCTTCAGCGCCCGGGCGACCTCGTAATCGGTCAGGATGCGGTTCGGTGAGTCTTTCTCAAGGGCCATGGTGGTTCTCGTTTCTGTGGGCACGGACCCACACATTGTGGTGCCGTGCTGTTGCTGTGCATTCTGGTCGAGGCTGTCGGGCCAGGGGCTCAGGCGGTCATGCCCAGCTGGCGCATACGCCGTGAATGGTTCGCCACCAGCACGGCAAAGAGCCGCGTCATTTCCTGGCCGCGATCATCTGCTTCCGCGGTCTCCAACGCACCCCAATAGTCGTATCGCTCGCCGATGTCCTTGGCCTGGGTCAGCGCCTCGCCCAATAACCGCCGTCCCCACAGGGCCAGACGGGAGCCGCGCTCGGGATGGTCGAAGATCGCCAGCTGCAAGCGCTCGCGCAACCAGTCGGTGTTCGATGCCGAGGTCTTGACCTCCCGCACCAACGCACTCACGCCCGGTTCCAGACCGGAGGCAATCAGCGCGTAGAAGTCGGCAGCCACCCCGTCGATCACGTAGGCCTTGGTCAGCGATTCGTACCAGTCCCCCGGCTTGGTGCGCTTGTGCATCTCATCGATCGCGGCCATGAACGGCTCGATGACTTCCTGGGCGTCGAGCCCGCGATCTGCGATAAGCTCACGGACCTTCTCGTAGTGCGCGAATTCCGTCACGGCGAGCCTGCCTAGGGTTTCACGGTCAACTAGCGTCGGAGAGAGCCGCGCATCGGAAGATAAATGTTCGAAGGCCGTCAGTTCCTGATAGGCGATCAGGCCCAGCAGGGCGAGCTCCGCGTCTTCGGCGGCTGCTGCCGAACCAAAGGTCAAAGGTGTTTTGGTCATGAGTTCAGCGTACTCGGGGCCCAACACGCGCGGCACATCGGATGTCGGTCGGTGGCATCGTGGTTATGCTGGCGTGGTGAGCCACCAAAACATCGCCTTGACGCCCGAAGCCCATAGCACCGCCCTGGCCGCAGCGCTCGAGGCGCTGGAGATCGAGTTCGAAGTGCGCATCGAATTCCCGCCGGAGGTCTTGGCCGAGGCCGAGCGGGCCATCGCCGAATTTGAGCTTCCGCCCATCGACAAGCGAGACATCGAGCTTGTCACTATTGACCCAGCCACCTCCACCGACCTCGACCAGGCGGTCCACCTCTCCCGCACCGCACAGGGCTATCTGGTGCATTACGCGATCGCCGATGTCCCGGGGTTCGTGGCCTTGGGTGGCTCCTTGGATGCCGAGAGCCAGCTACGTGGTCAAACCGTTTACCTGCCGCATCGCAGGATTTCCTTGCATCCCGAATCGATCAGCGAGGATGCCGGTTCACTGCTGCCCGGACAGGATCGCAGCGCCTACCTGTTCTCTTTCACGCTCGATGCCACCGGCGCCGTCAGCAACACCGTCCTGGAGCGTGCGATGGTCCGGAGCAGGGAGAAGCTGAGCTACGTCGGTGTCCAAGAATCCTTGGATTCCGGGACGGCCACCGAGATGATGCTGTTGCTGCGCGAGGTCGGACTCAAGCGCATCGAGCTCGAACGTGCCCGCGGCGGAGCCTCCCTGCGCATTCCCTCCCAGGAAGTTGAATGTGTGGAAGGGACCTACACGCTGGTGGCCGATGCCCCGCTTCCCGTCGAGGACTGGAACGCGCAGATCTCGTTGATGACCGGGATGGAGGCGGCGAACATCATGATCCAGGCCAAGGTCGGGCTGCTGCGCACCATGCCGCCCCCGGCCCAAAAAGACATCGACGTCTTCCGGCTCCAGGCTCTCGCGCTGGGCACCAGTTGGTCTGCGGATCAGCCCTACGGGGAGTTCCTCCGTTCGCTGGAGCTGAGTGACCCGCGCCAGCTGGCCCTGATGCACCAAGCCACCAGCCTGTTTCGCGGGGCCACGTATCTGGCTTTCGACGGCGAGCTGCCCGAGGACCTGGTCCAGGCCGCGATCGCCGCTCCCTATGCCCACACCACCGCACCCTTGCGCCGCCTGGTGGACCGCTTTGCGCTACTGGTCTGCTCCTACGCCAGCGCCGGTCAGGAGGTACCCGTCGAGGTGCGCCAGGTTCTGCCCACGCTGCCCGATCTGATGAACGGGTCAAACCGCCTGGTGAACCAGATCGAACGCGCGGCCATCGACACCGTGGAGGCAGCGTCATTGGCGCACCGCGTGGGCGAACGTTTCAGCGCTGTCACGTTGTCAGCTTCCGAGTCGGAGAATGGCAAGGGCAAGCCCCGAGGCACCTTGCAGGTCGAATCCCCCGCGGTCATGGCGCGCTTTGAGGGCAGCGCCGAGGCCGGCCAACACGTTCAGGTCGAATTGGTCCAGGCCGACCTGGCCAGCCGCAAGGTGCTCTTCCGCATCGTCGGACCCTGACGCCTCGGCGGCATCCGGGCTGCCCGCGTCCTCCGGCGCCCGGATACCATACCCGGCAAATGCCCGGTTATCCCTGCCGGCACGATATGCTTGAACGGTATACAAGGATGCCCGGTCGCGTACCTTGAAAAGAATCTCCTGCGGGATTACCCAGCGACTTCCGCGCCCCCAGGTGGTCAGATCGCTTGACCACTAGCTAAGCCTGCGATCGGCTCCGCTGGAAGCACCCCGAATGTGGTGGACCTCCGACCCTTTTTCCCTTTTTCACGGGACGGTCGTCGAGCACCCCAGGCCTGGTGCCTAAACGAATGAGAACCCCCCTGTGTTGAATGCAGAACACCAGCTCACCGCCGATTCGGCGTCTGAAGCAGTGGACATCGAAGATTTCCTGTCCACCGATGAAACCCCGCACGAGCTCCCGCAGCTGACCTTCGCAGATTTCGGCGTGCGCGCCGATATCGTCGAATCCTTGACGGACGCCGGCATCACCCACCCCTTCCCGATCCAGTCGATGACCCTTCCGGTCGCCCTGGGCGGGCACGACATCATCGGCCAGGCCAAGACCGGCACCGGCAAGACCTTCGGTTTCGGCATCCCCGCGCTGCAGCGCGTGATCGGCCCCGCCGACGAGGGTTACGACAAGCTCCCGGTCCCCGGCGCCCCGCAGGCACTGATCGTGGCCCCGACCCGCGAACTCGCAGTTCAGGTCGCCACCGACATCGCCAAGGCCGCCACCAAGCGCAACGCCCGCATCGCCACCATCTACGGCGGACGTGCCTATGAGCCGCAGATCGAGCAGCTGAACAACGGTGTCGAGATCGTCGTGGGTACCCCCGGGCGCCTGATCGACCTGCACCGCCAGCGCCACCTGAACCTGAAGAACGTACGCATCGTGATCCTCGACGAGGCCGATGAGATGCTTGACCTCGGCTTCCTGCCCGACGTCGAGACGCTGCTTGCCGCGACCCCCGCCATCCGCCAGACCATGCTCTTTTCGGCCACCATGCCAGGCCCGGTCATCGCCATGGCCCGTCGCTACATGACCAAGCCGACGCACATCCGCGCCGCTGACCCGGACGACGATTCAATCACCAAGAAGGACATTCGTCAGGTCGTCTACCGCGCCCACCAGCTGGATAAGGACGAAGTTGTCGCCCGCATCCTGCAGTCCGAAGGCCGCGGCCGCACCATCATCTTCACCAAGACCAAGCGTTCGGCAGCCAAACTGACCGACGAGCTGATCGATCGCGGATTCGCCGCCGGCGCCATGCACGGAGACCTGGGCCAGGGTGCCCGCGAGCAGGCGCTGCGCGCCTTCCGCAACAACAAGGTCGACGTGCTGGTCGCCACCGACGTCGCGGCCCGCGGCATCGACGTGGACGATGTCACCCACGTGATCAACCTCCAGTGCCCGGAAGACGAGAAGACCTACTTGCACCGCGTGGGTCGCACCGGCCGTGCCGGCAACAAGGGCACCGCCGTGACCTTCGTGGACTGGGAAGACGTCCCGCGCTGGGGTTTGATCAACAAGGCCCTGGGCCTGAACGTCAACGACCCGGTGGAAACTTACTCTTCCTCGCCGCACCTCTTCACCGATCTCAACATCCCGGTCGGTACCAAGGGCCGTCTGCCCCGCCACGCGCGCAAGCTCGAAGGCTTGGCCGGCGAAAAGCTTGAGGACCTTGGGGAGACCGGCAAGAAGCCCGCTACACGTTCCTCCGACGGTGGGCGCCGAGGCGAACGTGGCTCAGAGCGTGGCGGTGAGCGCGGTGGACGCCACGGTCATTCCCGCGGCCGTTCGGACCGCCCGGCTCGCGAAGGTGAACGCCGCCGCGAGCCTGCCCGGACCGAGGCCCCCGCGGCCGAGACCGGCGAGCAGACCGCTCCCGCCGCCGACCGCGCCGAACGCGCTGCACGCAACCGCAACCGCAGCCGTACCCGTCGCCGCAACGGTGAAGTCATCGCCCCTAAAGACGCCGAGTAAATAAGTGAGCCAAAGCAATCCCTCAGTGGCTCCACTCCTCGTCCCGCCCGCTGAAACGCTCCGGGACCAGGATGCCGCCACCATTGATCCTGCTGCCCACGCGGTGGCCGGCCCCCCGGTCACCGCGTGGGCACTGGACGGGCCGGACTTGATTGTCTATGCGGAGAACGCCACTTTCCTGCCAACGCTGCCCGATGAGTCTTTCACCCTGATCTACGTGGATCCGCCGTTCAATACCGGGCGCACGCAAAAGCGCCAGGTCATGACGTCGGTCCGCACGGCTGCCGGTGAGGGCGACAGGATCGGGTTCCAAGGCCGGAGCTATGCGACCCTGCGCGGGGACCTGCACAGCTACGACGACGCCTTCGATGACTACTGGTCGTTCCTGGAGCCGCGATTGCGCGAAGCTTGGCGCCTGTTGGCCGACGACGGAACCCTGTATGTGCACTTGGACTACCGCGAGGTGCACTACGCCAAGGTGATGCTCGATGCGATCTTCGGCCGGGAGTCCTTCCTGAACGAGATCATTTGGGCTTACGACTACGGAGCACGGGCGAAGTCCCGCTGGCCGGCCAAGCACGACAACATCTTGGTGTACGTCAAGAACCCCAAGACCTACCACTTCGACAATGCCGAAGTGGATCGTGAGCCCTATATGGCCCCCGGCCTGGTCACCGCCGAAAAGCGTGCGCGCGGCAAACTGCCCACCGATGTCTGGTGGCACACCATCGTTTCGCCCACTGGCAAAGAGAAGACGGGGTATCCGACGCAGAAGCCCGAGGGAATCTTGCGCCGGATCATCAACGCCAGCTCCCGTGAAGGCGACTGGGTGTTGGACTTCTTTGCAGGTTCCGGGACCACCGGTGCCGTGGCCGGTGCGCTGGGCCGCCGCTTCGTCTGTGTGGATGAAAATCCCCAGTCGATCTCGGTGATGTCCAAACGCATCCCCGGAGCCACCGTCCTCGTGTCTCCGGACGCCCCATAGCCCACCCCGGAGTTCCTACCGGTCCATAAACAAGCCCCGTCCCTCCTCGAAAAATCGAGCTGGGACGGGGCTTGTTTTCATGCCGCAGCACCGGTAGCACCGGTGCGAAGCAATAATGATGGGCGTGCACTGACTGCGCTGGCTCCGGATCCCGCCGTCTCAGGCAAGCAGTACACGGACGGACACGCCGTGGGACGTGGAGAGGCCCGGTGCCCCTCCAGAAACTTCTTGGTGGGCACCGGGCCTTATGGCGATGGGGACTCGTCGGGAGCGCTCGTTGGAGCGGCCGGAGACCCCTGCGCCTAAACCATTCCGCGGCCTTCGGCGCGCGCCTGGCGCCATTCACGGTAGAACGCACGCACGATCACAAAGAGTGTTCCGGCGACGAGCACTGGCCAGACCAAAACGTATACGGTCAACCAAAATATATCCATGTCAGTCTCCTCTGTAGTTGTCTCTACTTGTTGGAGGCGACGGCGTCGCCACCATGCGTAAGCTTTTCAACCGGGTCGAAGTCACCGACGCGATCCTTGATGGTGCTGAAGTCAAAGTTCTGCTTCGAACGCACCGACATGAAGTAGCAGATCACGGTCGAGACGGAGTAGGCGACCAGCGAGCCACTGAGCACTTCATATTCGTGAAGCGTGCCAAAAGCGAACGGAGCCACAGCAACGATGGCCACGATGCCGATGATCCGGGCAATCTTGAGTCCGAAGAATCCAAACGTCATCAGGCCCAAGACCACGCCGACGCCCACGATGGAAAGGATATCCACGAGGTAGCCGGTCAGGCCGCCCATCGAGATCCATTCGAATCGCACCGGAATGAATATGGCCAATGCGACCAACACCGAGACGGTGAAGGCCATATTCGTGACCTTCTTCCAGTAGAAGCTTGCAATGACCGGGAACACCAGCGCGCCCCAAAGCGCACCGACAAAGACCAATAGGTCCAGGATGTTCATCTTCCCACTGGCAAAGAACAACCCAGCGCCGGTGGCGATGATCATGCTGATGCGACCAACCAGCAGCATTGTCTTGGGCTTGGCGTTCGCCTTGCCCACCGACTGGCCGTAGAGGTCGGCCATCGCGATCGATGAAAGTGCCGACAGGTCCGAATCCGCAGTGGAGGACAGCGAACCCAGGATCATGATGAAGAACAGGCACAACAGGATCGGGCCCAGGTAGGTTGCAGCCATTTGCGGGATCAGGTTGTTGGTGTCTCCATCGAGCGGGGTGATGCCTGCGTACAGGGCGATGACCCCGAGCATGCCGATGCCGATGATCGTGGCACCGTAGCCGACGGTCGCGGTGATGAACGTCGGCTTGATCAGGTCCTCACGCACGGCGAAGAGTCGCTGGGCGATCGTCTGGTTGCCGATGGCGTAGGCCAGGACGGCAGCAATGTACGGGGCACCCTGGTTCATAAACGCTTCGGACGAGAAGAAGTTGCTCTGTTGCGGGGTGAGGTTGGAGGCGCCGGATTCAAAGAGTCCCGGTCCGCCGGCGGCAACGAAGACCACCGGAAGGATGATTGCCACGGCACCGAGCATCGCCACTACTTGGGCAAAGTCGGTGAGCACCGAGGCCCGGAAGCCGGACCACAAAGTGTAGAGCAGCGTACCTGCGGCCACGGCGACGATGCCTTGGCCGAAGCTGAATGGCGAGAGCAGAGCGATAAGAGCGCCACCCGCGATGAAGTTGGAGGTCAGTGAAATAACGCTGCCGAGAATATTGGAACCGGCCAGCATGAGCTGGCTGGAGCGTCCATGACGGGCATACATAACTTCGGCGAGGGTGTGTGCCTTTGGTGCAACCGCACGGATTCGACGGCCGAAGGGGTAGATGAACAGAATCATCAACGCACCCCAAAGACCGTAGTGAATCGGCCCGGAAATGCCATAGGTGTAGCCAGACGTCGCCGAGGCATACATCGAAGATGCCCAGATCCATGTTGCTGTCATGCTTGCTGCGGAGACACCGAAACCAACTTTGTTTCCGGCGGTCATATACCCGTCAGCGTTTTCTTTCTTTTTGCCAATAAAAAGAGACATAACAAATGTCCCCCCGTAAAACAGAACCAACAACCCCAGGACAACTGATCCTGCGAGAAGCTGAAATTCCCCGTTTTCGAGATCCATATCCATCCTCTCTTCATAAGGAATGCCGCCGGCAACAGTCCTAAAACACGTGCGCGCTGGCCATCGTGGGCACAATTAATCGACCTCTTCATACAGAAGTCGAGCAGGTATCCGGCGTGGACACATTCTGAGCGCGCAACAAGCACCCGGACGCTTTGCCGGGGTGATTACACATCGAACCAGGGCCGCAGGGAGGTTATCCTCACCAATGCACGTCACCAATTTTCGTCCGAAACGAAGGTGGAAATCATACCTTCGTTGCTGCGAGTTGCTCCGTGAAAAGTTGGAACTTAGCTCAACAAAAACATTTCTAAAAGCGAAGCAACTAGAACGATCGTAGCAGGTACCAGAGCTTCCCACCCGCCACAGCGATATCAGCACGGTACCTTCGCCCGAAATTCCGCACCCGAATAAACAGTCTATCGGCCGGTCATCCACGTCTGGATTGTAGATCCATTTATCGTTATGCAAATTTTTTAACGACATTTTTAAGTCATTCAATTGAGGCTGGTATCAACGCCTCCAGCTTTGCGTAAATGATCCAGGTTCCTTCACCCAACTGCACTCCGAGCTGCCCAATACATGTTCTTCAGAAAAAAACGCCGCCGGCATCCCCTGCAGGGGTGTCGGCGGCGCACGTGGGTTGGTGGCCTATATATGCTCGGACATCCCAACAGGATCCGACCCCGAACCTGCGTCCAGAATCCGCCGAAGCATTTCTACCGTGGTGGTGTTTTCACCCAGTCGATTTGGTTTGCCGGCACCGTGGTAGTCCGATGATCCTGTGACAATCAAGTCGTGTTTTCGAGCCAACGAACGAAGGTAGACGCGTCCGTCCTCGGGATTATCCCGGTGGTTGATTTCCAAGCCCAGCAGTCCGGCGCCGATCATTTCTTCAAAGGTCTCCTCGGTGACTACCCGGCCACGTGCCGAGGCCACGGGGTGGGCGAAGACCGGGACCCCGCCAGCCTCACGTACGAGTTTGACGGCGGTCACCGGGTCCATTGAATAGTGGCCGACGTAGTAGCGCGAGCGGGCCGTCAATACGTGCGCGAATGCTTCTGTTCGCGTCCGCACGACCCCCGCTGTCACCAAGGCGTCGGCAATGTGTGGACGCCCGATGGTTGCACCGGGCGAGGTGTGTCGGGAAATCATGTCCCAGTCCACCGGATAGTCCTCTGCCAACAGCTCCACCATGCGTCGCGCACGGGTGATCCGGGCGTCCCTGGCCTTGCCGATTTCATCCACCAGCGCCGGATACGTTGGGTCGTGGAGATAACTGAGCAAGTGGACGCTGATACCCGTGTCGGTCTGACAGGAAATTTCCATCCCCGGGACAAGTCCGATGCCAAGTTCAAGGGCAGCACGGCCTGCATCCTGCCAGCCGGCAGTTTGGTCGTGGTCAGTCAGAGCGACAACGTCCAAACCGGCTTCCTTGGCTGAGGCAACCAGCACTGCGGGAGGCTCCGTCCCGTCTGAAACATGTGAATGAGCATGAAGGTCGATCCGCATATTCTTCAGCGTAGCCCGTTCCGCCTTGCATGAGCTGCCACCGCCGCGGTGTCGTGTGCCACTGGAGCCCAACGGACCAGTTGCGGCACGTCGGCAGGATGACGCCCAGTCTTGGTGATCTTTGTACAGCCCGGTCTGCAGAAGTCCGGTGGTGCCGGGGCACCACCGCAGCCAGGGCGTCTTGGTGTATGTGCCCGGGCTTTGAGACGATTGGACCATGAGCACTGATGCAACCACCACCACAGGCAGCGACCAGCCCCTCGAAGAGCGCGTGAACAACCGTTCACAGCGACCGAGCTCCGCGGCATTCAAATCCTTCATGGCCTCCTCGTGGGCCCCCGACACTTCAACGCTCCCGGGCGCGGACGACGTCGCACCGTATGCGGCCAAGCGCCGCACCGCGATCTCCACCCGTTTCCCCGGCGAGCGCCTCGTCATCCCGGCCGGACCACACAAGGTCCGCTCCAACGACACCGACTACCGCTTCCGGCCGCACTCGGGCTTCTCTCACCTCACCGGGCTGGGACTCGACCACGAACCTGATGCCGTGTTGATCATGGAACCCGTGGCGGAAGGAACCGGAGAGAACGGTTCGAACCACAACTCAACCTTGTTCTTCGCCCCAATGGCCGGCCGAGATTCGGAAGAGTTCTACTCCAGCGCTCGTTCCGGCGAGTTCTGGATCGGCCCGCGTCCGACCCTCGCACTGTTGCAATCCCGGCTGGGCCTCGTCACGGCCGACCTCACCGGTCTCGAATTCGCTATTACCACCGATGCGGGCGCGGTGGAGTTCGGCGGCATGCGCATCCGACTGCTGCGCGACGTCGACATGAACTGCGACGCACTGGTGGACACCTCGCGCATCAACACCGGCGTGGACCTGGAAGCACCTGACTCCTTGGACGGGGAACTGACCGAGGCGCTGTCCGAGATCCGTCTGGTCAAGGACGCTTGGGAAATCGAGGAGATGAAAAAGTCGGTGGCTGCCACCGTCAACGGATTCCACGACGTGGTCAAGTCGCTCGATCGCGCCCTGACCCACGATCGCGGCGAGCGAGTGGTTGAAGGCGCATTCTTCGCCCGTGCCCGTGAAGAGGGCAACGACCTTGGCTACGACACCATCGCCGCCTCGGGAAACAATGCGACGGTGCTGCACTGGATCAACAACAACGGCAAGGTCAACGACGGAGACCTGCTGCTGCTTGATGCCGGCGTCGAGGCCGAATCGCTGTACACCGCCGACATCACCCGCACCCTGCCGGTGAACGGCACGTACACCGAGGTGCAGCGCAAGATCTACCAGGCGGTGCTCGATGCCGCCGATGCAGCCTTCGCCGTCGCCAAGCCGGGGTCCAAGTTCCGCGACTTGCACACCGCCGCGGTCACGGTGCTGGCAGAAAACCTGGATGCTTGGGGTCTGCTGCCGGTGTCGCTGGAGGAGGCTTTGTCCCCCGAGGGCCAGCAGCACCGCCGCTGGATGCCGCACGGCACCAGCCACCACTTGGGCCTTGACGTGCACGACTGCGCACAGGCCAAGGCCGAGCTGTACCTCGATGGCATCTTGGAAGAGGGCATGGTGTTCACCATCGAACCGGGCCTCTACTTCAAGAACGAGGATCTGGCAGTGCCCGAGGAATACCGCGGCATCGGTGTGCGCATCGAAGACGACGTGTTGGTCACCGCGGATGGTTGCGTGAACCTCTCGGCCGCACTGCCCCGCAAGCCCGAACACGTCGAGGCGTGGATGGCAGAGGTTCGCAAGGCCTAGTCCACGGCAGCAACCCGCCGACCACTCGTGGTGATCGGCGGGAGCAACACAAAAAGGCTGGCCTTCATCCGTGGGGATGAGGGCCAGCCTTTTGTGTTGCCATCGCAGGGTCGGTGCCTCACCAACCTGCGGTTGCTATGGGCGGCTGCTGTGCTCCGGCGCGCTGTCGTTGCCGGGATCGTCTGATCCTGTTTGGGCGTCGGCACCCGATACCGGCGACTGAGGCATGGGATCTTCATCCGCGCGGGCCTCGGGCACCGAAGCCGCGGCTCTGACTTCTTGCGTTGTCGAAGGATCCGCTTCGGTTCCTTCTGTCGGGGCCGCAGCCGCTGAGGCCTCGGGCTCCGGGGCAGCCGCCGGCGGGGTATCTTGGATCCGAATGCCGAATTGCGGGCGTCCGTCGGGCAGGTCGGAGTAGCTTCCCGTGGTCGGCGCGGATGCCGCTGCGGGTGGGGTAGGGGCATCCGACTGAGCCGGGATCTGTGGTTGGGCCGGCGGCGGGGGCTGGGGTTGGTTGTGAGTGTGGTGGGTGCCGACTCCGGCATCCGCAGCCCGCTGGCTCATCGGCAGCTTTGCGGCCATCGCTCGTGCTGCATGCGCGTGGGAGAACGCCACCACGACGTCGTAGCTGGTGGCCAGTACCTGGGACTGCGAGGCGAAGTCGCGCTTACCTCGGCGGAACGAGTAGCTGACCACACCGACCAGCATCCAAATGGCCATGCCGATCCCGATCGAGGACAGAATCTGCGCCACCGGGTTGGTCCCGGGGCTGAAGATGGTCAGCACCAGGCCGACGAAGACACCGAACATCGCGCCCTGTGCGGCGCCTGCACCGGCGACCTTCGGATAGCTCAGCTTTGCTGTGACACGCTCCACCGATTTGAGGTCATTGCCCACGATGGTCAGGTGGGAGACGGGGAAGTCATTGTCCGCGAGGTAATCCACCACTTTTTGGGCATCCAAGTAGGTACCGTAGCGGCCCAAAAGCTCACCGCGCGGCAGGCCCAATGAGTTCTGGTTGGATGGGGAAGCACCAAGTGGGGAAGACATATATCCATTGTGCACGCTGCGCGTCGAGTTAGACGGGCTTGATCGCTGAAGGTGAAAGCGCGTTGCCCACATTCTGCTGTGACAAAGCGTAGCGCTCAACACATAGTCGAAACCAGCTTCAGCCCATGTGCAGGCAGTAGCCTAGAGAGCGTGAGCAGCAAATCAACGAAGGTCTTCATCGCACGGCTTCTGGGCCTGGACGTCTTTGATCCCCTGGGCGACCGGCTGGGCCGGCTGCGCGACGTCGTGGTCATCTCCCGGCTGGCCACCAAACCCGCCCAATGTGTCGGCGTGGTCGTCGAGGTGCCCGGAAAGCGTCGGGTGTTTGTTCCGATGACCCGGATCCAGGCCATGGAGTCGGGACAGATCATTTGCACCGGCTTGGTGAACATGCGCCGGTTCATCCAGCGTGGCGCCGAGATCCTGGTTGCGGCCGAGCTCTTCGACAGGCGTGTGGTCTTCGCCGATGGCAGCGGCAACGCGGTGGTCGAGGACATCGGTCTGGCTCGTGAACGCAACGGCGACTGGATCATCTCCGACTATTACGTCCGCCGCGGGGAACCAGCCGGTTTATTGGGGCTGCGCCGGGCCCGCGGAGAACGCCTGCTGGTGTCCTGGGACTCGATCGTGCACACCGCGCTGCACGAGCCGCAGGCCGCCAGCACCTACGTCGCCGCCCACGACGAGATGAAGCCGGCCGACTTCGCCGACGCGCTGCACGAGATGAACCACAAGCGCCGCGTCGAGGTTGCTTCCGAACTGCAGGATGACCGGCTGGCCGACGTCCTCCAGGAGATGCCCGACGCCGAACAGGTGCAGATCCTCTCCGCCCTGGATATGGAACGCGCCGCGGACGTGCTCGAAGAAATGGATCCGGATGACGCGGCCGACCTGCTCTCCGAGCTTTCCGAGGACACCAAGCATGCGTTGCTGGAATTGATGGAGCCCGAGGATGCACGCGATGTGCGTCGCTTGCTGGAATACGCCGAGGGCACCGCCGGCTCCATGATGACCCCGGTCCCGGTGATCCTCTCCCCCGAAGCCACCGTCGCCGAGGCCTTGGCCGCGGTGCGCCGCGAGGAATTGTCCCCCGCACTGGCCTCCACCGTCTTTGTCACCCGTCCCCCGCTGGAAGCACCCACCGGACGCTACCTGGGAGTAGTGCACATTCAGGCCCTGCTGCGCACCCCGCCGCCAGAGCCCTTGGGCAATATCCTGGACTCCGATGTCGAGCCCCTCGACGACATGGCACAGGTTGCCGAGGTGGCCCGTACGCTGGCCAGCTACAACCTCACCTCGGTGGCGGTGGTCAACGACGCCGGGCGGCTCGTGGGAGCCGTCACCGTCGATGACGTCCTGGACCATTTGTTGCCCGATGACTGGCGCACCCACGATGATCCTCCCGAGTCCCCGGACCTCGAACCACGGCACGCCGCCGAACCGCCCGTGACCGCCTGGGGCCCCGTCGACACCACCAAACCACCAGCGAAGGGAGCATCCCATGGCTGAAAAGCGCCAAGCGTCCAGCGGCCTTGACACCCCCATGTCCGCTCGGGCCCGGTTCTTCCCGCGAGTCACGCCGAACCCCGACGCGTTCGGATCGAGCACCGAGAAATTCGCCCGCTTCATGGGAACCCCGCAGTTCCTGTTCTACATGACGATCTTTTGCGTGTTCTGGCTGATCTGGAACATCTTCGCACCGGAGGCCTGGCGCTTCGACTCCGCCGCGCTGGGCTTCACCGCGCTGACCCTGATGCTCTCGCTGCAGGCCTCCTACGCCGCTCCGCTACTGCTGCTGGCCCAGAACCGGCAAGATGACAGGGACAGGGTCTCGCTTTCCGAAGACCGCGGGCGGGCCGAGCGAAACCTCTCCGACACCGAATACCTCACCCGTGAACTTGCCGCGCTGCGCATCGCCCTACGCGACGTGGCAACCCGCGACTATGTGCGCTCCGAACTGCGCTCCGCCCTCGAAGACCTGTTGGAGACCTCCGACGGGGAGGAACTGCGGCTGCGTGCCAAGACTCCGAAGCGCAAGGACCGCAGCAACACCAACACCGGGCTGATCCCCCAACTGCCACCGGCACGGCGCCGCGAACCGCGTGCCGAGAAGAATGAGAGACCATGACCCTCGAGCCTCGGCTCCTTGAAGCACTAGCCACCGTCCAAGACCCCGAACTGCGCCGACCCATCACCGAGCTGGGGATGGTCGAATCCGCCTTCCTCACCGACGGCACCGCGCAAGTGAAGGTATTGCTGACCATCGCCGCCTGCCCGATGCGCTCGACCATCGAAGCCGACGTCACCGCGGCACTGTCCACGCTGCCCGGGGTCCGCGAGGTGGACCTCACCCTGGGCGTGATGAGTCCCGAACAGCGGGCCGAACTGCGCGAATCCTTGGTCTCCCGAAGCATCCCGTTCTCCGATCCGGCCTCACTGACCCGTGTCATCGCCATCGCTTCCGGCAAGGGCGGGGTCGGCAAGTCCACGCTGACCGCCAACTTGGCCTGCGCGATGGCCGCCGACGGGCTGCGCGTGGGACTCATCGACGCCGATGTGCACGGCTTCTCGATCCCCGGGCTGCTGGGCATCCCCGAGGCCAGGCCCACCCGCGTGGATGAGATGATCCTGCCGCCGGTGGCCCACGGGGTGAAGGTCATTTCCATCGGCATGTTCGTTCCGGACAACAAGCCGGTCATCTGGCGCGGACCGATGCTGCACCGGGCCTTGGAGCAGTTCCTCACCGATGTGCACTTCGGGGACTTGGATGTGTTGCTGCTGGACCTGCCCCCGGGCACCGGCGACATCGCCATCTCCGTCTCGCAGCTTTTGCCCGGCTCCGAATTGGTGGTGGTGACGACCCCGCAGGCCGCCGCGGCGCAGGTCGCCGAGCGTGCCGGGTCCGTCGCGGTGCAGACCGGTCAAAAGGTTGTGGGTGTCATCGAGAACATGAGCGCCATGGTGATGCCTGACGGTTCCACCCTGGAGGTCTTCGGTTCCGGCGGTGGCGCCGAGCTGGCCGGGCGCCTGGAACTGGTGCTGGGTACCAAGGTCCCGTTGCTGGGGCAGGTGCCCCTGGATCCGTGGTTGCGCTCCGGCGGAGATGCCGGGGTGCCGTTGGTGCTCTCGCATCCCTCGTCCCTCGCCGCCACCTCAATCGTTGCGATGGCCCGCGCGCTTACGCACCGCCCACGCGGCCTGGCAGGGATGAAGCTGGGCGTCACCCCCCGATAGCGCGCGATGAGCCCCACGGGCCCGCTGGACCCCGCCACGGCATGATCCACAGGACAGAGCAAGGGCGGCATCCTCGACTATCGGGGATGCCGCCCTTCTCAGCTGGCCCTGCAGGAGCCAGAAGCAAATCAATGGGGTGCTCTTTAGGTCGCTTCGCTGTCAAACGGTGCCGGCTCATGTGCGGCCAGCGGCACAGTGCGGACTAGCGCCACCGGCTTGTGCGAAATGGCGGGGGCTTCTTTCGCCGCGGATACCGCGTCCTCAAAGTCGTCGAGCAACGCGTCCTTGATGATCTTGCGCGGGTCATATTGGCGTGGGTCGAGTTTGCGCCAGTCCATGTCGGCGATATCGTCTCCGACTTCCTCGCGCAGTTGTTCCTTCGCGCCGGTGGCCATGCGTCGCAGTTCCTTGACCAGCCGCGCCAGCTGTGCGGCGTATTCGGGGAGTTTTTCGGGTCCCAGAATAACCACTGCCAGCACCGCGAGCACTATGAATTCACTGCCATTGATTCCCAAAAACACTCTTGTAGACTACCTGCTTTCGTGCTTTGCCAAGGCCAGTTCCTACTTGAAGTCCAAAACCATGAGCCTGGAGAAGCCCCGCAGCAGACGTTCGGAAATGTTCTCGGTGCTCTGCTGGTCCATGGACCCGACGCGAGTGTGCTCGGAGACGACGAGCCGTTGCAGGATGCCCTCCACATCGGACTTGGAAAGGTCCGTGGTGATTTCGTACTTCACTTCTTCAAGGTTCAGGGTCGCGGTGCCGTCGCCATAACTGACAGCAGCTGCCGCCTTGGCACCCAGCCGATGGCCCAGCTCGGTGAGCATGCCCGAGGACGGATCGGTGCTCGTCTGCGCGGCCACGGATTTATGCATCGCCGGAGTGGGTGCTCCGGATACCATCCGGGTCTCAGCCAGTTCGATACGGTGCTTGCCATCGCTGAGCACCAGCGTGGCTGTTGCCTCGCCGCTTTCCAGCACGCCGGAAGCAGAAGCCAGAGTGAATCCCGCGGTTTCGATGACCGGGCAGGTCCAGCCGTCCTGACGCAAGCGGGTGATGGCCTCTGCATCAAGGCTTTGGGCCTCGGCGCTCCATGACGCGGCGGGGTCCTGCTCCGGGGCGCCCTGGGCCGCCGGGGCACCAAGAACCCACGATGTTGCGGCCATGGCGGCAACCAGCGCGAAGACCATGGCCAAGACCGTGATCGGCACAAAGGCGATGGAGTGTCGTCGACTGGATTCGTTCTCCGGAGGCAACGAATACCGGGCTCCCAAGAGTGTCTGTGCGCTCAACTGCACCGGTGGCGCGACCAGCTGTTCAGAGGAAGTCTCGGGCATTTTCCGGGCTAATGCGCTCGAGCATTCGGCACAGTGCCCCACATGTCGTGCAATGGCCCGCGCCCGTCGTCCGCGCACACGCCCCGCCGCGTAGTCATCGATCCAGCGTCCATAACGATCCATGCCTTAGCGCACCCCTGGGATCGTCCGCCGAATCTTCGGCAACGACATCGTTGCCGGGGCTCGAACAGCTGGATTGCGGTGCGGTAGCTTTTCACGCAGCATCCCACGTCCGCGGTGAATGCGTGAGCGAACGGTTCCGAGCTTGACGTTCAGTGCTTCGGCGACTTCTTCGTAAGAGAGCCCCTCGAGGTCGCACAGCACCACCGCGGCACGGAAATCCGGGGCCAACGCATCCAGTGCGGCCTGCACGTCGAGATCGAGGTTGTTGTATTCGAAGCTACGTTCCGGGCCCGGGGCGGTTCCTGGGATCTTAGCTTCGGCGTCTTCGGTCAGTCCGTCAAAGCGAATCTTAGATTTCCGGCGGGCCTGATCCAAGAAGAGGTTGGTGGTGATGCGATGCAGCCAGCCGCCGATGGTTCCGGGGGTGAAGGTGTGCAGCGAACGGAAGACCCGAACGAAAGTCTCCTGGGCCAAGTCCTCGGCGTCCTGACGGTTTCCGGTCAGCCGGTAGGCCAGACGGTAGACCCGTGGCGAATGGTCCCTGACGATTTCGTCCCACGTGGGAACCGTCAGCTCGGCAGGCTCCTCGCGGGAGCGTACCTCGCTGGTCAAAGACATCTTCAATGCGTTCACGACAACAAGTCTTGCGCAGCCTCCTGAGCGGAAGCTGAAAGCAGGCTGTGCCGCGACTTTGATTGGCTTCCAACCGCCGGCGTCCAGAGCGGGGATAAGATGATTCGAACGGCTTCCCAGCCGAGGGTCATGCCCCGCCGCACCGTCGGAGCATTTTCCGCACCGACGACACTTCACACCGTAAAGGATCTGCCCCACTCCCATGAACCTGGACATATTCAGCAGCTGGACATACGCACAGGCTCAGGCCACAGAGGATGCTGTGCTCGAGCGTGCCCGCGAACGCGGCCGCGAGCTGGGCGTCGAATCGGTCGGGGTAGCTACAGGGGGTTTCCTTACCGTGCTTGCCGCCATCTCCGGGGCACGAAACCTGGTGGAAATCGGCACCGGGGTTGGCATCTCTGGAACCTGCTTGCTGCGCGGTGCCGGCAAACATGCGGCTCTGACAACCATCGACATCGATGTCGACCACTTGGCGGCCGCCCGAGAAGCATTCCATGATGCTGGCTTTGATTCCTCGCGGACCCGAGCCATTTCCGGCCGCGCCCAGACGGTGCTGCCGAGGCTGACCGATGGGGCCTACGATTTGGTCTTCATCGACGCCGATAAAGCGCATCTGCTGGAATACACCACTCAGGCCATCCGTCTAGTGCGAATCGGCGGCCTGGTGGTCATGCACGATGCTTTTGACCAGCACCGCGTGCCCAAGCCGGCGCTGCGCCAGACAAGCACCGTGGCCACTCGAAACGCCAACAGGATGCTGCGCGATGACGAACGCTTTGTCAGCACCATTGTGCCCACCGGACTCGGCCTGCATCTCGCTGCTCGGGTGAGCTAGTTTCGCCGGTTATCCGCTGGCCCATGACATACTGAGGGGCGGGCACCCGGCCAGGTGCCCGCCCCTCAGTATTTAGAGCACGAGCGCTACTCGGTGGCACCTACCAAGCATTCACGCAGCTCAGCGGCTTCGTCCGCGTTGAGCTCAACAACCAGTCGTCCGCCACCGTCAATCGGTACGCGCATGATTAGGCTACGGCCTTCCTTGGTGACCTCCATGGGACCGTCCCCGGTACGTGGTTTCATCGCAGCCATGAGCGCTGTTCCCTTTCATTTGAGATGAAGGACCTGTAGGCCTTCACCCGATGGTGAGTTAATCCGCGGATCCCACGATTGGGTTTCCGCTTTCAACTTGCTATCTTCTATTATTCCGAAGAAACGCTCGTGTTGCTAATCACAGCTTCTTTTCCGTGTGCCGCGATGACCTCATGCAACCTGGAAATCTCGGCCGAAAGGACATCGAGAACTTCATCGACCTGGTCGCAGCGGTATCCCCTCAGGCCCAGTGAAAACTGAACCGACTCGATATCGGCGGCACCGGGGTCTTCGGGAAGTAGTACCGGAGGCAGGCTGGCAACGGGTTCGACCAGGCCCTGGATGGGCCCGCGGAAGGGCTCGAATCGGCGGCCTTCCTGCACGTCGCGGTTACGCCTGGTACCCACACCTAGACACACCGCTGTGCCCAATATGATGATGGCGATAACCAATAACATGTAGACCAATCGATACTCCTTCGATGCAGGGACGGGGACGCGAGGACCCTA
Source organism: Paeniglutamicibacter gangotriensis Lz1y (assembly GCF_000348945.1). Taxonomy (GTDB): domain Bacteria; phylum Actinomycetota; class Actinomycetes; order Actinomycetales; family Micrococcaceae; genus Paeniglutamicibacter; species Paeniglutamicibacter gangotriensis. The sequence goes on along the minus strand of NZ_AOCK01000002.1, from coordinate 121,356 downwards.
TTTCTCCACAATAAAACCATTTGGACGGGCCGAATTGACCACGATATCCACGGCTTCTTCGATATCATCGGTGAGTTGAATCAGGTCGAGATCGGCAACCGAAATGGCACCTTCTTCGGCAACGGTGTTTCTCAACCATTCCAATAGCGGAAGCCAGTAGCTTGTGCCTACCAAAACAATGGGGAATCCCGTGACCTTTTCGGTCTGCACGAGCGTTAATGCCTCAAAGAGTTCATCCAATGTTCCGTATCCGCCGGGCAACACGATGAAACCCTGCGAGTACTTTACAAACATCGTCTTCCTGGCAAAGAAGTAGCGGAAGTTAATACCGAGGTCTACCCATTCGTTGAGCCCCGTTTCAAAAGGAAGCTCAATGCCCAAGCCCACGGAGACCCCGCCGGCGGAAACTGCTCCCTTGTTCGCAGCTTCCATGGCTCCTGGCCCGCCACCGGTAATCACGGCAACACCGGCTGAAGCAATCAGCTCGCCGATCTTCTCCGCTTGCAGATAGCGTTCGGATCCGCGGCTGGTCCGGGCAGATCCAAACACGCTGATTGCAGGACCCAGGCCTGCCAGCGCCCCAAATCCCTCAACAAATTCGGCCTGGATGCGCAGGACCCGCCACGGGTCCGTGTGCGTGAAGTCCTGGTCCTCCCGCGTGTCGAGCAGATAACTGTCCGACTGTTCCGTTTGGGCCTGCCCGCGTCGCAGGACGACCGAGCCCTTTCGGCGTGCCGGGTCGGGCAGTGAATCGAAGTTTTTCGCTTGCTGGTTCTGGCGCTGCATGCCCACCACTGTATCGGCTGTCCTGACCGACACGACCCTTGTCGCGACCGAGTTTGGACAAGATTTGGCATCGCCCCCCTAATAACGGGCGTGAAGAGGGTCACTTCGGATAGGGTTCATGTCATGAGCACTGATTCCCACTCGACTAGCGCTATGGCGGACTTGACTCCAATCGTCAAGCTTTCTGCCGTTAATAAGCACTATGGCCCTTTGCATGTTCTACAGAACATCAATCTTGAAGTCACCAAGGGTGAGGTTGTTGTTGTCTTGGGCCCATCCGGCTCGGGCAAATCGACCTTGTGCCGGACTATCAACCGGTTGGAAACCATTGATGACGGTTCCATCGAGATCGATGGAAAGGTCCTGCCCGAAGAAGGCAAGGCCTTGGCTAAGCTCCGTGCCGATGTCGGCATGGTCTTCCAGTCATTCAATCTTTTTGCACACAAGACGATTTTGGAAAATGTCACCCTCGGTCCGATCAAGGCCAAAGGCATGAAGAAGGCCGAAGCCGACAAGCTCGCCATGTCCTTGCTGGAACGGGTTGGAGTTGCCAACCAAAAGGACAAGCTGCCTGCGCAGCTCTCCGGCGGACAGCAGCAGCGTGTGGCCATTGCCCGCGCGCTGGCCATGCGCCCCAAGGTGATGCTCTTTGACGAGCCGACCTCTGCACTTGATCCGGAAATGATCAATGAGGTCCTTGACACCATGATCGGCCTGGCCAAGGAAGGCATGACCATGATCGTGGTGACCCACGAGATGGGTTTCGCCCGCAAGGCTGCTGACCGCGTGATCTTCATGGCCGACGGCCAGATCGTCGAAGAAGCAACCCCCGAGCAGTTCTTCACCAACCCGACGAGCGCTCGTGCCAAGGATTTCCTCGGCAAGCTCATCACGAACTGACCAACCAACAACTGAATCATTTTGACTCGAAGGACGCGAAAACTCGCTCTCGTCCTCGGATACAACAAGGAGAAACGATGCGTAAGTCCCGCATTTCAGCAGTAGCCGCTATGGCAGCAGCCGCGGCGCTGGCACTGACCGGCTGTGGTGGTTCCGGCGACGAAGCCGGCGCTGGCGACACCGTCAAGATCGGCATCAAGTTCGATCAGCCCGGCCTTGGCTTCAAGGACGGCGACAAGTTCACCGGCTTCGATGTTGATGTTGCTAAGTACGTTGCCAACGAGCTTGGTTTCGCGGAAGACAAGATCGAGTGGGTTTCCGCCCCGTCGGCTAACCGCGAAACCTTGTTGGAAACCAATCAGGTCGACATGATCCTGGCAACCTACTCGATCACCGACAGCCGCAAGGAGCGTGTGGCCTTTGCCGGGCCATACTTTGTCGCAGGCCAGGATCTGTTGGTCCGCACCGACGACTCCTCGATCACCGGCCCGGACACCCTCAAGGGCAAGAAGCTTTGCTCGGTCACCGGTTCCACCTCGGCCAAGAAGGTCTCCGACACCTACCCAGGTGTAGCCCTCGTAGAGCAGGGCGGCTACGCCGACTGCCTCGGTCTCCTTGAAACCGGTGGCATCGACGCAGTCACCACCGATGACATCATCTTGGCCGGTCTGGCAGCTACCGAAGCCAACAAGGGCAAGTTCAAGGTCGTTGGCAACACCTTCACCGAGGAGCTGTACGGCGTCGGTCTGAACAAGGAAAACACCACCTGCGAGGACGTGAACACGGCCATCACCAAGATGATCGATTCCGGCGAGTGGGAGAAGTCCCTCAAGGCCAACACCGAAGGCACCGGCTACACCCCGAATGCCAAGCTGAACCCGCCGACGCCTGCGCCCTGCGCATAGTCGTTGACTGATTTTTTCCGGGACTCATCCGGCGTGCAACCCGCACCGGATGAGTCCCTTTCCAACCGCACCCCAAAGGAGTAAGCCGTGCAAGGCTACCTTTCACTATGGGACCAATACGGCGAGAAGATGTTGTCCGCGTTTTGGGGCAACCTTCAACTCACCTTCTGGGCAGCCCTAGCGTCGCTGGTCCTGGGCACGATCCTGGCTTTGATGCGCATTTCGCCGGTGCCAAGCTTCCGTGCTTTCGGGACCGCCTACGTGAACATCTTCCGCAATACCCCGCTGACCATCATCATGGCGTTCGGCGTACTGGTGCTCTTCGGAGTGTTCCAAGTCCAGTTCAATTCAGACTTCGACCTGAACTTCTTCCAAATCGCCATCCTCGGGCTGTCGATTTATCATGCGGCCTTCGTTTGCGAAGCGATCCGTTCGGGAGTCAATACCGTTCCGCTGGGCCAAGCCGAGGCAGCACGAGCCATCGGCTTGAGCTTCCTGCCGGCCGCATGGCTGGTCATCCTGCCCCAGGCCTTCCGCGGCGCCATTGCCCCGTTGGGCAACGTCTTGATCGCCTTGATCAAGAACACCACGGTCGCGGTCGCCGGTTCGGTGACTGAAATTTCCGGTGTGATGAAAGAAATGCTGGAGATCCGATCAGACGTCGGCATCCTGATCTTCTTCACCATTGCCGTGCTCTTCGTGATCGTTGTGATCCCGGTGGGCGTGCTGACGACCTACCTTTCCAAGAAGTTGGCGGTGGCACGATGAAAGTCTCGGAATCCGTACTCTTCGATGCTCCGGGTCCCAAGGCCCGCCGCAACGTCCTGATCGTCAACATCATCGGTGTGATCCTGGCCTTGGCCCTGGTCTATTACCTGTACGCGGTGATGAACGAGGCTGGCCAGCTGGCTCCCGAGAAATGGGTGGTCTTCGGCAAGGGCTCGATCTGGGAGAACTACCTGCTCCCGGGCCTGCTCAACACGCTGAAGGCAGCAGCAGTTGCCATCGTCACCTCGATGCTCTTCGGCTTCATCTTCGGCATCGGTCGGCTGTCGACCAACAAGGTGATCAACTGGATCAGTTCGATCGTGGTCGAGTTCTTCCGCGCCGTTCCGGTGCTGTTGATGATGATCTTCCTCTGGATCATCCTGGCGCGCAGCGGTCTGGTGCCGCCCGCAGATTCCCCCTTCGTGGCCGTCGTGGTGGGTTTGACCCTCTACAACGGTTCGGTGGTTGCCGAGCTGATCCGCTCGGGCGTCTTCGGCCTTCCCAAGGGCCAGCGCGAGGCAGGCACCGCCATCGGCCTGACCCGCGGGCAGTCGTTGCGCAGCATTGAGATCCCGCAGGCACTGATCGCGATGCTGCCGGCCTTGATCGGCCAGTTCGTGGTCATCCTGAAGGACTCCGCTCTGGGCTACATCATCAACTACAACGAGTTGCTCTTCAACGCCAAGCTTATTGGCACCGGCAACTCCAACGTCCTGCAGGCCATTGTGGTGGCGGCGGTCATCTTCATCCTGATCAACTTCGCGCTTTCGAAGTTGGCCGAGGTGGTTTCCCGCCGACTCAGCAGCAGGGGCATCAGCGCGGCCGAACCGGAGGACCCGGCGGTGCCCGTCATGGTCGCTGATGTGAACACCAAGCTGCCCGGAGGCTCCACCACGTAGGGTGCTTCCTCGGCGCGGATTTCCATCCAGCAGCCTGCCCTCCGGCTCGCAGCCGGCTTCGTATCTCACGAGGCCGGCTGCGGGCCGGATTTTTTCTGCTCGTGGATCCGGGGCCGTGCCGGTCTCAGCGCCCGGCTGGCTCGGCGGTGTCCTGCGGAGCCCCGCCGAGCCAGCGGCGCAACGCGGCCAGGCAGTCGTGGATGGCCGCGCGGGTGACGTGCTCGTCATCGGAGTGGGCCAGCAGCGCATCGCCCGGACCGAAGTTCACCGCCGGGATCCCCAGTGCGGAGAAGCGCGAGACATCGGTCCAGCCGAACTTCGGCATCGGTGTGCGTCCGACGGCCGCCACGAAGGAGGCCGCGGCGGGGTGCTGCAGGCCGGGTCTGGCCCCCGGTGCTCCGTCGGTGCGCTCGATCTCGAACCCCTGGAAGAGTTCAAAAACGTGGGCTTGGGCCGCGGCCAGGTCCTTGTCCGGGGCGAAGCGGTAGTTGACCTCGACCTCGCAGTCATCGGGGATCACGTTTCCGGCGATGCCGCCGTTGATGCGCACCGCGTTGAGCGATTCACGGTAGGACAGTCCGTCCACGTCAACGCTCGCCGGGGTGTAATCGGCCAAGATCGCCAGGATGGGTGCTGCCGCGTGGATGGCGTTGACCCCCATCCAGGCTCGGGCCGAGTGCGCCGCGACGCCGCGGGTGCGCACCTTGTAGCGGCTGGTGCCGTTGCATCCGCCCTCCACCGTGCCGTTGGTGGGCTCCAACAGGATCGCGAAGTCGCCTTCCAGCAGCTCCGGGCTGTTGCGCGCCAGCCGTCCGAGCCCGGATTTGGAGCCCTCGACTTCTTCGTGGTCATAGAAGATGAAGGTCACATCGCGGTTGGGGTCCGGCAGCGTGGCGGCAAGCGCCAGCTGCACCGCCACCCCGCCCTTCATGTCCGTGGCGCCGCGCCCATAGAGCGTTGCACCATCCCACGTGGCCGGCACGGTGCCGCGGGCTCCGGGTGTGGTGGGCAGCGGGACGGTGTCCAGGTGCCCGGCCAGCACCACCCGCTCCGGGCGGCCCAACAGGGTCCTGGCGACCAGCGCATCACCGTCGCGGTGCACCTGAAGATGCCCCAGGCGGCGCAGGGCTACCTCGAGGGTATCGGCCAGTGCCCTCTCCTGGCCGGAGACGGATTCGATGTCCATCAGGGCGGCCGTCAGATCGGCGACGTCGCCGGTGAGGTCCAGATCGTGGAGAGCCTGAGGGGCGGCGGTGGATTCGGGGCTGGGTTCGTTGGACACCATTCAAGGTTAGTCCCCGTCACCGCGCTAGGATTGGTTCATGACTCCGGTAGATACCCGACTGACCCAGGTCGCACATGACGACCTGCGGATTGCCTCCGCACACGGCCTAGCCACCTATGGGCCGGACGGCACCGTGCTGGATGTTTGGTTCCCGGATCCCGTCATGGGCGTGTTGGAAGATGCCGCGCAGGTCGCCAGGGATCTCCGGGCTGTCGCCAGCGAAGATGAGGCGCGCGGCACCAGCCAAAAAGTCATCGCCCTGGAAATCAACTTGGATGTGGCTCCTGCAGATGCCCCCGATGTCTGGCTGCGCCTGCACCTGCTCTCCCACCGCCTGGTCACCCCCAACAACGTCAACCTCGAGGGGGCCTTCGGCCTCCTGGAAAACGTCGTCTGGACCAGCTTCGGTCCCTGCGCCGTGGCCGGCTTTGAGAAGACCCGGATGCGCCTGCGCTCCCGCGGCACCTTGACGGTGTACGGGGTGGACAAGTTCCCCCGGATGCTTGACTACGTCGTGCCTTCAGGGGTGCGGATCGCCGAGGGCGGACGGGTCCGCCTCGGCGCCCATCTGGCTCCGGGCACCACCGTCATGCACGAGGGATTTGTGAACTTCAACGCCGGCACCCTGGGCACCTCGATGGTCGAGGGACGGATCTCTGCCTCGGTCGTGGTGGACGATGGCTCCGACGTCGGCGGCGGCGCCTCGATCATGGGTACGCTCTCGGGCGGCGGCAAGCAACGGATCGGAGTGGGCAAGCGGGTGCTGTTGGGCGCCAACTCGGGGGTGGGGATCTCCATCGGGGACGACTGCGTGGTGGAGGCCGGGCTGTATGTCACGGCCGGGACCCGGGTCCAGTTGGGGACCGAAGTGGTCAAGGCCGTGGAGCTCTCCGGGGTCCCGAATCTGCTCTTCCGCCGCAACTCGATCACCGGCACCGTCGAGGCACTGCCGCGCGCCGGACAACACGTCGAACTGAATAGTGTCCTACATGCCAATTGACCCGCACCACCGTGTGCTCGCCATGGGCACGGCCGAGGGCAGGCAAAGGCACCACCGGCATCGGCGTCCGCGCCGCGTGGGACGGACACTGTTGGCGATCCTGCTGGCCATGGGGCTGGTGGGCGGCGGACTCTATGCCGCCATCCACGTCATCGGGCTGAACCAGGTCACGGTGACACCAAAATGCACGGCACTGGTGGGTGGGACGCTGCACACCCTGTCCCCCGACCAGGCCGCCAACGCCGCGGTAATCGCCGCAACCGCTACCCGGCGCGGGCAGCCCACGCGCGCTGCCACCATCGGGATCGCGACCGCGATGCAGGAATCAAAGCTCACCAATATCGACTACGGAGATAACGCCGGACCCGATTCGCGCGGGCTCTTCCAGCAGCGCCCGTCCATGGGTTGGGGAACCCAGGAGCAGGTGATGGACGCACACTACGCCGCGGACCGCTTTTTCCAGGAACTTGAGACCTTCGACTATGGGTCCATGGCGTTGACCGATGCCGCCCAGAAGGTCCAGCGTTCCGCCTACCCGCAGGCCTACGCCAAGCACGAGGAGAAGGCTGCCGCGTTCGCCTCCCCGCTGACCGGTGCCTCCCCCTCGACGCTGAATTGCACCCTGCGGCAAAGCGACAAACCCGGGTCAGCCAAGGCCCTGGCCGCCGATTTCACCGCAACCACGGGTCAGCAGGCGGAGGTGCTGGAAGACAACCGGGTGCGGATCAAGGTGAGCGGAAAAGCGGGCTGGGCCGTGGCCCAGTGGGCAGTGGCCACCGCGGCCCAGCACGGCAGCGAGTCGGTCTCCTACGCCGGGCTGGTGTGGAACCGGTCCGATGCCGGTTGGGTGCCCGCAGCGACCACCGACGGGTACGTCGTGATCACCCTCGGTGGAGCCTAGGTCAGCAGATCGATGATCGGGGCCAGGTAACTGCGAAAGAGCGTTTCATCGCGCATCAGCTCCTGGCTGAGGATCACGGTGTCCGGTTCAACAAACCACGCCCGGCGTTCGGCCAGCGGCAACTCCACCAGTTTCAGATGCATCTGAGAAACGTTCTTGCCTTCGAGCTCCCGTTCGGCGAAGAGCTGGCCGAGAAGTGCGAGCTGCTCCGTGGTGTGATCCAGCGCGTACTCCTGATACTCCCCCAGCCGGCGTTGCGTCCAGGTGTAGGCGTTGCCGTAGTGCGCGCGCAAGAGGTGCTGCAGGCTCGGGGAATCGGAGAAGTCTGCGAAGTCCGGTTCCCGCTCGATGTCGATGTCCGGGTGGGTGTCGGCGATGATGCTCTCCCACCAGCTGTGCCATTCCTGGCGCAGTTCCCCGGCCGAGGCACCGTTGAGCTCTCGCGCTGCGGAGGGCTTGACCCGAGGACTCAGCGGGGCCAGGGAAGGGGCTCCCAGCGGTTCGATGGCAGCCAGATCGCGAATGTACAGCGCCAGCAACATTTCTTTGTGGGTATCGGCCGAAACCTTCCAACCCGAACCAGAATCCTGCACCATCTGGGCACACCGCTTCCTTCCGAACCCTCGCCTGATCCAAGGATACGCCCGATAACGCCCCTGTTGCCGGGTTTTGGCGGTACGGGCTTCGGGCCGGGATCTGGCACGCATCGAGCGCACCGGAGGCTCTCGGGCGCCGGCATTCGTGGGGGCAGCAAAAGGGGCCGGCAGCGGGTGTGAGGAAAATTCTTCCTTCCACCTGCTGCCGGCCCCTAGGGCACGAACGCGGTTTAGCGGTTCGGGTAGTTGCGCTCGCGTTCACCGGTGTAGAGCTGGCGCGGGCGCCCGATCTTCATTTCCGGGTCCTGCAGCATTTCGCGGTACTGGGCAATCCAGCCCGGCAGACGGCCGATGGCGAAGAGCACGGTGAACATCTTCTCCGGGAACCCCATGGCCTTGTAGATCAACCCGGTGTAGAAGTCCACGTTCGGGTAGAGCTTGCGCGAGATGAAGTAGTCATCGCTCAGTGCGCGCTCTTCCAGGGACATCGCAATGTCCAGCAGCTCGTCGTTGCCGCCGAGCTTCGAGAGGATCTCGTGGGCCGTGGACTTGATGATCTTGGCCCGCGGGTCGTAGTTCTTGTAGACGCGGTGTCCGAAGCCCATGAGGCGGACGCCGTCTTCCTTGTTTTTGACCTTCTCCATGAAGTCGGCCGGCTTCAGGCCGTCGTTCTGGATCTGCCGCAGCATCTTCAACACGGCCTCGTTGGCGCCGCCGTGGGCGGGGCCCGAGAGTGCATTAATGCCGGCGGAAACCGAGGCGAACATGTTCGCGTTCGAGGATCCGACCAAGCGCACGGTGGCGGTTGAGCAGTTCTGCTCGTGGTCGGCATGCAGGATCAGCAGCTGGTCCAGGGCCTTGACGATGACCGGATCCATGTCGTACGGCTCAGCGGCCAGGCCGAAGCTCAGGCGCATGAAGTTCTCGACCAGGTTCATCGAGTTGTCCGGGTAGAGCAGTGCCTGGCCAATGGACTTCTTGTGCGCGTAGGCGGCAAGTACCGGCATTTTGGCCAGCAGGCGGATCGTGGAGAGCTCCACCTGCTCTTCGTCAAAGGGATCCAGCGAATCCTGATACCAGGTCGACAGGGCCGTCACGGCCGAGGAGAGCACCGGCATCGGGTGTGCTTCGCGCGGGAATCCGCCGAAGAAGCCCTTGAGCTCCTCGTGGAGCAGCGTGTGGCGCCGAATCTTCTGGTCGAAGGCGTCCAGCTCGGTGGCAGAGGGAAGGTTTCCGTAGATCAGCAGGTAGCTGGTTTCCAGGAAGCTGGACTTCTGGGCGAGCTGTTCAATCGGGTAGCCGCGGTAGCGCAAGATACCCGCGTCGCCATCGATGTAGGTGATCGCGGACTTGGTCGCCGCGGTATTCATGAAACCGGGGTCGTACGTCACACCGCCCGTCGCCTTCAACAGGGGAGCGATGTTAAAGCCGTCATTGCCTTCTACTGCGGGCACAACAGGAAGCTCGATGTTGTTGCCGCCGAAGCTGAGCTGAGCAGAATTGTTATCCGTCATTGTCTCTCCTAACCGGAATACAGATGAATCCGATGGTCAGTAATCACTGTCACGCTACCGTTTAGTAGGCTCTTGACACTAATTGGTGGGTCACGCTTATCTTTCAGGCTGCCGCATTCAACCGTTGGACGGCGCTGGCTATCCGTTCGTCGCTGGCTGTCAGCGCAATGCGCACAAATTCTTCCCCTGCGATTCCATAAAACGCGCCGGGTCCGGCCACGATGCCCAGCTCGGCCAAACGGCCCATGGTCACCCAGCAGTCTTCGTCTGCGGTGCACCACAGGTACAGCCCACCGACCGAGTCTTCGATGCGCAGCCCGAAGGCGTTGATCGCCGGGACTAGTGCCTCTCGGCGTGCCCGGTAGGTGTCTTTCTGCGCCTTTACGTGCTCGTCGTCGCCCAGGGCTGCGACCATGGCCGATTGCACGGGGGCCGGGACGATCATCCCGGCGTGCTTGCGGTTGTTGATCAAGGAGGGCATTAGGTTGGGCGCACCGGCGACGAAGGCGGCCCGGTAGCCGGCGAGGTTCGACTGCTTGGACAGCGAATACACGGACAACAGATCATCCAGGTTGCCACCGCTGACAGATGCGTGAAGGACGCTTGGCACGTCCGACTCGTGCTGTCCCCAGCCGAGCTCCGCATAGCATTCGTCCGAAGCCACCACGGCGCCCAGCGACCGGGCATCGTCAACCAGGGCCTTGAGCTCCGTAGCACCGCGGATGATCCCGGTGGGGTTCCCCGGGGAGTTAACCCAGACGAGTTTCACGCGTGCCCGGTCGGCTTCGCTGAGCTCCACCAGCGAGTCGGCTGCCACCGAGTCGGCTCCGGCCAATTGAGCGCCGATGCCATAGGTCGGGTAGGCGACCGTGGGGCGGACCACCAGGTCACCTGCACCCAGGCCCAGCAACAGTGGCAGCCACGCCACCAGCTCCTTGGACCCAACGGTGGGCATGACGTCTCGGGCGTCCAGCCCGCGAACGTCGCGGCGGCGCTCGTACCAGTGCGCGATGGCTTCGCGAACCTCACTGGTGCCATGCGTGGTGGGGTACCCGGGGGCGTTGGCGCCTTCGCGCAGCGCCTGCATGATGATCTCGGGTGTGGGATCAACCGGCGTGCCGATCGACAGGTTCACGGCCCCGTCGGGATGTTCTGCGGCGCGCGCCAAATAGGGGGCAAGAGCGTTCCACGGGTAATCAGGGAGCGTCAGCATAATCTCGGGAATCAGTCCTGGGCCTGCGGGGGAAGCGCGATGATGATCGGATGGTCGATGCCCATGTTTCCGAGCTTTGCGGCTCCGCCCGGGGAACCGACCTCGTCGAAGAACTCGACGTTGGCCTTGTAGTACTCGGACCATTGTTCGGGGGTGTCGTCTTCGTAATAGATGGCCTCCACCGGGCACACCGGTTCGCAGGCACCGCAGTCGACACATTCGTCGGGGTGGATGTAGAGCATGCGTTCACCCTCGTAGATGCAATCCACGGGGCATTCCTCGATGCATGCCTTGTCTTTGACGTCGACACACGGCTGGGCGATGATGTAGGTCACAGTACCCGGGGCCTTTCTTCACTACGAATTCATGATCAGTTGACTCATGGCGCATGCCTTTACGCATGCTCCCCACCAGCTTAGTACCGTTGGGCCCCCTTTGCCCGCCCGCGCAGGTCCCCACGACCCGAATGTGTCATCGCCCACACACTCGGCGGGCCCTCGGATGCGCAGGCCTAGACTCGAGGCATGGAACCGGAATTCTTTCCACTGCCCGTCATCGGGACACGCGTGGTCATTCGTTATCGGCTGGAACCCGATGAGCTCGGCACCCACGGCGAGCAATTCAGTGATGCGCTGGGATACCTGCTCGTGATTGGAGACACGCATGCCGAAGTTGAAACCCGCGGCGGCATCGTTGCCATCGAACGATCCGCCATCACCCATGCCAAGACCGTCCCACCCCCTCCTCCGCGCAGACCTCGAGGCGGGGTTCGGTCACCGTCATCGCCACACGATGTGATTTGAAAGTTTCAATCAGTGGGGCAAATTCCCGTATGCTGAAACCATGGCCACAGATGAAGAGGTACAGGCCCGTGCTCGGGCGCTTAGCTCCCCACTCCGTCTTCGCATCCTGCGACTGTGCTTGCACGAGTCACGGACGAACAAGGAAATAGCGGACTTACTGGAGATCAATCCGGCGACATCGTTGCACCACGTGCGCACGTTGCTGTCGAATGGTTTTCTGGTTGCCGAGGAAACCCGCAGGGGAAATCGAGGCGCCAAGGAAGTGCCATATCGCAGCACCAAGCTCTCCTGGGGCACTAAGCTGCCCGATGCTGCTCCCTTGCTTGTCGATACCTTCCTGCAGGAGATCGATGGTCTGGCACCGCAGGAAATCCAGGTCCTGCGTGTGGGTTTGAAGCTCAGCGAAGACACGCAACAGGAAATGATGTCGCGCATTCGGGCGGTCATCGAGGACTATGCCATGCGCGATGCCGAACCCGACGGGGTTGCCACCTCGCTCTTCCTGGCGCACCACTTGGACTTGAACTCGGCAAAGCAACGGGTGTAGACAGGCCCCTCCAAAGGCAAAAAACAGCCCGGTCGTTTCCAAAACATTGGAAACGACCGGGCTGTTTATTCGGTAGCGGTGAGCACTACTGATGCTCATCCCCGTACGGGGAAGCGATCAGCGTGCAGGCTGTGCCGCGAGGCGCAGTTGTTTGGAAGCCAGCAAAATCGCCACAATGACAGGCACGATGATGCCGTAAACCCAGATGCCGCCGGCCAACGCCGGACCGGGCAAAACGGAATAAAACTGTGTCGAGACGATCATCTGGTTGTTTTGATCCAGAGAGATCAGCGCGACGAACACGTACGTCGCCAGGCCCGCTAACGCGCTCACCCACAGCTTGCCGCGCAACAGCCCCACCCAGTAGACCAGAGTGCCGGTCAACAACAGCGCCAAGGTTGCACCCCACGGGATCGGGGTTTCCCCCACGTAGGCAACCGAGGCATGCAAAATTGTTCCGACCACGGCCGCCAACGCCCCGGCCACGAGGGCGGCCAGGACGTTGAGCAGGATCGCGGGGCCGGAACCCGGGGCCTTGTTAGGCCTTGGCCCGGGCACGGTTGGCCTTGGCGCGGTCGCCGGCGTTCAGGATGAGCTTGCGGATGCGCACTGCGTCCGGGGTGACCTCAACGCATTCGTCCTCACGGGCGAATTCGAGGGATTCCTCCAGCGTCAGCTGGCGCGGCGGGGTCATGTTCTCGAAGGTGTCCGAGGAAGCAGCACGCATGTTGGTGAGCTTCTTTTCCTTGGTGATATTCACGTCCATGTCGTCGGAGCGTGAGTTCTCGCCAACGATCATGCCTTCGTAGACCTCGGAGGTCGGCTGCACGAAGAAGGTCATGCGCTCCTGAAGGTTGATCATCGCGAACGGGGTGACGACGCCGGAGCGGTCAGCCACGATCGAACCGTTGGTGCGGTATTCGATCGGACCGTGCCACGGCTCGTAGCCCTCGGCCAGCGAAGCGGCAATGCCTGCACCGCGGGTGTCAGTCATGAAGCGGGTACGGAAGCCGATCAGGCCACGTGCCGGAACAACGAACTCCATGCGGACCCAGCCGGTGCCGTGGTTGGCCATATTGGTCATGCGGCCCTTGCGGGCTGCCAGCAACTGGGTCACGTTGCCGAGGTATTCCTCGGGCACGTCGATGGTCATGAGTTCCATCGGCTCGTGGACCTTGCCGTCGATGTCCTTGGTGACAACCTGTGGCTTGCCAACGGTCAGTTCGAAGCCTTCGCGGCGCATCTGCTCCACGAGGATGGCCAGAGCGAGTTCGCCACGACCCTGAACTTCCCAGGCGTCCGGACGCTCGGTCGGCAGGATGTTCAGCGAAACGTTACCGATCAGCTCGCGGTCCAGACGATCCTTGACCTGTCGCGCGGTGACCTTGGCGCCCTTGACCTTGCCGGCCAGCGGCGAGGTGTTGATACCGATGGTCATCGAGATGGCCGGCGGGTCGACGGTGATCAACGGCAGTGGCTTCGGGTTTTCCAGGTCGGTGAGGGTTTCACCGATCATGATGTCTTCGATACCTGCAACGGCGACGATCTCGCCCGGTCCAGCTTCCTCGGCAGGAACACGGGTCAGGCCCTTGGTGGCCAACAGTTCGGTGATCTTTACGGTCTTGATCGTGCCGTCCTGGCGGGCCCAAGCAACCTGCTGGCCCTTGCGCAGGGTGCCGTTGAAGATGCGCAGCAGTGCCAGACGACCCAGGAACGGGGAAGCGTCAAGGTTGGTGACGTGTGCCTGAAGGACTTCGCCTTCGGTGTACGTCGGTGACGGTACGTGCTTGATGATGGTCTCGAACAACGGCTCGAGGTCCTCGCAGTCCGGCAGGGTGCCGTCGGCGGGCTGGTTGTTCGACGCGCGTCCGGCCTTGCCCGAGGCGAAGACGATCGGGACGTTCAGGATCTTGTCCAGGTCCAGGTCCGGGGCCTCGTCGGCCAAGTCGGAGGCCAAGCCCAGCAGCAGATCCATGGAATCGGAGACGACTCCGTCGATGCGGGCATCGGGGCGGTCGGTCTTGTTGACCACGATGATGACCGGGAGGTTGGCAACCAGGGCCTTGCGCAGCACGAAGCGGGTCTGCGGCAGCGGACCTTCGGAAGCGTCAACGAGCAATACGACACCGTCGACCATCGACAGGCCGCGCTCGACCTCGCCACCGAAGTCGGCGTGACCCGGGGTGTCAATGATGTTCATGGTCATGTTGTGGCCGTTGGCGGCCGGGCCGTCGTAGAACACCGTGGTGTTCTTGGCCAGGATGGTGATGCCCTTTTCGCGTTCAAGCTCGCCAGAGTCCATCACACGATCTTCGGTTTCACCGTGGCTGTCGAATGCACCGGTGTGCTGCAGCATTGCGTTGACCATAGTGGTCTTGCCGTGGTCAACGTGCGCAACGATAGCGACGTTGCGCAGGTCTTCGCGACGAATGATGGTGGTATCTGACATGCGAAAAGGCTCACTTCTTCTAGAGAATTTTGGGTCTCGGGGATCGGGGCCACGACTGACCCAATTAACCATTCTAGTCCCAATGCGAATTCTGGTGGTAAACGTGCCTTATCTCACGCAAAAAAATCGGGTTTTGAATGCCTGTCACTCGCCCCGACGGCCTCGATGAGGGTCCAGATAGCGTCCCCCTGTAGTGGTGGAATTGGACCCCGAGCGCTATGGGCGCCGGTTCCCGCATGAGCTCTCCGGTGATGAACGCCAGCGTGTTGCCTTTGCCCGGGCCGTAGCGACCTGCCCCGCGGCGATCCTCGCCGATGAGCCCACCGCCATGCTAGATGCCACGCTGCGCTCCGAGGCCTCTGCGCTGATGGGGAATCTCGCCCGGCAGCACGGCACTGCGATCCTGCACATCACCCACGACCTCGCCGTCGCCGCCCAGAGTTGCGACAGGGTCATGGTGATGGCCGACGGCGCGGTCGTCGAACTCGGGCCCACCTCACAGGTGTTGCACCCCCCCACAGCACCCGATGACGCAGCGGCTGATGTCGGCCGCCCTGCGCGGGGCCAGATGCATGCACGCGACCTGACCTGCAACCCTGTCCCCCGGGCTCTCCCGTTGGCCACTCAGGACTACGGGCGGCTGCGGCGGGGGGCGGGTGCCCCATGCTCCCGGCCGGTGCGCTGTATGACCTCCATGGCAATCAGGCCCTGGCCCACCACATAGCTGAGCATGATCCAGAATGAGGCTCCGGGCAGCTCCATCGTGGTGAAGGAGCGCAGCGCGATGAGCCCGTCGGAGATCAGGAAGATCGCCCCGCCCACCCCGGCGAGTTCACCGAGCCCGGTGGACAGCATGGCCATGAGCACCAATGCCAGCCCATAGATCACCACCGGGATCAGCAGTGCTCCGGCACCTGGCCCACAGGCGAAGACCAATGCGGCCAAAAGCGGCGAGATAGGGCAAGCAAGGCAGCCCCCTGGTCGCCACCGAGCTGCGGCGCAACGGCCAGAGGGCCGCGATGTACACCACTGCACCGAAGGCCGTGATGATGATGGAATCGACCAGACCCATGTACTTCAGGCCCATGGCGATGAAGAGCACGATGCTCGCCCAACAGATCACGATGGCTGCCGTTCCGGCACCAACGATGGAGACCATGATGTTGGCTCTCAGGAAACCTGCAGCAATGAGCAGTCCGCCTAAAAGCACGTTTCCACCCAGCGCCAGAATCTGGTTCAGGATGTTGGTGACTTCAGGAAAGTTCAGCAGGCGCGCCGCCATGATGCCGAAACGCCCTAGTGATCCGGGCGGCGCATCAGCCATCTGCATCGCCGAAGATTTGGCCACCTGTGCAGTGCATCCCAAGTCCCGGCGACCCGGAGAACGAAGAATTAAACGGACCACGGAATGTAGCGCTCCCGACCTTCCCATGAGCCGTGCTCCGACAGGGGCCGGAAGCGAAGCGTCGTAAACTCGTGGTGAAAATCCCGGCGTTCGCGTTCGGTCATCGCTTCAGTATGACGAGCGGCAGATGCTCCATCATCACGGCCAAACACCATCCCCGTCATCGCACGGGTACTGGTCCAGATCGAGAACGTTGAAACCGTCCGCGGCAAACGGATGGCAGCCATGGCGAGTGTTGCTTGAAGATGGTCACGGATCTGACGCTCAACGGGCCGCCCCCAGTGGATAAAGCGGGGCAGTTCGGGCAGACGCATGCGGGCCAATGTCACGGCAACCACTGGCTCATCCAGTCCCAAGGGCACTTCCGCATCCTGCAAGTTCTCGAACTGGCGCACTTCACCCCAACGACGCACGAATTCGAGCCGCACGTGCCAGCCCTCATTCAGTTTCCGGCCCAAGGGGTGCCTGGCAAGGAAGTCGACGAGGGCGTCTTCAGTTTCCCACTCCGCGAACACCACGAGTCGCCGCAATTGCATCCGGCGCGGCGAGATCACCGCCGCCCCCAGCTGCATCCCGGCGAGCACCTCGATGTGACGCAGACCAGCGGCCTTCGGTGCCCGCAGGAGCCCACCGGCTGCCGTGAGCAGCGGCATGTGCGCCAGGTGGAACGAAAAAAAGCTCAATGTGCCGCCATGCGTAGATTCTTCATCTGCTGATCCTCACAGCGCCGGCGCGGCTACGTCAAATGGCAGAGGGCTGCGCCACCCGGCGATTGTGCCGGGTCACCGAACCAGCTGACCCTGGCGGCCCCATTCAACGAAGCAGGAGCCTGAACACCTTCAAAATATGGCGCTGGGCCGCGGAGAAAACTCCCGGCAGTGTGCTTCTCGCGCCGTGCCCTGCTGAGGAGGTGGGCACGGAGTGCAGCCTGCCACTGGTTTGACCGACAACACGACGACCTACGCCGGTGAGATGGAGCTCGCTGCGCGTCCAGGATCGGCGCAGTAGCTTCGCCACAAGGCGCAGCACCCCTCACGCGTGCGCCACATCGATCGATCCCGATGACCACTTCTCGCAGGCAGCCCGGAACTGCGTGCAAAGGCGTTCAAGGCGGCTTGGCGTTTCCGAACGACTGGAGACTGGAGTGCGTCTCGTGGTTTGTTGGCATTAAACAGGCTAGGGCAGGATGACGAGCTATGAAAAAGTACCGAATCGACGGTGCCGCGGTGCACGGAATCTCCGACCTCTACGATCAGTTCAACCGGGAGCTGATGGCAGACCGGGGCTGGCACCTCGGCTCGAGTCTAGACGGGCTCAACGACGTTCTCTACCGCGTTGAGGGCGAGATCCGCGAGGGCGCACCCGATACATTCGTCTGGATCGACCATGCCCACAGCCGTGATGCGCTCGGATTCTAAGAGACACAGCGGTGGCTGCACAACGAGTTGTCTCAACCGGCTTCCTTCAATCAGCAAGGTATCCAGTCTGATCTTGAGGATCTGCAGAACGGAATCGGGAAGTCGTACTTCGAGCTAATACTCGAAATCTTCGCGGATCACCCACTGATCGAGCTCCACTTAGGCTGAAACGACACTTCCCGCCGCCAGGACGTTGCACCGAATTCCATCACCGCGCCGAGGTTTGTTGGAGCCATGTGCTGCCCGCGCGGTTCGGCATACCCGCATCATTGCGCAATAAGCCGTACACCCAGGAATCGGACACCTCACCCTTGACGATGCAGTCCTCGCGCATGATCCCCGCACGTAAAAACCAGCCTCTCGAGAACACGAACCGATGCAACGTTGCGCGTGCCAGGCTCAGGCTGCACCCGGTTGAGGTCGATTGTCTCGAACGACCGCTCGGTAAGGACATGTGCTGTCGCTGTCGCATAGCTGCGGCCCCAGGCCGCCTAGGTGAGGCAGTTCCCCAGGGACGTACTTCGCAAGTCAGGGTTCCAGCTGTTGAAGGTGTGCCATGCGATGAGAGCGTGGCCAGAGATGCGTTCAATAACTACCCTTGCTTGCCACATCGGCGGCACCATACACTCGCCTTAAGGGGCTTGGCTTCCACCTTATGAGACTGGGCCGACGGCTTCGGTCTGCAATTCCCCTGAACTAGTCGATTGGGAGTTCACAATGCATGACAATGTTCCATCAGTTGACCAACGTGACCGAACCGTTCCGATCAATCTCCGCCAATCCGGCCCAACGCCGGTGGAGATGCAGATCGATACGCGGGTCCGCAAATCACCGTACTGGCAACTTTCCCATGAAGCAGGCTGCTGGCGTGCGCAGGTTTACAACCGGATTTACCACCCGAGAGGCTACATTCGGCCCGAAGACGGCGGAATGATGGCCGAGTACGAGGCCCTGGTCAAACACGTCACCATGTGGAATGTTGCCGTGGAACGGCAGATCCAGGTCAAGGGCCCGGATGCCGAGGCCTTTGTGGACTTCGTTATTACGCGCGATGCCACAAAGATTCCCCCGATGAGGGCGCGGTACGTAATCCTGTGCAACGAAGCCGGCGGAATCCTCAACGACCCGGTATTGCTTCGCGTGGCCGAGGACGAGTTCTGGTTCAGCATTTCCGACTCAGACCTATGGCTGTGGCTTCAAGGTGTCAATGTCGGCAAGCGATTCGATGTAGCCATCGAGGAAATCGACGTTTCACCCGTGCAGATTCAGGGACCGAAATCCGTTGACCTCATGGTGGACCTGATTGGAGATGCGGCTGCGGATATTCCCTCCTATGGGCTGCTCTCCGCGTCGGTTGAGGGGTGTGAGGTCATCGTTTCGCAGACTGGCTTCACCGGCGAGAAGGGGTACGAAATTTATCTCCTCGACGCCACCTTGCACGCGGAAAAACTCTGGAATGCCGTTCTGGAAGCAGGTAAACGTCACAACCTCATGGTGGTTGCTCCGGCACACCACCGGCGGATCGCAGCAGGGATTCTGTCCTGGGGCCAGGACATGGATGCCGAGACGTTGCCGTTCCAGGTGAATCTGGGCTATCAGATACCTCGGCAGAAGAACACGGACTACATCGGAAAAGCAGCCTTGGAGACGGCTCGCAACGCAGTGGAAGCAGGATCACCTCCCTACACCCACACACTGGTGGGCCTGAAGCTCGGTGGTCGGCCAATCAATGACTATGCGCCCGACTTCTGGCTGATCAGCGCCGCGCAGGACGACGATCCGATCGGCTACGTCACCTCGCCCTGGTACTCCCCGGAATTGGAATCCAACATTGCCATGGGAATGGTTCCAGTGGCTCTCGCTGCGCTCGGCACACAGTTGTGGATACACCTTCCCGACTCCTACGCATCAGAGCCCGGGCGGCCGGTCAGCGCCAACGTGGTCGAGATGCCGTTCCGCGATTCGGTCAACCCGAACCAGCGCGAGCGGTTGAAGGTCCGCGGGATGGACGCCGCAGTCTGAGGATGCAACGCTTCGAGCACCTCGACGCGGACAGGCAGCGCATGGTCGCCCCGGAGCCGGACGTGGAGTAAGCGCGCCGCGTCTGGCCCCGGAGCGACAGGGGCGCTTGGTCCCGCCGCAACACCAAAGCGCCATGCGGAGTTTCGTACAGCTTCTGGAAATCTCCCAGCTCCTTGTCTTGCAGCAACACGAGCGGGCTTCCCGCAGCGGCCTCGATCAGCTCCAAGTGGCCCTCGGGCTGGCGACACTCGGCTTCTGGGCTGGGTTCATTGAGGGCGGGTGGTTAGGCTGGGTGCATGGCAACAGTTATTCTCGTGCGGCACGGCCGCTCCACAGCTAATGCCACGGGGCTGTTGGCCGGTCGGGCTGTCGGCGTCAGTCTGGATACGATCGGGCGGGACCAGGCGGCTCTGACCGGAGAACGGCTCGCGCCCGTGCCTTTGGTCGGAGTGGTGTCGAGCCCTCTTGAGCGTTGTCAGCAGACCGCTCAGTTCATCCTCGATCGTCAGGCTGGCTCGCCGTACGCTCCCGTTGACCTCGATCTCACCGAGTGCGATTACGGCCAGTGGCAGGGCCGCATGCTCAGCGATCTCATGACCGAGGAACTGTGGCCGGTTGTCCAGTCGCAACCATCCGCCGTCGTCTTTCCGGGCGGTGAATCCCTGGCCGCAATGCAGGCTAGGTCCGTGGCAGCAATTCGACGCCACGATTCAGCATTCGAATCCGAGCACGGGCCAGGGGCCGTGTGGGCGGCAGTGAGTCACGGTGACATCATCAAGTCAATTCTCGCTGACGCGCTCGGCATGCACCTTGACCTGTTCCAGCGAATTAACGTGGGCCCCGCTTCCATATCGATTGTGCGCTACGGTGCTGGTCGGCCAAGTGTCTACGCGACCAACACCGATGCCGGTGATCTGTCGTGGTTGTCGAACGGCATCCATTCTGGCGACGCCCCGGTGGGTGGCGGCGCGGGTCTAAAGGCGCCGTGAAGCTCATGAGCCTAGAATACTGACATGCGTACACAAGTTCACGAGTTTTCCTGGCCTGATCGGGTCGTCATTGGCGTCATAGGCCTTCCGGGGTCGCGCACGTTCTACCTGCAGGTGCGCGAAGGCAAGCAAATCGTGAGTATTGCCATGGAGAAGCAGCAGTCGGCTCTGCTCGCGGAGAAGATCGACGAAATTCTCGACCAGCTCATCACCGTCGAAGGCAACCCCTTCAGCATTCCCATGGGCACTCCGGTTGAACTCGTCGACAATGATCCGCTCGAGGCCGTCCAAGAGCAGTTTCGCACCGGGGCCATGAGCTTGGGGTGGGACCCCACCACGGCCCAAATCGTCATTGAGGCGCACCCGATCACCGATGACGACTCCGAAGATGATGATGATGATGATGACGACGACGAATCGCTTCATGAGGACGGGGCTAACGAGACCGAAATGCTGCGCGTGCGAATGCCCGTCGGCACCGCCCGCGCATTCGCCAAGCGCACCCGCGAGATCGTGGGTGCCGGGCGTCCGGCATGCCCCCTCTGCGGTTACCCCGTAGACGCTGACGGACACATCTGCACCCTTCCCGAGGCCTAATGGCAACGCCGGACCTTTTAACCGACGAGCTGACTCTCACCGGCCGCATCACGACGGCTTCAAACGCCACATTTCTTGGCAACATCGGTGACGTGGAGGTTGTCTATAAACCGATAGCCGGCGAAAGTCCGCTCTGGGATTTCCCCCACGGCAAACTGGCCCACCGCGAGGTGGCTGCCTACCTGGTCTCACAGACCCTCGGCTGGGGCATCGTGCCCCAGACCTGGCTGCGCGATGGTCCGCTGGGCGAAGGCATGGTGCAGCTTTGGCAAGAGCAAGATCCAGCCCAAAAACCCGTGAACCTGATCGCGGCGGACCAGATGCCGGAAACGGGTTGGAAACACGTTCTTCAGGGACAAGATCAGGACGGACGGATTCTCGCGCTCGTTCACGAAGACTCGCCAGCACTCAGACACATGGCAGTGTTCGATGACATCGTCAACAACGCCGACCGCAAAGGCGACCACATCCTAGCTATGGCTGACGGGCACCGACACGGGGTGGACCACGGGCTCACCTTTCACCAGGATCACAAGCTGCGCACGGTGCTGTGGGGATGGCGTGGAGACGCACTAACCGAGGACGAAGAGAACGGCATAGATCGTGTCAGCGAGGGGTTGCATGGTGAGTTGGGCCGAGCCCTGGAAAGCTTGCTCGACGCAGACGAAATCGTATCGCTAGCTGCGCGGTGCGCGCGGTTACGCTCGGCCGGGCAGTTTCCGGCTCCGAGCGGTGACATGCCTGCGGTGCCCTGGCCGCTGTTCTAAAAGAATTCCAGCTACTGGCATCGCCGTCCGTGACATACTAATTCGGCCTCTGCAGACGCGTCAGCGGCGGGTACCGAACTTCAAGAAAGATCGTTGCCTGAAGTTCTTTGGCGGACTTTGATTGCGGCCACGAGTTTGAGCACTGGATCGATACGCAGAAAAAGTGCTGGCTCCCTGGAGGTGGCAACCGCGCGAAAAAGCGATGGCCGCCAAGAACAGGTGTTCTTGGCGGCCATCGCAAAAGTTTCTTGGAGGTCAGGACCTACACGTTGAAGCGGGAATCCACCGAGTTCCGGTACGTAGCAACCTTTCCTTCGAATGGCCTAGCGGCTTCACTCTGCTGAGAGCGACTGGATGTATCCACTGATCACCGGCAGGTCGACGATCAGCGTATCCCAGAGCGCACCATAGTCGGTGCCCTCACAATGATGCGCCAGGCGGTCCCGCATCCGCTTGATCAAGGACCACGGAACTTCGGGATGCCGGGCGGTCGTGGCGTCGCTCAGCCGAGCCACATTCTCACCAATCTTGATGATCAGCGACTCTGCCGCGAGACCCGGAACGTTGTCAGGGTCCCCGAGGTACCACTCGTCACCGCGTGCCACCAGATTTGCTCCGACACCGCACAACCGGACGATCTCCGTGAGAGCCGCATCATCACGCATGTTCATACTGGGAGCGCCGTCGCCAAGATCTCATGACCGGCACTCAAGCCGCCGTCGGTCACCACATCGACCTCGACTCCGAGCAAATCGCTCGCGTCAGCAGCGAACGCCGCGATCGTGAGCAACCCGGTGCCGGGCGATCGGGTGACCAAGATGTCCAGATCACTACCAGGGCCATCTGTACCGCGGGCCGCCGAGCCAAATACGCGGACGTTGTCGAAGCCATACCGGCCAGCAAGGCTCACAAGTTCGGCACGGCGCGCAACGAGCGCATCACGAGGCAATGGCCGCGCGGCCATCCGCAGGCGTTCAAGCATCATGGCTGAGACGCTGCGCCGCCCAGCTTCATAGGAGGCAATATTCGGCTGAGCAACCCCGGACCGCCGGGCGAGCTCTGCTTGGCTCAAGCCGGCAGCCTCTCGAAGCGATCGAACTGGATTCACCATGGTCCAATTATATCGCGTGATATCAATCTAGGGACAGCCACCATATTTCGAGAGTGTCTGGGGCGACCGCCAGCAAAGGCGGCAGCATCACCAGAGACACCAGAAAACGCTCCTCGGACAGAGATCCGAAGAGCGTTTTCTAGGCGCTTTACACGTTGAAGCGGAACTCCACGACGTCGCCGTCCTTCATGATGTATTCCTTGCCCTCAATGCGGGCCTTGCCGGCAGCCTTGGCCGCAGCGACCGAACCGGCCTCGACCAATTCGTCGAAGCCGAAGACCTCGGCCTTGATGAAGCCGCGCTGGAAGTCGGTGTGGATGACTCCGGCAGCCTCGGGAGCGGTGGCTCCCTTGGGAACGGTCCAGGCGCGTGTTTCCTTCGGGCCTGCGGTCAGGTAGGTCTGCAGGCCAAGGGTGTCGAAGCCGACGCGTGCCAGCTTGCCCAGCCCGGACTCGACGATGCCCGCATCTTCCATCATCTCGGCTGCTTCGTCTTCTTCCAGCTCGGCTAGCTCGGACTCGAACTGCGCGTCCAGGAAGATGGCTTCGGCCGGGGCGACAAGGGCGGAGAGTTCCTCCTGCATGGCGGTGTTCGCCAGGCCCTCTTCGTCGGTGTTGAAGACGTAGATGAACGGCTTGGTGGTCATCAGCTGCAGCGGACCCAGCTCATCGATGTCGATTCCCGCGGCCTTGCCTGCGGCGTAGAGCGTCTTGCCCTCTTCCAGTACCTTCTGCGCTGCCTTGACCGTCTCGAGGAAAGAGGCCTCGATCTTTTTGGCGCGCAGTTCCTTTTCGAGGCGGGGCAGCTGGTTCTCGATGGTCTGCATATCCGCGAGGATCAGCTCGGTGGCGATCGTCTCGATATCCGAGGCAGGGTCCACCTTGCCATCGACGTGGATCACGTCGGGGTCAGAGAACGCGCGCGTCACCTGGCAGATCGCTTCGGCTTCGCGGATGTTGGCCAGGAACTTATTTCCCAGTCCTTCACCTTCCGAGGCGCCCTTGACGATGCCGGCGATGTCCACGAAGGACACCGTCGCCGGCAGGATGCGCTCGGAGCCGAAGATCGACGCGAGCACCTTCAGGCGTGCATCCGGCAGCGGTACGACACCCACATTGGGTTCGATGGTCGCGAAAGGATAGTTGGCCGCGAGTACCTGCGCGCGGGTAAGTGCATTGAACATGGTTGACTTGCCGACATTGGGCAGTCCGACGATTCCGATTGTAAGTGCCACGGGAGTAGAGTCTACCGCTCAAAACCCACCCGTGGTGCGGGCAGGGCCTGTGATGTGTATTCCAGGTACCGCTTCACGGCTTTTTGCACGCCGGTGAGCGGGATCATTCCGGGTGCTGCCACGCGGGGTCGGGCCGATCGGATCACGGTGGCCAGCGCGCGCGCCGCAGCGGTGGCGGCCCCCAATGCTTGGCCCGATCCCGTGGCGCCGCAATGGAGCTCCAAGGCTCACGGCACGTCGGTGGTTAAACACCGGTGGCGTGGCGGAAACCCCGTGGGGTCCGCCACGCCACCGGCGAAGCACTCGGCACTCCACCTATGTGGGGTGCGCGAAGAGTCAGCTGCTGATGTCTGACTTGGTGATGCGACCGCCAGGTCCGCGGGAATCATCGCCGGCTTCCTTGAGCTTCGCGCGGATTTCCTTGGGCAGCGAGAAGAGGATGTCTTCCTGGGCAGTGGTGACTTCCTCGACGCTGCCGTAGCCGTAGTCGGCCAGCAGTGCCAGCACGTCGCGGACCAACACCTCGGGAACCGAGGCGCCGGAGGTCACCCCGACGGTCGCCACGCCCTCGAACCAGGCCTCATCAACCTCCGAGGCGTAGTCCACACGGTAGGCGGCCTTCGCCCCGTATTCCAGGGCTACCTCCACCAGACGCACCGAGTTCGAGGAGTTCGCCGAACCAACGACGATGACCAGGTCACTCTTCGGGGAGATGGCCTTGATCGCGTCTTGGCGGTTGGTCGTGGCGTAGCAGATGTCATCGCTGGGCGGATCTTGCAACTTGGGGAAGCGGGCGCGCAGGCGGCGGACCGTCTCCATGGTCTCGTCCACACTCAGGGTGGTCTGCGAGAGCCAGATGAGCTTGTCGGGGTTGGAGACCTCGATGATGTCTGCCTCATCGGGGTTGTTCACGATCTGCGTGTGATCCGGCGCCTCGCCGAAGGTCCCCTCAACCTCTTCGTGGCCTTCGTGCCCGATCAGCAGGATCTCGTAGTCTTCACGGGCGAAACGCACCGCTTCCTTGTGAACCTTGGTCACCAGCGGGCAGGTGGCATCGATGGTGCGCAGATTGCGGTCCGCGGCCGAGGCGACGACCGCCGGGGAGACACCGTGGGCGGAGAAGACCACCAGTGCGCCCTCGGGCACCTCGTCGTTTTCCTCCACGAAGATCGCGCCGCGCGCCTCGAGAGTGGAGACCACATGGAGATTGTGCACGATCTGCTTGCGCACGTAGACCGGGGCACCGTAGTGCTCCAACGCTTTCTCGACGGCGATCACTGCACGATCGACGCCGGCGCAGTAGCCGCGCGGGGCGGCCAGCAGCACGTGGCGTTCGCCGGTCACGGGCGCCGCAGCGGCGATGTCGGCCGGCGAGCGACGGGCACGCGGGATCTTGGGCATCGGAAGGGAAACCTGAACGGTGGAACTGGTAGCCATGGACCCAAGTCTACTGGGGTGGGCAAAATCGGTGGACGGGTTCCGCCACCGGCCTAGGCTCCCGCGTCAGGTTCCTGACGGTCAGCCGGGGCTCGTGTGTGCCACCAGGCCCAGCCGGCGCCAAGCAGCAGCGCCGCGATGCCGCAACCAAGCAGGGTTGTGGTGACGGAACCGAATTCACCGGCCAACGATTCCAGCAGCCGATGGGTGACCAAACTCTCCAGCTCCGTGACCGAGGTTTGAGCCCCCGAAGCGCCCAGCGAGGTGAACCAGGCCCGTGCCGCAGCCCCGAGCACCAGCGCGGTGCCGCCGCCGGCGAGCATCAGCCAGGGGCGCCCGGCCCGGGTGCCAAGCAGCATCCCCGCCACGGCGGCCAGCACGGCCCCTGCCGCCAGCCATCCCCAGCCGCGAGCCACCGTCAGCCAGGAATTCAACGTACGCGTGGCCAGCTGATCTGCCTGTGGCCACCCGGTGTCCAGGAGCACCGGCGGGCCCTGGATTTCTGCTGGCAGCAGGTTGCCCAGGGCCGAGCCCTGTAGCGAAGCCAGCAGGGCGTCGTAGCCAGACCCCAGCAGCGGGGCGATGTCCAGGCGCACGGTGACCTGTTCGGCGCCCGGGCCGGCGGCGACGTCAAGCCTGGAAGTGAAGTCCGCGCGGGATGCTTCGATGGTGTCCTCCCACGCGGTGCCGAAGCCCGGCTCATCCAGCAGTGCCCCGACGCTGGTGGTCACGGCGCGGCGAAGGGGGCCCGCAGCCAATTGCGGGACGGCGCTCTGGGCCGTGATCTGCTGGGAAAGTTCCTCCCCCAGACGCTCGGGCAGCAGCTGGGCCAGCTCCGGGTCGGTGGCCAGCGGACCGAGGATGCGTTGCAGCGGGCCGGGGGTATCAACCAGGGCCGCCGCGTGGGCGCCGAGCATCGCTGCCCCGCCGCCCAGCACCGCGAGGACCACCAGCACAGCGGCAAGGGTGTTGCGGATCATTGCGTCCATGTCCCCGGTGCTCCTTCGTCTTTCGCCCGCGCGAGCTGTCCGTGCGCTCACGGATGCTCCCGCCTTGGGGCGTTTTGTCCCACGTTACTGGTAGAAATGGGTGTTGATATAGTTTCGAAACCCGGTGGCACCGTTGAACCCCCACCCCTCTTGCCCGTACGGGCAGCCGCACCAGCACCCCAGGAAGGCCCGCAGCCACGTGGAGCAAGCACAGAAAAGAAGCAGTTCGCTGCCGAGCACCGCGGCGCAGACGACGGTGGAGAACCCTTGGCCGCTGCGGGTGCTCAGCGACAAGCTGAAAATTCACATCGAGAACTCCCCCCAGGTGTGGGTGGAGGGCCAGCTGCTGGAAGCCAATATCCGCAACGGGCACGCCTATCTGGTGCTGCGCGATGTGGACGCCGACCAATCGTTTTCCGTCACGGTCTGGGCCTCGGTGATGCGCTCGCTGGATACCGCACCGGAGGTCGGCTCGCGGGTGGTGGCACGGGTGAAGCCCAGCTTCTACGCCAAGACCGGGCGGTTATCGCTCAACGCGTTTGACCTGCGCCCGGTGGGCCTGGGCGATCTGCTGGCCCGGCTGGAAAAGCTCCGCCGTGCGCTCTTCGACGAGGGGCTCTTCGACCCGGCGCGCAAACAACCACTTCCCCTGCTGCCCGGGCGCATCGGACTGATCACCGGGCGGGACTCGGATGCGGAAAAGGACGTGATCCGCAATGCGTCGCTGCGCTGGCCGGCGGTGGCCTTCGACATCCGCAACACCGCGGTGCAAGGGGTTAATGCCGTCGCCGAGGTCATCGCCGCGCTGCGCGAGCTTGATGCAAATGACGAGGTCGAGGTGATCATCATTGCCCGCGGCGGTGGTGCGCTGGAGGACCTGCTGCCGTTTAGCTCCGAGGAGCTGGTGCGCGCGGTATCGGCCTGCACCACCCCGGTGATCTCGGCGATCGGCCACGAGGCTGACCGCCCGATCCTCGACGACGTCGCCGATGTGCGTGCTTCCACCCCCACAGATGCGGCCAAGCGTGTGGTCCCCGACCTCGCCGATGAACTGGCGAATCTGGCCCAGGCACGGAACCGGTTGGACCGCGCGGTGCGGGCCAACGTGGAACGCGAGAGACAGCGCATCGCCTCGGTGCGTGCCCGCCCGGTGCTGGCGTTCCCGCAGACTATGGTCCAGGCGCGCCGCGAGGACGTTGTGCGCCTGGGCCAACGCAGCACCTTGGCGATGCGCGGATCCTTGGTCCGCGGACACGACTCGATCGCGCATCTGCGGGCCCAGGTCCGCGCGCTCTCCCCGCAGCAGACCCTGGACCGCGGCTACTCGGTCATCCAGCACGCCGACGGTTCAATCATTCGTTCCGCCGACGAGGCACCGGTCGGCAGCTTGTTGGCCGTGCGGCTGGCCCACGGCCGGCTCGATGCCACCGTCACCTCCAGCCATACCCCGGAAGAAGGAACCACCCCATGAACACCGAAGCAGCAAACACCGACATTGCGCAGTTGAGCTACGAGCAGGCCCGTGAGGAACTGGTGGCGGTGGTCGCTCAGCTTGAGGCCGGGGCCGCAACCCTGGAGCAGTCCCTGGCGCTGTGGGAGCGTGGCGAGTCGCTTGCCGCCCGCTGCGAGGCCTGGCTGCAGGGTGCCACGGCGCGGCTTGATGCCGCACGCGGGCCCGAGGAGCAGTAGCTGCCAGAAAGGCACCACCGCTTCCGGTGGCGTACAGATTGTTAGTGCTCTCTCCCATGGACCCGTGCAGGGCCCTTGGCCCCGCGCAAGGCCCTGGCGCGACTGCGTGGCGGATTCATTTCTCTCGAGGACACTCTGCGTTTCTTCGGGGCGGCCAGGGGAAGCGTTGGCTCATTCCTTCGGTGATTGCCGCATGTGCCGGTGATGGCCCACAGGATCGCGCCAACGGTTGTTGTCCGGCTGCCCGATGGCTCGTCCCGCCTCCAGCAGGTCCGCGAGCAATTGCGGGCTGCCCGATGCGCTGACCTAGCATGGGCAGGGTGAAACCCCAGAACCTCATGGCACGGATGGAACACCATCAGATCGGTCTGTACCTCGTGGCGATCCTGTTCGGTGGGATCCTCGGATTCTTGGCCCCGGGTTCCGCTGGAGCACTGGAACACTCGATCAATCCGGTGCTGGGCCTGTTGCTTTTCGCCACGTTCCTGGGTATTCCTTTTGCCTCCATCGGCACTGCCGCCAAGGACCTGAAGTTCATGGGCACCATCCTGGTGCTGAACTTCGTGGTTGTTCCCTTAGTGGTTTTTGGCCTGACGCGATTCATCGCCGGGGATCAGGCCCTGCTCCTGGGCGTCCTGCTGGTGCTACTGACCCCGTGCATCGACTATGTGATTGTGTTCACCGGGCTGGCAGGTGGGGCCAGTGAGCGATTATTGGCCGCAGCACCGGTGCTGATGCTGCTGCAGATGCTGCTGCTGCCCGTGTATTTGTTGCTTTTCATCGGCCCCGAGGTGGTCTCGGCCATCGACCCTGAACCTTTTATCCGGGCCTTGGTGGTGCTGATCCTCATTCCGCTGGCCGCGGCGGCACTGACGCAGGCATTGGCGCGCAAGGCAGCGGCGGGCCGGGGCCTCATGGCTCTCATGCAGGGGTTGATGGTTCCGCTGATGATGGCGACCCTGGCGGTGGTGGTTGGTTCGCAGATCAGCGGTGTCGCTCGGGAGCTGGGCTCGCTGCTGGTGCTGGTGCCGATCTATGCCGCGTTCCTGCTGGTGATGGTGCCGTTGGGGATGTTGGTGGCCAAACCTGCACGCTTGGACGTCGCGGCAACGCGTGCAGCGGTGTTCAGCGGCGCCACCCGCAATTCATTGGTGGTGCTTCCACTGGCGCTGGCGCTGCCCGAACCGTTGGCCCTTGCCGCGCTGGTCGTTCTCACCCAGACACTGATCGAACTCATCGGTATGGTCCTCTTCGTCAGGTTCCTGCCCCGGATCATTCGCACCCCTCCCCTGCCCGAAGCGGCCTGAGACCGCTGGTTCCTGGCTTCAGGGGATCAGGGGGATCACGATGAGGTGGCTCAGGAGGCGGCCAGACGTCGTTGTTGCTCTTCGATATCAAAGTCCGCCGCCGGCCACTGCGGGTCGATGTCCTTCAGCGCCTGGGCCAGCAGGGTCGCCACGGCCAGCCGGGCATACCACTTGCGGTCGGCGGGGATGATGAACCACGGAGCGGCAGGGGTGTGGGTGCGCCGGATCGCGGTTTCGTAGGCCTCCATGTAGCCGTCCCAGACTTCGCGCTCGTCGATGTCGGACGGGTTGAACTTCCAGTACTTGTCTTCGCGCTGAAGACGTTCGGCCAGGCGATCGCGCTGCTCCTCGTTGGAGATATGCAGCATCACCTTGATGACGGTGGTGTGCTTTTCCGCCAGGGACGCCTCGAAGTCGTTGATCGCCGAATAGCGGCGCTCGATCTCCTGCGGATCCGAGAGGCCCCGCACCTTGTGGATCAGCACGTCCTCGTAGTGTGAGCGGTCGAAGACCCCGATGTAGCCGGCGCCTGGCAGCTGCTTGGTGATCCGCCAGAGGAAGTCGCGCTTGGCCTCGGCCGCGGTGGGGGCCTTGAAAGCGTGGTGGGTGACGCCCTGGGGGTCCACGGCACCGATGACGTGGCGCACGATGCCGCCCTTGCCCGAGGTGTCCATGCCCTGCAAGACCAGCAGGATCTTGTGTTTAGCCCCGAAACGCGATGCGGCAAAAAAGCGTTCCTGTAGTTCGCTCAGCTCCAGCCCCACGGCAGCAAGGTCCCGTACACCGGATTTCTTGTCGCCCACGTAACCGGGGGTCGATGAGGGGTCAATCTCCGCCAAGTTGAACTCCCCGGAGGCAGCCAGCACCTGCTGTGCCACCTCGCCAAAGGGTTTTGCGGGCTTGGCTTGGTGTTTCTTGCTCATGGTTGCAACTTTCCACTCGTCCGCCTGGTGTTTGCCAGCGTACGGCATGGGCCTTGACCTTGGGGGTTCCCGCGCCCACTTCCTGGCACAAAAATGGGCGCGTCCGCCCTCCCGATCCCGTGGTTGTTCGGGGATCTTAGGGGGCAGACGCGCCCGCTGCCGCGCTGCTGCGCGTCAGCATGATTCTTGGGCGCCGGAACTACACGTTGATCTTGCCCTCGCGCAGGTCCTCGAGGAACTCGGCAATGCGGCCGATGGCGTCCTCGAGATCGCGCACCGCAGGGAGGGTCACCAGACGGAAGTGGTCCGGGGCGACCCAGTTGAACGCGGTGCCCTGGGTGATGAGCATCTTCTGCGCCTTGAGCAGTTCCAGGGCGAAGGCGGCATCGTCATGGATCGGATAGACCTCGCGGTCAAGCTTCGGGAACAGGTACATGGCGCCCTTGGCCTGCTGTACGGAGACCCCGGGGATCTCGTTAAGCATCTTGTAGGCGATGTCGCGCTGCTCTTTGAGCCGGCCGCCGGGCAGGATCAGGTCGTTGATCGACTGGTAGCCGCCCAAGGCCGTCTGGATCGCGTGCTGGCCGGGCACGTTGGCGCACAGGCGCATGTTGGTGAGCAGGTTGATGCCCTCGATGTAGTCGTGAGCCAGGTGCTTGGGCCCGGAGATGGCCATCCAGCCGGCGCGGAAGCCGCAGACCCGGTAGGCCTTGGAGAGCCCGGAGAAGGTCAGCACCAACACATCGTCGGCCAATGACGCGGTGTTGATGTGTACCGCGTCGTCGTAGAGGATCTTCTCGTAGATCTCATCGGAGAACACGATCAGTTGGTGCTTGCGGGCCAGCTCCAGGATCCCCTCGAGGGTTTCCTTGGGGTACACCGCGCCGGTGGGGTTGTTGGGGTTGATGATCACGATGCCCTTGGTGCGGGCGGTGATCTTCGCTTCCATGTCTTCAAGATCCGGCAGCCAGCCCTCTTCCTCGGTGTTGAGGTAGTGCACCGGGGTGCCGCCGGTCAGCGAGACCGAGGCGGTCCACAGCGGGTAGTCGGGGGCCGGGATCAGCACCTCGTCGCCGTTGTTCAGCAGCGCGTTCAGCGACAGGGTGATCAGCTCGGAGACTCCGTTGCCCAGGTAGACATCGTCAACGCCGATGGTTTGGATGCCGCGGGTCTGGTAGTACTGCGAGACCGCGGTGCGCGCGGAGAAGATCCCGCGGGAGTCCGAGTAACCCTGCGCGTGGGGCAGGTTGCGCATCATGTCCACGAGGATCGCGTCGGGAGCCTCGAAACCGAAGGGCGCCGGGTTGCCGATGTTCAGCTTCAGGATGCGCTGGCCCTCGGCCTCCATCCGCTGGGCGTGCTCCAACAGCGGCCCGCGAATGTCGTAAAGCACGTTGTGGAGTTTCGTGGACTGCTTAAAATCTGGCATGAGACTACTTTCTCATTCGGGGTAACGGGCGGGCGACCAATGTGAGCAAGACAACTCGGGACCATATGCGGGGTATGACGCCGTTGCGTCATCAGCCGGCGTCGAGCATGTCCTTCTCGGCGAGCCAATCGCTTGCTGCGCGCGCCGGTTGAACGGCGTCACGGCCGGTGACCATCCGGTCCAGTTCCAGCAGGTCTTCCTGCTTCAGCGCACCGGAGAGCTTGTTCAGCGCCTTGACCGCGTCTTGGCCTACCTCGCGGGTGGTTATTAGCGGGGTAATGGTCTGCGGGGCGAAGAGCACGTCGGCGCCTTCGAGCACCACCAGTGCGTTGTCGGCGATCCCTGCGTTGTCCACCGTGGTGGCCTGGACCTGTACGGCGTCGGTGATCACCGGCAGCACCCCGCGGGCGTTGGGGGCGGTGAGCTCGATGACCTTTGCCGGCACGCAGTCCAGGATTGTGGCCAGCTCGTCGGTCAGTTGCGCGGCCTCGTCGGCGACGATGCCGAATTCCAGCTCGGAGCACAGCGTGCTCAGCTGCTGCACGTTGGTCAGCTGTTCCCCGGCGCTGGTGGCGGCGGTGACGACCAGGGTGCCGGTGCTTTGCGCCTCGGCCGAATCCAGGACCGCGAAGTCGCTCAGCTGAAGGGCATGCAGGGTGTTTTTGGTCTGTGCCGCGTCCAGAGCTGTTGCGCCGGAGGTGGACTCCGGCCGGCCCAAGTCTTCCGAGGTGCCTGCCGGGGAGTCTGCGGCAGGGGAAGATTCCGCGGCCGAAGAAGGCAGCTTCTCCAGGGCAGCGAGCAGTTCCCCGGAGCCGGCCACCGTCACATCCGCGTGGCCTGCCAGCACCGCCGCGACGGGGTCATCGGCGGCTTTGGCCAGCGAGGCTTCGATGCCCGCGTCATCGAGCATCTGACGGTACGCGTGGCCCAGGGCCTGGTCCTGCGCATCGGGCCCCTGCACGATCACCAGTTCGCGGGTGGTGGTCGGCTGCGAGGTGTCGACCTCGGATCCTGCGGTGCAGGCGGTCAGCGACAGCAGCAGTGCGCCGATGGCCGTGAGGCCCAGCGGGCCGGTGGAGCGAATCATTTAGTACTCTCCTTCAGGCAAGGTGCTGGTGGCGCTGGTGGTGCGCGATGGCGGCATCGACCCGGTCCACACGATTAAGCGATGGAACATCGGCCAGCGGGAACCAGGCGGCGGCACTGGTGGTGCCGCCGGTCTCGTCGCGCAGCTCACCGCCGGTGATGGTGGCGGAGTACAACACCGCGACGGTCTGCATGGGTTGGTGGGTACCGCTGTAGCGCTGGTGCGCCGGGATCGTCCCAGAGTCCACGGACAGCAGCGCATCGATTTGTATCTGGTAGCCGGTTTCTTCCTCGACCTCGCGCACGGCGCCGTTCTCGATCTCCTCACCCAGTTCCACTCCCCCGCCGGGCAGCGTCCAGCGCGGGACGAAGCTTGCGTCCCTGCCGCGCATGTCCCACAGTGCCAGCAGGATGGAGCCATCGCGCACGATCAGCGCATAGGCGGCCAGCCGGGTGTCGAATCCGCGGCTGGAAACGGGTACGGAGGTAGTCATTTACCCATTTTAGAGTGTGACGGGTGCTTTCCGGCCTACCGCAGCTCCCGAAGTGTCACCAACTGTGATGGAATATCAGCATGGCACCTTCATCTTTTCCGCAACAACCGGTTGAACTTGACGCCGTTGACCGACGGATTATTCAGGAATTGGTCAACGATGCGCGTATAAGCAACGCGATGCTCGCGCAGCGATCGGGCATTGCTCCCTCCACCGCGCTGCTGCGCACCCGCAGCCTGATTGACCGTGGGGTGCTCACCGGATATCACGCCGAGGTGAGCCTGCCGGCGGTGGGACGCAGCGTGCAGGCGCTGATCTCGGTGCGGCTGCGGGTGCACGACCGCGTGGAGATCGACAAGTTCACGCAGAAGATGCCTCAGCTTCCCGAGGTGCTCTCGATGTTCCACACCTCCGGGGTCACCGACTATCTGCTGCACATTGCCGTCAGCTCCACCGAGGCGCTACGCGACTGGGTGCTTGACTATCTGGCCACCGACGAATCCGTGGGGCACACCGAGACCACGTTGGTCTTCGGCCACCACAAGGGACTCGGCGGACCGATCCCCACCGAACTTCCCGCACCGGGTGACGGGCACTAGAGACCCGCTCACGGTTCTTCCGCGGATGGCCCTTGACTCGACTCTTCCCCGATGAACGCATCGGCGCGGCAGACCAGGGCTTCCACCGCCTGCAGCCGGGCCTCGGCGACCGCGTCGCCGCGCTCTGCACCTAGCGACCGCGAACCGGCGATCAGGGTCAGGGCCACCGCCGCGGCCCTGGCCCACAACCCCCGCGGGTCCACGTGGCCCTGGAACACCTCCCCGAAACGCTCCAATGCGGCCACGGCCCCGGCGTTCTTCTCCCCCAGCGTGGGCAGCACCGCTAGGTGTCCCAGTAGGCACGCCAGATCATCGATGCGGTGGCCGGGGCCCAGTGAATCAAGATCTAGCAAGGCGCTGATCCGCGAATTTTGCAGCAGGATATTCGCATCGTAGAAGTCCCCGTGCGCCGGTACCAACGGACCACGTTCGGAAACAGCCAGGTGCTCTTCGATCCGGGTGACCAGGTCCCCGAGCGACTCCGCACGGTGCGGCAGGGTCAGGGTTGCTGCCTGTAGGTAGCGTCGCAACGAATCGCTCCACGCGGCCTTGGGTTCCAGGCCCATCACACTTCCCGGCAGTGAATCAAGCAACGCAATGAACTCGTCAGGGTCGAGATCCGCTCCGGCATGGGGGCGGATGGCCGCGGAGAGCGGAACACCGCTGCCGGACTCCAACGCCAGCACGCCCGCGGCATCCTCGGGCTCACCCATGCGTGTGCTCGAGGTGCTCCCGTCCGAGGTGGGTGTGCCCAGGGCGCGGCGGGAGATGATGCCAGGGACAGGGACAGTGGTGTCGGCCAGCAGCAGGTGACGGGCACGCAGCGCAGCGATCGCCTTCGGCTTTCCCACCTTGAGGTAGATGGTGCGTTTAATGCGCAGCGGCCCGAGCGTGGCAAAGGTGGCGCTGAGCACCGCGCGGCGCAGCGGCCGGTAGGCGATCGTCCGCAATCCGATCAGCAGTTCGCCTTCGCCCCATATCTCGCGGACGAGTGCGCGGTTGGAGGCCAGGTGCAGGCCTGGAAGTCGCGGGTCGTGTGGGTGGATCCAGCCGCTGACCGTGACGCCTTCGCGGCGGTGCGTGGCAAAGACGCGGGTGCTGGCGACACCGGCCAGGCCGGGTTCGATGGTCTCGGTGCTCAGACCCAGCTCGCTGAAGCCGGTGCCCGCCGGCATCCGGTACATGGCACTGATGCCTGCCCCGGGGCGGTGCTGGATGCGTATCCGGTGATCGCGGTAGTCCCAATTGCCCGGGGGAATCTGGCCACCGAGCCGCCGCACGAGTTCGCCGATGGCCTCGGGGAGGGCCTCTAGGTGTTCTTGGTCCGCGCGTTCGCTTTCGGCGCGCTGCGCTGCCGAATCCTTGAGGCCCTCTTGACCGCCGGTGGCATCGATCGGCGCGGTTTGCTGCCCTGGCTCGCTGCTGGGTGGCGGACCAATCGGGTCCGGGACGCCGGAGGTCATGTCAACAGGCGCTGCACGCGGTTAGGCGCGACGACGCTGCATGACGTCGTCGAGGTTGATCCTCTCCCCGGAGGCTTCGCCGCGCGGGGCACGGGCGGTCTTCGCGGCGGAGAGCTTCTCGTCGGCGGACGCGGCCGGTGTCGCTGCCGGGGCAGGAGTCGCGGCGATCGAGGCATCGGCTGCCGGTGCGCCGGGCAATGTGGTGGCTTCGGCCAGGCGGGCAGCGGCCTCCGAGGCGCGCAGCGAAATGCCGGAGGAGGCTGCCGGTGCCTCGGCGGTCTCGATCGCTGCAGGTGCCGGACGCTTGGCGGCGTTGGCCACAACATATTGTGGCAGCGGGATCTCAGTCAGTTCCCAGCCCTCGGGGCGCTGGATGGCTGCACCGTGGTTGGCCATGCGCAGAGCCTCGGCACGTAGTTCCTGCACGGTCAGCTGCGGGGCGCGCTTGTTGGAGCCCGGCTGCGCGTCAAAGACCGTGGCGCTCTTGCGCTCGGGTGCGGCAACCTCGGTCTGTTCTTTTTCCATGGCGCGGGTGCGGGTGGTTTCAAGGCGGGCGAGCAGTTTCGTGCGGCGATCGCGCACGGCCAGGCCGCGCAACGCAGAGAAGCTTCCCATGGCCACCAGCAGGCCCACGAGCGGGAGGAAACCGGAAACTACCGAGAACAGGGCCAGCACTCCGCCGATGACAACGCTCAGCACGGCTAGGCATCCGAGCAGCGCAATGGCAACACGGTCGTAGAAGATCCGCAGGGGTGCCTGCTCCGGCCGTGCTGACGCGGCTGAAGCGTTGGATGCTACCGGTGCCATGTTGCTCCTTCGTCGTCCGGCGACTGACTTCATCAGCGGATCCGTCCGGCCTTGGTTCCCAAGTGGCCGGATCACTCCGTCTGGCGGGTTCACAGGTTCCGCCTCGGCGACGGGTCGGTGAGACTGTCGCCGGTTTTTGGGCCCATGTGAAACATCCACGTCAACCACATTAAGCGTGTATCTGCACGGGATGCCGCATTCAACCCGGTGTGTCCGGCAATACCACCGGTAAATTGGTTATATTGACCCTTTTGCCGCACAGATCTCGCTAATGCGTCGTATCGCGTAGTCGCAGGAGCAAGCCATCGGGGACCTCCGGAGCGGTCAGCGCGAAGCTTCGGTGATCCGCCCAGGCACCATTGATGTGCAAGAAGTCCTTGCGCAGCCCCTCGTCGCGGAAACCGAGTTTTTGCACCACGCGCAGGCTCGGACCGTTTTCCGGTCGAATGTTTATCTCGATGCGGTGCAGGCCCAGGGCGGTAAAGCAGTGATCCGTCGCCATGGCCACCGCCTCGGGCGCAATCCCGTTCCCGGCGTGGGCCACATCGACCCAATAGCCGATGGAGCCGCTGCGCGCGGCACCCCACATGATGGAGGAGACCGTCAACTGGCCAACAATCGGGGCGTGCCTGCTGTGCAACGAGGGCAGGGTGATGACCCAGGGCAGCGTCTGTCCCAGACGCGCGGAGCGGTTCTGCGCCAAGACCATCGCCCCGAAGCCCGCCGGGTAGCCGGTACCCGCGGGAAGAGTCGCGTCCCAGGGGGTGAGCCACTGTTCGTTGGTACGGCGCAAATGCATCCATTCGGCCTTGTCACGGCGCCGCAACGGTCGCAATACGAGCCGCGGGCCGTGGACCGTCACGGGCCAGTTTCGTTCGTAGTCGGACATGCTCTCAATCCTAGCCAGCGGCACGGGCTGGTTTGGCACCTGCGCCTCGTCGCGTCGACTCCGTGGCGTCTCCCGGGCCCGGGACCTAGACTGTGGTTCGTGACTGAGAACAAGACCAAGGATGAGATCCGGAACCGGTTCCGCGCCCAACGCCGTGCACTGGGTGCCGAGGCTCGTGAGGCCCAGATGCAATTGGTGACCGGGCACCTGCTGCCCTGGCTTCAGGCCCATGCACCACGCAAGGCCGTGACTTGCTTCCTGTCCTACGGCGCCGAACCGCCCACCGCGGATCTGCTGGCGCGCCTGCACGAGGCCGGATTCACCCTCTACGTCCCGGTGTGCGAACCTGAGCGGCAACTGTCCTGGACGCGCTGGTACCCGGGGGTGGCCATGGCCCGCAGCTTAGTGGGACCCATTGACGAGCCGGTCGGGGAACGCTTTTCCGCCCAGCTGATGGAAGAGCTCGACGTGATCCTGGTGCCGGCGCAGGCAGTGGATGTCAATGGGGATCGACTGGGTCAGGGCGGCGGATATTACGACCGTTTCATTGCCTCACTGCCGCGCGCGACACGGCCGAAGCTGCTCAGCATCGTCTTTGAACACGAGTTCCTCGAGGCCGGGAAGATTCCCGTCGAACCCTTCGATGAGCGCGTCGAGGCAGTGGTGCTTCCCTCCGGGGTGCTCGAGCTCACGAAGTAGTCCCCGGGCGGTGCGCTAGAATTGAAGCAAGCGGTGCCGCTTTGCCGGTCCCGCATCCCCCATTCAACGCTCGCTTGCCGCGGGTGTTGGTCAGTGCCGCATCCACGGCGCAGGTCATCGACCGGCCAGGCACACACCACGCCCCGTGCGAAAGGAACACCATGCCTACCTACGTTTACGCCTGCAAGGACTGTGGCCACGGCCTTGAGGTCGTCCAGTCGTTCACCGACGAGGCACTGACCATCTGCCCCGAGTGCCAGGGCAACTTGCGCAAGAAGTTCAACAGCGTCGGAGTCGTCTTCAAGGGCTCGGGTTTCTACCGCAACGATTCGCGGGCCACCACCAGCTCCAGCACCCCTGCTACCTCCGACTCCAAGCCCGCTGAGAAGGCCGCAACACCGGCTCCCGCAGCTGCGCCGGCCAAGGAATCGACCTCGGCATAAGCTAGCCGACCCCGCCCACCGGCGGATCCGCATCCAGACCCGCGGCTTCTCCGCACAACCAGCCGCCGCTGCGGAGCCTGCACCTGCGCATATCACCGTCTCGTCATGGGCCCTACGCTCCTAGAGTGGGGCCCATGAGTTGCTTAAGCCATGCCTCTTTTCAGCCGACGTGCACTCCCCCGTTCCTCCCGCACCGCCACGGTGCCCCGACGCACTTGGCCCGAACTGCTGGCCAAGTACCGCAGGCACCTGGCCGCGGCCCTGGCGATGCTCTCGTTGGCCCTCTGTCTGGCGGTGCTGGCCCCCGATACCGTCGAACGCATCGAGGTGCTGGTTGCCAAGCGGGATCTGCCGGTGGGGACGCTGCTGCGAGCCGATGACTTCGCTACCCGCTCGGTGCCGCGCTCCCTGGTCCCCGAGGGAAGCTACGCCGGCTCTCCTCCGGTGGATGGCTCACGGCTGGCCATCCCGGTATTGGCCGGCACCCCGGTGTTTGACACGATGGTGATTGGGCCGGGGCTGCTGGCGGGCCTTGGTTCCGGATCCGTTGCTGTGCCGTTGCGTCTTGACGATGAGCAGACCGCCACCCTGGTGCGTGCCGGGCAAATGGTCGATGTGGTGCTCACCGAGGGAAACGGCTACGAGAAGCCGATCACTTCCAAGGTGTTGGCCCGTGCGGTGCCGATCCTGTGGACCGCGACGCAGGGGCAGGAGGCGGGGCAGACGCCTTGGAGTGCCGCTTCGGGTTCCGGGCAGGGCGGGTTGATCGTGGTCGGCTCGGGGGCGGCCAGCGCGCAGGCGCTGTCCACCGCGGCCCAGCGAGGGAAGGTTTCGGTAGTGCTGGTCATTCCCTAAAGGCCGACCGGAGTCGAAGGAGACACCGGGTGGCTTGCTGCGGTGTTTTCCAGCGCCCCGACCAGCTGAGCAACCAGCCAGGCGCCTTTAATCCCAGTGTGGCGGACGCTGGGATTTCATCCATTCGCCCAGGTCGTCTTCGCTATCTCCCCAGGCACGCGGGCTGTCTGCCGCGGCGCGTTGTTCAAGCAGCGCATCGACGTGCGCTGCCACAGGTTCCGTGGCTGCGCGGCCGTGCCCCGTGGCGCTGCCCTGCTCACCCTGGGATTCTTTGCCACCATCGGAGGTGGTGGCAGGATCCCCCGGCACGCCCGCGGCCGGGCGAGATGCACCATGGGGCAACTCAAAGACGCCGACCAGGGACGATTCGCTGACCCGTTGGGGTTCGGCGGTGAAGCGTCGTGGTTTCTTGCGCCGCGGCGCAGGGTCCTGGACCTGGGCTTGATCCTGGTCTTGATACTGGGCTTGGTCTGGGTCTGGGTCTGGCATGCTTAGGCGTCCGCGAGGTTCGGGGAGCGCGAGTCGCCGTCCGACACGTGGCCTTCCTTGCTCTGGCGGGCGTTCTTGTCTTGCCCGGAGGCAACTGCATCGGCCGACTCCTGGGTGGAGCCGTCGAGTCCCAGGAAGCCTGCGAGCATATTGGCCACCCGATCCGGGTCGGAGAACACGTCGATGGTCCACAACGGCACGTAGCGCCAGCCCAGGGCCTCGAAGAGCTGCGGACGCAGGCGGCTGCGCTCACGCACCGTCAGCTTCCGGTACCCCTGGGTTCCGTCGTACACCACGGCCAGCGGTGCGGCGGTGCCGTTGCCGGTGACATCCAGTGCGTGCGCGGCGATATCAAGAACCCCGCGGTAGTGCTGGGTGACGATGGCCCCGCGATCGGCCAGCCGGGTCATCAAATCGGTGACCAGTGGGTCCTGCAGCGGCGTGGTGGTCGCCGACATGCCCGAATCCCCGCCTAGTACCCGACCCACGAGTTCCAAAA
This sequence comes from Paeniglutamicibacter gangotriensis Lz1y, assembly GCF_000348945.1. Taxonomy (GTDB): domain Bacteria; phylum Actinomycetota; class Actinomycetes; order Actinomycetales; family Micrococcaceae; genus Paeniglutamicibacter; species Paeniglutamicibacter gangotriensis. The sequence goes on along the minus strand of NZ_AOCK01000002.1, from coordinate 81,150 downwards.
AGCGGTGGGCGCCGTGGCGCAGGCGCGCCAGGTCCATGTCCTGCGGGCGCAACGCGGAGACCAGCACCATCGATTCGCGGGCCCGGGTCACCGCATTGACGAAGAGCTCGTCGCCGCCGGGAGCCGAGAGCGCACCGAAGTCGTGCACGATCTTGCCGTGCGTCGTGCGTCCGTAGCCCAGCGAGAGGATGATCGCATCGCGCTGCATCCCGGCCAGCTTGTCGATGCTGGTGACCACAAAACGCTCGGAGGCGGTGCGGAAGTATTTCGCTGCCCACGGGTGGTTGGGCAGCTGCACGCGGATGCCTTCGGCGATGGCCGACGCGTGGGTACGGTTCCCGGCCACCACGGCCAGGGTCTTCTCACCTCTCCGAGCCAGGTGGGCGAAGACCAGATCCACGACCCGCTGGACCTCGGCGACAGTGGTCTGCACCGATTGCCCATCCAGGCCCAGGGACCCGGTGCCGTCGGGAACATACTCGGCCTTCAGCGCCGGTTGACCGGCGCCCAGGGAGCGGGCTGCGGGCAACCGGGAGAGTGACCCGGCATAGAAATCGTGCGAGAGGGACTCGGTGAGGCCCTCGTCGATGCCCCGGTAGGCGGTGGAGAACCGCAACAACGGCAAAACCCCGGCCAGCGACTCCATGGCGGAAATCGGGGCGGGTTCCACGCGCGTGTGCGCCGTCGGGTCCACGGAAACCTCAAAGCGGTGCGGGGCACCCATCATGGTGTCGCCGAAGGCGATGACCTGCTTGGAGCGGGAGATCGAGCCGAGCACCGAGCGTAGCGACAACGAGTCGGCATCGAGCAGGATGACAGCATCGAAGTCCAGATCGGCCGGGACGATGGCGGGAATCAGCAGCGGGGACCCGACCCAGATCGGGCACAGCGAGTTCAGCAGCGAATCACCCAGGCTCATCAGGTCGGCGACCGCCGGTTCCCCGTCCTTGAGCAGTGCGCGAAGCTCGCGCGAAGCAGCCCGATGGTCGGCCAGTGCCGCCTTCCAACCCTTGGCCAAGGCCCAGCGCAGGCGCGAGGCACCCGAGGACACGTGCGCGGAATCGGCCAGCCGGTACTCCGCTTCCAGCTTGCGCAGCTTCTCCCCGTCGTTCATCGCCAGGAAGTCGTCGCCCGAGATCATGGCTTCCAGGGCGGACTGCCACCAGGCCAGGTCGAGCTCGGAGCCCACTGCATCCGGGGCGATGTTCCGTGCCCGGAAGTCGTCAATCAGCTCGCTCAAGCCATGCTCGGCAAGCTGTTCGGTGATCAGTGTGCGCTCGGGCAGCTGGTCCAGCTCGCCCTTGTTCTCCAGCAGTGCGCTCATGGTGGCCAGCAGCTGCGCGATCGGTTCGTCGCGCAATCGCTCACCGGCGGCTGCCGGCAGCAACATGGCCAGCTTATCCAGCCGCGAACCGGCGTCCTGGTAGCCGGCGTTAACATCCAGCAACCCCGCCGGGACCATCGGGTGGCGCTGGGAGGTGGCGTGGTGGTGCCAGGACAGGTGTTGTTCCTGCACTGCTTCCAGGGCCGTCTGCAGGTCCGCGACGTGCACCCCGGGGCGCACATAATCCTTGGCGACTTTGCGCAGCCGTGAGCGGGTCATCGAGCTCATCTCGATGCCTCGCTCCCGGCGCCAGGACGAGGATGCGGTGGCGGAGATCAGGTCTTCGACGGACTTGTCGAAGATGTCTGACTCGAACTTGTCCAGTGAGGAACGCACCGCGACCAGCAGGTCCAGCTGTTCGCCCCACTTGTTGTAGGAGTCGGCCAGGCGGATCTCGGAGTGCGCGGCAACCTTGAGCATGTGATCACGCAGGATCGGCAGGTCGCGTTGCAACCCGCTGACCAAATCCAGTGCGGTGTCGGTGTCGCGCTTGTTGCGCAGCCGGGCCCCGTACCAGGGGCTGGATTCGGAGGCCTTGATGAATGCGCCCAGCTCGGCGGCGCGCTTGAGCTTCGCCGCGGTGGTGGCACGGTTGGTGATTGAATCCAGTACCGAGCGCTTGAGCCGCACGGTGGTGGCCGGGGCAGGGGTCAGCGACGTGAGCCGGGCCAGTTCCTGCATCGCCTGATACGGCGAGCAGCCCCAGCGCGCGCGGGTCGAGTGCAGCGAGTGCACGTGTTCCAGCAGGGCGTGGCGGTGATCGCGCAGGGCAGCATGCAGCTTGCCCAAGGACGGTTCGGTGGCGCGCTCGTTGCGTAGGATCGCCCGGGTCAGCAGCTTACGCAGCTCGTCCGGGTCATCTTCCGGGGAGAGCAGCAGAGCCGTGCCGGCCAGCTCAAGTTCGTCGAAGCGTGCAACAAATTCTTCGGCGGTGGAGCGGCGCTCGGCCACCACCAACACGCGCTTGCCCTTGGCGGCCAGCACCGCTGCGGCGTTCAGCGCCGTCTGGGTCTGCCCGCTGCCGGCCGGTGCGCTGATGGCCACCGATTCGCCGGCCTCGATGAGGTCAAGGGCCGCCTGCTGGGATTCATCGGCATCCAGCAGCAGCAGCTCATCGGCCGGGTCGCGGTCATCGCTGGTGCGGCGGGGGTGCGTGGCGGCGGACTTCCGGCGTGTGCCGGTACCGATCCGCGGTTCGGTGTCGATAGTTGCCGCGGGCTTGGCTGCTGTGGTGTTTGAGGTTCCCGAGGGTGTTGCGCCGGGGGCCGTCGAGTCGGCGGAGTCAGCGGACTCGCGATTAAGTTCTTTTTCGAAGAGTGTGCCCAGCACCGGGTGGCTCAGGTCGATGGAGCCCGGGTCAGCGGGATCTGCGAGGTCAGCGAAGGTGGAGATGAGCAGTCGGTGTGCCACGACCATCCCGGAGACCTCGGCGACCTGGGAACGCAGCGCATCCATGGCACGGGTCGGGTCGAAGCGGGCGATCGAGTAGGCGGCGGAGTTGATCGCTTCGGTGTCGATCTCGAGGCGATGCTGGCGCTTGAAGTAGCGCAGCAGTGCCGGGGAGAACTCGGCACGGCCCATCAGCTGGATCTCGAAGTCGTCCTGGTCATCACGGACCGAGAGCACAATACGCCCGAGCATGATGGGGGCGTTGAACTGCTCGCTGCGGCCTTCGTGGACCGCACGCCAGTTGGCCAGGCCTGCGGAGAGGTAGCCGACGTCGATGCCGCGTTCGTCCCAGAGCTCGCGAATTTTGGAGCGCAGGGCATCGGCCGTGCGTCGTGCCGAATCGTAGGCGTCTGAGTCGCGCAGCAGCGTGGAGAGCCGCGTGCGTCGTCCGGCTAAGAATTGTGCCAATCCCGAGGGATGGGCATGGGTGATGTCGATGCTGTTCGAGACCGAGGGGGCGAAGCGCAGCAGCGTATCGGTCCCCACCCCGGGGCCCAAGGAATCCACCCATGTGGAGACCATCTCATCGCTGTGCTGCTGGTGCTCTGTCACCATACCGTCCCTTCACCTCTGCCTGAATGCGGCCACTACCGCGCAGCGCGTTGCCGCGCGGATACATTCAGCCCTTACCAATCTAGTGCAAAACCGGACCGCGGTGCCGAACCAAAACACGTTCGGGCGCGAGCCCTTGCCACCATCGGCGCCACCACGTGCGCCGCTGGTCCGCCGTGCCCACCTGTCATCACGCTGCCGCGCGAACGAGACCCTCCAACGCCCGGCTTCCCGGTGGTCCGGCATTGAAGTGGGCCTTGGCGTGGCGTTTGTTTGGCGGCATGAAAAAGGCCCGGGGAGGACGCCGTTATGGCTTCCTCCCCGGACCCCGAGATTCCTGCCCGATCAAAGGCCCGGAATTACTCCCATTCGATGGTTCCCGGCGGCTTGGAGGTGACATCCAGCACCACGCGGTTGACCCCGTCGACTTCGTTGGTGATCCGGTTCGAGATCTTCGCCAGCAAGTCGTAAGGCAACCGCGACCAGTCTGCGGTCATGGCGTCCTCACTAGACACCGGACGCAGCACGATCGGGTGACCGTAGGTGCGGCCATCGCCCTGGACGCCCACGGAGCGCACGTCGGCCAGCAGGACGACGGGCATCTGCCAGACTTCCTCGTCCAGTCCGGCGGCGGTCAGCTCGGCACGCGCAATGGCGTCGGCCTTGCGCAGCAGTTCCAGGCGTTCCTCGTTGACAGCACCAATGATGCGGATGCCGAGGCCCGGGCCCGGGAAAGGCTGGCGCATGACGATCTCGGCCGGCAGGCCAAGCTGCTTGCCCACGGCACGGACCTCGTCCTTGAACAGGGCGCGCAGCGGTTCGACAAGCTCGAAGTCCAGGTCCTCGGGCAGCCCTCCCACATTGTGGTGGCTCTTGATGTTCGAGGCGCCTTCGCCTCCACCTGATTCGACGACGTCCGGGTACAAGGTGCCTTGGACCAGGAACTTCACCGGCTGGCCGGAGTCGGCAGCATCGGCGAGGATCGCGGTTTCGGCAGCCTCGAAGGCGCGGATGAATTCGCGGCCGATGATCTTGCGCTTGGTTTCCGGATCGGTGACGCCGTCCAGGGCGGTGAGGAAACGTTCGCGTTCATCGGCGATGTAGAGCTTGGCGCCGGTGGCGGCGACGAAGTCGGTCTCCACCTGTTCGGCTTCGCCCTCGCGCAGCAGTCCGTGGTTCACGAACACGCAGGTGAGCTGGTCGCCAATGGCGCGCTGCACCAGTGCGGCGGCCACGGCGGAGTCAACGCCGCCGGACAGACCGCAAATGGCACGGCCGTTGCCGACCTGCTCGCGGATCTTTTCGACCTGCTCGTCCAGGATGTTCGCTGCGGTCCACGAGCCGGACAGGCCGGCGCCGTGATACAGGAAGTTTTCCAAGACCTGCTGGCCGTGGGCCGAGTGCTTGACCTCTGGGTGCCACTGCACACCGTAGAGGCGCTTGGCCTCGTTGGCGAAGGCTGCAACCGGCGCACCGGCGGTGGTGGCCAAAACCTCGAAGCCCTCTGGGGCCTTGGAGACCGAATCTCCGTGGCTCATCCAGACGTTCTGGGTTTCGGGCATGCCCGCCAAGATGGAGCGTGCGGCCCCGGACGAGGTTGCATGGGTTGCACCGTATTCGCGCAATCCGGTTTCGGCGACGACTCCGCCAAGGGCGTTTGCCATGGCCTGGAATCCGTAACAGATGCCCAAGACCGGCACACCTGCCTCAAAAAGGTCGGCACCGACACTCGGGGCACCGTCGGCGTAAACGCTCGAGGGGCCTCCGGAGAGGATGATTGCCGCCGGGTTCTTGGCGAGAATCTGTTCGGTGGTGAAGGTATGCGGGACGATCTCCGAATACACGTTGGCTTCGCGTACACGCCGAGCAATCAGCTGTGCGTACTGGGCCCCGTAATCGACGACCAGAACCGGCTGTTGCTCTGGGGTGCTGGGAGTATTGGTCACCCGGCTAAGCTTAGCCGCAGCCAGCACACACATGCACCTTCAACGGGCCAAGGGTGACGCACGCTACGCGCCTGGTCGTCATGCAGGCCTCAGCAGGCGCTCACGCGTCTTTGGCCTGCGGGCGAAATTATGACTCCAACTGATTGCGGATGGCCTCCGTGATCATAGCCGCCCGGGGCTTGAGGTCGACGCTAGGGTACTCACGGTCAATGCATTCGCGCCAGTACTCCAAATGTTTCTTGTCTACCCAGTGCTCAGATTCCTGCACGTCGATTCCTCCCTGGCCCTGGATACTGAACCAGTACAGAAAGTCGGCTCCGTCCAGGTGCTCATGAAAGATGGTCTCGACGAGCATGTTCTCCCCCTCGAGGGTTTGCAGAACCGCCGGCATGTTCCCGTTCAGGAACTCCAGCCACTGCTCAACGACCGCCATCCTTCCCCAGCGCACACGGAACCTGCTCAGTTCGATATCCACGCCACGGATCCTACCGGCAGTAGCACTAGGCTCGTCAGTCGGTGAAGAGGGGTGGGGTGTAGCCGGAAGTACGCAATTCCGGATGCCAATAAAGATTCCGCTCCGGATCTCCCCGAGGCTGACCCGCCTGCCCGATCACAAACGGGATCCCATTGATCATTTTCAGCGTGATCAACCCGGCATGCACCATCGCATGATGATGAGCACAAACACTAGAACCATTATTAACACTAGTCAGACCGCCTTCCAGCCAGGGCTTCACATGATGGGCCTCATTGGTGGATGCCGGCCGTCGACAACCCGGAACCACGCAACCACGATCACGAATCGCGATGGCCTTGCGCTGAGCCGAGGAGAAACTCCTGGCCTCTCGGCCCAGATCCAAAATCTCCCCCGCACCACCGAGCACCACCGGAAGTAGATCTCCGTTGCACGCCAGTCGGCGAATGTTCGTCGCCGAAATCGGGAGCCCGTGATCGGTGATCCCAGCGTCTTCGCATTGTCCCAACAGTGCCCGGTAATCGATTAACACCCCGATCCGCACTCGCATGCCTCCGGATTCGGGGACACCTGTGCCATTCAACGTCCCGTTGACTGCCGCGATGACCCCATCTAAGAGTAATTGCGGGCTAGTGCGTGGATCTCGGGTATCCGACCATGTTGCGGTCGCGCCAGCATGGTTGGTGGTTGCGCCGTTGACGGTAGTGGCGGGAACCCCACCGACCCATTCGCTGCGCGGTACATCGGCCGGATCGGTACCCGGGGCCACCGCCCACGCAGGGGCCGGAGCCCCGACGAAGGAACCCCCAGCATCCTCAGCCTGACCAGCCTCACCGGCAGTCCCGTTCCCGTTGCTTTTACTGCTGGTGGTGGAGGCAGACGTTGGTGGAAGCTTCGTGGAACGAGGATTGGTCCAGGCCTCGCCGAAAGCTTGGAGCGTTTCTGAATCGATCGGGTCGCAACGCATCAGATACTCATCAAATCCGTCGCGGTGTCCCCGGAAGAACATGCCGCGCTTGGCGATGATCTGCTCATCGGTCAGTGGTGCCCCGTTTTCGGCCAGATACGTGCCCCAGTCGGTTAGGGCCTTACGAGAATCCTTAGGCTCCCGGGTCTGCGCCTCATGGGCGAGGTCTTCTTCGATGACCGCAGAGAGTTTCGAGGCATCGGGGCGATCGGCAAGACGCGGACCCATCGCTTCCAATCCTCCGGCCAGCGAAGCCAGAGTTCCCACGTCCGCTGTTCCATCGGCGGCGGCCTTCGCCAACACCGGGAACCGTGGGGCCATCGGATCAGGGGTGTCGGTACCGGTGGCGGTGTCGGCTGCGAGAACCTGAGTGGGCGTGGATGTGGGGGCCGGAGCAACCAATAGCCGAGAACCATTGAGCCGGCGGCGAGCCTCCGTAGCGGAAATATGCAGGTGGGCCTGCATCCACGAGGCGGTGTTGCGGTGGGGACTCATTCCCGAACACATCCGCTCCACCGGAACCCTGGCGGTGCCTTCGGCCAGGGCCTGCGGGTCAGCAGCCAGCGCATCGATGTCGGTGGCGGTTTGTGGATCCAGCCGGTGTATCTGGTTCGCGTCGGCAACAAATACGGTCTGCAGCTGGCGGTAGGCAATCGCCCGGTTCCCCTGCTCGAGCAGGCCCAAAACCACTGCGGCCGATGCCACATCCAGATCCAAGGATTCTAGATCAGCACCGGCGGCACGCAGCTGAAGCACCGCGGTGGCAAGATGCCGGACCGCGGTGTCGGTGGCGGCCTGCTTCGTGGGGCTGGCCGTCAAGCTGGGTGTGTCCATGAGCCCCATGATGCACCGATCGGTACCCATCGTGCGGCACTAATGAGTGAATGTGGGGGGAAGTGAAACCTAGAAGCCTCCAAAACGTGCGGATACGGTGCCCCTCGACTTCTTCCCGTTCGTAGCAGTACAGGGAAATCCGGTGGGATGCCGAATTATGCACAAAGGGCGGCCCTGCGCCGCGCTGGTGCGCATGCGAGGACCGCCCCGTTCAGGAGGTGGCAACCCGGCTCGATGGTGCCGCCGGGTAGGTGCGTCAGTACCGCTTGGCTGCCTGCGGGTGGGAGGCCAGCTCGGTCTCGACCTCGCCGTGGACCTTTTTCTCCATGAAGAAGGACAACAGCGGGACCACTCCGCCCAAGGCGATGGTGATGAAGCGGCTGAAAGGCCAGCGCATCAGGGACCACAGGCGGAAGTCGGCCAGCAGGTAGAGCACGTACAGCCAGCCGTGGGCAATCAGGATGGCCAACGAGATGTTTACGCCTTCGGTGATGTCACCGCGGTTGACCAGGCCCACAGTGTTGGAGCTGCCGTCGAGCAGCGTGCCACCGATGAACAGTTCCAGGTGCCAGAAGTACTTGACGATCATTTCCGCGCAGAGCAGCAGCAGCATCACACCGGTGATGTAGGAGGCGACCTTGTAGAAGTTCGAAGCGGAGCGGATCTGGGCGGGGGTTCCGGCGAAGCGGCGTACTTTCGGGGCGGGGTTTTGCTCTGTCACAACTAGTCCTTGGGTTCGGGCTCGAGGGTGGGGTTCTCGAGGTTGATCTGGCGTTGATACACGATGGCGGGGTCAAGCCCGGCGGCCAGCGCGGCGGCGTCGGCGATATCTTCCTGGCTCTTGCGGAATTCGTCGGCGACCAGCCGGTACCAGAGGAACACGGCGAATCCGGCGAACACCACCCACTCGATACCGTAGAAGATGTTCAGCCAGTTGATCTGGCGTTCCTGCGGCTGCGGGTCAACATCGACCGGCACCAGGTTGCTCGCGGCGGCGGATAAGTCGGTGCCACCGGCCCCGGTCACGGTGGTGGCGGTGATGAAGCCACTGTAGGCCGGGACGTCCCAGACGTTGATCAGCTCGGCCACGGAGAGCGAGGCGTAGGCGCGCTGCCCGGCGTCCTGGGCGATGGGCGCCTCGGTGGGCAGCAGGCGGCCGGTGAGTTCGACGGTGCCGGTCGGTGCCGGCGCGGGGGTTGCGTCATTTCCCTGCCAGCCGCGCACCACCGGGATGGTGTTGCCGCCCGGTGCCCCATCGACCTTGAAAGCGGCCACCACCCAGTAGCCGGTCTTCGAGTCTTCGACGCGGTTCTTGACCAGGATCTGTTTGCCGGGCAGGAAGCTGCCGGTGGCCGAGACCATCTGGTCGGCGTCGACTGCCATCAGATCAACACCGGGTTCGAGGTGATCCACCAGGGGGACCACGCGTTCGGTGGTGCTCGGCGGTGGCGGGGCCTCGGTCTGCGAGCGGTTGAACTGCCACTGGCTCAGCAGGACAAAGCCGGTGGCAACAACGAGGGCGCCAACCAAGGCAAGGATCCAGCGGGGTTTAAGGGCAGTTTTCAGCACACTACTACCGTACGTCGAAGTGGAGCACAAGAGCCAATGGAACCAACCCGGACTCCGGTTCGTTCCCGCAGCACCCAGCGGGTTCTGCACCACGCCCGAGTGGCGGGAATCACCTTCGTACCCTGACGTGTTTGGGCTTGCTCAGAGGGTGGAAAAGTCGATGGTGGAACCGACCAGGCCGGCGATGACCCCTGCATCGTTGGCGCGGCGCAAGGATTCGCGGAAGGAGTCCTTGGCCAGCGAGCGGGCCAGGGCCGCCAGCATCATCAGGTGCTCGGAGTAGCTCGAGGCGGGGGTGGCCAGCAGCAGCACCACGTGGGCGGGCCCGTCCGTGGCCCCGAAGTCCAGGGATTGCCCGTAGGCCATGACGCCCACGGCGATGCTGGGTGCCGAGACGAAGTCGCTGCGGGCGTGGGCCAGGCCGATGCCGCCGGGCAGGCCCGTGGCCAGCTGGTGTTCGTGGCGGTGCACATCGGCCAGGAAGCCGGGCAAATCCGAGAGTCGACCGGCGTCCTGCAGCAGACCGGCCAGCGCCGCCACCGTCGAATCGCGCGTGGGCGTCACCATTTGAAGCGCCACCATCTGCGCGGTGGTCAGCTCGGGAGGTTCAATGCGGGCGCTCAGCGGCGTGGTGGAGTTCATGGCATCGATTCGCAGTTCGGCGTGGTGGACAAGGAAGGCTTGCAGGTGCGGCGCCTGTGCACCTGGCAGGCACGTGCGGCGCACGGGGATTTTCAGCGTACACCGGGATCCCCCAGGGGCCACGGGGCCCACGGCGCCGTGAGACCACGGCGGAAAAGCGAGGGGGCGCTTCTTTCCACCACCGTGGTGGGCGAAGGAAGCAGCCCCCTGTCCGTCTCGTGGTTGACGCGCAGCGTCTAGGTGTTAGTCGGCCTCGTAGGGGGAAACCACGACGTCGACGCGCTGGAATTCCTTCAGGTCCGAATACCCGGTGGTGGCCATCGACCGGCGCAGCGCACCGATGAGGTTGGAGGTGCCGTTGGTGTGGTGCGAGGGGCCGTAGAGCAACTGCTCCAGCCGTGCCACGGTGCCGACCTTGACCCGGTCCCCGCGCGGGTTGTTCTCGTGCGTGGCCTCCATGCCCCAGTGCCAGCCGGCTCCCGGGGCTTCTTCGGCGCGGGCCAGGGCGGTGCCGAGCATCACGGCGTCGGCGCCCATGGCGATGGCCTTGACGATGTCACCGCTGGTGCCCAGGCCGCCATCGGCAATCACGTGCACGTAGCGTCCACCGGACTCGTCCAGGTAGTCGCGGCGCGCGGCTGCCACGTTGGAGATGGCGGTGGCCATCGGCGCGTGGATGCCCAGCGCGCGGCGGGTGGTGCCCGAGGCACCTCCGCCGAAGCCGACCAGCACGCCGGCGGCGCCGGTGCGCATCAGGTGCAGGGCCGGGGTATAGCCTGCGGCTCCCCCGACGATCACCGGGACGTCAAGCTCGTAGATGAAGGCCTTGAGGTTCAGTGGCTCGTGGGTCTTGGAGACGTGCTCGGCCGAGACCGTGGTGCCGCGGATCACAAACAGGTCAACGCCGGCGGCAATCACCGTCTCATAGTGCTCCTGGGTGCGCTGCGGGGTCAGCGAGCCGGCAACCGTCACCCCTGATTCGCGGATCTCGGCCAGCCGGGCGGTGATCAGCTCCGGGAGAATCGGGGCCGAGTACAGTTCCTGCAGGCGCGCGGTGATGGCCGGGTCGAAGTGCCCGCCGTTGGCGGACTTCAGCGCGGCGATTTCCTGAAGCACCTTGGTGGGGTCCTCGTAGCGGGTCCACAGTCCCTCGAGGTTCAGCACCCCCAGGCCGCCAAGCTTGCCCAGCGCGATGGCTGTGGCCGGGGACATCACCGAGTCCATGGGGGCCCCGATGATGGGGGTCTCGAATTTGTAGGCGTCGATCTGCCAGGTAACCGAAACATCGTGCGGGTCGCGGGTACGGCGGTTGGGAACAATCGCCACATCGTCAAGGGAGTACGCCTGGGCTGCGCGCTTGGAACGGCCGATTTCAATCTCGTAAGTCACCGCACCACCCTATCAGCGAAGCCGGCGGGGCGCCGCTTCGGAGTCAAGCCCGCTAAGCCGGTGAAGGGACGCGCCCCTCACCGGCTTAGCTGTTGCTTAGTCGCCCAGGGTCCCCAGCGTGTCGGCGAGCGCGGTGGCCGCCCGCTCTTCGGCCGCGGCGATGACCTCGAGCTGGTCGGCCAGCGTCGCGAAGTACGCGCCGCGGCTTTCCGCCTCCACGGCCGGGTCAACAAGATCGGTGAACACCATCCAGTCCTGGGCCAGGTGGGCGTAGTCTGCCGCGTGGGCTCCCAGGGCCTCGAGCCCGGGCAGGGTGGCGGCCTCGGTGAGGAAGTCGGCGTACTGGCCGCGTAATCCGCCGGTTCCGCCGAAGCGGGTGTCGGTAAGGAAACCCAGGATCTGGGTGAGGCCCGATTCCAGGCGCGCCGGCTCGGCGAAGATCCTGCTCCAGCCCTTGGCCGTGGTGGTGTCGCGCAGCTTCTCGGCCCAGTTGTTCATGCCGGCGATGCCGAAGTTCTTGGCGAAGTGCGTCGGGATCCCTTCCAGCTCACTGGTGCCCAGCAGCCGCCCGGTCATCTGTGCGATGGCCTCGCGTACGTTAGCCGCCAAGGTTTGTGCATCGAGTGAGCTGCTTTCCGGGATCCAGGCCAGCCAGTGCTTATCCTTTTTGCGCCGGGAACGTGCCGCGGCGAGGTCTTCGGGGCTGATCGGAGTCAGCGAGCCCGAGCCGTCGTCGACCAGCAAATCCTCGCCGTGCTCGCCCACCACCACCAGGTCGATGGAGTCGGAGTCTTCCACCGCGTCTGAGTCGATCCACGGCAGCGCGCCGACCGAGACGCGGACCACCACGGCGCGGCCGGCATCAAGCCCGGCATCCAGGTAGTCGGCGGCCAACCGGGCGCTTCCGGTAGTGCGCTCGGTGACCTTGGCGCCGCAGCGGGCCAGGAGGTTGGCGGTGTAGGGCTCGGGGTGTGAGCGAGTGACTACGGTGGCGGTGGTGGCTTGTTCGTAAACGAAGGTGAAGGCCATGAAGCCGATGCCGCCGGCCAACCCCGCCAGCAGTGCCTCGGACAGTGGTTCGCCGGTGAGCGGGTGTTTGATACCGGCCTGGGTGAGCACCCGGTGCCAGAGCCCGGCGTCGTACTGCATCACGTTTTCGGGTGCCGGGTATTCGGGCAGCTCCGCTTCCTGCGCCGCGGCTGCGGCTTCTTCAGCATCGGCGGCGCTGGCCGGGCGGTGGGGCTTCGCGTCCAGGATGGCCTTGCGTGCGGTGGTGTAGCTCTCCCCCGTGCGTTCCATGCGGGTTCGGGTGAGTTTCTTCAGGTTCTTCGGCTGGGCCACGGGGGTACTCCTTGTAGTGCGCGCAGGGGTGACAAACGGGATGCTTCCCGCGCGCCGGGGATTCGGACGGCGCCAAACACACATTCTACTCAAGGAGGCTAGGGGCGCAGCGCCACCAACAACCGGGCGGTCAGCGATCCGGATTTCAGCGCCGCCGACACGTTGCGGATCCGCTGATGGGCGTCGGCGCCCAGCAGGATGGGGACCTCGAGTCCTGCGGCCCCGCTGCCCTGCCCGGTCGGCGGCAGCGCCGCGGGCATCTTTGTCCCGCCCGGCACATCCTGTCTGATGGCGAATCCGCACGTGCGCAGGTAGCGCTCGTACGCCGAGGCCGCCTCGACGTAGGACGCCGCCGGGGCATCGGCCCACGGCATCGGGTACTCCAAGGCGTTGGTCCCCATCAAATCGAAGATCCCGAAGTTTCCGCCCGGGCGCAGCAGTCGGTGGACCTCGGCGAATACCGCTGCCTTGTTCTGAAGGTTCATCCCCACATGCAGCATCACCGCGGTGTCGAAGGACCCGGTGGCCAGGTTGGTTCTCTGCCCCGGGGCCACGAGCATGGCTACCGATCCGGACTTCGCACTGGCAGTATTCAGTTCCCTGGCCAGTTTCACCAATTCTTCGGTCACATCCACGCCGGTGACCACCGCACCGAGTGAGGCGAAGAAGCGGGCCGGGCCGCCGAGTCCGGCCCCGACATCCAGTACCCGGGTCCCCAGCCCGATGTCCAGCGCCGTGGCCACCGCGGCCGTGGCCGCCTGACCGCCGGTGTGGAAATGGTCGGCCTCCCCCAAGTCCCCGGGCAGCAACACCGCCGGTTCCTTGCCCGCGGCCCGCAATGCAGCGTGCAGCCGCTCGCGCAGATCCCCGCTGGTGTACCTGCCGATGGACTGCTCGGTGTCGGACATCGTCGGGCTCCTTGGGCCTGCGTTGGGCCACCCATCCCGCCGGCCACGGCATGGTCATGCCCATCGTTTGAACCCATGATAAGCCGCGGGATACACGTAGTCACCGGTGGTCCATACCCGCTTTCCGGACGGATGCGCCGGAGACGGCACCCGGGGCCCCGCGGCCCGGACGCGTCAGCTGCTCAGTGTCGGCCAGCCGCCTACCGCACCAGCCGGCCTTCCCACCGGAGATAGCTTCAGCCCGGGCAACAGTAGGAGTCGACCAGTTCCAGACGGTCGCCGTACAGCACGGCGTGGCCCACGTGCCGTCGCGGGTTTCCGGGGAAGGCCACCACGTGAAGGCTCCGGGCACCAGCAGGGCCAGCAGAACCAGTCTCTCCGGTGAGGACCCGCTGTCCCGGAGGCCGGCGAGCGCCGGTGGTATCGGCTTTGGAGACCCTCGGTACAGCGGCTGACGATAAGCACAGGTATGCGTGTAACCGGCCAGCCGCAGCGCAGCCAAGGGATCTTCCAGGAACAGTTCGAGGTAGCGGACCGTACATATATGCAGGGCCCAATTGATGGTGGACACCGCGCTAGTTTGCGATCGAAGTCCGGTCGTCGTTGTTGTCGTTGTCGTTGTCGTTGTCGAGGAAGAATAAGCGATCCAACTCGGTCCACGTTGGATCCTTGGCTAACCTTCCAGATGCGTTGGCCTGTTCATCAGTCAGAAATGCCACGGGCCCGACTGACAATATCCGCCCCACCAGTGATCGAGATTTTTCCGACGATACCCCGCACAATCATGATTTCCCGCGTTAGACAACCATGATTGAGTTCCCAGCGCCATCCGCTGTACCGCTGGTCCCCAAGTCCGTGGTTGTACGGCACTTCGTCACATCAAGAGTGCTCTAGTCAGCTCGATGGTCGAGACATACGCTTCCATGCGAAATGGCCTTCCCAAAATGCGAGGACAATCAGACCGACAACAAGGGCCACGAACAAAGACAGCAAAGTGTCATTTACATCACCCAAGGTACATATCCACTGTTTCGAGGAAGGAATCTTCTGAAGAGGAGGGCAGTTCTGCCGAGCGAAAAAAGTTGCCACCCCGCCCACACTGACGCCAAATACAACGCTAGCTACCTCCCAAGCACGCTGCTCCGATTCAGTATCAGACATGGTGTCCCCGTTTCGTAGGTCCTTGCCTAATAATGCGCTCACAACCTAGCTCCCACAACAAATAACGTCAGGTATTTCACTTTTTCACGAGCCACCCTGGGAACGGGTCGTCTACTGGGTAGGGGCAGCCCCGGATTTTTGTGAGTCTTTCAATCTTGCATGGAGTGGTCCTACGGCATTTCCACCAAGAAATAAGGCGACGATGAGGATTGCAAGTAAGACGGCCTATATCACGTAGACGATACTTCGGTGTATTCAGGGTGTTATTTAGGTGTTATCATGGTGTCATGAGCACATCCACCACGATCATCGCTGGCCATGCCGAGACGGCACGACTGGATATCCACGAGGTTGTACGCCGCCTGAACTCCCACCTAGGCCCGCTTCTGGTGGCCACGTTGGCCGGCAGCAAGGACCCCAAGGCCCCCCACCGCTGGGCGAAGCCCGCCGGTTCGATTCCCGGACCGGCTTTCCAGAAGCGACTGCTGTTGGCACACCGCGTATGGATCGCCATCGCCGACGCCGAGACCGATGCCATTGCCCGTGCCTGGTTCGTGGGTGGCAACCCCTTTCTGGAGGAGGACACGCCCCTGACCGCCATCCGCGAGGACCGGCACAAGGAAGTCACTCAGGCCCTCACCGCGTTCCTCGAGGACAGGCAGGACCTTTGAATGGGCACCGGTGCGAGACAACGGGCCTCTGGGTCGTCGATGACTTCCGGACCGGATGTCGGATCGCCACCACCCACCGCGGTCCGCTGGATCCACCCGAACGCCTGGCCGGGGACGACCCGGCTGGCTGGAGCCGCTACGACACCCCGGGTTCCACGATCTACATCTCCACCGACTAGGAGATCGCTTTCGCGGAGGTCCTCTCCGGCTATGCCCTGACACTCGGCGCAATTCATCCCCTGCAGAAGGATGCCGACTTCATGGGCATGGCCCTTGAGGAGTACCTGCGTTCCGTGGACACCGAATGGGGCAACCAGCTTGGTCTCGGCGCCCTTGCCAAGCATTGGCGCGACCGTCGCCGCATCTACGAACTCACGCTGGCACGGGCTGGTGGGTCGATGTCGAGCACCCCGACTCCGTTGCCGCGATCCGCGCCGGAATCGGTGCGCAGCTGCACGAGGAACGTGGCCTTACGCAGCTCACCCTGGGTGTCCTGCACGGAGAAGACCGCGCAGCGACGGCCATGGTGTCCGCCTGGATCCGTAAGCAGGTCCTGGAAGATGGGAGCCTGCCGCTGGGGATCCGGTTCAATAGCAAGCACGGGGGCGGGCATTGCTGGGCGTACTGGCTGCGCCGCAGGGATGATGGTTTGGAGGGCGAGGAGATGTCCTCGAACGACGGCGCTCCCATCCACCTCCATAACCCGGCCCTGGAGACCGTGTCCCGGCGCTTCGGCATCAAGGTCTGGTGAACCGCTCCTTGAGTCTATGGATTCGCTGGGAGAGATGAGAGGGTTCCCTGCCGCGGCTTGAGGAACGCAAACCTGTAGGGACGGAACTCAGAGTTTCTCGAACGTGTTCCTGACCGGCATTCCGGACCTTGACCGCCGAGTTCGGCGCGCGCATACTGGCGCCGTGGCCACCCAAATTTCCCTACTTTTGAACCAGTCGCTCTCCTCCCTGCGGTACGAGCCGACGCCCAAACGCGTGCGGGCATACCTCGACGGCACCCCTGTGCTGGACTCAACACGCGCGCTGCTCGTCTGGGAGCCGGGGCGCATCGTGCCCATCTACGCCGTGCCAGAGGCAGACCTGTTGGCGAACCTCTCGGTCTCCGGTGCCGCCCGCCTCCCGAAGCCGGAAGCGGGGAGGAAGGTACTGACACCCGATGACGACTTTGCGCTGCACACCGCCGCGGGCACGGCGCTGGATATCGAGGTGTCCGGTCACACGGTCCCGGCTGCGGCCTACCGGCCTGACGATGCGGAGCTTTCGGGCGTCGTGCTTGTCGATTTCCGTGCCTTCGATTGGTTCGAAGAGGATGTGCCCATCGATTCGCATCCGCGCGATCCCTTCCACCGGGTCGACATCATGGCATCGACCAGGCATATTCGCGTGGAGCTCGAGGGCATGCATCTGGCCGACTCGGCCCACCCGATGATGCTCTTCGAAACGCACCTGCCGGCGCGCTACTACCTTCCGCGCCAGGACGTGGCGTGGGATGCCCTGGTGGCCACCGAGCGCACCAGCAAGTGCCCCTACAAGGGCACGGCCAGCTACTGGGCACCGGCCAGTGGCGGCGGGGAGGTGGCCTGGTGCTACCGCGAGCCGCTGCCCGAATCGGCCGCGATCGCCGGGCTGGTTTGCTTCTACGACGAACGCACGGATTTCATCATTGACGGACAACGCCAGGCACACCCGCAGACCCCGTTCAGCTAGCGGCGCGCGCTACGGCCACACCGCTGGATCGTTCGGTGGGCATTCTCCCCCTGTTGCATGTTCCCCCGAGATTTCCGGGCGGGTCCCAACGCCCCTTTCCCTGGGTGGAGGCACCCCGATGCCCCGGCCCTTCACCGGGCCGTCCGTCGCCTAGGACTTGGATGCCGTGAAGGTCTCCCCGGCTTCCGGCATCAGGACCTGGTGATTTGCGGCCAGCCCCTTGCCTTGCATGCTTCGGGTCGGGAATAGCTTCGATGGCCAAGGGGCACCATCCGGAGGGCCAGGATTCGGTCGATGATGGTTGTCTCGCGGTCACCGTCGGCGTCGTCGGCAGGACCGCGAAGTTTCTCGGCTGCATCGTTGCCGCGGCGTGCCGGGAATGGGGTCGCGGGCAACACCCAACCCGGCACCGGCCATACGGCGGGCTGGGTTTGGCGTTGCCCTGGATGGACTCCCCCGTGCCGGCTACGTTTGTCGCAGCATTCATGTTGCATCTGGCATGGGCCGCATAGGGGCTAAGAGATTCGATACCAGCGCTCCTTGTATGCTGTGTCCTGCCGTAGAATGACCATGGCGCCGCGCCACTCTTTTTCGGCCGCGCCGCAACTTGGTTCCCCACCCCGACTGAGCGAAATGTCCAAACAACCTCTCCGCTTCACCGTGATCGTTGCCGTTGCCTACCTCTTGGTCTTGGCGACGATTGCTTTTTGGCCGACCCCCGTGGATCGTCCGGTCAGCGGTAGCTTGGGCAACGTCATCGGGTGGCTGCATGCACATGGCATGCCCTCGTTCATCGGTTACGACAACATCGAATTCGGCGCGAACATCCTGCTTTTCACGCCTTTCGGTTACATCGCGGCCGCGTGGACCGGGAAGTGGTGGCACGCATTGTCCACGGGCTTCGCTGCGTCGTGCATCATCGAGCACGGCCAGGCGCTCATACTGCCGAATAGGGTCGCCTCGCTCCTGGACATCCTGGCCAACACCATGGGTGCGGTCCTCGGCGCGCTCATCCTTACACTGGTGAACGCCACGCACAGGCGACACCAACGGCTGTCGGGCTCCGGCAACCGACCTGGGACAGGTGCTCAACCCGATCGCGAAAGCACCGTACACACCCACTCCTCGTCGGTTCGCGCCCTTCGAGGACATCGGTGCCGGGACATCGCACCCCAGGTGTGTTCCATGGACCAACGTGATGACGACCGGCACTAATGGCCCCCGCTTCAGTGTCACTGACATGTGCACGGAAATTCGGTGGCAGTCTGCCCGAGCGGGTTGGCATAGATCCTGCAACAACCCGCGACGACGCAAGTGCGCGCACTGCCTTTTCATTGAGTATTTGCATTCCGGCACGGTGAGTGGTCCCCCACGACCCGAGCGCGCCTTCATCCGTCGTCCAACCATCGTCGTCGGGCCCCTACTCGAAGAGTCGTCCAAAGCGGAGGTTCTCGGCGGATCTCTGGCTCATGTCGGGCTGAGGTGGTCGAGATGGCGGAGGCAGCTTGCTCGGACGCGCTGCTTTGCGGGACATGCCCGATGGCCTCAAGCCGAACCAAGGTGCTGTCGGGGAGGGCCGCTTCCAGATATGTCCCTACATGCTCCGGGTGACGACATCGTCGGAGCTTTGGACCACCAGGACCGGAACTCCGACGTCGGGCGGCAGCCTGGAACTAGCCGCGTTGACACTACCGGCCGTTTTGGATTGCCGGGAAGATCATTGGCACCACCCGACGCAAGAAGATGATGGCCGCCCAAGTGGCACCCGAACCATCCTTGTTCTTCCTCCTTCATGGAGTCTTCACCCGGCCGCGCCAGCACTGGAGTCACGGGCACCTCGCGGCATAGCTACGGCATGCCGCAGAGCCCGTTCGAGACGACAGAACAGGCATTTCGGCAGTGGAACCCGGCGCACCGAGCGGCGACACGGCCGCCACCGTCACGTCCCAAAAACGCAAGGACCGCTGATTCCAGGAGAATCGCGGAATCAGCGGTCCTCCGGCGTCTCATGAAGAAATCAGAGCTAACCGAAGTAGCATCGGCCTTGACCGAAGCGTGTGGAACCTACAGCGGCCAGTTGTTGTTTCCCGCGATGGTGCTGATGCCGCCCGCCGGCGACACTTCGCGCAAGGGCCAGTTGTTGTTTCCGCCCAAGGGCTTGACGATGCCAACGCTCTGCGCCGAATTGCTGTCGGGCTGCACAATGTCGGAGGCTCCGCCAACGACCACTGCACCGGCAAGAAGCATTGCGGCAAGGGCCGAACCCAGGATCTTCTTCATGTATTCTCCATCTCAATCGGTATTCGGGCGAGTGATCGGGGCGGTGCCCGTAATGCCCGCACCCTCAAACAGGTCGGCAACCCCAAGGGCCTATTATACGTCTCACTTGCACTTATGAGAGATGGATTCACCAGCAAAATTTTGGTGTCGCCTGTTATCTCGTCCGTTCCACGACTCCCGGAGAAAGGAAGCGGTGGAAGCGCCCGGGGCCACATGGAGCATAATTGAGGTCATGCCCCACCGTTCACTTCAATTCCTCGCCGCCAAAGCGGAAGCACACCACCGCAGTATCCGCAACGCAGGGGATCAGCAGCAGGTGTTGGAAGCAGCCGCGGAGTGTGCCCGCCTCTACGGGGCACTGGGTGATCAAGCCAAGGAATCCGACTTCCTTTACGACATGGGAAAAAGCCAGATCCTGACCGGTGCGTATGCCGTCGCGTTTCAAACCGCCGAAACAATCCTCGACTTCCCCCGAATGCAAGGCGACCTGTTGTTCAAGGTCCAGGTCTTGATCCTGCGTGCAGCTGCCCTGCGAAACCAGTCTCGGCACGACGAAGCAGTGGACACCGCACGCACGGCCCTGGCCGTTATGGAAACCATCCAGGACAGCCATCACGCCCGCGCCGAGGCCTACCAAGGAATAATTGCGTGCTTGGTCGAGGCGGACAAGACCGACGAGGCCTGGGCCATCCACCACCCTTTGTCCCGCACCTTGGAACATGTTGAGGACACCTTGGTGGCCGGGCAGGGTTTTTGGACGTTGGGCAATCTCGCCTTTGCGAAAGGCCATGTGACCGACGGCTTTTCCTATCATCAGCGGGCGGCCGACAAATTACAGCAAATCAACGACATACATATGTGGGCGCGGTTCAACAATGCGAGCGCCGATGTGCAGTTGCAGGCCGGCGTTGCCAACCAGAGCACCGACGACTGTATTCTGCGTGCCCGGCTGGCCTACGACATCATCGGAGGCAACGCAGTGGAGCTCCTGGGACTGGCCGGAACCCGGGCACGATGGCATGTGGCCAACGGCGATCTCGAGCAGGCTTCCTCCTTGTTGGAAAAGGCGCTGGTTGATGCCGATGCCGGTGGTGCGCCGGAGGATGCCTCGGTGCACCTGTTGTGGTCACAGGTCCTCGACGCTTTGGGGCGTACCGAAGCGGCTGAACGGGAACGCGACCACGCCACCCGTATTAAAAAGACAGTGGAAGGCGCGACTTACGCGTTGCCGGCTCGGCTTACGACGTCTTCTTGGTCTCCTTGAGGATGTTCTTGACCTGCTCGTTGCTTAGGCGAGACCACGGTGAATCGACGGCGCCTTGCACCGCGGCGTCGGGATTCTGCGACTCGTTCCACCACTTGGCCTCAAAAATCCGGCCGTCGAACACGATCCGATCGCCCTTCTCATAGACCTTTCCGCCCGTCCAGGCCGGATACGTTCCTGCCGGCACCTTGACCGGCTCCTCGGGCTTGTCGCCGGGAAGCACCGGGCCGATCAGCTTCCAAGCCGCCGCGCGCACATCGCTGACCGGAAGATCCGGGGATTCTCCCTGAGTCCACCACTTTGCTTCGTAAACGTTGCCGCGCCATACGATACGCTCCGACTTCGGGTATGCAGCTTCGGCGTTCCATACCGGGTAAGGGCTCTTCGCGGGGTCATCGACGATGGCCGTCTCCACGGGGGCCTCAACTGGTGAGGGGTTTGCCTTCGCCGGGACGCCGGAGGAGTCCAGGTCGGCCGCGAGCAGGCTGGCGAAAGCACCGTCTTCCTGACTGGTTCCGCTGCAGTTGTTCGATACCCGTTGCAGATCCGGGAAGTTGGGCCCGCAGTCCACATCCCTGTTCGCCGACCACATCGAGATCCGGCCTACGCCAGTGGTCACGGCAAAATCCTTCAAGGCCTTGGCATCATCCAACGTGAACACCTCGCCCATCAGGTCATTCTGGCCGATCATGGGAGTGAGACCGATCTTCGTCCACAGTGTCTGGTCCCCCATCTCTCGTCCCAACTGGCCGTACAGCGCCTTGAGCTGCGCGTGGGCGCTGCGTGCCCCCTGCTCCGACGCCGCTGCCATGCTGTCGCCCGCGGCGCGCGTAGCCCCGAAGTTCATCGTCATCAGGTTCACTCCCGCCAGGTCCACACCGCCTTCAAGGAGCCGCTTGACTTCGCCCAGGCCGGACTCGGTCAGACCCCTGGTATCGACAGGAAGGGTAACCCAGACTTCCAAGGGCTTCCCTGCATCCTTGGCACGGGTTTGAAGAGCAGCCACCGCAGAGGCACGCCGCAGGGAAGCTGCAGAATCCTCAAGGTCGTTTCCTTCGACATCCAGATCGAGCGTGGTGGAATCGTATCGTTGAAGGAACGACTCATATCCGGCAATGATCTTCTGTTCGTCGGTGCAGGCGGTGGAGAGTTCGTCGTTATTCAGCCCGCCGGAAGAAATGACGATCTCCCCGCCTTGTTCTCGCACGCGAGCCACTTTGCGATCCAGGTCGAACGTCTCGTTGGCACTGTCCATGGAGTAGTAGCCGCCCCATGAATTCACGCATGCGTCCTTGGGATCCGCCACGGCGAACCCCAGGACCACTCTTTGCCCTTGCGCGACATTTTCCGCAATTGGATAGAACGGCGTCGAAGTCGCGTCCACATAGGAGCCATACCAGCGCCCCGTGTCGGCAGCTGTAGCCGAATCGCGGTTCGTATTCCACAGGTACATTCCGCCCCCCACTAATCCGGCGATCACCACAGCAACAATGAAGACGCGGATCAGTGAAAGGCGCCTGCCGCCGGTCAAGTTAGACACATTAAACTCAATTCTTAATCAGTTTCCGCCCCCTGCCAACACATCCCACAGCAAGACACAATATAGATTTTAAACTACCATAAAAATAAATAGAAATAATTAATATATAGATTCATTTACATAATAAACTTGCGTGAATCTTAGGCAAAACTTGAGCAAACCTTGAGTGCAACTTTCGATTTCACAATACTGATCACGCAAGGATCATACGCTAGGATCAGGATCACAAGTGCATTGGGGGCAATCAGACCGCCTAGCGCGCACGTTGACTTGCTGGGGAGCAGAACAGTCTTGAATAAAACTGATAGTGACGGCCGGGTCGGGAACCTGGAAATGCGGAAGCGGCAATGGGGAGCTGAGAAGCGATCCGAACCACTATCGATAGTTCACCCGATTCCTTCGCGCCGAAAAATGGCATGGGGACGCATTGCGATTGTGACAACCATCCTGGCTTGGGTTGGCTACGTGATCAGCACGATCATGCGACAACTGGCAGACAATCCGGATGCCGGCTTCCGGTTCCGTTTCGAGGCCGCCATGTATCTTGCCGTGGTCACCTTGCTGACCTTCTCTGCGTTGATGTACCTCATCGCCAGGCAGGGAGCGCTTCTGCGCTTTTCCCAGCACCGCCGTGTGCCCCGCGGCGAGCTGGACCGGCACTTCCGTTCCTATGACAAGTCGATCACGACGTTGGTCCCCAGCTATGCCGAGGAACCGTCAGTGGTCAGAAAGACGCTCTGGTCAGTCGCCTTGCAGGAATTCACGAACCTGCATGTGGTTTTGCTCGTGGACGACAATCCCTACCCCCAAGATCCCGAGGTCCTGGCAAAACTACAGGAAACCCGCGATCTGGCCTCGAATATCCAAAGAGACTTGGAGCCTGCCCTCAACGCTGCCCAGGCCTCGCACACCCTCTTCAGCCAACAACGCGAGGCCGGAGCTTCGTCCCCGCAAATGCTGGCCACCACGATCGTTGCCTATGAGGCGGCCGCGACCTGGCTCGAGGACATGGCTGCCAACGAAAAGGTCGAGGACCATGTAGACGAGTTCTTCGTCGATTCGGTCATCATGGGCCTGGCACGTGAGCTGCGCCTGACGTTGTTGGCGCTTAAAGCGGCCGCCGCACAAAACGATTCACCGGACAGCTACCGGCTCGAAGAATTTCATCTGCGGTTGGTGCGCATTTTCTCCGTACAGATGCACACGTTTGAACGCAAGAAATACGCGAACCTCTCCCAAGAAGTGAACAAAGCCATGAACCTCAACGCCTACATCTCCCTCATGGGTCAAAAGTGGCTGGTTGAGCAGCGGGGGGACATCGAGGTCCTGCGTGCCCTGGATCCAGCGCAAAAAACCGCAGAAGCGGTCAAGATCCTGGATATCCCGGACTCCGAATACCTGCTCACGTTGGACGCCGACTCATTGTTGCTGCGTGACTATTGCCTGCGCCTGGTCTACTTTCTCGAATCCGAGGAGAACTCCCGCGTGGCCGTGACCCAAACCCCCTATTCTTCCTTCCGCGGCGCGCCCACCCGCATCGAACGCCTTGCCGGTGCCACCACGGATATCCAGCACATCCTGCACCAAGGAAAGACCCATTACAACGCCACCTTCTGGGTCGGGGCAAATGCTGTCATCCGCAAACAGGCTTTGCTGGATATTAGCCAAACCGCCACCGTCGGCGGTTACGAAATCCAAACCTACATCCAGGATCGCACCGTCATCGAGGACACCGAGTCGAGTATCGACCTCGGAACCTTCGGCTGGACCTTGTCCAACTACCCCGAGCGACTCAGCTACAGTGCGACTCCCCCCGATTTTGGTTCCCTAGTGGTTCAGCGTCGCCGGTGGGCCAACGGCGGGCTGTTGATCCTTCCTAAGTTTGGCCGGCAGATCAATGAACGCAAACGCCGCAATGAGCGCATTGGATTGCGTGAGGTGCTACTGCGGGTCAACTACATGTCATCGATTGCTTGGGCCAGCGTTGGCTTGATCTTCCTCTTGGCCTACCCCTATGACGGTCGGCTGCTCAGCCCACTGATCTTTGCGGCGGCACTGCCCTACTTCATCGCCATGGGCAGCGACCTGCGCGACAGCGGTCATCGGTTTAGCGACATCTTCCGCATCTACGGATTCAACCTGATTCTCCTGCCGGTGAACATGGCAGGTGTCCTCAAGTCGATGGAACAGGCATTTACCGGGGACAAGATTCCTTTTGTCAGGACACCCAAGGTCCGCAACCGAACCGCCTCGCCGGGACTTTATGTGGTCATCCCCTATCTGATCGTCATCTTCTCGCTCTTCACCATGTGGCGTGATTTCCAGGACAGCAACTGGGGCAATGTTGCATTTGCCGCCTTGAACTCCGTGCTGGCCCTCTACGCCATTCGTGCATACATTGGTTTCAAGAACTCGATCGTCGATATGGCTCTTGGTGTCGTCAACTGGCTCTTCATCGCGCCCAAAAAAGCCAAAACGGCCAAGGTCCCCTACCCTGTGGCTACACCGGAGAACACCGATTGGTCGACCTTGCTGTACCAGGGCGACCGCCGACTAGATCGAGACCTACGTGGAAAAGACGATCGCCGCAAACGAATCGGAGTCAAGTAACCATGGAGACCGTCCCCTCCCTCGACGTCGGCACTGGAACCATGAACGGGTCCATAGTCCTTGCCCCGGTGACCCCCTCCGCCGAACCTCACGTGGTTTGGACCCAGGAATCCGAGCACGCGGAACTCACGTTCCACACCAACGAATTGCTCGAGATCAGTTTCAAGCCCCACACCGAACTCACTGTCCCCACGGTCACGGGGCTGCTGGCTACTGCCAACACCCGACTCGAACACAGGATCAAGTACCTGCTGATCGACATCTGCGGCTTGGACAGGGTTGATGCAGAAGTTTCCCGCATCTTCAATTCCGTGACGGGGGGCATCCGCATCGCCTTGCTGGGCGCCGGGCCTACCGACCGCGTCCTGGCCCGGTTCTTCGCACGCAAGATCGATCCACTGCGTCGACACACCTACACCGAGAGGCGACAGGACGCCTTGGCATTCCTGCTGGCAGATGCCTAACTCCGGGCCCTCGATGCCGGATGAACCCCGCATTCCACAAATCGTCGATGCCATCCTCAGGATCGCAGACATGGACTTCGACACGGTGCTTCACCCCAGCAACAAGCGCGACGAAATCGATGCCATCATCATGGGGATCAATGCCATGGCTTCCGAACTGGAGACGACGTATTCCACCCTGGATTGTCGAGTGGCCGAACGCACCCGGCAGCTTGAGGCGGCCCACGACCAAATGGCCCTGCTGGCCTACACCGACCCGTTGACCCAGCTGGCCAATCGCTCGGCCTTGATGAGTGAGATCGAGAAATCACTGGCAGCCAGCCGGGCCGGTGATCCCGCCCCGATCTTGCTGCTGCTGGACCTGGACGCATTCAAGAGCATCAACGACACCTACGGCCATGCGGTGGGCGACAAGGTGCTGTGCCAGCTGGCCGACAGGCTGCGCAGTTGTGTGCGCACCGAGGACATCGTGGCGCGCCTGGGCGGCGACGAATTTGCGGTCTTGGTGCGCCTGCCCGAATACAGCGCGACCACTGTGGGTCGGCGCATCGTTGAAGCCATGAATACGGATATGGTCGTCGAGAACATCCATCTGACTCCCGGCGCGAGCCTCGGCATAGCCAAGGCCACCGAAAGCCACTCCCCCGACAGCTTGGTGCTGGAAGCGGACACGGCCATGTATGTGGCCAAGCGCTCGAGCGTCGAAAAGGTGGTCGAGTTCGAGCCCTTCATGCTTTTTGAGCGGCGCGAAAAGGCCGACATGCTGGCGGACCTGAGGCAGGCCCTGGGCGCCGGGCAGTTCTTCCCCGCCTACCAGGCAGTGATCTGCCTGGAGGATGAGTCGATCATCGGTGCCGAGGCCCTGGTGAGATGGCAGCGCACCGGCCACGGCTTGGTGCGGCCAGACCAATTCCTGCCCACTGCCGAAGAATCAGGCATGATCGGGGAGCTGACCGAATACCTGCTGGACCGGGTTTTGGAGGACGTGAAGATGTGGCGCACCGCCGGACTCGTCACCAACGCCTTCAAGGTCCATCTCAACGTCACCTCGCGTGAACTTCATGACTTGCGTTTTGCCGACGCCGTGCTCGCGGCGTTGCGCCACCACGATTTGCCGGCCAGCGTCCTGTGCCTGGAAATCACCGAAAACCGCTTGATGTCCGGGGACAACCTGCACCGCTATACGCTGCTGGCCCTGCAGAAAATGGGCGTCGAGGTCTTCATCGACGACTTCGGCACCGGATACTCCTCCATCAGCTACCTGCGGCAGTTGCCCGTCGCCGGAGCCAAGATCGATAAGTCACTGGTTGATGGCATTGCCGGAGACTCGACCCAGGAATCGTTTCTTCGCGCCATCTCGGACCTGATTGCTGCCTGTAATCTCAAGTGCATCGTTGAGGGCGTGGAGACCGCCGGGCAATCGGCGAAGCTCAAAGCCATGGGTTTCACCACGGTACAGGGATTCTACTACGCACATCCGGTGGACTCCGCCGGATTCTCGGAGCTGTTGATTCAAGGCCTATAGGCTAGTGCCACATTCCGCTTCTCGGGTGGACACTGCCCGGCAGGCACCAACGATGGGTTGGTCATGGCATTGGCTCCGTCCGCATCTCCCCCGTTGCGGAGGAACACGGCAGGGGCCTCGCTCGTGATGGTGCCTTGCGCGAACGGTGTTAGGTGCCACAACGGTCATCATGAAGCCATGCCGGTGCAATTGCTTCAGCCCAAGGGTGGCGCCTCTGCCTGCGTGGAACATGGTTTGGTGCTTTCCGCGGACCAGCCGGCATGCCAGCACGGCGAGCGGTCCATGCTACGAGAACTGGCCCTCCATGGCTGACGTTCCGACTATCAACAGTTGGGGCGGAAGACACTAAAGCTGAAAGGGCACGACACCGAGCCCAGGTGGCCTGATTCTTAGCGCTTTAATGGCCGACTTAAAGTTGACGAAACCGGGGTTCCACCCTCTGGCGTAAACTGGGCCGTGGGCCGCACCATCCCGGCGGCATGGGGCCCGCTTCCAACACCCGTCACGAGTATTCGAGCCTGATGACCAAACCCCATGTCCGTGTCGCCGTAGGCGTTGCCGCACTCTACCTCGCGGCGCTGATGGCCATCGCCTTTTGGCCGACGCCGGTGGACCGCCCGATGAGCGGAAACCTCACCACCGTCATCACGTGGCTCCAGACCCACGGCATGCCGGGGTTCATCGGATACAACACGATCGAGTTTGCCGCGAATATCGTCCTGTTCATGCCGTTGGGATACCTCGCCGGGGTCTGGAGCAGGACATGGTGGCTTCCCGTGGCAGTAGGCCTTGGTGCCTCGGTGCTCATCGAGCTCGGCCAGGCAATCTTTTTGCCCGAACGGTTCTCATCGGTGTTCGACGTGGTGGCAAACACCCTTGGCGCCGGAGCCGGAGCCGGTCTTTTCCTGCTGCTGGGAAAGTGGGATCAGCACCGCGATGCCCCGCCGGGAGCGCCGTCATCCGGCACCGCGCCGGCAGAGTATGTGCGCAGCAACCCACCGCCCTTGCCGTAGACGGTCATCGTGTCATCGGGAGGGTTCGAATCCTTGGGATCAGGCGGTGCGCCGAGCGAACAAGTAGTGGCTCTTCAGCTCGGCGAGGGTGCGCCCGCTGGCAGGGATCCTCCGGGCAAGGTCAAGTCGCTGGCCCGATGGGGTCCACTGTTGCGACCAGCCGCATCACGGAACCCGGGACCCGCTGACAGCTACTGGCGCCGTCCTGAGGATGATCCCAGGGACAAGCAAGGCCTGATAACAGTAAATCTGGTGTTCCGGATGACAAACACTCTGCACCGTCAGGCGGAGGCAGAAAGCATCAATCTGAAAAAGGCAGGAGCCCGCGATAACTCAGCAGGCTCCTGCCCGAAGCACGCGCAGCTTGGGGTCTGCGGCGTAACTCCTAGGGAAGAGACCGGCACTTGGGGGTAGCCGGTTTCCTCCGATCGTGATGCCGTACTTGGGGGTAACAGCACCAACCACGTAAGCCTACCTATTGCATTGGAAGTTAAGCCAATCGAGGGGAATCCATCATCCATCGATGGTTTGTAGCCGATTATTCGACCCACCGAAGGGGTATAGTCCGCGTCCTCACCAGAGGGCCCAAAGGCCCCGCCCGGTACCTTCCGCAAGCGGGGCACGGCCGGGGCCTTGGGTCACGAGGAAGTCTTAACGCGAACGGTAGTTCGGGGCCTCGACGGTCATCATGATGTCGTGCGGGTGCGATTCCTTCAGGCCCGCGGCGGTGATGCGCACGAACTTACCGCGGTTCTTCAGCTCGGGGATGGTGGGTCCGCCGACGTAGAACATGGTCTGGCGCAGGCCACCGACCAGCTGGTGTGCCACCGCGGAGAGCGGGCCGCGGTACGGGACCTGGCCCTCGATACCCTCGGGGATCAGCTTCTCGTTGGTGGGAACATCGGACTGGAAGTAGCGGTCCTTGGAGTAGGAGGTGTTCTTGCCTCGGGTCTCCATGGCACCGATCGAGCCCATGCCACGGTAGGCCTTGAACTGCTTGCCGTTCATGAACACCAGGTCGCCCGGGGACTCGGCGGTGCCGGCCAGCAGGGAACCGAGCATGACCGAGTCGGCACCGGCTACCAGTGCCTTGCCGATGTCACCGGAGTGCTGCAGGCCGCCGTCGGCGATGACCGGCACGCCGGCCGGAATCGCTGCCTTGGCTGCCTCGTAGATGGCGGTGACCTGTGGAACACCGACACCTGCGACGATGCGGGTGGTGCAGATCGAGCCCGGGCCCACGCCGACCTTGATGGCGTCGGCGCCGGCATCAATCAGCGCCTGGGCACCTTCACGGGTTGCGGCCTGGCCGCCGATGACATCCACATGTGCCGCTGCGGGATCCTTCTTCAGCCGGGAGATCATGTCCAGCACACCCTTGGTGTGCCCGTTGGCGGTGTCGACCACCAGCACGTCGACCCCTGCCTCGATCAGTTTCATGGCGCGGTCATAGCCCTCGCCGAAGAAGCCGATGGCCGCACCGACGCGCAGCCGGCCCTCGTCGTCCTTGGTGGCTAGCGGGTACTGCTCGGCCTTGTCGAAGTCCTTGACGGTAATCAGGCCCTGGAGCAGGCCCTCATCGTCAACCAGCGGAAGCTTCTCGATACGGTGCTTGCCCAGCAGGTTGATGACCTCCGCGCGGGAGACCCCAACCTTGGCGGTGATCAATGGCATCGCCGTCATGACCTCGTAGACCTTGGTGGTCACATAGGTCTCGCGGGGCACGAAGCGGGTGTCGCGGTTGGTGATGATGCCCAGCAACTTGCGGTTCTCATCGACCACCGGCAGTCCCGAGACGCGGTAGTGCGCGCACAAATCATCCCAGTCGGCCAGCGAGGCACCGGGGTGCACCGTCACCGGGTTGGTGATCATGCCCGATTCGCTGCGCTTAACCTGATCAACCTGATCGACCTGATCGTCGATCGACAGGTTGCGGTGGATGATGCCCAGGCCGCCCTGACGAGCCAGTGCGATGGCCATCGGGGCTTCGGTCACGGTATCCATCGCGGCGGAAAGCAGCGGGATATTGATGTTAATCCGCTTGGTCAGGCGCGTGGTCGTATCTGCTTCGGAGGGGATCACATCTGTGGGGCCCGGAAGCAGCAGGACGTCGTCGTAGGTGAGGCCTTCAAAGGCAAAGGGATTGAATTCAGTCACGGGGGACCTTTCACGCCGGTGCGGGGATTGGTTACATCCTAGAACGGTTCGGGGCCAAGCGACATTCCCGCGTGGACGGTGTGTCCAACGCAACGTTTGCTACGCGCCTGCCAGCCGAGTCCAACACGGGGTTCAGAAGTCAGTTGGCCGGGTCGAGGGCGGCGAGAAATCGCTTTTCAAAGACCGCTGCGGTGGTCCGGACATAGGTGCTGGTGAGGTGGGAACGGTCCATGTAGATCAGCACATTGCCGATGCCGGGGCTGCAGGTTTCATCCGGGCAAAGCTGGTCGGTCATGTCCATGGTGGAGAAATTCTCCCCCAGTTCCCCGCTGGCCACCAAGGCATCCAGCGGAGATGTCTCGGCCATCAATGTGGAAACCGGGATACTGCATTGCTCGGACTCGGCACCGAAGCGATCGACGCAATCGGGCACCGGGGTGGTGAAGCGTGGGGTGTCGCGCAGTGCCACCACCGGGATCCCGGCCTCGAGCAGGGGCTTGATCCCCGCCTGGTAGTCGGGCACCACATGCTCCTGCTCGCCGGGGCTCCGGCCCTCATCGTCTTCGCCCAGGACGGTGAAGGTACCGACGGTGAGCACCGCATCGGGGTCGTGTTCCACCACGTACTGGCCCGCTGCCTGGTTGAAGTCTCCGCAGGCATCGCCGCGGGTCGGGGAGGGACCGCCGAACCGGCAGGACGGCTTGGTCAGCAGGATCCAGTTCCAGCCCTGCTTTTGCGCCATGAGGTCCACCGCCCCGCTCCAGTGTTGGGAATGCGAGTCACCCACCAGCATGATGGTCTTTTCGGCGTCAGGGTCCCCGCCCTGCTGGCAGTGTTCGATTTCCGGGGCACTCGGAGCCCAAGACCCCGAGCAGTCGTCCCCGTAGTTAGACCATTCATCTTCCAGCTTGCTGGTCAACGGAATCATCAGGGCGTCGGCGCTTGGTTCGGCGGTGAACCCGGGACGAAGTATTTGGGCACCGGGATTATCGGATTCCGATTGGGCGGCGGCCCGACCTTCCTCCGCGGCTACTTGGTGTTCCCAGCCGCCCAGCGGGATCAGAACCACCGAGAGCAGCACGGCGATGCTGAGCCCCACCCGGCGGCGCTTGGCCGAGAGCCACTGCCAGGAACGCATCGGGGATTCGACGATGCGGGTGGTGGCCCAGGCCAGCAGCAGCGAGACGGCCATGAGGCCCAGGCCTGCGCCGAAGGAGATTTCCTCTCCACCGGTTTCCACCAGGAAGAAGATCATCACCGGCCAGTGCCAGAGATACAGCGCGTAGGAGATGTCCCCGAGCTTGACCAGCGGGGCCAGCGCGAGCACCCGCTGCACGCCGAAGGCGTTCTGCGGGGCCATGAGGATGAATGCCGCGGCCAGCGTCGGCCACAGCGCGAGGTATCCGGGGAATTCGTGTTCGACCTGCAGCAGCATGCCGCAGCTGACGATTGCGGCCAGGCCCACCCAGCCCAGCGGCACACTCAGTGCCGCGGGCAGCCGGGCCAATAGCGGAAGATACACCGCGATCAGTGATCCCAGTGCGAACTCCCACAGCCTGGCACCGGTGTCGAAATAGGCCCATTCCTGGGCGGTGGCAGTGATATGGATCGAGTAGGCCAGCGAGGAGATAAATACCGCACCGAAGAGCGCACCCATCACACCGCGGTAGTTCACTGCGGGGAAGCGGGTGACCAGAGCCTTGGTCAGCACCAGACCCGCGGCCAGCAGCAGCGGCCAAAGAATGAAGATCTGGCCTTGGATGGACAGTGACCAGAAGTGTTGCAGCGGGCTCGCAGTGGTGTGGTCCGCAGCGTAGTAGTTCACCGAGTCCGCGGCGAGCTGCCAGTTTTGTCGGTAGAAAAGGCTCGCGGTGATCTGCTCCATGATGGAGCTCCACCGGGCCTTGGGCAGCAGGGCCACGCTGGCACCGATCACGGCAACCAGCACCAGCACCGCGGCGGGCAGCAACCTGCGAAAGACCGTGAGCCAGTAGGTCACCAGCGCCAGCGGCTTCCCTGCCTCAACCTTGCGGATGAATCCGCCGGTCAGGAAGAACGCCGAGAGCATTAAAAAGACATCCACGCCGCCAGAAACCCGGCCGAACCAGACGTGGTAGACCATCACCAAGACGACCGCCAACGCTCGCAGGCCCTGAAGTTCGGGCCTGAAGTTCGATGGGGGCTTAGTCTTCGGCGAGTGGTTCCGCCCCGCCAAAACGGGCGCAGAGGTGGACTGAGACATCTATATATCCTGAAAACGTTGCTACGAGTGTAGGCCCGGATCATCGGGCCTAGCACCCCAGCCTAGCAAAGGGCGTTATTATTTCGTTACAACAGCGTTCCGGCAGTCGCTATTGCTGGAGCGGCCCGGGGCAAACGAAGGGCGCCGCCGGTCTCCGGGCCCAGGCCCCCAAGAGGGGTCCTGGACCAAGATTCCGACGGCGCCATCCGTGGTGAAGCTACCGCATGACTCGTGCCTAGTGGCCGTGTCCTGCGTGTGCCCCTGATTCCTCGGCCGGCTTTTCGGCGACCAGGGTCTCGGTGGTCAGCACCAGGGCAGCGATCGATGAAGCGTTACGCAGCGCCGCGCGGGTGACCTTGACCGGGTCAATGACACCGGCGTCGATCAGGTTCTCGTACACACCGGTCAGGGCGTTGAAGCCCTCGTTGGCCGGCGATTCGGAAACCTTGGCGGTGACGACGTAGCCGTCGAAGCCGGCATTCTGGGCGATCCAGCGCAACGGCTGGACCAGTGCCCGGCGGGCAATGCCGACACCGGCAAGGGCGTCGCCGGTCAGGGCGAGCACGCTCTCATCGGTATCCAGCACGGCAAGGGCATCAACCAATGCGGTACCGCCGCCTGCAACAATTCCCTCTTCGAGGGCTGCACGGGTGGAGGAGACTGCATCTTCGATGCGTGCCTTGCGTTCCTTCAGCTCGACCTCGGTGGCTGCGCCGACCTTGATCACGCCGATGCCGCCGGAGAGCTTGGCGAGACGCTCGGAGAGCTTCTCACGGTCCCATTCGGAATCGGTGCGGGTCAGTTCGGCCTTCAGCTGCGAGACGCGGTCTGCAACATCCTCTGCCGTGCCTGCACCGTCAACGATGGTGGTCGAGTCCTTGGTGATGGTGATGCGGCGAGCCGATCCCAACACCTCGAGGCCAACCTGGTCCAACTGCAGACCCAGGTCAGGGGAAACAACCTGCGCACCGGTGAGGATCGCGATGTCCTGCAGCATCGCCTTGCGGCGGTCACCGAAGCCCGGGGCCTTGACGGCCACGGCGTTCAGCGTGCCACGGATCTTGTTCACGACCAGGGTGGAGAGGGCTTCGCCCTCGGTGTCCTCGGAAACGATGAACAGCGGCTTGCCTGCTGCAAGGACCTTTTCCAACAGCGGCAGGAACTCGGCCACAGTGGAGATCTTGCCGGAGTTGACCAAGATCAGTGCGTCTTCCAGGACTGCTTCCTGGCGCTCCAGATCGGTGACGAACTGCGGGGAGAGGTAGCCCTTGTCGAACTGCATGCCCTCGGTGACAACCAACTCGGTGGCGGTCGTCGAGGACTCTTCGATGGTGATGACACCGTCGGTTCCCACGGTTTCGAAGGCCTGGGCCAACAGCTCGCCAATTTCTTCGTCCTGTGCGGAAATGGCTGCCACGTTGGCGACCTGCTTGCCGGCAACCGGTACGGCGTTCTCGGCCAAGCGTGCGGCGACCGCCTCAACGGCGACCTCGATGCCACGCTTGATTTCGCCCGGTGCGGCACCCGCGGCAACATTGCGCAGGCCTTCCTTGACGAAGGCCTGGGCCAATACGGTGGCGGTGGTGGTTCCGTCGCCTGCCACGTCGTTGGTCTTGGTGGCTACTTCCTTGGCCAGCTGCGCGCCAAGGTTTTCGTAGGGATCTTCCAGTTCGACTTCACGGGCAATGGTGACACCGTCGTTGGTGATCGTCGGTGCGCCCCAAGCCTTGGACAGGACGACGTTGCGGCCACGCGGGCCGAGGGTCACCTTGACGGTGTTTGCGAGCTTGTCGATACCCGCTTCGAGGGCGCGTCGGGCCTCTTCGTTGAAAGCTAGCTGCTTTGCCATGTCTTGCTCCTTATAAGCTGCATAAAGCCCCGGCCAGGGGCCGGGGCTTTATGAGGAAAACTACTTTACGACGATGGCCAGGACGTCGCGTGCGGAGAGTACCAGGTACTCTTCGCCGCCGACCTTGACTTCGGTTCCGCCGTACTTGGAGTAGATGACGACGTCGCCTTCGGCTACGTCGACCGGGACACGGTTTCCGTTGTCATCGACACGACCGGGGCCAATGGCCACGACCTTGCCTTCCTGCGGCTTTTCCTTCGCGGAATCGGGGATGACCAGACCGGAAGCAGTGGTGGTTTCTGCTTCGAGCGGCTGGACGACAATGCGGTCCTCGAGAGGCTTAATGGAGACGGACATCGTCTCTCCTTTGCGTGAGTGCCAATGGTTTACGGGCCGTTTGGGTGATACCAACCGTCGTCGCGGTGCCAGCTGGTGTACCTCAGGCTTCCGACGCCTGCTGAAATCAACAAGCGCCACCACTGACTTTAGGCAACCATTAGCACTCGGTCAAGGCGAGTGCTAATTGCGTCGCTTTTTAAGCGCTCGGCGCACCAAGAGCGGAAGCGGCCGGCAAAAGGACATGCAGCACGGCCTCGGCGGATTCGTTAGCGGCGGCCGTTGCCTGCTGGTTTGCCCCGGTCACCGCTGCCAATGTCTCGGCCCGCTGGCCCTTGATGCCGCGGGGTTTGAATCCAATCCTGAGCGAATCGCCCTTGACATCGAGGATAGTCAGCACCATATCCTCGCGAACAAGGACCTATTCCTTCCCTTTTCCGATTTTCCGAGTAAGTACCAGCACCGCACGATCATGACCGTCACCCGGCGTCAACACCGCTTTGGGCTCGCGCCACAGTTAAGGTGGGGGCAGGTGCGTACGGAGTTACCCACCACGGGTCCAGCCACTTTCGAGCGATCATCATCTGCAAGGAACAGCGCCGGGATTGCAAGCCCTCCCCGAGCAGAAGAGTTGGAAACAGATGCTCCCTCACCAAATTCGATAACAAGACCCTCCCTCCCTGCCCTGCGTATGTGGGTTCGACCAAGGGCCAACATCAACCCGACCGACGCTTCAATGCCCAAGAATCCCGCAGGTTACTTCTACGCACAGCATGGAGCCACGCTCAAACTACTCACACAGAGTCCCTTCACTTTCCCCTTTCATACTTGCCTGTGGTTACCGTGTGGCCGGCCCAGGCTGACAATGGCAGGCTGTTGGTCGCTTGAGCGGTCGCCTCGATTGGCCGGCTACGCGATCGCAGGACAGGGAGTTTCGAGCCGGCGTGGGTTTGCGAACGTGGGGTGGCCATCCAGATTACCGTGTCCGCTAGGCTCACCACAGGTAGCCCCTACGATGCGAGGGGCTCAAGCTAAAGGTGTCGGCGCATCCGGTCTCCGCGTGGCGCCAGATGCCTACCAGTCGTTGGAGACAAGATTGCCTTTGGGACAGGTGCTGCCCGGCCAGCAGGTTCTGGATCTGGAGATGAAAGGCTTCACCCATATCCTGCGCATGGCAGCCTATAACACCGCGGTGGCCCTTGCACGGGAGGTCCGGCTCAGCACCGGATATCGGGCGGCAAAAAATGAAACCCACAACCTGGTCCGCCAGGTCCTCACCCAGCCCGGCGACATTGACCCGAGCGTTCCGGGGCATCTCACGATCACCTTGGATCCGATGCCGACCATGCGGGAAACCAAGGCGTGGCCGAACTTTGCTGGAGCCTGACCGGCACCGAAACCCGGTATCCGGGCACCGACCTGGTCCTACGATTCGGCATCAAGGAACGGCTCTAAGCCGACACGAATTCACTCGACTCAAGCGACCATACCCAGAGTCCTGGTACAAGCGCGCTGACTTTGAAGCACACAACTTGTTGAGGCAGGTCTTCACGCAATTCTGGCGACATCGACCGCACCCAGCCGGGCTTCCTGCGCATCATGCGGGATCTGATGACGACCAGTCGGGAAATCATCGCGGGGTCCAAACGTTGCCAGAGCCTCGCCGCGACCCACACCCGACACCCAGAGACTCGCGCACCGGCCCCATCCTGTAATTCATTATCAAAGAGCAACATTGAGTTGCCGCTAATTAACGCCACTCAAACACCAGTCAGGACCCCTGAACCCGCCGCCGTTGGACCTCCCCCGGACGGATCAGAGTCCTGAATGACCTGGCGAATCCACGAAACCATCGCAGAACAACAGCCGGCAGGCCGGCACCGCACCCGCTCGCAAAAAATCAAACCGCCTCCGACCGCCAAGATCAAACTGCGGCCACAGGCGGAACGGTGAATACAGGCTAACTCATTCTCTAAAAGGTGTTTCCGAGACGCTTACTTTAACATCTTGGTAGCCATTTGACTTCAGCAGCGCTTCAAGACTTCGTCGTGAGGATTGCTGGTCTTCCACAGGAGTAGGTGACATACGAATTTCTCTAATTGGGAGCTTATATGGATTCTGAACGACCTTATTCTCACCCATATTCTTCACTCCGGTTAATACGATGTATGGAATCATTCCCCATCGTCCTGAACGAAATTTAAGAAGAGGCGTATCTGCCGAAGCAACGATGCGCACTTCATTCTCATCTTGAAAGCCATGGTGCTTTATGCGATTACGGAGCTTTTCAGTAGTGTCGTATGCCGCGTCATAGAGATGGCCTGCGTCGATATCCGATTCAAACGCCCGATGCCCGGTTAGGGCATCTGCCAAGTACTTAATTGCATTCTCGGCTAGATTCTTCGACTTGTCCTGATCATACACAACGGGGAACCAACCTGATACGTCCGGATAAATATCCTCGCCCCACCATTTGTCTAGGGCCCACGGCGAAAACCGCGCCACATAATCTCTTGCAGACTTATCTCCTGTTGAAGGATCCAAAATGCAAAGTTCGGCAGACGGCTCCAATCCAATTGCGAACGACTGGCTGCCAGTGCCGGCATATCCTCTCCACATTGAGAGCGAATCCCCGTTGCGGGACGCGCTTAGGAGGAACCGCTCATTACTCTGTCCATAAAATGTGTGTTCTTCAGCCCAATGGCCGGATTCCCCCAGTTCCCATGGGAGTTCCAAACCGTGCTTCTTCTTAGCAGAGACGAGATACTTATCTGCAAGTTGCCTTTCTTCACGGTCGTTCATGAATGCGGTGCTACTCGCCCATAGCTCGTGTTTACCAAGAACATTCCCCAACGCGTGACCGTTGGTATAATGCCAAATCAGCCCTTCGTTGGGCTTCCAATCGTCATCACCTTCCGGCGTCCAAGTCTCGTCAAGGTAGCTATTCTCAATTTTTTTGTTGTCATCCTGAGTGTCCATTAAATTAATGTATCCCAGCCCGGGAGTTTGGGCATGCGTGGGTGCCCCCAGGGCTTCTGCAAAGTCGTCAGCGTGAGCTGAATTTGATCATGTCGAGGATCTTGCCCGGGTGGTTCCGCAGGTGCAGGGTGACCTTGGCGAGGTTCTTGTGGCCCAGGCATTTAAGTATGGTGATGGCGATGTTCCGCAGGATGGCCCTCACCCGTGGCGTCTCGCCGTTGCGCGCCTGGTGGTTGTCCTCTTGGAAGAGGACGTCCCGCCTCCAGTGGAGACTGTTCTCAATTACCCAGTGGACGCGAACCCAGCTTGCCAGCTGGGCTGAACTCGCCTGGTAGGCCGGCAGCGAGGTGACCGCGTAGACGGTTTCAAGATGCCACTTCTTGCTGCCTACGGGGCTGGATTTCCGGGTGATCTGCATGGCCTGGAGCGCGTGGGGGAACTTGATGCAAGGGCTGAGGGTGGCGCATTTGATGGTGCGGATGATCTGACGGCCGTTGGCTTTGGCGCTGCTGCGATCTCCGGTTAGAACCTGCTCCCAAGGCGTCTCGGAAAGCTGTTTCAACAGCGTGGGTTGATTCGCGTTCACGGTGAAAATGTAGTGTGCCCCGCGTCCTGCAAGGTAGTGGGCGTGGCAGGTCTGAGTGTGCAGGGCGTCGGCTGTGACCACCACATCTGTCAGGGACCGAAAATGGTCCATGAGTACCGGGAACTGCGCGATCTCGTTGCTTTTCTCACCGACCGCTACCTGAGCCAGCACCGCGTGGGTGTCCTGGTCGATCGCCGAGAGTAGGTGGACGCGGCTTCCCTTGCCGTTCTTGGCGCCGCGCATTTTCTTCCCGTCCACCGCGATGGCTGCCGGTCAGCCGAGGCCTTGCGCCCAGTCGGCGACCATTAGTCGAAGGCGTCCGAATCAAGCTGCTCGAAGACCCGTGCCAAGATGGTGGCATGCGGTGCGCCGATCCCGCAGGAAGCGAGCTCGGTCCGTGCGGTGTCTGCGGCCCACTCAGCCATTTCCACCAGGGTCCTCGCCCCGGCGAACACAGAGCACAGCATGATGAGGACCAGGTGGGCGAATTGGTAACGCACCCCTCGTCTGGCCCGGGGATCCGGCAGCTGCGCCAATGCCGCCAGCACGCGAGAAGGATCCACAAGGATCGGCTCGCCGGCGGAAAATTGGTCAACAAGGGCTTGCAGATGGGAAGATTGCACGAAGGAACTCCTGTTGAAACATGTGGGCTGATATTCACATGCTTAACAGGAGCTCCTGTCCTTTAAAAGCTGCTGCCTGATTCACCGCTTGGGTCTCACATATTAAGACGGGCGGGCCCATCCGCGACTTTGCAGACGCCCTGGTTCCGGGGCAGATCTCTAACGACTCTTCAGGCGAAAGCACGAGTGGCCATAGGTTCGGTTCGGTAGATCGTAGGTTGAGTCATGCCTTTCATGATGGCCCACTGGAATCTTGGATTGTGGCATCTGGCATGTGGGAAACCGTGTTGCCTTTATACTAATCGCTGTTTCTGGGGCCTTCGTTGTGTTCACTTCCGTCATTGCGATGACGTTAGGCAGTCCTAGAACTGCAACCTGAGATCCCTGCTAATCCACTGTCCCACTTCCCGGCGAATGGAGTTCTCGATGTCGTAGCCGTCGAACTCCTTGTAGAGCCGGTGGACAACGTCCGATGGAATCTTCGGGAGTCTCTTTTCCTTGAGTAGGAGAGTTCGTTTCCCCCGGCCCATGAGGTATCCCAGCTCTAGCGAGACGTTCGGGTTAAAATCACGGAGCTCGATGTCTTCAAAGACTGCAATTCCGTACTGGCATCCGGTTAGATAGACCTCGATATTGGACCACAGTTCCCCTGTGTAGTCACGGTCGTCGGCCCTGACTGCGTTCATTCCATGTTCTGCGAGACCAGCAACAATTGCATCGTGGATCTGCTTCATCTGCGGAGTGTCGCTGAATCGCATCATAATGAAGACGTTTCGGCTGGGCTCTGGGTGATCCTCAAGGAATCTCATAAGATCATTCTCTAGGTGACGAACGTGCCCGATGTCGCCGAGCTTCCCTAGTGCGTTCAACGTTTCAATCTCCTTTGTGTGAACAGTAGCTGCCGCTTCAATCTTTTCGGAGCGTCTAGGATCATTGGGTAAGGGCAGAGTGACTACAGCACTGACCTCCCAGCCAAGTTGGTTCTTGAGGAGCTCGACCATCGCAACTGGTGCGAACCGTTGGCTAGACTCGTCCAGCCAACTAAGTTGAGACACCCCAGATGCTGGGCTAAATCCCGCTAATACCTTTTCTCTGTCTCGAAGGACAACTAAGGAAAATGGCCTGTATACAGGTGAAGTGTGAGGCTGAAGTCCGAGATATCTGAGCTGTAGGGCAATGACATCTCCGAACTCGTCTAGAAGGGCTCGCATCTCCTGCTGGCCTGCCTCATCCATGTTTCCGCCGTTTGAGCTAACTACTGGCCAACTGATTCCCACTGACTTCCTCCGGACCTCGAAATGATTCTGTCTCTCAAACCCTACTGATCTCTTATGACATTGTCGGGTCAGGACCCTCATTTGGGCTACCGTGTTTACTCGCCTCATTTTCGTTCCTGAAAGCGGGCGCTACACGCGTGCCTATACCCGTGGTTCCGGGGCAAATCCCTATTGTAACTTCAGAACAGGATTTCCATTCCGCACCTGCCGGATCCACGCACGCCGTATGACCCGACACCTCGTGGTGCCTTGCCCACCAGGTGTGCCGCTGGCAGTAGCCGGCGCATCTCAATCGCCCACAACACTGTATTCCGCGACCCACGGCCCTTACGATTGGTTATACGCGCTGGCCAGGGTGCCGGCACGCCGTCAGCTGAGCCGTTCCACGTTCTTTCGAGGACGGTCGGTGGCAAGACCTTGGGGGTGCGCCACCCACGTACACGGGGATATACGTGTGCGTCATTTGCCGCCCGTGCATTCGGGCCTGGACCGGTGCGCCACAGCGTGCACCGCCATCTTGAGATAGGGCTTTCCCATGGCTCGCAACAGATCCCTCCGTTTTCTCACTCTCCTGGGCACCGGCGCCGCCGCGCTTGCCCTCACCTTGACCGGCATCGCGCCGGCCACCGCGTACCACTCTCCACACAAAACGCATTCGAGGACCATCGACTATGTGAATCTCGGTGATTCCTACTCGGCGGGCTTCGGATCCGGGACGCTAGTCGCTGGTCCCGTACCCGACTGTCTCCAAGGCAGCGGACCCACACACGTCACGATGCTGGACGCTAGTCATCGGGTCAACCTCACGGTCAATGCCGCCTGCGCCGGAGCCACCACCACGGACATCGCCGCTTCGCTGCCGTTGGTGGCTCCCTACCTGGCCAAGGCGGAACTGGTGACCTTGACTCTCGGCGCCAACGATCTGGACATCAAGGGCCTCGTCCTTGCCTGCAACACCATGGGCACCGTTGCTGACTGCGATGCCGCCCTGCGTCTGGGCCGGCAGGCCATCCCCGCTGTGGGTGCATCGGCACACGCAACACTGCGGAAGATCGACAGGGCCACCCGCGGCAAGATCCTGGTCCTGGGCTACCCGCGACTCTTCGCCACCTCCAACGGAGACCAAGCACTGATCTCCGCCAAACATGCCAGGGCCTTGAACAAGCTCGGTGACGCACTGAACCGGTCCATCAAGAAGGCAACCAAACATACGGATGCGAAATTTATCTCGGTCACCGGTGCCTTCAACAACCACGGACTCGGGGCGAACAGGCCGTGGATCT
The DNA here is from genome assembly GCF_000348945.1 of Paeniglutamicibacter gangotriensis Lz1y. Lineage (GTDB taxonomy): Bacteria > Actinomycetota > Actinomycetes > Actinomycetales > Micrococcaceae > Paeniglutamicibacter > Paeniglutamicibacter gangotriensis. Next base: position 40,116 of record NZ_AOCK01000002.1, on the reverse strand, counting down.
ATTTCAACGTGGGAAACCTCGAAGATCCATTCAACTTGCATCCCACCACTACCGGGTACCTGAATGGCTACTACGCGGCCCTGCAGGGGCGCATCTGAGATCGCGCGCACTCCCCCGCGTTCAATCGGAGATGGTTACCGATGCAACGCCGGGTGGCTGGCTGCCGTTCGGCTTCCTCACAAGATCAGTTTTGAAACTAAAAGGGCGTTCGTCCCAAGAAAATATTGTTCTTGGTACGAACGCCCTCGTGTCAAACCGACTAGCGCCGTAGGTGGCGCATGTCAGCTCTTGTCGCTAACACATCATCAAAATGTGCATCGGCCTGAATGTGTGTGGTGTCGGCGTCCTGCACGGTCTCGCCATTGTAGGAATACTGCTGACGCTCTCCCACGCGCCTTGGCGCATCCACCGGAACGGCATTCTTGAGGCGTCGGCTGGTCTTGGGCTTCTTCCCCTTGCCCTTTTCGGGCAGCGCCGCCGCGTAGTAGTACTGGCCGTAGTAACCGTAGTTGGCAGCTCCCGCACCCTTGGTCGGCACCTGGTTCAGGACGAACCCCAGTACATTCGCACCCACCTTGTCTAGGTTGCCCAACGACTTGGCTACTTCATCCGTGGAGGTCGAATCCGCCTTGACGGCGACCAAGACCCCATCGACAAAGTTGGCCAAGACTGCGGCATCAGTGACAGGAAGAAGCGGGGGCGCATCGATTAGAACCAAGGCATCACGACTCAAGTCATCCAGCAATGACAGCATTGCCTGAGATCCCAAGAGTTCTGACGGGTTCGGGGGGATCCGCCCTCCAGCAAGAATCGACAATGTGGGGATCGGACCGTAGGGCTGCAAAACATCGTCCAGTGTTGCCTGTTGGCTCAGTACGTCGGTGAGACCCGCTCCGCCGGGCAGACCGAAGATATCCGTCACCACTGGGCGGCGCAAGTCTGCATCTATAAGAATCGTTGGCCGTCCGGTGGACGCAATGGCGATGGCCAAGTTCGCAGCAACAGAAGACTTGCCTTCGCCCGGCACCGAAGAAGTCACGAGGATGACCCGTGCCGGCTTGTCGACATCAACATACGTGAGGTTGGTACGCAGCTCGCGCAGTGCCTCTGCATACGGGTGAGAGGCACGATCATCATGGTCCAAGGCCCCGGTCTCGACGGTCGTGCGGTTTTTCACCAAGCGCGGGTCCAGCGGGATAGTGCCGATGACCGAGGTGCCCAGTTTCTCAAGATCCTCCACGGAGCGAACCCGACGGTCCATATGCTGCCGAAGCAATGCGAAGCCGGCACCGAGCGCCAGTCCGAGTACCGCACCTAGAGCAAGAGCGAGCTTCGTGTTGGGCGATACCGGCGATGTCGGAACTTCAGCATCCACCAGTGGAACGAGTTGAACGATTGATTCGTCGTTCGACGATCCGCTGGCAAATCCGGATTCAATTTCCGTGACCTGTTCCGCGAGGGCGTCCACCCAGGCGTTTGCGGTTTTCTGAGCCAGAACCGGATCCGCATTGATGATCTTCAAACGCACCTCGGCGGTTCCGGTAGGAAGTTCAACTTCGAGCTGCCCCAGGAGCTGCTCGGCACTTGCATCGAGTTTCAGCTCTTCTCGGACTCGTTCTGCGACCGTGCGAGTGGCAGCAATGCTCTTGTAGCTAATTGCTCGCGACTTCGCCAAACTATCACCTGACAGGGCCAAGGCTGCGGTGTCAGCTCCAGTAGCGATGACAAGACCGGATGCTGACGCAGAATATAGAGGCTGCTGTGTCAAGGTCCAACCGAAGGCGCAGATGACTGCTACCAGGACGATGCTGGTGATGCTCCTCCAAAACGTGCGAAAGGTACGCAGATACTGCCTCAAATCCGGACCATCGGCTACATTTTCTTCAAGCTGTTCCACTGATAGTGCTCCCGGTTTATTTGCGCGCAGCCGAAAAGGCCTGAGGGGTTTCCTCCAATCTTAGCTGGAATTGACGCATTTTATGGACATTCTGCCCCTGACGCGGCAAGATGCCCATTTTGTGCTGAATAGCCTCAGGGGTCTGGACTGGAAAGTTTGACCCGAGTTAATTCCGATCAACTCAAAGCCGTTCCTTGATGCCAAATCGCAGGATCAGATCGGTGCCCGGGTACCGGGTTTGGGTCTCGGTCAGACTCTCACATAGTTCCTGCACGGCAACGGTTTCACGCATGGTCGGCATCGGATCCAACGTGATCGTCAAGTACCCAGGGACGCTCGGATCGATATCGCCCTGCTGGGTGAAAATCTTTCGCACCAAGTTATACGCTTCCCGATCGGCCCTCTTATAGCCGGTATTGACCCGAACTTCCCGAGCCAAGATCACGGCGGTGTTGAACGCGGCCATGCGGATGATGTGCGTGAACCGCTTCATCTCGGTATCCAAGACTTGGGCACCGGGACGAGCTTCACCCAAGGGCGCGCGTGCAGCCAACTGCTGATGCGCATCCTCGGCTTTGTTGAGTGCATTCTCAGCTTTGAACAGGGGTGCATTGATGTCGTTATGCATCTGGTTGGTGATCGTGAGGCCCTTGGCGCCGGACCCTGGAGTGGTGAGCGTCAGCAGCGTGGACGTAACCGTGTTATCAACAGCATCCCGTTGCGCTCGAGCGTTCTGCAGCACCAGCTTCGCTTTCGTCTTGGCAGGATTCGGTACCAACTGTAGCGGATCAACTTCAGTGCTGACATAGGAGTCATGGGCGTCCAGGGCGCAGCGTTCCCGTCCGAAGCGGAAGTAGTTCTCTTGCCGCCACCGTGCCGCCATACGATAAAAGACCTCGGCGGTATCCATCGTTTTCTGGGTATCGAGGGTGGTGAGGATATGAATCTGGCGAGTTCCTTCACCCTTGGTCAAAGGAACGCCCTGGGAGACCTGCCTCATCCTGAAGCTCTCTCCGGTCTTGGCGTTCAGCAGGACCTCTACCTCGGTATCGGCCACCCGATGCCACATGTTCTTGGTGCCATGGTCATCAATGTCGGTCACCGGGGAGAAGACGGATTCGTTGATGTCCGGGGTGCTGCCTTTGCGCCAGGTGAGCACGTCAAAGCCTGCAGCGTGCATGTGGGCGAAGAGCGTTGGGGATCAACCGCCACGGTCGAAACCCGACCAGCATCCGGCGCTCATCGCCAATGATCTTCCGCAACTGGGAGACGAGTTTCTTCAGCTCCGAAACCAGGGAGGCGCTGGGCTCTGCCATGACCATGAACAAGGGATCGACGTTGGCGCTTGAGTTCCAGCCATCGGTCCGACGCCCCATTCTCCGGGAGTTGCAACGAACGTGACCGACGAATCAATTCAAGATCTTTCCTTAAGGAAAAAATTGCCTCTAAGGAAAAAATTGGGTTCCGCGCCTGTCGCCGTAGGTGGCCCCAAGCCCCGTAGTTATACGCAAGCGGACAAGAACCGTTTCTTTGACGCACTGGAACGTTGGGGCAGTGTCACCAAGGCTGCCCGGGACATCGGGATACCGCGGCCCACCGGCTACGATTGGGCCCGTGCCGCCGGGTTCTCCGCCGGAAACACCAAACGGTAATTCACGCAGGATGACAGGGATCAATTCCTGGTTGCTCTAGACCGTTTGGGTAACATCAGTGCGGCAGCCAGGGAAGTGGGAATGCCCGTGCCGACAGCCTTCGACTGGGCATATAAGTCCGGCGCCGTGGATAAAAAGCCACGAGCAGAGGGACCCTCGCGCAAGTACACACAGGCGCAGAAGGATGAGTTCTTCGTCGTACTGGCCGAGCTGGACTCCGTGGACGGCACTGCCGCCCGGCTGGGCTTGAACCGCAGCACGTGTTTCAACTGGGCTCGCAAGCACGGCAAGTCCAAGCCGAAGGTGATTCCGGGACGGAAGGAAGAATACCTGCGTCTGCGCGCGCTGGGACTCAGCCGTCAGGAAGCGGCAACGAGCGTCGGAGTGGTCTCGAGGACCGGGCAGCGCTGGGACGACGGCATGGTGAAGATCGATGGGCGGTACGTTTACCCGGATACGCCTCCGCTGGCGTATAACCTTGAGGTGACTACATCTTTTACGGAGCAAGAAAATACGTCCACGTACGCTCCGCTCGGCATTCCTGCAGGCTCGCCACACCCGACGCCGTTGGCTGTCGTGGAACAGGAGATCAGCTCCCGCTACCTGTCAGTGCAAGAGTGGGAAACCATCGCCGATATGCTGTCCCGGGGCGATTCGCAACGGGCGATCGCTCGGGAGCTGGGCCGCTGCCCGGGATCGATCAGCCGCGAGATTGCGCGGAACCGGCATCCGAAGCTCGGGTACATATCCCACGGCACCCACCGGGCTGCGGCCGGCCGCAGGGCCCGCTTCAAGTCCAGCAAGCTGGCGGAACCCGGCCCGCTGCGGGACTACGTGGAGAAGATGCTGAAGGAAGACTGGTCCCCGGAACAAATTTCCAACTGCCTCATCAAGGACCACCCCCATGACCTCCGGATGCGCGCGACCCACGAAACCATTTACCAAGCCATCTATGTGCCGTCTCGCGGCGGGCTCTGACGTGCGGCCAAGCCAGCCCTGTGCACCGGACGCACCTATCGCAAAAAACATAAGAGCCCCGAAAAACGCGCCAGCCGATTCCGCGACCCGATGGTCAACATCTCCGAACGCCCCGCAGAGGTCGAAGACCGCGCAATCCCGGGGCACTGGGAAGAGGATTTGGCGGTTGGAGCCCATAGCGGATCGGCCATCGTCACCCTCGTGGAACGCAAAACCCGCAACGTCATGCTGGTCCACCTGGACGGGGACCACACAGCCGAAACGGTGCGGGATGCGCTGATCAAAACCATGGGCAGCCTCCCGGCGCAGTTGCGCGGGTCACTGACCTAGGACCAAGGCGTGAAAAAGGCCAACCACAAGGGCTTCGGCATCGCCACCGGCATAAATGTCTACTTCTGCGACCCGCACAGCCCCTGGCAGCGCGGCTCCAACGAAAACACCAACGGGCTGCTGCGCCAATACTTCCCCAAGGGCACCGACCTGTCGGTCCACGGTCCGGCGGACCTCAAATTCGTTGAGCAGCGACTCAACAACCGTCCGCGCAGGTCGCTCGGCTGGGATAGCCCTGCCGAACGACTTCGTGGTTTACTTATAGCTAGCTGAACACTGGTGTTGCAACGACCCCTAGAATCCAAGGGCAAACGCCGTCGTTTTTTGCGACGGCTCACTCGTTACCTTCGATGAAAGGCCTGCCGGATTGGCTAAGATCAAGTCATGATCAGGATCCTCACAGTCTGCACCGGCAACATTTGCCGATCACCTTATGCCGAACTATTTCTTCAATCCGAATTGAACCGCCTCTCACCTAGATCGTTCGATATTCAAAGTGCAGGAACGCATGCATTGGCCGGACATCAGATGGACGATCGCGCGTCAAACAAACTTAGAGACATTGGAATCTCGGCCGATGGATTCTCGGCACGTCAACTAACGTCTGATATGGCGAGTGAAGTCGATCTCGTACTTGCGCTGACCGACGCGCACCGTAGCCAAATTGTTCAGCTAAGTCCCAAGCTCTTAAAGCGCACATACACGATCCGTGAATTTGCTGCTGTACTCGTTGAATTGATGGCAAATTCAAGCGTATCGTTCCCAAGTGGCAATCGGCCTGCAGCGGTTTTGGAACGATGGGTGACACTTCTCAAGATTGCTCCCCTAAATCGCCACTCCGCCCGAATGAAACTCAGCGGAAGCATGGATGTCGTTGATCCCTATCGGCAAAACGATGCGGTCTACGAACGCATGGTGGACGAATTACTACCTTCACTCAGGACAATCGTCGAATTTGAACTGGCCCATGCAACTCAGGTGTGAACGTCTTCTACTCCGCGGTAACGCCACTTGATGAACCGAAGTCGATTCTCATCATCAGACTGCGGTATACAAAAATTCATACGACACCAAGTGAGCTCCGGCCTGACGATGATCTGTCCAGGTTCCGAAAAACATTGTTCCAATCGAAGCGCCATCGATGACTTATAGTCCAAAAGCTTGCCGAAATGTAATGTCAAATATGCCGACTTGGCCGCGGTTATCCGCGCAGTTGGCATGCATTCTCTCGGGACATCACTTTAAGTTTCACCCGCTCTGGCCGCCACTACTGAGCAGGATCCTCGACCGTTCTTCATGGAAATGCAAGCATCCCTCTTGATATTCAATCGAAGCTTGCGGTTATAACAACATCAAGTCAAGTTATCATTAAAATGCGATTATAAGTTCAATTCCTACAAAAAGTATTTTAAGCCATAATCACGTTGCTTTAGATTACGATAATGCACACTTAGTTTTATTTCATATTTTATTTCTAATCAAACGAAGACATGACAACCAAAGTAAAGCAGTATTTATTACTGTAACAATTAAGAATCCATATGCGGCACCGATGGCTCCAAAAACCACGGCCCCAATTAGCACAGCTGGAATACGAATTGAAGCACTCAGAATACTTATCAGCAACGCAGGCCTACTTGCCCACGTGATTCGGTGGATTGTTTGAGGAACCAAGCCAATTGCGACAATAATGACATCCCAAAACATCACAGCAACGATTGGGGATGCCGTTTCCCATAAGCCAGGGAATAGAAGGGCGCCCCAAAAAGAGCCCACACCCAATAGTGCCAGACAAACTAGAGATACAACCACCGGAAGTACTACAGCGGATACTTTTGCACGTGGCCAATCGACTGCAGCACCCCCAGCAATTGTCCGGGGGCCGTTTCCGTCAGAAAGAGAACCGATTAGGATCGGTTGCAATGCACTGCTAATCAGATTAGCGGGCCCCAGCAATGTACTGCTGACTCGAAATACGCCGACCACTGCAGTCGATACCGTGGTTAGTAGCAATGTCAACACGTGAACGGAACCCGAACCTACTAAGCCTTGGAACCCAAACCCACGGCCAGTTCGGGATTCTTGTGGTGTCATTTCCCACCGTGGTACTACCCGGAGTTTCGCCTTCCAGCTAGAGATATAACCCACCAGCGCGTAGGACACCGCCCATGTAATCACAACGGAGAATCCACTGGTTCCATACAGAACGGACGCGATACCTGCGACTAGTACCGAGCAAAAGACCGCCATTTCCTGCATTAACGCTGATCGGCCGTTGCCCAAGCTCAGATCAAGGGTGCGAAAGTAAGATCCAAGCAATATTCCGTGGAGACAAGCACCAAGAACCGCAAAATGCAATGATTGCATTGGCATGGAAATGAGAAGCAATAAGCCGGCGACGACCAATCCCGCCAGCGATACCACACCTGCTTTAAGCCTCTGATCCACAATCGACGGTTTATGAGCCAAGAAGGCGTTTACGAACATGTCCCTCATTAGCTGTTGGACCAATAAGAAGACTGCGTACATCGCCCCAAATAGTCCCAGCGGGTCTAACGTCCCAGATCTGGCCAATGCCAATGTCACAATTGTCGGCGCGAGGCTGGCCAATCCAGAGACTATGATCGCCCGAAAGTATCTGCTCGAAAGCCCACGTTTTACTTGGAGCGCCATGCTTCGTACGCCTCTAGAATTCACAAGATCTCATTCTCAAGCAAGTCGAAAAAGTGTGGCTCAGTCCGGCCCGCTGTCCAAGCTGAATAGGCCCGTCTTGATTCTTCACGACGTTCCCGCCAAAATGCGGCACCCCCCTGGGAGTATTCAGTAATGCTCTGCGCCCATCCAATATGGTCATGGGTGTCTACAATAACGCCTCCCCCAGTACGGAGAGTTTTAGTCCACGGTGTCACATCGGCGCACATGACAGGGCACGCAGCCGCCAGACTCTCTGCAATGACATGCCCAAAGTTTTCACCCGATGTCGGGCACACCATGAGATCGTAGCCGTTCAGACGATCAACTATGAGTGGGGCCTCGATTGATCCAACGAAGCGAACGTGAATGTTGGGAGGAAGCCGCTGGACGATTTCCTGACATTCCGCAAAGTAACTCTCGTCTTCAGCCGGACCAATGATGTCAAGACTGACCACTTCTCTGACTGCGCAAAGAGCAATCAGAAGAACATGGATATTCTTTTTCCGCGAAATTCGAGAAAGACTTACGAGACTCAAAGTATTTCCGGGCTCTTTAGCTGGCAAGGCCTGCTCGGGTAATAGGGTGTCATTTTCACGGACTATGCTTCGAACTTTGTGTCCCAAAGCCATTTCTATATTCTTTAGTTCAAGAGTAGATGAAGCATGCCAAATAGCGTTCTGTGTTATTCCTAGCGCGCGAGACAAAGCGATATAAGCACGTTTTTTGACAGCTTTTTGTGCTAGGGCACCTGGATCAAGCTCTCCACGCGGCGCGATTACCAAAACTGAATATCTATTGACTTTATTGAGGATCTGAAATACGATTGAAAATCGAGGACTAAAGAAGCTATTCGCATAAATGGCATCGGGGCGAGAACGAAATACTGTGCGTATGCCTCGAATCAGACCTTTCATCCCTCGTGGCAGATATTTGACGTTAGCCATGCCCCACTTATGCCACCTGTCAGTCAGATCCACGAGCGGTTCCGGCGAGCCCACGTCAAAATTGTTGGTGACAACCACGACGTCGTGCCGCGGATCCGCCCAAGTTAACATGGCGGTTATTGTCCTAATAGGACCACCCCCCAAATACGCTGGCGGAAATCCTGTGCACAGAATGGCAATTTTCATTTGCGTTCATCAATCTTTCAAAATTATAATTTATTTATGAAAATATTCATTATACACAACGAGTGACATATATCGTTTAAGATCGGTCGAATATATATTGTCAAACCACATGGTTATGCTCGACTTCGATTCTAACTGGAGGTCTTTTAGTTAGAGTCCTATAAAATAATTGTTATTATAAAGAATCAAAATTTTTGTGCTTCTAAATGCGTTATTACAAACCTCTCGCATTGTTGCATGAAATTTTGACGTCATAAAGATACTACGAAAAATGGATTGAATAGAGTGTTTTTATGATTTTATTATTTCCCAACTCTATATCCGTATTCCCTGACGAGCATGATGAGTTCGAGCAGTGGAACGAATGAAATTGACCACACGGCGTGATGAGTCCTGAATCTGATAGTCAGAAGGCACAACTGCTGGTCCGTCAACCTCATGTTGGCGGACAGTCAGTTGAACCGCATCCACCACATCGCCCGGCGTCAGACCCGTACTTATGATCCCACCGGTATCTAGGGCTTCTGGTCGCTCGATGGCATCCCGAAGTGTCACGGCGGGAAAGCCCAACATCGTGGATTCTTCCGAGATCGTCCCCGAATCAGAGATCACGCAGTGTGCTTCCATTTGAAGCTTGTTGTAGTCAAGGAATCCCAGCGGTTTGTGAAGCTTGATCCTTGAACCATATTCGAGACCAAACTTCTCTATCCGTTGTCTCGTTCGCGGATGAGTTGACACTAGGATTGGCATGTCCCGTTCCTCTGCAACAGCCTGGAGCGAATCCAGCACTAAACGCAAACGATCTGCCCGGTCTACGTTTTCTTCTCTGTGAACACTTGCTAACAGGTAACGTCGGGGAGTGAGTCTCAGGTCTTCGAGAATACTGGATTCTCGTATTGCACCGCCATACGTCGCAAGTACTTCTGCAATCGGCGACCCCATCAACAGAATGTTCTTCGGGTGGAGTCCCTCGGAAAGTAGGTTGCGTCGCGAGTGCTCGGTGTAGACAAGGTTATAGTCACTGACGTGATCCACCAGATGTCGGTTGATTTCTTCGGGGACGTTGGGGTCGAAGGACCGGTTCCCCGCTTCAAGGTGGTAAACAGGCACTTTCATACGTCTGGCTATAAGTGCGGAAATGCAACTGTTGGTATCTCCTAGAACCACCATTGCGTCTGGCTTTTCCTCGATCAGGATGCGTTCAGTTCCTTTCAAGACGTCACCTAGAACCGCACCAAGCGATGATGTATCAGCTTCGAGGAAATGGTCGGGACGACGTAGCCCAAGGTCCTCGAAAAAGACACCGTTTAATTCATAGTCATAGTTCTGACCAGTGTGGACCAGGACATGCTCGGTAGCCTCTTCCAACCTCTGGATGACACATGATAGACGAATGATCTCTGGCCGGGTCCCAACGACGGTCACGACTTTCAATTTGGAACGGGTGCTCAAGGTATTCACAGAACTTTCTCGTAAAAGGTGTCGGGATCGGACGAATCGAATATTTCGTTAGTCCAAAACTGCGTGAAAAGATCCGTTTTGCCTGTATTGGTGATGCTGTGGACCCATCCCACGGGCATGTCGATAGCCACCGGCTTACACCCGCTGACAGCGAACTCAAGAACGTCGGTTGTGAACATTTTTCGCAGTCGTATAGTGGCTTCACCGCTCAGAACGACGAATCTCTCGATCTTGCGCAGATGGAAATGGTCGCCGCGAGTTATACCCGACTTTGTGGTGGAGAAAAAAGTCTGGCCCTCACCTCCGTGACTTTTCATGGTTTCCACCAAATACCCACGGTCATCTGCTCGCGTTTCGAACTTTATCACCGGGCGATGCTTGAAGACGGCCGCGCGGTAGACATTGAATAGATCACGTGCAAAGGTATCTGCTAGGGCGGGCAGCTCGCCGACCACGTAGTGCCTGTGAAATTCCATGAACGTCTGAGCAATCTCAGAAACGCTGAGGATTCTGACCGCTGCGGTCTCCATTTCCAGCTCGGTGGTTGCTTCAAGGCAGAGCCGGGCCGCTTCCTGCGAATGCATCAACGTCAACTCCCTGTCCTCGGCAACTACAGGTGTTGAACCGGTTGCCACCTGATGAGCGAATGTGGCAACCACTGAATTATATTTCGGCTTTCCTTCTTCCCCGAACAAATTGGGTAGCTTGAGATCCAGCAATACGATACCGAGTTGGTCGCATGCGGCTCTAAGGATCTCTGCGGCGCCTTGCTTGCCCCGGCCATACGGATTATCCAACGTGGCCTGGATGGAATTAGCATAGACGACTGTTCGAGGCTTTTGTTGAGTCGCCTTTAGCGCAGCTACGAGCTGTTCAGCGAGATGGATATTGCCATTCTCGACTTCTTCGTCTGTTCCGCGGTTGACACCAGCAATGTGGACAACTCGGTCGGCACCATTCAGCACGGTACTGGCGCCGCTGGCGTCAAAGCTCTCGCGGAGACTCAAGCGATCGAGGGTAATGCCATTCGTCGCAAACGCGCGGAGTTGCGTATGCCACCCAAGAAACCCCCCGGCCCCTGTAAGTACCATCCTCATCGCGCGGCCCATCCCTCTAACTCACGTCGTACTTCCGGCAAACTGAGCAACAATTCCTTTGTCTCGTCAACATTCATCCGACTAGACGTATGAGAGTCGTAGTCATCATAGACGCTGACCTCTTTTTGCCCCTGCTCAAAGAATGCCTTGTAGTTCAGCTGACGCTTGTCCGCGGTCACACGGAAATAGGTGTCGTGGTCAAAGGCACGCGCCAGTTCTTCACGCGTGGCCAATTGCTCGGAAAGCTTCTCCCCATGCCGGGTCCCGATGACTTTAAGTTTTGTTGGCTGTTCAAACAGTTCGCTGACCGCCGTGGCCAGGTCACCAACCGTGCAGGCGCGAACTTTCCGAATGAACAAGTCTCCCTGCTCTGCGTGGGTGAATGCATAGGTCACCAGGTCCACGCTTTGGTCCAGGCTCATCATGAAACGAGTCATGTTCGGATCGGTTACCGTGATCGGTTTGCCCTGCTTGAGCTGGGCGATGAAGAGCGGAACTACGCTGCCTCGCGAATAAAGGACGTTTCCGTAACGTACGCACGATACAGTGGTGCGAGCATTGGGGTTTTCGAGTCCATGAGCTTGCGCCACTTTCTCCATTAGCGCCTTCGTCATTCCCATTGCATTGACCGGATAAACGGCTTTGTCAGTGCTAAGGCAAACTACGGATTCCACGCCTTCTGCTTCGGCGGCACGAATGACGTTCTGGCTGCCTAGGACGTTGGTTTTGACCGCTTGCATCGGGAAGAACTCGGCTGACGGTACCTGCTTTAGGGCGGCCGCATGAAAAACGTGGCTCACCCCGCGCGTCGCTGCTACGACGCTATCGTAATCCCTGACGTCACCGATAAAGTAGCGGATGCGATCGTCACCTAGGTCGTGACGCATCTGATCCTGTTTGGCTTCATCTCGGCTCAGTACGTGAACCCGGCCGGATCCCGTATCAAGAAGATGCCGCACCATTCGGTGGCCAAAGCTACCGGTCCCCCCGGTAATCAGAACTGATTCCGGCACCTTTATATCCAAGTTCTGCTCGTTCACTGAGTCTCCATTCATCAACATATCAAGGCTTACGACGATCATTTGCTGGACCTAATGATCGAGCAGTCGCTAATAAAATTCGTAGGTCGCTGGCAAACGACTGTTCACGAACATATTTTGCATACATCTCAACCTTTCGAGGCAGGATTACGTCCACATAGTAGCGTTCCGGCTCAACAGCTTTTTCCAGCTCATCAGCTTCATTGCGATAAGCGATCGAGGCGGGGTCTGTTATTCCCGGCCGGACGCTAAGTATCTGGTCGCGCAGATGAGCTGGCCAGAGGTCCACATACTTGGGGACTTCTGGGCGAGGTCCAACGAGCGACATGCTTCCCTGCAACACGTCAAGCAGCTGAGGGAGTTCGTCGATTTTCGATTTTCTCAATACTCGTCCCACGCCAGTGATCCGGTGGTCTGACGCGGTGGAAACGGATGGTCCCCCGTGGTCGATTTGCATGGTTCTGAATTTGCGGATGTTGAAATGCTTCCCGTCGAGACCGACTCGTTCTTGCCGAAAGAGTATCGGCCCTGGGGACGTTGCTCGAACTAAGATCGCCGCGATGGCGCAAACCGGCGAAGCCAAAATCAGTCCCGCACCTGCAGCTACACAATCAAAAAGCCGTTTCATGCTGGCGCCAAAACCTTCTTGACGGCGTTAATCACGCGATCCACTTGTTGTTCAGTCATGCTCGAGAATATCGGCAAGCTAACGGTCTGCTCGAAGGCGCGTTCGGCAATGGGGAAATCGAAGGCTGAGAGGTTGTAGGTCTCGCGCCAGTATGGGTGCCGGTGAAGTGGAATGAAGTGCACACTCGTTCCTACTCCGAGACCTGCCAAGTCCTCAATGAATTTATCACGATCGATGGGGGCGGCGTCTCCAACCCGCAGTACAAACAAGTGCCAGCTGTGTCGCAAACCCTGTCCAGATTCCGGAAGGCCGATTGGGAGACCGGCAAAAGCCTCAAAGTATCGTTCTGCGATCGCTTCGCGATTCTGACGCATCTCTTCCGCACGAGACAACTGAACGACACCCATAGCTGCGGCAATATCAGTCATGTTGTATTTGAAACCTGGAGCTACTACGTCGTAGCGCCATGCAGGAACCTTAGAGGTGTAGCGTGCGAAAACATCGCGGCTAATCCCGTGAAGTCGCATCGTCCGGGCACGCTGGGCAAGATCCGCATTGCGAGTTACCAAGAGGCCACCCTCACCTGTGGTAATCGTCTTGGTTGCATAGAAGCTAAAAACAACGGCATCGCTGGAACTGTTTCCAACCATAGACGAGCCATTGGTGGCCGGGAAAGCATGGGCGGCATCTTCGACCACTTTAAGGCCATGACGAGAAGCGAACTTTTCGATCCGATCTGCGGAGATCGAGTGGCCTGCGAAGTGGACCGGCATGATCGCCTTGGTATTGGCATTCACCTTGGATTCTGCATCGTCGAAATCTATGTTCAAAGTCGATTCTTCGACGTCAACAAAGACAGGCGTTGCCCCAACGTATCGAACCACTTCGGCTGTCGAGGTGAAAGTCCAAGTGGGAACTAGTACTTCGTCGCCAGGGCCCAGGCCCAGCGCTTCCACGGCGAGGTGCAAACCTGCGGTCGCGGAATTCACGGCAACACAGTGTAGTTCCGAGTCGCCCAGGAAGGTCGCCATCGTCTTTTCAAACTCAGCGGTCTTGGGCCCAGTCGTTACCCATCCAGAACGCATGGATTCAACGACCGCCTCAATTTCCCGCTCGGTGATATCTGGCAGTGCAAACGGAAGAAACGCCTGTTGTTCCACTATTTTCCTGTCTCGTCTTTTTGGGTATTGGCATAGTCAGATAGATCAAGCAAATACTTGACCATAATTCTGCCCTCACGGGTGGTATGCGTGTCGTGAACTGTCCAACCGCGGCGCTCGTAGAAGGCACGCACATCATCATTATCCAGGGCATCGGTCATCAAAAAGGCCCTCTGTGCGCCTTGGCTTCTTGCATTTGAAGTCCATGAGCTGAGCAACCGTGCTCCTGCTCCGGTTCCCTGGGACTCTGGATCCACACAAATGGAACTGAGCAGGGCACCTGGCTCATTTATCTGTGAATCTCCCCGGTAGTTGACTGCACGGATTAGCCTGGGAATGGCGGACGGTTTTTGAAGACCGAAAGCGATGCTTGCTCCGACGAATCCGCGCCAACGATTCTTCAGTAGCCGGCGGAAGAAGCCTTCTGGTTCCGTGCTGCCGACGGCCACACCTACCGGACGCCCCTCAGTATCTCGCTCGACGACAGCTACCGCTGTTGGGTCGTCTAGGAATCCCGCGTAGAACTGTCTCAGGAAGGGCAATCCAAGTTTGGAAAGGAAGAATTCCGGGAAGGCCTTCATGTGCAAAGCGGCAACCGTGTCAATTTCGTCTTTTCGAAATGCAAGTGAATTGATGGGTGGGATCGTTGAAGTGGAAGCCGCCTCCATGAGTAGCTTCTCCACCGCATTAGTGGTCGTGGAAACGCTATAGCGCCGATCGTACTCTTCACGGGCCCGGAGACCCATGCTGGCCAAGGCCTGCCGTCCGTCGGAAAGCGCTTCGGCGAGGGCCAATGCAATGCTTTGCGGATCCCCGCTTGCAGCAACGTAACCTGCTCCTGCTCCTGCGATTACATCTGCCACATCACCTTCAGCTGCGACAATGGACGCCTTCCCTGCTGCAAGGATAGTTTGCGTTTTGCTTGGCATTGTCATGCGCGACAGCGGGTGAGCAGCCAAGCCGATGTACGCTGCATCCGCCGTTGCAAGCAAATCTGCCATTTGGTCCATAGGCCGACGTCCCAGGAACATCACACGCGGATCGTCCGCGGCAAGGGTCTTCAACGTGGCTTCTTCTGTCCCAGAGCCGACCAAGATCAATCTAAGCCGAGAATCCCGAGTCAGGCCTACGGCGGAAACTAGACTCGACAGATCCTGCGCGGCTCCCATTGCACCGGCATAGAGAATTACGATGTCTTTATCATCTATTCCCATCTCAGCTCGCAAAGATTTTCCATTGCGATGGAAGTGCTGTTCCTCCGCAGGTTTCGGAATAAAGCGGATTTTTTCGATCGGTACTCCACGTGCTTGAAGAACGCTCCCCACACTTGGAGCAATATGTACCACATACCGTGAGGCGCGGTACATAGCGTTGGTCCATACATGCAAAAGAGGCTCAGTGACAGTAGTTAGACGGCTGGCACCAGTCAGGCCCGCCACCAACATGGTATCCGGCCATAAATCTGCCACTTCGCAAACTACTGGTGTGCGTCGAGCCCTTTGAACGAACATAGGTAGTGCAACCGTGATTGGTGAATAATTGACCCACAGAACATCGATATCCTTCAAGGCACGATCGCCTAGTATCGCCGCTGTGATTCCAAACGATCCATAATTCAAAATTCGTCCGATGCCCGACTGGCTGTGGTTCGGGATCAGCGCGGTACGAGTCACCTCAACGCCATCCAAGTTCTCCACCATGCGTGGTTTTATTCGATAGCCCTCAGCAAGCTGTCCAGTGGGATAGTTCGGAAATCCCGTCAACACCTTAACTTCGTGTCCGCGACGAGCAAGCTCCCGCGCAAGGACACCGGGTAGCGCTGCCGGGCCCGGCTCGGGGTCATACCATTGGCTCAGAATACCGATCTTCACCGAGAACCTTTCGTCGCATTTGGGATGGTTGAGATGGAAATCGTAGTGCAGACGCTGCTACTCACCAGCATCCACACCAGATAGCGTGCTTCGACCCACGTCGGCGTTAGGCTCTCTTCCGGTGGAATAGTCCGTGTGAAGACGTAGCCCCCACGAAGACTTGGTAACCAGTTCCGGAGGTATCGAGCTGACGTCGGCATGGGAGATCTGCGGATGGAAGGGACGACTATCCGATTCCCCGTAACCAATGAGCTCCTCGTGGAGCTTTTCGCCCTCCCGCATCCCAGTGAACACAATTTCGATGTCTTTGCCCGACATTTCAATCATGCGCTGGGCTACATCGAGAATTTTCACTGGCTCGCCCATATCTAAGATGAGCACTTCCCCTGCTCGCCCGATTCCTCCGGCCTGAACCACTAGTTGACAGGCTTCAGGAATGGTCATGAAGTATCGCGTGATATCAGGATGAGTCACCGTGAGGGGTCCGCCCGCCTCGATTAGGGAACGAAATGTCGGCAACATGGATCCCCTGCTACCAATGACATTCCCGAACCTGACCGAAAGATAAGGTTTCCCGGTTTCTTCGGCCATCCATGCTGTTAGCTTTTCGGCGACTCGTTTCGAATGGCCAAGAACGCTGGTGGGATTCGCTGCCTTGTCAGTTGAGATGTTTACAAACGTCTCGACATCTGCGGCTTGTGCAGCACGAAGAACATTTAGTGTTCCGAGAACGTTCGTTTTCCAAGCTTCGTCCGGATACTGCTCCAACATCGGAAGATGCTTAAGTGCAGCAGCATGAAATACGACATCCGGGCGGCGCTCTTCGAAAATCTTCTGTAACGCTTCTGTGTCACGGATATCAGCAAGCACCACATCGCGCGTATGTAGGAGCCCGTGCCCAGCGGTCCTGAGTTGAGCGCCTTGAAGGCCAGTCTCATCGCGATCCAGCATGATCAGTTCAGAAGGAGCGAACTTGCTTATTTGCAAACAAAGTTCCGAACCGATGGAACCTCCGGCTCCGGTGACCAAGACTCGTTTTCCGGCCAGGTAACCTGCGATGGATTCGACTTCGGTGTCAACGGGGTGCCGGCCAATGAGGTCCTCGATAGAGAGGTCTCGAAGATCCGAAAGCTTCGTCTTACCTGCCAATACGTCGATTAGTGGTGGCATCACCATCACGTTGAGGCCGGCTTCAGTCGCTGTGTCTGAGATCAATCGGACAAGTGCTGCATTCGCATAGTTGATAGCAATGATCAGTTCCACGGCGCCGGTCTTGCCAGCGACTTCGGCCAGGGAATCAAGTCCTCCCCTGACCGGTACACCGCGAATCTGAAGGTTGGACTTGGCAGGGTCGTCATCAATCAAGGCCACGGGGCGGTACGCGGTGTTGGAGTCCGTGAGCATCCTACGCACCAGCGTTTCGCCCAAATAACCCGCACCGTAAATAATGGTGGGAAGCGCGGTCTCGTCGGGCCTCATATGCCGTTCACTGGCGATGCGCTGGACGTATCGAATACCGCACATGAACAGGAGCGCAATCGGCGTGCCGATAAGTCCGATGCTTCGCGGCACATCCCAGTAGTTTCCGAATGCGAACATTAGCAGGGTGACAATTGAGCCCCCTAGTAGCACCGCGTATACAAGCACCCTGATCTCATCAAATGTGCCGTAGGTGAATTTGCCGCTGTAAAGCGCGAGCATCCAAGCCAGGATCAAATGCAGCGCCGCTGCGCAGAGTCCAACAACAAGTATCTGAACGAATCCGACTTCATTCAACCGCAGTTCATAGCGGAAGATCGTCCCGAGGTAGAGTGCGATGACCCACGCCAACAGATCAAAGACGACCTGTCGACTTCGATCTCGGTGTCGACTCGATTGTGGTGGGCTCCACCGTGCTGCATCCGGCTCCGCCGTCTTGCGGGCGCGCGCTGATTCTGAATCCACTTTTATCTTCCCCCAGCAGTACCGACCCCATGTGGGGTCGTAGCTCCTGAGAAAGTAGTTCCCACGAACAAGGTCACAATATCAACCGTGACGTCAGTTTGAAAATCGGGTGGTCGAAATTAGCCCAAATGACGCTTGCATCTGTTTTGTCACCGTTGGGTGCTTTCACTCCCGCACAACATAGCTCACCAGAAATGCTTCTTGGAATTTAGCTGTCATTCCATGAAGCCCGCACTGAATATATTTCATCGTGTAGATTCTGAGCCAATCGATAACCCGCCCAAATATTGCGTAGCGACTTTTTTGCTCGATGTTTCCGCCCTACGTACTTGCCGACAGCCAACGCCCGCGCGAGCCAGATGATGCGTCGGAAAGTCCGTACCCGCGGCTAGGCTTGATCCCATGGCTTCCTCCTCTTCCGACGCCGGCCAATCGGCCGCGACATCACACCTCGCCCATATCCTCTCCCCCGCGGGTTGGACGCTGTTGAACTCCGTGGATCCGTCCTCGGCCGGCACCAAGGAAGCGGCCCTGCAACTGAACCTCAGTTTGCGCAAGGCCGGGCACCCCACCGATCTGGTGACAGCAGTGGTGCAGCAGAGCGAGCTGCGCTTCAAGGCCCGCACCAAGTTCGGCCCCTTCGCCGACACCATGGTCTTCACCCAGGCCGGCCTCGAACAGGCCACACGCCTCAAGCTCGCCGGTTTGCATGCCCAGCGCTACACCCGGGCGGGCATCACGAAGGTCGCCGACCTCGGCTGCGGCATTGGCGCCGATTCGCTCGCGCTTGCCAGTGCCGAGATCGAGGTGACGGCCGTGGAAATGGATGAAACCACCGCAGCTGCCGCCACCTTGAACCTCATGCCTTGGCCGACCGCCAAGGTCGTAAACATGGATGCGACCGAGTTCGATTTGACCGGTTTCGATGGAGTCTGGCTCGATCCGGCCCGCCGCACCACGGACACCTCCGGCACGTCGCGGATCTTCGACCCGGAGGCTTTTTCTCCGCCGCTGTCCTTCGTCGAGTCGCTGGCCGACCGTGGGTTGGCCGTCGGGGTGAAGATGGGTCCGGGTATCCCCCACGATGCGCTGCCTGCCAATTGCGAAATCCAATGGGTCTCGATCAATGGGGATGTGGTTGAAGCGGCACTGTGGTTCGGGCCGCTGGCCCGCCCCGGAATCCGACGTGCGGCCTTGGTCATCGAAGCCCATGGGGCCACCGAGGTGAGCAGCACCGTGGATTTCGACCCGCACGCGGCCCTGCGCGGGGATGTTCCGGTGGGGAAAATCGAGGAATACATCCACGAGCCCGACGGCGCGGTGATCCGCTCCGGGCTCATCGATGAGCTGCTCAAAATCACCGGCGGCCACCTGATTGACCCGCACATTGCCTATTTCAGCACCAAGGATCCGGTGAAGACACCGCTGGCCAAGGCCTACAGGGTCGTGGCGGTCCACCCCTACCATGTGAAGAACCTGCGCTCGTGGGTCAAGGCCCAGGGCATCGGGGTGCTTGACATCAAGAAGCGCGGCATGGACGTCACACCGGAGGAGTTGCGCAAGATCCTCTTGGCCGGGAACGGACGCGACGCGAAAAAGAAGGCCACTCTGATCCTCACCCGCGTGGGCGACACCCGCCTGGCCATCGAGGTCGAACCCGTCGTCTGATCCCCCGGCCGCGGGCACCCGGGGGCGGCACACAGGCTTCCGGCAACAGCACGGGCCAGCGCCCCGGCCTCCCACCCATGGCACCAATGACCTTGTTTAGCTCGATAGACTGGCTGAAAGTATTTGATAGGGGTGGCTTGCTGCCGGAAACATGGAGGTCTGATGCACATTGATTTCGCATCATCACGCCAGTCCACGCTTGGTGTGGAGTGGGAAGTCGCGCTGGTTGACCGGCACACTTCGGACCTTCGATCGGTGGCCAACGAGGTGTTGGCCCAGCTCAATATCAACCATGGGTCCTTGGGCGTTGATGATGAGCATCCTCATGTGAAGCAGGAGCTGCTGCTGAACACCGTCGAAATCGTCACCGGCGTGTGCGAGACCGTGGCCGAGGCCAAGGCCGAATTACACGAGAATCTGGTTGCCGTCCGCGAGGTCACCGACCCCATGGAGGTGGACCTGTACTGCGCCGGTTCCCACCCGTTCGCTCCCCCGAAGTTGCAGCCGGTCACCGACAAGGACCGCTACGCCAAGATGATCGACCGGACCCAATGGTGGGGACAGCAGATGGTCATCTACGGGGTGCATGTCCACGTGGGGCTCGACTCACGCGATAAGGCCCTGCCGATCGTCGACGGGCTGATCAATTACCAGGCCCACTTCCAGGCACTCAGCGCCTCCAGCCCTTACTGGGGCGGTGAGGACACCGGCTACGCCTCGCACCGCGCCCTGATGTTCCAGCAACTGCCCACCGCCGGGGTGCCGTACCACTTTGAGCAGTGGGAGGACTACGAAGCCTATGTGGCGGACATGATGCATACCGGCGTCATCGACGATATTTCCGAAATTCGGTGGGATGTGCGACCGGTCCCGCGTTTCGGCACCGTGGAGATGCGCATCTCCGACGGGTTGTCCTCGCTGCAGGACATCGGTGCGATCGCGGCGCTGACCCAATGCCTGGTCGACGACATGTCCACGACCCTGGATAACGGCGGCACCATCGAT
Source organism: Paeniglutamicibacter gangotriensis Lz1y (assembly GCF_000348945.1). Lineage (GTDB taxonomy): Bacteria > Actinomycetota > Actinomycetes > Actinomycetales > Micrococcaceae > Paeniglutamicibacter > Paeniglutamicibacter gangotriensis. The sequence goes on along the minus strand of NZ_AOCK01000002.1, from coordinate 19,561 downwards.
GTGATGCCGCCGTGGTTCCGCACAGAGAACAAATGGCGCGCCGCGCGCTACGGCATGGAGGCCATCATCATCCTCAACGCCGCGGGCGACGAAATGCTGGTCACCGACCACCTACTCCAGGAGCTCGTTCGTCTGGCCCCGGTGGCCGAGAAGTTGGGTTGCAGCGCCGAACTCGCCGATGTAGAACGCATCATCAGCGGCGGTGCAGGCTACCAGTGGCAGCACAAGATCGCCGCGGCACACAACGGCAACCTCCACGAGATCGTGAAGGACAACGTCCGCCGCATGCACCGAGCCTGAGGGGGCAAACAACAGCTCCGAAGCGAAAAAAAGGGGGGTGGAGGGGAAAAATCCCGTCCACCCCCCTTTTCGCGTCAAGGCTTTTTTGGTTTTCCTAGGCGAGAAGTGATACCAAGCTCACCGGTTGCCCGGAGTCGGTGGAGAATCCCAAGCCGGTCGGTGCGACGCCTGCGGAGACGAGTTGCGAGCCCAGGGCGGCAACCATCGCACCGTTATCGGTGCACAGGTTGCGCGGTGGAACCCGCAGGGTGATGCCCGCCGATGCACAGCGGGCCGCCAACAACTCGCGCAGCCGCGAGTTGGCCGCCACCCCGCCGCCGAGCAGTAGGTTATTCAATCCGTGCTCGGTGCAGGCGCGCACAGCCTTGGCGGTGATCACGTCCACCACCGCTTCTTGGAAGCTTGCGGCAATATCTGCCACCGGCACCTCTTCGCCACGCTTCTGGTACTGCTCCACGCAGCGTGCCACAGCGGTCTTGAGCCCGGAGAAGGAGAAGTCGTGGCGGTGTTTGCCCGGCTCCTGCGCGGTCCCGATGAACTTGGGCAGCGTCAGTCCGCGCGGGAAGCGGATGGCCTTGGGGTCCCCCTCCTTGGCCAGGGCATCGATCACCGGACCTCCCGGGTAACCCAGTCCCAGCAGCCGGGCGACCTTGTCGTAGGCCTCCCCCGCGGCGTCGTCGATGGTGGCACCCAGCAGCCGCACATCCGAGGTGAGCGAATTAACCTGCAGGATCTCGGTGTGCCCGCCGGAAACCAGCAGGGCCCCCAGGTTCTCGGGCAGGGCGCCCCCATCCAGCACGCCCACGCCCACGTGGGCCACCAAGTGGTTGATCCCGTACAGCGGCTTGCCCGTGGCCAGTGCCAATGCCTTGGCCGCCGACACTCCGACCATCAACGCTCCGGAGAGGCCCGGGCCGCTGGTCACCGCGATCGCATCAATCTGCGCCAGGGACACCCCCGCCTCTTTGAGTGCGGCCGACAGCGTGGGGACGAAGGCGTCCAAATGTGCCCGCGAAGCGATCTCGGGGATGACCCCGCCAAAGCGCACATGCTCTTCCATGGAGGAGGCCACGGCGTTGACCAAGAGCTCGGTGCCGCGCACGATACCCACCCCGGTTTCATCACAGGAGGATTCAATGCCAAGAACAAGCGGTGCAGAAAGGGACATGGAACCAATTTTAGGGCTTCTGCCCCCGTTTGGGCGAAGCGGACGATCTAGTCCGGTCCCCCGCATCTTCCCCGGCACACCCGCCTACTGAGCAGTGGCGAGCGTCTTGCGCATGATGATCGCATCCACACCGTCGCGGTAGTACCCGGCACGGCGGTGGATGGATTCGAATCCATGGCGTTCATACAGCCCCGGGCCCGGGGGTTGTCCTCCCTGACCTCCAGCAACAGGTCGGTGGCGTTGCTCTCTTGCGCCGCATTGATCATCAGGCGCAGCAGATGTGTGCCGATTCCGTGGCCCTCCTGCGCCGGGTTCACGGCAATGGTCTGCACATCGGCCAACGGCAACACGCACATCAAGCCGCAATAGCCCACGGTCTTGCCGTCCTTCAGCACCACCCAATAGCTGCGGGTGTCGGCCAGTTCCAGTTCGCCCACAAACATCTCCCGCGGCCACGCATCAGCCGGGAACAATGCCTTCTCCAGCTCCCAGACCTCATCGATGTCGGAGAGCAGCATGTCACGGACGAGGAATCCTGCGGGGGCCGGATTGGCCTCGTGTCGGCTCATAGCAGCTTGCCCTTCATCACCGCTGGCACCTTTGCATCGGATTCGCGCAGGTACAGCGGTTCGGTGCCTTCCAGCGCTTCGCCGCTGGCCAGGGCGCGTAATGCCCGGGTGCCCAGCGCCACGGCGCCGGGGTGCGCGTCGGCGAATTCCGCAACGACCGTGGCGCCGCTAGCGACCAGCCTCTCGGCGTAGAGCCCTGCGCCTGCCCCGTACACCGGCAGGGCGGGAAGTTCTTCGGCCACGCTCACGTGCGGGCCATCCATCAGCAGTCCGGAGGAGGAATAACGTGCCCAGTACAGTTCCTTGCGCCGTGCATCGATGGCCACGACGAAATCCGTTTCGGGGTTATCCGCCGCAGCTTCAAGGGCGATGGCATCCAGGCTCACCACCCCGTGGACCGGCACGTCCCAGGCGAAGCCCAGGGTGCGGGCAGTGGCCAGGCCCACGCGCAGCCCGGTGAACGGGCCGGGGCCCACGCCCACGGCAATTGCCTCGGGCCGTTGCCCTGACGCATCGGCCAGCAGCGATTCGATGGCTGAGGCCAAGACCTCGGAGTGGTCGTTTCCGCGCTCGGAGGTGCAGGATCCGAGCACCTCGATCACCGTGCCACGGGAGCGCAGCAGCGCCGTGGAGGCGTTGGCTGAGGTGTCGATGGCCAGTAGCAGCATGGTGGTGCCTTTTCCTTTAGCTTGTGAAGTCGTTGAGCAGTTGGGCCAGTGCCGGGTCGTTGACCCAGCGTGGGCCAACCGCCGCGAGCTGGATGGTGCGTGGCTCGTCGTCGTCGCCGGATTCGAAGTCGAAGACCAGCTCCTGGTCGTTTTCCACCGCGCCGGGGCGCAGCAGCACGATCTCGAGGCGCGAGTCGCTCAACGCCTCGACCTTGCCGGCTCCCCATTCCACCACCGTGACGGAATCACCCATGCTTGCCTCCAGGTCCAGATCCTCGAGCTCGGCGGCACTGGATAACCGGTAGGCGTCCACATGCACCAGATCGGGACCGTCGCCCAGAGCCGGGTGGATACGGGAGATCACGAAGGTGGGCGAGATGATGCCTTCCCGCACTCCCAGGCCCACTCCCAGGCCCTGGGTAAAGGTCGTTTTTCCTGCGCCGAGCTCTCCGGTGAGCACCACCAGATCCCCGCGCTTCATGATGGTGCCGAGGCGTCGGGCGAAGCCACGGGTGCCGGAGATATCTTCGATCGCCAGCTCAACGGCGAGGTTGGCTTCACTCACCCGATTCACCCCAGGTGCCTTCCACGCACCGGCGTGGGACCCGTGGCGATACCCGGGTGGCGATTTCGTAGTTGATGGTCCCTGCCGCATCGGCCCATTCGGTGATGGAAGGGCCGCCCTGGCCAAAGAGGATGACCTCGGAACCCAGCATGGCCTCGACATCGATGTCCGGTCCCAGATCCACCACGAACTGATCCATGGCAATGGTGCCGCGCACCAGATAGGTCTTCCCGTTGATGCTCACCGGGGCATTAAGCGCGCTGCGCGGGATGCCGTCGGCGTAACCCATCGGGACCAGTCCCAGATAGGTCTCCTCGCTGGTGTGGTACCGCAGGCCATAGCCCACCCCGGAGCCGGCGGGAACCTTTTTCACGTTCGCAATCCGGCTGGTCAGGGTCATGGCCGGGCGAAGTCCATAGCGTTCGGGCTCTTCGCCGACGAAGGGACTCATCCCGTACATGCCCAGGCCCAGGCGGACCAGGTCGTAGTGGGAGTCGGGTCTGCTCAGGATCGCCGGGGTATTGGCGATGTGTCGGACCTCGAGGTCGAAGCCGGCATCTTCGGCGAGCGCAACCGCCTGGTTGAAGGCCTCGAGCTGCTCGTCCGTTTCCGGGCGTTCGGGTTCGTCGGCCACCGCCAGGTGGGAGAACACCCCCACCACACGCATCAGGCCCTCGTCCTGGTAGCTCGAGGCGCGATCCAGCAGGGTTTCCCAATCGGCCGGAGCACTGCCGTTGCGTCCGAGGCCGGTGTCGATCTTCAGGTGCACACGTGCCGGTTGAGCTGCTTCTTGGGCGGCCCTGGCCACGTGGTCAAGTTCCCAGCCCGAGACCGCCAGATCGATGTTGGCGGAGATTGCCTGGGCAAAAGGGGTGTCCAGGGTGTGCAGCCAGGCGAGCATGGGAACCTCGATCCCGGCATCGCGTATTTTCAGGGCCTCGGTGACGTGGGCGCAGCCCAGCCACGTTGCACCGGCCTGCACAGCGGCCCGGCCCACGGCGATTGCCCCGTGCCCGTAGCCATCGGCTTTGACGACGCCCATGATCGCTGCCGGGGCGACGAGCTCGCCGACCCGTTTCACGTTTTCGCGGATGTTGGCCAGATCGATCACGGCACGCCGTTCCCAGGATGACGTCATTGTCTCCGCCGGAATATGGGGTGTCGTTTGGGTTTGAGGGATTGATTGTGCACTCACCCACCCATCATCCCATCCTCTGGGTGCTGCTTGTCCCATTGGCACACCTTCACACCGGGGTCCCGCGGTCGACAAGACCCCCCCCGGACATGACAACGCCCCGGTGTCCGATCATCGGATCGGGCTACCGGGGCACTGTTGGTAATCGCACTCTAAGGTGCGTTGCGAATTAGACTGTGCGGTTGCGCAGTTCGTCGCGGATCTCGGCCAGCAGGGCTACCTGCGGGTCGATTTCTTCTTCGGGCTCTTCGATGCCCAAGCGTGCCTGGCGCATTTCGGTGAGCTTCTTCATCGGCACAATGACGATGAAGTAGATGGCAGCCGCGATCAGGATGAAGTTCACCAGAACGGTCAGGAATACACCGAACTTGATTTCCACTCCGTCACCGAGGGTGAGCAGGAGGAAGTTGTCGAAGTTCGGCGCACCCACCAGGGCTGCAATCAGTGGCATGAGAATGTTCTCAACCAATGAATTGATCACGGCACCAAAAGCGGCACCAATGACAACGGCAACAGCAAGGTCAACAACGTTGCCCTGCATAATAAAATCTCTGAATCCTTTGAGCATGAGCCAAGCTTTGCACACAATGACACTGGTCAATAGGTAATGAACCGGTGTTTTCAAAAAGTTTTCTAACCGTTCACCGATCGCATTTTGATTCTAGATCTTGCGCAGTAGCATGCGGCGGATCGAATGGTCGGCAGATTTGCTCAGTACCAGCTGGGCCCGGCCGCGGGTGGGAATCACGTTTTCACGCAAATTGGGCTCGTTGATCCGCTTCCAGATTCCGTGAGCGGTTTCCCTGGCCTCATCATCACTGAGGGAGGCATAGCGGTGGAAATATGACGCGGGGTCAGAGAATGCGCCCGAGCGAAGCTTCATGAAGCGGCGGATGTACCACTCCTCGATGTCCGAGGTGCGGGCATCGACATAGACGGAGAAATCAAAGAAGTCGCTCAAGGCCAGACCGGCAGTGCCGTCGAGCCGGGCACGAGCCGGCTGCAGGACATTGAGCCCCTCGACGATCAGGACCTGGGGCGAACGGACCACCACTTCTTTGCCCGGCACGATGTCGTAGCTCAGGTGCGAATACCAGGGGGCACGGACCTCCGGGGCCCCGGATTTCACCTCCGAGACAAAGCGCAGCAACCGGCGGCGGTCATAGGATTCAGGAAAGCCCTTGCGGTGCATGATGCCACGCTTCTCCAGATCCGCATTTGGATACAGGAACCCATCGGTGGTGATCAGCTGGACATCCGGGGTGTCTGGCCAGCGGCGCAGCAGCTCTTGGAGCACGCGTGCGGTCGTGGATTTTCCCACCGCCACGGAGCCTGCCACACCGATCACAAAGGGAGTCCTGCGGGTCTTTTCACCCAGGAACGTATTGGTCGCCTGGTGCAAGGAGGCTGCACCCTGGACGTACAAGTTCAAAAGCCTCGACAACGGCAAATAGACCTCGCGGACTTCCGCAAGGTTGAGCTGTTCACCGAGGCCGCTGAGCCTGCGGAGGTCCGCTTCGTCGAGTGGTTGCTTAAGCTCGTTGGACAGTCTTGCCCATGTCTGGCGGTCCAATTCGACAAAGGGTGTTGCACTGTAGTCGACCGCGCGCTGTCCATTCACGTCTTGAATTGTGCCAACAACCCACCTATATTCCCAAACTTCATGTTTTGGCCATGCTTTGGGGCTATGTTTATGCCCACAAAATTTTTATGCCCATCGAGGGGCAATAATGTATCGGTGGCCCCCTGCAGCGCGGTACTCTTTTTTTCATGTGTGGAATTGTTGGATACGTAGGTAATGCTGGACGCGCGGCCAATCATGGCGCGCTCGATGTGATTCTCGAGGGGCTTCGGCGTCTGGAGTATCGGGGCTATGACTCGGCCGGATTGGCTGTTGTCACGGACTCCGGCATCGACTCGCGCAAGAAGGCCGGCAAGCTGGCCAACCTTGTCGGGGCGCTTGAATCAGATCCGTTGCCCGCAGCCTTGACCGGCATCGGACACACGCGTTGGGCCACCCACGGTGGACCAACCGACGCCAACGCCCACCCTCATCTCGCCGACGAGGGCAACCTGGCCATGATCCACAACGGCATCATCGAGAACTTTGCCGAGCTCAAGGCCAAGCTGCGCGCCGACGGCGTTGAATTCATCTCCGATACCGACACCGAGGTCGCCGCGGAGCTACTTGGCTCCATCTACCGCGGTGCCGGCGAGGGCAACCTCACCCGCTCCATGGAATTGACCGCCTGCCAGCTCGAAGGTGCCTTCACCTTGCTGGCCGTGCACGCCGATCACCCCGGCGTTGTTGTGGCAGCCCGCCGCAACTCTCCGCTGGTCCTGGGTCTGGGCGACGGGGAAAACTTCCTGGGTTCCGATGTTTCGGGCTTCATCGACTTCACCCGCCGTGCGGTGGAACTGGGCCAAGACCAGATCGTCACCATCACCCCCGATGCCCACAGCATCACAGATTTCCACGGCAACCCCGCCGAGGGCAAGGAATTCCACGTCGACTGGGACGCAGCAAGCGCCGAAAAGGGCGGCTTCGATTCCTTCATGGAAAAGGAAATCTTCGACCAGCCCGCCGCCGTGGCAGACACCCTGCTTGGCCGCTCCGACGCCTTTGGCCGCCTGACCCTCGACGAGCTGCGCATCACCCCCGAGGAGCTTGCCTCGGTCACCAAGATCGTTGTGCTGGCCTGCGGCACCTCTGCCTACGGCGGATCCGTTGCCAAGTACGCCATCGAGAACTGGTGCCGTATCCCGGTCGAGGTCGAGCTGAGCCACGAGTTCCGCTACCGCGACCCGATCGTTGACTCCAACACCCTGGTCGTCTCGATCTCGCAGTCCGGCGAAACCATGGACACGCTCATGGCCGTGCGCTACGCGAAGGAACAGGGCGCCAAGACCCTGTCCATCTGCAACACCAACGGCTCCACCATCCCGCGCGAATCCGATGCAGTGCTCTACACCCACGCCGGTCCGGAAATCGCCGTCGCCTCCACCAAGGCATTCCTGGCACAGATCACCGCCACCTACCTCCTGGGCCTGTACCTGGGTCAGTTGCGCGGGAACCTGTTCAGCGGCCAGATCAAGGACATCCTGGCGGACCTGGGTAAAATCCCTGCGAAGATCCAGGACATCCTGGACCGCGCCGAGGATATCAAGGAGCTTGCACGCTCCATGAAGGACACCGAATCGGTGCTCTTCCTGGGCCGCCACGTGGGCTACCCGGTAGCCATGGAAGGCGCCCTGAAGCTCAAGGAGATCGCCTACATCCACGCCGAAGGCTTTGCCGCCGGCGAGCTGAAGCACGGACCGATCGCCTTGATCGAACAGGACAAGCCCGTCTTTGTGGTTGTCCCCTCGCCGCGTGGCCGCGATTCGCTGCACTCCAAGGTCGTATCCAACATCCAAGAGGTCCGCGCCCGCGGCGCCAAGACCCTGGTCATCGCCGAGGAAGGCGACGAGTCGGTACGCGAGTTCGCCGAGTTCGTTTTCTACGTTCCGGAGACCCCGGTCCTGTTGATGCCGCTGCTTGCAACCGTGCCGCTGCAGCTCTTCGCCTGCGAATTGGCCACGGCCAAGGGGCTGGACGTCGATCAGCCGCGCAACCTAGCCAAGTCGGTCACCGTCGAGTAGGACCCGGCCCGCAAACGCTTCACCATCCGGCGGCGCCGGTGCTTACCCCTTTGCGGGTGGGCACCGGCGCCGCTTCGGAGTTAAGTGAAGATCGGGTTTTCAGTGTCCGAGATCTGCATACACGCCACGCAGGAACTCGGCCTGGCCCAGGTGCGAGGTGGTGTCCTCCAAGACGCTGATCAGCCGCATGGCCACCGTGATCGCAGGATCCCAGTGCGTGTCGATGACCACGCCCAGGTCTGCTTCGGACAACGAGCCTAAGACCTTGAGCGTTTCCTCGTGGACGTCTTGATGGTAGCCACGCAGGTTCCCGGTCCCGGGCATCCCGATGGCCGCGACTTGCTCACTGGTGTGCCCGTAACCGGTGTCCAACCGGGAGTAGGGCAGGTCGAAGCGTGAAACCCAGTCGCCCTCGATCCAGCGTTGCTCGGTGGACGACCCGGGGTCCAACGCATGCACCAGGTGCGCGAAGTGGTCGTCCTGGACGCGGGTCAGGTGCCAGAGCAGCCAGGCCGCGGAGTTGGAATTGGGACCGGTGCGGAATCCCAGCATCCGCGGATCGGCCTCAGCCAGCAGCCCTTCGATGCCTTCATGCACCCTGGTGAAGCCATCACGCAGCAGCGCGATCGCCCATGAGCGCTCATCTGGCGGGTTTTCGTTCATGGTTGCTGCCTTTCGCTGCCTGGAGTGCACACCTGCGGGTGGGTCTTTGAATCGTACGACCTGTGCGCGTCACCGACCAGAGCCGAACCACAGAATGACGGGGTTATTTGGCAGGTGGCTCCGGGAGCGCACACATTGCACGATAAACTCGAAGGCATGATCGTGGGAATTGGTGTTGATGTGGTTCTGGTGTCTCGTTTCAAGGCACAGCTGAAGCGCACCCCGGCGCTGCGTGAACGACTTTTTGTTCCTACCGAGCGTGACTTGCATGTCCGATCCCTAGCGGCACGTTTTGCCGCCAAGGAAGCCATTGCCAAGGCACTGGGTGCTCCATCGGGGATGAACTGGCAGCATTGCTGGATCCAGAAGGATGCCGCGGGCGACCCCTACGTGGTACTCGACGGATCGGTGGCCGAAGCTGCACAGCGCAAGGGCGTGGTGCATTGGCACCTGTCCATGAGCCACGACGGAGATCTGGCCACGGCCATGGTCGTGGCCGAACGCTAGGTCATCGGCAGATCGGGACGCACCTCGCCCCCGATGCTGCAGGAAATAGCGTGCCCTGTTGGGTATTCTGAGAAGATGATCCCCGTCTATGCAGGTTCCCACGTTCGAGATGCAGAGCTCCAGCTTTTGGCCGATGCCACAGACCTGGGTTTGATGCGACGGGCCGCCGCTGCGCTCGCGCATCAGGCGGTACTGATGCTCAAGGAACATGCCGGGCGACTCTATGGTTCCCGGGTGGTGGCCTTAGTCGGTCCGGGAAATAACGGCGGGGACGGACTATTTGCTTTGGCTGCCTTGGCCAAGCGCGGAGTAGCGGTCACCGCGGTCTTGCTCGCTTCCCAAGCACACCCAGAAGGGCTCGCGGCCCTGGCACGCGCCGGAGGCCGTACCGCGGCCGCCAAGCGCTTAGAGGGGCTGCTCGAGGGTTGCGATCTGCTCATTGATGCCGCATACGGCACCGGGCTGCGTCCCGGTGTGCAGCTTCCAGTCATCCCCCGCGATATCCCGGTGCTGGCCTGCGATGTTCCCAGCGGCGTCAACGCCGACACCGGGGCCGCCGTCGATTCGGTGATTCCTGCCGATCGGACCGTCACCTTTGGTGCCTTGAAGACCGGTTTGGTCGTGGGCTCCGGGCACCTGGTCTCCGGGCGCATTCAGGTCACCGATTTGGGTCTTGCAGGGCACCTGCCCGAGCCGGAGGCTTGGGTGGTGCAGGGCGATGACCTGTCGCTGCTGCTTGACCGCGCCCAGGATTGGTCCGCTGCGGGCAAGCACAAGTACCAGCGTGGGGTGCTGGGCCTGCTGGCAGGATCAGCAAAGTACCCTGGCGCCGCGGTACTCAGCGCCAGAGCCGCAGTGTCCACCGGATTGGGCCTGCTGCGCACCATGGTTCCAGCCAACGTGGCCACGGCATTGACCACTCAGGTTCCCGAAGCCGTCCCCTTGGAGGGCGAGGAACTCACCCTCCTGCTGGCACGCAACCGCCGCAACGAGCGCGAAGGCGCCACCAAGATCGGGGCCTGGGCTATCGGTCCCGGCCTGGAAGACACCGCCGAGACCCGCACGCACCTCAACCAGATCCTCTCGGCCAACAATCCCTGCGTCATCGACGCCGGTGCGCTTGCCATGCTGGAGCCCGGCGAACACCACCAGCTGCGCATCCTCACCCCACACGCCGGGGAACTTAACGCGCTGTTGGCCAAGGCTGGGGTGCGAGTCAGCTCCCGGGACATCGCCGCGGATCCGATCCGTTGGGCCCGTTGGGCGGCCGTGGCCTACGATTGCGTGGTCCTGCTCAAGGGCTCGGCGACCATCTGCACCGCGCCGGACGGGTACGCCTTGATAGTGCATGCAGCCACCCCGGATCTGGCCACGGCCGGCAGCGGGGACGTCCTGACCGGAATCTTGGGCACCTTGTTGGCTGCCGCGAACCTCCCGACTACCTCGGCCGCAGCCGACATCGCCGCCCACATGCACAGGCTGACCGATCTTGCCGCGGCCGCAGCATTAATCCACGCCCACGCCGGCGCTTTGGCCGCGGACGAGGGAACGATCAGCGCCGTGGATCTTCTTGTTGAGCTCCCACGTGCGGCACGGGACCTGGGACTCTAACGCCCTATTCCCCCGTTCAACCTCTACCGGGTTGGGCCGCGCACGACGTGGCAAATATTCGCTCATAGCTTTCCAACGGAAATCATCTCACCTGCCGTCCTCGACTGGCGCCAATGCTCCAACTTATGTATCGGCCCGTTTCGATGTCGGGTGGGACGTGAGGCCGCGCGATAGCTGGTGCGGCACGGCATCCCGAACACTTCGACACGATCTCAAAACTTGACGACGTCGATTCACTCTCGCTTCATCGAGGGCACTTCGGCCCAGCATTGGCCTATCCACATGTACTCGTTGAATGCACAATCTAGGCAGATCGTTACCTTGGTAGGGTTATTCCATGACTACTCGCATGCGGATTCTCGCGTCCATTCAAAGAGCCGTGGGCCGCTTGGCCACCTGGCTTGATCATTCTGACCGCTGGCAGGGCCATTCTCATCTACGAGTGGAAGCTGGAGAAGCCTCCTTGGTTGAGGCCCAACTACTTGGGGTGGAGCCCCGATGAACCGGCATGTGAAGAAGGCTGGCAGCATCGTCGTCTCCAGGTTGCCTCTTCGGCTGCGACGCGAATTGCTGTACTTTCGCTATTTTCGCCGCCCAATCGCGAAGCACCCGGTAACTTTCCTCGACAAGATCCAGTGGCGCGTTCTGCATGACCGAAGGCAGATCATCGCTATCGGCGGTGACAAGCTTGCGATGAAAGCGCACGCAACGAGTGCCAGCTCGGCGAAGGTCCCCGAAACGATCTGGCAAGGCGAGGGGATCGCCGACATTCTCGACGTTGACTGGGGCTGCGAATGGGTGTTGAAGCCCCGCGAGGGTTCGGGCTACCTAGCCTTTGGGTCAGGCCCCCTGCGCTCGTCCAATGTCAGTGTTGAGTCGGTTTCGCAGTGGAAGCAAATGGATCAGTATAAAGTTCAGGGAGAGTGGGCCTACGGCCAATCCGAACCAGGCTACTTTCTGGAGAGGAGGATCCCCACACCGAACGGGGATTCACCCAACGACCTTCGATTCTTCGTATTCGACGGAACCGTCCGCCTAGTCCAAACTGACACCCCCCGATTTGATGGTGTTCGGCGCAGGTTCTACACGCCCGAATGGGAGCCACTGGAGGTGACGCAGGGGCTGGCGCAACTTGCGCCGCCAGCCCCCCGACCAGACCGTCTCGAAGAGATGCTTCGAATTGCCACCGAAATCGGGGCAGGGTATGACTTCATCCGGGTTGATCTCTATGACGTCCCGGATGGGATCTATTTCGGGGAGATCCCCCCCTACCCAACGGGCGGGATGGGTCGGTATAGCGACGACGAGTTCGACAAGTGGCTTGGATCTTTTTGGACGCTGCCACTGAGCTCTAAGGTCTGAACCGAGAGGCTAACTAGCGGAGCCGGCCCTCACCAAGGCTGGCGGGCAAGCCCTGTTTGTCTGAGGACTTGCCCGCCATTGGTGGTCAGGAGGGTGGGTGCGGCACGACGCCGTCCGCGCCTGCCCAGGCTGTGGAATGACAGGTGCCTGGAGTCAGCGGGCTTGAACACGGGCTTGCCTGCCGGGCCTGCCCAGCGGATGACTGCTGCACGTCCGCTAGCCGCAGAGTATTTTCCGTTCCCGATTCCTTCCCCAACGATTTCCCCGCCAAACTTATCCGGCAGATAGGTGGGTTGGCTGGGTACGATGAAGGCCCCCGCCAATCGGCGAGGGCCTTCACATTGACCACTATTCGGCTTCTGCTCGTAGCCGCGAAGTGAGCTTCGGTGGCTCTATGACAGTTTTCGTGACCAGCTCGCCTGGTGGCCGGACCAATGGGGCGACAGCCCCAACGACCGCTATCCAGAACATGTACGGGTAGGGCTGCCCAAACCCGAAGATCGCCGACTCGCTCAAATGGATAAGAGATCCGACGACAGCGGTTGCAGTCAAGCCAACATCCAGCCCTCGCACGGGCGTTCTGAACGCAACTGCGATCAGAAGCCCAACGAAGAACAGCGCAAGCGGCACGGCCAGCCATCCGAGCTCGAACAACATTTGAACGTAGGAGTTGTGGGCAGAGTTCAGAACAGTTGGGTTCAGCCCCACAGAGGATTCCGCTTCCAAGAACGTGGGCGTCGCTGCCCAGCCAATACCCATGCCATGAGTTTCGAGGGTCACGAAAACGTGATCCCAAATGTCCGTCCTCTGGTTGAGAACATCACCTCCCTCATTCTCAGAAAATCTTTCAACCGTGGCGCTGAACGGATCCGCGCTCATCAGCAGTGCGATCAAGATTGACGCCGTCCCAAGTATGGAAGCCCAAAGGATTCGATGGAAGCTGCCGCGAACGATGATCCACAAAACCGCAATGCCGGCGGCCACCAGGGAGGTCCGCGACCCCGAGAACGCGATGGCGGCCAGCGGCGCCGCGAGAGTCAGCCACACAATCCAGGACTTTCGGTAAGCGGCGTATCCGATACCCAGAGTGAAAGTGAGTGCAGCGATCATGGCGAGCTGGTTCGGGTTGTTGAAGAAACCCTGATGACGTCCGTTGTACCAGAGGATCGCGTCCCCGGAATTCGTCGCTGCCATAGCTAGTCCGATAACGACGAACAAGAGCCCTACACCGTAGGTCGCTCCAATATCGTGCCCGAGCTTTCCGGCAAATCGCCACCGTCTGCGACTGAGCCGATTCATGATGTAGACAAAGACCGCGAAGGTGACAGCCTGCATAGCGGTTTCCATTTTGCTTTCGGACCAGACCGTAGACACAGCCGCAAACACGGCGGTAAATGCCAACGCCCGGAGTATGGCCTTATGGATACTTTTCGGTTTGACGGGCCTTATCCGCCGTGTGGTCAGCCACGTGGTCACCGCCAAAACGCCGAGGGCAGCAATCTTAGCCAGGCTGCCGTATGAAGCAATGGCCTCGATGTGGGACACGCCAGCCATAAGCGCGATGAGCGTCATCACCCAGACGCGCCGCCACCAGTCGCCTAAGAAATACAGCAGGGCGATGCCGGCGATGCCGAGAAACACCATCATCGTGGCGGAGGGATTGGCCACGGCAATCGGAGTAATCACTGCGATTACAATGATCAGCGTCAGTAGCGGCTTGTTGGCAGTCACCGTCTTAGTATATGGCCACCCCATCCGCCGTGGTCATTGCGTGACTACGGCACTCATGGCATCACGCCATTTGCTGAGGCCCATGCAGACATGTTGGTTAGAGGGTGGTCGTAACCAGCGGGCGGGTGGCAACACCTGAGGTTGGGTGCCAGATAGCCGCCATGTGTAGCCGCTGGGCTTGGACCCCTAGCTGAGGTTCCCGCACGCTTCGCCAATTGCACTTGCACTTGCACCCTGACAGGCTTCGGTGCATCTACGAAATACCAGCCGGACAGGTTGAGGGTCACCCGGCACCCAACGTCCGTGGAGTGCTTCGAGATTTGCTGGGCAAACGTCGATTGGCCATGGACGGGGACTGAACCGCCGGCCGAGGGGCGGGGTCCAATGGCAAACTGGCCCTGGATGTCGGCGTATAGCGGCGTGGATGATGTTGGCAGCTTGAGCATGATTGCCGCATCCAATTGCAGGTATCCGGTTCCCGGCACTGGAATGTCGAGGAAGTTCCTATTGACCCCCGCGATCGCCAGCATGGTCGGCGTAGTGTCGAACCGCATGGGCCTTGACGCGCCCTCGGTGATGTTCGGTCCTCCGACTACCAGTGATGTGGCAACATTGCTGGTGTAGTGCGCCCGTATGGTGATCTGAGACAGGGTCTAGGAGAATTTGCTTCATGTCAGATCGTCGTAGTTTCAGTGAAGAGTTCAAGGCCGGTGCCGTTGAACTGGTTATTTCCTCGGGTCGTTCCCTGGCAGATGTTTCCGCGGAGTTGGGTATCAAGGATGGAACCCTTGGTAATTGGGTGAGGGCTTGGAAGACTGAGCATCCGGGCGCCGGGGCAGATGAGCCGGGCCCAGTGGAGTGGGCCAAATACAGGGCCCTGCAGGCCGAGAACGCAGCGTTGAAGAAGGAAAATGAATTCTTGGGAAAAGCCAGCGCCTTCTTTGCCGCGAAGCATCTGTAGCGGATTACTTCGCTTTTATGTGGCAACAGAAGGCCAATTTTCCGATCGCGTGGATGTGCCAGCGGCTCGGGGTTTCCCGGGCCTCGTTTTACCGGTGGGCGCAGCCGGCCGGGTTGACGCCGACCGCGTCCCGGCACGCGGAACTCAGTGTGGCCGTCCAGCGGGAGTTCGAGAACAGCGAGCAGATGGCCGGGCGTGACCAGCTGACCAAGATCCTCAACAACCAGGGCATCAAGGTCGCGGCGGGGACCGTGGGGTCCATCATGAACGAGTGCGGGCTCAGATCCCGGCGGATGCGGGCCTGGAAGACGACCACGGTCAATGACCCCGAGGCGCGGACCGAACACATCAGGAACCACATGCTCGACGAACACGGGAAACGCGATTTCACCGCCGTGGTTCCCGGGACCCGGATGGTGGGCGATATTACGTACCTCAAGACGGGCTCAGGGTGGCTGTATCTGGCCACGGTGATCGATTTGGCCACGCGCATGGTCGTCGGTTGGTCCATGTCCTCGAACATGCGTACGCCGTTGATCATTGACGCGATGGCCATGGCCCGGACGCATGGGAGGCTGGCCGCCGACGGCGTAATTTTCCATAGCGATTATGCCGAGAAAAACGTTAAGCCGAGCTTGGGAAGTCACCCCTTATGGCTCAGGGGTTTCCAACCCATTCCGCGGCTTAACGCTTTTGCTATTTCAGCGAATAGAGCAGTCGAAGCTTGTCTTCGCTGAACAGCTCGGTGTTTGCCTCGCTGATTGCCGGCGTGGCGGCAATCATGGCTGCTCGCATCATGTCGAGGGTCGCAAAGGCATAGAACGCTGAGGTGGTGCTCATGCTTTCGTGCCCGAGCAGCTGCATGATGAGCGGCAACGGGATACCTTGCTTGTAGAGGTCCATGGCCTTGGTCTTCCGCAACATGTGGCAGTGAAGGTTCCCTGGAATTGAGGGACAGTGTTGACGGCCAAGCGTTCCGGCTTTCTTGAGCACTGCGGCAACCGTATCGCTGGAAAGAGCAATCGCTTGTCCACGGTGCCAGCTATAGAACAAGGGGAAATTTGCGCGATGAGCTGCGCTTCGCGCATGGAACTCATCCAGATAGACCATGAGATGCTCAACCGTTTTCTCTCAAGGGCACGGTACGGCTCTTGGCTCCTTTACCGGTCAAGGTCAGATGGGCTGGCTTTTCCAGCTTCAGATCATCAAGGGTGAGCCTCGGGATCTCACCGACGCGAGCGCCGCTGTCGTAGAGCAGGATCAGCAGCATGCGGTTCCTGCGTGACTTCAAGTCCTTGCCGTCGAAAGCAGCGAGAACTGCTGTTGTCTCGTTCTCCTGCAGGTATTCGATGGGTTTGCGCGGTTGGGCCGGGGCCTTGATGTTTTTGGCTGCTTGATAAACCGCGACCATTGTCAGGTCTTCAGCGGAGGCGAACCGTAGGAAGGCTTTGACCGCGCTCAGGCGCAATCCGATGGTGGCGGGCTGGTATTTCTTGGCCTGTTGCATCCAGGCCAGCCATGATTTCAAGAATTGCCGCTCGAAGTGATCGAAGCTGATGTCTTGGCGGTGAACATGTTGCTCAGTGACCAGGTAGTTGACGTAGTTTTCCAGGCTGATGCGGTAGGACTCGATGCTGCGTGGCGCCATGGCCCTCACGTTGGGCAGATAGTCATGAAGGTAGTTCCGGGCGTAGCCCCAGAAGTTGGATGTTGGTTCTTGCGGCGTGCGTTTCATGCGAATCCCACCTCGGGAATCATTCCTTGGCCTTCCTTCACGAGTGTTGCGTACCCATCCATGAAGTCCGGTGATGTGTGAATGTAGTAAAACGTGCTGTCCAGCGTTGCATGCCCCATATAGCGGGAAAGGTAGGGCATCATCGCGTTGATATCCCGGCCCTCGGCCATCCACCGTTCGATGTTCGCGTAGGCAAAGTGATGTCGAAAAGAGTATGGATGAGGTTGCTTCCCACCGAGGGGTAACGGCAAGCCTGCCTGGTTCCAGATCCTGTTGAACATGACACCGGTTGTGGCCGGATCTACCGGCGCTGCGGTCAAGGAGACAAAGAAAGCGGAACGGTGTTGCCCGAATTGCTGCCGGGATATCCTGTCGCAATCGGCAAGGACATCGATGAGCTGATCATTCAGTGGCAATCGCCGGCTCCGGTTGCCCTTGGACCATAAGACGTCGATGAACCCTGCGGTGAGGTCGACATCTTGGAGCTGAAGCCTTCGGGCTTCGCAGGTCCGTAGCCCGCACGACTGCATCAGCCCAAAGAACGCTACGGACTGCCACCGCCACGGAGAAGCGATCTGAAGATCCGCAGCGGATCCGAAGAAAGCATCGATTTCCTTGCGACTCAACAAATAGGGATGAGGGCGGTAAAACTCGCTTTTCCAGGATTCGGCAAGCACATACGCGTCGGGGTTTTCGTGGGTGCGCATCCAACGGCCGAGATCCCTGATGTATGACATCCACGACGGGCTGGACCCTGGTTGGGATGACTTCTTGAAGCGCACCCAACTTTCGATGGCTTCCCGGTCAAAAGAGCGCACGTTATGTTCCGTGCAGTATGCATCAAAACTTCTCAGGTAGTAGATGCGTGATGCGCCGTTGCAACCCATGCTTTCCTTGAACGCAAGAAACAGCCGTAGTTCCGGGGAGAACACACTGGTGAATTCAAACCTGCCCATCACAATCTAGCTCCCGGCAAAGGAAGAATGCAGGAGCGTAGCCGTTCGGTGTCCACGCTCAAATACACATTGGTCGAGTCGCTGTGGGCATGGCCCAAGATCGCTGAAATCGTGGGCAATGCGGTTCCCGCCTGCAACAATTTGGACGCCGCGTTGTAGCGAAGGGACCTCGTTCCAACCCTCACATCTTCCATTCCCGAAGAGTGGAATACCTTGTTGACGATCACGTAGATCGACGCATGATCACTCAAGGCAACGTGTGGGGCCTTCAGCCTCAAAAACACTTCATGGGCATCGGAATCGGGCCGATCCTCGAGCACGTATTGCGCAAGCTTGGTGAGGACCAAAGGTAGTAGCGGCAGCGTTAACGGGTTGCCCGTCTTTTGCTGCACCAGCCCAATCGTGCCCTCCCGCCAATGAATATCCGTCAACTGCAGGCTATGGATATCGCATGCGCGCAGGCCAGTGCTCAGGCAGAGCAGGGTAATCGCTGCATCCCGGGCCGAGACTGAACCGTGTTGGCAAGCGTCAACAACTTGCCGTTCTACTTCGGAATCGATCATGGGAATGATGCCATGGTGTCGTTTGGTGCGGGCCAATGCCAGCGCATCGAGCAGATCGGTTCGCTGCGTGAATTTCAGGAATGGGCGGAAGCTTGAAACTGCCGACCACATGCTCGTTGCAGCCCACCGGTCACGCAGGGATTCAAGGAATCCCAGGACGCTGGCCCCGTCGGCCGCATCCCATGAGGAGACTCCGTCAGATTCTAGAAACAGCAAGTACTCGCAAGCCAACCCGCCAAAACAGGTTTGCGTGGCAGGTGCCAGGCCCCTTTGCTCCAAGTCTTGAGACCATGAATCCAGCAGCCCTGAAAATTCCGGACTGTTGGGCTTTTCCTTCTGAAATGCACGGGGCCGCATGGACAGATCCACGGTGCCGGTGAGTATGTACGAGTCGAACAAACACACCAGCCGGCCATAATCGAAATGACGCTGGGCACTGTATTTGCCACTCCGGGGGCTGATGGTCATGGAGGCTAACTTCTTGCCCAAGGTGAGTGTGTATTGGCCGTATTGGTCCTCGGCCAGGACGCCGAGCCACTTGATGGACTTGCGATATTGGCCGATCGTGGAGCGCATGTAGCCAGCGTCTTCCAACGCTGCCACAACGACATCTCCGATGGCCGTAACTGTCGTATCCATTGCCTTGTCCTTCCGTTAGGAGCATGGATACACCTCAGATTAGGCCGGAACGTTAAGCCGAGGAATAGGCGACCAGCCCCGGGATCACAAGGAACAACTCGCCAAACTCGGCTTAACGGTTTCCTCGGCATAATCGCTATTAAGCCGAATTCGGCTTAATTCCGATCGTGGCGCGCAATACACCTCCGGAGATTTCCAGAAGTGGTGCGCCGGGAACAATGTCACCCAGTCGATGGGATTGACCGGTGTTTGTTGGGACAATTCCGTGGCCGAGAATTTCTTTTCCCACCTCAAGACGGAGATGTATCACCACTACAATTTTCCGAACCATCTGTCCGCCCGGACGGCGGTCATGGAATACATCGAGTCTTGGTACAACAGGCGTCGGCCGCACAGTAACAACCAGGGATTGCCTCCGGCCAGGGCCCTGGCCGAATACCAGAACCTGCCCACGCCGATAGCGGCGTAAGAAGAAAAATCAATCAAACTGTCTCAAAAACTTGACGAGCGCAGTCGGGAGAATCGTCGGTACCTACAACATGGCCAAGCACTTCAACCTCACCATCACCGACGAAACATTCGCCTACGCCCGCAACACCGAATCCATCAAACGGGAGGCCGACTTGGACGGGATCTATGTCGTCCGCACCAACCTCCCCAGTGATGCCATGGACGCGCCCGAGGCCGTGCGGACCTATAAGTCCCTGGTCAACGTGGAGAAGATCT
>NZ_AOCK01000001.1 GCF_000348945.1 Paeniglutamicibacter gangotriensis Lz1y | reverse complement strand
CACATTTCCAACGGGCGGATCGCCTAGAACATCGTCACGGGCATCAATGACAACGCCTCACGCAACTACGGCCTTCCGCAGCTGACCGACCACACCGAGCGCTACGCCTGGGCCGACGAATACGTGGACGTCGCCTACAAGCTCTGGGAAGGTTCCTGGGATGCCGACGCATTGAAGAAGGACAAGGAAAACGGGGTCTATTCCGATCCGTCCAAGATCCACAAGATCTATCACGAGCCCAAGCGCTACCGGGTCGAGGGACCGCATCTTCCCCCCCCTCACCGCAGCGCACCCCGCTGCTGTTCCAGGCGGGTTCCTCGTCCTCCGGGCGTGCCTTCGCTGCACGCAATGCCGAGGCGACCTTCATCATTGCCCCGTCCCCTGCTATCGCGGCCGAGCTCATCAAGGACACCCGTCGGCTGGCCGTGGAATACGGACGGAACCCGGAAGACATCAAGTTCTTCCAGGGGCTCTCCTTCATCATCGGAGCCACCGAGGAAGAGGCCAAAGAGAAGGAGGCGTACTACGACCAGTTCGTCAGTGTC
The DNA here is from genome assembly GCF_000348945.1 of Paeniglutamicibacter gangotriensis Lz1y. GTDB lineage: Bacteria > Actinomycetota > Actinomycetes > Actinomycetales > Micrococcaceae > Paeniglutamicibacter > Paeniglutamicibacter gangotriensis. The sequence goes on along the minus strand of NZ_AOCK01000001.1, from coordinate 655,736 downwards.
GATGGCTACCTGGCTCATTCGGCCATCGTGGACAAGACCGGGCGCGTCTATCCGCCCGAAACCCCGATCGCCGATCTGGACACCAACACCGGCAAGGGCTTCTCCGAATGGGTGTCCAAGCACATCACCGACCGCGAGCCAGTCGTCGCGGACATCGCCTGGCTGCAGGCCCGCAACACCCGGGTGGTGGGCACCCCCGGACAAATCGCCGACAAGATCGAAAGGTGGCAGGCTGCGGGGGTCGATGGCATCAACGTCATCAACTGGGTGATCCCCGGATCATTTGAGGAGTTCGCAGACAAGGTCCTCCCGGTGCTGCGCGAACGCGGCCTGGCCCAGAGCGAATATGCCCAGGGAACGCTGCGCGAAAAGTTATTTGGCGAGGGTCCGTTGCTCAACGAGCGGCACCCCGCGGCCGGTTACCGCGGGGCTTTTGCTTCAGGCCCGTCGAGCTGGGACGAGGCCGCCGCGCTGCGTGGCGCCGAGGTGCAGGAAGCGGGCGTACCCGCCTGACCTCGAGGGGTCTGGAACAAAGAAGAGGGCGTTGGACTGGTTTCCGGTAAAACGGATGAACCAATCCAATGCCCTCTCTCGTGGTGTGTGGTGCTCGGTGTCTCTACTCCGCTACTACCGCGGCTTGGACGGCGGCGGAAACCGCCGGCATCACGCGTGGGTCAAGCGGTGAGGGAACGATGAACTCGCTGGAGAGGTTCTCCTGGACCAACCCGGCAATCGCGTAGGCCGCTGCCAGCTTCATCTCGGAGGTGATGCGACGTGCACCGGCATCCAAGGCACCACGGAAGATTCCGGGGAAAGCCAGCACGTTGTTGATCTGGTTCGGGAAGTCCGAGCGGCCCGTGGCCACCACGGCGGCGTACTTGCGTGCGACATGCGGCATGATCTCCGGGTCCGGGTTGGACAGCGCGAAGATGATCGCGTCGTCGTTCATGCCGGCCAGATCTTCTTCCTCGAACTTGGAGGAGGAAACCCCGACGACCACGTCGGCACCGTCCAAGGCCTCGCGGATGCCACCGATCAGTCCATCCTTGTTGGTGATCGCGGCGTACTTGGCCTTGATGGCGTTCAGGTCGTCGCGGTCGCGGTGGATGATGCCCTTGGAATCAACAAGAACCACATCGCCGAGGCCGACATTGATCAGGATCTCGGAGATCGCGATGCCTGCGGAGCCGGCCCCGGAAATCACTGCACGCATCTGGCCCAGTTCCTTGCCTGCAACCTTGGCCGCGTTGAGCAGCGCGGCGAGGACCACCACGGCGGTGCCGTGCTGATCATCGTGCATGACCGGGCAGTCCAGCGCCTCGATGAGGCGGGCCTCGAGTTCGAAGCAGCGCGGTGCCGAGACGTCCTCGAGGTTCACGGCGCCGTAGCTGGGGCGCAGGCGGACGAGGGTTTCGACGATTTCATCGACGTTGGTGGTGTTCAGGACCAACGGAATGGAATCCAGTCCGCCGAACTCCTTGAAGAGCGCGCTCTTGCCTTCCATGACCGGCAACGAGGCGGCGGCACCAATGTTGCCTAGGCCCAGCACCGCGGTGCCGTCGGAGACCACAACGACCAGGCGCGAGGCCCAGGTGTGGGTGGCGGCCAGGGCCGGGTCCGCGGCAATGGCGCGGGACACCTGGGCGACGCCCGGGGTGTAGGCAATGGACAGGTCGCGCTTGGTGGTCAGTGGCATCTTGGACTGGACACTGAGCTTGCCCCCGAGGTGGGCGTCGAAGATGTCGGCTTCGGTGATGGTTGCGGCGGCGTCGAGCGAGGTATCAATGGACATGAGGGACTCCTTGAAAGTTCTGAAATGTGACGGAGCGAGGGGCGATTCAACGATCGCGGACAACGAAGGAAACGGCACAACCACATCAATGTGGTGACCGCCGGTTTCCTTGCCTCGCTGTGCGTCTGCCGGCCGGGGGTGATGGCTGCGGCAACGACGCACTGGTCAGTACTTTCTTTAGACCGTAGGCATCACGATACGACACTTCAGCGTATCTGCGCCACCGTTGGGCGCAACAGGGGCGAAATACTCAGCCATCTCGAGGCAATTCTCCGGTGCCTCCAGCGGTGTTTGGGGCGCTGCCCCCGGGGGTCGAGAAGTCTCGCGGCGCTCCGTGCTCAGCCGGCATGGCGCAGGTCCGCGGCGACATTGTTTTTCAGCGTGTGGAGGAGCGTGCGGCGAACACCACCAGGCACAGGATCGCCCCGATGGCCAATGTTAGGGTGATCCCCGTATCGGTCGAGTGCATGTCCGGGCCCATATTCGCGGCGAGCACCGCCCCGGCGATGGCCGTGCCGAACGAGCTGCCCACGGTGCGCAGGACCTGGTTGAAACTCGCCGAGCTGCCCAATTCCTCGGTGGCTACGCTTCTGGCGATCAGTGCCGACATCGCCGCATAACTTGCACCCATGCCCAGACCGAAGAGCAGCATCCCCAGCAGGATCTCCCACAATTGGGTGTGCGCGAACCACAGCATCGTTCCGGATGCTGCAACAACGCCGGCGCCGATCGGCAGCAGCGCAGTAAGACTGATCCGGGTCGCCAGGCGACGAACGATCCGGTTGGCGGTGAAGCTGCCCACCGAGAGCGGGAACATCACGAAGCCGGCCCAGAAGACCGGTAGGGCGATCCCGTAGCCGGTCGAGGCGGGGGTCTGGGCAATGAGGCTGGAAATCGACAAGCCAAGACAAGCCGGTAAAGGGCTGCGCCCAGCCCCACCGCGGTGAGGTTTGCCAAGAGCACTTCGCCATTGCGCAGCACCCGCAGGTTGATCAGCGGGTGCTCTGTCCGCAGTGCCGTCTTCGCCCAGATCGCCAGCAAGATCACCGAACCAGCGATGGTTCCAATGGCCGCCGGTGATCCCCATCCCCAGTTCGGGCCCTCGCTGACGCCCAGGAGCAGGGCTCCGAGGCCCAGGCTGAGCAGGGCCGTGCCCGAGTAGTCGAACGGCATCCGCCCTGCCATGTCATCGGGGCCCTTGGGCACCACGCGGACGACCACGAAGATCGCGCTGAGGACAAACAAAACCGCACACCAAAATGCGGAGCGGAAATCGATGAGGCCCGCGATGACTCCGGTCAACGGATAGCCGATCCCGATACCCGTCGACACCGTGACCGACAAGCTCGAAATCGAGGACTGCACCTTGATCGGTTCGAGGTAGCGCCGGGCCAAGGCGATCGTCACCGGGACAATTCCGTAGGTTAACCCCTGCAACGCGCGCCCGATCAGGAAGATGGTGAAATTCGGTGCCCTCGCCGCCAGCACGGACCCGATGAGGATGAGCACCAAGGAGAACACCAGAAGCCGCTTTTTGTGGGGACCGTCGCTCAACCTGCCCATGACCGGGGTCGCAATGGCACCGACGAGCAGGTTGATGGTGAGCATCCATTGGGCCGTGCTGACCGGGACCTGAAAACCGACGGCGATCGAGGGGACCAGCAGCATGCCCAGCGAGCTGACGATCGCTGTGGAGAGCGCAGCATAGACCAGCGCGGGCATCAGGTTCGAGCGAGCCATCGCGGTGGTCCTAGGCATCGCGAGCTTCCGGATCAAGTTTCCGCAGTAGCGGGATGAGCGACTCTAGGGCCTGCTGCTCTTGCTGCGTCAGCCGTGTCGAGATGGCAGTCTCGAGCCATTCCTGGCCGGCGGCCCGCTCTTGGGCCAGCCTCTGGCGCCCTTCATCGGTCGTTCCGATCCAGGTCTGGCGACGGTCGTCGGCATCGGGCACCCTAGGTAAGAAGGCCCAGAGCTTCGAGCTCGCGTGCCGCCAGCAACACCGGTGACCCTGATGATGGCAGCCAGCTCGGTAGTGGTCGCCCGCCCGTGACGCGCCAGATGGCCAAGGATTCCCAACTTGCCCCGTGAGAAATTGCTCGAGGAATTCAGTCGGCGGGAGATGGGCCGCAGAGCCTCGAACAGGGAGAGGGAGATACTGTTTTCGGGCATGGACACTAGTGCACAAGCAACTTGAGTAAGTTGCTTGAAGATCCCGAGGATCCCCCCTTTCGATAACCATGCCGGTCGTCACGTGCCGGGCCGACACTTTTGTCTCGGATCATGCATGATGGAAGCATGTCGTCTCCCACACCGTCATTGAGCAAAGTTCGTGCCTTCCCCGCCCTCGAGTCGAAGGCCGCGGCACGCCTCGCGGCAGCATTGGAAGAGTCCGCCGACACCACCATCTTTGTCAACGGCACCACCTTGCAATTGCCAGATGTCGCCCACGCGGCACTCATCGAGGTACTCACGCGCATGTCACGCGGCGATGAAGTGAGCGTCAGCACCGTGGAGTCGCTCTTGAACACCTCTCAAGCAGCAACCATGGCAGGGATCTCGGCCAGCTACCTGCGCAAGCTCACCGATTCGGGAACCATCCCGGTGGAATACCGCGGCACCCACCGCAGAATACGCCCGGCCTCGGTGCAGGCCTGGCTCGACTCCCGCGCCACCAGCCCTGCCCAGACCCAGGAATAGACCCAACCGCAACTATCCCGTGCTGGTACTCCCACCCGCCGTCTTCCACAGTTGGAAGTAACCGCTGCACCGCACCAGGCGGATGCGAAGGGAAGTGGGAACGATGTCCGGGAATCGATGGATTGTCTCGTCATTGGCCGGGCTGGCCGGACTCGGGCTGGTCTTCGCACTTTCAGGATGCGTGGGTGAACCCGCCCAGGCTCCAAGCACCACGGGAAGCTTGTCGACCGGGTCCCCGTCAGTATCCCAGACCCCACAGCCCACGTCGGCGCCGTCGGCATCGAGCGCCTCCGGGTCATCCCCGCCCGCGCAGCCCTCGTCCGGGACAAATGCCGCCTCCGCAACCTCTCCGTTGACGATCTTCTACGTGGCAGTCGATGACCAGGGGAAATCCGGCCCCCTGGTCGGTTGTGGCGATAGCATCGTGGCCACCGAGACCGGGCCGGTGATCTACGCCAGCCAGGTCGAAGCCGCGATGAGCACCCTGCTCGAGGACAAGGACGCGGAGCATGGCCAATCAGGACTGGTCAATACGCTCTCAGCATCGGAGCTGACATATGTATCCGCTTCGGTCTCCGGTGACACCGTGACGGTCGAGCTATCCGGGGAGATCCTCTCCGGCGGCACGTGCGATGACCCGCGCATCATCGCTCAGCTGACCCACACCGCGATGGTAGCCGCAGGGACCGGCGAGGCCGTGATCCTGATCAACGGCGTCGACGTCAACAAATACCTCAGCCAAAAATAGGCAAATGTTGACTTGTAGGCAACAAGTGTTGATAAGGTGCGTGGTGTGAGCTCAATTACAGGACCCTCAACGGGCAGTGAAACCGAAATCGCCTTCGAACGCGCCGCGGCGCACGAATCACTCTTCTCCGAGCGTGCCTCGCACATCAAGCAATCAGCGGTGCGCGACGTCTTCGAGCTTTCACTGGATCCCTCGCTGGTCTCCTTGGCAGGCGGCAACCCCTATCTACAGTCCTTGCCGTTGGAGAAACTCGGGGCCATGTCCGCGGAGCTGATCGCCACCGAGGGCATGACAGCACTGCAGTACGGCAGCGGTCAAGGCACGCAGGGAACTGCGCACCCAGATCTGCGAGGTCATGGCCGAAGAAGGAATCACCGGAGTCGACCCCGACAACATCGTGGTTACTACCGGATCGCAGGCCGCCCAGGACGTTGCCTGCAAGGTCTTCTGCGACCCCGGAGACACCGTGCTCTGCGAGGATCCCACCTATGTGGGCGCCCTGAATACCTTTGAGGCCTATCAGGTGCGCGCCGAGCCGATCCCCACCGACGAACACGGGCTGATCCCCGAAGCGCTGCGCCAACGCATCACCGAGCTGCGCGGCGAAGGTGCGCGGATCAAGTTCCTGTATACGATCCCGAACTTCAACAACCCCTCGGGCATCACCCTGGCCGCCGAACGCCGGGCACAGATCGCCGAGATCTGCATCGCCGAAAACATCCTCATCCTCGAAGACAACCCGTACGGAATGCTGCGCTATTCCGGGGAGCCTATCGCCCCGTTGTATGCCCAGTATCCCGAGAACGTCATCTACATGGGGTCTTTCTCCAAGATCATGGCCCCGGGGCTGCGCATCGGATGGGCAGTGGTCCCCGCCCATCTCTTCCGCCGCTTCTACCTTGCTTCCGAGGCCGTCACGCTCTGCCCCGCGACCTTCAACCAGATGCTGATCACCAAGTACCTGGACGGGCATGACTGGCGCGGACAGATCGCCACCTACCGCGAGCTGTACGCCGCGCGCTGCGCCGCGATGCTCGAGGCACTCGATGAGCACATGCCCGCCGGGGTGCACTACACCAGGCCCGAGGGCGGGTTCTTCATCTGGGTCACCCTGCCCGAAGGAATCGACAGCTACACGCTGCTAGCCAAGGGCATCGAAGCTGGAGTGGTCTTCATTCCGGGCGCCGCATTCAGTCCCGACGATGCCCCCAGCCATCGGCTGCGGCTGGCTTTCAGCGCCGTCCCCGAGGACAAGATCCGCGAGGGCGTCAAGCGCCTGGCCCCGGTGCTCGAAGCGGCCATCGCGGAAAACTCAGCACGCTAAAGCTGGCGCAAGAGCACCCTGTTCCGGGGAAAACGTTGCTCATGGAGCATCATGTAGGTATGTGGTTTGGTTGGATCGAATTTGACCTGTTGCTCGGGGATGTACATTCGCTCAAGCGGAAGCGCTCCGTGGTGCGTCCCCTCATGGCCGAGATCAGACGCCGTTTCGAGGTCTCCGTCGCGGAGACCGGCAACCTGGATGTACACCGGCGTGCCGGGGTGTCGGCCGGAGTCGTCGCGGCGGATGCAGCGCACGTGATCAAGGTGCTTGATGGCCTCGAACGCCTGGTGGCCGAGCGCCCGGACATAGAATTGCTCAGCGCCCGCCGGCGCCTGCATTCCTCCGAAGACGAATAAGCCAATTCCGGCGCCTAGTGGATCACCCATGTCACAAACCCCAGCAGCGTGCACACGATCAACAACAGCCCGCCAAGCCGCGGGGCAATCCATGCTGTGATCTCACGCTCGCTCGGCGGCGCCGGCCTCGGCAGAGCTCCCGCGGCCGATGACACCGGCATGATCGCCATCTCGTAGGCCAGCAGCATCCGTGAAGGCGAGAGCATTGTGGCCATCGAGGCGGTGACGTTGGAAACCGCCACGATTTGCAGCACCGAGGAACCCATGGCCGACGCGGCCTGTGCCTGTGTGGCAGCGAGCATGGAGTTTGCCGCGGTGTTGGAACCAGAGATGAAGCCGGCCAACCCGTTCAGGACGGGACCCAGGACGAGGTAGCCTGTGCCGATCCCGGCGAGCGCGGCACCCAGTTCCCTGCCCATGCCCGTCGCCGCAAGCAGCGCACCCAAGATGGTGAATCCGCCGGTGGCCACACCCACCGGAACCCAGCTTCGATAGGCCAGCAGGGCACGGCTGCGCAGTCGCCCGCTTCTGCCGCCGAGCGACGCGGACGAGTATTGTGCGACAAGGCATGCGACAACCAGCCAGACCCCGCCGCTGGACAGGGCGCGCTTGAGCAGCGAGGCGTCCATTCCCGAGGTCAGCGCACGTGCAGCCAGCAGCCCCAACGTGAGCACCCCGTAAGGCAGCAGCGCCACCCATACCTTGCGGCCCGCTGGAACCAAGGAACCTCCAACCCTGAAGGCCAACAGATGCACGGCCAACACCAGCAGGGAGCCGACAATGCCTGCCGGCGGGGTTCCCATGAGCAGGTTGGCCCCTAGGATTCCGGCGTTGAGCAATACCGCTGCACCCAGCAAATGCGCCAGCAACCGGCCGGGTCTCGGCGAATCGTCGCGCAGCACCAGCCAGGAGACGACCCCGGCACCCAAGACGACCGGTAGCGTCATCAGTGCCGAGCGCACACCCACTTCAAAGAGCGTCAGGCCAGCCAGATCCGCCGCCACCAGGGATCCGGGGCCAAGGGCCCCCCAAGGGACGGCGACCAGCCCCAGCAGGCTCAACACCGCGGAGTGCTTCACCGAGTGACCCAATTGCAGCAATAGCGGGACGCCGACGGTGACGCCGATGCCGAATCCCGTGACGGATTCGGCAAACGGAACCAGCCCGAAGATCACCAGCACCGCCCCGGCTTGCTGGTTGGATGCGCTCTGGCGCAGCCACCCCGAGATCCTGTCCATGGCACCGGTTTCGGTGGTGATACGTGAGAGCAGTACCCCTGCAAAGAGGATCAACAGCACCTCGAGGATGGTCGGGCCGAACATCGCACCCGCGGCCAACAAGTCGCCAAGCGGGGTGGGGAAGAAGAACAGGGCCGCGAGTACACCGGTGGCCAGCGAGGCGGTGGCCATGGTGGTTGCCTTGGTCCGGGCAAAGAACAGTGCCATGGCCACCACGATGGGTGAGGCAGCAACCAATGCCAGCATGTGTTTTGAGGATCCTAACGGATTGGGGGGGTCCATTACTGGGCTTGAGAATACCTCCGACAGTACTCGGGCGCCGATTCGCCGCCGTTGCGCTGCGTCATCAAACCTGGTGCACACCGCGCACAAACTCATCGGTGCTCGGTGCGCCCGTCAAAGCTGTCACGGGATTCTAGGATCTGCGCGGCATGTGTTTGGGCCCAGTCGCGAATGACGTCGAAGGGTCCCAGCAGGGTTGCCCCAACGTCGGTGAGTTCGTATTCAACTCTCGGCGGGACCTCAGGGTAGATGGTGCGGGTTAACAAACCGTCACGTTCCAGCGCACGGAGCGTTTGGGTGAGCACCTTGGGAGTGACCCCACCGATGTCCGACCGCACTTGGGAGAAACGCCGGGGGCCGGACTGCAAGGCCAGGAATACCAGGGGTGTCCATTTATCTCCCATGCGCTGGAGGATCAGGCGCGAGGGACACTCGGGGCTCATGACGTCGAAGGCCGGCGGCTTGGTATCCATGAGGTAACCATATGACGTTGAGGTACTCGATATCAATTAGATACTATTGGGTTTAGGACACCGCGCCGGGCAGAATAGGCTCGTCGGATTCCCCAAAGAACAGGAACTTTTCTATGAAGATTGCAGTTTACGGAGCCACCGGCATGGTCGGCAGCCAGATCGTTGCCGAGGCGGCCAAGCGCGGCCATGAGATCACCGCGGTTTCGCGCAGCGGCCGCGATGTCCCTGGCGCCACCACCGTGAGCATCGCCGAGCTTGGCGACTCCGCCGCCTACCGCGCACTGGCCGGCGCCAACGACGTGGTCGTCTTCTCGATTCCGCCTTCGCGCACCGGCGAATCCCACCAATCGTTCATCGACGCCCACGAGGAAATCTCCGAGACCTTGGTCCCGGCCCGCGTGTTCGTTGTCGGTGGCGCAGGCGCGACCGAGGTTGATGGTGTCCGCTTGGTCAACACCCCCGGATTCCCCGAGGACTATAAGGCCGAGGCCCTGACCATGGGTGAGGTTCTGGACTTCTACACTTCAGCCTCGGGCCTGGACTGGACCATGCTGGCACCTGCCCCCGTGATCGCCCCGGGCGAACCGACCGGAACAATCGTATTGGGCAACGATTCCCCGGCCGGCGAGCGCGTGAGCACCGGAGACTTCGCTGTTGCCGCCCTCGACGAGATCGAAGAACCCCGCCATCAGCACCGCCGCTTCACCGTGGCCAGTGCATAACCCACACGCGCACCCAGGGGTGCGGGCGGACCCGGCGCCACCGGGTCCGCCCGCACCTTTTTGCCACAGTGGTCACGGTCCCACAACAACCATGACTCCCCAGCCGTGACCTCGCCCACACGCCCCTGTACCGCCGACGCCTGCCGACTAAGGTTGATGGCGGTACCCGCACGCCGTTGCGCGAGAGGGTCCCGCCAGTTACCCACCATTAGTGACTTTGCAGGAAGCAGCTCATGAAAAATGTTCGCCCTTTGGCTCGTCGCCTGTTCCCGGCCCTCACGGTCCTCACAGCGGCACTGGTGCTCGCTGGTTGTTCGTCCCCGGCCGATAGCGCCCCGGAATCCGGTACGGACGCAGGAACCCCGGTCATCGGCGGCACCATGGTCTATGCCTCGGGCGATGCCGAGCCAACCTGCTTGGATCCACATGTGGGCGGCAACTACCCGCAGGCCCTGGTTGCCTCGCAGTTCCTCGAAACCCTGTATACCAAAGATGCCGAGGGCAAACTGATCCCCTGGCTCGCCGAGGACTCCACCGTTTCCGAGGACGGGCTGACCCACACCCTCACGCTCCGTGACGGAATCTCCTTCACCGACGGGACCGCGCTGGACGCCGCTGCCGTCAAAGCCAACTTCGAGCACCTCTTGGATCCGAAGACCTCTTCCTCCACTGGATATCTTGCCCTGGGGAAGATCGATTCCATGAAAGCCACCGAGACCAACACTCTCGAACTGAAGCTCAAGACCCCGGACAACTCCCTGCTCGAGTCATTCTCCATGCCATGGGTCGCCATCGAATCCCCTACCGCACTCAAGCGCAGCCAGGAAGAGAATTGCGCGGCACCGGTGGGCACCGGACCGTTCAAGGTCGAATCCTGGAAGAAGCAAGAAGCGGTGAACCTCATCCGCAACGAGGACTACGTGCGCCCCGTAGCAGACCCCAACCATGAGGGCACCGCCTACCTGGACGCCATCACCTGGCGGTTCATCCCCGAGGCTGCCACCCGCTACGCGGCCCTGCAGGCCGGCGAAGTCCAGATCATTGACAACGCCCAGCCAGACACGATTGCCGCGGCCGCCAAGAACCAAGCCATCGAGCATCTCGACGCACCGCGCCCCGGGGCCTCAAACCGCATCGAATTGAACTCCTCCAAGGCACCGTTCAATGACTCCAAGGTCCGCGAGGCCTTTATCCACGCGGTCAACGTGGACGCGGGCATCGATTCGCTCTTCTTCGGCACCGCGCCTCGTTCGCATTCCCCGCTCTCCAGCGTGGAGCCACTGGGCTTCTCCGCTCCGTCACTCTTCGACTATGACCCGACCAAGGCCGCAGAGCTGTTGGACGCCGCCGGCTGGGACGAACGGGACGGACAGGGCTACCGGGTCAAGGACGGTACCCGTCTGTCGCTGACCTTCCCGGTCAGCACCAGCCAGTCGGTCCCCGCCGAGCAATCCCTCTTTGAGCAGTTGCAGGCCACCGCCAAGGAATCGGGTATCGAGATCAAGATCAACCTACTGGATCTTTCCAGCTGGTACGGGAAACTGGCGAAAAACGACTACAACCTGGTCTCCGCGCCCTACACCAAGGTCGGGCCTAGCGTCCTGTCCGTCCTCTTCCACTCCGATTCCACCATCCCGGCTCCCTCGGGCTACTTCGCCAACCTCTCCCAGGTCAAGGACCCGGCCTTGGATGCACTGCTGGACACCGCCGGATCCACCCTGGACACCGCCGAACGCCAGGAAAAGTACGCGCAGGCGCAGAAACTGGTGCTCGAGGGCCACTACCTGCTGCCGCTCTATGACCAGCAGAACCATTTCCTCTACTCCTCGGAGCTGTTGAACGTCGGTGCCACCACCGCGGTGGCCTCCCCGGTGTTCTTCGATACGTGGTTGGCCAAGTAGGCGTCCTCGCCTGTTGCCCATGACCATCGCCTCGGACACTGACAGGCGGCGCCCCCGCATCTGGGGCGCCGCCCGCTGGCTGCTGGGCAAGCTCGTCGGGGGGATCTTCGTCCTCTGGGCCGTGGCCACCGCGATCTTCTTCGGCATCCGGATGATCCCGGGAGATCCGGCCGAGGCCATCATGGGCGGTCCCGGCTCACAAGCCTCGGCCGAGGCTCTGGCCCAGGCCCGCGCCGACTACGGGCTCGATGAGCCCCTGGTGATCCAATACCTCACCTCCCTATGGCGGCTGGCCACCGGGGATCTGGGCACCTCATATTCGCTGAAGTCCCCGGTTTCCGAGGTGCTGGGCGAACTGGTCCCCGCCACCCTGGTGCTCGCGGTACTGGCGCTGCTAGTGGCCTGGGCACTGGCGCTGGGCCTAGCGGTGGCCTCCACCCGCAGCGGAAAGCTGGGCATGGCCCTGGGCTCCGGCCTGGAAATCGTCTCCGCCGCGGTCCCACACTTCTGGTTGGCCAGTGTGCTGATCATGTTCTTTGCCACCGCCCTGGGGTGGTTGCCGCCGGTCAGCACCAACTCCCCCGCCGGGCTGGTGCTACCCGTGGCCACCCTGGCGTTGCCGTTGGCAGGATTCCTGGGCCAGGTCATGCGCGACACCTTCGATGAGGCGCACCGCTCCTCCTTTGCCCTCTCGGCTCGAGCACGCGGTGAATCGGAAACCGGGGTGCTGTTGCGCCATTCCCTGCGCCATGCCGCGTTGCCGGGCATCGCGCTATCCGGGTGGGCGTTTGGTTCACTACTCTCCGGGGCAGTGGTCGTGGAGTCCATCTTTGCCCGCCCCGGGTTGGGCCGCTCACTGCTTTCGGCCGTCACCGCCCGTGACATTCCGCTGGTCACCGGCGTGGCCCTGCTCTCGGCCGGCGCCTACGTGCTGATCATGGCGCTCTCCGATCTCGCAGAGCGTCTGGCCGATCCCCGGATGGTGGCACCGTGAGCGCCCCCAAGCCCGAGCTGAGCCCCGGCGATCCAGTGCTGGTACGCCATAGAACCCAGATCACGGCCCGGCTCCCCTTATTTCTCGCCGCCGCGGTGCTCGCCTTTTTCATCCTTGCCGCTTGCTTCCCCACACTGTTAGCCCCCTACGATCCGCTGGCCATCAACCCCACCGACGCATTCTCCGGGCCCGGGACCGCCCACCTGCTGGGCACCGATGAATCCGGGCGGGACATCTACTCACGCATCATCCACGGCGCCCGTCCCTCACTGTTGATCGGCGCCGCGGCCACCGCCATCGGCTTGGGGCTGGCCCTGCTGCTGGGAACCATCGCAGGGTTCGGCGGACGCTGGCTGGACTTCGGGGTCGGACGGATCTTGGAAGTACTCTTTGCACTACCGGGGCTGCTGCTGGCCTTGGTCTTCATCGCACTGGCCGGACCAGGCGTGGGCACCACGGTGGTTGCCGTCGGGCTCACCACTGCGCCGGGCTACGCCCGGATGATCCGCGCCCAGATCATTGCGCTGCGCACCTCTGCGATGGTGGAGGCCGCCACGGTGCTGGGCCGTTCCCGCACCAAGATCCTTTTCACGCACATCCTTCCCAACGCGCTGGCCCCCATCGCTGTGCTCGGCACCCTAGGGCTGGGCCAGGCAGTGGTCTGGGCCGCATCGCTGAGCTTCCTCGGCCTAGGCGCCCCACCACCTACCCCAGAATGGGGTGCCATGCTCTCGGCCGGGCGCACCTACCTAGCAATTGGCTGGTGGATGACCTTCTTCCCGGGACTGGCCATCGTCTTGGTCGCCGCCGCGTCCACGGTGCTCTCCCGCGCCCTGAAAACCGGAGGCGAACGATGACCCCTTCCCCACCCGTACTACGGGTCAAGAACCTCTCGGTGTCCTTCGACGCCACCGAGGTGGTTTCCCAGGTGTCCTTCACCATTGAGCCCGGGGAATGCCTCGCCTTGGTGGGTGAATCTGGATCCGGGAAATCCGTGAGCGCCAGATCGCTGATTGGTTTGGCCGGGACCGGGTCCCGGGTGCACGCCGAAACCTTGGAACTCGCCGGCCGGGACGTCAAGGACCTCTCACAACGGAGCTGGCGCAAGCTCCGCGGCAAACAGGTCGGATTCATCCTCCAAGACGCCTTGACCTCACTGGACCCGTTGCGCAAGATTGGCAAGGAAATAGACGATGCGCTGCGATTACATACCCGCCTCTCCCCCGGCGCTCGTGCCGCCAAGGTCATCGACCTACTGACATCGGTTGGTCTTGATGATCCGGTACGCCGTGCAGGACAACTCTCGGGCGAGCTCTCCGGCGGCATGCGCCAGCGCGCACTGATTGCCTCGGCCATTGCGCTGGACCCTGCCCTGGTCATTGCCGACGAACCGACCACCGCGCTAGATGCCACGATTGCTGCCCAGGTCATGGAGCTGCTCGCCGGCTTGCGGGCAACAGGCTCCGGCATGCTGCTGATCAGCCACGATCTGGCCGCTGTGGCTAAGGTCGCCGATTCCATCGCGGTGATGCAGGGCGGACGCATCGTAGAAACTGGCCCGGCCGAACAGATCCTCGGCAACCCACAGCATCCCTACACCCGCGCACTGCTGGCAGCGGTACCCGCCGGAAAACCACGCTTTACCCCGCTGTCTCCCGCGACACAGCCCGCCGAGCCGATGGTGTCGGCCCGTCCCACGGTTTCGGCGGCAGCAGAGCCGGTGTTGCGTGCACGGTCGTTATCGCGCAGCTTCCAGATCCCCGGAGCAGCGGGCTTCCACGCTGTGCAGAATGTGGACTTCACCTTGTTTGAGGGCGAGACCTTGGGAATGGTCGGTGAATCAGGCTCAGGCAAGACCACCACCGCGCGCATGGCCCTGGGATTGCTCGAGCCCGACTCCGGAAGCGTTGAACTCTTTGGCGAACCCTGGAGTCAGGTGCCCGAAGCGCAGAGGCGAACCCGCCGCCCGGGACTCGGTGCGATCTACCAGGACCCGCTCTCTTCCTTTGACCCGCGGATGTCCGTCGGTGCCTTGCTGGCCGATGCCCTGAGCCTCGGTGCCACCCGCAACCCGCGCCAGCACCGCGAGCGGATCACCGAGTTGCTGGGCTTGGTGGGTCTCGAGACCGGGCTGATATCCCGGAACCCTGCAACTCTCTCCGGTGGGCAGCGCCAGCGTCTGGCCATCGCCCGAGCGTTGGCACCACAGCCCCGGGTACTGATTTGTGATGAGCCGGTCTCCGCCTTGGATGTTTCTATCCAGGCCCAGGTCCTTGACCTGCTTGATGACCTGCAGCAACGGCTCGGATTGAGTTACCTGTTCATCACCCATGACTTGTCCGTGGTGCGGCACATGAGCGATGAGGTGCTGGTGATGCGTGGCGGCCAGGTTGTTGAATCCGGACGCACCGAATCGGTGTTCACCGACCCACAACATTCCTATACGCGCCTGCTGCTTGCCGCGGCACCCGGGATTGCCGCCGGTCACTAAGCCCGGCATTCAGCAACCTTCTACCGCCGAAACCTCGGGATCCGCAGGAGCCTGGACGGCGGCTGTCTGGTCGCAGCTTTTCCCGCGAGCAGCCCCCCAGCAACGCGACAGCTGATATCGCAATGATCGGCTCACCGAGAACCGCAACAAACAGCTCCACCATGGTGGAGCTGAACAGCCCGAACAGGTGGAAAAGCCCCCGCCCGCGGCGGCAGCAGCATCACGCTTGGCCGGATTTTCATGCGCGCCAAGGCCGCAACAAGTCCCCTCGGTGAACGCCGGGAGGTTGCTTGCTTGCGAGCCGAACGGGACAAAGAGCATGCTGGCAATCGAACTGTAGCTCAGCAGCAACCGGTCATTCGGCGCGTAGCCGTTAGTATGCAGCAACATCAGGTCACCACGATCGAGGCCCGGGCGGAACTGCTCAGCAGCAGGTCCACGGTGCCGCTGCCTCCCGATACCGCCCATACCCAGAAGGCTGTCTGGGCTTTGTCTAGGCTCGCTCGCTCGGCGGCTTGGATGATGACCAGCATCGATCCGGCAAAAAACACTGCCACGGCAATGAATCCGGCGCTGATCGCACTGATCGACAGGTCGCCCAGAACCCCGGGCAACCATTTGCGCTGCGCTGAATCATTGAGTCCACTGTGGTTTTGGGGCTAAGGGCTGAAAGCTCTTGGCGCCGGAGAACCAGTTTTCCTGGCGGTTATCCTGAAGTTGCTCGCCGATGCGGTAGAAAAGCCCCGAGTGGCTCAGCAACGGGTCCGAGCCATCCACCGTCAGTGAGAGCACTTCCCCGACCACGATGATGTGGTCACCGCCGTCATAGGCGTTCCACTGCCGGCATCGCAGAGTTGCCACGTTTCCCAGCAACACAGCAAAGCCGTCTTCCAAGGCCCACTCCGGTTCGCGGTTGATCGTTTCGCCGGCGAAGTGCTTGGCAAGTTCGAGTTGGTTGGCCGAAAGGATATTGATGGTGAAGTCCGCGCCTTTCAAATACCTGGCGGCCTTTGAACTGCGCGTCAGGGTTACCTGCACCAACGGTGGATCCTGGGAAACCGCGGCAAACGCCGTAGCCGTTGCCCCATACGGGCTTCCGTCGGTTCCACGGGCTGTGACCACGGTGACGCCCGAGGCGAATTGGCCAAATGGTCTGCCGAGATCACTAGCGTCTACCGTTTTGGACTTGGTTTCCTGGGTCATTGCTGATGCTTCACTTTCACATGGAATTCCCTAGCGTGCGAGAATGGTGCTGCCGTTGGTTGCCTCATAGCATGCTGCAACCGAAGTCTTGGTGGTACGACAATGGCGGGGTCCCCCGGAAACCTCTCCGGGAGCCCCGCCATGACGAGGGGTGCTGAAAACTACTTGGCGGTGGGGTCCAGGACGAAGTCGTAGGTCGTCTGAACGCCGTTGCCTTCGGTGGCCTGTTGGATGTCCAGCAGCAGTTCCGGCTTCACGGCGGTCGCGATGTCGTCATCATTGTGCTCGTCGCCCGGGAAGTACAGCTGGGCGGTGAGCAGCTCGTGGCCCGGAGCCGAAACCTTCAGGTGTAGGTGGGCCGGGCGCCAGGCGTGCCAGCCGGCAGCCGCGATCAGCTGGCCGCAGGCACCGTCGGTCGGAATCTGGTACGGGGCCGGCTGCATGGTGTCGATGCGGAAGTTGCCATCCTCATCGGCGATGAAGGTACCGCGCAGGTTCCACTCCGGGATGCCCGGCGCGAACTGCGAGTAGAAGCCTTCCTCGTCGGCGTGCCACAGTTCAACCTTGGCGTTGGACAGCGGCGAGCCATCGGTGCTGCGGACCTGCCCCTGGAAGAGCAACGGGGTGCCCTTCTCGTCGTCGCGCATCTCGATCTTGGCCGGGGACTTCTGCTCCGGTGCTTCGGGGATGTAGTACGGGCCCTCGATGGAACCCTTGTTGCCCTCGCGGTGGTCGGTGGCAACGTCTTCAACGGAGTGCTCGAGCCACACGTCGAGGAACAGCGGCCATTCGCCGTCCGCGCCGACCTTGATCAGCCAGGCCTTCAGTGCGTTGAATTCGTCGTAGCTCACGCGCTCTTCGAGCACGATGTCGTTGGCGGCCTTGATCAGCTTGCTGGCCAGCAGGTTGACGCGCTCGACATCTACTTCGATGCTTCCGATCTTGCCGGAAGCGCGGAAACGATCAGTGGCGGCGTTGCCCGAAGCGGCTGCGCTGGCGGTTGTTTCGGTGGTCATGGGGTGCTCCTTCTATCTCCTGCTGGAGTGGTGTTGTTGCACTGGTGCTGAATCACAAGGTGCGGTGACTGCTGTCACAGTGACTTTCTATGCGTTCAATGTATGCCTCTTATTGAGAAGAGGGAAATACTTATTTCGGCTTGATTCAGAGGTTTTTCATATCAGTGAAGGTTTTTGCCTATCTTGCCTCGTCACGGGGTCCGGGCAGGTGACACCCAGCCGATCCGAGAGAAGAGACAACTTCAGAAAACCGGCCGGTGGGCCGCGCACCGGCACCATATGACAACGACGTCGGACGAGCCCCAGAGGGCCTGTCCGACGTCGTTGTACGCTGTGGCGCTGGCGCCATCGAACCTGCTAGCTGATCGAGTTCGGGTGCTTGGCCAGTGGCGTGACCTTGATCTTCATGTAGGGGTACATCGGGAAACCACTGAGGATCTGGTGCAGTTCGTCATTGGATTCAACGTCGAAGATCGAGTGGTTGGCGTATTCACCGACGATGCGCCAGATACCGGCCATTTTGCCGCTGCGCTGCAGCGATCCGGAGTACTCCTTCTCCTCGACCTGGAAATCGGCAATCTGGGCCGCGGTCAGATGGGCCGGAAACGTTACGTCCATACGGGCAAGAAATATCATGTCTTCTCCTGAAAATGGGGGGAAAATTAGTTGGAGCGGTAACGGGCGAGCTTGTCCTCGTCGATGGCTGCGCCCACGCCTGGGACGTTGCGCACCGAGATCCGGCCTCCGTTGATGCGGATGGGTTCGGCCAGCAGATCATCTGCCATGTCCAGGAAGTTGGACAGCTCCCCGGCCCTGCGGGTGGTGGCCTCGTGGGCGGCGCCGAAGGTGACGGTGGCCAGCGAACCGACCTGGGTGTCGATCTGGTTGCCCATCGTGACATCCACGCCGAGTCCGGTGCACAGCCCCAGGATCTCGGTGGCCTCGGTGAAGCCGCTACGGGCGGTCTTGATGCAGATCGCATTCGAACCACCAGAGAGCAGTTCGCGCGAGACATCCCCCGCGGTGGGCACCGACTCGTCGCCTACGATGGGGATCGGGGACTTCTCCACGAGCCGACGCCGGCTCATGGCCTCCTTCGCGTCGCACGGTTCCTCCAAGGCGGTCAACCCCAGGCCCTCGGTGCGCCGCAGCACCTCCATGGCCTCGTTGGCGCTCCAACCGCGGTTGGCGTCCAGGTAGAGCTCTACATCGTCGCCGAGCCCGGCGCGCAATACGTGGCAGGCCTCAATATCCAGGGACAGCGGGCGGCGCCCGACCTTGAGCTTGAAGGTGGTGATGCCATATTCCTCGCCGAATCGCAGCGCTTCGTCGAGCAGCTCCTGGGCCGGGCGGAAGCCGAGCATGTGCGAGACGCGCATTGAATCGGTGTATCCGCCCAGCAGCTTGTGCACCGGGGTGGCCAGCGACTTGCCCAGCAGGTCCCACAGGGCAATGTCCACCGCGCCCTTGGCGACCTGGTTGTGGATGGTCCGGGCCATCACCTCGTGGACCTTGCCACGATCGAAGGGGTCAAGCCCGATCAGTTGTGGCGCAAAGACTTTCTCGATGATGCTCACGATCGAGTCTTGGGTTTCACCGTAGGTATAGGGCCGCGGCGGGGCATCGGCTTCGCCGATGAGTCCCTCGTCGGTGTGGATGCGCACCAGTACGTGCTCGGCGTCGGTGACTTCCCCGCTGGCGAACTTAAGCGGGTGGGTGTAGGGAATCGAATAGGGGATCGCTTCAATGCGCAGGATCTTCATGCCTGGTTTCCTTCCGTGGGGGCTGGAGCCTTAAAGAGGTCCAAGAATTTTTTCAACAGGGCCGTTTCGTTGTCGGTTTTCCAAGCGACGGCCAGGTCGACGGCCGGCGCGTTGCGCAGCTGGCGGAAGACCAGGCCCTGGAGTCCGAACATGCGCCGGGCGGTGGGTACGAGGGCGACACCCATTCCGGCGGAGACAAAGGAAAGCAGAGTCGAAGTTTCCTGGGCTTCCTGGACGATGTGCGGGCTGAATCCCGCTTGGCGGCAGGCCTCGGTGGAGATCGTGTTGACCGCTGAAGTCAGTGGGTAGGAGATGAAAGGTTCCTCGGCCAGGTCTTCGAGGTCCAGGATCCCGCGCGAAGCCATCTCATGGTCCTCGGGCAGCGCTACGACCAACTCATCCTTTTCCAGGAACTTCAGGCTCAACTGGTTTGAACGGATCGGCGGGCGTAAAACGGCCACGTCCACGCGCTGTTCCTCCAACGCGATCTCCATTTCGGGAGTAAGCATCTCCCCTTGCACGTTCAGCCGCAGGCCAGGCATGTGGACCCGGGCGGCTTGGACGATCATGGGCATCAGGCGGTAGGTCGCGGTGCCGGAGAACCCGACTCGCAAGACTCCGCTGGCTCCCTGTCCCACAAGCTTGACATCCTGCTCGAGCTTTTCCACCTCGGCCAGCAGCAGCCGGGCGCGAGTCAAGAGCAGTGCACCTGCTGCGGTGAGGTCAACCTTGCGCGTGGTTCGGACCAGCAGCTGGGTTCCCAACTGTTCCTCAAGTGCCTTGATCTGTTGCGACAGCGGAGGCTGGGCCATGTGTAGTCGTTGGGCTGCCCGTCCGAAGTGCTTTTCCTCGGCCACGGCAATGAAGTAACGCATCTGACGCACTTCCACGTCATCCACCCTCCGGTCATGGGACACAGGTGTGCACCACTGCCAGATTAGGACGCAAAGATTACTTATGGGAAATACAAGTTTTGATGCGATTCAGAGCTTTTGCGTATAAGTCCATCGCGTTCAACGAAAAAGAACGTGTGACGCAGGCAATTCGATCAGGATCCATGCCCCTGTTCGGGCAGCAGCCGGATCACACGGAACGGGCCGCGGCGATGAACGCCTTGATCAAACCAACGTCCTTGGTCCCACGGCTGGATTCGACACCGGAAGAGACATCCACACCCGAGGGGCGCAAGGTGCGGACCAAGCCCGCGACGTTCTGCGGGTTCAGGCCACCGGCCAGGATCCAGGGACCCTTCGGGGGCGAATTCAGTAATGCCGTCGCGTCGAAGGTGACACCGGCGCCCGGCTCGACGGCATCGAGTAGGATCCGTTCGGCGGCCCAGAGTTCTTGATCCGATTTCCCCAGCGCCCGGTAGTCATCGAAGGACAGGGCACGCAAGGTCGCAAACCCCTCCCTCTGCAGCGCCTGGGTATCGGAATGGGGTTCGCTGCCATGCAATTGGACGGTCCCCACACCCGAGCGGCGGGCCATGTCGATGACCGTATCCAGTGGCTGGTTGCGGAAGACCCCGACGGTTTCAACATCTCGCGGTACCCGCGCGATGAGGTTTTTTGCGAGCTCTGGTGCAACGGTTCGCGGGCTGCCGGGGGCAAAAACGAAGCCCACGGCATTGGCTCCCGCCAGCACCGCCGCTTCTACGGTCTCGGGGGTGCTGAGCCCACAGATTTTGATGTACAGCTCGTTGCTCAAGGGGATCTTTCGCGTTGCTGGGTTGTTGGTCTTGCTTCCATGCTACGTCCCGAGGCGCACGCTGAGCATCATGGCCCGAAGTCGGCGGTAGTCCTCGCTGGCCTTGACCTTGGCTGCATCTTCCTTGCTGACATGGTCCTCATCAAATCCGAGATCATCGACGAAATCGTCAGTACTGAACATTTGGCTGCTCAGATCCTTGGCCGATGAAAAATAGCTTAATGCCGGTTTCTCGTCGCGTTTCTTGGTGGCCGCGGCGTCGTTGAGCATCAACAGGACCCTTTGCTCCTGTTCATCGTCATCATCCGCGTCATCCACAACCATGTGTTCGAAGACGACCTCTGCCGGGGCCAGCAGTTGCGCCTCCGACGGAGTTGACTCGAGCACGGTGCGGTCATAGACCCCGGTGTCGCCATCGGTGTCTATGGCCGAGTCCGCCCGGAACTCGGCGATCTCCGTCCCGGAAGAATTCTTGATGTCCCACTTCGTGTATCGGTCATCGTGCGGTTCAGCGCTCGAGTTGCAGTCATCACACGGATCGGCCTCAATCGTCCAGTCCGCCGGGTGCTTGAAACTGATTCCTTGGGTGGAGAAGGTTTTCCAGTCGGCGGTGTCGATCTCATCCGCCGCCGTCGGGGAGGCTGAGGACTTCTCGGAGGCAGTTTCAGAGGAAGCTGCGGGTGCCGATTCCGAGGTACTTGCGGATGCGGATCCCGCAGGAGCGGTGCTGGAGCTGTACCCGCTCGGGTCCATTGGCGGACCGACGGTTCCGGTGTCGAGCGGTCCCTCGGGGGCAGCCCCGGAGCACCCTGCCAGCAGCACCATGCCGAGCAGCGAAGCGGAGGCCAGGACGCGAGCGGCCGCCCGGGACATGGGCCGGGTCCGTAGTATCGGATCGGTTTTCATCGGTGGTCTCCTTCAGCGCGAGTGCCAAGTCGGACGTCGATACATGACCCACTCTGCCCGACCAAGGACCCCATGCCAAGGGGTGCCCCGACGAGAATGCGGCCAACTTCGCCCCCTGCCCGTCGGGCACCGGCTGGTGTTTCACACCGCGGATCAGTCCAGCAACAGCGCCGGTTCCTGCATGATCGAGGCGACGTCCGCCATGAAGCGTGCCGACAGATCCCCGTCGACCACACGGTGGTCGAAGGAACCGCCCAGGGTGGTGATCCAGCGCGGCACAACCGCCCCGTCCACGACCCACGGCTTCTGCCGGATGGTGCCGAAGGCAACGATGGCCACCTCACCGGGGTTGATGATCGGGGTACCGGTGTCGATGCCCAGCACACCGATGTTGGTGACCGTCAGGGTGCCACCGGTCATCTCCGCCGGGGACGTCTTGCCCGCCCGCGCCGTGGCGGCCAAATCGTTCAGGGCGATGGCCAGTTCGCGCATGGACAGGTTCTGCGCGTCCTTGAGGTTCGGGACGATCAACCCGCGCGGTGTTGCCGCGGCGATGCCCAGGTTCATGAAGTGCTTGACCTGGATCTCGGCGCCGTTTTCGGTCTCCACCCAGGAGGCGTTCACCGAGGGGTTGCGTGCCGCGGCCCAGATCACTGCCTTGGCCAGCACCAACAGCGGGGAGACCTTGATGCCTTCGAAGTCACGGGACTTCTTGAGCCGTGCCACGTATTCCATGGTTCGCGAGGCATCCACGTCAACGAAGATCGAGACGTGTGGTGCGGTGAAGGCCGACTCGACCATGGCCTTGGCGGTGGCCTTGCGGATGCCGCGGACCGGGGTGCGGATGATCCGGTCATCGAGCTGGCCGCCCTTGGCGGACCAGAACATCGGGGCAGCATCGCGTTCGGCCTCGCGCTGCGCGTTGTAGGAGAGCACGTCGTCCCGGGTGATCTCGCCCTGTCCCCCGGTGCCGGTGACCTCGGTGAGGTCCACGCCGAGTTCCTTGGCGACCTTGCGCACCGGTGGCTTGGCCAGCACGCGGTCGACAAACGCTGCCACGGCAGGCTTGGCTGCTGCGGTCAGTCGGGTGCCGGCCTGTCCAATTTCGGCGGCGCGGCGAGAAATGGTGTCGGCCAGTGCCGCGGGGATCGCCGGGGTTCCGGGTGCTGCGGGAGCCTTGGCGGGTTTGGTCGGCGCCGGGCGGTTGATCCGGGCGCGACGTTTGACGGCATCTGCCTTGGGGCCCGAGCCGACCAGCGGGCCGGGTTCCTCGCTGGCCACGGGGGTGTCGGCCTCGGCGATGTCGGCCACGTCGGGGACATTGGTCATCGGCTCCGGCTGCGAGCCGACCTCGTCAACGGAAAACAGTGCGGCACCTACGGCCAGGGTCTGGCCCTCGGCGGCGTGTAGTTCGGTGACCATCCCGGCGTAGGGGCTGGGCAGCTCGACCACCGATTTCGCGGTTTCGATCTCCACGAAGACCTGGTTCACCACCACGGTGTCCCCGGGCTTGACTTTCCAACTGACGATTTCGGCCTCGGTGAGGCCTTCGCCGACATCGGGAAGATTGAAGGTGCTCATCGTCTTCACTCCTTGTAAGAAAATTGGCAGCTGCGGTGCTGTGGCGCGGGTGGGCGCCGGTGGGGATTAGTAGGCGAAGGACCGATCAAGGGCTTCAAGGACCTTGTCGATGTCCGGCAGGTACTGTTCCTCGACCTTGGCCACCGGGTAGGGCATGTGGAACCCGCCGAGCCGGATCACCGGGGCCTCCAGCGAGAGGAAGGCACGCTCGGAGACGCGGGCGGCGATCTCCCCGCCGATGCCGCCGAAGGTCGGGGCCTCGTGGGTGACGATCAGCCGACCGGTCTTTTCCACCGATTCGGTGATGGTGTCGAAGTCGATCGGGGAGACCGAGCGCAGGTCGATGACCTCCACCGAGCGGCCGTCCTCGAGGGCAGCCTCGGCCGCGGCCAGGGCCACGGGCACCAGCGGACCGTAGGTGACGATGGTGGCGTCCTCACCGGGGCGGATGACCTGGGCCTTGAAGGCGTCGGCGGCGGGGTTCTGGGTGTCGACCTCGCCCTTGAGCCAGTAGCGGCGCTTGGGCTCGAAGAAGATCACCGGGTCTTGGCAGGCCGCCGCCTGCTGGATCATCCAGTAGGCGTCATGGGCGTTGGACGGCGCCATGATGCGAAGCCCTGCGGTGTGGGCAAAGAGCGCCTCCGGGGATTCGGAGTGGTGCTCGATGGAGCCGATGCCTCCGCCGTAGGGGATGCGGATGACCACCGGGGCACCGAAGCGGCCCTCGGAGCGCGCCCGCATCTTGGCCAGCTGGGTGGTGATCTGGTTGAAGGCCGGGAAGACGAAGCCGTCGAACTGGATCTCGGCGATCGGCGCGTAGCCGCGCATGGCCATGCCGATGCTCGTGCCCACAATTCCGGCCTCGCCCAGCGGGGAGTCGATCACGCGGTCCGCGCCGTAGGTGTCGATCAGCCCGTCGGTGATCCGGTAGACCCCGCCCAAGCGTCCGATGTCCTCGCCGATGAGCAGGGACTTGGGATTGCCGGCCAGGACCTTGTCGAGTCCGGCGTTGATGGCCTTGGCCAGGGTCATCGTGGTGGTGCTCATCGGGTGGCCCCTTCCTCGGTGGTGTCGGCGAATCCTGCTTCGTATTCCAGGTGCCATTTCAGCTCTTCCTGGATCAGCGGGTGGGCCTCGGCGTAGACGTTGGCAAATGATTGGGCCAGCGAGGGGTCGGGGAAGGCCATGGCTTCTTCGCGGACCCGGGCGGCCATCTCGTTGCCGTCGGTGACGACCCGCTCAAAGAACGCCTCATCGGCCAGGTTGTTGTCCCTCAGGTGCTTTTCCAGCCGGGTCAGCGGATCGCGACCGACCCAGGATTCCTCTTCGGCACCCAGACGGTATTTGGTGGGATCGTCCGCGGTGGTGTGAGCGCTCATGCGATAGGTTACGGCCTCGATCAGCACCGGGCCTTCGCCGCGGCGCGCCCGGTCCAGGGCCCAACGGGTCACGGCCAGCACCGCAAGCACATCGTTGCCGTCCACACGGATCCCGGGGAAGCCATAGCCTGCCGCACGGTCTGCCAGCGGGACCTTGGACTGCACGTGGAACGGAACCGAGATGGCCCACTGGTTGTTCTGGCAGAAGAAGACCACCGGGGCGTTGAAGCTGGCGGCGAAGACCATGGATTCGTGGACCTCGCCCTCGGTCGAGGAGCCGTCGCCGAAGTAGGCGACCACTGCTTCGCCGTCCTTGGCCAGGCGTTCGGCGTCCCAGCCGGCCTGGTCGCGTTGCACGGCCATGGCATATCCGGTGGCATGGGGCATCTGTGCGGCGAGCACCATGGTGTACATGTGGAAGTTGTTTTCCCTCGGGTCCCAGCCGCCATTGGAGATGCCACGGAAGATCCGTAACATCTGCGGGAAATCGACGTTGCGGGTCAGCGCCACACCGTGTTCGCGGTAGGTGGGGAAGATGTAGTCGGTGGGTCGGGTGGCCCGGCCCGAACCGATCTGCGCTGCTTCCTGCCCGCGCAACGGCACCCACAGAGCCAGCTGGCCCTGGCGCTGCAGCGCAGTGGCTTCCTTGTCAAAGCGGCGAGTCAGAGCCATGTCGCGGTAGAACCCACGCAACATCTCCGCATCAACGTCTTGGATGTAGCTGTCGTACTCGGTGTGTGAGCGACGTTCCCCTTCGGGGGTAAGTAGCTGTATCAGCGCTTGCTCCAAGGGCTCGTGCACGGTGTCGGTCATACCGAGGGCGTCCTTACATACATGAAATATGCCTTGCAGGGAATACATTCCCCACAAGGCATATAGCGGGATTGTCTTCGTCTAGCCTAGCGGGGCGTCGGAGCAAAGCACGACTTTTCGTTCCCTAGGAAAGCGTCGTGGGTTTTGGATAGTTCCGACAAAGCTCAATGAACCGGGTATTGGCCTCGACCTCTCCGATACTCACCCGGATGCCCTCGCGGCCGAAGGCCCGCACCGACAATGCTTGTTCCGCGGCCAGCTCGGCAAACCCGGCGGTGTCGGCACCCAGCGGCAGCCACACGAAGTTGCCCTCAGTCTCGGGAATTTCCCAGCCGAGCCCCTTCAATGCGGCGACGACACGAGTCCGCTCATCAACGACTTTTTGTACCCTTTCCACAACCTTGTCGAAATGGGCCAACGACGCCACGGCAGCATCTTCGGCCACCGAGGAGACGGCGAACGGGGTGGCGACAACCCGGATGTGGTTGGTGACAGCCAAGTGTGCGACCGAATACCCCACACGCAGGTTGGCCAGGCTGTGTGCCTTGGAGAAGGTCCGCAGCACCATCACGTTCGGGTGCTTGCGGTAGGTATCAATCCCGTTGACAGCCTGCGGGTCACGCACGAACTCCTGGTAGGCCTCGTCGATGACGATCAGAACGTCCGAGGGAACCTTGGAGATAAAGTCTTCGACCTCGCTGGTGCGCAGCGCCGGCCCCGTGGGGTTGTTCGGGGTGCACAGCAGGATCACCGAGGTGTTTTCGTTGACCGCTTCGGCCATCGCGTCCAGATCGTGACGACCATCGGCCAGTAGCGGAACCTGCACGGGCAGTGCGCCTGCGGTTTCCACCACGATCGGATAGGCCTCGAAGGAACGCCAGGCAAAGACCACTTCGTCCTGTACTCCGTCGTCATTCTGGCCGGCGAATGCCGCAAGGATCTGGGTCAGTGCGCCCAGGGAACCTGCACCCGTGACAATGTGCTCTGCAGGAACCGACAGGAATTCGGCCAGCGCAAGGCGCAGCTTGGTGGACAGCGGATCCGGGTAGCGGTTGATCTCGAGTTGGGCACGGATCGCGTCCATGACCTCCGGGATCGGCGGCTGGGGGTTCTCGTTGGACGAGAGCTTATACGCATCCAGGCCCGGGATCTGGCGCGGAGGTTTTCCTGCCGCGTACTTGGGCATCCGATCAATAATGGCACGGGGCTGGACCGCTTTGAGGGGCACAGGGTTTTCGGTGGTCATGCCCTATACCTTAGCCGCTACAGGCGGCACAATACCGTTGTGTTTCGGGCAATCCTGCCAACCTTCTGGGAAGCGGGCTTTTCTCCCGCACGGAAGCGAAGTCTTATGCCAGTATGGGACTCATGATTGCGTTTATCTTCAGGGTAGTGATCAACGCGCTGGCCCTTGCCGCCGCCGCGTGGATCATCCCCGGCATCACCGTCAGCGCCGCACCGTCCTCGGACCAGACCCTTGGCACGGTCCTGGCCTATCTGGTCGTGGGATTGGTCTTCGGGCTGGTCAACGCGGTGGTCCGGCCGATCGTGAGCCTGCTGTCGATGCCCATCACCTGCCTGACCCTCGGATTGTTCACGCTGGTGATCAACGCCGGCATGTTGATGCTCACCTCCTGGCTGACCCAATACCTGCCCATGGGCCTGAACGTGGACACGTTCTTCTGGGACGCCATCCTCGGCGCCCTGATCATCTCGATCATCTCCGCACTGATGGGCTGGATGACCCCGTCCAAGCGGTAAGCCTCGGAGCATACCGGGCGGGACTTTCAAGACAGGAACGTTCCAGGTTCCTCGCGCAGCATCAGAGATCAAACTCGCGCATGAGCTCCTCGTGGGAGAGCAGCCACTCTTCGTTGCGAGCCTCGGCGGCGCCGCGGACCTCAGCCCGGTCTTTCAGCGCCCGTAGCAATCTGTCGAAGACATCGCGTCGTTCAACGCCGCGCGGCGTGATCTCGACAGGGCCGCGCGGCGCGGCAGTAATTTACGACGTACACGGTGAAGCGATTGCCTCGTGGCCGATGGCTAACAAATTCCGGGTTGAAGACGGGTACAACGTTTACACCACTAAGAACTCGACTCAGGTGCTCATCCCGGGTCGCTGACGCATTGATGCGATTCGCTCTTCCCCGATGTACCTGATCGGAGTACGTTCATCTTCTGATGGCGAGAGCCGTGACGGTATCCACAAGTGGTCTATCCAGATGAGGGCCAAGCTCCCTGAGAACCTCTAGAGCGGCCACGACCTGCTCCCACGAGCCCCCACCAAGGTTATCGAGCCAATCCGCGCATTAGTCCCCGGCGTTGATAGGTTTACCCTGATGATGACTTCCGATGCACTAGAAGCTGCCGAGAGCTGGACCTCCTCACAGATCAAGAACTGGTCACCGAGGTGGCGAGATAACTTGGCGCATTGGCTTGAGCCAAGTCTTGCTCTCGTCGGAGACGCGGAATGGGGTGGCCAGATCCGAGATATGGTGCAGCTTCCCGTACAGGATCCGCTGGCGTGGGCGAACAGGCGGATCGAGCTATCGGATGGACATTGGGCCATCGCGGGTATCAGGTTTCGAGGTCGAGACATCGAGAAGCCGTTTGTCGACGTATTCGCAACATCGCTCCCTCCGGAGCCCGCCGGTCTTGCGGCTCTCGGTGAGATCTTGTCTCACTTCAGCGCATTCTCGCCACTGTGCTTTCGAGTCAATTTGCCAGATCCAGGGACGGGACTTCGAACGATTGCGGCTTCGGAGGCGGATGCCGGACGAGCTACGCCTGATCTGCTGGTCGTGGGGCGTCCGGTGGCGGAAATGCTTGAACAGCCGCTGGACAGCCGCTACGACGAGGTGTCGCTCGTTCCTTGCGGTCCTGCGGAAGCGCAAAGACGTGTCGCAGCAATTTATGACGAGCTTAGGCGAGCACAGCCTCAGCTCGATCAGTGGGCCACACCAGCCGACGCCGACACGCTCGAGGATGCCGCCGAGGAAGGCCTTCTCTTCGACATTCGGGTCAACGGCACCTCGGCAGGCGTCGTCGCGGCTGAGCGTGATGATGCATACGGACTTGCTGGATTCTGTATGCAGGAGATTGTCCTCGATTCAGCACACCGAGGAAGTCGTGTCGGTGTCGCTGCCTTGCAGCGGTTGTGCCACGAGGTTCCCTCGACTACTAACGACGTGCTGTGGGGACATATCCATCCTGACAACGTCCCGTCCCTGCGTAATGCCCAAGCGAGCGGGCGAAAGATTGTTACCGCCCACGTGTGGGTCACCCCGATGGGTTACAGCGGCATGCCTGTATAGGGCGAGACTTCACTCGGCGTCCGGAACTGCGATCGCGCGCTCCCACCGGACTTCTCCATCAACGACGGTGCTCGTGGGTGCCATCGCCAGACGAGTAGCAATGCGCTGCGACACCTCATGCTCCGGGTGAATCTGAGCGACGATACGACGAATATGGCGCCGGACCAGATCTTGGACGAGCAGCTCGGCAGCGTGACCACCGTACCCTCGACCTTGCCAAGGTTTTCCGATGACCCAAGAAATCTCGGCGGACTTTCCATCCTCGAAAATCGTAGCCTGCACGAAACCGATAGCCTCCTGCTGCGGGCCGATCAACACGATGCAGTTGATCCATTCTTCCGAGCGGTCGGCCGAGTACCCCCTGATCTGCACAGCATACCGGCGTGCAAGTTCTGCCGTGGTGGGTGGCGTTCCTCCGGTGAATGCATATAGCGAAGAATCTTCAAGAACGGTGGTCATTGCCTCCGCATCCTCGATACGAAGCGGGCGGAGCGACAAACGATCAAGCATACGGACACTGAACTCCAACGAGATCTGTTAGTCAAGGTTCCTGCGGGCCGGCACTGGTCGGCCTACAACGTCAAGAGTCGCAAGACTCGGGAGCGCTCAAACACCCGGTAATGCACGACAACGATCGCAAGCCGACCGCCGCCGATCAGACGTTGAAGCGGAATTCCGCGGCGTTTCGTTAATTAGAGAACATCCGCGAGGTCTCGACTGGCCGCGCCCAGATGCGAGCCGTCGACTCCACACTCCCTGAGAAATACGGCGCCGCTTCGCCGGTTGATTCATAGCCGAGCCGGATCCAGAACGGCTCGGCCAGATCTGAGTTGGCGTCAACGATCGACACCCGGAGCGTCTGAACGTCGGTACGACCACTGACGAGATCGAGTACGGCATCGTGCATCTGCCGACCTAGCCCCTCTCCGTGGCGGCTGCGCTCGGTCATGAGCAGACCGATGTGGGCCGTTGAAGAAGATGGCCAGCCGATCAGCACATCGGCGAAGGCAACCAGGTCTCCACCATCCCAAAGCCCGAGGTCCACTTTCTGCGTGATGCTCACGTTCGGCGGCAAAGCCGTGAGCACGTCCGAGGCCGCGGTTGGAGTCGGTTGGGCACCACTTACATGCCACGAATACTGAGCATTCGATTCCATGACTCGCTGCACGGCGTCAACTTGGTCCTGCGCAATGAGCCGCGCCTCCAACTGAGCGTTCACGCGGCCTTCAGCGGGATGATCGCTGCGACCTTGTCCCTCAATGCGCGCCGCTCGAGCCGCAGCTCGTAATTCGACTGCAGGTTCATCCAGAACTCCTCGGAGGTCCCGAAGTACCGTGCCAGAAGAATGGCCGTATTAGCCGTGATTCCCCGCTTGCCGTGCACGATCTCGTTGATACGACGTGGAGGAACTTCGATCGACACGGCCAGTTTGTTCTGCGTGATTCCGAAGCCCTCGATGAAGTCCTCCATCAGGATCTCTCCCGGATGGATTGGATCAATCGAGTCGGTCTCAGTGGTAGTCGACGAGTTCGACATCGTCCGCACCTCCTTCTCTCCAGATGAAGCAAAGACGCCACTGCGCGTTCACCCGAATGCTGTGCTGCCCACGGCGGTCGCCGACCAGCCGCTCCAATCGGTTCCCGGTAGGATCCGGAGATCCTCGATATCCTTCGCCGCATGGAGCAGTTCGAGCTTCCGCAATGTTGTTCGCTGCACCGTCCGGTCGACACGTTTGACGTACTGCTCATGCCAGATGCGCTCGGTGTCCTTGCTGCCGAACGATCTGATCACACGACCAGCGTATAACGCGATGCGTCAATAACGCTAGACGTTAAACCAAATTCAACCGCGTTTTTACTTGTGGAACAACTGCGCGAGTGGAGCTATATTCACGCCCGAGCATCCAAGCTGGCCGGGGCTACTTCCTCGGATCAGCGGAAGCTTCGACTGATCGCACTAGCTATCTGGAGCAGGCAAATCCACGCGGCGACGAGGTTCGATATCTGGAGCGCGACTGCCCGCAGAACGCTGTACGCGCGCTCGTGATGCAGCGTGACCGCGCTGGTAATGGGCGGGGTGCCCGACTGGGGTTACTGATCCCCCGCCATCGCGCGCAGAGCGGCGAGGTGCCCGTCGAAGGCGCGGCGACCCAGTGGGGTGAGTTTGATGGTGGTGATCTGGCGTGCGTCCGACCGCTCGGGCGAGGCCCGCTTACTGCTGCTGAGGTAGCCAAGCTCGACGAGGTTCCGAACCGTCTTCGAGAGGTTCGCCTCGCTGAGCTCAAGCATCGCCGCGATCGCCGAAAATTCGGCCCCGGCGAGTGGGCGAAGCATCGCACACAGTCGTAGCCGCGTTGGTGCATGGATCATCTCGTCAAAGCGGGGCTCAGTGCGCACAGCGGTTCCCTTGGATAATCCGCGCATAACCGCTGCGGATATTGCACGCCGAGACCCGACACATCGAGGACAAGCCGGATTCTCGCGCTGTCATAAGGGCATCTCCTTCATCTCTCACGACGCACCTCTGCTGCGTAGATACGGTCGTAAGCCACGACCCCGAGCGCGGTGCACATGCCTACAATTGCGGCGACGACGAGAATCCAACCGCTTAAGCCCATGACCGTGAACATCACACTGACCCCAAGCGAGACTACGTGCAGGTGGATCAGGCCGATCAGTAGGGCGCGACCGCGCGGTCCTGCAGGACGGGAAATATTGAGGCCGCTGCGTTTGCGGAACAACACTTCAACGCCAACGGAGACCAACACGCTCGCCAAAAAGAGCAGCCACGCCCATTGGAACCCGGCAAATGGGCCCGCAACCAGCAGCGCCGCAGCAAACCCCTGCGCTGGAGCGGCCCACCAGGTTTCAGCCGACATCCGATCCCCAACACGGCCGCGATCGTTCCCGATGGCATCGAGCGCATCCCTCGCGGACGTATGGTCACGTTGATCTTCAAGGTCACTTTCCATGAAGTTGAGTAAATCACTTAACGTGTGGTTAAGCAACCTTGAGCGATCAAGGGGGCTGCCGCCGCACAGTCCGCGTTAACCCGAACGGAACTCCCTTCGAGGAGCCCTTCTCGTGGCGGTGCTCAACGACTGGCTCAGTCCGCACTTCTGCCGCTGACTCCAGTTTGCATACGCGCCGCAGCGGCTTACTGCGAGACCCATCAGGGATACGTCCGGATGAGCGCGGGCATCGTTACTCCCGTTCCATGCCCGAGTCGCACGCAGATGGCGAGTCCGGCCAGGGCTAGCGCTGCAGATGTAACCTCAGGACGCTGTGCATCGAACCCGTAGCGGTCAACGACATCCCTGAAGTGCGCGACAGCGGACTACTGGCCTCCCACACCCTGCTGCGATAGGCACGGATCTCCACTTACCTAGCGTCCGACCTTGATGTCCTCGTCTGCAAACATCGCCCGACAACGGTGAAGACCGGCACTGGACCTACCGAGGCAGGCGGAACTGGTCTCAGTTGCAGCTAGTTTGCTTGAGCGACCTGCAACGTGGGAATGAAGCAGTTTACACATCGGCGACCGGAGCGGTCGATCGGACATTAGAGCGAGAACCTGAATTCAACCACGTCTCCACGGTTAGCAAACGTTATGGGGCAGGCCCCTGACCGTCAGCTTCGTCCATCAAGTCGAAAGCGGCACCCCGCACCTTCGTCAGTCGCGCGAATCCGCAGCGCCGTCCGCACGAGGGAGTAGATCTGGTCCACCCATGCAGCTATGCGCTCGACGTTGCCGCGCGCCGTAGCTCAGTGAAAGACCGGTGGGCCGGATGCATTCCACTCAGCACTCGCGGCCGTTCAGCTGCGGTACTTGTTCAGCAATTCCTCGGGAATGTGGCAGGAGTCCTCGGGGAAACGCGCGAGCCGATGCTGGTGTGCGTCGGCACTTCTCACATAGTTGGTGAGTGGCAGTACCTCGACTGCGATGCGATCGGCGTCGCCTCTCGCGGCGATGAAGGCTTGCGCCCGTTCGAGATGCGTCAACCTGTCGGAGTACACGCCGGTGCGATACTTCTCGCCGGCATCCGGCCCTTGTTTATTCACGCTGTAAGGGTCAATGATCTCGAAGAAGCACACCATCAGTTGTTCGACGCTCACGACGGTCGGATCAAATCGCGTCCGTACGCATTCGGCGTACCCATCGTAGTCACTGTCGATGGAGGGGCTGGTGCCGTTAACCCTTCCGGCCTCAGTGAACGTCACGCCCATTAATGTCGTCATAAAGGCCTGCACACCCCAGAGACAGCCACCCGCGAAATGAATGTCTTCAGTCTCGAATTCCATGTCCATATCCTGATACTACGGCCGCGCCACGCGACAAGAGACAACGGTCGATCAGACGTCGAAGCGAAATCCCACCGCGTATCGTTTCAACCTCCACGTCGCCGCCCGGCCCAGTTTGTTCGTATCGAAACAACACACTTACTTCCCGGGTGTCGACTTGTAGAACCCCTCGTGTTTCTTGTTCGTCTTCGGCAACACCATTTTTGGTTTGGGGCGCCGCCCCAATTGGTATGAGCGGATCTTGCCCTGCCGCCGCCCACCCAGGATCAGGCCCAGCAAGCCCAGAGATTCGGTGACTCCCGGGTCCGGGGAGCCACGCAGTTCCTGGATGTGCGACTCGTAGTTATCCAACTTGTGGGCCTCACCGAACCCATCGTTGCCCAACTCCCGCGAGCCATCAGGACCATTGAAGATCACCGTTAGTCGGTTGCGGTCATCGGGATTTCTGCTCCCGTCGGTCCCCGGCACCGGATCGTTCTTGTCCTCCAGATGCAGGGCGTGGGTGTCTCGCGGAACCGGCAGCTGTCCGGTGGGTGAGCCGAAGGTCGTGAGGTATTCGAAGCGGAACAACTTATTCAGTCGCTCGTCGTTGACGATGTTCACCGCGTGGATGCCGCCCTGGCTGTATCCGGTGACCAATACAAGGTTCCCATCGTTGGCCCCGGAATCGCGCAAGGCATCCTCGACCGGTGCACGCAGGTTCTTGGAGTCGTTTCCCATTCCTTCAACGATGCCGATCCCGTCCCAGGGGTTTTCCATCCCATCCTGCGGCCCCGCTCCCCCGAGCTTTTTGACGTCCTCGTTCATCTCGCGCAGCGGATCGGACTGGGTCCCGGGAATCGTCACGACGTAGACAGGTCCCTCGGGTGCATCGATTCGGGTGACCAGCAAGCTGCCCGGAGGTTCGCGCTCCGCCAATTGCTGCAGCTCCATGAGTGATTCGACGGTCCCGTCGAATTCCATGACACGCTCCGGGGCCCTGCCCCGGATTTCGATGGGACCCAGGTGCAGGAGGTTCTGGCCGGTGAGTAAATCGGTCAGTTGCGGATACAGCCGATCTGCCAACGGCGCCTCGAACGCACCGCCATGTTCGAGATCCCGCAGCAGCGAGAAGGGAAGTCCCAGGAACTCGGGCAACTGGTTGATCATGTCCTCGGTGGTTTCGGTCCGTGGCCGGCCCTTGTTCTCTGCCAGGTCCCGCATCACCGCCAGAGGCAGCAGGGTGCCACGCACCGCATTGATTCCGTTGCCCACCAGGGCCTCGGTTTGTTCATAGCGGAACCGGGCGGTGGAGACCTTGACTGCCAACGCCGTGGTCTCGGCTGCCCGTGCCGTGCACATTCCGGCTGCCTCGGCCACACCCCGCACCGCGGCCAACACCTGTCCACGCATCGTCAAGGGTCCCAATGCCAGCATCGCCGCAGGAAAGACCGGCATGCGGGCCAATGTCGAGGTCCCCTCCATCAGTTCGGAGGCGGCCCTTCCCAGCATCGTGGTCGTTCGTTCAAGCTCGGTGACCGAGAACTTGATGGATCCCGGTCCCCCGCGCACTTCATAGCCCATCCTTCTTGCTCCTCTTGGTCACGCCGTCTGCGATATTCAGCCGCCGAGCAACCCGCGGGGCAGCCCGCCGGGTGCCATGATCGGACCCGGTGCACCCATGGTGGACAGGATGATGGCCTCGAGCTCGGCCAGATCTGCACGAGCGGCCCAGATTTCACCGCGCGCCGATTCCAGCCGCGCGTCCAGATCTGCGATCTTCGCGGCTAGCTCCCCCGCCCTGTCCCTGAACGCACGACCGGCCGGGGACTCCCATTCCAAGCCCAGCACCTGTTCAAGCTGCGCGCGGGCCCGATACACCGCCGCCTGGGTGGCGACCACCCGCATGAGCATTTCATCGGCGATTGCTTCAAGCATCGTCTTTCCACCGTTCCCTTTCCTTGATGACGCCGGGCGGCCCGGCACTGCGTCCTTGAGACCTACGCTGACAGCGCCCGACCACGGCGGGACGCCGGATCAGACAAGCTGTGGACAACTAGACCCTTGATCATTCGGCGGCTTCGATGAAGTGGGCGTCGTCACGCACTGGGTACCGAAGCGTTGAATCGTGAAAGAATGGGCACCATGGCTGATTCCGCGCGCATTTCACTTGCATCCGAACCCCTCGCCCTTGGCGCCCTGGACGGTCGTTACCGTGCCGCAGTGGCCCCGTTGGTCGACCACCTCTCCGAAGCGGCATTGAACCGCGACCGCGTCCACGTGGAAGTCGAGTGGTTGATCCACCTGACCGACAACTCCGTACTTCCGGGCACCTCCCCGCTCACCGCCGCCCAGCGCAGTGCACTGCGCAAGATCGTCACCGACTTCAATGCGGCTTCCGTAGCCGAACTGGCCGAGATCGAGGCCGTGACGGTCCACGATGTGAAGGCTGTGGAGTACTACATTGGCCGCCGCCTGGGCAACATCGGCGTCGAGAACCTCACCGCGCTGGTGCACTTCGGCTGCACCTCCGAAGACATCAACAATCTCTCCTACGCCCTGGGGATCAAGGACGCTGTCACCAACGTATGGCTGCCGGCCGCCTGCGAGCTGGTCGCCCAGATCACCACCATGGCCGAGGATTCCCGCGACGTGCCGATGCTCTCGCGCACCCATGGACAGCCGGCCACCCCCACCACTCTGGGCAAGGAAATGGCGGTGTTGGCCTGGCGCCTGACCCGCCAGCTGGACCGTATCGAAAAGACCGAGTTCCTGGGCAAGATCAACGGCGCCACCGGCACCTACGCCGCCCACTACGCTTCGGTCCCCGCCGCTGACTGGCAGGAAGTCTCGCGCACCTTCGTCGAGGGCCTGGGATTGACTTGGAACCCGCTGACCACCCAGATCGAATCGCACGACTGGCAGGCCGAGCTCTACGCGGATATGGCACGCTTCAACCGGATCCTGCACAACCTGTGCACCGACGTGTGGAGCTACATCTCCATCGGCTACTTCGCGCAGGTCCCCGTGGCAGGTGCCACCGGTTCCTCGACGATGCCACACAAGGTCAACCCGATCCGCTTCGAAAACGCCGAGGCGAACCTGGAAATCTCCAACGGCCTGCTCGACACCCTGGGTGCCACCCTGGTGACCAGCCGCTGGCAGCGCGACCTCACCGACTCCTCCTCGCAGCGCAACATCGGCACCGCCTTTGGTCACTCGCTGCTGGCGATCTCCAACGTTGCCAAGGGCCTTGACCGCTTGGACGTTGCCGAGGCCGTACTGGCCGAGGACCTTGAGAACAACTGGGAGGTGCTCGGTGAGGCCATCCAGATGGTCATGCGCGCCGAGTCCATCGCCGGGGTCGAAGGGATGGAGAACCCCTACGAGCGACTCAAGGACCTGACCCGCGGCCAGCGCGTCGATGCGGCCCGCATGCAGGAGTTCGTCTCCACGCTGGGCCTGTCCGCCGAGGCCGAGGCACGCCTGCTGGCGCTGACCCCGGGTTCCTACAACGGCATTGCTTCGAAGCTGGTCGACCACCTGAAGAAGTAACTCCCGGGCGGGGTTGCCTCGCACCAGTTCACTAAGCTGTGGCCGCGTTCCGAGTATTTCCGAACGCGGCCACAGTCGTCTACACGTTTCTTCGGTCCTGGCGTCCGCGGCGATGGGCGTCAGCACGGGCCCCAATATCCATTGACGCCGGCGCCTCGCACCCCACGTAACGGGCGCCGGCGTCAATGAATCCCCCGAGCGGGGAACCATTGCGGCGGTTCCTTTGGCTACTTTCCCTAGCCGATGTCCTGGGTGATCCAGAACTCCGCACCGGTGGGATCCGTCAGCGCGGCGTTGCGCCCGAATGGCGTGTCCTGGGCGGGCTGGAGGACCGCCCCGCCCAGGGTCAGGGTCTTGGAAACCACGTCATCGGCATTGTCGACCGCGAAGTACACGTGCCAGCTGGGCGGGGCCCCCTCGGGCAAGAACAAACTGGCGTCCATGATGCCGGCCTTCGCGTTGTCGCCTTCCCCGAGGGTGGTGTACCGGAATTCGTCGGTGTCGCCGACCATTGCGGTTTTCCAGCCGAAGACGTCCTGGTAGAACTTCACGGCCGGCTCGAAGTCCCGGGTGAAGAGCTCGTGCCAGGCCGGTGCCCCGTTCTCGGCAGCCAACTGGTAGCCGGTGTGCCCGCCGAATTCCCAGATCCCGACGGCGGCACCCGAGGCATCCGCGAACATCGCCATCTTGCCCTGGTCGGGAACCTCCATGGGGGGCATGTAGATCTGTCCGCCATGCACGGCCGCGGACTTCGCCGCAGCGTCGATGTCCTCCACGCGCAGGTAGGTCGTCCAGGTGTCGGGGGAACCGGAGGTTCCGTCGTTCTTCATAATCCCGGCGACCATCGCCTCGCCCTTGGACACGGTGACGTAGCCGCCGTACTTTTCCTGGTCCCCGGTCTCGTAGGTCCAGCCAAAGAGCGCGTTGTAGAACTCCTTGGATTTCTCCGGGTTCGATGTCAACAGATCGATCCAGCAGGGCGATCCGACGGGCAGCTCGGGCTTGGGCATGACGACTCCGACCAATCAAAAGTGGTGTACGAATGTGGATCCACGGGCGATTCTATGCCGGTGACCGCATCACATCAATGGTTCCCATCGGATACCTGTCGGTGGTTCGTGCATGAGTCTTCCGGGGCGCCGATCCCAGCCACAGTTGCCTCTCTCACGGACATCCGGCCATAAGGTTACGTCTAGACGTACAATCGTGTACGTCATGGCGTAACATGAATTATTCACCGACTCTCCCCGCACATCGACACGACTGACCGATTAGGACCTCAATGACGAATCCTTTCCAGCCCCCAGCGGTATTCCATCGGTGGGGCCACCGTCTGACCGCTACCTTGGTCGGCCTCTCCCTGGCCGCGACCCTAGCCGGATGCGGCTCCCCCGAGGCCCCCGCCACCCAGAACTCCGAGGACCTGCCTGTCGTGCTGACAACCTTCACCGTGCTGGCTGATATCGCGCAGAACGTCGCCGGAGACAAGCTCGCGGTCGAATCGATCACCAAGGTCGGGGCGGAGATCCACGGATATGAACCCACTCCGCAGGACATCGCCAAGGCCTCGAAGGCGCAGTTGATCTTGGACAACGGGCTGAACCTCGAGGCCTGGTTCGGGCAGTTCGTCGCCGAATTCGAGGTGCCGCACGTAGTGCTCAGCGACGGAATCGAGGTCATGGACATCACCGAGGATGCCGACGCCGGAAAACCCAACCCGCACGCCTGGATGAGCCCGCTGAACGTGCAGAAATACGTTGCCAATATCCGTGACGCGTTCATCGAGTTGGACCCGGATAACCGCGAGCACTACACAAATAATGCCGCCACCTACACTGCCGAGCTGCAGGCGCTGCAAGAAAACCTGCTCGCCGGGCTCTCCGGGCTGACGGAGAACGAGCGGGCGTTGGTGACCTGCGAGGGCGCCTTCTCCTATCTGGCCCGCGACGTCGGCCTGCGGGAAAAGTACATCTGGGCCGTCAACGCCGAGCAGCAGGCCTCCCCTCGACAGATCGTCTCGGTGATCGAGTTCGTCCAAGAGAACAAGGTGCCGGCGGTCTTCTGCGAATCCACTGTCTCCGATGCCCCCATGCAACAGGTGGTACAGGGCTCCGATGCTGTCTTCGGAGGCACACTCTACGTCGATTCACTCTCCGAGGCCGACGGCCCGGTCCCCACCTACCTGGACATGATCCGCCACGACTCCGACGTGATCCTTGAAGCGATGACCGGGGGCACCGAATGAGCACACCGGCCATCGACGCAGTCGACCTGACGGTGCGCTACGGCGAGGTCTTGGCCCTCGACGGGGCCAGCCTGCAACTGAATCCCTCGCGTATCTGCGGGCTGGTGGGCATGAACGGGTCCGGCAAATCCACCTTGTTCAAGGCCATCATGGGGCTTCTCAAACCCGAGGCCGGGACGGTGCTTATCAATGGCGGCAGCCCGGCCAAGGCCAGGAAGGCGGCGGCGATCGGGTATGTTCCGCAGTCCGAGGAGGTCGATTGGTCCTTCCCGGTCTCGGTGCACGACGTGGTGATGATGGGCCGTTACGGGCACATGGGTTTCACCCGCCGCCCATCCACTACGGACAAGCTGGCGGTGGATCAGGCCCTGGAACGCGTGGAGCTCACGGGTTACGCGCACCGGCAGATCGGGCAGCTCTCCGGAGGCCAGAAGAAGCGCGCCTTCGTGGCCCGCGGCATTGCCCAAGACGCCACGGTGTTGCTACTCGACGAGCCGTTCGCCGGGGTCGACAAGAGAAGCGAGGCCACCATCACCCGGCTGCTGCGCGAACAGGCCGCCGCCGGGGCCGCCATCCTGATTTCCACCCACGACCTGCACGCGCTACCGGATCTTGCCGACGAGGCGGTGCTCTTGATGCGCAAGGTGCTGATGCACGGGGACCCGCGCACCGTGCTGCGTCCGGAAAACCTCGCCCTGGCCTTCGGCCTTGACGTCCTGGTCAGGGGGGATGCCGCATGAACCTGCTCGAGCTGGTTCTCGAACCTCTGGGCTACGGCTTCATGCTCAACGCACTGGCCACCGCGGTGACCGCCGCGGCCGTCTGCGCGGTGCTCTCCTGCTGGCTGGTGCTCATCGGCTGGTCGCTGATGGGAGATGCGGTCTCCCATGCGGTGCTCCCGGGCGTCGTACTGGCCTATATGTTCTCGGTGCCCTTTGCCATTGGGGCACTGCTCTTCGGATTCCTGGCGGTCGGGCTGATCGGGGCGGTGCGCGACACCAGCCGCATCAAGGAGGATGCCGCCATCGGCATCGTCTTCTCCACGCTCTTCGCCCTGGGGCTGGTGTTGATCTCCGTGACGCCCTCGGAAACCGATTTGGGGCACATCATCTTCGGCAACCTGCTGGGAGTTTCGCGGGCCGAACTGGTGCAGATCCTAATCCTGGGGGCCCTGGCCCTGGGCGTGTTGCTGCTCAAGGCCAGGGACTTCACGCTTTTTGCTTTTGATGCCACCCACGCCCACGCCATCGGATTGAACCCGCGACTGCTGGGGGCTGCCTTGTTGGGGCTGCTGGCGCTGACTTCCGTGGTGGCGTTGCAGGCGGTGGGTGTGATCCTGGTGGTGGCGATGCTGATCATCCCCGGAGCCACGGCGCACCTGCTCACCGACAGGTTCGGGCGGATGCTGGTGATCGCCCCGACGGTCTCGGTGACCTGCGCGGTCATCGGGCTGTATGCCAGCTACTACCTGGACACCGCCTCCGGCGGCATGATCGTGCTGGTCCAGGGAGCGGTGTTCGCGCTGGTCTATCTCTTTGCCCCCGCGCAGGGGCTGCTGGGCCGGCGCATCGCCGCCTTGGTGCGCCGGGCGCGCGCCGGGGACAAACCGGTCTCCGAGAACTCGCAAAACTAAGCTGGTGCCGACGCTGCCCTGCAGCGTCGGCACCAGCTGTACTTTCGGGCCGCGTGGACTACTGGGCCAGAGTGTGGGATTCGGTCGTGGCGTCGGGCACTGCCGTCTGGACCTCTTCATCCGCAGGATCCTGCGCTTGGGCGCCAAGGTTGCCGCGGGTGAGCTTGTTCATGATCATCGCAATGGCGCCGTCGCCGGTCACGTTGGTTGCGGTGCCGAAGCTGTCCAGGGCGATGTACGCGGCGAACATGAGTCCGACCTCGACCTCTCCGAAGCCGAGCATCTGTGCCAGCAGGCCCGCTGCCGCGGCGATCGCCCCGCCGGGAACACCCGGTGCGGCGATCATCATGACGCCGAGCATCAAGATGAAGGGCAGGTACGCGCCGAAGCTGACGTCCCCGCCGGTGAGCAGCAGGACAGCGATCGAGAAGCAGGTGATCTTGACCATCGAGCCGGAGAGGTGGATCGTGGCGCACAGCGGCACCACGAAGCCAGCCACCGAGTTGGAGACGTTGTTCTTCTTGGTTGATTCAAGGGTGACAGGAATCGTAGCGGCCGAGGAGGAGGTGCCCAGCGCCGTGAAGTAGGCATCGCGCATGTTCCACAGCGCCTTGAACGGGTTTTTTCCTGCCATGGTTCCTGCCACGGTGTACTGGATCAACAGCACGACAAAGGTGAGGGCAAAGGACACCAGCGCCACGAGCAGGAACTTGGTCACGATCGTGACCGCTGCACCGCTGGCGGAGAGGTCCATGAAGATGCCGAAGATGAACAGTGGCA
The DNA here is from genome assembly GCF_000348945.1 of Paeniglutamicibacter gangotriensis Lz1y. GTDB lineage: Bacteria > Actinomycetota > Actinomycetes > Actinomycetales > Micrococcaceae > Paeniglutamicibacter > Paeniglutamicibacter gangotriensis. The sequence continues at coordinate 614,543 of NZ_AOCK01000001.1, read as the reverse complement.
GCGCCGGCACGATGATGCGGCGGATCACCGACTCGATGATGGTGCGGAACTCGATGGCCCCGCGGAAGAGCACCTTGGAATGGAATGCGGTGAGGCCAATGCCGATCACGAAGGCCAGGATCAATGCGCTCATCACGCCGATCACCGGTTCAAGCACGATCTCGGTGGCCGAGTCACCCGCGGAGCCCACCACGCTGATGAACGGTTCGAAGCCCGAATCATCGTCGTCGCCGAGTTCGGCCAGTCCGCTGCCCGACAGCGACGGGGTGAACAGCCACCGGCTGACGAAGTAAGCCAGCAGTCCGGCGAGGATGGTGGAGCCGTAGGCAATCAGCGCGGTGATGCCGAGCCATTTCCCGGCGCCCTTGCCAAGTTCGGCGATGGCGGGCATGACCAGGCCCAGGATAATCAGTGGCACGATGAAGCCGAGGAATCCCGAGAAGATCGAGTTATAAGTCAGGAACACCCCACCAAGCCAAGCGGGCATCACCGGTCCGGTGAGGATGCCCAGCACAATGGCGACCAGGATCCAGCCGAGCAGGGGAATCGATTTCAGCAGCTTCATGGGGGTCCTCAAGTCGACGGGATCGTAGCGCGTAACAAGGCGCAAGCTGGTTGTGGCGCAGGACACGCCTCAGCCATAATAGGCCGTGCCAGCCATTCTTCGAAATCCTTAGCGGACCCCCTGCCCCGGCGCCCAACTCCCGCACCTCCTTAGGCCTGCGAGACGTGCAGTGCCTCCGCGGCCCTGCGACCCAGCGCGAGCTTCCCGGAGCCGTGCTCGAGCGCCACCTGCACCGCGTCGGAGAACGGTTCTTGGTCAGCGACCATCAGGCCTACGCCCGGGATGACGCCGTGGGCGCTGAGGTACTGCAGCAGGGCTGGGTCCTCGTCATTGATCCGCTCAACAATGACCCGTGTCCCGGGCTCCACACTGCTCAGCAGCACCGCATCGGGCACGGCGAGCGCCCCGTCGGCGCCCGGGATCGGGTCACCGTGTGGGTCGCGGGTCGGGTGGCCCAGGAACTTGTCGAGGCGCTCGACCATGAAGTCGCTCATGGCGTGCTCAAGGTTTTCCGCCTCGTCGTGGACTTGATCCCAGTCGTAGTCCAGGACCTGGACCAGAAAGGTTTCCAGCAACCGGTGCCGGCGCACCATGTCCAGGGCGTACTTACGGCCTAGTTCCGTGAGTTCCACCGACCCGTAACGGGCATGGCTCACCAGCCCCTGGGCGGTCAGCTTGCGCACCGCATCGGAGACCGAGGACACCTTAAGCCCGGATTTTTGGGCGATGTCCGTTGCGGTGACAGGCTCATCCGACCATTCGGACAGGCCCCAGATGACCTTCAAGTAGTTCTGCGTGCTGACCGAAAGTTCCGAAACCGACATGCCTACGAGTCTACAGAGGCACCGAGCTCAGCTGCCCCCGTGTTTTCTGCCCGCCAGCCTAGATCCAGCCCTGGTCGTGAGCCAGGTGCGCGGCCTCGATGCGATTCGACGCCCCGGTTTTGCCGATGGCGCTCGATAAGTGGTTGCGCACGGTACCGACAGACAGGTGCAATCCCGCAGCGATCTGGGCCACGGGTTTTCCTGACTGCGCGCAACCCAAGACCTCACGTTCTCGTTCCGTAAGCGGGTTGGCTCCGTTCAGCAGCGAGGTCGCGGCCAGGGCAGGGTCTAACACCCTTCCACCTGCATGCACGCTGCGCACCGCGGCGGCAAGCTCGGCCGAGGGAGTGTCCTTGACTAGGAAACCGCTGGCACCGGCATCGAACGCGGCCCGCAGATACCCCGGCCGGTCGAACGTCGTCACCATCAGCACCTTGCAGTCCGGGAGCCGCTGGCGCAATTGGGTCGCGGCGGCCAGCCCATTGGTGCCGGGCATCTGGATATCGAGCAGTGCCACCTGCACGCGGTGTTCTAGGGCGAGCTGCGCCACCTGCGCACCGTCCCCGGCCTGGGCCACCACTTCAATGTCTTCTTCCAAGTTCAGCAGGGCAGCCAGCGCCCCACGCACCAGGGCCTGGTCATCGGCCAAGAGCACCCGGATGGGCTCGGCGGCCATCGATCCGGCCATCTGGTTCACCACGAAAGACCCACCTTGGTACCGCCGTGCCCGGAGTCACCGATCTCGCAGTGTGCCCCGGCCAGCTTGGCGCGCTCGCGCATGCCGCGGATACCATGACCTTCCCGGCTTCCGGCCAGCGAATCCCCGTCATCCTCGATGCTCAAGTTGCTCTCACCGATACGGATCCAACAGGTGGTGGCGTGGGCATGGCGCAACACATTGGTGGCAGCCTCCCGCAGGATCCAGGACAGGGTGGTGGAGCGTACCGGGTCAAGATGCGCGGCGTTGCCAATAAGCACCGCGTCCACCCCGGCATCGTGGAGGGCTGCGCGCACCGAGACGAGCTCCTCGGCCAGGGTGGCACGGCGCAGCCCGCCCACCGTGGCGCGGATCGAGTCCATGGCCTCGATGGTGAGGGCTCGGATCTGTTGCAGTTCGGCCCGGGCAGCCTCGGGGTCGGAGTCCAGCAGGCGTTCGGCCAATTGGGCCTTGAGCCCAACGGCGGTCAGCGAGTGCCCCAACGCATCATGCACATCCCTGGCCATCCGTTCTTGCTCGGTGAGCACCGCGTTGTCGAGTCGCAGGCCGTCGGCGACGATGCCGCGGCGAATCAGGTTGGTATTGACCGCGTTGACGGTCATCAACACCAGCAGCAAGCCCAGCAGGAACACGAAATCCTCGATCCCCACGAATATCGCCACCGCGAGGCTCACCCCAAACACCACGGTGTTGACGATCCACATGACGCGGATCGAGAGCAGGTAGGCGGCGAAGCTGATCAGGAACGGTCCGTAGCTGATAGCCCCCTCGCCCAGGAACGGAACGCTGGCCGCCGTGATGAGCAGCAGCGCACCGAACGGGTACCAGGCCTTGCCGTGGCCCTCGGCACTGACCCCCAGCAGCGCGCTGTTGGCGCAAAAGGCCCAGACGTAGACCACCCCGAAGGCGGCTATCAGCCCGTAGCCGGCCACCCGGGCCGGACCCGGCAGCGAGGATTCTGTGATGGTCAGGATCGGGAAGATCAGAAAAACGATCCAGACAACCGCCAGCAGGCACCCGTAGCGTGACCAGAAGGAATGTGTTTCTTCCAGCTCCGGGCTCACCGGCGGGCCTGCGAGCCACGGACCGCCCACAGCGCGAGAAGTGCGAAGAGAAATGCCCATGCACCAAGGTTAGCCACAAGCAGCCAGATCGAGTCTGTCGGTGCATCGGCGGAGGCACCTGCGCCCTCCAGCAACGGCCAGCGCACCAGCCCCGCGTACCCATACATCGGGGTGAACCGGGCGATATCCAGCATGGTCCCGCTCAAGGGCAGAAACACGTTACCGAAGAAGGCAAAGAACACCATGCCGCCGCTGGCAACACCAATGGCGGTCTCGGATTTGAAGCTCATGCCCACCCCCATGCCGTACAGCGCAAAGATCGAGGACCCCAACACTGCCACCACGTAGCTGACGGTCCAGATTCGCCAGTCATCGGCCTTCGCACCGGTGGCGGAGCCCAGGGCAAACACCGCGGCCGCGGAAACCGCGGCGACGATCAGCGCTACACAGACCTTGGACATCACGAAGCCAGCGGGTTTCATCGGGGTCAACGCCACCTGCCGGCCCCAGCCGAGCAGGGATTCGGTGGCTGCGGTGCCGGCGATCGAGGTGGTGGCAACGGCAGCCCCGTAGGCGGCCATGGACGCCATGATGTAGAACTTCACGTTGCCGTTTCCTGCTGCCTCTCCCCCACCACCAAACATGTTCCCAAAGAGCAGGTACATGAGAACCGGCATGAAGATGGTGAACATCAGGTTCCCGACGTCACGGATTTGTCGGGTGAGTTCGATGCGCACGTAGGTGGGGTTCATGGCTTCTCTCCGGTCAGTTCCATGAAGGCAGCGTCAAGGCTGGGCGCGGTGATTTCCAGGTCGGTTGCGGCAAGCTCACCGAGCAGCAGCCGCGCGGCATCATCCGAGGCGGGACCCGTTACCGAGACCCGGTGGCCCTTGAGCCGCACCGAGGAAACCTCGTCGAGGGATTCCAAGGCCGTGAGTGCCGCAGCGGTGGGCTTATCCGTTGGCAGGGTGGCACTGACCACCCGGCCTCCGGTCATGGCGCGAAGCCGGGAGGTCGGGCCATCGGCCAGCACCTGTCCCCGGCCAATGAGCACCGTGCGTTCGGCGAAGTCCTGGGCCTCTTCGAGGTAGTGGGTGGCAAACAGGACCGTGCGGCCCTCCAACGCATCTTGGCGCATGGTCTCCCAAAACGCGTGACGTGCCGCGACGTCCATGCCCGCGGTGGGCTCATCAAGGATCAACAGCCGCGGATTTGGCAGCAAGGCCAGGGCGAACTTGAGCCGTTGCTGCTCTCCGCCCGAGCATTTGGAGACCTTGCGTTTGGCCAGGGAGGTGATGTCGGTGCGTTCCATAACCGTGTCCACCCGGTCCCTGGCACCGTGCAGGGCGGCGATGGCCATGACAGTTTCGCGCACCGTGAGGTCGCGCAGCAACCCTCCGGTCTGCAGCACCGCTGATACTTCACCTGCTTCCACCGCGGCGCGCGGGCTTTTGCCGAAAACCGTGATGGTGCCGGAGGTCGGTGCCGTCAGTCCGAGCATCATGTCGATGGTCGTGGTCTTGCCCGCCCCATTGGGACCGAGGAAGGCAATGATTTCACCGGTTCCGACCTCCAGGTCGATTCCGGCCACCGCCTCGAACGGTCCCTGGTTGGTGTGAAATGACTTGTGTACGCCCTGAAGGCGAAGAGCCGCAGCGCTCGCCGGGGGTGACGATGCCGCTTGCTGATTGGTCGTGCCGAGCGAGGTATCCATGCCCTCGAGTCTGCCCGGTCCGTCTCGGCGGTAGAAGTGCAAAAAGTCATGTATTGCCATGACCGTTGTCATGGCACGGATTCTGCTGCATGGGATGCGCGAAGGCCGGCTGTTTTTGGGATATCTATATCTTGATGTCTTCGGTCGCTGTGGTGAGAAATACTCAAAGTGTGCGCTTGTTTCAGTCCAAGTATCTCTATCCGATGATTCCTTCATGCCGTAGGAATTCGGTCCAAGTCCCGTCGGGAGTGTTGGCCAGATACTGCACAGGGCCTTCGCCGTCCCGATGCCACCGTGCCGCCGGTTGCTCCGGAGCATCCCAGAAGAAGAGGATGCCCCGGGCCGAATGTCTAAAAACGATCACGATGCCAGCGGGGCCAGAAGCGCCGCTGCCAATTCCCTGATGGCCTGCGGCCCTGAGTCTTCCGGAGCCCATTCCGGCTCGAGCATCTCCAGCGGCGATGAACCATGCAGTTGTGCCCGGGGGCGCCCGAACCAACGACGTACGCCGAACGCGTTGTAGCTGCCCAACAGGTCGGCAACTATCAGTGCCGTGAAATGCAGCCGGCCTGCCACCTCATCGGGCGTCTTGCGTTCACCGTTGCGGTAGCGGCGCATTGATGAGTCCGAAACCCCTGTGAGTTTGCCCAGGATCTCGTCGCCTAGAATCTCGAGCAGGGGCTCCCACTCCTGTTCGGGCATCGGCGACGATTCAAGTGACTCCATGATTCGTTCCCAGAAGCCTGGCTTCATCTGCGCAGTGTGCCCCGCATCCCTCAGACTGGATACGTGTTCGGCCGCAGCTCGTCCGACGCCGTGCTCATAAAACGCATTGGCCGCGGCAAGACCACGCTCCTGATCGGTGCCACCCTGCTCAGCGCGAGGAATCATCCGAAGCATTTCGGCAACGGAAACCAAGCGAACTGCGGCCAGTTCCTCATGGGCACCGCTGACCGGCTGGGGCATAAGCTGCGACCGGTTCATTTCGGGGTCTCCCTCGGCCAACAGACGGAAGATTTTTGGACGATCGTTCTTTTCCGTACTTCGTCCGTATGCCGATGGTGCGCCGAGGCAACCATCATGTCAATGTGCCTACGCGGAGGTTCCTTTCTGAGGCAACGTATCAACCTTCCCGGAGGTATTGAAACGACAGGTGGACGCGGCATCGGCGCCGACAGCCAGGCTGTCCCCACGGTTGGCTACCCTTTGGCTCGTTGTCCCAAGGTCGTCAGGCGCACCGCACGCAAACCGTCGTAACGGCTCAGCCTGGTCAGCTGCTCGGTCCCCCAGAAATCTTCGTAGTCGTCCAACGCCAAGTTCGAATCTACGTAGCGCACGTCAACCAGACCCAAGGTCGCAGCGTATTCAAAGAGCAGAACCATGAGATAGCGCCGGTCGACCGTTCCTTCGAAGTCGACGTGATCGTACCCAAGGCTGCCATATTGCGGATCCTCGATGTACAGCTTGAACGCCGCCATGTCGTTGCGCACCACCGTGAAGTGAGCGCCGTCACCGATCGAGTCGCTATGGGCTTGGGTCACCATCGTGAACTCGTTTACTGACAACACCGACAGAACCTCCGCGGCCATGAACCGGCGGTTTTTCAGCCCGGAGAGCACATTGGTTCGACGCTGACCTTTGACGGCCTCGATCCTGCTGAGCTCATCGATCACCCCGGCCTTGACCCAGCGGTCCCAGAGACCCAGCAGGACCTCATCCGGGTCCTTCTTCAGTGCCGTCCTGCCCTTGGCCGTGAGTTCGAGTTTGGTTCCCGACGCCAGCCCACCGGCCTGCAGCAGCAACGGCCAGGCAAAGGCGCACAGGTGTTCGTCTGCGTAAAAGTCACCTCCCGGCAAGGCCTCGGCCAACATTCTCATGGTGGCGGCCGTTGGCTTCTTGGTGGCGGCACTGCAGCGCACTTGGCCGCGCTCGACCAACTCGAGCATGGTGGCCAGCTGTTCCCGGGCGCGGTCCAGAGTCTTGAGTTCAATTTCATCTGTCATTTTGTCCACAGCTCAAATCTCCCATGTCAGTCAACTCTTCGTCCAGATGCCTTCCCCGGTGTTGCTCGCCGTTCCGTTGTAGTGTTGTGGAACGTTCAGTTCTCCCCCGTCCGAAGTGAATGCGAGTCCACGTGTCCAAGAAGAAAAAACCGTCGACCTCCCGTGCCTCCAAACCAGGGCACCCTGCACGGGCCTCCGCATCCAAAAACATCGTCAGCATCGACGCGTTCCGTTCCCGCGCCGCGGGGCAGGACCTGTCCGCAGAATTCGCGGCGTGGCTGCACACCCGCATGGTGATCCCGCCGACCGGCCGCGAACTGCCCGTCCTCTCCGAATTCATGAAGCATTACGGAGCTCCCGGCCCCACCCCAGTGGTCCTGGAAACTCATAAGGTCGCGGCTACCCTCGAGGCCCATCTGCCAACCGTCCCTGCAGACGACAGCACATTCGTACTGCAGCTGCTGCTGCGCTATGTGGAGTTCCTGGAAGATGCCCACCATTGGGGCGGCACCGAGCTGCAATCAGATTCCGTCCAGCAGCTGCTGCTGGCACTGTTGAACGTCGGCCCCGAAACGGTTGGAGACGAAGCCCCCTTCGAGGTCCCGGCGATCCCCCGCGAAGAGCTGCTCTCCGTCCTGGTGGCGATGCCCCTGGCACGGCGGACCCATGGCTTCCTGCACTGGTTCGGCAGCCAACGCGACGTCACGGAATCCGGAAGGCTGACGAGCCAGGACATCGAGGCGGCGGCCGCGGCACTGGATGTTGCGGCCCTCGACGTCGAGGGAAGTCCCATCGAATCTTCCCGGGAACTGACGGCGGCGCAGCGAGCCATGCGCGCCCAAGATATCCCGCTTGCGGATTTGTACTGGGAGTCGCTGCTCGAGATCGGCGCCATCGAGATCCACGGTTCCAAGGCCTCCGCCAGTGGAAACGCGCTGTCCTACTTCACCAACCCCGACGACGCGCAAGCCCTGGTCATCCTGCTGCGGGACGTGGCACTGGCCATGATCCGCCGCTTCACCAACCCCGAATACGCGGGAGGGAACGCCCGTTTGTCCGGTGCCGAGGAGATCACTGCCGACATCCTGGTGCATGCGTGCCTCGGGGACGGGTTCCCCGTCGCCGACCTAGCCGCATGGATACCCGAGGACCCGTCCCCGCAGGACATGGGCATGGTGCACACCTTAGCTGCACTGAACACCTTGGCCGCCGAAGGCATCGTGGAGATCGGTACGAACTACACGGTGCCTCCGGCCCTGCAGAAGATCATCGCCTTCGAATTCATTGAACGCGCGGGCGAGCCGGTCCACTATGCGGACCCCAAGGACATCGACCCCGGGTATGCGGGGGCCTCGGGCTGAGCGGCCGCGGGGGTACCTGCGTTATTTTCCGCCGGAAGCGCCAATAGCCCAGACGCGCGGCAGTTCCCGTCCGTGCACCGCGTGCTCGCCCACCAGCCGGGCCTTGAACACCCACGGGTTGTGGTTTCCCGCGGTGCGGGCATTGCGCCAATGCCGGTCAAGGTTCTTGGAGGTGATGGTGGCCGAGGCCGCCAACGCATCGAAGGCCCGAGACAGCGCGGTGGTCACCAACGGCGTCAACGCCACCTGCCCTTGAGCGGAGGCGAGCTCGGCGGCATCGTTGGCTGCAATGTCCGCCTCAAGATCGATCTCACCGCGACGCAGCCCCAGTGCGGATTGGTAGGCAGCTTCCAGCCCCTGGGCCGCGGCGATCACCGTGGACTTAGCAACGAAGGCTGCGGCGGACACTTCACCGATAACTTGCAGCAATTGCGGATCCTCGGAGGCGACCGCTGCGGCTCCGTGGCTGAAGGTCCGCTTGCGGGCGGCGAGTTCCGCGGCGAAGTCCTGCGCCCCGCCCTGCGCACTGCCGGCCAGCACGACGAGCAACACCACTTGGTAGAACGCAGTCTGGTAGCGGAAGCGGGTATCGAAGTCGATGATGTTCGTTTCTTCCACCACCGCGGCCGTGAACGTGGAGGTGCCGGTTCCTGTAGTGCGTTGGCCGAATCCGTCCCAGTCGTCGCCCAGCTGCACGCCGGGCTGGTGGGCGTTCACGACCGCGATGACCCGTTTGCCGCTGTCGCTTCGTTCGGCATAGGTATCGATCCAATCGGCGAAGATGCTTCCGGTGGAGTAGTACTTGGTTCCGGTGACGGTGAATCCGCCCTGAGAATCGGGATTGACCTTGGTGTTCACCTCGCCCAGGGCCACGGTGCCGATCTCGGTCCAGGAGTTGCCCACCAGTTCTCCTGCGGCAAAGCGTTCCAGCCAGCGCTCACGCTCGGGGCCCTCGGCGGCGACCAATCGATCCTCGACGAAGGCAAAGTGGGCGCGCAGCGCCTGGGTGAGATTTGGATCGGCAGCTGCCAGATCGGTGAGCAGGGAGAAAAGTTCGGACAGGGTGGCCCCTGCCCCGCCGTGGGATTCGGGGACGCGCAGCGCGCCAAAGCCGGAGGCAGCAAGTTCACGAATTTCTTGGTACGGCAGGGAACGGTCGGCATCGCGGGCAGCTGCCCCGGCGGCGATGGTGGCAAACACCGGTGCGAAGCGGGCGGACAGACGTGTGAGTCGGGATTGGTTCAAGGTGGTGGTGCTCATACGGGGCCTCCTGGAGGATCTCGGATTCGGGGAAAGGTGCCGATTTTTAGGTGTAAAGCGAGAGCGGCGCGTTGGTTCCGTGCAAGAAGTAGGTGCCGACCTCGATCTTCTTGTAATCGACGGGATCGTGCAGCGAGTGAGTGCGGACATTGCGCCAGAACAGGTCAAGGCCCACGTCGTTCTTGGTGGAGCTGGAACCTGTGACTTCGTAGATCCGGTTGGCGACCTCGAGCGCAGCCTCGGTGGCGACGACCTTGAGCTCGGCAATCGCCACCGCAATATCTCCGCGCTGGGCCTCATCTAGGTCACCGGCGCGGCCCACTTCGGTATCGAAGCGGCGGTTGAGCTTCTCGGCCAGGGCCCCGACGGCCGCGGTGCGAGCCTTCAACTCCCCGAGAATCCGCTGAAACACCGGATCCTGGGCGTAGGTGTCCGCGGAGGAGAGGAACCAAGAATTCTTTCGTTCGAGCAGGATTGCACGACCCGCGCTCAGCGCACCTTCGGCGATGCCGAGGTAGAAGTTGCCGAAGGCCAGCTGCAACCCGGGAGTCAGCAGTGTGGCGATGGGTTCGGCGGTGACCTCACCGAGTACGTCCTGCGGGGCCACGAAAACGTCGTGGTATTTCACCGAGCCCGAGGCAGATAAACGCTGGCCCAGGTGATCCCAGTCGCCGAGCAATTCGAGGCCTTCACGGGTGCGTTCCAGCACGAAAGCCAGCACCTTGCCGTCGTTCTTCCCGCCGGTAACCGCTGCGTTGATCACGATCACGTCGCCCACGCTGGATCCAGTAGAGAAGCGCTTGAGTCCGTTGAGTCGGTAGCCGTCGCCTTCTGCCACTAAGTGCAGGTCCGGGTCCACGGGATTGACCGAGTCTCCCCACAGCCAGCCGTCCGCGGCGCTGCGGGCAAACCACGCGCCTTGGTTGGCAGGGTCGGCATAGAAGGCAATGCTTGCCTGGTTGGCGTAGTGGTAGGCCAACAGCTGGGCGATCGACCCGTCGGCCGTGGCAATGATGCGCACTGCGGCGAATGCCGATTCCCAATGTCCGCCGCCGCCACCAAATTCGGTCGGCACCAACAGATTCAGCAGCCCGGAGTCGCGCAGCAAGCCGACTTCGGAGAACGGCTCCGCATTGGCTTTGTCTCGGGCCAGTGCGTCGACGGCCAGGGCCTCGGCTACGGTACGGGCGACGGCCGACCAATGGCCAAGTTCGGATTCTTCTGCGTGTCCGTGCCAGGGGGTGCGTGGCAGTGAGCGGGCGTCAAGGGTGATGGTGCTCATGAGGTGGCTCCTTCGAGAGTTCGTTTCGAATCAATGAGTTGATCCTAGGAATCTCTGAGGGGCTTGTGCACCTGCCGATTCACACAGCGAAGTGCACAGTCATGAGGCGTCATCGAGGGCATCCAAAGGCCTTTCCATGGCGCGGGAGATGTCATCGTGCGTCACCGGCGCAACACACAGAGACATCGGAAGTCATTGATTTGTTCTCGCGCGTTCTAGTTGTATCAATGCTGCGTTACACATGTCGGGCGATGTTCAACCTAGACCCACCTTGGAGACTGGACACTGCTGAGCCACTGTTGTTCGCTCGGCATCACCCACGATGGACAGTTCGCTGGCAAATAGTGGAGGACACGAGAGTCGCAAACGACGTTTATGGGAAACCACGCGCCATACAGACGGATGGATGTCGATCACGCTAAGTGCTTCCAAGACTTCGAAAGGCCCCAGCGACCCGGACTAATGGTTGTAAGCTTCCCCGGTTGAAAGCTTGTCAGTCATACGGCCAATCAATAGCAGCAATGCCATGACGTAGGATGCGCACTGATCATCAATGGGGCAGTCCATTTCAGAGTATTCGTCGTGCGCCGTACCAATTCGAATCGAGTCCGTAAGCACCTCAGCAACACTCTGTTTGATGGAGTCCGGCGGTGCACCTTTGTACATCGGGGACGCCACTTCCATTAGGGCAGAAACACTGGTCTTCGTTCGATCTGCAATGAACTTTGCATTCAACAATTGGAGACTACAACTGAGGCCTTCGGCTTCTTCGGATGACCCGATATATGCACTGCACATGTCGTTGTCCCAGTCGTCTCGCCAGTCATCAAGGTCTCTTAACAGGCGCCGACCTCTTTGCCTCCGAGCCGGCACCTGCCGTGGCCTGCCAGGTCTATCCAACGGCAGCCGGGATCGCCGGCCAGCCGGCCCTCGAGGACCTGCGCCGGACCATCCGCGCCGCGCGCCGCACCCCGGCACGCAGCGACGGAGAACACCAGGAGGCAACCGTGGACCGGGAGCGGGCCGGCATCGTGGCCGGCGACGCCCGCACCGAGAAACTGCTCTTCCACGGAGTCTTCGCCTACTGGGGTGGTGCGCGCCCCAGTAGCCGCCTCACCGATCGCCGCCGCGGCTGCCGCCCTAGATGACCAAAAACTCCATCGGGTGCTGTCGGGGCTGGGCCGGAAGCTCGAGTCCGAATCCCCTGCCGCGCAGGATCATCCCATGCCCTTCCCGACCCACGGGGATCGGTCCTTCACCCGCCGCATGACCCTGGCACAGCTCCACGCCCACCCCACGGAACTCTTCGACGTCCACGCCGGGCAACCGGATCTGCCCAACGGGCCGCCGCCAGGATCTTTGCTGAAACACCCGGGCACGAAAAAGCCATCCGTCAACACGTTGGGACGCGCATTGGCGGATGGCTTTATCCGGGGGTTCCCTGGCGTTTGCGAGGAACCGCACCGGCGGGACTAGGCGTCGACGAGGTCATTCTTATCGTCATCCGAATCCTTGGCGTCTTGACCGGCACTTTCGGCGGGTTTGCCGGTCCAGGCATGGCCCTGCTCCTTGTCCAGGTGCGAGGTCGTCTTGTTCTTCAGCGCGAAGATGTATACCAGCAGCGAGATGCCGATGGCCACCGTGACATAGGTGAAGAACAGGTCGATGCGGTCGGCCTTCTGCAAGGCGGCGCCGATCAGCGGGACGGTGCCGCTGAAGAGCGAGTTCGCGATCGCATAGCCCAGTCCCACGCCCAGGGCGCGGATGGATGCCGGGAACAGTTCCGACTTCACCAGGGCGTTGATCGAGGTATAGCCACCGACGATGAGAAGCCCACCCATCATCAGCACGAAGGCCAACACCGGGTTCTGGGTCTTGGCCAGCAGCGACAGCAGCGGCCAAGTGAACAGCACACCGGTGATCCCGAACCAGAGCAGCAGCGGCTTGCGGCCGACCTTGTCGGAGATGATGCCGTAGACCGGCTGCAGCAGCATGAAGATGAACAGCGCCCAGAAGTTGATGACCGAGGTCTGGGTCTTGTCAATGCCGGAGGTATCGTTCATGAACTTCAAGATGAAGTTGGTGTAAGTGTGAATTACCAATCACTGAAGGTGGGGATTCAATTGGCACCTTCGCTGGTGGGATCGACACGGTGGTGGGCGCTGGTGGGGCGGTGGCCACAGTGGTGTCTGACGAGGCCAATTCCGTGCCCCGGGTTTCGATTTCTTCTGCTGCGTTGGTGTCTGCATTCACCGTGATCCCAAACATGTGGCAGGTGCTGGTGGTGCAGCGGAATTTCGCTTGGCTCTCGCGGATTCCCCTGGTGCGGCAATTGGCACAGGTCTGGCTCGTGTAACGCGCATCAACGGTGACGATTTGCCCACCGTGTTCCGCGGCCTTGTAGGTGATCATGCGACGGAATCCACCCCAGCCCTCGTTGAGGATGGACCTGTTGAGCCCGGTCTTGGCGGCAGCATTGTTGGGCAGCCAGACGCCGGGCTTTTTAGGATCGGGCTTGGGTTTCGCCCTGGCCGTCAAATTTCCGATGTCCAGCTCTTCTAGGACAACCAGTGCGTAATCGGTGGTGATCTTGCGGGAGGCCGTGTCTAGGAAGTCCTTGCGCCGGCGGGTCTGGCGGCTGTTGATGGCGGAGATTGCCTCGCGGGTTCGGCGTTGCCGGTTGCTAGTCCGGGCGTTGGTTTTCTTGCGCCGGGTCTCCTGCCGGGCCAGCCGGCGCTCCAGGCGTAGCAGGGTGGTCCGCTCGGTGGCGGTGGTGAAGTCCGGGTGCCAGAAATTGGTTCCGTCGGACAATGCCAGGGGGACGGTGACCCCACGGTCGATGCCGATCGCCGCGCGTTTGTGGGCGGTGGGCTTGATGATGGGCCCTGTCTTGGTGCGAAGGGTGATGTGCCAGCCGAGTCCGTCACGGTTCAGGTGGGCCCCGGTGACCTGGGTGAAATCCACCTTGCGGTGCAGTCGAACCCTGATCTTCCCGGCCAAAGGAACGTTGACGGTGATGTACTTGTCATTGATCCTGGTGGGCTTGAAGTGGCTGGCTTGGGGGATGTCTACGCCCATGCGCGTATGGCGCTTCTTGAACACGGGGGCCTTCGCGGGGTGTTCGGGGTTCCAGCAGTTCCTCCACGCCTGAAAATAGTCTTTCCACACGGCCTGGGCAGCTTGGGCGGGGAGGTCGGCGAACCAGATATACTCCGCATCCTTGCGGATGTTCTTGATTTCTTGCGTGTACCAGTCTAATCCCACGCGGAAGCCGTTGGCCTCCCAAGCAGCATGCAGTAGGTTCCACAGTGCACGGGCAGCGTGCCCCTGGCGCTCCAGGGCAGCGGCCTGTCCGGGCGTGGGATACACTCGGAAACGGTAATTTCTCCTGCCGGATTCCATACTTCCATTTTCCCCAGGTGTAGGCCGACCGTCATGGACCGCGCCCAGGACTGTGGACAACTTCCGCACCCCGAGGACGGCACCCGAACCCGGGGAAGGCACCCTGTGTTCGTCCCCCGCTCTGCTGCGTCGCGGCGTCTTCGACGAAGCGGTGCGGAACACGTACCATCAGGCCATGGAAAAGGTATCAGCGGCCTTCGGGGCCGAGTTGACGGAATCCGACCGCGAACACGACCACGTTCCCCCGCGGGCAATTGTCCATCCCACCATCGAACCGATTTGTCTGGCCAGCTTTCCCTAGGGACCCCGGCAGTATCCTGCGCCGTAACACCACCACGAACGTGTTCAACGTTTCTTGCCGGGCAGGCACTTCCGGTCACGTTCCCACCATTACGGAACCGTCGGCGGCCCCAGCGCGGGCACTGTCCGGCGGTATATGCCAAACCATCAGTCGCCGAAGTCTCAGCGCTCACTCACCAACTCGCGATTCCCCGAACCGGCGGGCGCTCTCGACTTCGTTCTTGCAGATCGAACCACTCCACGAGGTTTAATGCCGAGCCCCCGCCTGTTGCTCCCGGCGCGGCGGTTTCTGCCGACCCGGCGGCCTCGGTGCGGGCGCCGGGTCGCGGCATCTTCTTCATGTTCTCCACGGCAGCATTGACCATGGGCGCGTTCGTCCTAGTGCATCGGGGCTCCGACCAGCGCGGGAGTCGATTTCTTTTACTTCCTGAAGGTCTGCATATGGCGTGGCAATGTATCTGTTCCATCATGCCCCGCATACGCCGGCGGCGCAAAAATGATAATGTCCAAGACGCCCCCAGGCGCGCCCGTGGGCTGTCTGTTCCCTGCTCATTTCCGCACTCCGCCCCCGGTCTCTCCCGTCGACTCACCCGACCCACACCCAACATTCAAGGACCACCGCCATGGACGTACTCATCGTTGAAGACGATGATTCCATGGCCGCGGCGCTCACCGCGGCGGTGTCTTCCACCGGACACCACGCCACCCGAGTCTCCCGAGGTACCGATGCGCTGCTGCGGCACCGCGAATCCGATGTGATCCTGTTGGATCTGGGGCTGCCCGACATGGACGGGCTCGAGGTGCTGCGCAAACTGCGCCAGGTCACCGACGCCCCCATCCTGATCCTCACCGCACGCGACGACGAACGCTCCGTGGTTCTGGGGTTGCGTTCGGGTGCCGACGACTACCTGATCAAACCGGTCAAGCTCGCGGAACTGCTCGCCCGGATCGAGGCCGTCACCCGGCGGGCGATGATTGCCGGCGGCCGCAAGGGAACCCACCTGGGCATCGGGGAACTGTCCATCGACCTGGACCGGCGCGTGGCGCAAGCCGCGGGCCGGGAACTATCCTTGACCCCCACCGAGTTCGACCTGCTGGCCCTGCTGGCCAAAAATGCCGGGTCGGTGGTGACTCGGGAACAGATCCTCGACGCCCTGTGGGGCGATGCCTTCCTGGCTTCCTCCCGCGCATTGGACGTGCACCTGACCGGGTTGCGCGCCAAGCTCTCGCTGCCCGGATTCATCGTCAATGTCCGCGGGGTCGGATACCGGATCGAAGCCGACCCCCGGTGAAGCTCCGCGTCCTGGGTGTACTCAGCGTGCTGGTGCTGCTGCTGGTACTCATCTTTTCCTACGTCATCCTCTCCTCCGCCGGCCGGGACCTGACCTCGACGCTGCAGATCAACCGGGCAGCCTCGCTGGACAGGATCGCGCAGGTGGCCTTCGACGCCGCCACCGATTCAGACACCACGGTGCTGCAACGAGATATGGACACCTATTCAGATCTCTACGACGAGGGGCTGGTGGTACGCCTGCAGACCGGCACCCTGGTCTCCGGCGGGTTGGATCCCGAACGCGCGGACGTGCGCGACGCCTTGGCGCGGGCCTCGCTGAACCTCTCGGACACCGGGCTGGACCCGGTCACCCCCTTCGGGACCGGCAGGGAGCTGATCTCCCGATCCTTCGGATCCGCCAGCCAGGTGATGGGCGAAGCCATCATGGAAGTGAACCCCGACGCGGCGCGGGCCACGCTGCGCACCCGTTGGCTGGTCACCGGGGTTGCGACGCTCGCGCTGGCCGCGTTGCTGCTGCTGGGCGCCGGACGGGTCACCAGCTGGGTACTGCGCCCGGTGCAGCATCTGGGCACCGCGGTGCGCGAGCTCAAGGACACCGGCCGGACCTCCAGCCTCCCGGAGGCAGGCCCACCTGAACTGCGCGAGCTCTCCCGCTCCTTCACCGCCATGGCCGCCACCCTGGGCGAGGTCATCGAGTCCCAGCGCCAGCTCATCGCCGACACCTCCCATCATCTGCGCAACCCCGTCGGCGCGTTGCGCCTGCGCGTGGACTTGCTGCTGCTCAAGCTCAAGAACCAGGACGAGGCAGAAGCCGGGGCCGGGGTGCTGGCCGAGCTCGAGCGCGTCGAAGAGATCCTGGATTCGGTGCTGCGCCTGGCCGTCGCCGAGCACCGGGTGATCGAGGACTCGGCCCCCGGAGGGCACCGCGCCCTGCTCGCCGGCGGGGTGAACCCCCTGCTGGTGCTCGGCGAGGAAGTGGACCGGGCCAGACCCGCAGCACTGCTTTCCGGAAACACCCTGATCCTTCGCGCCGAAGCGGATCCGGGCCTGGAGATCGACTGCAACAGGGTCGAACTGGCCCAAATGCTCGGCGAGCTGCTGAACAACGCCCTGAAATATGCCCCCGGCACCGAGGTCACCGCGACGCTGCTGCGGGTCGGGCCGCGGATCATCATCGAAATCGCCGATTCCGGCCCCGGGTTGGAACCGGCACAGCTTGCGGCTGCCACCACCCGCTTCTGGCGCTCCCCGGACCATTCCTCGATCCGCGGCACCGGGATGGGCATGACCATCGTGGACAAGCTGGCCACGGCCAACGGCGCCCACTTGGTCCTGGGTTCCAACAAACCCACGGGGTTGCGCGCGCGGATCGTCTTCGACGCCGGCCACCCGGCCCAGGAAATGGGGCACCGCCGATGAACACGTCCTGGGGAATCCACACCCCCTTCTCCCGGCGCACGCTGCTGCGCGCCGGATTGGCCGCAGGTCTCACCGGCATTCTCGCCCCTGCCATGACCTCGTGCACCACCGGGACCGACCGCAAGGACATCGTGGTCGCCGGCGGGGAACCGGGCGGCTTCTATCTGGAATTCGCGACGTTGCTGGCCGACTCGCTGCAACGCCACCGCCTCGCCGACACCACCTCGATCCTCTCCACCGGTGGCAGCCTGGAGAATGTGGGCACGTTGCTGCGCGGCGAGGCGACCCTGGCCGTTGCGCTGGCCGATGCCGCCTCGCTGGAGGGCGGACCGGGCAGCAAGAACCCCGGACAGATCGCGGCCCTGGGCAAGGTCTATGAGAACTACGTCCATGCGGTGGTGCGCAGGGACAGTTCCATCACCTCGCTGGCGGACCTGGCCGGGCGCACCGTGGCGGTAGGCATGCCGGGCTCGGGCACCTCGCTGATCACCCCGCGACTTTTCGAGGTCGCCGGACTGCGCACGCGCATCGAAGGAACCTCGAAGCGCGGGTCCAAGACCACGGTGCGCGATCTGGGACTCAACGACGGGATCGCGGCACTGGCTGCCGGGGAGGTCGATGCCCTGTTCTGGTCCGGCGGGGTTCCCACCGCGGCCATCGCGAAGGCCCACGAGGAAACCGGTTTCGCGCTGCTTGATCTCTCCGAGCTGTTGCCCGGGCTGCGCCAGAAGTACGGGGCCTTTTACGACAAGGTGCTCATCCCGGCGGGAAGCTACGCGGGCATCGAGGCGGTGTGGACCGTCGGGGTCGCCAACCTGCTGCTGTGCCGCATGGACCTGGACGACGAGACGGCAGGGGCCACCGTCAAGCTGCTGGTGGGGCACGGCGACGAACTGATTCCACACTCCAGCGTCGGGGTGCAGTTTCTCAGTGCTGATTCGCTGATCAACACCGCCGACATCCCGCTGCACCCCGCGGCGGCCGCCGCGTATCGGGCGCTGCACGGGTAGTGCTGCACGGCCGGAACATTCCGCCGGGACAACAAAAATCGCTCCGTGCCTGCCCGCCCTCGAAAGGACAAACATGCACGGAGCGATGATCCGGTGACTTTTAGTCCCCCGCGGGGTGTCTATTAGGTCAGAGCGTCATATCTTCGAGTTGACGCCCGTTGGTCTCACGGACCATGCGCCAGACAAAGAGGAAGGAGAGCAACGCGAACCCTGCGTAGAGGCCATAGGCCACCTGCAGGCCCAGGTCCGCGAGCGCCGGGAAGGTCGTGCTGACCACGAAGTTCGCGATCCATTGCGCGGCCGCACCCAGGCCAAGGGCCAGTGCCCGGATGTTGTTGGGGAACATTTCCCCCAGCAGCACCCACACCACAGGTCCCCAGCTGGCGCCGAAGCCGACGACGAACAGGTTGGCTGCCACCAGCGCAACGATGCCCCAGTGACCCGGGAGACTGAGCTCTCCGTTGACGGTCACGGCTTGGGCGAAGGCCACGGCCATGGTTCCCAGTGACAGGGTCATCATCCCGGAACCGACCAGGAGCAGCAGCTTACGTCCCACCTTGTCCACCAACGAGATCGCCACAATGGTGGCCACAATGTTGGTGACCGAGGTGATCACGGAGATCATGAACGAGTCGGACTCTTGGAACCCGACCGACTTCCACATCGTGGTCGAGTAGTAGAAGATCACGTTGATGCCCACGAGCTGCTGGAAGATCGAGAGCAGAATGCCGACCCAGATCAAGGTCTTGAACCCGAATTTGCCGCCAAAGAGGTCGGCGAAGCGTTGCCGGCGTTCAAGGTTCACCGTCGATTTGATCTCGGCGATTTTCTGGTCGGTTGCTTCTCCTGCCGACATCCCCACCACGTCGATCAGCACCTTCCGGGCGCCTTCGTCATCGTTCTTCTCCACCAAGTAGCGCGGAGACTCGGGCAACCGTGAGGCTAGGATCCCGTAGACCAGTGATGGCACTATCCCGGTGAGGAACATCCAGCGCCAGGCTTCCAACCCGAACCAGGTGATCTCGGATGCGCCCCCAGCCAACCACGCGATCATGGCCGAGAGCAGGAAGGCCAAGAAGATGCCGCTGACCAGCGCAAGCTGCTGCAACGTGCCCAGACGGCCACGCTGCTTCGCCGGTGCGATCTCGGCAATATAGGCCGGGGCGATCACCGAGGCAAAGCCCACGCCGATGCCGCCGATAAAGCGCCACAAGATCAGGTCCCACACGCCAAAGGCTAATCCGCAGCCCAACGCGCTGATGGTGAGCAGCACGCTGGCAATGAGCATCGTGCGCACCCGGCCAAAGCGTTGCGAGCACACCCCGGCGAACCAGGCCCCCAAGGCCGCGCCGAGCAGGGCACAGGAAACGGTGAACCCCAGCAGGCCGGAGCCCAAGGAGAACTGTTCACGCACCGCATCAACGGTCCCGTTGATGATCGCGCTGTCGAATCCGAAGAGGAAACCACCCAGTGCGGCAGTCGATGCCATGGCCACCAGCCGGGGCGTTACCCGTCCGTCTGACTCGATCGGGGCAGCAACCTCCCTGTCCTTAGGCACAGGGCATCAGGTTTCGTGGGGAAAGCCCGGTCACGCAAACACCCGGAACATCCTGCAGAGCATACGACAGCCCACGGCTTTGATTCACGTTGGAGGTCTCCTCGACTTCATGGGTAAGACTCAATTAGTAAAGGAGCCTAAAGATAGTGATTTCCAGCATAAGGCACTGCGATAAGATTTGAAAAACAGCCTAACCAAAGGACCGTCTCCATGATCACAGGTGCCCCCGCCGGGCCCTCGACCAGGCCGCTGCCACAGACCTTGGCAGCAGCCACCGACCGGCTCTTCCTGGCCCACCTGCTCACCCATGGTCCAAGTTCACGCACCGCCATCGCGGCCTCCACCGGACTTTCGCGCCCCACCGCATCGGAAGCCGCCACCCGGTTGTCGGAAACCGGATTGTTGCGAACCATCGATACGCCCCCGGTCAAGAAACGGGGCCGGATCCCGGAGATCTACGATCTGGATCCCGCGTACGGACACACCCTGTCGCTCACCGCGGCAGCCGGCAAGGCCCAGGTGCAAACCCACGACCTGCGCGGCGCCGTACTGCATGACACCGCCCTTCACCTGACCGATTCCACGACGCCGGCCAAATTGGAGCGAACGCTACGGGATCTGGTCACCACCGCGGTCCACGACACCGGCTCCCCCTGTCTGGCAGCCACTGCCTCACAGGGAAACCCGGTGGATCCTCACTCCCAGCGTCCGGTGGTCTTGCCAGCCTCGGCCTTCCCGGAAGGACGCGGAGACATCGGCGCGCTCTTGCGCGAGGTCTGCCACGGCCCGGTACGTCTGGACAACGACGTCAACTGGGCGACCCTGGCCGAACAGCGCATCGGTGTCGCCCGCGGAATCGACGAGCTCATTCTGGTTTATCTGGGTCCGGGCATCGGCGCCGGACTGGTCATGTCCGGCACCGTCCAGCGCGGGCGGCACGGCGCCGCCGGCGAGCTGAGTTACCTGCGCTCGGGCGGACGAAGCCTGATCGATCAACTGCTGGAATACGGATCGGCTGCCCCCGGCAGCGACCGGCTGGACGTTTCGGCATGCTTGTCGCTTTTTGCCACCACCCCGGCACCGGATAACGCCCGGCTTTTTGTTCAGGCCGTGGCCCGGCAAATCGCCAACATGGCAGCCATCACCGATCCCCAGGCACTGGTGCTCAGTGGACCGATCGCCCGCAGCCCTGCCTTTACCCAGCTGTTCAACCAAGCCTTGCAACCGCTGCTGCTCAACGCCGACCTCGACGTGTTGGCCAGCGCGTTGGGCGAGGATGCGCCACTGATCGGCGCCAGCTTAGCGGCCCGGGATCTGGCCCAATCCCATTTCTGGGGTAGTTACCGTTCCTGAGACCTCGTTGCTGCCTGCTTCCCGGCACCCACCGATCGACCAGCGCCGTGGCGTAAGCTACATCGAAACGGGGCAAGGGCAAGGACCAAGGGGGCTCGGGGATGTACCAGATCGAGGAAGCGCATTCCTTCTCCCAATAGACGGACATTCGCCGAACAAATAGCGGCAGGACCTGGCTACGGCAGCGGCGTGGGCCGGTAGCCACAAGCAGCCACGGTCGAGTCATTGGCTGTCTACACCGAGAAAACCATCGATCATGCGTTGCCAGGGCAGGAACAACCGAAGGCACCCCGCCCGTCGAGGAACGGGACGGCTCGTCGAAGATCGGAATCCTTGACGATTCGACCTCCAATTCGCAGCAATAGTGAGGATGGGAGTTGGCCGGATCTCCGGAATCACGAATTCGGCGGGATTTATCGAGGCTCTATCACCGGAAACTGCTAATCTTGGGAATATAGAAGAGACGCATTCCCAAGGAGGCACGATGGCTAAGCCGCGCAAGACCGATGGGCCTTCTGAAAGTGGTCGGCTGGCCTCCGTTCTCGGCCCAGGGTCAGGAAGGCCATTGCCTGGCAACGTTTGGCCGAGCATCAGCTACGAGGAAATTGCCTGGACCGCCGAGCCAGATGTCATTCAGTCTCGCCGGCAGCGACTCCGCGCGCGCGGCCCGTATCTGGCCGCAGTTGTCCCACCGATTGCAGATGCCATTCCGCAGGTTGATGGCCGTATATCCGCACTGGTTGAGGAAGCCACGATCGACATGGTCCGCTTCGATCGCGATCTGGGCGACGACGCTGCGCCCTTTGCTGCACTTTTACTTCGCAGTGAGTCGGCTGCGAGCTCCGAAATCGAGAACCTCACAGCCGGAGCCAAACGTATTGCCTTGGCACAGCTTGGTGACCGCTCCAGCGCCAACGCTTCGCTGATCGCCTCAAACGTCGCCGCCATGAGAGCAGCCCTCGACCTGTCCGATGAAGTCAACCTCTACAACATCTTGGCCATGCACCAAACACTTTTACAGGGCTCCCATCCGGAAATCGCAGGCAAGTTGCGAAACGACGCGGTGTGGATTGGTGGAAGTTCGCCGCACTCCGCAATTTTTGTGCCGCCTCGCCATGAAGCAGTTGAGGAGGCCTTGGGAGATCTGGTTGCATTCATGCAGCGGGACGATATCCCTGCTCTGCTGCAAGTCTCCATTGCCCACGCCCAATTTGAGACGATCCACCCGTTCCCCGACGGAAACGGCAGAACCGGACGCGCTCTGGTTGGTGCGTTGCTCCGAAACAAGGGGGTCACCGAAAAGGTGACCATCCCGGTCTCAGCCGGTCTGCTGGCGAACACAAAGTCCTATTTCGAAGCATTGGGGTCGTATCAGAGCGGCGATCCCAGTCCAATCACTGAGATGTTCGCCGAGTCGACGTTCGCTGCCACCGACAACGGGCGCAAACTTGCTGAAGACATTAAAGATATCCGGACCGGAATCTACGCCACACTGCCGCGCAATCCCAGTGACAGCTTGCAACGAACCATTGAACTCATGGTGCGCGAGCCTGCCATCACTGCCCGCATGCTGTCCGAAACCACGGGCCAGTCCCCCAGCTCCGCCTACCGAAATCTGGAGGTATTGGAATCGAACGGGTCGCTTCGTCCGAGCAGCCACATCAAGGGCCACCAAGTGTGGGTGTCACCCCAAGTGATCGCCGCCTTGGATGAATTCGCGGCGCGGGCCGGGAAGCGTGTGCGCCTCTGACGCCGGAGCATGGGAGTCCTGTGGTCTTCTGCCCGGGTCCAAGGCCAGGCACCGTGGCGTAAGCTACATCGAAACGGGGCAAGAGCAAAGACCAAAGGGGACTCGGGGATGTACCAGATCGAGGAAGCGAACTCCTTCTCCCAGTGGCGGGACATGATTTCCTCGACTTTCGTGCCGCTCGAGACCGAACAGGTGCGCTCCGGCCCGTTTATCGGTCGCATCGGTGGACGCATCCTGCAAGATGTCGGGATCATGCGCCTTGACGCCGATGCGCAGACGGTCCGGCGTTCCCCCGCACTGATCGCCCGCGGCGGCACCGGCCACTACAAACTGAGCCTGCAATTGGCGGGCCACGGGCTACTGCTGCAAGACGGCCGCGAAGCGGTGCTCTCCCCCGGCGACGTGGCCATCTACGACACCCAGCGGCCCTACACGCTGAACTTCGACTCATCCTTCGAATCTCTGGTGCTGATGTTCCCGCAACATCTGCTCGGGCTGTCTTCCGAGGACGTCTCCGAGCTCACCGCCGTATCCATGGGCCAGGGGAACCGGCTGGGCCGGGGCGATCCGCCCCGTTCATTGCCTCCATCGCCGGGCAGCTGCCCGAGCTCAAAAGCCCCATTGGACACCGGTTGGCCATGAACATCGTTGACCTGCTCTCCACACTGTTGGCCGACGAGATTTATTCACGCCCTGGTTCAGGCACCGATAACCACGCCAGGATGCTGCGCCGGGTCCAGCACCACATCGAGGCGAACTTGGCCGACCCGCTGCTGGGCCCCGATGCCATTGCCGCCGCACACCACATGGCCACGCGTACGCTGCACAAGATCTTTTCCGCCTCCTCGCTGACCGTTGCCGGCTGGATCCGCGAACGACGGCTCGAGGCTTGCCGCCGGGACCTGGCAGACCCGCTCTGCGCGCATGTGGGGATCGGACAGATCGGAGTGCGCTGGGGACTCATCGACGCAGCCCACTTCAGCCGGATCTTCCGCGCCGCCTTTGGGGCTTCACCCAGCAATTACCGGCAGGACCCCGGGGCCCTGATGCGCTAGGGAACAAGAATCATACGGGCAAAGACAAGCATTGCCCCTGTGTTCCGGGCCACACTGGTGGGGAGAGTTGATCCCCTACACACCAGGAGCCCACCATGAGCAACGCTGCCACCACCTTTGCCACAGATACCGAATTGCTGACGGCAATCGCACCTGCCACCGGTGGCAGGGAAATCTTTGACCCCGCGACCGGCGAGCTCGTGGGCCGGGCCCCGGAACACACCACCGCGGATCTTGAGGCGGCGGTGATCGCTGCCCGCGAAGCCCAGCCGGGGTGGGCCTCGCTCTCCCATGCCGAGCGCAGCGCAGCACTGAACGCCGCCGCCGATGCGGTCGATGCCAATGCCGAGGCCCTGGCCGTGTTGCTCTCCCGCGAACAGGGCAAACCGTTGAATGGGCCAAACGCCCGCTTCGAGGTCGGCGCCTGCTCCGCTTGGCTGCGCACCACCGCCGGGTTCGAGCTCGAACCCGAGATCCTGGTGGACGACGAGGGAGGAAAGGCCGAGATGCACTACCGCCCGCTGGGCGTGGTGGGTGCCATCGGCCCGTGGAACTGGCCCATGATGATTTCCGTGTGGCAGCTGGCCCCGGCCCTGCGCATGGGAAACACCGTGGTGCTCAAGCCCTCGGAATACACCCCGCTGTCGGTCCTGGCGCTGGTGAAGGTCATCAACTCCGCACTCCCAGAAAATGTGCTGCACGTACTCTCGGGCGGACGCGATGTGGGCGAGGCGCTTTCCGGCCACGCCGACATCGACAAGATCATGTTCACCGGATCCACCGCGACCGGCAAGGCCATCATCCGTTCCTCGGCCGACACCGTGAAGCGTCTGACCATGGAGCTCGGCGGCAACGACGCCGGCATCGTGCTGCCCGACGCCGATGCCCAGTCAATCGCCGAAGACCTGTTCTGGGGCGCGTTCATCAACACCGGCCAGACTTGCGCTGCACTGAAGCGTCTCTACGTGCACGAGGACATCTATGAAGAGGTGTGCGCGGCGCTGACCGATGTCGCCTCCAAGATGCCCATGGGCGTGGGCTTGGATGAGGCCAACGTGCTGGGCCCGCTGCAGAACAAGGCGCAGTACGACATCGTCGCCGAGCTGGTGCAGGCCGCCACGGATTCCGGCGCACGGGTGCTCACCGGAGCCAACCCCGTTGCCGGACAGCCAGGCTTCTTCTACCCGACCACCCTGATCGCCGACATCGAAAACGACAACCCACTGGTCGCCCAGGAACAGTTCGGCCCGGCGTTGCCGATCATCAAGTATTCAAGCGTTGATGAGGCAGTGGCCATGGCCAACGGCCTGGAGGTTGGTTTGGGTGCTTCGGTCTGGTCAAGCGACCTTGAGGCGGCCCGCGAGGTCGCCGCTCGCATCCAGGCCGGCACGGTGTGGATCAACAAGCACGGGGCCGTGGACCCTCGTGTGCCGTTCGGCGGGGCCAAGCAGTCCGGCTACGGGCTGGAGTTCGGTGTCGCCGGCCTCAAGCACCTGGGCCAGCCCCAGGTCATCAGCTACTAAGGAACGGGAAGAACTCGACATGGAATTCGACTACATCATCGTCGGTGCAGGGTCGGCCGGCAACGTCATCGCCCGCCGTCTGCTGGATGCAGGGAAGCGTGTTGCCATCCTGGAGGCAGGGGACTACGACACCAACCCCGATATCACCCACCTCTATACCCTCGGCGCGCTGTGGCACAGCGAGCAGGACTGGGATTACTACAGCACCGAACAGGCCGGCGCCTCAAACCGTCGCATCCACCTGCCGCGCGGCAAGGTCATGGGCGGCTCCCACGCCCTGAACGCCACCATCTGGGTGCGCGGGGACAAATGGGATTACGAGACTTGGGAAAAGGAGGGTTGCGCTGGCTGGGGCTGGGATGACGTTTTGCCCGTCTACAAGAGCATCGAAAACTTCGATCTCGGGGGCTCGGAGACCCGCGGGGACACCGGGTTGCTGGATGTCGTCGAGGGCTTTGCCCGCAACCCGATCCAGGAGGACATGCTTGCCGGTGCCGTGGAAACCGGCATCCCGTTTAATGCTGACTACAACTCCGGGAACGTGGAAGGCGTCTCACGCATGCAACTGACCGTGCGTGATTCCAAACGCTTCAACACCTGGCATGCGTACCTGTCGCCCGTGGCGGAGAACCCGAACCTGACGTTGCTGACTGGTGCGCTCGTTCGCCGACTCATCATCGAAAATGGGCGGGTGGCCGGCGTTGAATTCGACCTCAACGGCGAACGAACTTCCCTGCGCGCTACCGAAACGGTGTTGGCCGCCGGCGCCATCAACTCCCCGGAACTGTTGCTGCGTTCGGGCATCGGCCCGGCGGCCGAGCTCCAGGAGGCAGGAATCACCCCCGTGCATGATCTGCCGGGGGTCGGCAAGAACCTGCAGGACCACTTGCTCTCCCCGGTGATCTTCACCACCGGTGCCAAGGATGTGCCCATGGGCGAGGTGGCCCCGGCGGAGGTGCACTTCTTTGCCAAGAGCCGCCCGGAACTGCCGGTGGCCGACACCCAGCCGTTGTTCTTCTCGGTACCCATGTATTCCCAGGACTACGCCCCGGGTGAGATGACCGGGCCGAACAACGCTTTCTCCCTGCTCGGCGGGCTTGTACGTCCGCAAAGCCGCGGGCAGATCACGCTCTCGGGAGCAGCAGACAGTGACCCGATCCGCATCGACCTCGGTGCACTGCGGGAACAGGCGGACGCCGACGCCTTGGTGGCTTCGGTGCGCCAGTGCCGCGAAATCGGCAGAAGTCAGGCGTTGGCCGGCTGGGAACCCACCGAGATCTACCCCGGCCCGGAGGTTGCCGATGAAGACCTCGAACAATACGTGCGTGATTCGGTGGTGACCTACCACCACCAGGTCGGCACCTGCAAGATGGGCGTAGACAAGCTGGCGGTCGTCGACCCGACGACCTTCAGGGTCCATGGCTTGGCCGGGCTGCGCATTGCCGATGCCTCGATCATGCCGCTGGTTCCCACGGGCAACACCAACGCACCGGCGATCATGATCGCCGAACGCGCGGCAGCAGCGATCATCAACGAGTCGTAGCCAGCGGAGGCGAGGAAACTCGCTGGGTGGCGATCAGCCAACCGACCCACAACGGGCGGCCTCCACGGGCCGCCGCAGCGGTGAACACCACGTTCCATCCACTGCGGCGGCCCGTTCCGTCGTTAATAGCTGCATTGCTTCTCCTTGCCGTATTCCGTTCATCCGCCGGCGGATCCCGCACCCACTGGTTGCATTCCGTTCACCTGCCGGATGTCTTTCAGCGATAGCTTTTGGAATTACATCATCCTGCTCACTCGCTATCTGTTGGGAATACCATGTCTACATCCAGGCGCCCCGTGCGCCGCTTGACCAGGGCATCGGCAGCCATTGCCGCGCTCGCCGTTGCAGGTTCCGCGTTCTATGCCTCGAGCGCAGCGGCGTCAATCGTGCCCGATCCAATCACCTACTCGGCCAAGGGGGCGGGGCTCGAACTGGCCGCCGTCGGCTCCTACGAGACCGGCACCTTCGATGAGTCGGCCGCTGAGATCGTCACCTACCACGCGGCAAGCCAGCGCCTGTTTGTGGTCAACGCGCAGGCCGGGGCCGTCGACGTCCTGGATATTGCCGACCCGACCAAGCCCGTTAGGCTCTACACGATTTCTGGAAAGGGCATCGCCAACTCCGTGGCGGTGCGCGCGGATGGCCTGGGCACGATCGCCCTGGAATCATCCACCAAAACCGATGCGGGATCACTGCTCTTTTTCGACGCCACCTCTGAGACCGCCACGCCTCTTGGATCGCTCACCGTTGGTGCCCTGCCGGACATGGTCTCGATCTCCGCAGACGGCAGCTACGCCGTGGTGGCCAACGAGGGAGAACCCTCGGCCGACTTCAAGATCGACCCCGAGGGTTCGATCAGCATCGTCACGCTGCCCGCCGCGCTTGCCGCCCCGGCACAGTCGGCGGTCAAGACCGCCACGTTCCACGAGTTCGAGGAGGGCGGTTCCAAGAAGCTGCCGGCCGAGGTACGCGTCTTCGGTCCCACCCCGCACGGGGATGACAAGCCGGTCTCACGGAACCTGGAACCCGAATACGTGGCCATCGACGGCACCACCGCCTATGCTGCCCTGCAGGAAGCCAACGCTGTTGCCGAGATCGATCTGCCCAGCGCAACCGTCACCGCCATCCGCTCTTTGGGATTCAAGGACCACTCGCAGGCCGGCAACGGCCTGGATGCCTCCGATAAGGACGGCAAGATCGATATCCGCACCTTTGAGGGGCTCAAGGGCACCTACATGCCCGATGGCATCAACGCCTACACCTCCGGCTCCACCACCTACCTGGTCACCGCCAACGAGGGCGATGCCCGCGAGTTCGGAGACTACGAGGAGGGCGCCCGCGTCAAGGACCTGGTCTCCGACGGCCTCGCGCCGATCTGCGAGGACAGCCTCGCCGCGGGCCTCGCCAAGGATTCTGACCTGGGCCGGCTAAATATCAGCACCGCCTCGGGACTCAACGAGGCCGGTGAATGCTATGAGGAGCTTGTCGCCTTCGGATCGCGTTCCTTCTCCATCTGGGGCACCGATGGCAAGCAGGTCTTCGATTCCGGGGACGATTTCGAAACGATCACCGCAGCGGCCAACCCGGCATTCTTCAACTCGAACCACTCCGAGTCGAACCTTGAGGGACGCAGTGATGACAAGGGCCCCGAGCCCGAGAACCTGGCCATCGGGACGATTGGCAAGTCCACTTACGCTTTCATCGGACTCGAGCGCGTGGGCGGTGTCATGGTTTATGACATCACCCAGCCCACCGCCTCCACGTTCGTCACCTACGTGAACAACCGCGACTTCGCCCAATCCGTCGAGGGCGGCGGCAACCCCGCCGCCGCCGGGGATTTGGGTCCCGAGGGCCTGACGTTCATCCCGGCGGAAGGATCGCCCACCGGCGCCCCGATGCTGGCCGTCGGCAACGAGGTCTCGGGAACCACCACCTTGTTCGCAATTTCCGGAGACAGGGTGCCTGCTACATCACCCGATGCCTCCCCCACCACCGACATCCGTATCCTGGGGATCAACGACTTCCACGGCCGCATCGAAGCCAACGGGGCCGAAGCCGGAGCCGCAGTGCTCGGCGGTGCGGTGAAGGAACTGAAGGAAGAAAACCCCAATACGCTCTTGGTCTCGGCGGGCGATAACATCGGCGCTTCCACCTTCACTTCCTTCTCCCAGCAGGACAAGCCGACCATCGACGCGCTGGGCGCTTCCGGCGTCGAGGTCTCGGTAGTCGGCAACCACGAGTTTGATGCAGGCTTCAAGGACCTCACCGAACGGGTCATCCCGCGCTATGCGAAGTCCACCGGCGTCGACGGGGCCGAGCTGGCTCTGGGGGCCAACGTGTACCAGAAGGGCACCAAGACCCCGGCGCTCAAGGAATACGCAATCCGTGAGATCGACGGGGTGAAAGTCGGCTTCATCGGCACCGTCACCGAATCCACCGCGGCCATGGTCTCCCCTACCGGCATCAAAGACATCGAGTTCGGCGACCAGCTTGAGGCCGCCAACCGTGTGGCGGCCGCGCTGAGCGACGGCAACGAGAAAAACGGTGAGGCCGACGCCATCGTGCTGCTGACCCACGACGGGTCGGCTGTCGATAAGTGTGAGGCCATCGCCACCGAGAAGACCATCTACGGCAAACTGGTGCGCGAGGCTTCAGCCAAGATCAACGCGATCATCTCGGGCCACACCCACCAAGCCTACGATTGCTCCTTCCCCGTCGAAGGTTGGGCAGCCGGACTTGAACGCCCGGTCATCCAGTCCCACCAGTACGGCACCACCTTCGGGGCACTGGATCTGAAACTTGATCCGGAAACCAAGGTCATCGTGTCCTTGGAAGCAGAGCTGCTCCCGCTGATCACCACCAACGAGGCAGAGGAAACCACCGCCAACTATCCAGTACTTCCCTCCGTGAGCAAAATCGTTGAGGCAGCCACGAAGCAGGCGGAAGTAGCGGGCGCGGTCGAGGTCGGAAAGATCGGCGCCGATATCACCCGCGGCGGCACCGAAGGCTCGGACCGGGGCGTTGAATCGAGCCTCGGGAACCTGGTGGCGGACATGCACCTGTGGTCAACCTCCAATGATTCCTTTGGCGGTCAAAAGGCCGACATCGGCATCATGAACCCCGGCGGTCTGCGCGCCGACCTGCTGTTCGGCAAGGACGGCACCATCAGCTACCAGGATGCGGCAAGCGTCCAGCCTTTCGGCAACACGCTGATCACCAAGGACCTGACCGGTGCACAGCTCAAGGACATCCTGGAGGAACAGTGGCAGCCGGAGGGCTCTTCGCGTCCCAAGCTGCACCTAGGCATCTCCGCGGAACTGTCCTACACCTACGTTCCTGAAGCCGCACGCGGTGAACACATCACTTCCGTGTTGTTCAAGGGCGAGGAAGTGAGCGCGGACCAGGTTCTGCGCGTCGCGGCAAACTCCTTCCTGGCCGAGGGCGGGGACAACTTCACCACCTTCGGGCACGGCACCAACGTCGCCGACAGCGGCCAGATCGATCTGGTCGCGGCCGTCGAGTACTTCGAGGCGCACGCCCTCGTCGAGCCGGCCCCGCTGGGCCGCGCCGTGGTGTCAGGCACCGACTGGGCCAAGGTCGATCTCGAGGCCAGCACCGTCAAGCAGGGTGAAACCTTGAAGGCGAAGGTCTCCGGACTCGGGGAGGGCGCATTGATCGCCGCGGTCCTACACTCGGATCCTGTGACCGCAAGCGACATCCCCGCAGCCAATGCCGAGGGTGAAACGTCCTTCGAGATCGGTATCCCTGTCGACTTCGAGACCGGCGCACACACGCTGCTGGTCTCGGCCACGGGCCACGAGGACATCTCCGTTCAGGTCGAGGTTGCTTCGGCCGCCGACACCGGCCCGGGCGAAACCCCGGCACCGTCCGAGGAGCCGGCACCAAGCCAGAGCCCCGCGCCGCAGGACCCGGAACCGTCCGAGACACCTGTGGCACCACAGGGCAACGACGGCGGCAATGAGCCGGAGGCCGCGGCACCCCAGCCGAACGGCTCGCTGGCTAACACCGGTGCAACCGTTGGCGTAATCGCCGGCGTAGGCGCACTGTTAGCGGCTGCCGGAGGGTTGCTGCTCTGGCGGCGCCACCGTAGCGCAAGCACTCATACTAAGTAATCTCCTGCTCCGATAAATGGATCGTCCCGGCTCCCCTCAGTGGGGGCCGGGACGATCTGTTTGGGGCGCCTTGCTGCCGAAGCTCGGTTCAGGACGTTGAAGAATCCGGCGGGCGAAGGGCGCCGGATTGTTCCACGGTTGGCTCTGCTCCACCTTCTTTGGCTTCCTTGACACGCTGATCTTGCGGCACTTCCCCGTGAGGAGGACGGTCGTAGTACTTCTTGTAGCGTTCATCTTCATGGTGGTTATTACCCATGTGGTGCCTCCCGGAAACGAGCGGGTATCTCCACCGTGGCATTACAAAGCCCTATTGGCAACAGCTTCCACAGCACGGATAGGGCCCATCCGTGAAGGTGATCTCCCGACTTGGTTGGCCCAAGAAAACGAAGCAAATCTTAGGGTCCCTTTTCGCCGCGAGTTCCGATACGCCGGCGATCGTGACCAGGGAACACGTTTCCGGCCGCGGTCCTTGGACTATGTCGTCGCCCGTTATCGCCGCGGCGCCCCCTCGAGTTAACCTGATGTCAGCGGAGTCGTTCTTTGGCTGGCTCTCGGGGCCAAGATTCGGTGATGTAGTCCAGCAGCATGCCTTGTTCGGGATTCATCACGGCCAATTCGATGTCGTGCTCTTCCATATCCGCAGCGCTGACTGGGAACTGTTCGACGCCTCGTCTGGCACCCAACACACAGACGAAGAAATCGGAGAACGGCATCCTTCGACCAAGCTCACGAACCACTTCATCTTCGAAGTCCCCGATCAGAGCGTTGAGGTTCCCGTTAAAGCCGAGTTCATAGTCGGACCCGATCCCACGGTTGGCCAGCTGGTATCCCAGCGCGAATGGGTGGATCAGTGTCTCCGGGATCTCGGCCCATTCCCAGGGATCCAAGGGTTCTTGACCGCAAGCGACTGCCAAAGCTCCCCCGACAAACTTGGCGATGGCAAGGAATCGCAGCGCATCTTCCACGCTCCCGGATTCGTCGTCGAAGGGCTCACGACCGTCCCGATAGGTCAACCACAGATGCTCCATCAAGCGTGAAGCCGGCTCGGGGTCAAGCCACTCGTCGAGCAGCTCCGGGGCAAGTTCCTCGGCGTCGATCTCGATGACTTCTCCAAGCGTTCCCCACATCAGATGCTCCTTTTCGGTTGTCGGCCGGGACGGCGAATCGAATCAACCATCTCAAGGAGCAGCGACAGTTTGGTTGCTTAGTACGGGGGTGCGACATCCACCCCGGCCCAGCGCAGCACCCGCAAGGCGCGCAGCGTATTCCAGCGGCTCGGTTCTCCCTCCGGCGAATCAACATCTAGGTAGACAGCACCGGGCCAGGTGACCCCGGCAGCCCACCGACCGTCCGTCCCACGCTGAGAAAGAATCATCTCAAGTGCCGGTTCCAGGCGAGCGTCGAAAGCGTCGCCGGCTTCCCGGAAATAGTCCAGGGCGCGCAGCACGTCATAGAACCAATAGGGCGGGAAGGAAAAGTTCAGGTACCGTCCGTCGGCTACCTCCCCGGTGCTCAGCCGCTTGAATCCCGAGCGTTGCAGCAGGTATTCCTCGCCGCGCGTCCGGGCTTCGGCGAGCGCAACCGGAACCTGACCCATGGCCCGTTCGTGTTCGAGCAGGCCTTCCAGCACGCACAGTGTGGTGTCGAAGGAGGAGACCTTCGAATTTTCGGGGGCCTCGCAGTTCCACCCGCCGTCGGCCACCTGTTCGGCAAGCAACCTGTCGATGATCCGAGCGCTGCACTCCCGCTGCACCCCGAAGTAGGCGCCGTGGGACAGTACCCCGCCGTTGATGCAAGGCTCCACCTCTCCGTGGAAGTAGGGAAGATCGTCCCAGTACTTCCAGCTGACCGCTTCTTGGACCCGCTCCACGGCGGCGCGCACCCGAGGATCTGTGGGATCGGCGCCGAAGCGGCGCAGCGCGGCGAGCGACCAGAACACTGAGCGGCGGTCGTGGTCCTCGCCGTATTCTTCGTTGTTCCAATATCCGCGCTCGTCTTGAAGGGCGAGCAGCTGTGCGCCGTGGCCCTCGACCGCGACGCGTGCCCGTTCCTGGTCGACCTCTGCGCCGGGGGCATCGAGCAGGTCGCGCATGACCTGCCAGCGCAGGGATGGATTGGAATCGAGCAGCCACGAAACGGTGTCCTTCCACCGATTCTTGTACGCCACCGCGGCCCGGATCTAGGACTGGCAGGGCACCTCATCGCTGGCGAATCTGCCCTCGGGCAGCGCTTTGAGGCGAAGCTCGGTCAGCGTCCCGACGGATCTGGGTTGGGCGTGGATGGAGGCGGAACCGGGGTCCCGGCACTGACCCCGGGCTGTTCCCGGTCTGGGGCTTCGTCGTTGATCCATGCGGCCAGGGTGCGCAGCTTGGACTCGGATTCCGAGCCGGGCTCGGTGGTGTAGATAAAGAGCGTCTGGTCTGCCTCCCCGGTGACGGCAAGTGCCTCGTAACGAATGTCGAGGCGGCCCACCAACGGATGGTCGAGCCGTTTGATCCCGTCGCGGCGCTCCACCACACGGTGGTCCGCCCACCAGCTGCGGAACTCTTTGCTGTGGACCGAGAGCTCTCCGATGAGTTGGGCCAGCAGCGGGTCATCGGGGTGGCGGCCGGCGTCCAGGCGCAGCGTACCGACCATCGACGAGGCGGTCTTTTCCCAATCCACGTAGCGTTGGCGGGCTTCTTCCTCCAGGAAAGTCCAGCTGATCAGGCTGCGTTCGCGCACCGGTTTGGCAGGAAAGTCCGCGAGCAGGAACGCGGCCAGCGGGTTCATGGCCAGCACCTCGGTGCGTCGACCCCGCACGAACGCGGGATGCTCGGTAAAGGAGGCGAGCAAGTGGAAAAGTGACGGGCGCACGTGCTGGATCTGACTGACCGGCCCGCCTCTGCGCGGGGCCGCCACGGCACGGGCGAGGTCAAACAGATGACGGGTGGCCAGCTCGTCCAGTTGCAGGGCTTCGGCCAAGGCGCCCAACACGGTCTCGGAGGGACGCTTATGCCGGCCTTGCTCCAGCCGGGTGTAGTAGTCGGTGCTCACCTGGGCCAGGGCGGCAACCTCTTCGCGCCGCATGCCCGGCACGCGCCGGCGGGGACCGCCGTCTCCGGCCGGTTGGATCAGGGCACGGCGGGCCTTGAGGAACTCACCGAGTTCGGTTCCGGGATTCATTTCCGACGCTCCTTCCAGCACGGGACTTGATCCCACCTTACTGATCGTTTGTCTCATGAGGTGCGGTGCATCTTGTGGATCGCGGCCTGAGCCAACGGCTTGATCACCAGTTGGTCGATGTTCACGTGGTGCGGGCGGGACAGCGTCCAGCTGATGGCCTCGGCGATGTCGTCGGCCGCCAGCGGGTTGGGCACTCCGGCGTATACGGCATCGGCGCTGGCTTGGTCCCCGCCGAGTCGGCGCAGGGAGAACTCCTCGGTATGCACCAGTCCCGGGACAATCTCGATTACGCGGATTGGTTCGCCGTTCAGTTCCAGACGCAGGGTCTCGGCGACCACACGCTCGGCGTGCTTGGCCGCGGTGTAACCGCCACCGCCCGCATAGGTGCGTTGGCCTGCCACCGAAGAGACCACCACGATGTCCCCGCGTCCCGAAGTCCGCAGGGACGGCAGCAGTGCCTTGGTCAGCCGGACCGTGCCCAGCACATTGACGTCGTACATCCAGGACCATTTTTCTAGGTCAGCATCGGCGACGGTCTCGGTCCCGCGGGCGCCTCCGGCATTGTTGATCAGCGCATGGACTTCGCCCGCGGCCTCAACGATTCGGGCCACGTCGGCCTCCGAGGTGATGTCCGCGGCCAGCAGGTCGCAGCCGATCTCGGCGGCCAGTGCCTCAAGGCGGTCGGCGCGGCGCGCGATAGCCAGGACATACCACCCGGCAGCCACCAGATGGCGGGCCGTGGCAGCACCGATGCCTGTGCTCGCACCGGTCACTACTGCTCGCAAGTCGCGGGGGAACGTGGTGGATTCGTTTGTTTTTGCCATGCGTCAAGTCCATCAGTTTCTGTGCTGCTTCGGTGGCATCAACGGTGCCCAGCCGATCCGGGGTATCCGGTACCCCGGATCAACTGGGCACCGCCCGTGGTCTTGTGACGCCCGTTCCAGTGGTGGACTGGTCATAGTCACTTTTCCTTTGCGAGCAGGAGCACGTATGCCTAGCCAATCCTCTGAGCAGTCCACCCGGGAGCTGCAGGGCATCGAAGTGCCCTCGCGCGATCCCATGCTCGAGCGCCCCCAGAGCCGTCCGGCCGGGGTTCGCGACCTGTTAAGAGACATTGCCCCGCAATACGTCAGCAACGGGGTGATCGGGCTGATTTTCTCCGCCTCCGGGCCGATCGCGGTGACCTTGGCCGTCGGAGCCGCAGGTGGGCTGAGCCAGGCCGAGTTGGCCTCATGGGTTTTCGCAATTTTTCTTTCTGCAGGGCTGGCAACAGTGGTGATGTCCTTGCTCTACCGCCAGCCGCTGGGTTTCGCGTGGTCCATTCCCGGCACGGTGCTGTTGGGCCCGTCCCTGCAGCACCTGTCGTTTCCTGAAGTAGTGGGGACCTTCTTCGTTTCTGGGCTGCTCATCTTGGCTCTGGGATCCACCGGGTTGGTACGGCGGATCATGGCGGCCATCCCCATGCCCATTGTCATGGCCATGGTCGCTGCGGTGTTCCTGCGCTTCGGAACCGACATCGTTGCCTCTTCCCAGGCGAACCCCATCATCGCCGGCCCCATGGGGCTGGCGTTTGTCATCCTGACCGCTGTGCCCTTCTTGGGCAGGTACATGCCACCGGTGTTGGGCACTTTGGTAGTCGGTGTCATTGCCGTGGCTGCCAGCGGGCAGTTCTCATTGGAGGCGGGGGCCGGGCCTATCTTCGCCACCCCCGTATTCACCTCACCCGAATTCACTTGGGCCTCGCAGTTGGAGCTGGTGGTGCCGTTGGCCATCACGGTGCTGATCGTGCAGAACGGTCAGGGTGTGGTGGTGCTGCGCGCTGCCGGCCACAAGCCTCCGGTTAACGTCTTTGCCATTGCTTCTGGCGCATTTTCCGTGCTCAATGCCGGGTTCGGTGCGGTCTCCGCCTGTGTCACAGGCCCGACCAACGCGCTACTGACGTCCTCCGGTGCCAAGCATCGCCAATACACCGCCGCAGTGGTCTACGGCTTATTGTCGCTGGTCTGTGCGCTGCTGGCTCCCACCTTGACCCGATACATGCTGGCCACACCCGAGGCTTTTATCTTGGCGTTGGGAGGCTTGGCGATGTTCAAAGCCCTGCAGCAGGCTTTTGTCACGGCTTTCTCCACGAGCTTCACGATCGGATCGCTGGTGACCTTCGTCGTGACCATCTCGGACATGAATCTGTTTAATATCCACGCCGCGTTCTGGGGCATTCTCATCGGGTTCACGCTGTCGCGCCTGATGGAGCCGGGCGACCATGCCGCCGCACGGCTGGCTTCGTAAAAACCAACCCCCACAGCTGCATCCGATGCCGTCTCGCATCACGCCCAAGGACCAGGGGTTTCGCTTCTCCACAGGCGACCAGGGTCAATGGCCCACCCCAGTTCTCGGGGTGGGCCATTGACCCTGGTGTTGTGTCGTTAGTGGATGCGGAGCGCTAGGCCTTGGCGATTGCTTCCTTCAGGCCAGCCAGGATCAGGGCAACCGAGTTCGGGTTGGCGTTGGGGCCCATCAGTCCGATGCGCCACACGGTGTTGGCGTTTTTGCCCACGCCTCCCCCGATTTCGATGTTGAAGCGCTCCAGCAGGTAGGCACGAACCTTGGCCGAGTCCACGCCCTCGGGAACATTCACGGTGGTCAACTGCGGCAGGCGGTATCCTTCTTCGGCGAAGAGCGTCAGGCCCATCTCCACCAGCCCGTCTTGCAGCGCCTGGCCCGCAGCTTGGTGCCTGGCCGTGACGTTGTCTAGGCCCTCGGCCAGGATCCGGTTGATGCCGGCCTCGAGCGAGGCCACCATGCCTACCGGCGCGGTGTGGTGGTAGGTGCGTCCACCGCCCGATCCGCCGGTGGTGTATCCACCGAGCAGACCGAGGTCCAAATACCAGGACTGCGGCTTCTGCACGCGGCGCTCGAAGGCGCGGTCCGAGATCGTGAAGGGCGCCAGGCCCGGTGCGACACCCAGGCATTTCTGCGTACCGGCGTAGGCGACATCCACCCCCCATTCGTCGGCGAGCACCGGCATACCGCCGATGGAGGTGACGGCATCCATAATCAGCAGTGCATCGCCCTTAATGGCGCCCAGTGCCGCCATATCGGAGAGCACTCCGGTGCTGGTTTCCGCGTGGACTGCGGCAATCACCGTCGGGTTCGGGTGCGCGTCGGCCACGCGCTGGGCATCAACCGGGGTGCCATACTCGTGGTCCACACGCACTACCTCGGCACCGGCGCGTGAGGCAACCTCGCACATACGCTCGCCAAAGAGGCCGTTGACGGCAATGACCGCAACGTCTCCGGCCTTCACGGTGTTGACGAAGGCCGCTTCCATGCCGGCCGATCCGGTGGCGCTCAACGGCAAGGTTCTGGAATTCTCCGTCCCCCACAACGTGCGTAGTCCAGCAGCGGTACGGTCCATGCGGGCGATGAATGCCGGATCCAAATGGCCTAACAACGGCAGGGCGAGTGCCGCAGTGGCTTCCGGGTACGGGTTGCACGGGCCGGGACCGAAAAGGTGGCGAATTGGAACGATCTGCGTCATGTGATCTCTCTTTTCTCACTACGAATTCTGTAGGTTTTGGTGTCAGCCTATTGCTCTGGGGCTGTGTTCAAGTCTTTGTGAAGCCAAGCCCGAACGGTGGCAACCATCAGGAAGTCATTCGGCAATAGTTCCGCTGGATTCCACGGTTTGGAACCTTTGCCGAAAACAACGCAGAAAGCTGATTCCTACCAGGGTGCGGTTAGACGGCCCGCAATGCTCTGTCTGCGAATTCATCACTGAGAGACATGAGCCGTCGTGCTTCTTTAAGGGCTTCGGGCGAGTCTTTTTTATTGAGCTGGGCCAACAACAGCAGGTTGGCGATGCGCTGTTCATGTCGGCTGCGTGCGGCCTCTCGCGCAAGCTCGACCATCACCAGGACTCGCGCATGTGCGCGGCGTCCGCGGGCTTCTGGCCCCGAATCATCAGCGTCGGTTGTGCCCAGAATGTTCAAGGCTTCCGAGATAATATCGTTCATACTCCGCCTTCCACTGCACTTACCGTGACGCCAATTCGTGACGGCAATCACCACTTGAATCCTACCAACACCCTAGCGTCCACCCTGCGGCGACGGATAATCGCCCCATTTACCTGCCCGAACCCGATGTAACTGAAGAGCCCGAGGGGCGCCGCTAAAGATGGCCCGGGGCCCACATTGAAAAGTCAGCAGAGAACTCAACTTCGACACCCTCGATCGGTCTGCGGAGCAACCTGGCAGATGTTGAGTGCCGAGCATCGAGCGGCCGGTTTTCCGGACTCAATTCACCGCCTATTCATCCGCAGTCGGAGAGCACTTGGCTTGGGGGTGAAAGATTGAGAAATGTGACAGCATCAAAAACTTATGATTGACGCGTCAATCAATCTGTGTCATAGTTACATACATAAGCATGCAAACCGGCTGGACCCGCCGGCTTCCCAAAACAAGGAGTTTCCCCCATGAGCGTTGAAATCATTCCCGGCACCTGGACCCTCGACACCTCGCACAGCGAAGTTGGCTTCACCGTTCGCCACGCTGGCATCTCCAAGGTTCGCGGCGCGTTCACTGACGTCACCGGCACCCTGACCGTAGGCGATTCGATTGATTCCTCCAAGGTCGAGGCCGTCGTCAAGACCGGGTCCTTTGACTCGAACGATGACAACCGCGACGCACACGTCAAGAGCGCCGACTTCTTCAACGTCGAGGAATTCCCGGAAATGACCTTCGTATCCACCGGCGTTGCAGGCTCCCCCGAGGAATTCAAGCTCGAGGGCAACCTGACCATCAAGGAAACCACCAAGCCGGTGACCCTGAAGGTCGAATTCGGCGGCGTTGCAGTTGATCCGTTCGGCGCCACCCGCGCAGGCTTCTCTGCCTCCACTCAGATCTCCCGCAAGGAATTCGGCATCACCTGGAACGCCGCGCTTGAAGCCGGTGGCGTACTGGTTGGCGACAAGGTCACCATCAACATCGACTCGGCTTTCGTCCTCGCACCGCAGAACTAAGACTTTTCCAAGCATGACCCGGAGGGGGCCGCGTCCACGAGGACGCGGCCCCCTCCGACGTTGGACCACAGCACACCCGGAAGCTCCGCGAACGGTCTTCCCCGTCAATGCGGCGAAACCGCCGACGATCTCGGCGTTTATTAGATGGGGCGACTCGGTGCAGTCGTTTGTTTGAGTCGGCAGCTATCTAGCGACCCCGTTCCGTCTGGCCTCGAGGCCCTGTGGGTAATCAACGGCACCTCCAGAGCACCGAGGGCGTGAGCCGGTTGCGGACGAACACTGCCGCGGACACCTGATGCTTCGAGGTAACGTTCGGAAGTCGACGCCTGAGGATTCCACTCCCGGTGTTGTACGTTGAGAGTAGACGTAAGTCTGAACTTTATGCCTTCTGGGGGAGGCAACCACGCTATTTGGGGAGGCGCAGATGAAAGCACGACCAAAGGACCCTCTGAGCTCGAATTTCGGTCTGAAATCGGAACCAACAGAGGATCTATATGAAGCAAAGGTCATCACCAACGTTTCAGGGCGAACCGCGCTGACTCGCAGGCGTCTGGCCAACGGCCGCGAGACCCGTGCGTTCCTAGATGCAGCGCTGGACCTTACCTCTGAACTATTCACTCCCTCACTTTCCGAGCACCTGCTGGATAGCGACGAAGACGACGCACGGCCGGTCATGTCCTATCTCTCCAGACGCAAGGTCCTAGCGAAGGCAAGGGACAACTGCGGCCCAGATTTCCCGCTCAGCGAGAACATGATGCGCCATCGCTGGAACAGCCATGGAGATTTTCTGGCGGACTTCGTCGCCTACGCACTCGCTGACAAACATTGGAGCCTGCAAGCCGCGTTCTCCCAGCATGCCGAAAAGCTAATCTCCGGCGACAACGACTTTTCCAGTGCCGTCCACCGCGTCGCCTACGAGGATCTCAAACTCATCTTGGAGCTGCCTGCTTACAGGTTCCAGCTGTTGGCGATCGCTACATCGCAGGCCGATACGGCTTCGGCACTGGCAGTCAAGCGCATGTACAAGAATCTCTCTCGGGTGTGGCTGTCCCTCTATACCCGGGTCCTGGATCACTACGGCTTTAAATTCAGACCCGGTATGAACGCCGAAGATTTCAACATCCTGCTGCAAGCGATGGCCGAAGGCCTCGGCCTACGCCTACTCTCCGACCTGAACGAGCCCCTGATTGACGACGAGAACAAGACGTCTCTGCTGGGCACCGCTGCGCTGGCGCTACTTCTGGCCCTTGTGGACCATGGGGACGGATTGTCCATC
Source organism: Paeniglutamicibacter gangotriensis Lz1y (assembly GCF_000348945.1). GTDB lineage: Bacteria > Actinomycetota > Actinomycetes > Actinomycetales > Micrococcaceae > Paeniglutamicibacter > Paeniglutamicibacter gangotriensis. The sequence continues at coordinate 573,954 of NZ_AOCK01000001.1, read as the reverse complement.
GAGCAGGCCACCGAGGCCCATCTGGCCAAGATGCGCGCAGCCTAATAAACCGAAGAGCACACCCACGGATGGTGGCGGAAAATGGTGTGGGGCGGGCGCCGGCCACCCCCAAGTGACCCAGTGCTCCCGCCCCGTCAGTGTCCCGTACGCCATTGACGACATTCCACCGGTGGTCGCAAGGTCCGGGGGCATCCGCAGCCCGTTCGATGGCCCGTGGCGAGCCAAGTTCCATGATGGACTCGGCTCTCCCCCAAGTATCACGCGTCCACAGTTGGGCTGCGTTGCTACACAGACTTGCAACCACAACCTCTATTCAATCAAAGACGGGATCTTGCAGCTACACTCATCTGGGCCAACCCTGTCGGGGGCACCCAGCCGGGTCCCTTTTCGCAGATGCGAAAAACGACGAGCCCCGTGGCTACTTTTGTGCCATCAGACGCTGCACCCGCGGCTTGACCTCGGTGGCGAGCAAAGTGATCGATTCCAGCAGCTGGTCTTGCGGGGTGCCACCCAGGTCCATTTGCAGGAAGTGGCGCATGTGCCCCAGATATCCATGCAGGTGCACGATGCGTTCGGCGACCTCGTCCGGGGATCCCACGTAGTAGGCGCCCGGCGCATCGGCTTGTTCCAAGTAAGCGCGCTTGTCAGGAGCGGGCCATCCACGCAGGCGCCCCATTTCCACGTTGAGGTTGTGCCATCCCGGGTAGAACCGGTCCAGCGCTTCCTTCTTGGTCGGAGCCACAAACCCTAGAGCTCCCACCGCGATCCTCAGTGATTCCGGTGCATGTCCGGCGGCGGCGCCGGAACGACGGTACAGCTCGGCCAAGGGTGCAAAACGATGCGGTGCACCGCCGATGATGCCGTAGGACACCGGCAGGCCCAGCTGACCCGCACGAGCCGAGGAACTTGCGTTGCCGCCGGTGGCCAGCCAGATCGGCAGCTTGCCCGAGGCTGGACGCGGCACGACGGCTAGATCATCAAGTGCGGGGCGCACGGTGCCCGACCAGGTGACAAGCTCGGTATCGGCGTTGTTGATCGCCATGAGCAGGTCAAGCTTCTGCGCGTACAGGTCGTCGTATTCCTCGAGGCTGTACCCAAAGAGTGGGAACGTCTCCACCGAAGAACCACGTCCTGCGGTGATTTCCACGCGGCCTCCACCGGAGATGGCGTCCGCCGTGGCGAATTGCTGAAAGATGCGCACCGGATCGTCGGTGCCGATGATGCTCGCGGCGCTGCCCAGCTTGATCTGTGTGGTTGCTGCTGCCGCGGCGGCAATCATGGCCCCGGGTGAGGACGCTGGCATCGTGGCGGTGTGGTGCTCGCCGACACCGAAGTAGTCAAGACCGGAGGCATCGGCGTGCTTGATCGCCTCGAACAGGTTCTGGATGGCTTCAGCAGTGGAGCGTAGAGATCCATCGGTATTACGCTGGGTGTCTCCAAAGCTATACATGCCAAGTTCCATGGGGGTCCCGCTCTTTCGTGCTGGTCTGGTGGGTGGTTTAGGCGGTGACGAGGCTGGCGTGCAGTTTCAGCGACAGCTCATCGGCGCTGAAGCGGCCGTTGAAAATGTCAGTTCCCGGTTCAAAGGCTCTTCCTGCTGCAAGGTCGCCGGCGTCCACCGGGTCAAAGCCCAAGGCATCGATGAAGGCTGCGACCCGCGCTTTCGCTTCAGTGTCATCCGAGGCAATCGCCAACGCCCTACGGCCAGTGGAACCCGGCGTCGAGGCATCGGGCTCCATCTCGTGGTAGCCGATGTGGTTGAAGGATTTCACGACGCGCGATTCGTTCAAGTGGGCCGCAACGACCTCCGAGGAGGAACGATCGTCGATCTCGAAGTCGGCGATATCCCCATCGGTGACCGACCAGTAGTTCATGGCGTCCATGACAACTGCTCCTGCCAGCGCCTCGGCGTTGACCGTTTTGTATTTGTGCAGCGGCACCGCGAGAAGCACCAGGTCCGAGTCGGCGGCCTCTGCTACATCGACGGCCTCGGCGCCCGGGGTCACGATCTCGATGATCAAGGCATTGTCGGCGGCCGGCTTGGAGGTCGCGATTTTCACGCGATACCCTGCGGCAATCGCCAAGCGGGCAATGGCGGTTCCCACACGGCCGGCACCTAGGATGCCGATCGTGCCCCGAGATGCCATATGACCTTGTGCGCCGATAACCATCTGTCCTGCCCTTCAAGAAATTACGTTGTAGTACAGACTATATTCTGAACAGATCATCTGCGCAACACCGTATCGTCGGCTATGATGGACCTCATGGCCTCAACACATAATGCTCCCCTGTCTCTTGACAAGCCGCTCCCGGGTTTCATTCCGGGGGATCTGGCGTGGCATCTGGGCATGATCCTGCGCGGCCATCAAACTCTTTTTGCCGAGGCGGTTGCGGAAATGCCGTGCTCGGTGCGCGGCTACCAAATGCTTTCCACGGTCGTCCACCACGAGCCCGCCAACCAGCAGGCCCTGAGCGCCCATTTGGGCATCGACCGCACGGTGCTGACCTATCGCATCGATGACCTCGTGACGGCAGGACTCGTCGAACGAGTCCCGGCACCGACAGATCGCAGGGCGCGAAAGATTGTTGCCACCGAGCAGGGCGTCGACCTGCTGAACCAGCTCGAGATACGCGTTGCCGCAGCCGAGCAACAGCTGCTTGCCGGCCTTGACTCCACTGAAAGCGCGCAACTTGCCGCGCTGGTTTCCAAGCTCTCCATGGACATCCACCGAGCGCAGCCCGGTGCCAACCCTTGTGAGGCAATGGACCAGCTGGACTGATTTTCCTCTGGGATTCACGAAGCGGCGCTCCATGGTTCCTGTCACTAATCGGCTGCTGACCGGCCCGAACGCCATAGACTCGTTCCATGACCGATGGAGACATTACATTCCACACCCGTAAATGGGTCCGCCCCGAGGATCTCAATGCCAACGGCACGCTTTTTGGCGGCTCGCTACTGCGTTGGATCGACGAGGAAGCTGCAATCTACGCGATCGTCCAGCTCGGCAACGGTTTTGCCGTCACCAAGTACATGTCGGAAATCAACTTCGTTTCCTCGGCTCAACAGGGCGACCTGATCGAAATGGGCCTCACTGCTACCCATTTCGGCCGCACCTCCCTGACCATGCGCGCCGAGGTGCGCAATATGTTTACGCGACAGTCGATCTTGACCATCGAGAAGATCGTTTTCGTTAACCTCGGCCCCGACGGCACCCCTGCCGCGCACGGTTTCTCCGAGATCACTTACGACCGCGACCGCATCCCGGGCGAGCATTTGAAGCTGAAGCAACCCGACGAGCAGTAGCTCCTGCAATCCGGGGGCGGCTCGTGAAAACGGCCAACCCCTGGGCTCCCGAACTACGACGCCCTGGTGGCCGAGCGGAACACTCCCCCGCCCCACTGCACCCCGCTGCGCATCAGCCACAGCTCACAGGGCTTGATGGTTCCCAGACGGACCTTGTGACAGGCGGGGACGTAGGCGTCATCAGCGCTTCCGCCCTCCGCGCTGGACCATAGTGCATCGTTGATGTGGAAGATGTTCGCCAGGACCTCGCAGTCGCAGTAGCCACCGAGATCCGGGAACTTCCGTTCCATCGCCGTGGCACGTGGCGCCCGCAGGTCCCGGTAGGTCGTGCACCACTTCAGACCGTTGCAGTTGCGGCTTGCCAGCATGCGGTTGAGATAGCACGCCAAGCATTCGTAGCGCGGCGGAAGCAGCTGTTTGACGACCTTGAGGGCGTCTTCCAGCTCGGTGACCGTATATTCTTCCATGGCGGGCTCCTCAGGTTGGTGGAGCCTCCAGCATGGAACACCTGGCATCACCAGCGATCAGCATCATCCCCGGCTGTGCACAACATCGATCGGCAGTGGCAGGCCCGATGTGCGGAGAAGCCCCTTCCCCGCCAAATCAGGCGTCGCCCTGGAACCTCACAATGCGCTCGATCGCCTCTGTCACGGACTCATATCCTGCAGCAAAGCTCAGACGTACGTGGGTGTCCCCCTTGACGTGATCGAAATCGTTTCCCGGGACAATGGCAACACCTTCGGCTTCCAGCAACGCAGCGCAATAGGCAGCGGAGTTCGCATGGGATCCGAGCTTGCTGCCCACATCCGCATACAGGTAGAAGGCCCCGTCTGCAGGTGCGTATTCGCCCCACCCCAACCGGTCGATCGAGTTCAGCACCGCAGCCCTGGTTCGGGCGAATTCCGCCACGCGCACTTCGGCTTCGAGGTAAGCATCATCGGTGAAGGCCGCCAGGGCAGCGTATTGGGCCGGTGCCGGAGCACAGAGAGCCACGTTTCCGGCCAAGGCATCAACGGTCGCAAGCATGTCGTTGGGAACCAAGGCCCAACCCAACCGCCAGCCTGTCATGCCCCAGTACTTCGAGAAGCTCGAAATGACCACGGTGTCCGTATCCAGTTCCCAGGCACTGACCGAACGCCGAGTGTCGGTTCCCGCTTCGGGATAGTCGATGCCGTGGTAGATCTCGTCGCTGATCAACCGAACCCCTTGGTCCTTGCACCAGGTGGTCAGCGCCTCCAGTTCCTCTCCCGAAGCCATGGTTCCGGTGGGGTTTGCTGGCGACGCAAGCATCAGACCGTCAAGTTCGCCATGCTCCAGCTGTGCTGCTTCGAGCAGCTCCACGGTGGGCTGGTACCTTGACTCGGGACCGGCGTTGAGTTCGATGACCTCAACGCCCAGGGTGCGAAGGATGTTGGCATAAGCCGGGTAGCCGGGGCGGGCCAATGCCACCTTGTCGCCGGCGTTGAAGGCGGAGAGGAACATCAGCAGGAAGGCACCCGAGCTACCGGTGGTGACGGCGACGTTGTCTGCTGATACCTCGATGTCGTACCAACGTTTGTAGTGCGTGGCGATGGCTTCGCGCAGCTCCCGGATACCGAGTGCCGGCGTATAGGTCAGCGGCAGGCCGTCGGCATGGATCTGGGCGGCGCGTTGCGACACGGCGCTGGGCGCACCATCACTGGGTTCACCGGCGCACAGGGAGATCACGTCCCGGCCTGCGGCCCGCAGTTGGGCTACCCGATCCAAGATATTCATGACTTCAAACGCCGAGACCTTGGCCCGATCGGCGACCTTCAACGTGCGCTGCATTCTTCCTCCAACACCTGCATGAACCTGATATCTGTCCCAAGCGTGTCACAGCCGACAGCGTTAACGCCCGAGGGCCCGCCAGCAGCAATTGCCGGAGGGCCCTCGAAGCGCGAATCTGACAGAAATCATGCCGTGGTGTCTGCTGCGATGTCCTTCTTGATGGCATCCATGTCCAGTCCCTGGATCTGGCCGATCAGGTCTTCCAGCGCTTCGGCTGGCAATGCGCCGGGCTGGGAGAAGACCAGGATTCCGTCGCGGAATGCCATGAGGGTCGGGATGGAGGTGATGTTGGCTGCAGCCGCGAGCTGCTGTTCGGCTTCGGTGTCGATCTTGCCGAAGGTGATGTCAGGGTACTTTTCGCTGGCTGCTTCGAAGACCGGGGCGAAGTTGCGGCAGGGTCCGCACCATGCGGCCCAGAAGTCCACCAGGACGGTTCCCGGCTCGCTGATTGTCGTTTCAAAGTTTGTTGAGGTCAGTTCCATGGAAGCCATAGGTGCTCTGTCCCTTCGAGAGAGGTCCATGCAGATTCCGTGTCGAATCCACAAATGGCACAACAAAACCTGCCGGGGTACTATTCCGAAGAGCCGTTACAAACTTTTAAGGGAGTCTTTACATGTGCAAGAAGGTCACCTGCGATAACTGTGCCAAGCCGACGTGGGAAGGGTGCGGTGAGCACATCGAAGATGCGCTCGGCGATGTGGCAACGGAGGATCGCTGCTCCTGCGTTCGATGAGAAAAGCTCGCTGTCAACGTAACCGTTGCCTCCTCGCTTGGACCAGTGCCCGATAAATTCGTTACTTCAGCAGGTAGAACCGCCGCGTAGGATAAGAGCCGGCTCGCCATGGACAATCTTCACATCGTTTGGGATCGATTCCCAGCCTTAGTCGCCCGGATGCGTGGCGATCACATGCCCCGTCAAGGTATCTGCGCTCGTTGGCAGTGGTCCCAGGAGGCCATTCAAAGGGTGCCGTCCATTGTCAGCGACGTGGCCGGTCGAAACATACTCGTTGACGTGCCGGCCTGATTTGTGGTGATGAGCCTGTAGCGGCCTACTGGTATGACGCCAGGGCTTTTTCCACGATGGCGCGACCGTTTTGAGTAGGCGGATGACACTACTGTTCTCGCATGTGTCTTCAGGAACCGGCGGTATGGTTGGCTGCCGATCCATCGAGGCGGCGCAGGTAGTAGCGCATCGGGAAATGTCGCAGTGAACGTGGCAGGATTCGCACGGCCACCCTCGCACAACGCATGACCACATCCATCCGACGTTGCTGTCGGTCATTGAAGTGGAACCCAAACATGCTCCGTACATGCTCGGGCAGCAGCCCGACGCTGACCAGCCTGACCAGCGGCATGGCCGCCCGGATCCACCAGGGTGCGTGTTTTGCGGCCAGCAGCTCATGGGCTACTTCCCGCACGCGGTCATCGACGTGCAGGCTGTTGCTGGTCTCGGACCAGTAGTCTGCGAAGTCGGCGCGGGTCGCGGGCCACAGGTGCGCGGGCATGCCCAGTTCGGTGCCCAGGACCGCATAGTCCCGGTACAGAGCCTCGGCGGTCTCCTCGTCGAGTTCGGGGAACACCGCCTGCTGGATGGTCATGGCGGAGTCGTACAGTGTCGCGGCAACCCACAATTGCAGCTTCGGGTCGCGTGCCGAATAGGCAGGGTGCGTTCTGTCCTTGGCTGCCGGAGCCTTGACCGGTGCATGGGCCCCATGCACCATCGCCCGAACCTTGGCACGCTGCGCGTCGGTGCCGTTGCTCAGGGCATAAATATAGGTCAGAGTGCCGTTGAGTCGACCCAGCGGGTTGGATGCAAAGTTCGAATGCCTGGCCACACCGTGGCCCACCCCGGGAAGGGCAAGCTGCAACAGGATGGCCCGACCGCCCCCGAGCAGGTAGACGCTTTCGGGCGCGAAGCGTGAGAGCACCGAGATGTCCCGGTCCACGATCCCGCGCTCGTTCATGGTTCCCGCTATTTCTTACTCGGGCGTACCGGATGCTGCGACAGGATCGAGACACGGTTGAAGGCGTTCATGGCAATGGCGGCCCACTGGATGGCAGAGAACTGTGCGTCGTTCAGCACCATGCGGGATGACGCTAGCTCGGCGATCCGCGTCTCGGAATCCGGCAGCTCGGTGGCTGCCTCGGCAACCGAGAGCGCAGCGGATTCAAGGTCGTTGAACAGTGCGGTTTCGCGCCACGTGGAGAGCACCGCGAGACGCTGGCTGGTTTCCTCGGCCTCGAGGGCCATCCGGGAGTGCATGTCCAGGCAGAAGGCGCAGCCATTGATCTGCGAGATTCGCACATTAAGCAATTCGATGAGCCTGGTGTCCAGCCCCGCCGCCTCCGCGGCTTCCTTGACCTTGAGCGAAAGGCCGTTCAGGGCCTTCCAGCTGGCGGTGTCGGATTTGTCCAGGAAAAACGGTGCTGCCAATGACACTTCTTGACTCATCTCATCCATGGCGCCCTCGCGCCCCAATGTGGTGGTTACAACTTACTCTGCGGCGGCGAGCTGGCCGCAGGCTCCGTCGATTTCCTTGCCGCGGGTGTCGCGCAGCGTGGTGGGCACGCCCGCGGAGTCGAGGCGGTCGATGAACTCCGCGGTGACATCCGGTTCCGAGGCGGTCCAGACCGAGCCCGGAGTCGGGTTCAGCGGGATCGGGTTCACGTGCACCCAGCCGCGACCGCGGGCGTTGAGCTTGCGGGCCAGCAGGTCTGCGCGCCAGCCGTGGTCGTTCATGTCCTTGATCAGCGCGTACTCGATGGAGACGCGGCGTCCGGTCTTCACGTAGTAGTTGAACGCGGCGTCGAGGGCCTCGTCGACCTTCCACTTCGAGTTCACCGGGATCATCTCGTCGCGCAGCTCGTCATCCGGCGCGTGCAGCGACAGCGCGAAGGTGACCGGGACGCCCTCTTCGGCCAGCTTGAGGATGGCAGGAACCAGGCCAACGGTGGAGACGGTGATGCCGCGGGCACTCATGCCCAAGCCCTCGGGGGCCTCTGCCACCATGCGGTGCACGGCGTTCATGACGCGCTTGTAGTTGGCCAGTGGCTCGCCCATGCCCATGAACACGATGTTGCCCACGCGCTCTTCGGGGTGCTTCTGTCCACCCAGGCCGCCTTCGGCGATGACGCGGTTGGCCTGGACGATCTGGTCCAGGATCTCCGCGGTGGACATGTTGCGGGTCAGGCCGGCCTGGCCGGTGGCGCAGAACGGGCAGTTCATGCCGCAGCCGCACTGGCTGGAGATACATAGGGTGATGCGGTTGCTGTAGCGCATCAGCACCGACTCGATCAGGGAACCGTCAAAGAGTCGCCACAGGAACTTGATGGTCCTGCCGTCGTCGGTGGCCAGTCGCTTGACCTCGGTGAGGAGCTTCGGGAACATGACGTCGGCGATCTCGGCGCGGCGGTCCTTGGGAAGGTCGCTCATCAGTTCGGGATCGGTGGTGTAGTGCTGGAAGTAGTGCACCGAGAGCTGCTTGGCACGGAAGGCCGGCAGACCGATCTCCTTGAGCTTGGCGGCACGTTCGTCCAAGGTCAGGTCGGCAAGGTGCACTGGCGGCTGCGTCACACGCTTCTTTGCGGTGAACTGAAGCTGTGGGCGACCGTCATCGCCCATGGCCTGCTTCCACCCCTCGGCGGTGGGGCGCACTTGTGCACGGCCCTCGGCCTTGGCTCGGGATTCGGAGATGCGCATTTGCTGGGCACCCTGAGCCGCGGCCTGGGCTGCACGGCGGGCTCCGGCGTCCTCTGCGGCGGGCGCAGTGGTGGCAGGCTCGGTCACTGGGGTAATTTCGGGGGAAGTCATCCCATCCATTCTCCCATGCATGTCCAGTGCGTGGGCGGTGAGATTGGGCACCACCACACGAAGCCCGCCGCAACATGCTCCTTGAGGATGACCGACGGTTTCGCGGCCCGGCCGATCTGCACCATTGAGTTCTAGATGTCGGGCTTCCCCCCACGATCCGTGGTTCGTTGTTCGGGCCGGTGGCGAGCACATCGCCGATGAATTCGGCCTTTCCTATTGACTGTTCCGGGCTTCACGCTCTTTCTGGACGTTAGTGACAGTGTCAATGGTGTCCGGCGCGAAGGCATACAACTTGCCGTCGCTCTGCTGGACTCAGAATCGCTCACACAGGTGCGTGGTCCTCAGTTCGGTTCCTTCCGGCCACCAGCTGGCTTCCAGAGTCCGAGTATCTGAAATTTCCTCCGGATCAAAACTTTTGATGCGGTCATCGCTGGCATAGGCGTTTGCAAGCTCGGTTTTTGTGGGTTCACCGACCGTGCCCAATGGTTTGCACGCCTTAGCAGGGAGGTCACCGGCATAATCCATCACGAAAATTCGTTCGCTGCCGCTGTTGCGCTGCACCAACTCGGCGTTGGTGCCTCCCTTGGGCACCCATTTTGGCAGTAGCCCGTCGGCGACTCCCTCTTCAGAGGTCTTGGCGCTCCGCGTGGTGGACTGTTCAGAGCTATCGGCCAGCAACCCGTTAATGTCACAGCCGGTCAACAGCAAGAGAAACGGAAGAACCAGGACACTTGCTGGGAGATACTTTTTCTTGGACATATCTCCATCCTAAAAGTATCGACCTGCCAAGAGCGTCGGTCCTTGGGTGGATCATGTGCCGGTGTCATCCGCCCGTAGTATGAGAAATAAACCCTCTGGCATGGACCTTTGCGCCCGGCGAGCCAGCCGCCAATGGTGCCGCGACGAAGCCGCGCGGAACCTTTCAGACCGGTCGTGGTCAGCGTCGCCATCCACAGCTGAGGGGCCTATTAAGGCTTCTGCACGGCCAAGTCCTGGGTGCCGGCCTTCCCCGGAGATCCCTTGCCCGCCGTACCTCCACCTGGTCCGATTTGAGACTCCCAGGTTATTTCATGCTTCGGTGCACGCACCTACCTCGAGCCCGATTGCCTACCTGGCCGATGCCGAGCAAGAGCACGATGGCGCGGGCCCCTTCCCTCCCCGCCGGAACACCAGAGCAGTTCCGACCCGCCAGGGCCTACTCACCAGTGCATTGCACAGGATTCGGGCGTAGCGTGAAGGTCATGGATATCACGCTGCTTCACACTGAGGTTTTAGTCATCGGCGCCGGGCCCACGGGCCTGATGGCAGGTGCGTGGCTACAGAAATTCGGGATCGAAGCAAAGGTCGTTGACCTGAAGTCGGGTCCCACCAAGGAATCACGGGCCCTGGCGTTGCAGGCCCGCAGCATGGAGATCTACCGCCAGCTCGGCCTGGCCGACGAGGTACAAAAACGTGCAGTGCCCACCGGCGAAATGCGCCCCGGGATCGGCGGCCGAAGTTTCAAGAGCATCAAACTCAATCGTCTGGGCTACTCCCAGACCCACTACGCGGGCCTGACCATGCTGGAACAAAGCGCCAACGAAGAGTTGCTGGCCGAGCACCTGAAAAACTCAGGCAACCCCGTGCTGTGGGAACACGGCTACGATTCCTTCCAGGACACCGGGGACCAGCTGCTCATCAAATGCAATGGCCCGCAGGGCCCGGTACATATCTCTGCGCGCTACGTGATCGCCGCGGACGGCGCAGCCTCCCCCTTGCGCGAATCCTTTGACATCAAGTTCGAGGGCACCACCGATGACGAGGTCTTCTATGTGCTCGACGCCCAAGGGGTTTCGGGCATGGGTTCAGGCATTAACCTCCGCTTCTCCGATGAGAACTTCATGCTCGGCTTCCCCATGGGGTCCGACTCAGCCGGCGGCGAACGCCGCCGGATCCTCGGTATCCTGCACGAACCCCAGGACGACAGCGCTCAAAAGCCTGATGTGGACGAGGCCCGTGCCAGGACCAGCCTGCGCAACGAGTTCGGCGTCAGGTACAACTCCGCCTCATGGTTCGCCACCTACCGGGTGCACCACCGGGTCGCCGAACGCTTCAGCCAGGGCAGGGTCTTCCTGACCGGAGACGCCGCCCACATCCACTCCCCCGTGGGTGCCCAAGGCATGAACACCGGCCTGCAGGACGCCCACAACCTGGTCTGCAAGCTCGCCGATGTGTTCTCCGGTCGGATGCCCGAGACCTACTTGGAACGCTACGAGGCAGAACGTCGCCCGGTGGCGCTACGCTTGGTCTCCACCACCGACAGGCTCTTCAGCGCGGCAACCTCCGATTCATGGTTGGCCCGCATGATCCGCACCCGGGCGATGCCGATCTTCTGGCCCGCGATGGTGCGCCTGGTCGGGAGGATTCCTGCGGGCCGCCGCTTCTTTGGCTACCTCTCGCAGATCCGCATCCACTACTGGATGGATGAGCGCTCACGGGATCGGGCCACGCTGGCCAGTGGGTTTGCCCGCACCCGGCGCCGCGGCAAGGTGCTGGGCCGCAGGCTGCCATGGGTCCCCAACAGGACCGGGGAAGCACCGGATAACTTCGAGGTGCTCAACGACGCCTGCTGGCAGGTGCATGTCTACGGGCCCGCTGGCCGGACGCGCGGGGCCGAGCTGGCCGCAGAATACGGGGTTGCGCTGCATGAGTTCGCTCCTTCACCCAAGCGCCGGCTGCCCAACGGCTCCGTGGTGCTGGTGCGTCCGGACATGTTTGTGGCGCATTTCGAGCACGTCACGTCCTGATCAGTCGGCCGCGAGCCGCTGCTGATTGGCCAAGAGCAGGTCCTCAAGCGCCTTCTCCTTCACGGCGAGCGCCGCGGCGGTGGTACGGATGAAGACCACCAGCCAGCCAAAGACGATGCCCACCACCGCCAGTTCGAAGGCCGTGAGGTTGTAATAAGCCAGCGGCTGCCAGAGCAGCGCCGCGCCCACCAACCCCAGGAAGCATGCGAAGGAGAACAGGTGGAACACCCAGGGGAAACCCGGGAGCCAGAACGCCGCGCCCACTAACAGCACCACGATGAACCCGGCCGCGGTCCGCACGATTCCTGCATGGATCGGGGCCGCGACGCTGATGGGGACCAGCCCGATGCCGATGACGCAGAGCCCGAGTCCCAGTAGACAGATGCGCACCACCGCGGGGCGGGGCCTGATGAAGCGTGGACGGGACTTGCCCTGGGCCTCGGCATAGTCGTCGTGGATCCCCGCCATCAGCTTTACGTTGCGCACGATGAAGGCGGTCAGGGTGCTGAGCACCACCCCGGAAATGACCAGGGTGAGGTTGAAGGTCCAGAAGGAGGTGGTACCCGAGGCCCGGGTCCCCAGCTCGGAAAACATCGACTGCCACCAGTATGGGTCCTCGGCTGCCAGCATGCTGATGAACACCCCGGTGACCAAGAAGATTGCCAGTAGTGCGGAGAGCGACTGCGCGCTGATCCGCGCCGCCGAGACCAGTGCCGCATAGCCGCAGATCCCGGCATAGACCCCCACCATGAGGCTCCCGGCGAACCTGTCGACGTTCAGGCCCAGGAAAGCGTCCTGGAAGACGCGGAAGATGATGATTCCCGCCATGGCACAGATCGCGGCGTGGATGAGCACCAAGGCGGCAGCGTTGATGATTTGGCGGTAGCGCGGGAATTCGAGCAGCCAGATTTGGGAGACCATCAGGAATCGGCGGTAGCCCAGCGCCGCTCCGACGGTGGCCGAGATCGCGGCCATGATCGCCGCATAGACACCCACCGACCGGTATCCGGCTAGGTCGGGGCGGTATCCGGAAAATCCGATGATGCACACGACCAGGCCGGCCACCATGCAGCTAAGTCCGAGCCACAGCGCCCAGCTCTCGGCCCGAAACTGCTGGTCCGCGGTCGGTTTCGAGGACCGAGGATTTAGTTCATTTTCCACGGACCCCATCCTTCCATCTTTTGCCAGAGGGCAGAGGCCCGCCCCCGAGCCCACGACAGCGGAGCTGCAGCATGAGACGCAAGGATTTTGGCGACCCGGCTCAGTCTGGCTTGGGCAAGCTCCGATGCCTCTTCCACTGTCCTGTGGCTCAGGCATGGATTTTGGGGTTCCTCAGCACCATGCCATCCCACGACCCCGTGGGCTGCAGGGACTAAGAGCCAGTTCCTCAGGTTGGTTTCATCCGGTGTGAAGCCCCAGCCGCGCGGCTAGATACGGTGCGGTGCGGGATTCTGGATGCACCGCGAGCTGCTCCGGTGTTCCCGTCGCGACGATCCGGCCTCCGGCATCCCCGCCCGCAGGCCCCAGATCGATGATCCAGTCCGCGGCAGCAACCACATCCATGTGGTGCTCCACCACGATCACGGTGTTCCCTGCCTCGACCAGTCGATGCAGCTGCTCCAGCAGCAGGCGCACATCGGCCGGGTGCAGACCGGTGGTGGGCTCATCGAGGAGGTAGAGCGTGTGTCCGCGGCGGGCACGCTGCAGTTCCGTGGCCAGTTTGATGCGTTGGGCCTCGCCACCGGACAGCTCGGTGGCAGGTTGGCCCAGGCGCAGGTAGCCCAGACCCACTTCGCGCAGCGTCGCCAGGGAGCGGGCGGCAGCCGGGATCGACGACAGGAATTCGTAGGCTTCATCCACCCCGAGCGCCAGGATCTCGGCGATGTTCAGGCCGCGGTAGGTGACCTCGAGGGTTTCTTGGTTGTAGCGCGAGCCGTGGCATTCGGGGCAGGGACCGTAACTGCCGGGCAGGAAGAGCAGCTCAACTTCCAGGTAGCCCTCTCCCAGACATTTATCGCAGCGCCCGCCGGCCACGTTGAAGGAGAAACGGCCGGCTCCGTAGCCGCGGGCCTTCGCCAGCTCGGTCTCGGCGAAGGTCTTGCGCACCGCGTCGAACAGGCCCGTGTAGGTGGCCAGGTTTGAGCGCGGGGTCCGGCCAATGGGTTTTTGGTCCATCGTCACCACGCGGTCGATCCGCTCGGAGCCGTGTACCGCACCGATTCGGGCCCGTCCGGTCTCGATCTGCTGCCCTTGTCCGTTTGATGCTGCAGCGTCGCTGCCCGCCACGGCGTCTTGGGCCAACCCGGGAGCATCGGCCAACGCCTGGCTGACCAGGGACGACTTGCCCGAGCCCGATACCCCTGTCACGGCACTGAGCACTCCCAACGGGAAGCGCGCATCCAGGCCCACCAGGTTGTGCAGGTGTACCCCCTCGATCTCCAGCCAGTGCGCGGGTTCCCGTCGTGTGCGGGCAACCGCGGCCTGGGCCCGTGGCTGAAGGAATTCGCGGGTCAGCGATTCTTCGATCTGTGCCAGACCGGCCACGGGCCCGCTGTAGAGCACCTTGCCACCGCCTGCCCCGGCGCCGGGGCCCACATCCACGATCCAATCCGCACGGGAGACCACTTCCATGTTGTGTTCCACCACGAACACCGAGTTCCCTCCGGCCTTCAGCGCCTCGAGCACATCCAACAGCGGGGCCGCGTCGGCCGGGTGCAGGCCGGCGGAAGGCTCGTCCAAGACGTAGATGACCCCGAATAGCCCCGAGCGCAGCTGCGTGGCGATACGCAGGCGCTGCATCTCCCCGGGAGAAAGCGTCGGGGTCCCCCTGTCCAGGCTCAGGTAGCCCAGGCCCAGGTTGACCAGCACCTCGATGCGCTCGAGCAGGTCGGCGGCGATCGATGCCGCGACATCTGCTGCAAGGTCATCGGATTCTGGGTCCCTCGGCTCCGCCAGTGGGCGCAGTACCCCGGCGAGGGCACCCAGGGCCGTGGCATTGAAGGCTGCGATGTCCAAGGATGCCACTCTCACGGCCAGGGCTTCGGGCCGGAACCCGGTCCCGGCGCAGTCCGGGCAGGGACCGGAAGACATGAAGGCCAACGCCTTGGCACGCATGGTCTCCGACTTCGATTCGGCCACGGTGTGCAGCACGTAGCGCTTCGCGCTCCAGAACCTGCCCTGGTAGGGCTTGGCGATCCGATCGCGTTCGGGCACCACCTCCACGACGGGCTGTTCCTGCGTGAACAATATCCAATCGCGCGCACTGGCCGGCAGCTCGCGGAAAGGCACATCCACGTCATAGCCCAGGTGGGTGGTGATGTCGCGCAGGTTTTTACCCTGCCAGGCTCCGGGCCAGGCAGCGATCGCTCCTTCGCGGATGCTCAAGGACGGGTCAGGGACCAGGGTTTCGGCGCTCACGCTGTGGGCGATGCCCAGCCCGTGACACTGCGGGCAGGCGCCCACCGCGGTATTAGGCGAGAAAGAATCCGAGTCCAGGCGCTCCGCCCCGGCCGGGTAATCCCCGGCCCGGGAAAAGAGCATGCGCACCGAGTTCGACAGCGTGGTCAGCGTGCCGACGGTGGAGCGGGAGGAAGCCGTGGCGCGGCGCTGTTGCAGGGCCACCGCCGGCGGCAGGCCGGAGATGAACTCGACCTGGGGTGTGTGGCCCTGGGCGATCAATCGTCGGGCATAGGGCGCCACGGATTCCAGGAACCGGCGCTGTGCCTCGGCGAAGATGGTGCCGAAGGCCAGCGAGGACTTCCCTGATCCGGAGACCCCGGTGAAAGCGACGATGGCATCACGCGGGATGCGCACCTCGACATCTTGTAGGTTGTTCTCGTTGGCCCCACGCACATGGACGAATCCGTCGTGTCGGTTGGTGGCCGGTGTGTACTCGGTGTCCTGCCTAATGTGTCTCACCTTCCCCACCCTAGATCCGGTGAGCCCCCGATCTCCAGCCCGGTTCCAAACTGGGCACTTCTCGGCTCGGCCGTGTTGCTCGCTGTACCCAGCGGTTTCGTCTAAGGTTTTTCCACGACCACACTGACGCACAAGGGAGCCGACATGGCCAAGCACAGCCACACCGACACGTCGAGCCAGGACGGCGACGAAGAGCTGCACCGCAAGTGGAACGAGTTGCTGCAGGAAATGCGGGTCATGCAGACCGGGGCCCAGATCCTCGCGGCCTTCCTGGTGGTCCTGCCCTTTCAATCCCGTTTCGACACCCTCGAGGCCCCCGATGAAATCTTCTACTTGGTGCTGCTGGTGGCCTCTGCCCTGCTGATCATCATGTTGGTGACCCCCGTGGCGGTGCACCGGCACTTCTTCGGGCAGCAGCTGAAGGCCACCACCGTGCATCTGGGCCACCTGGTGTCCAGGTTCGTGGTCCTGGGCGTCGGAGTCTTGGTGGCAGGGTGCGTTTGGTTCGTCGTGCAGGTGCTGCACGGCTGGCAGATGAGTTTGCTGGTGGGCGGGATCTTGATGGCCTCGGCGCTGTTTCTCTTGCTGGTGTTGCCGCGCATCGTCACCCCGCGCACCTCGCTGCCCGCAGAGTAGCCGCAGGGTCCCGGAACACCCGCAGCATCGAGTCGATGTTTTCTGTTCGCGAAATCCCCGGGCGTTTCGCCAGATGCTCGTGATACGTTCCTAAGTACGGCTACATCACATGGATATCCACGGAAGACTGCTCAGCAGTCACGCATCGAGGAGGCAGTTATGGCAGCAAAAAACTCAAACTACGCGGGATTCACGGTTCCGGGGCTGACCCTGGACAACGGTCACCAGGTCGCCGACGCCCTGCAGATGCGGATCCACGCATTCAACGACCTGCAGTTGACCCTCAAGCACGCGCACTGGAACGTGGTGGGCCGCGACTTCATCGGCGTCCACGAGATGCTTGACCCACAGATCGAACTGGTCCGCGGCATGATCGATGCCTTGGCCGAACGCATGGCCACCATGGGCGTCTCGCCCAACGGCCTGCCCGGCGCCCTGGTGGCGGCCCGTGCCTGGGACGACTACGAGATCGGCCGTGCCAGCACCAGTGAGCACCTCGCCGCACTGGACCTGGTCTATACCGGGATCATCGAATCCATGCGCAAGACCATCGAAAAGGTTGGCAAGCTGGACCCGGTCACCGAGGACATGCTCATCGGGCAGACCGGCGAACTGGAGCAGTTCCAGTGGTTCATGCGCTCGCATCTGGAAAACGACGAAGGCACCTTGGTCACTAAGGATGCTCGCACCGAGAAGGGTGCGGCTAAGAAAGCCAAGTAGCACTCACCGACCACAGCGGTTCAGCGGGGCCGGAAGGGAATCCTCCCTTCCGGCCCCGCTTTTTATTGCTCCGGTTTCTTGGCCTGATCTGAACTGGCCGCCCGCTTAATTCTGCTCCGCGGTGCGCCCGCCGAAGTCATCGGCGATGTCGATGGCGGCCTGGCGCATCAGCGGCAGCATCTCATCGGTGATGGAGGCCGAACCGATGCGTCCGGGTTGCACCGAGACGTTCAATGCACCCAAAAGCTGGGCTCCCCGGTATACAGGAACGGCAAGTCCGCGCAACCCCTCATCCAGTTCCTGGGCGACCAAGGACCAGCCTTGCTCCCGTACGGTGTCCAGCTCGGCGCGCAGCTCATCGATGCTCGAGACGGTCTTGGCGGTGTAGTGCTGCAGCTTGGCGTTGTTCAGGAACTCCTCGCGCGCCGCCTCGGGCAGTTCGGCGACCAGCACCCTACCCATGGAGGTGGCCCAGGCCGGCAGCCTGTTGCCGATGGACACCGTCATCGAATGCAGGCGCGGATTGCTGATCCGCTCCACGTAGAGGATGTCCTGGTCATCGAGCACACACAGCGAGGTGGTCTCCGAGAGCCGGTTGGCCAGGGCCTGCAGGTGTGGCCTGGCCACCTGAGGCAGGGTCAGCCCGGCGAGGTACGAGGCCCCGATATCCAGCACCCGCGGGGTCTGCCGGTAGGCGCTGCCTTCCACCTCCAGGTAGCCCAAATCCACCAGGGTGAGCAGGAAGCGGCGGGCCGCGGCACGCGAAACACCAATGGCGCCGGCCACCTCCGTGACGGTCAGCGACTTGTGGGCCGCGTTGAACGCCAACAACACTGCCAGCGTCTTTTCCGCCGACTTCACGAAGTAATCAGGCTGTTCGCCCATGGTCTCCCGCTCCCCTGTGAGTTTCTTTGCTAGTACTGCATGGCGCGGTTGCGCTCGAATTGCGCGGCCAGGCGGACCGGGGCGTTTGGTGCCCCGTACCCGTCGTAGCCGCCGCGGCGCTGCACCACCTCGAAGAACATGGTGCCCACCGTTTCGGTGTAGAAATGCAGGAACTCACCGTGCTCGTCGCGGTCATACAGCAGGTTCAATTCCGCCAGCTGCGCCAGGGTTGGAGCATCGAGGCCGAACCGTGCCGCCAGATCCTCATAATAGTTCTTCGGCACCGCCAGGAACTCCATCCCCGCACTTGCCGCGCGGCGGGCCAGGGCGAAGATGTCATCGGTGTGCAGCGCGATGTGCTCCGGGTAGCGCAGCGCGCGATCGGTGGTGTTTTCCAATCCGTGCGGCACGATGTTCAACGCCAGGCGCACCGCACCGTCATCGGTGCGCAGCACCTGGGACCGAACCAGACCCATGGGGCTGGGGACCTCGGTGCCCGGCCGCGCGGCCAAATTCAGCGTGGAGGTGTAGAACAACACCGATTCATCGAAGGCCTGCCACGGTTGGGCCAGGTTGATGTGGTCGATGCCCGTAATCAATCCGGTCTCGGTAGTGTGTGGGTGGCCGAATTCCACCGCCCAGGGCGGCTGGGCGGCGCTGGTTCCGAAGAACACCTCGGTGTCATCGGGGGCCGCGATGCCGTGCAGGGGTTGCTCATCGGGGGTGTGGTGACGTGGGACGGCGGGGGCCTGCAAGGCCGACGCCCGCTCGGTGGCCAGGGCCGCATCCGGGATCTGAATTCCAAAGCCGGAGACCTCGGCGGTGATGCCGCGGCTGCGCTGAGTGTTGATGATGATCCGGGCAGCCCCCGCACTCCACAGCGTGACGGGCTTGCGCCGGTGCTGACCGCGGAAGGTGAAGCCAAGCTGGGCCAGCATGCCGGCCACCGCCTCGGGGTCCTCGGTGCGGATTTCGGCATAGTCGAAACCATCGGGTCTCTGCGCCTCGGGCAGTGCGCGGATACCCAGCGGGTGCCCCTGCGCGCCGTCGCCCAGCAGCGTACAGGTGAGATCCTGCAGCCAGATCAGCGAGCGCATCCCATCCACGGCGGTGCGCTCCACATTCGACTGGCGGAAAACATCGTTGAAGATCTCCAGCGACACGATCCCGTCGTAGCCGCTGCGCACCAGGTGGCCCATGAAGGTATCGAGTTCAAACCCGCCCTCGCCGGGGAACACGCGGTAGTGCCGCGACCAGGAGAGGATGTCCATGGAGAGCACCGGGGCGTCGGCCAGCTGGACGAAGAAGATCTTTTCTGCGTCAATCGTTTCGATGCCGGCCGGGTCGTCCCCGCGCGAGAGGATGTGGAAGGAGTCCAGGCAGAGCCCCACGTTGGGCAGGTCCACGAGTTCAACGAGGCGCCAGGAGTGCAGATAGGTGTTCACAAACGTGCCCCAGGCCAGGGCCTCATAGGCGATCTTCACCCCGTAGGCAGCGGCCAGGAGCCCCAGCTCGCGGATCTGGGCGGCAAAGAGTGCGTCGTCGTTGATGGTGGCGGTGCCGACGTTGGAGCACAGCAGGATGGTATCGATGCCCAGGCGCCCCATGAGCTTGAACTTGGCCTCGGCGCGGGCCAGGTTCGCGGCCAAGGTTGCGGCGTCAACCCCTTCGAAGTCGCGGAAGGGTTGGAAGAGGTCCAGCGTGAGGCCCAGGCGGTCGGCCAGGGCCTTGACCTCCTCGGGGGACATGGCCGAGACGGTGAGGTCTTGTTCGAAGATCTCGATGCCGTCGAAGCCTGCCTTGGCGCAGGCGAGCATCTTCTGCTCCAGGGTGCCGGAAATGCAGACGGTGGCGATGGAGGTGCGCATTTAGAGGCCTGCCTCCAGCATCGAAAGCAGGTGGGCGCGCATCCGCGCGGTGTCGGGGGTGATGCCGGTGATGATTTCGAAGGCGTCGACGGCCTGACCCACGGCCATGTTTCCGCCGTCCAGGGTCTTGGCGCCCAGTTTCTTGGCCGCGGTGATCAATTCGGTGTCAACGGGTCGATAGACCACATCGGCGACCCAGTGCTCCTTGGTGAGCCCGGCGATGTCCAGCGGCAGGCCGGGGTGGTGGTGCATGCCGATGGGGGTGGCATTGAGCAGTCCGTCGACCTGGGGCAGCAGCGCCGGGACCTGGTCCGGGGTGCAGGCCAAGATGGTGCGCTCGGGGAACTGGAGGGAGAGCGTTGCCGCGCGTTCTGCGGCGCGGGCGGCCTCGGGATCCACCAGCAGCAGCTCCTTGACCCCGGAGTCGAGCAGCGCGAAGGCCACGGCCGAACCTGCTCCGCCGACACCCAGTTGCAGCACGGAATCCAGCGTGGCGCCGGGCAGCCCGTGGGCCAGGGCCCAGGAGAAGCCCGAGGCGTCGGTGTTGTAGCCGTGGAACTTGCCGTCCTTGATGATGACGGTGTTCACCGCGCCGATGGCGCGGGCCTCGTCGCTGATTTCATCCAGGTGCTCGAGCACCAGCTGTTTGCAGGGGTGGGTGATGTTGAAGGCATTGAACCCCAGCAGGGCCCCTGCGCGCAACAGCTCGCCCACCTCCGCACCCTCCTTGCCGATGACCGAAAGGTCGATGGGGCGGTAGAGGTAGCGCAATCCGTGGGCATCCGCCTCCGCCTCGTGCATCGGAGGGGTCAGCGAAGGAACGACCCCGTCGCCGATCAGGCCTACAAGGTACGACTGCGTGATGGTGCTCATAATGCTCCGGTCCTTGAGATTTTTCCGCGTGAGGATTGTCTTGGGTGTGATTTAGCTCTACTCTAATGGTTGTACGCAAAACGTACAACAGTACGCAATGCGCACATATAGTCGTTCGTCTTCCCCCAGCACCAGTCTTAATCTAGGAGTCCCCGATGCCCCACACCGAGAACCAACCGGCGCCCTCCGCGCCCGGCACCGAGGGCCGGACGCCGGTCAAGGCCGCCCTGGCCAGCTTCATGGGAAGCGCCGTGGAATACTACGACTTCTTTATCTTCGGCTCCGCCGCGGCACTAATCTTCCCGCATGTGTTCTTCCCCGACGCGGATGCCAACGCCTCGATCATGTCCCTGGCAACCTTCGGGTTCGCCTACATCGCCCGCCCCATCGGCGCTGTCATCTTGGGTCACTTCGGGGACAGAGTCGGGCGGCAGAAGGTGCTGATGTTCACCCTGGTCCTGATGGGCGCGGCCACCTTTGCCATTGGCTGCATACCGACCTTCGACCAGATCGGCTGGTGGGCACCGGCACTGCTGGTCCTCGCCCGGCTGCTGCAGGGCCTCTCGGCCGCCGGTGAGCAGGCCGGAGCCTCCTCGCTGACCCTTGAACACGCTCCCGATAACCGGCGCTCCTTCTTCACCTCCTGGACGCTGACCGGCACCCAGGGCGGACAGATCCTTGCCGCGTTGATCTTCATCCCCGTGGTGGCCATGGACGACGAGTTCAAGTTCGGCATCGGCTGGCGCATCCCGTTCTGGCTCTCCGCCGTGGTGGTCCTCATTACCTTCTTCATCCGCCGCTCGCTGAACGAAACCCCCGAATTCGAGAACGCCAAGAAGAACAACGAGATCGCCAAGCTGCCGCTGGGCGTGCTGATCCGCTTCCACTGGCGCGACGTGCTGCGCGTGGTCTTCTGCGCCTTCATCGCCGCTGTCTCCACCGTCTATGGCACCCTGGCCATTTCCTACGGCAAGAACATCGGGCACATGGATGAATCGGTCACCCTCTGGCTGGTGGTGGCGGGCAACGTCGGTGCCCTGTTCACCCAGCCGTTCTTCGGCAAGCTGGCCGATCGGATCGGCCGCAAACCGGTCTTCATCTACGGTGCGATCTCCTCGGCCGTTTTCATGCCGTTCTACCTGCGCTCCATGGAAACCAACAACACCATGTTGCAGTTCGCGCTCTCGGTACTGGTCTTCTCCTGCGCCTACGCCGCGGCCAACGCCGTCTGGCCCTCCTTCTATGCGGAGATGTTCTCCTCCCAGGTGCGTTTCTCCGGCCTGGCCATCGGCACCCAGCTTGGCTTCCTGATGGCGGGCTTCGCCCCGTCCATCGTTGCGGCCCTGGGCGGGTTGGAGCCTGGCGGCTGGGTGGTCATCAGCCTGTTCACCGCCGCGATCGCACTGATCGCCACGGTTTCGGCACTGACGGCCAAGGAAACCTACAAGGTGCCTACGCACCTGCTGGGCCGCACCGCACACAAGGTTAAAAGCACCTCGGGCGCCCAGGTGCAGTAGCGCTACCGCGCACTACGACCAAGGCCCCGGTGTTTCCCTCGCGAAGGGAAACACCGGGGCCTTGGTGCGCCACCGCCGGATTCTGGAACGCAGCACCGCCAGGGCGAAGTCGCGCTCGAGCTCGACGGCACGGCCCTTGTTGCCGTTCTTCAGCAGCGCCATCCTAAAGGCCTTGGTGATGGCCTCATATCTGCCCCCGAGCCGGTTAAAGTCGCCGTCGGCAATCGGTTCCCCGTCGTTGTGGGCGTAGCCCAGCAGACGCATGCCCTGGTTGATGCGGGCGTTGATGGTTTTCCTATCCGCTGCCCCGTCCCCGGCCGCCGCCAAGAGCGCCAACATGGTCACGTCGTAGGTGACCTGGTCCGTTCGCGAGTTTCTGGCCCGCTTCACCAGATGAGCCCACAGCTTGACCGGGTCTTGGGCCACGCGCACGGCGGTGGGTGTCGCCACCAGCTTCTTGCCCTGGGCCTTGAGCAGGCCAATGTCCATCAGCATTTCGCGGAAATCTAGGAGAGCATGGAGATGAACCTCGGTTTTAGCGCCAAATTGCACGAAGTCTTCATGCTCCCAGCCAATTCCGGCGATCACGCCCGGTAGTGCGGCAGGGCTCAGGTAGCCCGCCGCGGTCAGCGGCAGCCCGTCACCTTCGCAGGCCCGGATCCACCACAGGATCGATTCCATGGCGCGCGGCGCTTCTTCGGGCAGGTGCGGCACCGTATCTCCGGCAAACACGTCCACTCCCACCCGCATGAGGGCATCGGCCATCACGTGACATGCGTACTTGGGCATCGTGGATAGCCATGTGCCGGCAACGGTTCCCGCAGGCGGTCCGTCGAGATGCAACCGCACCTGTACGTTCGCCAGCTCCACGTCGAAGGCCTCTGGGTCCACGGGCGTGAAGTAGCTGTGGTGGCTCTTGTACCAGTCCACGACGTAGCTACGTTCCGGGTCCACCGAGGCAGCTTGGGAAAGCTTGAGTGTTTCGTACCAGCCGCTCAGTCCCCCACTGTCCTCCAGAGGAACCCGCATGGCCCCCTCGAGCACCCTTGCCGCAGGAGCCGCAGGGTCCAGTGCGCGGGAGGATTCCTCGGTGATCAGGTGCGTCCAGCTATCGCCGAGATCGTATTCGTACCAGAGCGTGCCCCCTGAGCGGGCCAACGCCTTGGTCAGCGTTGTATGTTCCTCGTTTTCGCCTTCAAGACCATCGTCAAGGCTGCCCGACATGTGCCAGGTGACCGGCGTGTCGCCGGAGGCAGCACCGCTACGATTCAAGGGGTTGCTATCCATGTAGAGGTGCAAGTGCGAGTCGGTCCAGCCCAGCGCGCCCTGTAGGACCTCATGGAAGCGTGCCAGGGTCATGGACCCATCAACCTCGATGCGCCGCCAGATGGTCGGCTCGGAGCCATAAAGTTCAAGGTGCAGCGTGTGCTGGGTCCGCAGATTCTTCATGGTTCAAGTCTGCGGCATGGACGCTCCACCATGGGTAGAGCGGCGCTCCGATGCGTCGCAGGGAGCGGTATCTTGCAGTTTCAGACGTGCTCGGCCGCCACATTCCTGGCCCACGGCAGCATAATGTCTTTCATGGACAACCCTCGCGGCCCCCTGCTGCCGCTCGGAGCCGGCATTGCAACCGTCGCACGCCTGGCCCCGACCGAGGCCGTGCGTGATCTGGTGGTGCACTATTGGCTGCCGAGCTGGGAGATTCCCGACGGCGTCATCCACGAACAACGGATCTTGACCTACCCCGGTTGCAACCTGGCCATCGAGGATGGCATCGGGACAATCCATGGGCCCGTCACCCGGCTCTCCACCAAGCGGCTTTCCGGTTCGGGCCGCGCCTTCGGGGTGTTGTTCCGTCCAGGGACCGGGGCACTGCTGAGCAATGTGCCCCTGCAAGAACTGGTTGATTCCGTGACCCCGGCCAGTACCTGGGGACTTGACCAGGCCAAAGCCATCCAGGTGGCCCTCGACGCGGAGCGGAGCACGAGCCAGCGGCAGCTGGACGCCATCACCATATTTGAATCATGGATCGCACGCCGACTCCCCTCCGGCATGGACGACGAAGGGGCCCTGCTGAACCGAATCTGTGTCGATATTGAATCCACGCCGGACATCCAACGTGTGGGCCAGATCTGCGACCGCTGGAAGATCGGTGAACGCACTCTGCAGCGTCTGGTGCGCACCCGCATGGGGATCACCCCGAAATGGCTGTTACAACGGACCCGCTTGCAGGAAGCAGCGGCGTTGATGGGCAGGGGTGCAGGTCCGGATCTGGCCCGGCTGGCCCATGCGCTGGGATATGCGGACCAGGCGCATTTCACCCGGGACTTCACCGGTGTAACGGGCATGAGCCCGGGCGAATACGTACGCCAGGTCCATGCCGGCTCACCTAACGGCTGACCGATTCCCCTTCTGCTTACTTCGCGTCCGCGGAGTTGAAGGATGCGAGCCAGGCGTTGACCCGGCGTTCGGACTCCTCCCGGGAAAGATCCTCGATGCGCGTCATGACGTTCCAGCGCCGACCAAAGGGATCCACAAAGGTCGCAAAGCGGTCCCCGGAGACGAAGTCCGCGGGGTGCTCGACGGCCGCGGCCCCATGTTCCAGAGCGCGGGCGAAGACCGCGTCCACGTCAGCGACGTAGATGGCAAGGGAGTTGTTGGTGTGTCGCGCATCGGCGGCGACCAACCCATAGCCCGGCTGCGGGTCCGAGAGTTGGAGCATGCCGTTTCCGAAGTCGAGTTGGGCGTGTGAGACGGTGGCGCTGCCGTCCTCTCGCGGCGCTCCGGGCATCACCGAGAGCACCGTTGCACCGAAGACCTCACGATAGAACTCGATGGCCCGGTGGGCAGGGTCCACGACGATGAACGGTGTCAGCGCGGTGAAACCATGCGGCACCCCGCTGGTGGTGTGGGCTCCGACGACGCCCGTGGTCGCTGGATTCGTGGTCATGATCGTGCACCCTTCGTTGCTGGATGTTTTGCTGGATCTTCATTCAACGCCGCAGGGGGCCTGCGGTCTTGAAGGAACCCGACACGTCTGCACGACACAACAGGCTTCCACCGCATCTCTCCCACAGCGACATATCTTCGTGTTCCAGCTCACCGACATGGAAGAATCCGTTCTATTGCCCATCGAAGGACCTTCTACCTTGACCGTCACCCGCCCTAACCTCCAACGCGCTTCCAGCGGCGATGCAGCCTGGATTGTCGTGGTGATTGCCGGCATCACCGCAGCCCTGCATATCTGGAAGTTGCCCGCAGCTCTTCCCTTGATCCAAGAGGATCTGGGATTGTCCCTGCTGACCGCGGGAGTACTGCTTGGCATCGTGCAGGTGGCCGGCATGCTCGGCGGCCTGGCGGTGTCCTTGCTGGCCGAAAACATCGGCGAACGCCGCACACTGCTGTTGGGTTTGGTCTTCCTCAGCATGGGTTCGGTGCTGGGAGGCCTGTCGATCGGTGCGGACACGCTGCTAGCCTCCCGCGCCATCGAAGGTATCGGTTTTATTGTCGCCACGGTGGTGGGCCCCGGCCTGATCCGCCGCCACGCACCGTTTCGCCGCGTCAACATGGCAGTGGGCTGCTGGAGTGCCTATCAAGGGACGGCGACATTCATCGGGTTGATCGCCAGCGCCTACTTCCTGCAGATCGGCACCTGGCAGCTGTGGTGGTGGGTCATGGCCGCAGTGACGCTGGTTCCGATCCCATTGGTGTTGCGGATGGTCCCCCAGGACCAACCCGCGGGTGCCGGCGGGGCCAAGGCAGCCGCCGGGCGCATCGGCATCACCGCTCGTTCGCCCAAAGTGTGGATCGCCGGACTGGTGTTCGGCTGCTACACCGTGCAATGGATGGCAGTGGTGGGTTTCCTGCCCACGGTATACGGGGAAAGCGGCCTGAGCGGCACGCACGCCGGAATCCTCTCCGCCATCGTCGGCGGACTCAACGGAGTCGGCGCGATCATCACCGGTATCTTGCTGCAACGTGGTGCCCCGGCACGGGTGCTGTTGTTCCTGTCGTTCATTTTGATGGGAGGAGCCAGCCTGCTCACCTTCGCCGTCGACTGGTCTTCCATTCCCGGTGGCCTCGTCTGGCAGGTAGCCTGCGTCGGGTTCTTTTCCTTCTCCGGTGCGATGATCCCGGCGACGATGACACGGATGGCCGTGGATCTGGCACCCGAGGGAGGCTCTGCCCCCGCGGCCATGGGACTCATGCAGCAGATCTACAACATTGGGAACTTCACCGGACCGATGATCGTGGCTTGGCTGGCCATGACCACCGGCGGGTGGTCTTCCACGTGGTGGATGACCTGTGCCTTCGCCGCCTTGGGCATCATCTTGTCCGTGGTCCTGGTCGGGCGGCGCGGAAGCATGCATTTTTCACATTCCTGACGCCCACCCGACAATCACATAGAACGTGATGCCTGCGCATACCGGAAGCACAGAAGGCTTCCCTAGAGTAGGTACTACCTCATGAAGGTGCGAGTGATGAACGCACCGGCCGGAAGATTTCCCCCAAGGATCTCCCGACCGGTGCTCACTCATTTAAGTTACGGACCTGCAAACGGGAATTTCACGGGCTGAATGCCGGGGATCGCCCGCACGCTGGACCAACGTGGATTCCACTGCCCGGGAGAAATTGCTTGGGGAACGAGCACACAGGTGCAAGCATGTGCCCATGATCAAATTGGCCCCGCTGGCAAACCATTTCGGATTCGATACCTCCGACCACATCCCGTTGCCCCGTCCCGATCTTTTCGAGATCTATCCGTTGCTCGGCGAAATCTGGGCTCGGGCACGAGGCCTGTTGGCAGTGCGCGACAACGACTCGCATACGCTCTACGCCGTGGCGTTGGCTGCCGCGTTGCTCGATGAACGAGAGCAGGCAGACCCAGATGTGGTCCTGCCGGCCATGATGCTGCACGACATTGGGTGGTCACAGGTCGAGCCAGGACTGGTCCTCTCGGCAATCGCCCCCGGCGGCGGTCGACCCGATCTGGTGCTGCTGCATGAAAAGGAAGGTGCCCGGCTGGCCACCGAGATCCTTGAATCCTTGGGCGTGGATTCGCTGGTGATCGAGAAGGTAGCGGCGATCATCGACGGCCATGACTCGCGCACCCACGCACTGAACCCCGACGATGAGATCGTCAAGGACGCAGACAAGCTCTGGCGTCTAACCCCGCACGGGCTGGACACCATCATGGACTGGTTCGGGCTGCATCGCGGCCAGGCCCTGCGACTGTGCGCATCCCGGGTGGTGGGCAAACTTTTCACACCCGAGGCAACCACCATGGCAAACGGGCTGATCGCCCTGGAACAGGCCAACCTCTGGCCGCGAAGTCAGGAACTGCAGAAGGGTTCCTGATACCCCGCCCGTTCTTCCGTCTCCCCTAGACCCGCCCCCAGCGCACGCCGTTAGACTCAAGCTGTGCACCCGAGGTGCACGCATGGGACGCAAGAGGAGTGAGCTGATGGCCGGCGGGAACCGGGTGCCGGGAAGCACCGTGACGTCCAAGGTCCTTGCGATCATGGAAGTGTTCGAGACCTCGCGTCGGGCCTTGAGCCTGACCGAGATTTCCGAGGCCTCTGGCGTACCACTGAGCACCACACATCGATTGGTGAATGAGCTGATCGAATGGGGCATGCTCAGCCGAGGGTCGACCGGTGGGGTCCAACTGGGGTTGCGGTTGTGGGCCATCGCCCAGAATGCCGGGCGCCAACTGCGTGACACCGCGCGCCCCTTCGTCCAGGACCTGTTCTCACTGACCGGGGAAACCAGCCAGCTGGCCGTGCGCGACGGAAATATGGCCCTGTACATCGACAGGGTGTATGGCTCCAAGAGGGTTCCGCGTGCCTCACGGGTCGGCGGCCGGTTGCCGCTGCACGCCACGGCGGTGGGCAAAGTGATCCTTGCCTATTCGGAAGACTGGGTCACCGATGCCTACCTGAGCCAGCCCTTGGCGCCGATCACCGGACACACCCATGTCAATCCGGGCCGGTTACGCACCGAGCTGGCCCAGGTGAGGGCCCGAGGGTATGCCGCAACCCAGGAGGAGGTCATCCTTGGGGCGTGCTCGATTGCCGTCCCGGTCTTTCACACCGGACGCATTGGCTGCTCGATCGGTCTGGTCGTGGCATCGACCAACGCTGGCGCCATGCTCCGGCATCTTCCCGTGCTGCAAGGAATCTCCCAGCGGATCGAGGCGTCGACCGCGCATATCCCACTCGAAACCCTGCTGGGAAGTCTCACATCGGGCGAGCTTCTTCAGCCACCCCATAGCGAGTAATGAAACAGTTTCCACTGAGTGAGAAATGATCCACACCCATTCGATGTGTCATGGGTAACACTTGAGGCAATGAATGTAGCGCAGGCCACAAACCGGCAGCGACTACCCGACCTTCTTTCCTCAAGGAGTCCGTTCCATGTCCAGCAGCGACGTTGCAGCAGGGGTTTGCCCCATGGGGCACGGTGCCACGGCACCTGCCGACCACCACGGTTATGAACCGTTCACCATGGAAAACCCGTTTCCCTCCTACTCGAACCTCCGCGACGAACAACCCGTGATGTTCGACGAACGCGTCGGACTCTACGTCGTCACCCGCTACGACGACGTCAAGGCGGTATTCGAGGACTGGGAGACTTTCTCCTCAGAGAATGCCCAGGCCCCGGTGCGCAAGCGCGGCCCGCAGGCCACCCAGATCATGAACGACGGCGGCTTCACCACCTATTCCGGCCTTTCGGCCCGCCGCCCGCCGGAACACACCCGTATCCGGGCCATCGCGCAGAAAGCCTTCACTCCACGCCGCTTCAAGGCCCTTGAACCCTCCATCCGCGCAAACGTCGTGACCTCGATCGAAGCCATGCTGGCCCGTGAGTCTGCTGAAGGGGACATCGTCAAGGATCTGGCCTACGCCATCCCGACCATCACCATCCTCACCCTCATCGGAGCCGATGTCACCCAGGTAGATACCTACAAGCGCTGGAGCGATTCGCGTGCGGCCATGACCTGGGGCGATTTGAGCGATGAGGAACAGATCCCGCACGCCCACAATCTCGTTGAGTACTGGGCCGAATGCCTGCGCTTGGTGGCCCACGCCCACAAACACGGTGGGGACAACCTCACCGCGGACCTGGTCAAGGCCCAAACCGAGGGCGCGGAAATCACCGACCACGAGATCGCGTCGCTGCTCTACTCTCTGCTTTTCGCCGGGCACGAAACCACCACCACGCTGATATCCAATTGCGTCCGCGTCCTGTTGGCCCACCGCGAAGCCTGGGACCAGATTGTCGAAAACCCCAAGTCCATCTCGGCGGCCATCGACGAGGTGCTGCGTTACGCAGGATCGATTGTCGGCTGGCGCCGCAAGGCGCTGAAGGACACCGAGGTTGCCGGGGTCAAAATCCCCGAAGGTGCAGAGCTTTTGCTGTTGATGGGCGCCGCCAACCGCGATGGAGACCGCTTCGAGAACCCCGAGGCCTTCGACATCACCCGGACCAACGCCCGCGAACATCTCTCGTTTGGCTTCGGCATCCACTACTGCCTGGGCAACATGCTCGCCAAACTGCAGGCCAAGATCGCCCTGGAGGAACTGAGCTCCAGAATCCCGGGCCTTGAACTGATTGACGGGGAAGACATCACGTTCCGCAAGAACATCTCTTTCCGCGTCCCCGAATACGTCAACGTGAGCTGGAAGGAATCCCAGGCATGAGCAACAACGACTTCATCGAATTCTTCGACGGCGGCGCCGAACCAAAACTGGAAAACCTCGGTGGCAAAGGTGCCTCGCTGGTGACCATGACCTCCGCCGGAATGCCGGTGCCTCCCGGTTTTGTCGTCACCACCGCCGCATTTGACGCCTTCATGGAAGGTGGCATCACCGCAGAGATCAACGCCCTGCTGGCGGGCCTCGATCCCGAGGACGTCAAGGCCCTCGACGCCGCCAGCGCCACGATCCGCTTGATGATCACCCAACGCCCGGTGCCCGCAGCCCTGCGTGAAGTCACGAAGGATGCCTACACCACCCTGCAGGAGGGCTTCACAGCAGAGGTCCCGTTGGCCGTACGTTCCTCGGCCACCGCCGAGGACCTGCCCGATGCCTCGTTTGCCGGGCAGCAGGACACCTATCTCTGGCTCAACGGCTACGCCTCGGTCACCGAACACATCCGCCAGTGCTGGGCCTCGCTCTACACCTCGCGGGCCATCTTGTACCGGCTGAAGAACAACATCCCCGACGAGGGCCTGTCCATGGCCGTGGTCGTGCAAAAAATGGTCAATTCCTCCGCTTCCGGCGTGGCCATGACCCTGGATCCAACCAACGGGGACCGTTCCAAGATCACCATCGATGCCTCCTACGGTGTCGGGGAAATGGTCGTCTCCGGGACTGTCACCCCGGATAACATCCAGCTGGACAAGGTCACCCTGGCGATCATCACCGAGCACATCGGTGCCAAGCATGCCGAGCTGATCCCGGATACCGCCACCAACTCCTTGGTGGAGGTCGAAGTCAGTGAGGAGCGTCGAGCGGTGCGCTGCCTGTCAGACGTCGATTTGGCCTTGGTCGCCCAGCTGGCCAAACGCGCCGAGAAACACTACGGCTGCCCGCAAGACATTGAGTGGGCCCTGGATGCGGATTTGCCGGAAGGCGATAACCTGCTTCTGCTTCAGTCCCGCCCCGAGACGGTGCACTCTTCCAAGACCACCGCCAAGCCCACGGGTGGCGGCTACGCCTCCTCCCTCGGCCTGGGCGCGGGCTTCAACATTCCCTCAATCACCGCTTCGCTGATGAATTCCGCTTCCTGACGTTCCGCACACTCGTTCGTCGCTTCTTCGACGACTCCGCAACAGCAACTTTTGAAAGGCATCCACCACCATGAGCATGAAATCCTTTCCCAAGCCCTCCGATCTCCAAGTCCCTCCGGGCGCCGAAGGCTGGGAGGAGCTCTACCCGTACTACCTGGTCTTCCAGGACGCACTGAAGGCCGAGGAAGACGAGAAGTTCTGGTTCTGCGACTCGCAGCACTGGCCCACCGTCTTCAAGCCCTTTGAAACCATCGGCGGGGAATTCGCCGTCAAGTGCCTGGGCCAGTACAACGCCCGCCACCTGATGATCCCCAACGCCAACGGCATCGACTTCCGCATCCACCTCGGCTACCTCTATATGTCCCCCCTGCCCGTGCCGGAAGAACAGATCGCCGCCCGTGTCCCGGAATTCGAGGCCCGCATCGGACACTACTTCGCCAACTGGGAAACCCTACTGGAGCAGTGGCACGTGAAGGTCAAGGGCACCATCAGCGATATGGAGGCTCTCAGCTTCGAGGCCCTGCCCGAGATGGTGCCGATGGAAGACATTCTCTCCGGCAAGGCCAAGGATGGTTCGGAGGTGCTGCTGGAGAACTACGACCGGCTGATCCAGCTCTGTTACCAGAATTGGCAGTACCACTTTGAGTTCCTGAACCTGGGTTACATTGCCTACCTGGATTTCTTCAACTTCTGCAAGGAAGTCTTCCCGAACATGCCCGACCAGTCGATCGCCACCATGGTCCAGGGCGTGGACATGGAACTTTTCCGCCCCGATGATGAACTCAAGGACCTGGCCAAGCTGGCCGTGGAACTGGAAATCACCGACTCGTTCTCCAACACCGATGACCCAGCCGCCACCTTGGCGACCATTGCCGCCTCACAGGGCGGGGAAACCTGGTTGGCCCGCTGGGAAGAAGCCAAGGACCCCTGGTTCAACTTCACGATCGGCAACGGCTTCTACGGGCACGACAAGTACTGGATCGAGCACCAGGAGATCCCGCTGGGCTTCATCGCCGACTACATCCGCCGGTTGCAGGACGGTGCGAACATCATGCGCCCCACGGCGAAGCTGATCGAGGAGAAGGACCGCATCGTCTCCGAATACCGGGAACTGCTGGATCCGGAAATCCGCGAGGTCTTCGATGCCAAGCGCACCCTGGCCGCCACCGCCTACCCGTACGTGGAAAACCACAACTTCTACATCGAGCACTGGACCATGGGCGTGTTCTGGCGCAAGGTCCGCGAACTGAGCCGCATGCTCCATGCCCAGGGCCTGTGGAACGAACCCGAGGACATGCTCTACCTGGGCCGCAACGAGGTCCGCGACGTGCTCTTTGACCTCGTCACTTCCTGGGGCATCGGCGCCGGAGACCCGATCGGCAACGTCGTGTGGCCGAAGGAGATCGAACGCCGCCGCGGCATCGTCGATGCGCTGAAGACCGCCCGCCCGGCCCCGGCCCTGAACACCCCGCCGGAGATCATCACCGAGCCGTTCACCCGGATGCTGTGGGGCATCACCACCGAGCAGGTCCAGCAGTGGCTGGGCGGGGACGAGGAGGGCGAAACCGGTGTGCTCAAGGGCATGGCGGCCTCCCCCGGCCGGGTCGAGGGCCCGGCCCGGGTCGTCATGCACGCCGATGACCTCTCCGAGGTGCAGCCGGGGGAAATCCTCGTCGCACCGATCACCGCACCCAGTTGGGGCCCGATCTTCGGCAAGATCAAGGCGACCGTCACCGACATCGGCGGGATGATGAGCCACGCGGCGATCGTTTGCCGCGAGTACGGGCTGCCGGCCGTCACCGGAACCGGAAGCGCCTCCACCACCATCCGCACCGGCCAGATGCTGCGCGTGGATGGCACCAAGGGCACCGTCGAAATCCTGGAGGAGTCACCGGTGGTCTCCGGACCCGGCGCGCACTCCCACACGCACGCCTAAGACTGCTCGCCCCCAAGAGCAGACCCTGGCATCCACAGGCGGGCGGGGCACCCCAAGGCCCCGCCCACCACCCCAGCAGATTTTCCACCCCGGCATCCGTCCCCGTGAAAGGCCCCCAGGTACAGCACATGAACACCGAATCACCCACCGCCCCCGGCACGGTGCTTATCACCGGCGCCGCAGGAGGACTCGGCAGGGCCTTTGCCCTGGGCTTCGCCAAGCGCGGCTACCGGATCGCCGCGGCGGATATCGATCCGGCAGGCACTGCCACCACCGTTGAGCTGGTCCAGGCCGCCGGCGGCACCGCCGCAGGCTTCACCGTCGATGTCACCAGCCGCGCCTCCACCGAGGCCCTCGCCGCCGAAGTCGCGGGATTTGCCGGCGGGCACATCCAAGTCCTGATCAACAACGCGGCCATCTACGCCACCGTCACCCGCTCCCCCTTCGAAGATATCGATACCGACGAGTGGGACAGGGTGATGGCCGTGAATCTCAAGGGTCCGTGGCTGATGGCCAGAGCCCTGAGTCCCCATCTGGGCGCCGGCTCGCGGATCATCAACTTGGCCTCCGCCACCGTCTATTCCGGCTCCGAGCAGTGGGCCCACTACGTCGCTTCCAAGGGCGGTGTCATTGCCTTGTCCCGGGTTATGGCCAAGGAATTGGGCCGACGAGACATCACTGTCAACACCATCGCTCCGGGCTTCACCCTCACCGAGGCCAGCTTCGGGCTGATGGAAAACGCCGAAAGCTACGGGGTCGACCGCGGCGCACTCAAACGGGCCAGCCAACCAGAAGACATCGTCGGTGCCGCGCTTTTCCTTGCCGGCCCCGACTCATCGTTCATCACCGGTCAGACGCTCGTCGTCGACGGTGGCCGCCAGTTCATCTAGAAAGGTCCGAAGACCACCATGACTACAGTCCACTTCACCGATGCAGCAGGTGCCACCACCACCATCAACGCCAATGCCGGCGATTCGGTCATGGAGACCGCCGTCCGCAACGGCGTCACGGCCATCGTCGCCGAATGCGGCGGTTCGCTCTCCTGCGCCACCTGCCACGTTTTTGTGGCCGAGGCCGATCTGCCGAGCCTGGAACCCATGGGCGAGATGGAGGATGAGATGCTCTACGGAACCGCCGAGGACCGTGCGGATAACTCCCGGCTCTCCTGCCAAATCCGCTTGGCCGAAGGCCAGGAACTGCACGTGACCACCCCGGAAACGCAGGTTTAAAACATGGAAACGCTCATCGTCCCCTCGCTCGCCGGCGCCGAGGCTCCTACCGCGGGCACCGCCACCGGGCTGCTCATCATCGGAGCTTCCCAGTCCGGGGTGCAGCTGGCCATTTCCTTACGCGCCCTGGGCTACACCGAACACATCACGCTGCTGGGCGATGAGGACCACCGCCCCTACCAACGCCCCGCGCTGTCCAAGGAATTCCTCCAGGACAAGGTCGGTTCCGAGTCGCTGATCTTCCGCACCAACGAGTACTGGATTGAACACCACATCACGCTGGTCAAGGGCGAGCGGATCGCGTCTCTGGACTCCAACCCCGACGGCAGCGGATTCGCCCACGGCACCTCGGGTACCGACTACCCCTATACCCGGCTGGCCCTGACCGTCGGGGCCCGCCCGCGGCTGCTGGAAGCACCCGGCGCCGGATTGGACGGGGTCGTATACCTGCGCAACGCCGACGACGCTTTGCGTCTGAAGGAGCTGGCACCAACCACCACCGACGTGGTCGTGGTCGGCGGCGGTTTCATCGGATTGGAGGCAGCGAGTTCCCTGGCTTCCATGGGCAAGCGTGTCACGGTCTTGGAATACGGGCCGCGGTTGGTGGGCCGAGCCGTGGGTGAGGAAACCAGTGAATATTTCCTCACCGAACACCGCAAGCGCGGCCTGGACATCCGCATCGGTGCCCGCATCGAAGAAATCATTGATGACGGCCATGGTGCGCTGTGCGGAGTCAAACTTGAGGACGGTGACGTGCTCAAAGCCCAGATCGTCTTGGTGGGCATCGGCGTCATCCCCAATACCGAGCTCGGTGAGGCCCTGGGCCTGGAAGTCAACAACGGTATCCTCGTCGATTCCGGGGCTGTGGCCTCCGACGGCACCACCATCGTGGTCGGGGATGTGGCCAACATGCCCAACCCGGTCCCGGGCGCCCCGACCGGTGAGCGCATCCGTCTCGAATCGGTGAACAACGCCATCGAGCACGCGAAGGTCGCGGCCTATTCGCTCATGGGGCGCAGTGAGGAATATGCAGGTATCCCCTGGTTCTGGTCCAACCAGGCCGATATGAAGCTGCAGATCGCCGGGCTGTCCACCGGGTTCGATTCCACGGTGCTCCGCAGGGATCCGGAGAGAGGAAAATTCACGGTGCTCTACTACCGCTCCGGGCGGATCATTGCCGCGGACGCGGTCAATGCACCGTTGGATTTCATGGCCGTCAAACAGGCTCTGGCCGCCGGCAGGTCCATTGACTCGGTGGCCGCGGCAGATCCGGCCACGATGCTCAAGACCTTGATTGCCTAGTCCCCCTCGCCCCCATACTTTTCTCTGATGCAAGGAGCCGTACGCGACATGAATACCCTCACCGATACCGATCCCGGTGCCGACTTTGCCGCGGCCTACCCGCAACGCCCCATTCCCACACCCGAGCAGGTGGACACCAGCCCGATTTGCCTCACTCCTGGCCTCGAACCGGATCTGCTTCCGCTGTGGACCGCGGTAGTTCCAGAGACCCGGGCCCGCGGCAACGACATCCACCTGCCGATCTCGCTGGCCTTCGCCCGCCGCCTGTGTGATGCCTACCCCGAAGCGAACCGTGAGCTGGTGTTGGTTTCCACCTTGCTGCACGACACCGGCTGGGCACATGTGGATGAAACCAAGATCATCTCCGAGGGTTTCCGCGGTGATTGGCGCAAGGCAGGCATCCGCTTTGAGCACGAACGGCTGGGCTGCGAGGTGGCCCGGCGAGTCTTGCCTCCACTGGGCTACGAGCTCGAGTTCATCGAGGCGGTCTGTGCCATCATCGACGGGCACGACACCCGTCCGGTGGCTCACTCCCTAGAGGACGCGCTGATGCGCGACGCCGACAGGCTGTGGCGCTTCGACCATGCCGGCATCGCGCTGGCCGCCGGCTGGTTCTCGCAGAACCCTGCCGATTACACGGACCGGCTGGAAACCGAGATCATCCCGGAGCTCATCACCGCCGCCGCTGTGGACATGGCGACCACTGACCTGGAGCGTTCGCGCGACCTGCTGCATACGGCGGTACTGCGATGAGCATGCAACAGCTGCTTGGCTCCGCGGCCGCGCGCGAAGCGATTGTCCTTCCCTACCGCCACGTCGACACCCACTTCATCGACGGTGTCTGGATTGCGTCAACGACTACCGCCCGAAACGACGTCACCGACCCGGCCACCGCATTGGTGTGGGGTTCGGTCGCCGAGGGCACCACCGAAGACCTCGAGAAGGCGGTAGTCGCCGCTCGTACCGCCTTCGACTCCGGTCCGTGGCCGCGCTTGGCCCCGTCCGAACGCGCCGTGGTGCTGCTGCGCGTTGCCGATCAGATCGAGGCGCGATCCACCGAGCTCTCGCTGACCAACACGTTGGAGAACGGCTCTCCGATCTCGGAGACCAAGGGTGCAGCAGCAAACGCGGCGTCCATCTTCCGCTACTTCGCCTCGCTGGCCCCGTTGCTGGAATCCGAGGATGTCCGTCCGTTCCCCAACGGTCTGGGTGAATCCTTGGTGCGCCGGGACCCGGTGGGTGTGTGTGGGCTGATTGCCCCGTGGAATTTCCCGATCAACCTGATGGTCATCAAGCTGGCGCCCGCGCTCCTGGCCGGGTGCACCGTGGTGATGAAGCCTGCCTCCCCCACGCCACTGTCATTCAGGATCATCATGGATGCGTTGGCCGCCGCAGGTGTTCCGGATGGTGTGGCCAACCTGGTCACCGGGTCGGGACGGCTGGGCGATGCGCTGGTCAAGCACCCGCTGGTCAACAAGGTGGCGTTCACCGGCTCCACGCCGGTGGGACGCAAGATCGCCTCCGCCTGCGGGGAACTGCTGCGTCCGGTCACCCTCGAATTGGGAGGCAAGTCCAGCGCGCTGGTGCTTCCCGATGCGGATCTGGACGCCATGGGGAGCAATCTAATTCGCTCTTGCATGCGCAACACCGGCCAGACCTGCTACATTTCCACGCGAATCCTCGCCCCGACGCAGCGCTACGACGAGGTCGTGGAGCTGGTGACCTCCACGATTTCCGCCGCGCCCCAGGGGGACCCGTTGGATCCGGCCACGGTCTTCGGACCCACGGCCACCGCCAGCCAGTACCGCACGGTGCTCGATTACATCGAGTCGGGCCGGGCAGAGGGCGCCCGTGCCACCACCGGCGGACACAAGGTGCAGTTGGGCGGTGGCCTGGACGCAGGCTACTTCATTGCCCCGACGGTGTTTGCTGATGTGACACCCGGGATGCGGATATCCCGGGAGGAAATCTTCGGGCCGGTGGTCTCGATATTGCGCTACGACGGGATCGATGAGGGTATAGCACTGGCCAACAACACCGAGTTCGGTCTGGGCGGCCTCGTCTTTGGCGCCGATACCGATGCCGCGCAGGCCGCCGCCGAGCGCATGGACACCGGCAGCGTCGGCATCAACTTCTTCGCGTCCAACCATGCCGCACCCTTTGGCGGGCGCAATGATTCCGGGTTGGGCACTGAATACGGCCCCGAGGGACTGGCCGCGTACCTGAGCTATAAGTCGATTCACCGCCGTTGATGCCGGAAACCGGGTTGCCGGTCAGATGGAGAAACCATCTGACCGGCGGCTTGGCGCTCATTGGAGATCACCAGTTTTCAGCGGATTACGGAAGAAAATTGGAGCGGATCCATTTCATGGGAATCATCAGGTGCAGGGGATTGCCCGGCAACTCAAAACACTCGGCGAGGTTTTTGTAGAAGGCCTTGGCTGCTTCTTCCCTTGCATGAATCAGCATCGCCTGCGCCGCCACCGATTCACTCAAGAACGCCGAGCGCTCCAGTGCGTCCTTGAACAGTCCTGCCCCAACCCCCATGCCTTGATGTTGCTGCGAAACCGCTAAACGTGCCAGCAAAATGCAAGGTATCAGTCGGGGGTCGGACGGTTTGCCAAATTTTGCCGGAGTCTCGGCTTTTTCGACCGCCGAGACAACAATCGAATAATATCCGATGATCGATTGGCCATCAGTCGCAACGTAGGTGACGGCTCGATTCGCACGTTGGCTTTCAAGAGCGGAGCGCTGGAACCAGCGATCTAGTTCGGGGGCTCCGCTTGCAAATGAGGTCCGATCGTCGTCTGTCATGAGCCGTCGAGGAACCTGAAAATCAGTTTGCTCCACCGCCTAGCCCTTGAATGGGCTCGGGCGTCGGGTAAGTTTTGCCAACTTGGAATTCGAAGGCAATTCCTGATCGAGCAGCCGCTCAAATTCCGAGAATTGCGCTGCGCTGAGGGCAAATCGGTGGCGGTCTGCCATGACCCGGTCCGCTTCAATGCTTGCTGCTTCCAAGATAAAGTCAGTGACTGACCTATGAGTCGCATCGGCCGCACGTCGAATGGCTTCTTCTTGGCTGGCAGTCGCCCGTAAATTGATCCTCTGCGTCTTCTGGGGTCTCGTTTCCATTACACGCCACCTTTCTTGTACTCACATTGTACGTACGGGGCCAGCTCCAAGTCCACGGATCGACAGAACTGCATTTCAAGTGGTGTGCATGCATCGCCGGCGCTCGCGCCTTATGACTTTGACACGCGTTACCTGCTGGCCACCCTCGAGCAACGTATTCACACCCAACGTCATGGACAGGCACATCGTATCCATAGCTCCGGACCCTAGAGTCGTTAGTACCTCATGAAGGTGCGAGTGATGCGAGCACCGGCTGGAAACAAGATTCCTCCCCCGAATCTCCCGGCCGGTGCTCAAACCTTTAACCACGTGTTTCCTCATCGTCCAGGAAACCGTGCCGGCAACATCCGCCACGCACTCCATGTGGCAGAGCCCCTGTCGTGCTCCTCGCATCGCCATGGCACCTTTGACAGCGGTTCGCTTTTAGGACTTCGGCAGCCCTCGGCGGATCCATTCCGACGCAGCAACACTCGATGCTGCCGGTGCCCACCTATCACGGCCCGCCCACTGCTGGTGCCCGGTATCACCTCCGCATTCCCAGGCGATGTATTTGCTCCAATGCTAAAGTGAAGTGTCACTTTAGTTAAGGGGTTGCGCGTGGATATCAGCATTTGGCCAGTCAGCACCCGGCCCCGGAGCCAGCAAACGCACCAAGTGGTCCTGGCCGCCACCAATGAACTGCTGCTCGAGGCGGGCTTCCCTGGAGTAACCATCGAACGCCTGTCTACCCGGTCAGGTGTCAGCACCGCAACCATCTACAAGCACTGGCCGTCAAAGAACGCCATCGTGGCCGAGGCATTCGGGCGCACGGCCACCGCGGCCCTCACGATCCCCGAGTGCGTCGATCCCCTGGCGGATCTGATTGACTTCGCGGTCGCCTCACTGAGCTTTCACAGCATCGAAAGTGGCAGGGTGTTCTTCCAGCTGCTGGCCGCCTGCTCGATGGAGCCGAGCGGCGCCCTGTATTTTCAGGAGTACTATCTGGGCCCCCGCCGCGAAACTATGCTTCCGCTGTTCACCCGCGCCATCGACGCCGGTGCGATCGTTGCCGATGTGGACATCAACGTGGCCATCGATGTCATCTTCGGCGCGGCCGTCTTCCGGCTGATGCGCGACACCAGCGAACTGGACCAGACCACCCTCCGCAACACCATCGAGCTTTCCCTCAACGGCCTGCTCGCCAACAAATGAAAGGCCCCCTCATGGCGCAGCCCATCCGAGCATCTGAGGCCGGCCCCTCCGACCTCACACCCACACCGGCGATCTACACTGCGGATCGTCGCGGCTTCTTCATCGCCGCGGTGGGGCTCGCGCTTCTGGCCGCACATTCCGGTGCACCCTCCCCGCTTTTTCCGCTTTATGCCGAACAGTGGGGCTTGACGCCGCTGGCCATCAGCACTGTCTTTGCCGCCTATATCCTGGGGCTCATCACCACCTTGCTGACCGCCGGCGGACTTTCGGACCATATCGGCCGGAGGCCCGTCGCCATGGCCGCCTTGTTTGTTGCCGCGGCCTCCATGGCGGTTCTTGCCCTGGCCGACGGATTCGGCGACCTGGTCGCCGCCCGCGTGCTTCAGGGCGTTGCCTCGGGATTGGGGTTCGGCACGCTTGGTGCGGCGTTACTGGATTACAGCCCCGCGTGGAAACATGCCAGGGTCGCCATGATCAACGGCGCACTGCCGCCAGCATCCCTGGGACTCGGCGCCCTGCTCAGTGGCGTACTGGTGGAATTTTCTTCCCACCCGTTCCAAGTTCCCTACATCGTGGTCTTCATTCCGCTGCTGCTCGCCTGTGCCGCCGCTGCTTTCCTGAAGGAGAAGCACCCCCGCCGGGCCGGCATGCTGCGCTCGCTGGTTCCCGCGCTCATGATTCCCCGCGAGGTCCGCGATCGATTCTTCACGGCGGTCGGTGCCTTGTGCGCCAGTTGGGCGCTGGTTGGCCTGTATCTGGGCATCGGACCCAACGTCAGCAAGACGTTGCTGAACATTGCTTCCCCTTCGCTCGGGGCATTAGCCATCTTCGCTCTGACCGGCACCGGGGCCCTGACGGGGCTGCTCAGCTTCCGGATCAAGAGCGAGAAAGTGATGGCAACGGGCGCCGTCGCACTCATCCTCGGCGTGGCCGCGATCGCCGCCGCGGTGGCCATGGAAAGCACCTGGATATTCTTCGCCGCCAGCATCATTGGCGGCATCGGTTTCGGCGCGGGATTCCAAGGCGGGCTCCGCTCGGTCCTCGAATTACTTCCGGCCCGGCAACGCGGCGGGACGCTTTCCTCCGTGTACCTGGTCTCCTACCTCGCGTTCGGCATACCTACGCTGGTGGCCGGACTGCTGATACCCAACTTCGGACTGCAGAACGTGGTCTACGGCTACGCTGCACTCGTGGTGACCTTGTCATTGGTCGCACTCGCACTGCTGATCGGTTCACGAGCCAAGCGCATCCGTTTGGTAGCCGCCGCGGCATCCAGTCGCTGACACGCAACCCACGACGATTTTTCACACTCAACGTCATGGCCGGCCACATCAAATCCATAGGTTTGCATCATAGAGTCGTTAGTACCTCATGAAGGTGCGAGTGATGCGAGCACCGGCTGGAAACAAGATTCCTCCCCCGAATCTTCCGGCCGGTGCTCAAACCTTTAACGACCAATCGCATCCAAGCGGTGGATGCGATTGAACTCCCGCACACAGCAACGGAGCGTCGTGGTCCCACCAGGTTGTGGTGAGGCCACGACGCTCCGTTGAATCCGGTGCTTAGCGCGATATCTGGCGCGGGGTACGATTCCACCCAAATTTCTGTTTCAGCAGTCTGCTCCATTTGTTGGCGGCCAGGTGCGGGTGCAGCAGCGCAATCCCGATGCAGTACTTGCTCATACTTACCGGGCGGATGCCCATCGTAGCCAGCGCCGAGTCGGCGGCGCCCCGCCCGTCGGCGGTCTTGGTTTCGATCACGAACAGATCCGGGCCGTGCACCACGGTTCCATTCTGGGTGTAGACCAAGTTCACGTCGCAGGTCAGGCGTTCCTCATCCAGCGGGTTCACGAACGTCCCGCGGATGTAGTCGCTGCGCATCACCGGTTCCAGATGCGGAAGTTCCTGGTTGTACTGGGTGCTCAGCTGCTCGGTGAGGAAGC
Source organism: Paeniglutamicibacter gangotriensis Lz1y (assembly GCF_000348945.1). Lineage (GTDB taxonomy): Bacteria > Actinomycetota > Actinomycetes > Actinomycetales > Micrococcaceae > Paeniglutamicibacter > Paeniglutamicibacter gangotriensis. The sequence goes on along the minus strand of NZ_AOCK01000001.1, from coordinate 532,301 downwards.
CGTGGGCCTCGGCGTTGATGGTGTTGCGTTCCGAGACGTCGTAGGGGATCCGGTGTTTCACGGTCTGCCCGCGCAATCCCTTGAACTTCGCCTCAAACATACACAACCCAGAATCGGCGTAGGTACGCGTGCGGATTTTGTATCGGCGTCGGCGCCCCTGCTTGTGCGCGGTGAACATCTCCAAATCGGGAGTATCAAAATACACCGATTCGTAGGTGAACATCCGCCGCTCCCCGATCTGCATGATTCGAAAAGACGGACCCAGCCGGGCCATCAGCTCGGTGAACTGTCCGGCATTCAGCAGGAACTTCTTATCCACCCGGGTCATCAGGGCGGCCTCACTGACAACGTCCTCCAGTGAAATCGGATCCGCAGCCTCGGCTGCCTCGGCCAGAGCTTGGGCACAGGACCCGGCCAGCACTTCGGTTTCGGAGTATTGGGTCGTGGTCATGGCTAGCGCCCCTGCTGCTGGGCGAAGTCCCGCTCCCCTGAGCGCTGGGCCTGGAGCCGTTCGGCCGGGGACGGGATGGACTCGATGTCCGGGGCATCGACGAGCTTCTGCTGTTTGCCGGCCGTGGTGTTGGCGCGGAAGCGCACATCGACGATCGTCAGGTCACGGACCATGTCCAGCTCGAGCACCACGGTGCGCAGCACCTTGGCGTTAAGCAGGTCGGCCAGCGCAGCGTGCAGGTCCTGCTGCTGGGCATAGGCAGCATCAAGCGTGACGGTCTGGCGCATGGTGCGGCGGCCGAAGGCTGGGTGGTCGGCCACGAACATGACCAGCACCATGGCAAGGCTCAGCGCCGGGGAAAGCCAGAACGGGTCAGGGTGCAGGCCGTTGATCAGGCCGATGGCCAGCGAAATGAAGTAGTAGGCGACTTCCTCCTGGGTGAGGGTGTCCGAGCGAAGCCGGATGATCGACAGGATGCCGAACAGTCCCAAGCCAAGGCCGGCTCCGGCGCCGGAACCGTTGAGCAGCATCGTCACCCCGAAGATTCCGAAGTTCAGCGCCAGATACGCCAGGGCCAAGTCCTTGCGGAAGTGCCGGCGGTAGTAGATGCCGCATACCAATACCAACATCGCAATCAGGTTGGCTGCCAGTGCTATCCAAAAGTTCTGCATGTCGAACTCCTTCATCTCGTTGGAGGAAACTCATTCCCTGTCTGACTAGGACAATATTGATCCAAGATGAGATGAAAAGGAGTGTTTGATGAGAGAGCTCTCATGAACGAGCAGAAAACTGCGGGTGAACGGAACCTAACCAGGGCTACGCGGCCCGATGAAATCCTGACGGCCAGGCGCAAATCAGCGCATCAGATCCGCGGGCCATTCGCCAAGAAAGCGGGCTCATCCGCAGGCAAACTCACATTTCCCACACAAACCACTTGACGTTCCCACACAATCGGGCATAAAGTCAGTTAAACACAGATTCATGTGTGGCACATCACTGGACGCGAGGAAGCAATGTTCGCCGAAGAACGGCACCGCCTGATCACCGAGATGATCGCCGGCAACGGGAAGGTCACCGTCGCCGAGCTCTCGGCACGCTTCGATATCACCCGCGAAACCGTCAGGCGGGATTTGGCCCAGCTCGAGTCCGAGGGCACGCTGCGCCGGGTCCACGGCGGCGCCGTGGCCACCCAGGCCGCCAGCACCCGAGAAGAAAGCCATTTCGAGCGCACCACCATCCACTCCGAGGCCAAATCCCGCATTGCCCGGGCAGCCCATCGGCTCCTCCCCGCAGAAGGCGTCTCGGTGATGCTCGACGCCGGAACAAGCACCGAGATTTTGGCCGGGCTGATCGCCCAGGACACCACTAACACCCCCTCACTGGTGATCACCCACGCACTTCCCATTGCCGCCCGCATTGCCACAAACACCCAGATCCCCCTGGAGCTCATCGGCGGCAGGGTCCGCGGGCTGACCAGCGCCGCCACCGGAGCCGGAACCGTCGACCAGCTCTCGAAGCTCAACGCCGACGTGGCCTTCATCGGCACCAATGCCCTGCACTCCACCTTCGGCCTGAGCACCCCTGATCCCTTGGAAGCCACGGTCAAAACCGCCATAGTCTCCAGCGCCCAACGCGTGATCGTGCTGGCCGACTCCTCCAAATTCGAAAGGCTCACCCTCGTGCAATTCGCGAAACTTGATGCAATCGACACTCTGGTCACAGATGCCGCCCCCAACGGCGAACTGGCCGCCGCCCTCGAGGCCGCCGACGTGGAGGTGGTGCTGGCATGATCATCACCCTGACCATGAACCCGGCGCTGGATAAGACCATCGAGCTGGATGCCGCCCTGGACCACGGAGGGGTGCAGCGCTCGCGTGGCACCCACACCCAGGCAGCGGGCAAGGGCGTGAATGTCTCGCGCGCCATCAAGCAGGCCGGAGGGCGCACGCTGGCGGTCTTGCCGGGTGCCGGAACCGATCCGCTGCTGCGCCAGCTGGTCGCCGATGATGTGGAACACCGCTCGGTGCACATCGACCACCTGCTGCGCACCAACATCACCATCACCGACCCCGATGGCACCACCACCAAGATCAACGAGCAGGGCCCGCTGCTCAATAAGGCGGTGCTGGAAGAAATCGTTCGAGTCATCGTGGAGCTTTCCCGCTCGGCCAGCTGGCTGGTGCTGGCCGGCTCGCTGCCTCCGGGTGTCAAAGATTCCTTCTACGCGGACCTGCTGGCCACGGTGCGCGGGTCTCTGGGCCTCGCGGCCCCCAAGATTGCTGTGGATACCTCCGGGGACCCGTTGCGCGCACTTTTCGCCGCGGAGGTCACCGAACTGCCGGATTTGATCAAACCCAACGCCGAGGAGCTGGCCGAACTCACCGACCAGGGACCGGACACCGACTTCGAGAATTCTCCGACAGTTACCGCCGCCGCAGCCCAGCTGCTGGTTGACCGCGGGGTCGGCACGGTGCTGGCGACCCTCGGGGCCGGCGGCGCGGTGCTGGTGGATTCCGAAGGCTCCTGGCATGCCGCCCATGCGCCCATCACCCCGCGCTCCACCGTGGGCGCCGGAGATTCATCACTGGCCGGCTACCTGCTGGCCGATGCTGCAGGCGAACCCGCCCCGCAGCGCCTGGCCCGGGCAGTGGCCTACGGTTCTGCCGCCGCGTCCCTGCCGGGTTCGGCAATTCCCACCCCCTACCAGCTGGACCACGATGCCGTCAGCGTCGCCGAGCTGATCACAACCCCAAGGACGAAGTCATGATCGAACTCATCAATCCCGATCTGGTCAGCCTGGATGCCGATCTGGGCTCCGCCACCGACGAGGTCATCGACCACCTCGCGCGGCTCGTCGCCGCCCAGGGCCGGGCCACCGACGCCACTGCCCTGGCCGCAGATGCCAAGGCTCGTGAAGCCAAGACCGCCACCGGTGTTCCCGGCGGCATCGCCATCCCGCACTGCCGTTCCGCCGCGGTACTGGAACCCACTCTGGCCATGGCCCGGCTGGCCCCGGCCGTGGACTTCGGTGCCAAGGATGGCCCGGCGGACCTGGTGTTCTTCATTGCCGCCCCGGAAGGGGCGGACACCGAGCACCTGAAGCTGCTCTCCAAGCTGGCCCGCGCGCTGGTTAGGAAGTCTTTCACCGCTGCCCTGCGCGCTGCCACCTCCCCGGAGCAGATCGTGGAGCTGGTGTCCGCGGTGCTCTCCGATGACCCGGCAGTTGCAGCTGCCGCGGTCGCCGCCACTGCAGCTCCCGCCGCGGCCCCGACCGAAGCACCCGGCGCAAGCGCGCCGGTGGCGCGGATCGTCGCGGTCACAGCTTGTCCCACCGGCATCGCCCACACCTACATGGCAGCCGATTCCTTGGCCCAGACCGCCGAAGAAATGGGCGTCGAATTCTCCGTGGAAACCCAGGGTTCCTCGGGTTCCACCCCGCTGGCCCAGTCGATTATCGACTCCGCTGATGCGGTGATCTTCGCCGTGGATGTGGATGTGCGCGATCGCGGCCGCTTTGCCGGCAAACCGCTGATCCAGGTCCCGGTCAAGCGCGGCATCGACGAACCAGCCAAACTTATCAACGATGCCATCGCCGCCTCCAAGGATCCGCACTCCCGCCGTGTCCCGGCCGGCACCGGCTCCGAGGAAAGAAACGACTCCACCGACAAGGAGTCCTTCGGCGGAGGGCTCAAGCGCGCCCTGCTCACCGGCGTTTCCTACATGATCCCGTTTGTTGCAGGCGGTGGTCTGCTCATGGCGTTGGGCTTCCTGCTCGGCGGCTACGCGATCACCGACGTCGCAGACACCTACCTGGCCGACAATACGATCTTCAACCTGCCCGATGCCGGGCTGGCTGCCTACCTGGGTGCCGTCGCCTTCAAGATCGGTAACCTCTCCATGGGTTTCCTGGTCCCGGCGCTGGCCGGCTACATCGCCTACGCCTACGCCGATCGGCCGGGCATCGCCCCGGGCTTCACCGCCGGCGCGGTTGCCGGGTTCATGGGTGCAGGCTTCCTCGGCGGCATCGTCGGCGGCGTGCTCGCCGGTTTGGCCGCTCGCTGGATCAGCTCCTGGAAGGTCCCGCGCTTCATGCGCGGACTGATGCCGGTGGTCATCGTGCCGCTGCTGGGCTCGATCATCGCCTCCGGGTTGATGTTCCTGATCTTGGGCGGACCCATCGCCCAACTGACCGTGGCACTGAACAGCTGGCTTTCGGGCATGACCGGCACCGCCGCGGTGGCCCTGGGCCTGATCCTGGGACTCATGATGGCAGTGGACCTGGGTGGCCCGGTGAACAAGGTCGCTTACTCCTTTGCCGTGGCAGGTCTGGGTGCCGGCTCGATTGCCGAGAACCCCGCACCGTTGATGATCATGGCCGCCGTGATGGCCGCAGGTATGGTTCCCCCGCTGGCCATGGCCCTGGCCACGGTCATCTCACCGAAGCTGTTCACCGGTGCCGAGCGTGAAAACGGCAAGGCCGCCTGGCTGCTGGGCTTCTCCTTCATCTCCGAGGGTGCCATCCCGTTTGCTGCTTCCGACCCGCTGCGCGTCATCCCGGCCTCGATGGTCGGCGGCGGGATCACCGGAGCCATGATCATGGGCTTCGGCGTGCTCTCCCAGGCACCGCACGGTGGCATCTTCGTCTTCTTCGCCATGAACAACACCTGGCCGATGTTCCTTCTCTCCACCCTGGTGGGAACCGTGGTTTCGGCCATCCTGGTGATCGTGCTGAAGAAGTTCGTCCGCAAGAGCGCACCGCAGGCCATCACGGCCGAAGAACCAGCCACGGTCTCCGCATAGCGGCCCGAGCATCTAATATTCCATGTCAAGAATCCACAAGTCTAAGGAGCCAGTCATGGCAGAACGTACAGCCACCGTCGCCAGCCGTGTCGGCTTGCACGCCCGTCCGGCAGCCATCTTCGCCGAGGCCGCCGGCAACCAGGACCTCGAGGTCACCATCGCCCGTGAGGGAGAGCCGGCCGACGAGGCGTTGGACGCCGCCAGCATCCTCTCGCTGATGGGCTTGGGCGCCGAGTACGGCACCAAGGTCGTCTTGCGTGCCGAGGGTGAGGGTGCGGAGTCAGTGCTCGAAACCTTGGCAGCGATTTTGGAAACGGACCACGACGCCTAAGCGTGGTCCCGGCGTTTGCCCCCGTGTTCCGGGTGGAGCTTCCCTGCGAAGCTGCACCCGGGACACGGGGTTTTCGGGGCATCGCGTCAAGGAGCCCCCCTGGTGCAGCTGCGCTTTCCTAGTGTCCAACTGCCGTGCTGATCTCGTCGAATTCGGCCTTCTGGAGCAGATCTTTGGCGAATGAGGCGACCACTTGGTCCCAAGCGCCGGGAATTCGGCCCTCGGATGGGTACGGTGCGTCCTGCCCATCGGTGTAGTGGAAACTTTTGTGCTCCTCCAGCACCGCGGCTCGGTCGCGTCCCTCGACATAAGCCCTCAGCAGGATTTCTTCCGGCCCCGGTGGCAGATCTCCGCTTCGGCGTTCAATGGCCTTCAGTAGGCGGTGCACCTTGGCCTGGTGGGTGCCCAACAGTTCTGCGATACTTCGCTGGTTGAGTCCACGATCGCGGGCCTGCTTCGCTGCGGAAAGCTCGTCAAGGTCGTCGACGAGTTTTTGCGCTTTGAGCTCCGGATCCAAGGTTTGCCTCGTGGCCAGCTCCTTTGCTCATCTCAGCTGCCAATCTGGTTTTGTATACCGAGCAGCCTGCCCGCTTCCACCAGTGGAGAACCGGCTGAAGATCGTGATCGAGGCAGGAAAAGAGATCCCCTACGAGCGCTCCGCCAAGTAACCAAGCTTCTGGGCGGGCCTGTCCCGGAGCCGTCGGGCTACAGGCTCGGACGAATCCTGCCGGCCACTGATTCCAGGCGTTGCTCGCGCACCGCAAGCTCCAGCCCCTGCTGCAGCCAGGCGGAAACCTTCTCGGTCATCCGCCCGTAGCCCAGGATGCCCATGGCCTTGCGCTTGAGCTCGTCCACACCGGATTCTCCGGCCAGCGATACCCTGGCACATATGAGGTTGGAGATCTCCCGGGGGCTGATCTCCTCGATGTTCAGCTCGTGCGCAGCGAAGCCAGTCCGATAATCGATCCATTTGGTGGGCTCCTGCTTCGATGGCCAGATGAATCCGTCGGAGTCCGTGGTGTGGGATTTCTTGTCCAATGCCGCCAACATCGACTTCTCCCGTGCCGCCGAGACCCTGCCCAAGCCATAGGCGCCGTTGGCCAACCGGGCCAACCGCCGCCGATGGATCGGCCCTTCGGCTTCCACAATCTCGGCCAGCAGTGCTGCGGCTTTCCTCTTGCCTGCGGCCCGCTTGAGCTCGTCGAGTTCATCGATGGCACCGACTTGGCGCGAACCCCACGGTGTGAAGGGTTGGGCCGAACCGGCGTAATCGCGCCGCTTTCCCTCGGGCGCTGTATCAAGGGCATCCTTGGCTGCAGAACCCGGAGTTTCGGCGTTCCTGCTCACTGGGTTCGCCTTGCGTGGTGCCGTTTCCTTGGCTTCCCGCGTCTTTCCTGCGTTCGCCAGTTCGGCATCGATGGACTCGAGCACCGCTTCCGCGTCCTGGAGCCAGGCCGGCAACCAGATCCGGGCGACTGTCTCCCAGCCCAACAGGTTCCGCAGGATCTGATGCGGCAACCCGTCGCGGTCCCCCACAGTCTTGCGCGCGGCCCAGGCTTCGCCATCGAGCAGGATCGCCATCAAGGGTTCGTCGGGGCGCTGAGGATCTGCCACGGTGATATCTATCCGAAAGTCGGAGAGCCCTACGTTTGTGGCCACGTGGTGTCCGCGCCCGCGCAGAGCTTCGGCCACCTGCTTGCGGTGCCTGTCCCGGGCGAGGGAGTCCATCGACCCGTTGCCCAGCACGCGGGTGCCCTCGGCGGCCAGATCCAGGTATGCACGCAGGTGTTTGATGCCCAGCGCGGAGGATTCTTCGGCCCGCAGGTCCACGGGATCGAAGCTGGAGAACACCTTGACCTGGCGCCGAGCGCGGGTGATGGCCACGTTCAGCCGGCGTTCGCCACCGATGTTGTTCAACGGGCCGAAGTTCAACGGCAACCGGCCCTGTGCGTTGGTGCTGAAGGCCGTGGAAAACAAGATCACATCGCGTTCATCGCCCTGCACGTTGTCCAGGTTTTTGACAAACAATCCCTCCAAGTCCGTCTCCAACGCAGCGCCCAGGCGCTCGTCTTCGTGATCACGCAACAGGCCTTCAATGAGATCGCGTTGCGGGGCATTGAACGTGACCACGCCGATGGAGGGGAAGGTAGCCGGCGAAGCATCGAAGCGTTTCTTGATCTCCTCCACGATCTGTCCGGCCTCCACCGGGTTGGTGCGCAGCACCCCGGCGGTTCCCGTGCGGTGGAAGGTGCCGTGGACTCGGATGAGGGAAATTCCGTAGCCCTCGCGGGCCGCGGACCCGTTGCGTGGGGACGGGAAGGAAGAGAGCTTGCCGTCGTAGTAATGCTTGTTGCTGAACGCAATCAGGGATTCATCTTGGCTGCGGTAGTGCCAGGACAGCCAGCGCCGGTCCACCCTGGCCATGACTGCCTCACTCAGGATCGATTCCTCGTCGGCGACCAGCAGTTCGGCGTCGGAATCGTCTCCGGGGTCCACTGACACCTCGGCGAAGGAGCTAGGCGGCATCTGTTTGGAATCGCCCACGATGACCGCGGACTTAGCCCGCCCCAGGGTACCGATCGCGTCGGCAACACGGATCTGCGAGGCTTCGTCAAAAACCACGATGTCGAATTCCCCGGCCCGCGGTGGGAAGAATCGGGCGGCGGAGTCGGGGCTGACCAGCACGCACGGCAGGATGGTGGTGACCAAGTCCCCATAGGAGTCCATCAGCCGGCGCACGCTGAGCCCACCACGGCGGCGTTCGAGTTGCCTGGCTAACTCCCCCATGCGTTTCTCGGCTGTTTTCAATTTTGTTGCGCGTTCCCGCGTGATCGCCTCGGGCAGGGACTTGCCCACGTGTGTGCGCATCGCGTGGGAGGAAACGGCGAACCGCTCGATGGTGCGCTTCTGGGTCTCGGAGTTGAAGGTATCAAGCCCCTGGGCCGCGAGTCTTTCGGCCAGGGCCGACTCTGCGGTGCCGCGCATGAATCCACGCAGTGCGTCAGCGGCGTCGAAGGCCCCGGTGGCCAATTGCACCCACGCAACATCGAGTCCGTGGCTTTTGACTGGTTCAAGGCCTTCGAGGAACGCCGACCACCGTTGGAGGCCGCGCTCGGCTTGGAGCCCGGTGCCGCGCTCTTCGCGGGTGCGTCCGAAGCGGCCGAGGAACGCGGGGGTGCCGGGCCACGTCGAACGGGTGCGCAGTTCCACCGGCAGTGCTCCGAGCAGCGCATCCCATGCGGTGGCCAGCTCCCGCAGTTCAGCACCCAATCCGGCGTCGGCGGGCTCGGCCCGCTCCAAGACGTCCCGCAGAGCCGTTTCGGCTGGACCGTCCACCGCGGGGCCTCCGTAGCCGGCGAACTCCCCGGCCAGGTGCACCAGCTTCTCGCGCTGCCCGGCCACGGAGTTAATGTCGTCTTCGCTGAACGGGTTCCAATGCCGACCGAGCCGGATCTCTGGTATTTCCGCGAAGCCCGCCACGATCCCGGCGCAGCGGGCCCGTGCCTCAACCAACGACTCGAGGATGGGTACGAGGTTTTTGGTATCGGTTTCAGTGCCCCGCCAGTTCGAACCGAAGTGCTTGGTGATCACCGCCCGGCGGCGTTTGGTGCGGCCCAGTCCGAGGAATCCGAACCTGTCGGCATCAACGGCCGCGGTGTGTACCGGGGCGAGGTCCCGTTCAAGCACCGCGGGTGCAACGGTGTTCGGCAACCAGGCCAGGTTTTTTGCAAGGTCCCGTGCCTCGGCCAACAGCTCGCTGCTTTGCTGCTGCCAGACCGGTGATGCTGCGGCGTCGAGGATGTGTGGTGGCACCTGGCCCTCCAACAGCTCGGCGAGCCGGCGAAGGTCCGCGGGTTCGGCCGCGGTGTCCACCAGCGAGGCCAGGGCGTCGTCCTGGTGCAAGCGGGTTGCGCCGGCCAACGTCGTGCCCAGCATGTCGGTGGCTTCCAGAAGTTCTAAGTGGTGCGGCTGAGCCAGGGGGCCGCCGACAAAGCCCCAGGGGTGTTCGGTCCGCGGGTCTGTCCCCTGTGCGGTTTCGGGCAGCCGCAGTAGTGCCTCTCGGACCGCTTCGATCTCGTCGTGGCCGGCGCGGGCGGCGAAGCGCTCCGGGATTGGTAGCGCTTCGATGTCCCAGTCCATGGACAGGGCCGTGGTGTGCGCGCCGTAGGCGGTGTAACCGGCAGGGTTGGGCGCGTGCAGGTCGTGGGCGTAGCCGGCGAGCAGGCGCACGGAGGTCTTCAGGTCGCCGGCGGCCAGCTTCATCCCGGTCGTATCGGCAAAAACCAGGTGGTCCAGCGACGCCTTGATCTGTGCCCGGACGGCGTTCGGGGAGGAGCGCTTGTCGTGTAGGTCAAGAGCGAATTCCCCGAGCCCTACCTCGTTGAGGCGTTTGCGCACCACCTCAAGCGCTGCACGTTTCTCCGCCACGAAGAGCACGCGTTGGCCCGAGGCCATGGCGTGGGCCAACAGGTTGGTGATGGTCTGGGATTTTCCGGTGCCTGGCGGGCCCTCGAGCACGAAGGTGCGCCCGGACTGTGCCGCGGCAACCGCCTCGAGCTGGGAGGAGTCCGCGGGGACAGGAAGCCTTGCGGCCAGCTGGTCTAGGTCCACTGACGGCTTCCGGGCAGCGGTGCCCGCGGGGTCGGTGAATTCGCTGGTCGGGGTTTCTACCAGGTGCCGCACCAGGGGTGCGGCCATAAACGTTTCCCAGTTCTCGTCCAGATCTTTCCACATGCGGAACTTCGCAAATTGCAGGATCGCCAGGTCCACGGTTCCCTCGATGTGGAAGGGAAGCTCCGCTTGCACCAGTGCGTTGCGCAGTGCATCGAGGGCAGCGGCCAGGTCGATGCCCGAGCCGTCCTGTTCGGGGTCCTCGAATCCGGGGATGCGCAGACCGAACTGTTCGTGCAATTTCTCGGCCAGGCAGTAGTTCGGGGTGGAGCTGCCGGTGTCGTCGATTTCGATGCGATAGTGCTTGCCGCGCCCTGCAGGTTTCAGGTGGACGGGGACCAGAAACAACGGGGAGCGCAAGGCCTTGCCATCCATGGACCAGTTCAACGATCCCAGGGCCAGGTAGAGGTTGTTGGCACCGTTGTCGTCAATGATCCGCTTGGCTTCACTGGCCATCCTGCGCAACCGCGTCAGATACCGGTCAGCTTCGAGCCCGGTGTAGACCCGGCTGCGGGAAAACAGCAGCTCGACACGGCGCTCCACTGGTAGCAGCGGACCGGCTTTGTACCGCTCTTTGTCCAAGGCGCCGATCTCGTCGGCGGGCAGCAGCTCGATGGCCTTGGAGTTGTTGACCAGATCCTCGAAGCCGTCCACCACCGACTCGGGCACCGCCAGTTCAAAGCGCGAGCGTTCGGTGAAGTTCAGCAACCGGTTGCGCAAGGAGAGGTCCAGCAGCCCGTTCTTCCATGCGGCGATGCGGGCAGGCGCCGGTTTCCCTTGTGAAGATGGAACTGTTTGCTGGCGTTCGGCTTTTTCCTTGAAGAAGCGTTCGAGTGTGTCGGTGGCCGCGGCCTGGTACCGCACGACGATCGGTTTGCCGGCCGCCGAAACACCCTTGGCCGGCAGCGGCGTGATGCCCGAGCGCCGTGCGGCCTTGATATCAATGGCGAAAACGAGCAGGCCTTCCGCCTCCGGACCTTGCGCGAACTCTTTTCTGGTCGTGGCCGAAGACTCGGCATTGAGCGCGCCGGCTTCGGCGGTGATGGCCGTGGTTTCCACGATGCGCAGCTGCCCTGCAGCTACGAGGTTGGTCAGCGCCCCTGCACCCTCGGAGTCGAGGCTGACGCTGGGCAGCGAGCCATCGGGCGTGCGCCAGTAGGCCAGGAATGCGTGCCCGCGCGCCAACAAGATGACCGAGTTGATGCCCACCGCCTCGAGCAACCCGGAAAACAGCAGCGTGGATTCCACTGAAGATGCAACCCGTGCGCTAAGGATCTCCTGGGCATCGCGGAGGTATTCTCCGCCCGGATCTGTCAGCTCCCGGCCCACCGGCGATGCGGCACGGCTGATCCCGCGGGTACCCAACGCATCGAAGATGCACTGGACCGAGGTGTCGGCCCTTTCGGTGCTACCGATCCGGGCCTCGAGGTTCCCGGTGCGGGTGCGGAAGAGGTCGCTCGCCTCGGAAAGCAATTGGGTCAATGCGGGGTGTTGCGGCTGCACGAAGGAGGCCAGCAGCTCCGCGTTGACCTGGGTTGCGGCACCAGGCCAGTGGTTGGCCGGCAGCAGTTCGATGCTTTCCGAGGCCTCGGCGACCAGCGTCGAATGTTCGGCGATCCGCACGATGAGCTGTCCCTGACGCGTCGAATCGATCAGCGAGAAAGCCGCGGGATCCAGCACCACGTCCAGATTCTCGACGGTGCTCACCCCCGGAGGCAGCTCCAGTCGGCGATCGGCCACCGCGGAGACCGGCAGGTTGCCGCTCATCACCACGGCAGTCACCAGCACCGAACGAGCATGCCCGGCTCGGTTATCCAGCACCACTTGTTCCAGAATCCGGGCGTGGCTGTGGGCCGTGACATAGTTGACCGATTTACTGTGTGCAATATCGATCAGAAGGTGGTCGCCGACCGGGGTGTGGCCCCACGCGGTGGCAGGATCTCCGGCTGCGGCGGCGTTCAGCAGCGCCTGAACCTGCTGCGCCGCATCGCCCAATTGCAGTGCGCTGAGAAACTCCTGACAGGTCTGAAAGGCCACCTGCATGTCCGCTTCCGACATGGTGGCGCCGGTCGCCCACACCCGGTGGATTTCTTGCAGACTCCGGATGTCGTGTTCGGGCTGGCGGGATTCGGGATGTTCGGCTGCGAATGCGAGGTAGTCACGCATCGCGGTCGGAAAAGTCATCAGACCGACTGCTGGTTCCGGGGTTCCCACGGCGCTTTCGAGCCGTGCGGCCAGAGAGCTCAGCCCGGCATTTGCCGTCCGTTCCACGCGTTTTTGCGCCGTCAACGAGGCCAGAGCATTCGAGACCACATCCAATGCGGCTCCCACGTAGTCACTGTGGAACATCGTTTACGGTCTCCTCGAACTGGTGCGCGCCCGGATTTTCTCTGGGCTGCTTCTTCCCTCCATGAACCTATCCCACGGTGCACACTGCAAGGGTGCACCGTGGGCACAAAGCGAAGACCGGCCACGTCCCCGCGGGTGCGGGTACACGGCCGGTCTTCGGCACATCGGCTTGTTCCCTGCCCGGGAGGGCAAGGAGTCACAGGACTAGAAATCGACCCCGCAGTGCAGGATCACGTTGGCGTACGGGGTGGTTTCGCCGGTGCGCACCACAACCTTGGCACGCGGCAGGGCTTCCTTGAGCTGTTCGTGGGTGAGGAAGTCCGCGGCAAGCCCGTGGTTTTGGCAGATCCGCTCGACTCCGGTCCCTTGTGCCTCGCTGGCCAGGGTGCTTGATTCGATGACCAAGTTCCTGGCCAAGACCTCCAGGATGTCTTCGAAGCTGGGGGTCCCGCGCACCAGCGCGAGGTCGATGATACTGGGGCCGGCAGGAATGGGCAGCCCGCAATCGGCGATCACCACGGTGTCGGTGTGTCCCAGGGTGGCCAGTGCGCTGAGCAGAGGCGCGTTGAGGATGTCGGTTTTGAGCACGGGTGTCCTGGGCTTTCGGGGATCTTGGGGATTGTTTAGAGGTTGTTCAGCGAGCGCGGGTAGGAGGCTTGGGCTCCGTGTTCCTGCACGGTCAGCGCGGCAAAGCGGCCGGCGAATCCGGCGGCTTCGATCAGGGTTTCACCGGCGGCCAGGCGCGCGGCCAGGGCGCCGGTGAAGGCATCTCCGGCACCGGTGGTGTCAACGGCGGTGACCTTCACGGCGGGCAACGTGGTGATCTCGGCGGCGCCATCGGTTCCGCGCACCGCCACCAGTGCGCCCTCCCCGCCGAGGGTGATGACTACCGAGGCGATGCCTTCATCGCACAGGCGCTGGGCAATGACCGGCTCGGGGTCGGTGCTCAGTTCCTTGCTTCCCTCGAGCTGGGCCAGGATCAGGGCGGCCTCGTGTTCGTTAACCACCAGCGGGTTGGCCCGGCAGAGGTAGTCGCGGTCCAGGTCGATGACCGGTGCCAGGTTCAGCACGATGGGCCCGGTGGCGGCATCGATGGCCGCGCGGATCCCTGATTCGGGGATTTCTCCCTGCAAGACCAGCACGCCCTCAAGCGCGCCGGCGGCGGTGACCGCCGCAGCCTCCATACTCGAGTTGGCACCGGAGATCACCGCAATGCTGTTTTCCGCCTTGGCGTCGACGCTGATGATGGCAACGCCTGTCGCACCTTCAATATGTTTGACACGATCGAGGGCCACCCCTGCCTCGGCCAACTGGCCCAGGGCGATCTCCGCGTGCGGGTCATTGCCGACGGCACCAATGAATTCGGTTCTGGCACCGGCGAGAGCCGCGGCGAGGGCCTGGTTGGCGCCCTTGCCGCCGGGAGTGAGCCGGTACGAATCGGCAAGGACCGTCTCGCCCGGGCCGGGCAGCCGATTCATCAGCGCGGTGATGTCCACGTTTGATGAGCCCACGATGGTCACTTGCGTAGTCGATGCCATGATCATTGTTCCTTTGTGCGGTGCTTGGAGTGTGCTGCCCGTGTTGCGGGCGTGGGAGCCTTCGACATGCGCGGGGCTCCCCAGAGGATGCTACTTGGTCTATGCGCCGGTATTCTCGGCGATCACTGTGTCAACGGTAACGGCGACGGTTGCCGCGACGTCCTTTCCGGCCAGGGACCCGGCGAGGCTCTGCACGCTCTGGCGTCCGAGTTCGGCAAGGTTCTGCGCGCTCGTGGCCAGCAGGGTGCCCTTTTCGCCGGCGGCGAAGCCGACCGCTGTCATGACACTGGTCGACCCCAAGACCGGCAAGACTGCGGTGGCCAAAATCGATTGGTCCACGGTCCTGATGGTTGGTGGCAGCATCACTTTCGTCGGAGGCCTGCAAACGATGGGTGCTTAGTTCTTGGGCGATGCCGCAAGTCAGATAGTAAGTCCATTGATCGCGGCTCTTGCCATTTGCCTGATCGACTGGCTTGTCCCTGCCCTCGCATCAACCACCGGAATACTCGCGGCCCTGGTGCCGTGGGCGATCCCGCTTGTGGCTTCGGCGACATCGCCGGCCGCGCATTGATCGCGGCGATTGGCTTTTGTTCCCCGATCGTGGACCTCTTAGCGTTCGGACGGTGGGTGCGACGCTTGTAGCCACCGCCGATGAAGATGAACGCTCCCGCATCAATCAGCTACTCATCCAGTGGCCAATGCCCATGGCCGTCGTCGGACCCATTGCTCTTGTCGGTGCACTTGTACTCCCAACTATTTGCTAGACCCCACGCCCCCAGAACCTACAACGTAGCATTTCAAAGGAGAACCCCCGTGCTACCGCTGAGCGGCATTGGCGTCATCGATCTCAGTCGCGGAGGGCAGGTGACTGCGTTTCACATGGGGTGGTTGAGTCCGGCACCGGTCCATTCCCGGGGAGGGTGGGCGGATGGACGGACCCCAGCGGGCACGCATTCGCTCACCCGTCAAACCGGATCTGTATGCGCTAGAACACGATAACCGGCTTGAGGGTCGATCCGTCCGCCGAATCGACGAAGGCCTGATTGATGTCCTCAAACTTGTACTTCTTGATCAGCTTGTCGAAGGGGAACATGCCTCGGGCGTGGAGGCTGATTAGTCTCGGGATGAATTCCTTGGGCACCGCGTCGCCCTCGATGACCATGGAAATCTTGATACCCGTCAACAGCAGCGTGCCAATGTCGAACGGTGCCTCCGTGCCCAATTTCGCGGCACCTACCAGTGCGCCGTGGCCCCTGATGGTCAGTGACTTGGTCATCTGCGCGAACACTGCAGGGACACCAGTGGTGTCCAACGCGTAGTCGACCCCGCCCCCGGTGATCTCTTTGATCGCCTCGACCGGGTCAACTTCCTTGGAGTTCACGATGTGGGTGGCACCCAGTTCCTTGGCGAATTCCAGACGCTCGGGAACGATGTCCACCATGATGATGGTCGTGGCGCCGGCGGCCTTGGCCGCAAGCATGCCCGACATGCCCACGGACCCGGTGCCGAACACCGCGATGGAGGATCCGGGCGTGGGCTTCAGGACGTTGAGCACGGCCCCGGAACCGGTCATGATGCCGCAGCCGAGCGGACCGAGGATCTCCAACGGAGCGTTGTCGGGGACCTTGACCGCACCGTGGGCCACAACGTTGGTGTATTCGGCAAAGGAAGACTGTCCAAAGAAGTGCGATCCGATCGCACCCTGCGAGTCAGAAAAGGCCTTCGAGCCGTCCGGACGCTGGACGCCAAAGTTCCGGTCGTAGAAGTTCACGCAATACATCGGGTGCCCGGCGAGGCACTGCTCGCAGGCGCCGCAGAATGCCGGACCCATGACAACTTTGTCGCCAACGGAGAACCCCTGCACGGCCGAGCCAACCGCCTCGACGATCCCGGCACCTTCGTGGCCCAGAACCACCGGTAGCGGCACCGGGTACCACTGGTCGCGGATGATGGCGTCGGTGTGGCACACCCCGGAGGCCACGATCTTCACGCGAAGCTCGTCCGCACGAGGTTCGTCGAGATCGACTTCACGGATCTCAAGGTCGGTTTCGGGGGCAATTGCCACAGCTGCTCTGGTCTTCATGAGTTCTCCCAACAGATCTTGTGCGTCACAAGGAAACGCATGCCCGCTGGGGGCACGCGCGTCGTCTGCCGCACGATTTCGGTGAAACCATCGATGGCGCGCAAGCGACATGGCCCACTACCTTCATGCTATCCCTTCGAGACGAAGCGAAGTCAAGCATGGAATCTGCAAGAAAATCTGGTTGCCGGCTCAGCCCGCCCGGCGCACGGGGGGGGGGCCTTGCGCGATCATCGAGGTGGCGCAAGGCTGGGGAGGTCAAGACACCGACGCGCGGCAACGAAGCATGATGCTAAAACTCGAAGACCTTGATCTGGAAGAAATTGCCTGGGCCATGCACGATGACCGTTCCATGGGCAACGAGTATTACCTCGACCTCTATACCGGGGAAGTCATCGTGCCGGGGCTCGACGAGGACATCACCCTGGAGGATATCGACGAGGGCAACTACGCCTACGTCGACCGCCTTGAATCCTACGAGTCCTACCGGCACATGGAAGATTTCACCGTCGGCCTTCCCGACGGCGAGGCGCGGTTGAAACTCGAACAGGCGCTAGTCCGCAGCAAGCCGTTCCGGCATTTCAAGGACGCACTGGAATACTTCCCGAAGGAACTCGAGACCTGGTACAAGTTCAAGGACCAGGCCATGAACAAGGTCGTTGTCGAGTGGCTGGTCGGCATCAAGGCCATCGAGGACCCCGGGCCCGGCATGAATGCCGAGACTTCGTAGGGAACCAAGGTGCCGGAATATTTGGACGTGGCTCTGCCCCGGTTTCCACCCCGGAACCGCAGCCGCGCACGGCCCGGCCCGGCCCGGCCCGGACTAGATGACCATGAGGTCCCGTCCGGCAACGATCTTCCCGCCGAAACCCTCCCGCGCATCGGCAAGCCAGATTTCCTCGGGGACAGCAGGGCTGCCCGGCACGAAGTGCGACAGCACCAACTGGCCAACGCCGGCTTGTTCGGCAATGCTTCCGACGGCGGTGGACGAGGTGTGAGAGTTGATCAGATGTTCGCGCAGTCTGGCCCCGTTGGAGCGTTTGAGCAACGGGTCGATGCTGGGGATATGCATGACCTCATGCACCAACACATCCGCCCCCCGGGCCAGCTCGATAAGGCTCTCGCACGGGGTGGTGTCGCCCGAGATCACGTAGGAGCGGTCCTCGGTGTCCACTCGGTATGCCAGTGCCGGAATCGGCGGGTGGTTGACCCACGCCGCGGTGATCCGCACGCGGTCGTCCTCATGGACCACACCGGGTTCCACGATGTCCTTGGCGGTGACCATTGCTGCGAAATCGGGGCGGCCTTCATCGACCTTGCGAATCTCCACATCCGTGGCGGAGTAGGCCAGGAAGGACTCCCAGATTCCGGACCAGGGCGCTGGCCCGAATGTTTCCACCGGCCCCTGCAGGTTTGCGCACCAGGCAAGGTGCATCAGCGTCCCGGCATCGGCATTGTGGTCCGAATGGTGGTGGGTGATTCCCATGGCGCGGATCGAATCAAAAGGGAGTTCGGCGAAGGCCATTTGCCGCGCGATCCCGTTTCCTGCGTCAATGATGTAGGTGGCATCCCCCACCACAATGGCGTTGCAGGAGGCATTGCGCTCGGATTTTGGTGTCGGTCCGCCGCCAGTTCCCAGCAAAACGAGTGAGCTTTTCATGTGATGTTTTCCTTCTTCTTGGTCGCGGGGATCAGCGTACGTGGCGCAGGAAGTCCCTGGTGCGCTCCTGCTGCGGGTTGTCGAAGATCGCCGCAGGTGTCCCGGATTCGATGATGACCCCGCCGTCCATGACGACCACGGAGTCCGCAACCTCGCGGGCAAAAGACATTTCGTGGGTCACCACGATCATTGTCATGCCGCCGGCAGCGAGGTCCTTCATCACCTTGAGCACCTCGCCGACCAGCTCGGGGTCCAAGGCGGAAGTCGGCTCGTCAAAGAGCATGACCTTGGGTTCCATGGCCAGCGCCCGGGCGATCGCTACGCGTTGCTGCTGTCCGCCGGAGAGCGATGAAGGGTAGGCGTTGCGTTTGTCGGCCAGCCCGACCTTCTCGAGAAGTTCCAGGGCCCGCGCGGTGGCTTTGGCTTTTGACGCTTTCTTGAGCAGGCTCGGGGCCAAGGTGATGTTCTGCAACACGGTGTAGTGCGGGAACAGGTTGAAGTGTTGGAATACCATACCGATGTCTTGGCGTTGCTTGTCCACCTTGGCGCGCGGACGCTGATGCATCTGCCCGTTTCGTTCCTCGTAGGCCAGGGTGGTGCCGTCCATGGTGATGCGCCCGGCGTCGATGGACTCCAGGTGGTTGATGCAACGCAGCAACGTGGACTTTCCGGAGCCGGAGGGGCCCAGCAGGCAGGCCACGGTGCCCTCGGGCACCTGGAGGCTCACCCCCTGGAGTACATGGTGGTTGGCGTAGAACTTGTGGACCTCGGAGATGTCCAGCAGTGTGGTCGGTGCCATGATCAGATCGAAACCCTTCTCTGGCCGCGCTCAAGGCGGTGTTCGAGGATGGACTGGCCTATGGTCGCGATCCCGGTCACCAGCAAGTACCAGGCGGAAGCGATCACTAGCAGTTCAAGTGTTCGCAGGTTGGTGGCCGCAATGTTCTGGGCCTCGGTCAGCAAATCGCCACCGGCGATCACCGAGACCAGCGAGGTCATTTTGATCATTGTCACGAACTGGCTGCCGGCCGGGGGCAGGATCACTCGCATAGCTTGGGGCAGGATGACCTTGGACATCGTGTGCCCCGAGCCCAGGCCCAGGGCAGTGGCCGCCTCGCGCTGGCCTTGGTCAACCGAGCGCAGACCCGAACGAATCACCTCACCCATGTAAGCGGCCTCGTTGATGGCCAGTGCCAAGATCGAGGCGATAAATGGAGTGACCAGATCGTTCATGCCCCAACCGATCCATACCTCGTCTTGGTTGAACGGGTTGACGATGTCCACCCTGGACCAGAACAGGGCCAGGTTGCCCATGAACAGGATGAGCACCAACAACGGGATACTGCGGATCAAGGCGACGTAGCCAAAACCGATGGCCCGCAACACCGGGTTGTGGGACAGTCGCATGACGGCGACCAAGTAGCCGCCCACGGTGCCAATCACCATGGAGATCACCGCCAGCACGATGGTGTTCTTTACCCCGGTGAGAATCGACTCGGCGGTGAGGTACTTGAAGATCGTTGCATGGTCCAGCGCCGGATTGAGCCAAAGGTTCAGTGCACCCCAGACCACTACGACTGCGGCCAAGACGCCGAATACGATGCGCCAGGGATGGCGCTTGGTCGCCACCATGTCATTGACTTTGGCCAAGGCGGCTTGTCGATCGGAAAGCAGTGCGTTGCTCATTTGGCTTCCTTAGATTCGGTGTCCAGGGCGAGATCCTCGGTGTTCCATTCCTTGAGGATTCCGGCGATGGTGCCATCGGCTTGCATCAGGTCCAGAGCCGACTGGATTGATTCGTGGACCTCGCGGTTGCCCTTGGCGGTGATGATGCCGATGGGCTGGAGTTGGTAGGTTGCTTCCCCGCCCATTTCAAAGATCGAGCTGGTGGCCTTCTGCTCGGAGATGTAGCGCATCACCGGAGTGTTGCCCAAGAAGGCAGCCTCGCGTCCAGCCTGGACCGAAAGCCTGGCATCGCCGGGAGCGCCATATTGGTTGATCTCCACGGGCTTCTTGCCTTGCTCCACGCAGTCCTTGCTCGTTTGCTCGGCCAACTCTAGCTGGACGCCGCCGCGGACGATGGCCACTGGTAGGCCACACAAATCCGCGGCGGATTCGATGTGATGCGGGTTGCCGCGGCGCACCAGCGGAGAGGTTGCCTGGTTCATGTAGTTGGCGAAGTCGACGGCCGCCCGCCGTTGCTCAGTGTCGCCGATCAGGTCCATGCCGCCATCCATCTGTCCCGATTGGACGGCGGGGATCAGGCCGGCAAATGGGAATTGCTTCCATTCGACCTTGACGCCGAGCCGCTTTCCGACCTCGTCTGCGATGTCCTTGTTGATGCCCTCGATCTGTTTTCCACCGTCCTGCTGGAAGATCAACGGAGGTGAAGCAAGCTGGGACCCGATCACCATCACACCTTTGTCCTTCACCGAGGCCGGAAGCTCGACGATCCGGGTATGGGCCTCGCCCTGCACCGCGCCTTGCTCGTTGGCCGAGACCCCGGGGCGCAGGATGACGCAGCCGCTCAGGGCCAGAGTCGCCGTCAGACATAGCGAGACAGATGCAGTGACAGTGAACAATTTGCGGCGCATCTCTTCACCTTTCGGTTTCGTTGTGCGAAAATAATATTCGCTATACGAAACAGTATTGATGTGATCGACATCTCCCGTCAAGGGTTCTCCGCAACCGTCGCGACTATTAAGCCACCTGAAGGGCCACACCATGGATGCAGGGTCCCCACGCAACGAGTACGTCCAGGCGTTCGAACGCGGGTTGGCGGTGATTTCCGGCTTTGATGGGTCTCCCCTCACCCTCTCCGAGGTCGCCGAGCGGGTCGGCATGCCACCCGCCGCGGCACGACGCTACCTGGGCACGCTGACAGAACTGGGGTACTTCACCCACCGCGATGGCCGTTTTTCGGCGCAGGCCAAGTTACTCGAACTCTCGGACCCCTATCTTGCCGCCAACGATCCGACCCTTCGTGCGCAATCGGTGCTGGAGGAACTCACCGGCCGCATCAACGAGACCACCACGCTCACGCTGCTTCAGGGCGACGAAGTCCTCAACGTCCTAGATGTCCAAGCCACGCACGAACTGGCAATCCGGGTTGAGCGCGGCAGGCTTCTGCCGGCCTATTGCACGGCCATGGGGCGGGCGATGCTCTCCTTGATGCCCGGCGACGGCGCCACCCGGTTGCTGGGAGAAACACAACGGGAACCGCACACGAAACACACGCTGACGGAGCCCGAACAGATCCTGAAGCAGATCGAGCTGGCCCGAACCCGGGGGTACGCGTTCGTGGAGGAAGAACACACCGCAGGCATCCGAACCATGTCCATGGCGTTCCAGTTCCCCCGGGGCCAACTGGCCGCGTTCAGCGCACCGACCCCGACGGCTCGCGAGCCGCGGAAGGAATACCTCGCCCGGGTCGAGGGCCCTCTGCGCGAAGCCGTTCGTTCCATGTCCGGCAGCATCGAGGTTTCTCGCCGCTAGAAATGCACCGCTCCGCCTATTCTCCGGTACAGCCCTTGCGCGAAACGTGCCGACGGACAAGGCTGGATAAAACACTCCACGCCCTCGCGCAACAAGGACACAGCATGTTGAATCTCGAAGACTTTGATCTCGAACAGATCGCCGATGCCATGCAGCAAGGCGATTCCATGGGCCTGGGTTACTACCTGAACATCGTGTCCGGAGAGATCGTCGTCAACGGATTCGACGACGAAGAATGCAATCCCGATCCCGAAGAACGGCGCCAACGCCGCAGCCAGGGCGCTGTTCGGCCCCTTGCCCCAAGCCCTGGGATACCGGGAGCCCGCAGCCCCGCGCCGCCGCCGGAAATTGCCACTGCCACGCATCCGCCATCGAGGAGTGTGGATCGGCATCGGCGGAGCGATCACATTGGCCTCGCTCATCGCCGGTGGCGTGGCCACCGACAAGCTAACGATGCGCCCTGCGTGGACGCTGACGGGGACCCACCCCCTGCGCTCCCTGGCCATCGACGGAAACACCACGGCGATCACCGAAGCAGGAATCCGCAGATACCTGGAGGACAAGTTCACCGAGCAGGTGGATGTCACCCTCGCGGTGCGCGATGCGGAGGAACACCTGTTGGTACGCGCCGAGCCGGACACGGACGACGAAGCCACCAGGCAGAAAATCGATCCGACGGTGCTGATCGATGCCCTGTGGAAGATCAAGGGCGAATTCCCGGACTTGGTCGATCCAGCCACCGGCGAGCTTTTCCCCGACCAGAGCATCATCCCCGTGTGGACCTTCCCCGATGGAACCGTGACGATACCGGTCCAGATCACCGGCGCGATGGGCCTGGGCGGCAACAGCAGGCTGGTCGACACCTCGTGGAAGTACGGCAGCTACTACGTCTCGACCTACCCCGAACTCAAGGTCGCCAACAGCATCGAGGAACTCGCGCGCGGCTTGCAAGGCAACGGGTTCACCAAGCAACCCCTCAACGAATCACTGCTTTATTGGCTGCTGACGCTGACCTTTGCCCTCGCGCTGGTCACCCTCACCCAGGTCATCGCTTACGGCGGCACCGTTTCGATGCGGCTGGGCCGTTTTGGGCGCAATGCCAAGACACTGCGCCGACTGCGCGGCCAGCTCGACGGCCTCGCGCTCGGCCTGGACGATTCGCGGCTCAATATCGTGGCCGTGCTGGGCGCAGGCCCGGCGGCCACCAGCGCGGAAGCCGACCAACGGATCTTTGAACGGGCCCTGGCCGTGGCCTGGCGGATGGCGGACGACCTCGCCGCCCGTCCGCTGTCCCAACGGCTCGGAACCGATTACCTGCAGCAGATCGACAAGTTGCAGAACCTGGTGGACAAGCTGGGCATACGCGACGCCGAGGCCCAACGCCGCACCCGTGAATTGCTGGCTGCCGAGATTTACACGAGAGCCAATTAACACTCGTACTGCTCATCGGAGGCCAGCAGCCCGGTGACTGCGATGATGCCGGGTGGGCGGCGGTTTCGAAGGCGAACAGTGCACCGCCCGCAGCCAGCGATCAAGGTGAAGCCCAGCCGATCGTCACCGCGGCGCACCGAGTTCTACTCGATGGCCTGGGCCATGCCGTACGTCTGGATCTGCAAGGCCCCGAGTGCCGTTTCCTCCGCGCTCACGCCGACGCGGGCGGCAACCCTGGCCAAGGCTTAGCCTGCCTGATCCACGTCCAGATCAAGGCCCGAGTCGTGGCCAACACCCGTTCCGGGCGCATCCGGCCCTGGCTCAACGACGCGTCGGTGGTGGTCGGCTCGGTGCCGGTGCTTGACCAGCGGTCGGGTTTGCCAAGGCAAGTCCTGTTGCAGTGAGACGTTGAGGGTTTTTGTGTCTCGCGATGTACAGGATGCCGCGAAAGCCCTCGGTGATGATCATTCCGACCTCCACCCCGCGGTGCGTCAGCGCCGTGTAGGTGGGCACCGAGGTACCGTGCACCAGATGGTCGACCTCGGAAAGCGGGATCCCGGCCTTGAGGCCCAGCCGCCTCAGCCTGCCGATCACGGCCTCGGAGAGGTCGTGCGGGGTGGATAGAGTCTTTTCGATGACTCCGATGAGCTTCAGTGTGTATTTTCTTCCGTGGCACTTCGCAGTTCCCCCCCATACGGCAATGCCGTGGGGTGCGGGGTGGCGGGTTTGACGGGGTGGTGTGTCGCGAGTGCTGCGACAATGAAAGCCCTGCCGGAACTATTCCGGGGCTGGCCCATCCACTTGCGGGAAGCCCAACACCAGACTGTTTTGCTCTGTGACCAACCCAGCTGCTCTGAGAGCCAGGATGCAATGGGTCTGGCAAATTTCTTGACCGATCTCACGGGCTGGTTTCGAGCTGCCGCAACACCGCAGGTCACCCCCGATTGCACGGCCCCCTAGTACCAAAAACGCCTCATTGCAAGGACATGCAAGTTGTGGATCACTGATTCGGGACGAACATCCACGTCCAGGAATCCGGGAATGGCGCGGCAGCCGACCCCGCGTTCGGGGTCGGCTGCCGCGCCTGCGCACCGGGCGGCGGAAACTAGCGCGGGCCAGGTTCCGCAGCCGTGGTGATGGAGCCTTCGTCCACGCCAGCACCCAGGCGACGTCCGGAAGTTTCGGGCAGGAGCATGGCCGCGACAAACGCGCCCACTGCGATGGCCGTCAGGTAAACCGCCGGGGCCATGGGCGAGCCGGTCAGGTCAATCAGCAAGGTGGCAATGAACGGGGCCGTGCCGCCGAACAGCGCGTAGCTGACGTTGTAGGTGATTGCGGCCGCGGTGTAACGCACCCGGGTTGGGAAGACCTCGGTAAGCAGCACCGCGGTGACCACATTCGCGCTCACGGTACCCAGCATGATCATCATTTGGCCGCCCAGCGCTCCACTGAAGGTCCCCGAGGAAGCGAGCAAGTAGCCGGGATAGGCGGTGAGGATCAGCAGGAACACCGAGGCAAACATGGTCCGCCGCCGTCCGATCCGGTCGCACAGGATCCCAACGAAGGGCGCCAGCACTGCGGCACACGACAAAGCGATCACGTTCGACAGCAACACGGAGGTGGCGTCCATCCCCACGACATTGCGAAGGAATGTGGTCATGTAGGTGGAGAAGATGTAGAAGGACAGCGCGGTCAGGGAGATGTACCCGCCCAAGATGAGCATGGGTTTGCCTTGTTCGGCCAGGGTGGTGCGCAGGGGTGCATGCTCCGGGGCCGCGGTCGAATCCTTGATCTCCTGGAAGAGCGGGGACTCATCCAAATGCCGACGGATCCAGAAGGCCACCAACCCCAGGGGCGCGGCCACCAGGAATGGTATGCGCCAGCCCCACTCTTCCATGACGCTTTGCCCCAACCCGGCGGAGAGCAGGAAGCTCAGCAGGGCAGCCACCGCGAAAGCAAAGAATGTGGCGGTGGGCATCGCCGATCCCCACCGGGCCCGTTGATGCGCCGGGGCATGCTCGATGACATAGGTGACCGCCCCGGCATACTCGCCGCCGGCCGACAGGCCCTGGGCGCAGCGCGCCAGCGTGAGCAGGACCGCCGCCCACACGCCGATCTGCTGGTAGCCGGGCAACAGCCCGATGACGGCAGTGGATCCTGACATAAGCAGGACCGTGGTGATCAGCACCTGCTTGCGACCCAGCCGGTCCCCCAGCATGCCGAACAAGGCTCCACCCACCGGGCGAAGGGCAAAGGCCACGGCAAAAACCGCGAAGGTCTGCAACAGGGACATGACGGCGCTCTCCGAGGCGAAGAACGTCTGGGCGATGATCGGTGCCATGAAACCATAGACAGCGAAATCGAACCATTCCACCACGGTGCCCGCGAAGCCGGCAAGGGTCGCCCGGCGCAGCGTTTCCGGCTTGACCCCGTAGTCTTCGGGAGGCGACGGATCGGGGCCCAAACGGGCCGGGGAAGGTTCGGTGCGGTGCTGCTTCATGGGTGACTCGCCTCATTTTCATTCGGGGAAAATACCGCATTTCTGCGGACGATAGCTTTTTGGGGGGCTCCCACCACTGGGGGCGGCAGCCTCTTGCCCGTAGGCGAAAGCGGGCCGTATCCACCGCGCACCATTATGCACGGTTGACGTGACCAGCTTCTGCCCAGAACACTGATGGGACGTTTTGCGACCTCGTCTAGCCGTTGACCGCTACCTTGTTGTTCACCGACAACGAGGTGGTGGTGGTGGTGAAGACGAACGAGACACCGTTGGCGTGTGCTGTGGCGTTCAGGTTCTGGCAGGCCGGGATGATGACATCCAAGTTCCTGCAGGTGAAGTTGTGGCCCGGACGGGTCCAGGCATTGGCCATGTCGATGTGGATGATGGCCGGACGGGTTCCGTAGCCAACGCGGTGCTTGCATCCGCGCTTGTTGCACTCTTCGGCGCCTGCCGCAAAGACCTTCTCGGGCAGCGCTTCCAGCTGGGCTTCGAGTGCTGCGTGGGAGTTTTCCGACATCTTGCTCCCTGTGGTTAGGATCTACATTCGCAAATTTGTTGCTTTCATATCAACATAGTTCCCGACTCAGCAACAAGCAAGAGTTTTCGGGAAGTTTTTGTGACGTACTGCACATGAACGGCTTCCACGGTCGCTTATGGGAACATTGAGTACGCCGAACGTTGCGAACCGGCAAGACCGCGACAACCCCAAAACCACAGATGAGGACCCAGACCGATGACCGAACGCGTTGGCACGCAACCGCAGGGGGCGGCTGCCTCACTGCTCAACGGGCTGGCGGTGCTGGAGGCCTTCACCACCGCCCACCCGGTTCTTGGAGTCACCGAAGTTTCCGACCGGGTCGGTCTGCACAAGTCCACGGTGTCGCGCATGCTCAACGGATTGGCCGAGGCCGGCTACGTCCAGCGCGACGAGGGCAGCGGGCGTTTCCGACTGGGGCTCGGCTTGCTGGGACTGGCCGCACCGCTGCTCGCGGAACTGGATGTGCGCCGTGCCGCGCTTCCACATCTGGAGGACCTGACTGCACGCACCAGCGAAACCTCGGCAATTTCACTGTGGAACGGCAACGAGGCCGTGGTCATTGAGCAGGTTGCCAGCCCGCACCAGGTCAAGCACTCTGCCCACATCGGTACGCGCTATACGCGCTGGGCTTCCTCGTCGGTGCGGATACTCCTCTCCACCTTAGACATGGGGACCGTGGAACAACTGGTGGATTCCGGGACCATCGAAGTCACCGAGCAGGACCGTATTGATGGGGGCTATGCGGACGCAGCAGCCCACTTGGCCATGATCCGGGACGCTGGCCTGGCCGTCAACGACGGCCAAACGACCTACGAGGAATTCGGGGTTTCGGCCGCCATCTGGGACTACCGTGGCAAGATCGCCGGTTGCATCACCGTCAGCGCTCCCCGCTCCCGCGTACAGCATCTGGGAATCGGAGACGAGCTGGCGGAGGCGACCAAGGAGACTGCCCGTGCGGTGTCGGCGCGTCTCGGTCTTCAGCACGGCAACGGTGACAACGTAGCCTAATTCCCAGCCGCCGGCTGAGTTTGATCCACGACGCCCGGCGACGACGCAAGCCGGGCCAAAAGCCGCGGGTATCAACGAATCGTTGCGTAGTTAAGTTTTCCTGCCCGTTTTGTCCTGGATACTATTCATGCCGTCGCAGGCCGGGAATGCTCGACGTGGGTGTCAACGTCGAAAGACGTCACATTGCACGGCATCGCGGCCATGGCCACCGGGTCCACCACCCAGGACGTCGCAGCTCTTCGCCCAAGAGCTGCGGCTCGATGCAACTGGCGATCACCATCCCTGCTGGGTCGACCGTTTCAGAGCGCCGCGTATTCACCCTAAATCGCTCTGACACTATGGACGCCCCCGTGGTGCCACCCGTCGGATTCTCCCCATGACTCAATATGAGCTGGTCAAGCTTTTAAGACAGTTTGTTTGATTTCCTTTCAGTAATTTGGGCCGTGAGGCCCGGAACCTGGGCAACACGGTAGCGCTCACGCGTGGCCAGCGGGCTGACCCGTCGTTGCTCCTGTGGGTCCGGCGGGTCCTGCGCCGGTTATACCAGAGCTCGATATGTTCCATGACCGCGGTATGAGCCGCGCTGAGGTGGGTGAACGCCCGAGAGTGACGCATCTCGTTCTTCAACGTTGAAAAGGCAGACCCAGCGACGGTATTACCAGCACCCTTGTTTTCCCCCTCGGTTGCCGCACCCCGGAAGCCACGCACCACCCCTGGAAAGCGGTCGAAGTGTATTGGCTGCCGCGATCGGAATTATGCCGGCCTAATTTCGATCGCGAGGCGCAGCTCACCTCGACGCAGCCTTGGGAGGCCGCCAGGGACCTGGGCATCCTGTGATCGGTGGGGCGCACCGGCCGTGGCAACGACATGCAGGAGCGGCTCGGGTCGACGCTGAAGGCCTCATTCTTCGACTGGCGGGCTGGAGAACCAGCGACGAGGCGAAGGCCAATGTCCCGCGGTGGAGCGCGGATTTCTACAATCGCCGACGGCGCCATTCCAGGCTTGGGATGCTCCCGTCGGTGGAGTGCGTGCAGGCCACGCGGGCCCGCGCCGAGAATGGTGCAGGGCGGAAAGACGTGCTCACGCGGGCCGCGTGATGCAGAACCAGTGTCCACGAGTTGCGGTCAATCCCATCGCACGAATGCCCGGGATTTCAATGCCCTCCCGGATGCGCAACAGTCCGGCACCCACCAAGGGGTGCCGGACTGTTGTCGCCACGGCTCAGGGCCGCCGGCCGGTAGGACGATGATTAGTGCTGTTCGGCGAACACCGGGTCTGCCGGTGCCTCCACCTCGGGCTGGGGATCCGAGAGGGTCTTCGGGACGGTGTCCTTGAACATCGGGAGTTCGTTCAGGTACTGCACCACCGAATCCGTGGACTCCACGTCACCGAACTTGTTGTCGATGTCGTAGAGGTTCCACTGCACGACGCCCGGGACACGGTCGCCGATGGTCTCGCGGGGGACGATCGGGCGGAAGCCCTTCGCGATCGCGTCCTCGACGGTGTGGCGCACGCACCCGGCTGCGGTTGCACCGGTCACAATCAGGGTGTCGATGCGGTTGGAGGTCAGGAAGAGCTCGAGGTTCGTCCCCGGGAATGCCGAGGCACGGTTCTTCTCGAGCACGACCTCGCCCTCTGCCGGCGCGATGCGGTCATCGATCTGCGCCCAGTAGGAATCCGCCGGAAGGGTTTCCGTGGGGATCTTCGAGTACCACAGGCCCATGTCGTTCGTGCCGGAGGTCGCGTCGCGGTTGCGGTACACGTTGGTGGTGTAGAAGACCGGGACACCCTTGGCGCGCGCTGCTTCGTTGATCCGCTGCACATTCGGGATGATCGTCTCCATGCCCGGGCAGCTGAACGGGTGGCCCGGACGGGTCCAGGCGTTGGCGAGGTCGATGTGGATGACGGCGGGGCGGTTGCCGTAGCCGATCCGGCGCTTGAAGCCGCGCTCGTTGTAGATGCTCGTCCCGGCTTCGAACGCTTCTTCCAGCACTGCTGCAAGGCGGGCTTCGATGTCGTTGAACTTCCCTGTCGATTCAGTCATTTTTCTCTCCACTCTCATCCATCGGAATGTTGCTAACCAAGCAACTGTGTTGCTCTGGTAAATACTATAACCTACATCACGGCCCAGCGCCAGGGGTGCACGAAACCCGAATCTTTCTCGGGCCCACCGCTCGGCAGGGTGCGGGTATCGGCTGCTGCGCCACTCCTACAACCCAGCAAGGCCCGCCCCTCACCCCGCGCGATCACCAGGCCCGGCAACAGGATTGGAACCGAGCCTCAGGTAAATGCCGAGGGCCCCTCCGCGCCGAAGGTGAGCGGGG
Organism: Paeniglutamicibacter gangotriensis Lz1y; assembly: GCF_000348945.1. Lineage (GTDB taxonomy): Bacteria > Actinomycetota > Actinomycetes > Actinomycetales > Micrococcaceae > Paeniglutamicibacter > Paeniglutamicibacter gangotriensis. Next base: position 503,125 of record NZ_AOCK01000001.1, on the reverse strand, counting down.
CCGCCCTCCCGCGCCGACAATCGGGGCGCCGGTCCGCCCAGTGACGCTGCCACCGGGTTGGCCCGAAAGGAGACCGCGGATGGCGCTCACATTGCCGAGGCCACCGGCCCGCAGCTCCCCTATCGAGACCGAAATGAAGACGCGGGGTTCATAGGGACACCGAAGGGGCCCCGCCCACCGACCGGAAGTAGCAGCCCATCGAGACGGCACCCGGCGCCCACCCCACGGGCCCTCCGGGCTAGATCACCGGATAAGCAGGGGGCTGCGGGGATAACATCCGCAACAGATCACTCCGCGCGCAAAAAAATATCGAATGGATCCCACTTAGGCATTGCTTGTTGCTCAGAGGGGCATTAGATTGCTACCTAAGCAACGTCGCGTGAGGCCCATCACACGCCTGTCGGAGGAAGGCCCCACCACTGTGGACCATCCTTCCCATCCGCGGCCCGGTACGGGCCCCATTCCCTGCATCCCCTATTCCTCCCCGGGACATTCCTTTTCCACCACAATCCTGGGCATCCCCCTATCGAAAGGACTCATCATGAAGCGCATCGGAGTCGACGTCGGCGGCACATTCACCGACCTTTACTATTCAGATGACGAACGCCGCATCGCCGTCGTCGAGAAGGTTCCCTCCACCCCCCATGACCCGTCCGAGGCCGTGATCAACGGCATCAAGCTGCTCTGCGAGAAGGCCGGCGTGCCTCTGTCGGAGATCGAGCAGTTGGTGCACGGGACCACGGTGCCCACGAACACCGCGCTGACGCACACCGGGGCGGAGGTCGGGATGATCACCACCGAGGGATTCCGCGACATCCTGCACATCGCCCGCCACAAGAAGCCACACAACTTCTCCCTCCAGCAGGACCTGCCGTGGCAGACCAAGCCGCTGATCAAGCGCCGCCACCGGCTCACCGTGAAGGAACGCATCACCGCCCCAAACGGCGAAGTTCTGGTTCCCCTGGACGAGGACGAGGTCCGCACCCGGGTACGCGAACTCAAGGCCGCAGGTGTCCAGGCCATCGCCGTGTGCCTGCTGCACTCCTACCTGAACCCCGCCCACGAACAACGCATCGGGCAGATCGTCAACGAGGAGTTCCCCGAGGCCTATCTGTCCCTCTCCAGCGAGATCGTCCCCCTGTACCGGGAGTACGAGCGCTTTTCCACCACCGCACTGAATGCCTATGTCGGGCCGCGGGTCTCGCGCTACCTGCACCGTCTGCAGGAAGAGGCCGAAGGCCTGGGTTACCGGCGCGAGATCCTGCTGATGCAGTCCTCCGGCGGCATGGTGCCCATCCGCGAGGCCGCCAAGCGGCCGGTCACCCTGATGATGTCCGGTCCGGTCGCGGGCCTGATCGGCGGCATGTGGGCCGCCAAGCAGTCCGGCTTCGAGAACGTCGTCACCCTGGACATCGGGGGCACCTCGGCGGACATCGGAGTCGCCTACCAGGGCGAGCTGCGCATGCGCCACCTGCTGGACACCAAGATCGGTGACCACCAGGCCATGGTCCCCATGGTGGACATCGACACCATCGGCGCCGGCGGCGGTTCCATCGCCTATGTCGATGCCGGCGGAGTTTTCCGCGTCGGCCCCCAGTCGGCCGGTGCCGTGCCGGGACCGGTCTGCTACGGCCACGGCGGCACGGAGCCGACCTCGACCGACGCCCAGGTGCTACTGGGCCGGATGCGCCCGGACCGCATGCTGGCCGGCTCGGGCCTGGACATGGACCTCGACGGCGCCCGCACGGCCATGGAGAAACTGGCAGACAAGCTCGGCATGTCCGTCGAGGAAGCCGCCCTGGGTGCACTGCAGGTCCAGAAGTTCGGCATGACCCAGGCCATCGAGCAGAACTCGGTGCGTCGCGGCTACGACCCGCGCGACTTCACCCTGGTCGCCGCCGGCGGAGCCGGCGCGCTGTTCGCCTGCGAAATCGCCGCCGAGCTCGAAGTGCCCCACGTGCTGGTCCCGGCCCACCCGGGCATCATCGCCGGCATCGGGCTGCTGGCCACCGACGAACAGTACGAGTTCGTTGCCACCAACCGGTTCAGGTTCGCCGACGCCGATCCGGCGGCCATCCAGGCGTCCTTCGAACAGCTCGAGCGCGACGCCAATGCCCAGCTGGACGCCGAAGAAGTCCCCGCCGAGCGGCGCAGGATCGACTGGCTGGCCGATGCCCGCTATGAGGGCCAGGGCTACGAGATCCGCTTCGATGTCCCCGAGGGGCCGGTGAACACCGCCTGGCTGGACCAGGCCGAGGCCGCCTTCCACGACGCCCACTTCGAGGAGTATGGCCACCGCTTCAAGGACGGCACCGTGGAGGTCATCAACATCCGCGTGGAGGCCCGCGCCGTGATGGACGAGCTACCTACGCCGGAGGCCACGAAGTCCGGCTCCCTGGAACAGGCACTGGTGGAGACCCGTCCGGTGACCTTCCAGCAGGACGGCCAGCCGGTCACCCTGGACACCGGCTTCTATGACCGGAACAAGATGGGCGTGGGAACCACCTTTGCCGGCCCGGTCGTCATCGAGCAGTACGACTCCACCACGGTCATTCCCCCGGGCTTCACCGGTACGGTCGACGAGGCCGGCAACCTGGTCATCGCCTGCCCGGCCGCCACCCAGAGCGCAGAGCAGCTGGCCACCCCGATCCTGATGCGCGTGATCGGCGGCGCCCTGAACTCCGCGGCCAAGGAGATGGCCTCGGTGCTCTTCCGCATGGCCTACTCCTCGATCATCCGCGAGTCCGAGGACCTGGGTGCCGGTTTGTTCGACAAGGACGGCAACGTGCTGGCCGAATCCGACTCCACCCCGATGTTCATGGGCTCGATGCCCAAGATCGTCAAGGGCGTCATCTCCGTGCTGGGCGATGACATCCACGAGGGCGATGTCATCCTGCACAACGATCCGTACCTGGGCGCCACCCACTCCCCGGACGTGGCGATCATCGAACCGATCTTCCACGACGGGCAACTCGTCGGTTTCGCCGGCGCCTCCGGGCAGCTGATCGACAACGGCGGGGCGTTCTCCGGGCTGATGGTGGACATCCAGGACATCCAGTCCGAGGGCACCATCTTCCGTGCGGTGAAGGTCTACGAGAAGGGCGTCCGCCAGGCTTCCCTGATCCAGCACATCCTCAACAACACCCGGACACCCACCTCCAACGAGGGCGACTTCCAGGCGATGATCGCCGCCTGTGACCTGGCCAGGTCCCGCTACCTGGCGCTGGTGGGACGCTATGGCCTGGACGCGGTCCGCGACGCCGGCCAGTTCTGGATCGACTACTCGGAACGGATGCTGCGCCAGGAGATCGCCAAGGTCCCGGACGGCGTCTATGAGACGGAGGTCGGCTACCTCGACGACGACGGGCGCAACTACGGAAAGAAGCTGCCCATCGTGGTCAAGGTCATCGTCGAGGGCGACGAGATCACCTACGACCTCACCGGTTCCTCCGAACAGGTGCCCACCGCCTACAACTGCGCGTTCGAAGGCACCACGGTCTCGGCGTTCACCTTCATCACCCGCATGATGTTCCTGGACGAGGTCGCCTTCCCGGTCTTCGTCCCGCAGAACGAGGGGATGCTCAAGCCGCTGAAGGTCATTGCCCCGGAAGGCACCATCTTCAACCCGACCTATCCGGCGGCCACCTTCAGCCGGTTCTCCCAGGTCCAGCGGGCCGTGGACCTGGCCCTGCGGGCCCTGTCCCCGGTGATGCCCGAGCGGGTCACCGCCGGGAACTCGGCGCACATCCACTTCATGTCCTACTCCGGCTGGGACCAGAAACAGGGCGAGTACTGGGTCTACCTCGAGGTCAACGAAGGCTCCTACGGCGGGCGCCAGCACTCGGACGGGCCCGACTCGGTGGACAACCTCATCGCCAACACCCGCAACAACCCGATCGAGGAACTCGAGTGGCGCTTCCCGATGCGCACCGACCGCTACGAGCTGCGCGACGATCCGGCAGCCGCCGGTGAGTTCCGCGGCGGCATCGGCATCGTGCGGGAGAACACCTTCCTGACCGACACCGCGGTTACTTGCGAGGGCGAACGCCACGATTCGGACGTTCCCTGGGGCGCCTTTGGCGGGCATGACGGCCTGAACGCGTCCCTGGTGAAGAACCCCGGCCGAGACGGGGAAGAGAACTGGCCCTCCAAGGTCACCGGCTGGCAGCTGCAGGCCGGCGATTCCCTCCAGATCACCGTGCCCAGCGGCGGCGGGTTCGGCGATCCGATCAAGCGCGACCCCTCGAAGGTCCTCGAGGACGTGCTGGATGGTTTCACCACCGCCGAGGCCGCCACCCGCGACTACGGCGTGGTCCTCAAGGAGGTCAACGACCAGCTCACGGTCGATTTGGTCGCCACCGCCGAAATGCGGAAGAACGTGGCATCTGAGCTCAGTCCCACCAACTGATCCAGAAGCTGTAGTAGTAGGGGGCGGATTAGAGGCCAGCGTCATTGCCTGGTCCCTAGTCCGCCCCCTTTCGTTCCCGATCCACCACCCTTCCCTGTCCCTTTCCCACCCTGCCTCTGTCATTTCCCCACCGCACCCAAGGAATCGTCATGTCTACTGTGCAACCCACTCAATTCGTCGAATCGGATGTCCAGCCCAAGGACGTCCGGCTAGCCACCTGGATCTGCTTCTTCGCCTGGACCTTCGCCGTCTACGACTTCGTCCTCTTCGGGAACCTGCTGCCCCAGCTTGCCGAGCACCTCGGATGGACAGGGGCCCAATCTACCGAGATCAACACCTGGGTCACGGCCGGCACGGCCATCGTGGCCTTCGCGATCGGCCCGATCGTGGACCGGATCGGTCGACGCAAGGGCATCCTCATCGCCGTGGCCGGCGCCGCCGTGGCCTCGCTGCTGACCGCCATGGTCGGCTGGGTCGTCGGCCTCGCCGCCGGACTGGGGCTCGTCTTTCTGGTCCTGGTGCGGTCGCTGGCCGGCCTCGGCTACGCCGAACAGGCCATCAACGCGGCCTACCTCAATGAGATGTTCGCCCACAACAGCGACCCGGCCAAGGCCAAGCGCCGGGGGCTGGTCTACTCGCTGGTCCAGTCCGGCTGGCCGGTCGGTTCCGTGCTCGCAGCCGGGTCCGTATATCTGCTGTTCCCCATCGGCGGGTGGCAGCTGTGCTTCGTCGTCGCGGCGCTACCGGCCATCTTCATTCTTTGGGCCGGGCGCTGGCTCAAGGAAAGCCCCCAGTTCTCCCATCGTCACCAGATCGACCAGATGATCAAGGCCGGTCGACTGGAGGAGGCACAGGTGCTCGGACAGAAGTACGGCATAGACATCTCTGAGAAGGCCAGTCCCCTGGTCTCGGTCTTCCGCGGGGAATCGCTGCGCTCCACCGTGACGATCGGTGGCGCCTTCCTCCTGAATTGGCTAGGTGTCCTGGCCTTCTCGATCCTTGGCACCTCGCTGTTGACGGCGCCCGACGGCAAGGACATCGCGTTCAACAGCGCGCTACTGGTCCTGATCATCTCCAATGCCACGGCCTTCGCCGGTTACCTCTTCCACGGCTGGCTGGGTGACCGAATCGGACGTCGCAACGCCATTGGCATCGGTTGGATCCTGTGCGCCATCTCCTTCTTCACCATGCTCCAAGCCCCGAACGGAAACTTCCCGCTCATCGTAGCTCTCTATAGCGCCGGACTGTTCTTCCTCATTGGCCCCTTCTCGGCCCTGATGTTCTTCACCGGCGAGAGTTTCCCCGTCCATACTCGGGCCACGGGCAGCTCGCTGGTCAACGCCTCGGGCCAGGTCGGTGCGATCATCGGCGGCCTGCTGATCACCGCCACCCTGGCCGCAGGCAGCGGCTGGATCAATGCCGCGTTGTGGTGGGGTGTCATCCCCATCCTGGCCTCCGGGCTGCTGATCTTCGCTGCCCGCAACGTCGACCCGCGCACCGTGCGCACCGACTAACTCGCCTGAACTCCGAACCACAGACACCGTCCGTTCGGCGGCAACTCCCTGGCCCCCAGGGAGTTGCCGCCGAACGGGCGTTTAACAATCTGGGTGCCCCTCGCCCCGTTCTGGGGGGCACCGAGATCGCGAACCGGGTCAACCTGCACAAAACCACCGGCTCCCGGATCCTGAATGGGCTGTCCGAGAACAGCTGCACTCGGCGGGACGGGCAAACGGGGCGCTTCGGGGTCGGTCTGGGCCCCATCATGCTCCCCGGGCCGCTCTTGACAAACCTGGACGCCCGGCCTTGCGGCCCTGCGCGGCCGGCGCCGCAAGGCCGCACGGTGTTGAGGAAAATCCACCATTCCAGTGGACGCAGCCAGGCCAGGGGTCGTGGAAGCCTTCGCAGCCAGCGGCGCGGAACGCAGAGTCGTGAAAGGATGGCGGGCCTTTCCGTTCATGGAAGAATATGAAGATGGGCAATCCAACGATTTCAGGTCCCTCGAAGAGGGGATACGCTTGCGTCTCATCGAGAGACGCGGACACCACCAATCGCTGTAAATGAAAGACGAAAGTCGGCCCCGCGGCATATCGCAGCAAAAGGCCATTCCCCCCGAAATGACCGATGCGGACGGCCCATGGACAGCTGGCCCTCCAAGGACTGCCACGCCGTTCGGCAAGGAACCTGTGGGCGCCTACGAGCAGACCTTCGTGCCGCACCTCGGCGACGCCGTGCGGCTGGCTACCCTGTTGGCGATCCCCGCGGCGTGGGTGATATCAGGTCCGCTCTCTGCACTGACAATGCTGTTGGTCTGCGGAGGAACATGGTTGACCCGCTATTACTCCCGAACCCGGAACGAGGATCTCGCCGGCTCGGTTGTGCTGCTTCTGGGCGGGGCGTTTAGCGTGTTGGGAACCTACAAGGCCATCGATTGGCTGGATCTTGTGGTCCACGGGCTGATGCTCGTCATCCTGACCAAGCTGCTCACCAACATGCTGGTCCACCACGAGATGCTTCCCGCTGCCGAGGACCGGCGCCAGGCAGCGGGAATCCTGCTGGCCGTAACGTCCATGGGTGTCCTGTTGGCCGTGCTCTGGGAAATCGGCGAATGGATTGGTCACACCTTCATCAACCCGGAAGTCGGAGTCGGCTATGACGACACGCTCGGGGACCTGGCTGCCGGCTTGCTGGGTGCGTTGGCCGCGGCGCTCTGGTCCCATGGCACCGCCCGGCGCTCGGGCAGCGCATGAATACGCTCAGCGTGGTGGTCCCGGTGCTCAACGATGCCGAGCACTTGGCGGTGCTTCTTGACTTGCTGGCGCGACAAACCCGGGTGCCGGACGAAATCATCGTCGTTGACAACGGGTCGACCGACAATTCCGCGCACTGGGCCGAGGCCGCCGGCGCAAGAGTCATCCATCAGCCCCTGCCCGGAATCCTCGCTGCCGCCGCTGCGGGTTACGAGGCCGCCACCGGCCAGGTCATCATCCGTTGCGACGCCGATACACGACCGCCGAGCGACTGGGTGCACCGGATCAACGAACATTTCACACGCAGCGAGGAACTCGGTGCCTTGACGGGTCCCGGACGTTTCTACGATATGCCAGGCATCATTGGCGCGTCCGCCTCGTTCTTCTATGCCACGGCATATTTCCTGGGTATCGGCGGGGCCGTCGCTCGCGTGCCGCTGTGGGGTTCAAACATGGCCTTCCGGCGCGAAATATGGCCGGGGGTGCGCGAACAGCTGGACCTGCGATCCTTGGGCATCCATGACGACTTGGAGTTCACTTGCAAGCTGGAACCCGGAACCATCACCCGGTTCGATAGGAAACTGCTGGTGGGCGCCGCAGGGCGGATCTTTTCCAGGCAGGGAGGGTTTCGCGATTCCGTGGGTATGGCACTGCGAACCCTGAAGCTCAACGGCGCCGCGGCTGGTGTGCGGGAACGCTGGCGCATGAGGCTTGGCCTACATGGCACAACGGCACGGTGAAATAGCCGTTCATCGGGGATGTGGAGCAAGCTGCCCCGGCAGCCATGTCAAACAAGTGGTTTCAGGTGCCTCGGAGGCGTGGTGCGTCGAAGCTGCTTGTCGTCGTTCTCCGTCAGGTGGATCAGGACTACACGCCGTTCAGTGATCTTGGCATGGCGCATCGCGAATGCATCGCTCTTCCCCATGCGGACCGGGGCGTTGTTGGCCAGATGCGTGCGCCCAGACATGACCGCGTTGTCCTCCTACACCATCCGCACGATCTCCAAAACGATGTCGCCGCTGAGGCTTCGCTGTCGTTGCCCCTGTCGTAGGCGTCCTTCTCCACCATGTGGAATCGCCCAGGCACCTTTCATTCCATGTCGTCGGTCAGGCAGGAGAGGACCTAGGCGTGGTCGTTCCTGGTGAATCCGTCGATGTGTCTCGTAACGGTTTCCTTGCTTTCCGAAACCGTTGGCCTCCCGTAATGTTCATCCGTCGCTGACTGTCTCCAAAGATAGTGCCGGCGCCGCGCCACGGATAGACCGGGACCAAAACGACAGGAATCTTTGCCACCGGCTTCGGTCGCGCAGGAGCCCGAACCGTTCCCGGCCAACCATCTAGGGCAGGCCGTGCAACGGTGCTGACCCTTGGACGACTCCGTCGACGGCGACAAGCCTGAATGGTACGAGGCGGTGCGGGAAAGCGACGGCTACATTGCGCGGCTTCAGTGCACGTAGTCCGAGACCGAACGCTGCCAGACGCAGATGGGTCGGAGCCAAGTCGGACCTCGTGAGGACCGGTTCAGGATCTTCATAAGCTTCGGCTTCTTTTGGCAAGTAATCACTGAACTCCTCATCCCTGGCGGATCCACCGCATTGCATCAGCACCGCGTCCAGAACGTTCCAGTCCAGCGCGGAGCAGCGCGGCGCAACCATGTCGAGCAGTTCATCGAAAGTTGCAGCGGTGCGTGTGGCACCCGTGCAGTTGGATACGGTCCACCCGCCAGGGAACGTACCGACCTTGACCCCATGGCACATCCCGGTGAGGAAACGAGCAATCGAGGCACGCCGGATGGGGCCGGAGACCATGGGCCCTGCCCAATCCGGGGCGACGCGTGCGCAGGCTCCACACATGTGCGTGCCGACTTCCTTCCAGCTACTTCTGGCGCGGGTTCCGCGCCTTGAAATTTTCAGCGATGGTGTTGAAGTCGGTCCACTTCACGCCTTCGTGGCTGTTGATGTGCTCGATCAGTCGCTCAAGCATCAGCAGGACCTGCGGGCGCCCGGAGACGTCGGGGTGGATCGTCATGGTGAAAACGGCCTGGTCGTATTCGCGGTACACCCAGTCGAACTGGTCGCGCCACATTTCTTCCAGGTGGCGGGGGTTCACGAATCCGTGGCTGTTCGGGCTGGACTTGATGAACAACATCGGCGGCAGGTCATCGAGGTACCAGTTGGCCGGGATCTCCACGAGGTCGGTTTCCACGCCGCGGACCAGGGGCTTCATCCAGGTGCTGGCGGGCTTGTCGTAGTCGATCTTGGTCCAGCTGTCCCCGACACGCACGTAGTACGGTTCGAAGTCGCGGTGCATGAGCGAGTGATCGTAGGCGATGCCTCGTTCGAGCAAGAGCTCATTGGTGACGTTGGAGAATTCCCACCACGGCGCCACGTAGCCGGTCGGCCGCTTCCCGGTGCGCTGCTCGATCAGGTTGATGCAGTAATCCAGGATGTCCGTTTCCTGCTCGCGGGTCATCGCGAGGGGATTCTCGTGGCTGTAGCCGTGGACACCGATCTCATGGCCCGCGGCGACGACCTCGTCGAACTGCTCGGGGAAAGTCTCGATCGAGTGTCCGGGCCAGAACCATGTTGCCGGCAGGTCGTACTTCTTCAGCAGGGCGTTCAGTCGCGGGACGCCGACTTCACCGGCAAACATGCCGCGTGAGATGTCATCCGGGGAATCTTCTCCCCCGTATGAACCGAGCCAGCCACCAACAGCATCAACGTCGATGCCGAATGCCACGGAGATTTCCTTTGCCATTTTCATTCCTTATCTTGTTGCGGATCGATTCAAACATAAACTGCGAGCATCTCGGGGTTCGGCGTCTGGCCCTGCGAGAGCAAAAGCGCCAAGAGCATTCGGGCCTGGAATATCGGCAGCGAACCGAGCGGCAGTGCCCCTGCCCTGACCAGGTCGGCCCCGCCGCCGTTCCCGTAGAACGGAACCACCGGACCCTCCGGCACCCGGGTGGACAAGCCCACGGTGATTCCTGCCTGCACAGCTTCTTCCGTCCAGGCAAGGATGGACGAGTTGCCGTTGCCCACCCCGCTGCCAGCGATGATGATGCCGTGGGCTCCGGCTTCAACGGCGGCCCTGGCAAGGGCGTCGTCGGAACCCGGATGGACGGTGATGATGTCGACCCGGGTGGTGTCGAACGCAGGCGGGGGCAGCGCAAGAGCCTTGGGCCGGATCGGGACCGACAGGAAGCGGGCCTGACCGTCTACGACCTGTCCAATCGGGCCACCACCCATGGTCTGGAAGGGTGATGGGGCGACTGTGTGGGCCTTGCGGGTGCCCCTGGCTGCATAGATGTTTCCGGCGAAACTGATCATCGTCCCCTTGCCGCGGGCCAAGGGACTTGCCGCGGCCGCAATGGCCTCTTGAAGGTTTCCTGGGCCGTCCGGGCAGGCATGGTCGGCAGGGCGTTGGGCACCGGTCAGCACCACGGGCTTGGAAGAGGCGTGGATCAGATCCAGGAGATATGCCGTTTCCTCCATGGTGTCGGTTCCGTGCGTGACAACGACACCGTCCACGCCACCATCCGCCAGTTCGCCGGCGACGGCCTCGCAGATCAAGCGAAGTTCGCGGTGCCCCAAAAGGTAGGAACCGAGCCGCATGACATCCCGCGAAGCCACGCTGGCCCCACCTACCGCATCACCATCGAGCAAATCACCCGCTCCCCGGCTTGCCACCGACGCTCCACGATCGTTTTCGCTTGAAGCAATGGTCCCTCCCGTTGCCAAGACCGAAACATGCGGCATGCTCTGCATCTTTGCCTGGATCCTTCCGTTGCGTGTCAAGTCCCCAAACGGCTACCGCAGCGGGAACGGGTACTGCGAGCATGCCCCACACCAACGTTTGCCGCAAGGGCACCGGATCATCGGAGGTCATTGAAAAATGCTGGCTGCTGGATGCGTGCACGATCAATCGCGCCTGCAACGGAGGCACCTTCGGAAGAGGTTGGGCCAGCGTTCGGAGCCCGTAACGTTGCGAACGTTGCGCATGATTGCCGATGAGGCCGCGGTCAATGTTTCGACGGTTTCCCGGGTCATCAATTTCTCGGACAAGGAAATATGTCGCTGGGCCTCGGGCGAAATGATCGAACGAATCAGGGTGGTGGTTGCGGCGCCCGGCTACCTGCGCAGGCCCCAGCCGCACGGTCTACGAGGGAATCGATGAGGAAGCGACCGATCAGCGGATCCTCCACTGTTCTCCGTGCTCGGAACCACCGTTCTGGTCGAGGCAAAGGGCCTCTCATTCGACATCGCCGTTTTCATCTTGATCCTGGCCAAAGCCGTTGCCTTCACCGGATACCTGTTCCACAGCTGGGTCGGGGACAAGCTTGAACGACGCAACACGATGCTGGGCAGATTCTTCCTTGGCGGCAGCTCCAGCACCATCATGCTGTTGGGACCCAACAGTTCAGGGTTCGTCAACAGCATGTAAGCCGTGACTCTGTGCTTTCGCACCGGCCCGTTTTCAGCCATGCTGTTCTACATGGGTGAGTCCTTCCCGACCCACGTCCGTGGCATCGGCAGCAACCTCGCCCACGTGATGCCCACTGTCGGCGCGATCGTCGGATCCGCCGTCGTTTCCATCATGCCGACGGTCGGAATACGGATGACTACAGCAGCATTGCTGGCAGGATCCCTCTCGCTGGTCCGTGCCGGACTGATCTTTTCGACGCCCGCGATCTCGACCATCGTCAATCTGCAACCACAGGAGTATCAGCATGAACCAGTTGAACCGCGACGACGGACTCGAAGGCAAGGTTGCAGTGATTTCCGGGCAGGCGGCGGATGCAGCCCGGGAGGCGTTGGCCACTGAGGGAATTGGTTTCTGGAACCGGGCAGCCATCGCCGAGGAGTTGGCCGAACTCGGCGCGCCGGATGTCGGCGCGGTCCTTGAAGCCAGGCGCGTGGACTGGCGCAGCCGCCCCGATAAGACGAGCCTGTTGTTGTTGCACCATGCAGCCTCGCAGCTGGGCGATCCGGCACCGGTCTTGGCCGAAGAGCTTGCGTACACCGAATCCGATCAGCAGTCCGAACCGTTGGGAGGGTCACTGTTCAGCAGCCTGTTGCTGCTCTCCGGCGAAGTGGAGCGAGCCACGGAGCTGCTATCGCAACCGACCGCTCAGCGCGAGAGGGAGGTCTCCGGCTCGATCCTCATCCCCTACTTGCTGGTTTCCGCCTCCAAGTCGCTTGATGGCGCCGGGGACGCGTTCAGCTGGGCAAATGGCTACCTGAACAACGTCAACCGGAGCAGCGGGCTGTAAGGTCGGCCTGGAAAACTCGACAGGGAAGGAATCCCGAAGCTCTCCGAACTTTTCGCGGCACGGATTTGCGCCGAAACGACCGAGCCAATGGCGCTGGAGTCCCAGCTTGAGGCGGCACTGGGCCAGCTCGGCCGGGACGTCGATGCGGTCGTGTCGGGCAAGCGCCGCGGCGAGTACCAGAAGGCGGCCGAGTGGCTGGCCGACGGTGCATTGGCGCGGTCTCTCGCCCACGGCGAGAATGCCGGTCTGTTTTGGCTCCGGGAATGGTTCACCCGTTACCCGCGGCATGTTGCATTCCGCAGGGAGCTGGAGAGAGCGTGGTCCGGCGCTGTATCCACGAGATGAACCAGTCTTGGAGGCGACGTTTCGCACGATATCCGGGCGTTATCATCCGAGAGCCGCGCAGCTACGACGAGACCAACTGTCGCGCAGAAGGCTGCGTCTCGAGCTTTTGGTCTGTCCGGATCGTTTTGCAGAAACCAGTTCAATTCAAGGGTTGAATATCAAGTCGCTCCAAGTGTGCAGGTACCGGGACGACAAGGCGGCCTCTTCGGTCGCCTAATTATGGGAAACGCTGCATAGTCATTATCTGGCCACTGCATTCGCCGACGTAAATACGCTGACCGGCATTTCTCGATGCAACTTCCACGTGATGGCAATGGGCTTTGACCCTTCGTGCTTCACGTAGTCAACTGTGCCGAGGCAGGTGAATGGCATGACCAAGCCATCGATGTCTTTGGCAGCATCACGGGTAAAGAGCAAGACGTGTGATGCGTGATGCGTGGTCCTTCCGATTCAGGTAGCGCTGCCCGGTTGGGCTGGTTGGGCTGGTTGGGCTGGTTGGGCTGGTTGCGTTCTGCGATTCCCAGTGGAAAAGCCGTGGACTGATCGCATAGTCCTTGCACAGCGTGTTCGGGTTGTGGACCGTCTCATCCTTGTCCAGCGTCACGAAGAGCGCATCGGTGCTTGCCTGCGGACACCAGGCCACTCCCTCACGATGGTTTACGCCCTTGCCCTGTTCCAAGGAACCGTAGTCGAGTGCCGCAAGGACTTCGGACCGCCAATAGGTGGCATGCGAGTACAGCGGAATCTGTTGCAGGCCGAGCGGAAGTCCCCTCGGTGCTCGCGAGCTGCGAGCCACGCCCCGCGCAAACGCAGCGCGCAGTTCCTCAACCAGATAACCGTTTGCACGAATGCGGTCCAGCCCGTCGTCGTAGGACCCGTAGCCTCCGCCGTTGTCCCAGAACGTGTAGAACAGCATGCGGGCGAACATCTGGTTCCGTTGCCCCAGCCCAGCAATTGGACGGTGCATCCTTGGAAAGCAGCTCGGAATAAGCGTCGGCGCGCTCCGCATCATCAATGTGGAGGAATCGTGTGACCCGCTTAAGCAGATCGCGTTCCTCATCGCATTGGACATCACCGAATGTAATGAGCCCTTCCTCCCAGGGAGAACGCGCAGAAATCTCGACTACCTGCACGGCCCCGGGAGTCTGCTCGCCTACCATGGTCTTGTGCTCCTAGGTCCGGGATCCGTGTGCTGTTCTCAGCACAGTGGTGGGGCAGCAAGTGCCCATGAGTTCCCCGGTGTCATCGATCCATGCGACCTATACCAGGTGCGTGGTGCGGGCGGTGCCGTCGATCTCAAAGACAAGGCTGCCACTAAGTGTAGGAATCTCTGCTGTGGCCCGGTAGTGCGGTACCGGCTGGGCCGATCCATCGCCGGGATAGAAGCGCATGAGGTCATACGCCGCAGCGTGGGAGTGAAGTTGTTTGGTGAGCCTAGAGATTTCGGACAGTGGACCCTCCTAAAATGGGAGGACTACTGAAAGAGAGATCAGCAGCATGTCTGCATCCCGCCGCACGTTTACCAAAGAGTTCAAAGACGACCTGTGCCAGGAAGTCATCAACGATTCCAAGCCAGTGGTCGAGGTCGCCAAGTCTTACGGCGTCGGGGCCGAGTCCCTCCGCCGCTGGCTGATCAAATACCGCGAGACCCACGCCGGCACCCAAGCCGTGGCAACCAGTGCCGAGGCCACTCGCCTCAAAGCCCTGGAGAAAGAAAATCAGGAGCTTCGCGCCGAGGTCCAATTTTTGAAAAAAGCAAGCGCTTACTTCGCGAGGGAGCAGCGGTAGTGAGCAAGTACGAATTCATTGATTCCCAAAGAACCAGCCCATCTAACACCAACCCGGTGACCAAGATGTGCCGCTGGCTGGCCGTCTCCACTTCCGGTTTCTACCACTGGCTCACCCGCCCGAAATCAGCGACCGCCGCCCGCCGCGATGAACTGGCGGTGCGGATCAAGAACTACTTCAAGGAAAGCGACCAGACCTACGGATACCGGCGAATCCACGTGGATCTGGTGGCAGAGGGAACCGAATGTTCCCCGGAACTGGTGCGTCAGATCATGCGGATCGAGGGCTTAATTCCGTGCCAGCCTCGTCCGTTCAGGATCACCACCGAGGCGGATGCCGAAGCGGCCGCGAAGATCCCCGATCTGGTGAAACGGGACTTCACCGCCACCGAGCCCGGGGTCAAGTTCGTGGGTGATATAACCTACATTCACACGTGGCAAGGTTTCATCTATTTGGCTACCATCATCGACTGTTTTTCGAAGAAAGTCGTCGGCTGGGCCGTTGCGGATCTTATGCGCGCAGAACTCGTGGAGGAAGCGCTGCGCAATGCCGCTGCAACGACCAGAATCGCCCCTCTCGCGATTACGCACTCAGATCGCGGCAGTCAATACACCTCCAGCTCCTACAGGGCGCTGGTGAAGCGCCTGAGGATGCGATCGTCGATGGGCCGAACCGGCGTGTGTTGGGATAATAGTCAGGCCGAAACTTTCTTCTCAGCCCTGAAAAACGAGCGCGTTTACAGGACGGTTTACGCGACCAAGGCGCGGGCCAAGCGCGACGTCATTCAATACATTGAGGGCTTTTATAACAGCCGGAGACGGCATTCTGCATTGGATTACCGCCGACCCAACGACTTGCATTACAGTTACCAGCAGCCTTCAATGGCAGCTCAGTTGGCTTGCCCCGTGCCGGGGTGTCCGGGGCGCGCAGCGCCCCTATGCGGCGGCCAGTGATGCACCTAGTAGATATAAGGGGCTTCCGCTCACTGCCGGTAGTGCCATCGCCAATAACCGCACCTACGTCAGCACGAGCGGTCCGAAGGTCACCACCAGTTCGCCAAGCTCCGGATGTTTGCTGAAATCGATTGCCTTCACCCTCTGGATGGTCACCCGTCGACGTCCTCAAGATCGGCTCCTCACACCTGCTTCGCGCACTGAAAAACTCCCGCTGACGGTAAGCCGGGCAGAGCTCGCGCTTTGCTTGCTGACATGTACAACCGACTAGCAGAACTCATGGAGGACCCAGAATCGGCAATGCAGCAGCTCGTCCAGCATCTGTTGGCATCCAAGAAAAATTGGGGCCTTGATCTCGAGTGCCTTGGGTGAGTAGTCTGTGTGTCCTGAAGTCTGCCTGCTCCCAAGGAAGAAACGACAGACCAGGACTGAGTTGGCCTTCCCCGAAGTCGTACCTTGCGGTTGCCCAGATTGCTGCCGTAGTCCGATCAGCAGGGGCGAACTTTTTCAACGCTGACTTATCCACTTCGGCGACGCAGGTGGCTCTGAGCTCGTCGTCTAACCCGACAACCAACAACTTCCAATAATTGTCGGCCAATCCCGTTTCGAACTCATGGCGGCTCAGGAAGAAGGAAAGACGACCTCTGCGAGTAGTAGATTTCACTTCGAAATGCCATTCGCAGTTCTGGATTGAGGCTGAAACGTCGTATCCGAATCCGTCGTCCCTTTCGGCCACATGATTGATTGCGCCCGGCCACTTGGCCTCAAGGAGCATGCATAAGGCAACTTCTCCGGCATTTCCTATCTGCGCACGACGCACCAAATCAATTTTTCCGCTAATTCTGCGTACGACGCGAAAGCCTGAGCTGGGAGGGAGCCCCAGCAGTTCCTGCCACCTATTTATGTCCTGAGGCAGGTCATCGCTGCTGTGAACCAGCACGTCCGAATTTTCCAGCCAAGGGGGGTTGGAGACCTCCAAGAGACTGGCCAAAAGGCATTCCTTCCTGCCCTGCGAAGTCATTTTCTGCAGTGTGTCGGACCGGCCCAAGGTGTTCACTGTCAGGCCCGTCCACGGCAGCGAGTGCAGCCAGTCTAGGGCAGTGGAGTATTGCGTTGGAGTCAGATCCGCGTATCGGGAGTTGGATCGGATAATCATCGACGCCTGAGATTCAGTGGAACGCCCTAGCAAGTCAAGCCATCTGGCTGCGGCGATGAGTACTCCTTCAGCGGGGATCATCGATTCAAGTAGGTGGAAAGGGCAGCAAGGTCGGACAGGTCCATTCCGACAGATTCGTCGATTTCTTCTTCGAGGTCCCCGAGAACACGCACGTTGGGATCGTCGAGAATGCCGCCCATGAATTCCAGTTTCCGGGCAAGCCGATCTTCGACTAGCTCATCGATAGTCCCTGAGGCTGACAAGACGGTGATCTTCGTAATCGTTGACGGAGCAAGACCGAGCCGATGGATGCGATCCAAGCTTTGGAGGAACCGGCCGGCGGAAAAATCACGGTCTACGTAAACGGCGTCATGACACTCATGATGGAGACTGACACCTTCGCCCAGTGTTGCGGGGTTGGACAGCAGGACAGCGCAGGTAGGATCCTCCCGGAAGCGTTTGAGTTCTGCTTCCCGGTCGATAGTTCCTCCATGGATCAAGGCGGGGTTGAAGTCCGCGAGCATCCTCTCTAGCGACTTCAGGTTTCGCACGAAAGTCGACCAAATGAGAGTTTTTCTTCCTGTGGCAGCATTCTTTTCCACTATGCTGCGTACTTCCTGGTATTTAGGGTTGAGCTCATAGAGTGGCAGGTCCCGAAGAAGTTCCATGGCGGAAGTGTTCTCGGGGACCTGATAAGGCGGCACGCGGTATGGCAAAGCTTCGTGTTTGTCCGAGCCAACGGCAAGAAGTGCGGGCGAAGTGGCAGCCATCAACAGATACAGCAGAATTCTACCCAGAGCGGCCATGTCACCGGCCTCGGATGCTGAAGCAAGCCTTCCTTGGCCGAGAAGTGCATCGTATATTTCCCGGTGCAGCGGTGGAAGTTCGACCCGGCGGATGGACACCTCAACTGGGGGCAAATTTAATTCGGACTTCGTTGTTCGGGTAAAAAGTGGCTTGAGGGCCTGGCTGGCAATCGAAAGATCGTCGTAGGCTACCGCCCGCTGAACAGTTGTTCGCCCTTGCCCTGGCCACACAAATGAGAAGAGGCTTTCTAGGTCCTTTGCCCCGTTGGGAGCTGGTGTACCGGTCAAGATGAGACGATTCGTCGCGTAGGGGCCAAGAGTAAGGCAGGCGTTCCCCCAGGCTCCCGAACTTCCAAGTTTCATCCGGTGGGCTTCGTCAAGGACCAAGAGGGTTGAAGCAGCTTTCATCCACGAAATAAGCGGCGGAATTGAATTGGGAAGACGCTCGTAGTTGACTAAGAGTATGTCGACCTCCGGAGGAGGACCCCCGGTCCACACATGGGTAGTTATCCGGGTACCGCTAAAGCAGACCCCGGCTTCATATGCCCAGCTTTCGAATGCGGATTTAGGGCTCACCACGAGCATACGATCGATCGATCCACTCCCACGACGAGTCGCGTAGACCGCCATGCTCGACCGGGTCTTTCCTGCGCCTGGAACACTGAAGTTTGCGCCGTGATTGAGCGCCATGAGCTTAGAGAGATCACGGGTTTGGTGCTCCGTAAGCGGAGCAATCCAGTTGGATGGCAGGGTGGGAACCGACAGTGGACCGGACTCTTCGGTTCTAAGACGCGCTTCTACCACGGTGGAGTCCTGGACGTTTCCTTCGACAAGCCTGAGGAGAGTGCTGTCCCAGCGGACATCAACATCTTGTTGAGGCCATCTCGCAAGTTCGCGGAGGTTGACGAGGAAGTCATCGATTTCAACGCTGACTGATGTTTTGTGCAAGCTCAAACTTGTCGAAAAGCGCGTGTTCAGCATCCGAAGATGAGGCGCGTTTTTTTCATCGCACGAAAGATCAATTCTCCCTGCCGTGAGAGAAAACCGGAGGTCTAGCACTCTAGTTTTCCGCCCCCATCTCGACGCGGGCGATTGCTTGAAGCCACCGAACGCCGTCCGTCGCTTCGCTGGAGCCTCGGCTGACAATCTGTGCAAGCTTGTGCAGATTCTCTCGCATTACTCCTATGCCGTCTTCCAGGTCAGACATGCTGAAGTTGCCTGTAGCTTTGGCACTCCCGACAGCTTCCAGGGCCAGCTCCAAAGCATCATTTGCGTCGGACAGCCGGTCAGCTGCTGCTAGTTTCCTCTTCAGAACCCTGCCCTGACGGCCGGCTAGATCCAACCCATCGTCAAGGGCAGTCCGTGTGGTTGTAAGTAATTGCTGTGCTACCGCCCGCTCCATGGTGGATACATCGGCGTGGGGCTGAGTTGCTGCCCTTGCTTGGAGAACGGCGGTGGTTGAGGCTTTCAATGCCTCGACCATCGCGCTCGGGCCCGGCGCCGTCAATTGCGTGCCCGGAATGCGTACGGTGCTTCCCTGGGTCGAGGACATTTCCGGCATAAGCGGCTTAGCATATTTTTCGAGAAAATCAGACTCGATCAACCGGAGATCGGTCTTGGATTTATTGAATGCTATGGCCAACAGGCGCTGTTCTCTCAGCGCTTCCGCTTCATCCGGCGTCTTTACCTTCAGAGCGGAATAGGACCGGTAGAGTTCCTCGAGTTTTCCCTGTTGTTCTTCAAAATCCACTAAACGCAGGGACACGGGTAGGCCGTCCGATGCCACGATCCGGCTCCTGTCGATGGCTTCGCGAATGAGGCTCAAGATCCATAGATGGCGCTCAAGAGTTGCCGCCTTGATTCGGAAGTCAGTCATGATCTCATGGGTAGGTCGTCCCTGTTGGATCCTTTCCTCAATGGCCAGTAGGAAGTTCATGAACGAGTAGTCGCGCTTGTGGTCTTTTCTCAATTGCAGGGCAAGCTCTATGGAACGAAGATCATCCAGGCTTGCATCCGGTGGAAGGACTCCGACGCGGATGTGCTCCTGCTTCAGCTCCGAAAGCGCTGCCCGGCGTGTGTTGCCGTTGATCAGGACACCGCTCCGCGTTATGAGGCCCGGCTCGCTTTGACCGTGGACCTTCAGGTCCTCTTTAAGTGCCTCAAAGGCGGGGTCTACGGATTCCGGGTTTGTGGGATCACCTTTGAGCAGTTGCTGGAGGTACGCTTGGCCAAGATCGCCATACGGATCGTTGTCCAGGTCTTGGTCCTTGGCGCTGTCAATACTCCGCTGGGCACGAATACGATGAGTTGCGGGGTTGTAGTACAAGATTTCCACCGGCATGGAAATGACTGGCAAGTGCATCGAGTTTCCGCGCCACTCAATCGAGACAGTCTCTTGGACTCCCTCTGTGGACCGGCTCGCTGCTAAACGCTCCTCAATAATGGCTTTGTTGTCCTGCGCACGCTTTGGCACGTTGCTCACAGTCATCCCCCTTAAAGTAAAGTTCCCAATTTCATCCTAATGTGTTGCCCTCGGTCAATCTTCAGCTGACACCCAAACCGCAAGACATGTCTGCATTGTCCTTACGGAATAAATCAATGATGATTGACGTCATGAACCTTCCCGACTGGAAAACGAGCAACGCTGGGACACGCATCCGGGCTGCCCTATGGCTGGCATCAGAGATTGGCGAGGGGGGCGTCTTTACGAAAGCCCGGCTCCGGGAAGCGTTTCCGGGAGTCGAACAGATTGATCGTCGTATGCGGGACCTAAGAAAGGACGACTGGGTCTTCTCAACGTACGCGCAGGAACGGTCACTGGCCGTGGACGAGCTCCGGCTAGTCAAGATCGGTGGTCCTGTTTGGGAAGTCGGGTATAGATCCACAACAACCCGAACCGTCAGCGACCGTGAGCGCCGGGATACTCTTGCCAGGGACAACTTTGCTTGTGTCTTCTGCGGCATAGGCGCCGGACAAACCTACAGTGCCGATCCGGCTCATTCCGGACAGTTGAGCGTTACCTGGTGCGGGTCGGCTGGGCCAGCAGGACGTTATGTGACTTCTTGCAAACTGTGCCGCAATCCGCTTGACGGAGCCGATTCAAGCAATGACGCTTTTGATGCCGCCGCACGGCTCGATCCTGCTGAATCTCAGGTGCTAGCCCAGTGGATAGCCGCCGGCTACAGGACGCCGCAAAAACTTGATAAAGCCTGGACTCTTGTAAGGCTACTTTCGAAGGCGCAGCGCGACGATCTACTACATCGACTTGAACCGATCACCTAAATAAGATCCAAGGCGCGTCAGTCGACTAAACGATCACAGATGAAATGAGATGATGGACCACATGATTGCAACCTCCCCCACCCTCAACGTGCTCGAAATCTGCGCCGGAGCGGGAAGTCAATCGGTCAGCCTGGAAAAGGCAGGATTCTGACACTCCCTCGCGGTGGAACTCGATGTTGATGCAGCCGCCACCCTTGGCCTGAACCCAGGGGCCTGGACTGTGATGATGGTATTAGGCCATCATCACAGTCCAGACCCCTGGAACCGTCCCGATTGGGATGTGCATCAGGGTGACGTCCGGGAAATCAGTGGACGGGGTTACAACGGCGTTGATCTTTTGGCCGGTGGAGTTCCCTGCCCGCCGATCAGCATTGCGGGCAAGCAGCTGGGCGCTGATGACGAACGCGACCTTTTCCCGAAGCGCTCCGCCTTGTCCTCGAAGCGTCACCTACAGCCGTACTACTCGAAAACGTAAGGGGCTTGGCCTCAGCTCGGTTCACCCCGTACCTCCAGTCAATCTTGGAGGCCCTCGACAAGCTGGGTTAAGACTCTGACTGGCAGCTGTTTAACTCAAGCGAGTTTGGGGTCCTCCAGCTGCGTCCCCGGTTCATCCAGGTAGCAATGAAACGCCGCCACTTCAGAAAATTCTCATGGCACTCAGCCCAGGGCACACCCCCGGCGGTGGGCGGCGTCCTGTTGCCGTTGATGAAAAGCGGAGGCTTGCCAGGCGCGGAGACATGAGCAGCAAGAGCCATCAACATTGCTCCAACAGTTGTAGAGGCGTCTTCAAGCCGTTAGCGAAGTTTCATTTTCCTTTCGGATCTCGCCAGCCTGGACCGATATTTCTAACGACTGCGCCGCAACAAGTCGTTTTCGACAGCGAGTATCCATCCCCCGTCTCCGACTCGGATCTCAATCAAGGCCTTTCCCTTTGAATCAGTGCCCGTGGCTCAGCCTCAAAGTAACGCCAGCCATCTCTGGCCTGCGCAACGGCGTCCCGCGTTTTAACAGCATGGAACCATCCCAATGGCTGGATCTGCTCGGCACCCTGCACCTTTCAAAATTCCTTTCCATCCCTCAGCATTGCTGCGGCCTTAAAGCCACAGGCTGTTCTTGCGCCCAATGCTCACTAGCGGCCGCACTTGAACAACCTACGTTCAATTCGTCGCCGTCCATCCGAAGGGGTGAGATGGCGACGGGTGGGACGATCTTCCGCGTTTTATACGGTGATTAGGCATCCCAGAGGATCGCCTACGTTTGTACTTTCTCGAGCGTTGATCGCACGCTTTCAAGGGTATCTCCGTGGGGGCGCATCCACTCAGGGGCGGCACCAGGGCGCACCTCCAACCAGGCCGTTTCGCTAGCGCCAGAGCCCGTGTGTTGCCCCATGTGGCCGATGACATGCTCTTTGATGACGTTTTTCGGCAGCAGCCATGCGTGGATTTTGAAAGGTGAGATTCCCAGGCAGAGACAATATGCATAGTCCTGGTCGCGAATTTGCTGGAACTTATAGAAGCCCACGTCCCAAAGAGTGGACATCTTTATTTGGATTAGATGTCCGTTGATCCAACGATCCCCTGGTCCATCTGGAGCTCCCTCTATAAAAAGTCCAACAGCACGCGCCCATTCAGTTATCAAGGTCTTCCCAACCCGACCTTTGGTGGCCGAAGGAACTCCTCGAATCCATTCGAAAGAACTCCCCGTCCATGCGTCGTTCCGCGCGATATCCCCAAGAAGCTTTTCGGAGGCGGAGGTCATGATCATATAGTCATTTACGGTCATTACACTAGGCCCCGTTTGGATGGACTAGCGGCGTAAATTCGAACATCCTCTTCAATGTTGGCAGAGCTTCTCAGATGGGGACTGAGTCGCGCCTTGATGGTGACTAACGACTCAGGATTCTGATCGATCATTACAAATTTCCTTCCGAGTGCATGCGCCACCGCTCCTGTAGTTCCACTTCCTGCAAAAAAATCGAGAACCCAATCGCCTGGCTCGCTACTAGCTTGAATAATCCGCCGAAGGATGCCCTCCGGTTTTTGGGTTGGATACCCTGTTTTTTCCTTCCCCATTGTCGCCACAATCGTGTGCCACCAGACATCACTGGGAAGAACATCTGTGGCTGACGGACTAAGTCTCAGGCCCGGCGTCTTATACGGTTCTCCTTCAACGTTCTGTGTGTTGAAAATATAGTTTTCTGAGTTCTTTACATAGACCAATATATTGTCATGTTTTGTTGGCCATTTCGTTCGGGCTTTTGCGCCGTAATCATACGCCCAAATAATCTCATTCAAAAAGCAGTGACTTCCGAAAATCGAATCCAAATATACCTTGGCATAATGCACTTCACGGTAATCAAGGTGCAAATACAAGGTCCCGTCGTCGGTCAACAGCCGCCAGGCTTCCATCAAACGTGGCTTCAGGAAAGCCCAATAGTCATCAAAAGTATCGTCGTAGGCTAACGTCGCGCCTTTGACCGTTTCATACCTCTCGCCTTTGTAACCTAACCTGTTACCAGTAGCAGATCGCATCGTTTTCAGCGAATGCCGAACTTGAGTTTTGCCGGTGTTGAATGGCGGATCAATGTAGATCAGCCGGAAAGTTTCATCCGGCAAAGAACGAAGTACGCCCAAATTGTCACCTTCAACAACCAGGCTCGGTCCGGAGTGACTCCAGTTCAGAGTCGTTTGATTTTCACACGCTGTCGCATCAACCATGATGACGACCCTACTTCCTACCGGTCCTTAGCTACGACAATGACAGTCCCAACCGACCCGCTATCTTGGCGGCCGTCCATTCTCGAAAACGAACGATTAAATGAGACCGGTTGGCCCCTCTCCCGGGGGCTTTAGGAGTTCTCGGCACGACTGTGGACTTCAACGCCTAGTGGCGGCATTCACAGCCTGAGCCCCCCTGTTACCTTTTTAGTAGCCCCTCCATCGGACTCCCTGGGGAAGGAATGGGGTCGCTGGCCTGTCGGTCCCGGCACGATTCACTCCACCTATCATGTGATGATCCGGGTGCTGCCACCGGGACCGAAAGGCACCAAGGACATCGCTGACCCTTCCATGACTTAAGTCAAGAGGGTTCTCAGTTGCCTGACAGTTGGCGTGCGATGATTTGCTTGATGCAACGTCGGATATCCCGAAGGGTCTTGCCCTCGGCGGTCCGCCGTAGTCGTTGGTGGCCGCATCGAACGCCATCCGCGACCTGGCGATCGCGTGTTTGGCCTTGTTGAGCTGCCGGTCGCCGTGGAGGTTGAGCCGGTACCGGGTCTCGTTGCCCGAGGACACGAGGATCGGGTTCACCCCTGCCAATGCGCGAAGGCGGCTTCCGAGCGGACCCGCCCGTGGTGCGAATACCAGATGAGCACCCGGTCCGCGGACACCGGGCCCACGCCATAGAGGTCCAGCAAGCCGGCGGCCATGATGCCGACAACCTCCTGTAGCTGCCGGTGGTTCGCTTTCAGCTGGGCTCGGAAGTGCACGATGGCGGCGGCCAGCCACTTGGCCTCCGCGCTGGCGATCCCGGTCGACAGGTCGTCGTCGCGTCGGGCACGCCAACGGCTGATGTGCAGGACCTGCCCGTCGGTGAGAGCGCGGCGGGCGTCGACGCCCCGGTCCATGGTCCGCAACATGGAGGTGAGCATTAGCCGGTCGGCTGTGCCTTGCCGTTCCATGATGATTCGCGCGTTGAGCAGGAACCGCAGGGCCTCGCGGTTGCCCGCGGCACGGGGCTCCAGCAGGGCTTCCACGTCCCCGCCCAGGACCGTGCTTGCCGCGGCCCGCGCATCGATCTCGTCCAATTTTCTGAGGCCCGCGCGCGAGGTCCTGCGGGGCGGCCGGCCCTCGCAGGCTTCCAGATCGGTGGTCTGCAGGGCCCGGGCGAGCCCGTCGCCGTAGGTGTTGGTTCGTGCGTGGTGTCCACGCCGACGACGTTGGTGTAGTGCTCCCGGACTGCGGTCATGGCAGCGGTTTCCTTCCCATAAAGGGGCATTGATTCGCCGGTCGGGGTGGGATCGCATCGAGGCAGATCTCTAACGAGTCATTTCCCGCGGGAATCTGCGGGAAATGACAACCTTCTATGAGGCCATCGTGCGAGCCAGAGCGACCACACTGGCTGGGTGGACATGTCACCGACAAAACACCGCCGGGGCGGGTCAAATCGGGAGAGAGTCACACCCGGTTCATTTGGGTCCATTCTGGCAGCCAGCCTCGGGCGTGCCACGACCCTTTAGAAATTGGGGCCCGATCAGGACAAGCCAGCTCCGTTTCATCCGCTGCCATGGCCAGATGGCTTTACGAATGAGGTGCTCCATGATCCAAAACCACGAATCCATCGACGTTTTCATCGGCGTCGATGTCGGCAAGTCCAACCACCACGCAGTCGCCCTGAACAAGGTCGGCAAGAAACTCCTGAACACGTCCCTGCCACAGGAGGAGGCCAAGCTCAGGACCCTGATCAGGTCCCTGGCCAGGCACGAGACACTACTGTTAGTGGTGGACCAGCCGGCCACCATCGGCGCACTCCCGGTCTACGTCGCCCAGGCCGCCGGAATCCAGGTCGACTACCCGCCCGGACTCGCCATGCGTCGGATCACGGACCTGCACCCGGGCGAGGCCAAGGCGGAGAAGTTTCGAGGGACGCCTATATTATCTCGAATGCAGCGCGCATCATGCCCGAATCCCTGCGCACCGTCGAGGTCCCCGAGGCACAGGTCGCCGAGCTGTCGATGCTCTGCGGATTCGATGACGACCTTGCTAAGCAGGCCACCACGACCTCCAACCGCATCCGCGGGCTACTCACCCACATCCACCCGGCCCTGCGCCAGGCCGGGGAAACGCGCATCGGCGCCCTGCTACGCAAGCACGCACCCCGCGCCTGGAATCGCTGGGCCTGGGACATCACCGCCACCTAGGTCCTCAAGCGCGCCCTGTTCCTCTCGGCGTTCGCCTCCATTGCAAGGCAAGGACCACATCTCGCGGGCCTACTGCGACAAGAAACGCACCGAGGGCAAGAAGCACAACCAAACAGTGATCGCCCTGGCCAGACGCCCCTGCAACGTCCTGTTCGCGATGCCCCGCGACGGCATCATCTATGAGGCACCGGAGGCCCACACCGCCTAAACCGGCGAACCGCTAACGACCCCGGCAGCCCGACCCGGCAGCCCGGACCGGGCCGCGAAGCCATGCCCAATAGCACCGTGCCCGAGATTCCCAAAGATTTTCCGGGAAAACCTAGAGAAGGACTTTCCAAAAAGATAGGGGCACTCCCCGGTGACTAACTGTCAGTGCTGCATGGCAGGGTGGGAGACACACCACACAAGGTCCCGGTAACCGCCCCGCAATGAGATGATAGACGACATGAACACCACCAATTCCCTTTCCGTACTTGAAATCTGCGCTGGAGCGGGTGGCCAGTCAGTTGGTTTGGAAAAGGCCGGCTTTGGCCATTCTTTAGCAGTCGAGATTGACAAGGATGCGGCGGCAACTCTGAAGCTCAACCGTAAGACATGGCACGTTCATCACGGGGACGTTCGGGAGATCAACGGCAAGGACTACAAGGGTGTAGATTTGCTCGCCGGCGGAGTGCCTTGCCCTCCATTCAGCGTTGCTGGGAAGCAGCTTGGTGCTGACGATGAGCGTGACTTGTTCCCAGAAGCATTGAGGCTCGTAAAAGAAGCTAATCCGTCGGCGGTCATGCTCGAAAACGTTAAGGGGCTAGCCTCGGCTAGGTTCGCGACCTACCGACAGTCGATTCTGGATGAACTCAAGGACCTTGGGTACCACGCGGATTGGCAGCTGTTTTATTCGAGTGAGTTTGGCGTGGCCCAGCTGCGCCCCCGTTTTATCCTGGTGGCTGTCAAAACCCGCTATCAGAAGAAGTTTGCATGGCCCGCGCCGCAAGGTACTCCGCCGACAGTCGGAGAAGTTTTGCTGCCGTACATGGCCAGTGGTGGCTGGGCCGGGGCGGAAGCATGGGCGGCCAAGGCTAACAATATTGCCCCGACAGTCGTGGGCGGTTCCAAAAAGCACGGCGGAGCCGATCTCGGCCCTACTCGCGCCAAGGCCGGATGGCTGCAGCTCGGCGTCGATGGCAAGGGAATCGCCAACGAAGTTCCAGGGCCAGATACTCCTTTCGACCATATTCCGCGTCTGACCAACCAGATGGTCGCCCGAATCCAGGGTTTCCCTCCCGAATGGCAGTTCTCCGGCCTCAAGACTTCCGTATACCGTCAGATCGGCAACGCCTTCCCGCCACCGGTTGCTAGGGCCATTGGGACGTCAATCGCGACTGCGCTCGGCGTTAAGGCTGCGGCCAAGATGAGCGAGTCGGAAGACAACGTGCGTCACCTCCGAGCTGTTAGCTAGAGACAGCCTGCTTCGCAGCTTTGAGGGCCTTTTCGCGCCGACGGATCTCAGCACTGACGTCACCCTCCGGCCAAGGAGTCCAAGCCCTTAGTTCAGAGTAACTACGCTTACGGCCGTCCTCTTTGCGGTAGTGGACTTTGTAGGCCCAGCCAAGTTTCTTGAGTTCGCGCATCCGCTTCTGCCAGTCCTCTTGGAACTGATGCATGGAAGCAACGACCCCAACGACCTGACTCGGGGCCAATTCGTTGACGGCGGCGAATGCTTTGAGTGCTTCTCCTATTCTTTTGTGTGGTTCGAGCCAGCTGGCCGCTGCGCTGATTTGGTCAGCGTATTGGTCTATGGGGGTAAAGTAGTCGCGCTTCCCGTTGTTACATTCGGTACAGAGGGCTTGAAGGTTGTCGATGTCGTTGTCGCCGCCCCATGCCAGTGGCAGCTTGTGATCGACCTCTAGCTTGATGCCGTCCTCGTATGGTGTCTTGCCGCATTGGGCGCATCGTTGGTTAAGGAGAACTCGAGCTCGCAGTTTGCGTGAGATCCTCTTCCTTTTTGACTTGATGGGGTCACCAAGTCCCGTCAACACGTACCTATACTTTCCGTCGATTCGATGGCAAGGAACGTCAATTCCATAAACATCACGGAAAGCGCGTACTCGCCGATCGGTTTGGGAGTGCGTCGCTCCCGCGACAGTAGCCGCATGCTCCATGATCTCGACCATCGTCGGCGGACTATCCACTCGTTCGTAGAGGAAGTCATACAGCACTCGGTACGGTTTGGACGCAATCAAATTGGTAAGTTCTTGGGTGCCGGGCAATGGCAGCTGGCTAAAGTCAGAGTTCACTGGCCGAGCACCTTTGGCGCAGCTGCAGTTGAAGCATGGCCATGTTCAATCCTGCGCCAGAGCTCGCCGTCGAGCTCAACGGAATTTTCCATCACGTAGTCCACCGGACCGACCCGAACGCTTACGAGCTCACCGGGTTCTGGCACAACGCAGCCAAGCGCCTGGGCGACAGCCGTTTGTGCAGTGTAATCGCCGCCGAGGATGAGGTATCCCTCGGCCCGAAGGGTACTGCGGGCCCCGCCATTTTCCCTTACTCGTTTCATGAAGTCGTTCTGTTGTGCCACGGTGGCGATGATGCTCCGGGAAATCCGCATGTTGGTTGCGACTCGGAAAAGTTCGTTGACGCGCGCCTGGCCACTCTTGGGTGCAAAAATGCGGGCGACTTGATCCTCGGGCAATTGCAAGAGAATGTTGGGCTGCATGGGTGCATCCTTGAAAAGCCACTGAATGCGAGACTTTCCGAGGGCGTTCAGGCTGCCTTTCATGTCTCGATTCGTACCAACGTTGCGGTTTTCAGACGTTGCCCGAACTAATCCGATACTCCACGCGGATTTCACGTCACTGGCGACGGAGCCCAGTATAAGATGGCCGATACTCTCTGGCGGCAGCATCCATTGGGCAGATGCTGAGTACTTGCAATCCACTTCATGACCAGCAATTCGGTAGTCCATGACCATTCCGTCGTCGAACTTGAATTCGCGATGAAGGTTGATCTCGATCAGGGTGCCGTAGTGCGTCTTCTCAGTCTTGTAGAGCTGATCCCAGCGGTACCGTCCGGTTCGCTGGCCGTCGTAGAGCTGGTCAAAAGTTTCTCGAAAGACGCGGGCCATACGTGCGCCGTCCCGATCGGCCTGCCGAAACCAGTTAAACACGGCATCGAGGCCAGGGTCTACGGACCCGCTATTGAAGTCCACAGGCAAGGAGAGCATGGCCCTAACTCTATGACGCCCTGCAACACCGAACAATTTGATCTCGATATATGGTATCTGTGCGCTGGCGTATATAGATGGTGATTGCTTAGCTGCTGGCTGCGCCTTTCCGTTCTGTGAAGGACGTCTGCATTTCGGCTTTGTTGGCGGAGCATTCAAAATTGGGTCCCTTCATCCAACAGCGAAGGCAGGCGTCCCTACGTAAACGGACTCACCGCGGAGGAAAGGGACGAACCAATAATTGTGAAAATTGCTTCTCCACATCGGACAAAGCCAAAATTCGCAAAACGGGCTCGATATACGAGACATACTGGGCCGCTCATCATTACATTATTTAGACGCAACGCTCCAAGCTCTAAAGTGGCATTGGCACCTTGTCGGCTTTACGGCTTTATGCGGGGTGACCGGGTGTTCAGCACGGCCGGAGGCTTCCGTAGGCCTTCCGATTTGAAATACTCGGCTAGCCTGAAAGCACACCCGCTTTTTGACGAAGACCCGAACGGAGATACCCATGACAGACCGCACGGAAGTCGCAGAGATGAACGACGATGCCGGGGTCCGCGAAAGCGAGGCCTGGCTTGATGCCGCATCACAGGAGGAAGACGAGGTGGAAGTAGAAGAATACGACATCGTTTCGTCTCCCAACGACTGGAACTTTTCCACCATTGTCAGTTTCATCGAGTCAGGCGCGATGAAGATTCCGAGTTTCCAGCGAAACTACATCTGGGATCGAAAGCGGGCTTCCAAGCTCATTGAGTCCTTGCTCATCGGCCTGCCGGTTCCGCAGGTCTTCCTCTACGAGGAAAGCCGAAATAACTTCCTTGTTATTGACGGCCAGCAGCGGCTGCTCACGCTCTATTTCTTCTCTAAAGGTCGTTTTCCGAAGCCGAAGATTCGGGGCGAACTTCGCAAGTCACTTCAGAGAGGATTTCTCGATGAGGACCTTCTTGAAGACAACGACTATTTCGAGCCCTTCAAACTCTCGCTGCCGAAGTCCGCAACCGGAATTCCCAACAGATTCAACGGACTCACCTATAAGGGGCTGAAGGAAGACCGCACTTCGCTCGATTTGCGAACCATCCGGAACATTGTCGTCAAGCAGACGAGCCCTGAAGGGAACTCAGCGGTATTCGAGCTCTTCAGCCGATTGAATACCGGAAGCGTTAACCTTACACCGCAGGAGATCCGCGCGAGCTTGTACCATTCAGATTTTTTCACTAAGGTCATTGAGCTCAACTCTGACTCAACATGGCGCCAAATCATCGGAACACAGAATCCAGACCCACGCATGCGTGACACGGAGTTCCTGCTGCGTGCCCTCTCCCTTGCAGATTCTTCGGACGGCTATAGCGGTTCGATGGCGAACTTCATCAACAATTACTGCCTGCGTGCCAAGAAGTTCACGGACACCGAGGCCCAGGAGGTCCTTAAACAGCTGTCCGCTTTCTTTAGTCTCTTCGATGATGTTGATTCACCATTTATGCGTACTGGCAAGTTCAGCGGCGTACTCTTTGAGAGTGCTTATGCTGCCTGGCAGAGCATAGGGCGGCCGATGGCGGACCACCAGGCTCTATCAGCGGCCATCAATCAGGCGAAACTGACAGAAGAATTTGCGGAAACTCTTCAAGAAGGATCGACCAAGCCGCTCAATACCAGGAAAAGAATCGGGCTATTACGCACCTACATCGAGGCATCGGTGTGACGCACGAGATCGGGGAAGGCGCCGTCCAGTCACTTTATGACGACTACCTCGGGCTGGAATCAGACTTGAGATCCACCCCATCAGGGCTGGCTGCACTGAGCCGCAGTTACCCTAAGCATCTTCTGCTTGCGGCTGCTAGTAGCCTCGAAGACAGAGTTAAACGGCTGGTCTCGCAGATATTCGAGCGGGACGGCACAGATCGGCTCGCAACGTTCGTTTCCAAGCGTGTGATGGCTCGTAGTTACCACACGTTGTTTGATTGGAAGGCAGGTTCGGCAAGGGGTTTTTTCAGCAGTTTCGGTGACGCCTGCGGCCAAGCCTTCAAGACCGAGCTCCAGTCAAATCGTGAGTTAAAAGAGCAACACGAAGCTTTTATGAGATTGGGCCAGCTTCGGAACCTGCTGGTACATAACGACTATGCGAGTGCTCCGGTCGAGCTGACGCCGAAGGAGATCATGAACAAGTATGAGCTAGCCCTTGGTTTTGTTGACCGGATCGAGTCGTTTGTGGTCATCAACTGATATGTGAAAAGTTTATCAATTGGCAGTGCTGAGCGGCTCCCAACCTTTTTACTGGGGGTCGCTGGTTTGGAGCGTCGAGTCGAATGGTCCGCATCGCGCCTCAACGCGATCTGATGGATCTCACCGCGTGGACATCCGCCCTCAGCAGGCTGAAGATTAGCGTGAGGCGGAGAAACTGCGCCTATTTGCAGCCTCGATGGAACCGAGTATCGCAACGTTGCAGGACGTGGATGATTCAGCAACGGTACGCAAATGGATTTCTTGGTGCACTACACACTTGGCGCCCTCGATCCGCTTTGAACAGTTGCTTGCCATGCCCCCGGCTCCAGCAATCGCACTGCAGACGCTCCAACCATTCATGAAAGGTTGGAGCCCATACGGTCCGGATCAGGGATTCTGGGGCAGAATCTGGACCTTAGCAACAATACCGTTTCCCCGAGCTCCGCCTACCACAACATCGCCGTTCTGGAGGCAATCGGTTTGCTCGAGGCCAGCAGCCACATCAGGAGCAGCAAAATATGGATCGTACCTGCCGTCATCGAAGCCCTGGACGAATTCGCGCTGCGAGTCGGCAAGCGCACCCGAGCGTAAACAGGCCTCGCGAAAATGCCACCAATCCCCCGTGGGCCATCCAGGCAGACTTCGGTGGCCTCAGCCGCCAGCGAGGCGACGGCTGACCTGCGGAATGCCGCCTTAGTTCTCCCAGAACGAGTAGTCGGTCTAGTCGGCGAACCCCTCGGTGTAGAAGGTGGACGCATCGGGTTCGTTCAGAGGCAGGCCCTCCTGCCAGCGGCGCACCAAATCCGGGTTGGCGATCGCAGGGCGGCCAACCACCACGGCGTCTCCCCAGCCGTTGGCGACCACCGCGGCCGCGTCGTCATAAGTGGTGACGGTCTGGAACCCGGTGTTCAGCAGGACAGGTCCATTAAACCGCGAACTCAGGTCCTGGACGAGTGTGTCGGCGGGATCCGCGTGCAGGATGCTCAGCGCGGCCAGGCCAAGGGGTGCGATCCCGTGGATGAGCGCGGCATAGGTGGCCGCGACATCTGCCGGGTTGCTCTCCACCGCGCCCTGGACGTTGTGCGCGGGGGAAATGCGCAGGCCCGTGCGCCCCGCCCCGATGGCGTTGACCACGGCGGTGACCACCTCGATGACGAAGCGTGCCCGGTTTTCCGGGGACCCCCGTATGCGTCGGTGCGGGTGTGGGCGCTGGGCCAGGAACTCGTGCAGCAGGTAGCCGTTGGCGCCGTGGAGTTCCACACCGTCAAACCCCGCGGCGATCGCATTGCGGAATCCGGTCACGAACTCCTCATTGATTCCGGGCACCTCTCTGGTCTCCAATGGGTGCGGGACGGGGTAGGTGTGCTTGCCGGTGTAGATCCGGGAGACGCCGTCCACCGCGATAGCGCTCGGGCGACGATCTGGCCCCGCCCTGTGGTCTCGGGGTGGGTGACGCGGTCGGCGTGCATCACCTGCGCGACGATCAGCCCACCCTCCGTGTGCACGGCGTCGGTGACGCGCCTCCGCCCGGCGATCTACTCCTCGGTGGCCAGACCCTGCTGGCGGACGAACCCCTGGCCTGTGACGCTGGGGTAGACGCCCTCGGACACGATCAGGCCCATCGAGGCGCGCTGGCGGTAGGACTAGACGACACCGTCGTTCGGCACCCCGTTCTTACGGAATCGCGAACAGGTCAGCGGGCGATGATTAGTCGGTTGGGCAGTTCAAGGTCACCGAGGGTGAGCGGGAAAAAGATCCATCGAGTAGGGCTCCTGACGTTGGGGGTGGCTGTCTGATGCAACCGGCCCGCCGCAGGGCTGTTCCTTCAAAGACGTACGGGTGAGGCGGAACACTGACGCTCCGGAGTCTTCCGGTAGTGCGGAACCCTCCCCGGCGGGGTTCCGGTTTCCCCTCCCGGACCGCCGCCGCCCCAAGGTCTACGTGCTAGCTGACCTTCACTGGTTCCGAGACGGCGTTGAGGATCTGCAGCTGCTCATTCGAGAGCTCGAGCGATGCCGAGGCCATCAGTGCGGGCAGCTGTTCAACGCTGCTGGCACTGGCGATCGGTGCCACCACGTTGTCGCGGCTGCGAAGCCAGGCAAGTGCCACGGTGGCGGCTTCCACGTTCAATTCTTCTGCAACGGACACGAGGGCATCCACCACGGTGAGCCCGTGGTCGTTGAGGTAGCCCGCGGCCATGCCACCGCGCGCCTTGCCCTCGAGGTCGGCGGCCGAGCGGTACTTACCCGTCAGGAAGCCACTGGCCAGCGAGAAGTACGGCAGGACCGCGAGGTGGTGGCGTGCCGAGACCTCGGCCAACTCGGTTTCGAAGTCCTCCCGCGCCACCAGGTTGTACTTCGGCTGCAAGGCCACCGGAACGGCAAAGCCCTCGGCACGGGCCACGGCGAACCACTCATCGATCCGCTCTGCCGGGAAGTTCGAGAGGCCAATGTGGCGGATCTTGCCACTGCGGACCAATGCGTCGAAGGCTGCCGCACTCTCAGCGATGGGCGTGTTCGGATCGTACTGGTGTGCGAAGTACAGGTCGATGTAGTCGGTACCCAACCGCGTGAGCGAGGCATCTGCGGCAGCTGCCACGTTCCCGGGAGACAGCCCGGGGAACTCGGGGTGCTGCGCAACTTTGGTGGCCACCACCAGACGTTCTCGATCACCCTTCGCCAGCCACGATCCAATCATGGTCTCGGACTCTCCACCCGAGTTTCCTTCTACCCACGCCGAGTAGGAATCGGCGGAGTCAACGAAGTTGCCACCGGCTTCCACAAACGCGTCAAGCACACCGTGGGAGGTGGCTTCGTCCGTGGTCCACCCGAAGGTGTTTCCTCCAAGGTTCAGTCCGAAGACATCGAGGTTTGAGGTTCCGAGGATACTCATGCGCGCTCCTAGTTTTAAAGATTGGGGTCATGCTGCAGCGACCGGCCGCTACGAGGGCCAACCTCGCTGCCTTTCGCCCTATTCCACCCCGTCAATAGAAGTTGATTCTTCACGCCGGAGAGCGCACCGTCCGTCATGAGCGTTGCGGGTCCACCCGCGGGTGCTCGGCGACGCAGAACAGGTTCCCTTCCGGATCGGCGAGGGTGGTCCACTGGACGTGGGGCACCTCGTCGAGGACATCCCATTGGTGCACGGCTCCGAGCCCGATCAAGCGTTCGACCTCGGCAGCCCGCGAACCCCACGGGACGGTCAGGTCCCAGTGGGCCACTGGTGCTCGGCGCGGGGCGCGGCCTCAGGCTGGAAAACATCCCGATTCCCCGGGCACATTGGGAGGCAGGTAGATGTTGTCGCCGCCAGCCGAGGATTCGACACCGGTGACCGCAGCCCAGAACTTGGCCAAGGAAGTTGGGTCCGCGGCTTCCAGGTTTATGGCTCCGAGGGGCGATCTGATGGTTTGTCGTGGGTGCAACAACAACGTGCCGCGCGAATATTTCCGGACGTCGGCGGTGATTTCCTCCGAGTGACCTTCCATCTCCTTTGACGCCGTCGTTCATCGCGTGCCCTGCAGGAGGTGCGCCCCAAGCTTCACAACTTCCCCGTTTTCTACTCGCGGATGCTCAACACCGTGCAGGGACGAAAGCACCAGCCGGATGAGCGTTCCGTGGCTGACCACCACCAATCGCCGGCCCGCATGGGCCGATGCCAATCCGGCCAGGGCCGCGGTGCCACGCAGCACCACCGACGCGGAACTTTCCCCGGCTTCCATCAACTCGGCCTTGGCCCGCTCACTGAGCCCTGCGACGCCAGTTCCCTCTTCCGGCCCATAGTCGCGTTCCACCAAGGCGGGAACCTCAACCACCTCACCGGTGCCGAGCCGACGCGCAATGATCCGCGCGGTTTCGCGCGCACGTCCCAGGGTGGAGCTGACCACCAGGTCCCAGGGGCCACTCTCGGCGAGCGCCTCGGCCGTGGCCAGCGCCTGCGCCCGGCCCGTGGCGTTCAACGGGATATCTGCCCTGCCTTGCAGGCGAGCGGTGCGGTTCCATTCGGTTTCACCGTGGCGAACCATCACCCAAGGTTGCTGGTTCATGCCGCTCTTCCTTGGACAGCGCCGGCTTCCTCACAGAACACATGTGCCTGATCCACTAGCGGGCGCACCATGTCACCTTCCTTGGGGGTCCATCCGGTGACCAGCACCCGCAAGGTGGCGCCCGCCCAGTCCAGGCTGGTTTCGTATCCATGCCTGCCATAAAGCGCGGAGGTGACCCGGGCCAGCGGACCTCCTGCGAGGTTATCTACGTGGATCGGGCTACCCGCCGGTTTCAGGCGCACCGACGTTGGGGCGACGGCCGCCACGGCACG
Source organism: Paeniglutamicibacter gangotriensis Lz1y (assembly GCF_000348945.1). Taxonomy (GTDB): domain Bacteria; phylum Actinomycetota; class Actinomycetes; order Actinomycetales; family Micrococcaceae; genus Paeniglutamicibacter; species Paeniglutamicibacter gangotriensis. The sequence goes on along the minus strand of NZ_AOCK01000001.1, from coordinate 467,694 downwards.
CCGTGAGCGTGATCCGGATGCCAAGGGCTGCCCGATGAGCCTGGTGCCGTGGTTTCGTTGCGACCCGGAGCCCATCGGCAGGCGCAACCCGGGGTGGTCCGCATGGAAGTTCCCGTCCACCAGGGTTCCGGGGAAGAGCGTTGCGTCTGAGACAAAGGATGCGACAAAGGAATTGACAGGGGTCTCCAATAGTTCGGCGGGGGTTCCTACCTGCTGAATCATTCCGTCCCTCAGCACCGCCACGCGGTCGGCCAGGCCGAGTGCCTCGGCGCGATCGTGTGTCACGTGCACCGCGGTCAGCCCCTCCTCTCGGGTCAAGGCCCGCAGTTCCAGCCGGAGTCTGGCGCGCAGGGGTTCATCCAGTGCCGAGAGTGCCTCATCCAGCAGCAAGGCCTTCGGGGACGCGATAATGGCCCGGGCCAGGGCGACCCGCTGACGCTGCCCGCCGGAAAGCGCCGAGGGTTTCCGCCGCGCGTATTCGGCCAAGCCCACCTGCTCGAGCACCTCCGCCACCCGGCCGTTGAGCTGTGTCTTGGGCACCCCGGCCAGTTTCAAGGGATAACCGACATTGCCCGCCACATTCAGATGCGGCCAGATCGCGTGGTCCTGGAACACCATGCCCAATCCACGCTTCTCCGGTGGCACCCACGTTCCCTCCCCTGCCATGGTCTTGCCATCGATGGCCAGACTTCCGGAGGTAGGGCGCAGGAAACCTGCAATGGTTCGCAGCAGCGTCGTCTTGCCGGAGCCGGAGGGTCCAAGCAGAGCCAGGAACTCCCCGTCCCGGATATTCAGCTCGATACCGGATAGGCCCACGTGGCCGTTCTCGTAGACGTGGCCCAGTCCATTCAGCTCAAGGGTTGCCATAGGTGCCTTTCACAAGATTATTAGTTGTTCGCACGGCGATTGGCCAGTGCCGCGGTGGCCGAGAGGCCGAGGATGCCCGCCATCGCCACCAGCAGGGCAAGAGCCGAGGCTCCCCCGTAGTCCCCTGCTTGCTGCAGGTTAAAGATGCTCACGCCCAGAGTCTGGGTTCCGGGTGCCACCAACAGAATGGAGATGGTCAGCTCCCGCACCGCGGTCAACAGCACCACGACCCCGCCGGTGAGTGCCGCGGGTGCGGCCAGCCGGGTCGTGACATCCAGCAGTGCACGCAGTGGCGAGGCCCCGGAGCTACGAGCGGCTTCCTCCAACGTGGAAGACACCGAGGCCAGCGGGGCGCGCACCGATTGGACCACCAGGGCGAGGAAGGCCATGACGTAGGCCCCAAGAATCACCCAAGGCGTATTGAAGATTCCCAGCATCGGGGCAATGAGCAGCCACCCCACGGCGATCACCAATCCGGGTAAGGCTTGGGGCAGCGTAGCGCTCACGTCGAGCGCCGTATTGCTGCGGTGTTTGCCGCGGGTCAGCAGCAAGGCGATGCCCAACCCCAACACCGTGCAGCACACCGCAGCCCCGCCGGCGAGCCTGAGCGAGTTTTCGATTCCAGAAATCGCACCGGCCGAGGTGGCTACGCGCACGATGTTCTCCATGCTCAGGTTCTCCCACGTCAACGGCACCCCCGGAGCAGGCAACAGGGCCTGGCTAGCCAACGCGAACAGCGGGACCAAGCAGATGATAATGGTCGAGACCCACAACAGCACGGTCAAGGGAATTCGGACGCCCCCCAAACTCAATCGTTGTCCCACCGGACCGGACCCCAATTGCGTATCGGCCGGCAATTTACGTTGAGCCAGCACCACAAGCACGGCGAGCACCAACAGCAGCAGGCCAATCGCGGCCACAGCAGGCAACGGGTTGCTGGTGGTGCTGGAAGCCAGGTAGCGGTACACCAGCGTCGTGAGAGTCGTATAGCGTTCCGGGAGCCCAATCAGCGCGGGGATCCCGAAGTCCGACAGGTTGGCGACCAGGGTGAGCACAAACGCGGCAAGCAACCCGGGGCGCAACAACGGCAGCAGCACCGTGCCAAGCACTTGGCTGGTACCCGCACCGGAGATGCGTGCAGCTTCCTCAAGGTTTCCCGGGATCCGCCGCAACGTGGCGGCAATAACCAAATAAGCCATCGGGTAGGAATGGACGGCCAGCAGGAACACCACTCCCCACCCGCCAAAGATACTCAGTTTCGCATCGATACCCAGGCCCTGCAGCGCTTTGTTGACCGGCCCGTTGGCGCCAAGCAGTGCCATCCAGGACATGGCCCCGATAAACGGCGGGATCAGGAAGGGCAGTAACACCAGCCAGCGCAGCACGTTCCTGGAGGGAATGTTGCAGCGTTCCAGCAGCACGGCCAGCACCGCCCCGGCCAGCGTGGCCAGCAGCGCAGACCCGAGAGCACTGGCCACCGAGTTGATCGCGGCAACGGCCACCGCCGGGTCGCCAAAGACCTGCCGGGCCGCGGGCTGGACTCCTTGGAAAACTAGGGCGGCAAGCGGCAGACCCACCACCAAAGCCATGAGGACCCACACCACGGTGCGCAGCACGCTCAGCCCGTCACCGGGCCGCCCGCCCCTCCGGGGCGGTTTGGGCGCGGCAGTGTCGCATCCAGCAGAGGAAGCTCTGTCGGTTGCGGCTTTCTGGGCTACGGCCGCTTTGTCTAGGGTGTGGGTCGACATGGGAAAGGGAACTACTTCAGCAGCGAGTTGAAGAAATCAACCGCTTTTTTCTGACCTGCGGCTATCTCTTCCTGGTCCGGATCCAGCAGGTTGATCTCACTCAGTGCTGGGGCGCCTTCGGGGACACCCGCATCTTCACGGACCGGAAGGTAGGACTGCTCAACGGCGAGCTTCTGGCCTTCCTGGGAAATCAGGAAATCCACAAAGTCGTTGCCGGCTTCCTGGTTCTGCGAATCGGCAAAGACCCCGGCGGGCTGCGAAACGTAGGGAACCCCGTCGCTCGGGTAGCCCACAGCAATCGGAGAGCCCTTGGCCGCGAGTTCGCGAGCCACGTAGTCGACCACGATGCCGACCTCGGAGCTGCCGGCGGCAACCGCCTGTCCCACCGGTCCGTTGCTTTCCAAGACGGTGGGTTCGTTGGCGACCAGCTTTTCCATCCAGCCCTTACCCAGCGCGGATTCCTGGAGCCACACCGCGGTGTTGAAGGCCGCGGCACCCGAGACATCCGGGTTCGGCATCGCGATCTTGCCCTTGTAGGTATCCTCGGTCAGCGAGGCCCAGCTTGCGGGGCCCTCGCTGAGTGCACCGGTGTTGTACGCAATGATCGTGGGGATGATGCGTGTGCCGACCCAGAACCCGTCGGCGTCCACAAACTTGGCATCCAGTGCCGTGTCGTTTTCAATATCCAGCTTGGCCAACGATCCGTCGGCAGCGTAGGCCTCGAAGGTGGGGACATCGGCGGCCAGGATGACGTCCGCACTGATCTTTCCCGATTCCTTTTCGGCGGCGATACGGGTTTTCAGCTCACCCGTGGCGGCCCGGAACACCTCGACGTTGACTCCAGCGTTGGCCTTTTCAAAGGCCTCCACGATCTGGTCGATCTTGGCCTGCGGCTCAGAGGTATAGACCGTCAGGGTCTTTTCGGCCGGTGCGTCTGCGGCGCCTGCGGTTTCACCGCCGGCACAGGCGGTCAGCCCCAGCATCGGGATCAAAACCAAGGGAGCGAGCATGGTGAGACGGTTTTTCATTTCTTCTCCTTGAGGTGCCGCGCGGAAATAACGCGGCTTGCGAGTGGGTAGTGCTTATTGAGCTAAAGCTCTAGATCAATACGTGGTGCCTTGCCGGTACTGCTTCGGCGACGGTGAGCAGCGGCGCGGGGATAGCCATCTGTACCGGAGTGGCGGTCAGTTGCCCCAGACTCAGCGTGATGACGCTTAACCAGCTGGTGTCCTGCCCCTGCCCCGCGGTACCGGGTGCGAAGAGTTCATGGTTGTAGGACACGGCCGGGGAAACCCACACCGGGATGCTGCCTAGGGTCCCGCTACAGGGCAGGTGGTAGTGGCCGCAGAGGATTCCCCGGACATCGGTGCCCTGCAGTACGGCGGCCAATTCTTGCGGACGGGCCAGTCCCCTGCCGGCGAGGCTTTCCATGAGGGATTCGATCGGCGGGTGGTGCATGGCCAACACCGTCCCTGCCGGCGCCGGAATCTCCAGCACGCTGCGCAGCCAGTCGAGCTGTCCGGCGCTGAGGTATCCCGCTGCCTCGCCGAACCCGTGGGTTTCCAGTCCAATGATCCGCAGTCCGCCGACCATCTGCACGGTGTCCGCCGGGCCGGGGCCGCTGGCAAGGCGTTTGAGGTTGAAGTCTGCTCCTACCGCCCCGCGAGGATCGTGGTTACCCGGCACCACCACGAGGGGGCAGCCAAGTTCATGTTCGGTTTGTTCGAAGAGTGCCGCGGCACGGGAATAGACCTGCGCACCACGGTCGGCAATGTCTCCGGTGACCAACACCGCGTCCGGGGCAAACCTGGCAGCGGCGCGCAGCACCTCGGTGGTGCGCGCCCAGGTGTCGATGCTTCCGCGCAGCAGAGCACCATCGTCGAGTAGGTGGGTGTCCGTCAGCTGGATCAGGGTGGTGCTAGCCGCGCTCATAGGTCCGGGCCCGCTTCCGCTGCAGCGCCGGGACCAGCCAATTCCTCGCGCAGGGTCGTCAGGTCCGCGGGATCCAGCCCGTGAGCCAATAGGTAGCACGCGGCACTGCCGTAGCGGGCCTCGATCATGTCCAACGCCCCATCAAGGACCGAGACGGGGCTATCCAGGTGCAGACGGAGTGCTGCCTGTAGTTCGGTGGTCTCGCCCAGTGTTTGGGAGAGCTCGTATGTCACGCGTTCGCGGTATCCTGTCGGCAGATCCCTAGAGGTACGCACATAGTCATCAAGCAGGATCTGGCGCGGCACGCCGGCGACTTCCAACACCAAGGCGATCACCAAACCGGTGCGGTCCTTGCCCGCTGCGCAGTGCACCAACACTCCGCCGGGCAGCCCCGCGGCGATCGTTCCGACAGCTTTGGCGATCTCGGTGCCGCGGCCGATGAGCAGCAAGTAGTACACGTCCTCAATGGCGGTGGCCACGGGAAGGGGTCCGAGGTACAGCGGGACCGAGACTAGCTCGACGGCCTCCGGGATATGGCTCGGACGTTCGGCGACCTCGAATGGTTCACGAAGGTCCACCATCGTTCCCACCCCCAGTGCGTTGAGCTCCTGGAGACCCTCGGGGCAAAGTCCGCTGGGGGCAGCAGACCTGAACAGCCGGCCAGCGCCGACGGAGGGGACCCTGCGCAGGTTCGGCACCGAAGTGGTGGTTTCCAACGTGCGGGGCATGGCGGGCTTTCCTCAATGAATGGTTCTCATTCTCCCTCTGGAGGGAAATCTATCTATCCATTGATTTCAGCCTGCCCACATGACCAAACGGTTAATTCCTATCCACCAACAGGCGACCTCGCGGTCAAAGTTTCAGCACGGTGACAGGGATTGCCCGGCTCAAGAGCTAAAACTACCCAGGCGGCGCAGCCCAAAAAGAAGACCTGACCACGGCCGGCAAGCCATGATCAGGTCATCTTATGAGAAGTTTTTGTTAGTTCTGCCAGAACGGGTAGTCGGTGTATCCGGCCGCACCCTCGGTGTAGAACGTGGAAGAGTCCGGTTCGTTCAAGGGCAAGCCTTCCTGCCACCGGCGCACCAAATCGGGGTTGGCGATCGCCGGGCGGCCCACCACCACGGCGTCTCCCCAGCCATTGGCAGCAACTGCGACCGCGTCATCAAACGTGGTGATTTTCTGGAAGCCGGTGTTCAGCAGGACCGGTCCGTTAAACCTGGAGCGCAGATCCTGCACGAGCGTTCCGGCTGGATCGGCGTGCAGAACGCTCAGCGCGGCCAGGCCCAAGGGTGCGATCCCGTCGATCAGGGCGGCATAGGTGGCGGCAACATCCACCGGATCGGCCTCCAACGCCCCCTGGACGTTGTGCTCGGGGGAAATGCGCAGGCCGGTCCGGCCCGCACCAATGGCGTTGGCCACGGCGGTGACGACCTCGATGACAAAGCGTGCCCGGTTTTCCGGTGACCCACCATTAAAGTCGGTGCGGGTGTTGGCACTGGGCGCCAGGAATTCGTGCAACAGGTAACCGTTGGCTCCGTGCAATTCCACGCCGTCAAATCCTGCGGCCATGGCATTAATCGAACCGGTCACGAACTCCTCAACGATTCCCGGTAGTTCGTCGGTCTCCAGCGCGTGAGGGACCGGGTAGGCATGCTTTCCGGTGTAGGTCCGCGTCATCCCGTCCACCGCGATGGCGCTCGGGGCCACGACATGTTCTTGTCCGGTGGTCTCGGTGTGGGTGACACGGCCGGCGTGCATTACCTGGGCGACAATCAATCCGCCTTCGGCGTGCACTGCGTCGGTGACGCGCTTCCATCCGGCGATCTGTTCCTGCGTGACAAGCCCCGGCTGGCGGACGAACCCCTGGCCGGTGAAGCTGGGGTAAACCCCCTCGGACACAATCAGACCCATCGAGGCACGCTGACGGTAGTACTCCACCACATCGTCGTTCGGTACCCCGTCAGTACAGGATCGCGAACGCGTCAGCGGGGCCATGACCAAGCGGTTGGGCAGCTCGAGGTCGCCGAGGGTGAGCGGGGAAAACAGGTCCATGGGGCAGTACTCCAAACGTTGGGGGGTGGTTGCCTGGTGCAACCACCCCCGCGGCAACGCTATTCCTTCCGGGCCCCGGCGCATCCGTGGGGTGGAACACGGTTCCTCCTCCACGACCCCGGGCAGCCCGGCCGGGGCGTGGTCCACCCGCCCGTACACCCGGGAAACAGGTTGCCGGGCCGGTGGCACGCCGGTCCGACATCCTTGATGGTCCGCGGGCGGGTGTTCTGCGATGCAGAAAAGGTTGCCCTCCGGGTCGGCAAGCGTGGTCCATTGGACGTGCGGGACTTCGTCCAGGACATCCCACTTGTGCGTGGCCCCCGGACCGGGCAGGCGCTCGGCTTCGGCCGCCGGGGATCCCCAAGGGGCGGTGAGGCCCCAGTGCGCCACGAGACGCGCGCCAAGCGGGAAGATACGAGCCGGAAGAGCCTTCCAAATCCACGCGGCCCGTGGGACGGCACAGGCCGCGCCTCCCGGTACTCCCGGATCCTCGGCGTGAGCCACAAGAAGCTGGTGATGTCGTGGGCCAGGGTCGTGTTGGCCTGCATATGCAGGAAGGTGCGGTGGCCCGGGTCACGGGGTGTCGCGCCGGTGGCCGCCTGCCTCTTTGTCGTTTCGAAGTCGGCGGAGGATGGATCTTCCTGCGCCACGGCCCGGGCTTAAGGCCGGTGGATGGGGCGGCGACAGGCCATGGGGGATGTCGTTGCCGCAGCCGGCAGGAACCGGTCCTGGCCCTGGGACCGGCCGGGCACCGCCGGCATCATCCCATGTTTGCACCGATGGCTCCGGTGAAGTAGGGGACCAGCCAGATCCCCCACACGATGAGGGAAAACTTGTGAAAGCTCGACTTCTCGGCTTCTTGGTTGCGCAGCAGCACGATCACGGCCCACACCAGATGGAGCACCATGAGCAGCAAGGCCGCCGCACCGGTGACGGCCATGATGGTGTTGAGCCCGGTCCCCAGCCCGCTGGCCTGGACCCCGCCGGTTGCAGCAATCCGGGACATCAGATAGGTTCCGCTGGCATCGCAAACCAGGCCCACTGCGAAGAACCCGGCGTGCCACCATTTGAGCACGCGCTGGAGGTGTTCGGCCCAGACACCGATCGAGTAGAAGATCAGGGCAGCGGTGATGAGTACGATCGCAGGCAGGAGCATGATCCGAGGGTATCGGCTGTTTCCAGCCGCCGGATCAACCAAATGGTTGACTAGCATGCTTTCGGGCATGGTGTGCGGGGAATCCACACCTGAGGCGCATGCCGGGTTCGGTCCCGTGCCCCGGCTCCGCCGTCATGAAGCGCAAGGCGTTTGCCACCTCCGTCCAGGCCTGGGGTCCCCGGCTGGCGGCACTCGGGGCACTTGGACAGCTGTCCGAGCCTGTGATTGCAGGCCACATGGTGCCGTTGCACCCGAGCTAGCCGGGGCCTGTGCGTTGCACTTCTTGGACGAGTTGTTCCTGGCGAGATACCGCCAAGCCCCCCCCGGTCTGCCTGGTGGAAGCAATCGAAGCCCATGCAACGATAGCTAGCTTGGCTAGGTTTTGTGTAGGGTTGGAAGCGCAGGTCACAAGCCGTGCCAAGTTGGCCATTGCTGGACGAGGTGTATGCATGCGGATCCAAAGCTGTCTCGATGCCGTGAAGAAGGCCGACCGGTTGGTCGATGCGCTGCGGCTGGCCGACGAACTGGCCGTGGAAGCCGGCAGGGACGGCGGGGTGCGCAACCTGCGACTGCTGCGCAGCACCATCTCCGGGCCCGACCAGGTCGCGGCGATCGCCGCCATCCATGCCCTCGCCCAGGTCAGCGACGAGGAAGCCGACAGGCTCCTGGCCGAGCTGCTCTCCAGCGACCAAGGGTTCATCCGCGAGCATGCCGCCTGGGCCCACGGTTCCCGGACGCCGCGCAGCAAATCCGTGGGGCGGCTCATCGGCCTGGTGCACACCGGGGGCTTCGCGGGGATGCTCGCGCAGCGAACCCTCGAAGACTGGGCGGCCACTGTGCCCGAAACGGTCACCGTGGGACTCGAGGGCGCGCTGCTGGGCGTCGTGGACGAGGCGGGACGCTACCGGCTGGTCGAAACCCTGGGCCTGGTGGAGCACGAGACGGCCATCCACCTGCTTGAGCGCATCGCGCGGGACACCCGCGAGGCGGAATCCATCCGGGTGGCCGCGGTCGTTGCGCTGGGCCAGCATTCGTGCTCCGAGGACACCACGACGTACCTCGAAGCAATCGCGCGGGAAGACGGCCTGCTGGCCCAGGCTGCCCGGCTCACCCTGGCGGACCTCGCCGAAGCCGCAGCCCCCCGGCCCGATCCCGGAATTCCCGGGCAGGGGCTCACGATCGCCCAGCTGTTCCTCCATGCGGACATCGACGCGCACCTGAGCCACGCCGGCAGCGGGGACACCGGCGGGATCGCCACCTTGCTGGTGCGCCTGGGCGATGCGCTGGTCCACGGCCACGGGAACCATCCGGCCTCCGCCACCCCGGCACCCGAGGCGGATGGCCGTTCCACGGTCAGCCGTGTGGTGACCCTTTCCCGCGGGGGGCTGGACGAAGCGGCGCGGAGCCTGGACACCCTGCGGGAGACCGCCACCGGCCACGTCTACGGACGCGTTCCCCTGTTGCAGGGACCCATGACGTCCGCTACGGCCTGGCCGTTGCGGGTGGCGGCACGCCGCGGAATCCACCGCATCCTCACGTCCCTGGGACGGGTCGATGCGCTGCACCTGCGCATGGCCGATGTGGGAAGCCTGGCCGCGTTTGACGTCGCCCGCAAGCTCGAGATTCCTGTCGTGTTCACCGTGGCACCGGACCCGCACGCGGTGATCAACTCCATGGACCTCTCCGGGCAACTGACCCGGGAGAACTTCGGGAGCATCGACGAGTTGGAGCACTTCTGGTTCCGTGCGCGCCTGGTCCAGCGCCTGGCCGCCACGGCGGCACACACCGTGTTCTTCCCGCGGCCGGAGCTTGCCCGGGACATGAAGGAACTGGTGGGCCTGGACATGGCCCTGGAGCCCGAGCGCCACACCGTGATCCCCGAGGGCATCGACCTGAAGGTCATCGACCGGGCCGTGGCCGAAGCCCAGGAGCTTGCCTCCGGAGGCCAAGGCAGTGAACCGCTGGTGCAGCTGCGCGAGCTATTGGCGCGGCTTCCGGAGGAACGCCGGGGGAAGCCGTTGCTCATCAGTGTGGGCAGGTTCCACCGGGTCAAAGGCATGGCCACCATCGTGGCGGCCTGGGCCGGCTCGGACCTGCAGCAGCGGGCCAACCTGCTGCTGGTCGGCGGGAACCTGAACCATCCCTCGCCCGACGAACGCGAACAGCTCGAACGGATCGACGCGCTGGTCGACCCCAGGTCCCGGGAACGGGCCGGACTGATCCTGTCCGGGCACCGCCCCAATGACACCGTGGCCCGTTGGGTCGCCGCGGCACGCACCGGCATTCCGGGCCTTGCCGCCGGAGCCGGAATCTACGTCTGTGGCAGCCTCAAGGAGGAATTCGGGATTGCGCTGCTCGAGGCCATGGCCTCGGGCCTGCTGGTGGTGGCCCCGGATTCCGGGGGTCCGGCGACCTACCTCGAGCAAGGACACACCGGGTTCCTCACCGCCACCTGGGACACCGCCCGTCTGCGCACAGCCATCCTGGAGGCGCTGGACTCCGCCGCGGCCGAGACCAGCCAGGAACGTGCCACGTACTCGCGCTCCGTGGTTGAAGCCGATTTCACTGTCCAAGCCATGGCGCGCGCCCTGGCCAAGGTATATTCCGATGTGCACCACGCAGACGTCGAACTTCAACGAGAGCTGGTTTTCGTCCCATGACACTGCTGATCATCAGTCCCGACTATGCTTCCCACCTTTACCCGCTGGCCGCGTTGGGCACCAGCTGGCTTGAGGCCGAAGAGCGGGTGGTGGTCGCCTCCGGTAAGGCAACCGCGGCAATCGTGGAGTCCTTCGGCTTCGAGCATGTCCACCTGCAACTGAGTCGGGGTTCGAACCCCGGGGTGATCCGGGCGGAGGAACAGCCCGAGGGCGAGGATGACGCCCTGCGCGGGTTTTTTGCCGCCACCCGCCTGGGCATGGTCCAGACCCTGGCCTTCCAGGCCGAGGCACGCATGAATGACCTCATGTGGGAACCGGTGAAGACCGCAAGGGCCGTGCAGCGGATCATCGAGGATGTTGCACCTCAGACGATCATCGTGGACCATCTGGCCTTCAGCGCCCGCCTGGGCATGGTGGCCGCCGGGATCGAGCACATCGATGTGGTCTTGGGCCACCCCACGGCCCTCCCGCTTCCGGCGGCGGCGGAAGTCTACGGCCTGCCGCCGACTTGGCCGGCGGCCTTCTCCCCGGAGGACCAGGAAATCGAGGAGCTGCGGAACCTTTGCACCCGGGTGTCCGAATCCTTTACCTCCGAATGGAATTCGGCCCTGGCGCAGTTGGCACCCGAACTGCCGCCCTCCCCCGACGCCTTTGCCGAACACGGCGACGTGCTGGTCTTCAACTACCCCGGTGAACTCGTGGGCGAAGAACGTGCCGGGCATCTTCCCCCGCACATCTTCATTGGGTCATCAGTTCGCACCGAATCGGCGGAGGCCCACATCGAGGAGTGGATCTCCGAGAGCGACGAACCATTTGTCTATGTCAGCTTCGGCAGCTTTCTCTCGGTGCGCGGGGATGTGCTGAACAAGGTCGTCACCGCCTTGAAGGAATCCAATATCCGTGCCGCAGTGGCGTATGGCTCCGCCGGCGCCGAGTCCTTGGGCGACGTCCCGGAAAACTGGCTCGTTGGTGAATTCCTGCCCCAGGTCACGTTGCTGGGTTCCGCCGCGGCCGCGGTGACCCACGGCGGAAACAACTCGGTCACCGAGTCCCTGACCTTTGGGGTGCCTACCGTCGTGCTGCCGTTTTCCACGGACCAGTTCGCCGGCGCCGCTGCCCTGGAGGACATCGGCTTTGGTGCCGCACTGGCACCCAACACCGCCACGGTCCAAGAGCTCCGGCTTGCTTTGGGCGCCATGCTATCGCTTCCACAGGACACCCGCGACGAGCTGCATTCGCTGGGCCGATCCCTGCGGGAGGGCGCTGGACGCAGCCAACTGCGTGCTGCCCTGGCCAAGGCAACTGCCGGGAAGTAGACGGTGCTGTGCGCACAACGGTTCAGCGCCTGATGAGCGCTTGTTGGTGCCCGAGGCGCCCGGCTAATGCTCTGGGGTGCTCTAGTCCCTTGCCCGGTGCGACGGTCCGGAGGCCCCGAGGGGCCGGGCGACCTTGGCGTGCCGCGGCTTATTTTTCCCCGGCCGCCTCGGCAGCCTGCGGCTCTTCAGGCGGCGGCACCGCAGGCCTAAGCCTGAGACTGGTCAGCAAGTCGAGGGCCAAGGCGCCGGCCGCAATCCATGCGGCCACGGACACACCCTGGGTCAATGCATTGCGTGCCGCGTCGGCGATGGCTGCGGTTTGCGGATTTCCGGCCAATGCTGAGATTGTGCCGCCCGAACTGTGGGTCACCGAATCCACGGCATCCTTCAACTGCGGGAACTGGGCCACCAATCCCGAGACCTGGGACTCGGTGGAGTTCTTCAAGGTGGTGAACAGCGCGGTGCCCAGGATCGCGATTCCCAGGGCTGAACCGACTTGCCGCGCTGTTGACTGGGTGGAGGCCGCCTGCCCCGATTGCTGCACCGGGACATCGGCCAGCACCACCTGGGTCAGCTGGGCGGTGGCGAACCCCACCCCGATTCCATAGACAAAGAGGATGGCCGAGGTCATCCAGGTGGAGGAATCGGGGCGGATCAACAGGGCCAGGGTTGCCACCGAAACAATCTCCAGTCCAACACCCAGCTGCACCATGCGCACCGCGGGCAGCGACTTGGACAGCGCGGATATCGAACCGGAAGCCACAAAGGATCCCGCGGCCAACGGCACCAACGCCACCCCGGCCTGAAGCGCGTTGAGTCCCAAGACGTTTTGAAACCACAACGGGAGGGAAAGGATCAACCCGAACTCGCCCAGGCTCACCGTCAAGGCGGTGAGGTTTCCGCGCGAGAAGGATGAGATGTTGAACAGGGAAAGATCTAGCAAGACACTGCGCTTCGCCTGCGACCGCGAACGCTCCAAGAGAATGAATCCGACGAGCGCCAGCACCGACAACACCAAGGACACCGGTACCGGGGATAGTCCAAACAAGGGGAATGGCGCATCGGTGTTGGCACTCCACCACCCATAGTGACGCCCCTCGATCAGGCCAAAGGCCAAGGATCCAAAGCCGACCACGGAAAGCAGGGCGCCGAGGTAATCATCGAGTTTCACGGTGGCGTTTTCCCTAGAGCCGGCCACGAAGTACAGGACACCGCCTGCCGCGATCAGCCCCAGCGGGACATTGATCAAAAACGCCCAGTTCCAGGAGTGGGAGGAGGTCAGCCATCCGCCGACGATCGGTCCAACGGCGGTCATGCTGCCGATGGTCGAGCCCCACACGGCAAAAGCGATGGTACGTTCCTTGCCGCGGAAGGTGGCATTGAGCAACGAGAGGGTGGCCGGAAGGATCATCGAGCCGCCGACCCCCTGCACCGCGCGTGCACAGATCAGCCAGCCGCCCGAGGACGCCAGTGCACACAGGGCAGAGCTGGCCAAGAAGATCAGCAATCCCAGCACCAGGATCCGGCGCCGGCCGACCCCATCCGCCACCCTGCCCCAGACCAGCAGCAATGCGGCGAACACCAGGGTGTAGATCTCCTGGATCCATTGCACCTGGGTAGTGCTCAGGCCCAGGTCGTTGATGACCGCCGGGACAGCCACCGCCACGATGGTGCTGTCCATGATGATCAGTGCCACCGAGAGGCTGATGGCGCCCAGTCCAAACCAGCGCAGCCTAAGGTATCGCTCGTTGTCTGCTTCCACGTGTGCCAGACTACTCCTACATAGTTCCACCATGGAAGGATCTCTGGAAGGAGTCTTTTGGCTCCGACAAGCCTCGGGTCGACCACACCGGCCGTGCGGACACTTACCCGGGTTGCGGCCGAAAACCGATCCGTCAACCCGGGAATGATGGCACCGCCCAGCGGTGCGCCAGATAACCTGCCGGCTCCGGGCCGGGGGCGCGCAAGCCCGAAAGAAGTCCACCATGGAGCCCGAACCCTGAACGAAAGATGACCACCGTGGAACCGAACGCACACAACGAAGCAGGGCGGCGATGAACCGCAGCGAAGTGGTCCTCTTCTGGGCAGTACGCCTCGTCTCGGCCCTCGGGGCGGTCGCCGTGATCTGGGCGGGAATCGCCACCGGTGACATGCTCGTGCACGGACACCCGGCGTACGCGATCCTGCTCGGGCTGCTCTTCATCGTGTGCACGGCGGTCGCCATCCGTTCCTGGCGCCGGCACACGCCCGGGCACCGCAGATCCAAGGTGCTGCGCACCATCGGCCTGTTGGCCTCCTGTGGGGTCCTGTCCCTGGGCTGCTGGCTCGTGCCGTACAGCGCCGCACCCGCGGCCCTCTCGGCAATGGTCTCCGACGGCACGCTCACCGTCACGGAGTCCCCAACGCAAATCTTGATGACACCCACCGGCACGCCCAGCGACGTCGGGGTATTTTTCCAGCCTGGAGCCTTGGTCGACGCTCGGGCCTATGCCGCGGTCTTGCGGCCGCTGGCTGAGAGCGGCCACACCGTCGTCATCCCGAAACAGCCCTTTGGCATTGCTTTCCTGTCCACGGGGGCCTTCAACGCCGCACGCACCGAACACCGCCCGGTCGCCCGGTGGGTCCTCGGCGGGCACTCACTCGGCGGGGTGGTGGCCGCGATCGACGCGCAGTCCCTCGCCAACGATCCGGGAAGACCCGTGGCCGGGGTGCTGTTCTTTGCCTCATATCCAGCCTCGGACATGCGCACCCTGCCGGTGCCCGTGCTTTCGCTCTCAGCATCCAACGACGCCTTGACCACCCAGGAAAAGGTCAAGGCCTCGCGTTCCCTGCTTCCGAAAGACACCACCTACACGGAAATAAACGGCGGTGTGCATGCAAACTTTGGTGACTACGGGACGCAATCCGGGGACGGCGAGCCAACGATTTCCCGCGACGAAGCCCGCACCGAAATATCGGCTGCGAGCCTCGCCTTTGTGCAATCGCTGGGCAGGTAGACCCTCCGCAGTCCTGTCTAGTTCTGGATGAACGGGTAGTCGGTGTACCCGCTCGCTCCCTCGGTGTAGAAGGTGGAGGCATCGGGCTCGTTCAGCGGAAGGCCTTCCTGCCAGCGACGCACCAGATCCGGGTTGGCGATCGCCGGGCGGCCGACCACCACGGCGTCTCCCCAGCCGTTTGCGGCCACCGCAGCAGCGTCGTCGTAGGTGGTGACGGTCTGGAAGCCGGTGTTCAGCAGGACCGGTCCACCGAAACGGGCGCGCAGGTCCTGGACGAGGGCACCGGCTGGATCGGCGTGCAGGATGCTCAGCGCGGCCAGGCCCAAGGGCGCGATCCCATCGATCAGCGCTGCATAGGTGGCCGCGACATCTGCCGGATCGGTTTCCAGCGCACCTTGGACGTTGTGCTCGGGGGAAATGCGCAGGCCCGTGCAGCCCGCGCCGATGGCCTCGGCCACGGCGGTGACCACCTCGATGACCAGGCGCGCCCGGTTTTCCGGAGGCCCGCCATAGGCGTCGGTGCGGGTGTTGGCGCTGGGTGCCAGGAACTCGTGCAGCAGGTAGCCGTTGGCCCCGTGCAGTTCCACGCCGTCGAACCCCGCGGCGATCGCATGGCGGGATCCGGTCACGAACTCCTCGAGGATGCCCGGAAGCTCGTCGGTCCCCAGGGCGTGCGGGACGGGGTAGGCATGCTTGCCGGTGTAGGTCCGGGTGACCCCGTCCACGGCGATGGCGCTTGGGGCCACGACGTGGCTTTGCCCGGTGGTCTCGGGGTGGGTGACCCGGCCGGCATGCATCACCTGGGCGACGATCAACCCTCCCTCGGCGTGCACGGCGTCGGTGACGCGCTTCCATCCTGCGATCTGCTCATCGGTGACAAGCCCGGGCTGGCGGACGAACCCCTGGCCGGTGAAGCTGGGGTACACGCCCTCGGAGACGATCAACCCCATCGAGGCGCGCTGGCGGTAGTACTCGACGACATCGTCGTTCGGCACGCCGTCCGTGCGGGAGCGCGAGCGGGTCAGCGGCGCCATGACCAGGCGGTTGGGCAGCTCGAGGTCACCGAGGGTGAGCGGGGAAAACAGGTCCATGGGGCAGTACTCCAAACGTTGGGGTGGGGTTGCCTGATGCAACCGGTCCCGCAGCATGGCTATTCCTGCTTTGCCGCCGGGTGAGGTGAAACACCGACACTCCGGAATGCGTCAGGGCAAGAATCACACCGCCCGGCACCCGTTCAACGGTAATGCCCAGGGGTGTCCGCTAATGCTCCTGCGCGCTCTCCGGCGCCGTGGCATAGGCGACCGAGAGCCGCCGGTAGGACCGCGTGGCCAGCGCGGCAAGACCCAGCACGATCGAGGCGATCCCCGAAACCAGGAACACCAGCGCGATCCCGCGGGCGTCCCCTTCCCCCAGCAACCAGCCCCAACCCCGCTTGCCGGGTTCGGAATCCATGTAGGGAATGATCCAGAACTCGGCCAGCGGTGCGATCATGAATGCGGTGATTGGCGCGGCAGCGGCCTCGAATGTCATGGCAAAGCCAAACACCCGGCCCTGGACCGCGTAGGGAACCACCTTCTGGATCACCGTCTGCTCGGCCGCCTCCACTGCGGGGATGATCATCATGAAGATCCAGATACCCACCACGTACAGCCACCCCCACTCCCGGATCGTGAACGTGGCACCCAGCACCCCGGTGCAGGCCACCAGGATCAGCATGGTGCGTATCGGGTTCTTGCCCAGCCCGAACTTGGCCACCAGTCCGCCGCCGACCAAGAAACCGGTGGCGGTCACCCCGAGCACCACACCCCAGATTTCCACCGGGAAGATCGTCAGGCCGTAGGGATCCATCAGCGCCATGAACACCCCGCCGGTGAGGTTGTTGAACGTGGTGAACAGGATCAGCGCGAACAGGCCCTGGGTCGCGCGAACCGCCCCGATCCCGGCCCGCAGTTCGGAGAAACTCTCGCGTTCGGCCGCGCGCACGATCGTCGGCTCGGGGATCCGCAAGACCAGCAGGTGCCCCAGCACCGCAAGGCACGCCACCAGGGCAATGACGATCGTCCCGCCCATGCCCAGGAACCCGATGGCCAGGCCGCTGAATACCGAGGTGACCATGAAGGCCAGTCCCTGCACGGTACCCACCAGCCCGTTGGCATTGACCCGACGATCTGCGGGCACCAGCAGGGTCACGGTCGTGGACAGGGCGATATTGCGCAGCTGCTCGACCACCGCCCCGATGAGCACCACCAGGGCAAAGAGCCAGAACCAGATCCCTCTCAGGTCCAGCAGCTCGGCTTCGGGCACCAGCCTGAACATCACCGCGGCCAGCCCGAAGCAGGCCACGGTGAACAGCGTGGAGCCCACCATCACCGCGTGCTTGCGGTATCTGTCCACCAGGACGCCGAAGAACAGACCGAAAAACGCGACCAGCAGCATGTACGCACCGCCGATGAGTCCGGTGGCCAACACCGAGCGGGTCTCCAGATACACCCAGAAGGTCAGTGCAAACCAGAGGAGGCTGGTGGTCACGTTGGCCAAGGCCGTATTGACCAGCACATGCATGAACGTGCGATGCCCCGACTGCGGAGGCGTCGCTACACCGGTGGATTCAGATTCGGTGGTTCCGGTGTTGGCACGTGGCGGGTCATCCTGCGACATGATCCAAGCGTAGAACGTGGTCTAGTCCTTCGATAGCCTGCTGGGGAAATCATAAGATTCGTTTTCCCGGTCGCTCCCGGGGCAGGGTTCCGCCCCGGTGCCCGGTCAGCAGATCCTGGACCGAGACGAGCCTCCAGGAGTCGATCAGGAACACTTCGACGAGGCACGCTTCGCACGGTTTGGGAATCATGACCCCGAGCTGATCACATCCAACGCGTCGGATGTTCCACGTTTTACTGTGTCAGCAACATGGTGCCCGGGCATCAGCCCAATTTCTGCGCCCTGTTGACCTCATGATTCACACGGTGGAGGACTGCGCAACTGGATGCGCGACGGACAGTTACTTCAACAGGGCCGGACGCAGCAAGCCACGGCTTACGGCAATCGCCCCTGCTTGGAATCTGCTGTCGGCACCCAGCACTTCGAAAATGGTGGCGATATGACGTCGGCAGGTGCGAACACTGACACCGATCCGCGAAGCAATGGCCTCATCTGTCAGGCCCATGGCCAACCCATCAAGAATGGAAGCTTGCACAGCCGACAGGCCGCCGGATTTGCTGACGCTGTGTGCCGGCTCGCTGTCGCCGTTCATGGGCGTGGCCATGTCCCAGACGCTGTCAAAGACTGCTGCCAGGGATGCGACCATGTCGGGCGAGTGGACAACGATCGCAGCAAAATCGCAGTCAAAGGTGGGACGCGATATCAAGGCCGCGGAGCGGTCAAAGATCATGGCGCGCAGCGGCAACGTGGCAACGGTGCGGTGCTCGGCCCCATACGGCGCAAGTTCTTGGGAGAGGAAGACCGTCGGAGCGTGGTCGCGGTCGCGATCCCGTCGCAGCGTTTTGCGTTGGACCCCGCGTTCCAGAAGCTCGATGTCCTTGGCCGCCGAAAGTCTGGCCCGTTCCACGGTGCTGATGGGGCTGGGTTGCACTGCCAGGACTTCCTTGGAAACATCACGACTGGCCTCGGAAAGATACCGGGTGACCATATCGCCGTCCTCAAGGATTTCAAGGTGCTCGCTACTGGACGATGCCACCTTTAGTTCCCGGTAGAGGGGCATCAACGCGAGCATTTCCCCGCGGCGCCGGGCGATGTCGCCCTGCAACTGATGCACTCGCTGCACGTCGGTTTCGACGAGGGTTGCCACCGCTACATCAGGGGGATTCGCGGTGAAAAACGCGGCGTCATCTCCGAAGGCGTGCAACAAGTGGTGCTTCAGCAACAGGTTTTTGGCCGCGTCCACCTCAGCCAGGGAAATGTTCAACTCCACCGAGGCGTCCTCTTCACTCCAACGGCTATTGCCAATTGAAAACGAATAGAGGCGCATCGCGTTCTCGTCGAGCAATCCAGGCTCCCCCCTAGTGTGTTGTCAATCTCAACCTATCACTATACGAAGTAGTAATTCATTTGGGAACATCCGTCGACTCATCTTCAACGTCGATAACGCATCGACCAGTCGGCCACATGGCCTCGGCCCAGTTCAACTCGCTATCGGTAACCCCGATGGCCTCATCGATATCCTTCTCGTTCCGATCCTTCTTGTCCATGGTTAGGACTCTTCCGGGGCTTTCCGGAAAAATCCGGAAGTGACGAGTGCTGCCGCCCCGGCGAAAGTAATGGCCAAGATGGCCAACCATTGGTCGGTTGCCCGGGCGATGAGCGGAGCATTTGCCCCGACAACCAAAAGGACCAATGTGGTGATGAGCGTCGCCCGACGCGACAGACCGCGGGGGCGGAGGGCCAAGGACAGGGCAGCAAGCACGGCACTGAGGACGCCGGCGGCAATGATACCGGCCAGCACATAGTCATCTTGTAAGTGCGCAATCGATGCGACGACCACAAACAGCCAAGCTACAACGGCACACGAGCCGCTGACTTTGGCCTGGGCCCTCAATACCGGTTTGTTGGGCTTCTTGAAAATCATGGAATTGGTAGACATGGTGAACGACCTTTCTTGGTCCTTGGTTATTGGTTGTTAGCGGTCATGCGTGAAGGCTGGGGTCTCCATCCAATCCGCTGCGTACATCCCCAGCAAGGCTTCCTCCCGGGGCAGATACCCCAGACGGTTCATGATCATATGATTCTGATGAAATACCAGGTGTTGTGCAGTCCTTCCCACGTCGTAGTCGTGCACATCGTTGAGATAGGCATCGATGGCCTTGAACCAGCGTTGACGCCACGCCAGCACATTCGGTTCGGCGGCAACGATTGCGATCCGATCCTGCATGCTTTCCCGGTGGGCGCTGGCGTGGTTTCTTGTGAGCTGG
The DNA here is from genome assembly GCF_000348945.1 of Paeniglutamicibacter gangotriensis Lz1y. GTDB lineage: Bacteria > Actinomycetota > Actinomycetes > Actinomycetales > Micrococcaceae > Paeniglutamicibacter > Paeniglutamicibacter gangotriensis. The sequence continues at coordinate 448,039 of NZ_AOCK01000001.1, read as the reverse complement.
CGGAATGCGTCGTCCCCGTGTATCGCACCAGTCCACCAGTTGGCGTGGATCTGCCAGAACCTGTCGACCGAAACCCGCTGGCGCTGCCACCAATGAGACGCAGTTGGTCCGGTCAATAATGAGTCAACGCTGTCGCTGAGCAAGAGGATGGCCAGGGCATCTCGGCTGCTTCCCTTCTGGTGTTGGGCTACGGCCCACAACGCGAGTTCCGATGAAAACTCGAAAAACGCTTCAGCCAATTCAACGCCGTCCATTCCACCGTATTTTTCAATCTCCGGAGCATAGACGGCCGGGGAGATTCCCACGCTGTCACGTAACTGGCCAGGGTGTTTGGGCCCCTTCATCAGTTCAACTGGTTCCCCTCGTTCTATCTGTCTCATGAGGTCCAAATGCGCAGAGACGTCAGAATAGCTACGGACCAGGCGATTCAATGCACGTGCAGGGCCAAAAATTCGCAACCGCAGATGCGGGCCCGAATCATCAAAATACCGGATAAAGAACCAGCGTTGCGCTCCACTCATGCGCACGTCCGCCAACATTGGCGGTAGCAGGCCGGCAATCACGTCGTCTGTGGCGTTGGAACCGCCGGTGTACAGGCACGCATACCACCACTGGGGAATTTCGGAGAGTGTCCGCTCGGCTTGAGCCGTGCCGAAAGTCAACATCGATGACTCCTTTCTGGAAAACGGTTTGTCTGGCGATTCTGCTTTACTTGGCGAACGTCATGAACAACAAATGTTCGACAGCACGATCGCCTTGTGATTCCAAAGATGCACCCGTGGGCAACGCCTCTGTCAACCGGACACCCAGAGCGTCTTTGGGCAACGCAGTACACAGCGCACTGAGTGCGTGGGCACTGGTGAGATCCACCCATATGGGCTTCCTATCTGCCGGGGAGAATGACTGAGTGGAGCGCACGAACCGTACGAAAACCTCGGAGGGGATCCCCTGGTTTCTACGCCATACCGTCCAGTTCCGAACCAGCTCTTCGTCCGTTCCGCTCAATGTTGGAAGCTCACCGAGAGGAACAGACCAATGGGCCCTGCTCAGTACCACTCCATCGAGATCTTTGCGCGGCCTAGCCACCACTCGTTGTTGATCTTCGAGGCGGGAGAAGGGCGCATCCCCCGGGCGTGGAAGCAGCCAAGGGTCGGCAATCGTGGCCAACAGTCGATCCACCCCGCTGAGCAGGTGCGACGGAACAATCCCCATATACAACGGGACGATGGTCTCTCCGTCGGGAGCGTAGAACACCAGTGAGTCAGTCTCGACGTCGTGGCGAATCACCATTGATGTCATCGTGACCTCGTCGAGTGCGCTTTTCATCGGAAAATCGTCGGGACGCACCAACCGGCGCAGGGACCCTTTGGAGACCGATTGCAACCCGTTGACTTCGAACGAGGGAACAAATTCAACAGCGCTGCCCCCATGTGCCAAGACCGAAGCCCACTGCTTCAGTTGCCCGTCCGAACCATCAAGCACATGTGCGAAGCGTGCCATCACGCTGCCGGTGCCGGCATGAGACTGATTGATGATGAGCGCAGCGTATGGATCCTCGGATGTTTGGAAGGCGACCGCCGTGTTGGGCAGGGGCATGGACGGGCCGAGCCTCGCCGCTACGTCTCCGGCCCGATGGTGCAGAGCCTGGAGCTGTGCGTAAAATCCTTGATCGTGGGCCGCCTCGACGAGCCAACGCCAAGCCTCGGAACATTTACCCGAGACACCGTAGGTTTCGACAAAACGTGCGACCAACAAGGGATAGGACGCCCGCTGCTGGATGCGCGCCGCCAATTCTGCGCCAAAGGATTCCAAGCTCTTGGAGGTGGCGCCAGGAAGCGTCGTGTCGACAGCGGTTTCCGCAACATCGAGGTAAATCTGGAATCTCCGCCGGTCCTCGGGTACACCGCGTCGGGCCAAGAGCTGTTCGGCGTGAGCGGCCAAGTCGGTTTTCAGCGTGCCCCTGCTGCTACCGGAAGAAGCCAGATAGAGAGAGATCCGTTCGGATAATTCAGCTATCTCTCCTGCCGCCCGCGATTGCGGGGCGTTATCCTCCACTAGGTCAGCAAGCACTCGCCACGCATTGGGTTCTTTGTAGTCCCAGGGGGCCACCGGATACAAAATTCCGGCCTCAAGGAACCGCATGAACGTGGCAAAGGGGTCGCTGCCACCGATCGCGGCAAGCAGCGGGGGCAAGTCCCAACGATTCCCGTGAGCCTGCAGGGCATTCCAAACCTCAGCGAACCCTCGGAGCGAAGCACGGGACGAGGTTTTCCAGACGATGTCTCCGTGGGTAATGAGCTCGGGAATCGACACGGCCTCGGCAACGGGGTCAAAGCCCCCGGTATCCAGCAATTCAAACTGGAACAGCGCGGAGGTCTCTTCGTCGCGGGCCAGCACCCAAAGCCACGCATGCACATAGCTCTGTGACACGACTGCGGCTTCCGCCTGCTGCTTGCTTGCGCCAGCACCCGCCAAGGAAACGGTCGTCAGACGACCGAACGGGCTGGTCTTGCGGGCCGCCCGAGATGCATACGAGAGAACGGTACGGGTATCTCGGCGTCCCGGCGATAAGGTTCCGTCCCCTGGATTTGCCGCGAACGACGGTGAGGAATCCGCGACAGCGGTGAGGAAGCCTTCATCTGCACGCAATCGCTGCAGTACTTCGTTGGCTTGCTGCACCTCCGAGTGAACCTCATCGCTAAACCGTTCACGCAGCGACTTGGCCTTGGTGGCTAGGCTGTTCCATGCATGAAGTGCCCGCAACGTGTTGTGGTCCGCACCTGCGACAGCGATTCTATTGATCACTGATTCGTCAATGCGCGGGCTTTCTCGTTTGGTTTCCCGTCGGAGGGCCAGCACCTCGCGACGCAGCCCCTTGTCCTGGTCCAGGGACGGAACAAGCCGAAACAACAATTCTCCGGTTTCTTGCCCGGCCGCCAGGACCAGCTCTTCAATCTCGTGGATCTCGGCGGCCGTTGCCGCCGCGAGCGGACACCCGATGGCGAGCCTCGTGGATTCCAGGCCTGCCACCCGGGCCATGTGTGGTCCGAACTGCACGCGTCTGGCATCGAGGTCGTGGGTAGTTGAAATTTCAGGGATTTCCTGGACCTGCGCGCTCAAGCCAATACCTCCAGTAGTCTGCCCACGGTGCGGGCCATGCCAAGGACCAAGACGAGCACGAATGCAAGACACCCGATGCCGTACCAGATGTAAGCCCTCGAAGTTTTGCGGCTCACGGTTAGTTGCGATTCGCTCAGGGGAACCCGGAGCAGCTTGTGTGTCAGGTAGTTCAGTGCCTTGCCCCGGAAGTTCACGATTCCGGCGAGTGCTGAAACTGCGTGGTACCCGTCCGAGGGAACCAACGGGTTGAAATTCATCAGCGTCAGCAGCACTTGCAACGCCAACATTGAAAACGCCAGATGTGAGATTTCTGGTGGGGCAAGAAGCACCACGAGCCCTGTGACACCGAACCAGATTTGGTCATTGATCGGCCCTGCCAAGGACAGGAAGGCCCGTGATTTGCGATCGGTGATCCGATAGGAATCCGTTCTGTCCACATAACCAACGGGCATCACATAGAGCATGAGGCCCACACCGGCTTCCCTCGCGGGAACTTTCAGGTATTGGCATACCAGCGCATGTGAGAGTTCGTGGAACCCGATTTGAAGGAACAATACGAGGTAAAGAACCCACAGGTTGGAAGGAAGCTGCCATCCCGAGCCCGCAGTGAACAGGCTGAACAGCCCCACAGCGAACCCGATGGCGGACATAGTGACCCATAGTCCGGCCAAAACACGGCCTGGGATGGCCCGCAGGGGCGCAACAGGACCTTCCAGCCAGGTGCCGATGCTGCGCGTCAGCGGCAACCTCAGCAGATGTTCTCGACGCATGAAGCTCGCGATGCCCCGACGCCCATGTTCTGGCTTGGGAGCCTCGACAAGAGCGCCGGCCTGCCGAAGTTCGTGCAGGATCCCTCCCAGCCGGTCCATGGCCAGGATGGGATCGGCACGTGAGGCAATCTGCTCGATGATTTCCGCACCCGTGCGGGTACCGTCGAAAAGCGGCAGGAGCTTGGGCAAATCGAAGCCCACTGCGACATACTTGCCCGTGGTCCTGATGAACAGCAGCGGCCGCTGATCCAATCCCTGCAGGACCTCAACGTCTTCACGAACTTGCTGCTTCGTGTCGCGGAACCAAGCCCCGACGTCGCTCGGACCGGCAAGAGCGGTCTTGTCATTCAAGGTAGGTGTTAGACCCATGAGGTTTCATCCTTTCGACATGTGAACAGAATTGGGAAAAGAAGGGGCGGGAGGACCGTGCCAGGAAGGTTGGTCTCTCCCGCTCCAGGGTTCAGTCGCCGGCCGAAGAGAGACTGCTGCCGGTGCCTACCGATCCGCCGGCCGATGAAACGCTGCTGAAGGTTGCCGCGGTGGTGAACCCGGCAGCGGTTTCTGTGGCAAGTTCTTCAACACCTATTTCTTGGGCGAAAAGATCGGTGGTCTCGCCCGGAATTTGCTCAGTCATGATGTGCCTTTCGTTGAAACTGTTGGTTTTTTGTTTTTGGTGGAGGGTTAGCCGAATGAAGAGGCGGAGCCTACCGAGCTGGCAGAGGCCGGGCACGATGCGGATCCGAAGGTGCCGAGGGAGCCCCAGGAACCCAGTGCGGCATCGGTGTCAAGGGCATCGACTTCTAATCCCTCTGAGAGGTCTTCTGCTGTCAGTTCGGCTGGATTGTTGATGTTCATGGTGGTTCCTTTCAATGGTTTTTCGTGAATTGCGGGCGGAGGCAGACGGCGAATTTATCCGGCGCAGCCGACGGTACCCAGCGTGGACACAGAGGAGGGGCAGGAGGCCGTGCCGGCGGTTGACCCCGTGGAGAAGGAGGCGAGAGCCGCATCGTCCGGCAGCCCCTCGGCGGAGACTGCTTCAAGATCCACTGCGTAGATGTCTTCAGGCGCGGAGAGTTCGTTGTTCATTTTCGTTTTCCTTGTCTAGATCGTTGATTGAATGATGGTGAGTGTTCTTGTTACGTCTGACCGGTTGATGGCCGGCCAAATTCATGGAGCTACCGGTACCCGAAGGCGGCAGCAAACATTGGTGCGTTTTCGTATCCGTCGGTGTTCAACAGGCGACGCAGTGGTGCGGAGAGGAACCCGGCGAAGGGGCTGCCAGACAGTCCGCGGGCTTGGCCCGCCAGCAGTCCCGCTGCGATGGCTCCACCGGTTCTCAGATTCGCCACGCGTTCACCATGGTCGGACCACCGTTGTAACTCATCCGCCAGTGGAGCCAGTGCCAGGACGATGAAGGGGGCAGAGGCGAACTCGAGTTGCAGCACGAGGTCGTCGAGTGGTTCCGTCAGCGGTTCCACGGGCGTGAAAGTTTCATCCGCGAACCTGTAGAAACCCGGAACCATGCCATCGACCTGCCGTGCGGCAACTAGGAGGTCCAGTTCCAGTCCGTTGGCGCATTCTCCCGCCCATTGGGTCTGGTCGTAGGCAGTGCCTGCTCGCATGACCTCCGCCACCAGGTCTGGACCGACCTTCGTGTCGTTGAAGAAGCGCTCGGATGTACGCGACTCCAACGTTTGGGACAGGGTCTTTCGTGCGGGGATCCGCCGTGTCACGGGAACAGGTTCCATGCCAACTGGTCCGTGAACGCCACGCACCCGTCGCGGGGCAAATGCTCCAGCGAATGGGAGCCCTGCCAAATCCTCGGCATCTAGACACGCTGCCTTTTGCAGCTCGGTGATGATGTCGTATTGGGTCGACAGGCTTTCGAGCTTTGTTCCGCCTTGAACAACAGTGCTCATTGTTCTGCTCCTTGCGATTTCGTTGCAGAGATATTGATGACCGAGGTGATCGGTTCATGATCCAGGTTGATCCCCAGCATGTTGCTGATTCCCGTGTCGTCCCAGATTGGTGCCGCGGTTGCCGTGAAACCCAGATCGCTGGCCGCCGCGTCCAGGTGTGCGCTGGCGACCCCAGCATCAAGGTGGATGATCCGCCACGCGAAGGCCGAGTACTTCGAGGCGACGCGGCTGAGCGCTCCTGTCAGCACCACAGAGACCGCGCAGCCTAGGTCAAGACCTGCCAACGATTGGTACGAGGAAACCCACGGGAGGATGGCTAGGGAATCGTCTCCGCGCTCGAACCCGTATCCTCCCGTCTCCAGCCCCGGGACGTTGCGTACGATCAGGTATGCCTGGACGGAACCGAGGTTTCCGCCGGTCGGTGCCCAACGTTGGACCTTGCCGTTGACTGGTTCTCCGCCGTGGCGGTTGCCTGCCGCATACCTGATGATTTGCGACAGCGCGGCGGCCTCCAGTTTCCCAGTGGATGATGGGCTGAGGTTGAAGGGCAGAGTGGGCGCCGAGGGCCACGTCATCGAATCCATGGTGAGGGCCAGATTCGAGGATTTGTAGTGGACTTGGTGGTCCCGGGGCGAGCTCAACTCTCTGGGGGCGAAAACCGTAGAGGCCTCGAAGGCGTAGGCCAACGGCATGCCGTCCTTGGTTGACTCGACGGCAACGAGGCGGTCCTGTTTCATTGACGTCAGGTTCAATCTAACCAACGCCTGCTGGGCCATGGAGTGCCCGACACGTGAGATCAGCGTCAGTACCTCGCCAGCGATGAGTTCGGCGGCGATTGCCTCGGATTCCGACCTCGGGCCGTCCAGGTTTTCAGCGGCAATCTGTTGCGCCAAATCCTGGTAGGACAGCGAATAGTCGGGATGAACCTGCGGGCCGTAGTAGACGCATTCCCCGACAAGCTGTGCCGGGAGGACCGGTATGCCTAGCCGTGCGGCGTTGTCTGCCGCGGCCTCGGCCAGTCCGCCGCTTCCCAAGACGATCACGTAGGTGGCGTCAGCCGGAAGCGCTGCGTCGCAGCGCTTCAATGAGCCAAAACCCACCAAGGAAAGTGTTTGGTGCAGAGCATCTGCCAAGTCCCCGTGATCGTCGTTAGCCACCAGGCAAACCGTGGCTCGTTGCAAACGGTTGGCCGCATGGGCTCCGGAGATATTGACCCTGCTTGAGTCAATGGATCGCCGCATAAACAACATGGCCTGTTCATCGAATCCCGTCACCTCGGGGACATCGCTCGCGTCTTCAAGGAGACCGCTTGCGTACAACAGGGAGGTGATTGAGTGCACCCTGCGCTCCTCAAGGTTCGTTGACAGTGCCACGTCGTCGATGCCCCGGCTACCGTCGAGAGCCGACCAGACCGATCGCAGGTCACCCCCGGCATCTCCGCCAAACAGCTGCCTGGCTGGTCCACCCTCTACCAGCAGCCCATGATCGGTGGGAAGTACCACCAAACCGGGCGCCATGGCGGGCCTCAGGGGAAGTTTGAACTGTGGATCGCTGAGCGTGGCAATTCCCATTGCTTCGGCTTGAAGCACGTTGTTACCCATGGCTGTTCTCCAACTCCGGTTCGAGGGCAGGCAGTTCCTTGGCCAGTTGGCTCCAGGAAGCATCCAGGTCCCGGCTGCCGCAGCGCGGACATCCGTGGACTGGCACTAGTTCGGCCTGGTGAAGGCCGTTTGTCAGTAGGTTGTAGCTCAGTTCCATGTTTTGCACTGCTGCCAGGTTTTCTTCCTGCAGCTGCATAGCGACCCTGGCCACCGCAGCTGCTGCCAAGCCAGCGTGGTGTGGCAGGTATCCGGTGGGGCCCGCAGCAGGGTCCTTGTCGTAGTGCTCGTACAACGGCGCCGAACGGGCGTCCAACGCCCCGTGCTGGAGGCGACGACTTTCGTAGCATTTGAAGCAGCCTGCTTCCCGAGCCGGCAGCTGCGCCGTGGCGGGAATAATGGTGGGCCCAATGCGCAACCGCGGGTGCGTCAGCACGGCAACGGTGTAAGGGATACCGGTCTCGGCGCACTGCCGATCGATGCGCTCCATCAGCTCCGGAGTTTCGCGCCAGGCAAATAGCACCCGTAGTTCCGCGTGGGGCCAGCCAGATTCGTGGCCAACCCGAGTGTCGTCATAGTGATCGATGCGCACCACATGGCCGTCCCGGCGCACCAGGTCCGCACAACGATTGGCTGCTTCTCCCCCGAATTTTCCGGTGGCGATGACATGGATTTTCATTGTGGACTCCTTTCGAGATGTTTGGGGCGATGCCTAGGCAAATGGCTGCGGCAGCGGGTTGATCTGTTCTTCCGGGTGGCTGGTATAGCCCATTGTTTTTGGGGCTTCGTAGAGTCGTGGGTGGGCGAGGTACCTGCCGGTATGCACGAAGGAGAGCGGCATCAGTTCGGGCACGATGACCCGCACCACCCGGAAGCCCGCGCGTCTGGCCTCATCCGTGGTGATCTCCACAACCACGGCTTCCGCGCCGATGGCCGCCAGCCGTGCAACCATGTCTTCCAGATCCTGCTCGGGGTCGCCGGAAAGCATGTTCGGTATGGACGAAAGTTTCTCGCTTCGCGTATTTTTCAACAGGAAGTCGAATTCGGAGGCCTGGTCAGGTTCCCCCATGTAGCTTGCGCCGTGGAAGACCGAGGTGAACTCGTCAACATCGGCGGGACGTTGCCGTTGGGCCTGCATGGCGATCCTCGATGAGGCGGATTCACGGAGCATTTTGGCCACCGAGTCGACGGGGTCAAGGGAGGTATTGCACATGACCATTTGGCCCAGAACCTTGTTGTCGGGTGTCAGGTCCACCGAATAGAAGGTGGGCACCCCCACGTCGGTGGTTGCGTTGAAGAACTCCGTGCGGACATGACTGTTGTTGTACTTGTCCAGGAACGGTGCCAAGCGCTCGTCGGTAACATCGATTTCTAGTCGCGGCCAAGGGATCTTCTGCAGCCAGGTCAGTGCGATGGCATCACGCTCAATCACTTCTCCGAGCCCGTTGATGATGGCCTGGGACAGCGATGAATGTGTCGCGCAACCGGTAGAAATCGGCATCGTGAACCGTTCGGCCTCCGTGCGAGCCCGAATGTGCAACCAGGTGGAAACCGCAGGTACATACACAGGGCGCCGATGCGTCAGAGACCATCCCTTTACCCAGCGAATCGGGGCGGTTGGATCGATCGGTGCATGGACCGATCTGGGGTTGGCCAGTTCAGTGGGCGAACATTCGGGGAACCGGCGGATGTCGATGGCTTGATCCCCGAGATCATCCGAAGTAGCCCAGATGATCTGTTCTTCGGGAACCACGCATGAGGCGTAGCGTTCCAGCGCTTCGGCAACACACAGCTTGGAGGCCTTGACCGGGTCGATAGCACCGCCGGCACCATCGATTTGTCCCCGGGTTGAGGCACCATCGGTGCTTTCCTGGACATTCGCCGAAATCGAGTTCAGGTCGCCGATACGTGCAATATAGATCGGGAAGCCCGGTTCTCCGGCGTGGTTGGGAAGTCGACTGATCCCGTTGACGACCCCCAGGGGTCCGACCAGTTGGTCAAGCTCGGCAAGCTGGCCTAGGTCCTGTTGAGATCCCATGATCTTCTCCTTGTTCATTTCTTGATCACCGAATCCCAGCGGAAGATTTTGGTGGTTATCATGGCGGCGACGATTGCCACCGCTGCCATCGCGGCCCACGAAACGCCAATGCTCAGTCCGGAGTCGCTACCCACCAAATCCGTCGAAAGAGAGTTGGCAAGCACGGTGGTCGGAAGCCATTCCAAGACCCGAACCACGCTCTCGGGGAAGACCTGCATCGGGATGACCGCCCCGGAGAGCATGAGAGCCACGGGCAGTAGCAACGAAACCACGGTGGTGGTGGCTTCGGCATTCCGTGCCCTTGACCCGATCAGGAATCCAAGGCTGAAGAGCATGATCAGCCCCAAGAGGGCAGTAACGATCAATCTGGGCAGATGCGCGATGTCCAGGTATCCCAAATAGAAGGTCACCGAAATGACCAAGATCATCTGAAACAGACCTAGTCCAAACCGTGCCGGTGATTGTGAGAGCACGAAGACCGAGCGTTTCAAGGGAGTCGTTCCCAAGAGGCGCAACGTTCCCTGTCCCCGGAGGCTCACCAGCGGTACAGCCGTCCCCAGGAATGCCAGCGAAAGGAAGGAAACCATCAAAATCGATGCCATGGAGGTGCGTAGCGGGTCCATGGCCGTTATTCCCTCGGTGGTGACCACGTCAATTGCGGTTCTCGGGATGCCTATATCCCGCAGTGCCTGCACCGTCTGACTCCAGGACGGTTGGTCGGTGGCCGCCAAGGTCACTGTCGCGTGCTCTCCGTCGATGGTCAGGAGAATGTTGGCCGCCGGGTCATTCCGGGGAACTGTCGCGATCCCTTGGTTTTCCAGCGACTCGTTGATTTCCGGCCCAATCGTGCTTTCTGCGACCACGACATGTGGCGTGGCAGCATCGGCATCGGTCGAATAGCCGATGAACCAGAACAGTCCAAGGAAGAAGAGCGGAAAGAGCAGCACGAAGAACATCGTCTTGCCGTCTCGCACCAGTTCTCTGGTATTTGTTGCCGTCAGCTCGGCCAACGCCGAGCGGGGCTGAATTGTCAGTTGTTTGTTCATCGGGTCCTCTTTCCAAACCGTCCTTGACGACTTGGCTTATCGGTGCGCGTTGAGTAATTGGACGTCGCAGCCAGTTGCAGGAACACATCTTCCAGGTTTCCGCCGTCCACGGTGATCACGCGTGCCCCGAGGCCGGTGTTGGCCCCCAGAAACGCTATGACGGCATCGGAATCGCTGGTGGAAACGGTGACACGAAGTGCGCCGTTGCTCGGACGCGTCTGGATTCCGGTTACCGATGGAAGGTCTTCCAACGACTGAAGGGCCGTTTCGGACGAGACCGTGAAGCTTACTTTTCGGTTGTTTGCCTGGGCCAACACAAGGTTTTCGGGGGTGTCGAGAGCCATGACTCCGCCGTCCACCATGATCGCGACGCGGTCGCACAGCTCCGTGGCTTCATCCATGTGATGTGTGGTCAACAGGACCGTAGTACCGCGCTCACGAAGGTTTCTGATCACGCCCCAGAGTTGCTGACGGGCCGCCGGGTCAAGGCCGGCCGAGGGTTCATCTAGGACTATCAGTTCCGGGTCCCCGATCAACGCCACACCCAGGAGCAGGCGCCTTGTTTGGCCGCCGGAAAGCTTTCGCACTTTGACGCCCGCTTGTTCGTCCATGCCCGTCGCCGCAGCCACACTGGCGACCGATAGCGGATGCTCATGCAGCGAGGCGAACAGCCGAAGCGTTTCGGCCACTGTCAGCGACGGAAAAAGTGTCGCTTCCTGGGTCTGCACTGCCACTCGACGAGTGAACTGAGCTCGGTCTTTTGTCGGATCCAGTCCGAAGACACTGACCGACCCATTGCTCGGTGCTTGAAGGCCCACGATCATGTCGATGGAGGTGGTTTTGCCGGCGCCATTGGGGCCAAGCAGTCCGATGATCTCGCCGCGGTTGATATCTAGGTCCAGCGATTTCACAGCGGTGAAGTCCCCGTATTGTTTGGTCAAACCCTTGATCCGGACGACTGTCTCGACATCCTGGACAGCAACTGCCCTCAAGGGTGAATCCGTAATCGTGCTCATGGCGTTCCCTTTCCTTTGAATCTGTAAGTTCGATTCGGTTACTTCCAGTCCCAGTCCAGCAAGGGCAGCTGCTCAGGCGAGTCGACCAAGGTATGAATCTCGCTGGCTTCCGGTGTCTGGATCGGAGCAGCTGCTGCCGATCCTGCAGCGATCGCCAGAGTGGCGGAGGTTGCGATAACAGTCAGAAAGATTCGGATACGCTTGGTCATTTCGGCTCCTGGTAAGTCGTTTTGTCTGAGGAAGGATTCCTCTGTCCCGTGCTTGTAGAACTACCTTCCCCCGCCGTGAATAGCCGTCGGAAGATCAGGAAGCGGCCACTGCAACATCTGGCCAAGAGGCACCAACATGTGGCATCGCCCGGACACAACGCCGACAGTGGCCTCCACATATAAACTCCCGAAAACACGCGGACAAACGGCCCTTTTCCAGTCACGAGGCAGGCCGCTGCGGCACCGGGACAGAACCGGAAACATCACGTGGCAGCTTATGGACATGACACACAATGGACAGTGGGAAAGCATGATCCGGCGGCTGGCTTCCCAGCAACGGAAACTGTCGGCACTCAAAAACCTGCTAAGCCCACCCAGACGGGGTTCATACCTTGTATCTGCCGATGCCCGCCGTTCCAGCAGACGTGGCTGACCCGGGGACCCGCACAGTACGATCACAACTGGAAGGACAGCATTTGTTGTATCGCCCGGCAGCTTCTCCGGCGTGAGGCGGGCAATGGGGTGGTGCCATGGCTTGGCGACTCTGTCCAGAAAAGGACGCAGGGCTCCTCCTGCGACGCTGAGTGTCAGGAAACCCAGGCAAGGTCCCAGGCGTTTTTTGAAACACGCCGACATCAGCACGAAAACGGTCGAAGTACTTGTTTGCCTCGCAGTCGGGCGGTCGACAATCCGTATTGGGAGCGGGCCGGGAATGCCCGAGTACAGGCGGCGGACGCCACAACGGTCACCAGGGCCGGTTAGTGGCTATGAATCAATGCCTACGGTTATCGCTTGCCCATGGCCATATGCGGGCTAGGTCTTGGCAGTCCGAGGGAATCCACGTCGCCGCAGCGGAGCAGTCAAGAGTCTGGAGAAGGAATCCTGCGCACGGAGACGAATCGTCGTCACCGAAGGCAGGGACAGTGAATGCTGGCAGCGCCGGGATTCGTTGCCGCTCCGGGGAAGATCGAGTGCAGCAGTGCGTCCCGGCAGCGTCGCTTCAGGGCTGGACTGCCAGCCGACAGGGAAAGGCCGCGCATCGGCGAAAAATCGCTCGTTGGCAGCAGGGGTTTCGTGCGTTTGAACTGACCGCCTGCGGCCAGTCCACATGATTATGCAGGGCTGATCCGGTGGCTTCTTGGTGGCCTCCATAGGACACTTTCCCATGACCGCCAGCACAACGAAGGCCACAGAGCCAACGGCTAAAAGAACACACCACGGAATGAAGCTGGCAAGCATATGGCCTTCGTAGGGAAATGCAGTCGTTCAGTTGTTTCCCGATGCTCTAGAGAACCGTTGAGGGACCCCTCAACCGAATGAACTGCACCCAAATTCCACTGGGCCGCACACTCACGGTGTAGGGCCGCGGCAATCAGCAGGTGATCTCGGCCCGACACCGCACTTTGGCAGCCGCCTGAGATATTAGGTATTCAAGAAGTGACACGTTTTGTATGCCGATGTACGTGGCAGCGCCACGATTTTCACGTGCACGGATGTGCCAGCAACCCAGCTCTTCTGTCCTAAGCACGTACCCAAGACCCTCGGGGCGCTTATCGAAGATTCCACGCACACTCGGCGGCGAGGGACGGATTCACAGCGACCAGCGGCTAAATCCCTCGGTGGTGGTGTCGGACTGAAGCCGCGAAATCACGCTGCCGATGCTTCTGCGCAGGGAGAGCTGCTAGAGCGCCGAGCATTTCACGCTGCCAAATACTCCCGTGGCGTTCTTGACGGTGACGTTGAAATTGGTTGGGTTTCCAAGAACGACTTCCGAGCCGCTTCCCACCGTAGGCGTGATGGACAGTTTGTAGTCGACGAAGCCGAGTAGTCCAGGTTTGTTGACTTTGAAAGTCTCAGAAAGCGTAGTTGTTTTCCGGGCCAAGTCCACGTTGTTGCCAGTGAATTCGAGCGAGTAGGCATCAGCGTCCACCGCCTGCCAGGTCACGGTTACATTCGCGTGGTCCCAGCTGTCACTGCGTTCACACGTCACCGAGGTGGCAGCAATCTTCTTCGGTGCCCACGATCCAGCGACCACGGTGCCAACTGCCGAACCTGACATTTTCCACAACGCGTGCGCGCCTGCTCCACCCAGGCCAAGCATCAGTACCGCCACGTAGACGATAGCTGCCAGGCGCAGTCCAGCCATCGATTTCGTCGCCCTGGGAGTGCTCATGCCGCGAGCTCCATCGAGGTCGATTCCGTTTCTCTTGTCTGCTGGGAGCGCTTGCGTCGAGTGTTGACGGCGTTGGCGATTGTGCCAAAGCCGTAGAGGATAAAACCGCCGGCGGCCAGCTGGCTGAACATGCCCCGGTCTTGGTTCCCGAGCCAGTTGGCGACAAATCCAATGTAGGGCACGGCATACATCAGCTTGCCGCGTACCTGGACCTCAGACACCGGGCTCTCATCGGCCAGCGCGTTGTTGTCCCCCTTGGTGATCAGCGTGCGGTTGCCTTCCTGGTCGGCGCCCACGGAGAGAATCCGGTGGGTGATGACCTCGGGGCGGCCCGATTCGATCTGATAGGTGACGACGTCCCCGACGTTCAGCTCGCTGAAGCTTGCCGGTTTGACCACCAGGAGGGTGCCGGGGGCGTAGTTCGGCTTCATGGAGCTGGTCAGCACCGAGTAGGTCTGCGAACCGGTCAGCAGCGGAACAACGATCAGCACCATCGCGGCCAATGCCGTGATGATAAGCGCGGTGAAGCTCAGCAATTGGCCGGCGAGGCGGCATGCCGAGGCGTTCTTACGGGTGGCGCGTGGTGCTTGGTGCCGTGCCATGGTGGCCGTTCCTTTTCAAGAAGAGATGATGTGGTGTCTTAGAGCTGTGTGGCGCTCAGCGGCAAGCTGATGGTTCCTTTCGCTCCGGAGAGCGTGGCCGGGGCAGCAGGGGCCAGCGTGGTTTGTAGGCAGAACAATGCAGATTCATCCTGGGCCAGGTCGATGCTGGTCACGCTCACGGTCTTGGAGCAGTCGCTGCCTTGGGCCTTGGTGAGGCTCAATGTCAGGTGGTTCTTCAGCGCTCCGCCGACCACCGGGGTACCCGGTGCAAGACGAGTCCGGAATGTCCCGCTACTGGCATTGGTTGCGTTTCCCACCCGGATGGCCAGGGTATTGCTTTCACCTGGTTTCAGAGGGTTCTGGCTTGCCAGATCCACGGCGGTGGTTCCTTCGGCAAGATACGCGGTGGGGCCGCTATCCGACTTCACTGATACCGAGAAATCGGCGGTACTCATATTCTGGGCCTTGGAATTGGCTGTGGTATTCCACAGGGCCAGGGAGCCTTGGACGCTCAGCAGCCCCAGGACCACGGCGGCCAAGACCAACCCGGTCACTTTGAGCATGCGCTTCATGGGGACTCCTGGTCATGGATTTTCGGGGCCGTCCCCGCGGTGTTGTTACGTGCTCGGCGCGACCTGCTCAAGCTTGAAACCGATCTTGCCCAAGTCGTTTGTTGCCTTGGTGCCGACGGTTCCGCCGGTGGTCTCCAGGAACTTGACCGTCACCGCGGCGGTGTAGGCGCCATCCGAGTCCTTGGTCAGTTCCTTGATAACAGGTTTGTTTGCTGCGTCAGTGAGGGCGGCTTCTCCGACGCTGAGGTAGCTTGCGGTGGAGGCGAGCTTGTCGGTGACCGTCAAGTTGGCGACCATCAAGTCACCGTCCAGCTCCACGGTGACCGGCTGGCGGAAAGTCAGCGTGTCGCCCGGGACGGCACGGTAGGTGGCGAGGTTCACGACGGTGCCGGCGGCGTTGGTCCAGGTGCCCGCGCCCGCTTCCATCTTCAGGTCGCCATTGGCCATGGTGCCTGCGTTTGCCTCGGCCGCGGTGTTCCACACGGCCAGGGTTCCTCCGCCGCCGAGCAAGAGTGCTACGCCTACGCCGGTTGCCAGTGCGCCTTTGGTCATCTTATTCATGGTGTGTTTCCCTGTGGTTTTGTTGCGCATCGCCCCAGCGGCCTGCGCTGAAACAACTATCTCGGGGCAGGCTCAAGATGCGGTCGCGTTTTGGTGAAACGTCGACACAACTCTTCTGCAAGGTTCCCGAACCCTGAAAGGCGAGATACTTGAGGCGTTCTTGAGCTTTCGCCGGCCTTGCTGAGACCAGCTTCAGATCCGTCCCCACCACTAGTTGGTTTGGGCGTAAATTTCAGTTTCGACGCACCGGCCCAGTGGACGTCAAGTGGCTCCCGCCGCACCATCGCGAAGGTGCGAGGGTACGAGAGCGGCGCCCGGCGCCATGATCGATGTAGCCGAATCCATTTACCTCTCATCCGAATCAGGATCGTGATTCGTTGCCCGTACGCAGCCAACTTTTCGTCCGCAACACCGGCGCGGATCACGACCATCCCCGATCCGAACAGCGCAAAGCTCCACCAATGGATGGGATGCTCCTCTTCGTGATATGAAGGCCAAGCTTCTCGTGCCGAAACACGACTGGGCTGCGTATCCATCCAGCTCGCCATAATCGATACGCCGGTTGGCATGAATCAAAATCTTTCGCGGTCCGCTTCGCAGTTGACCGGCCGATGGCGCATCACCGAGATGGACGAATGGGACTCCGATGCCATCGACCTGGTCCAACCGGGATTTATCGAAATTTCCGAGGACCGACACGGAGAGTTCAGTTTCATCGTCGTGCGCGGCCGGATGGACTGCCGCCCGCTTGAACGGAACGGAGAACCCGGCATCGGATTTTCTTGGACTGGTGATGACGATGGCCGCGAAACCAGCGGACGGGGATGGGCGGCATTGGTGGACGACGAAACCGTCGAGGGGCACATCTTCTTCCACCTGGGCATGGACTCGGCCTTCGTGGCCAAGCCCTTCGGGAACGTAGGCCAGGGGGACGCGCGTTGAGCGAGAACCAGTATGACTAATTCCTGGCCCCTGACCGACCTCCGACTCGTGACAAGCAGGATGATGAGGTCAAGTCGCCGTCCGCCTGGGCCCGGATCACCGGCACCGGGTTCATAAACGAGTACCAGTGGGGCAATTTTGGCGCAGAACCGGTCACACCGATGGAGCGCTACTACGATGTCCACCTTTACGTGGCCAATTGGGGCACGCGCAGGTTGATGTTCCGGCTGCGCGGCGGGCTGCGGCGTCGGAACGGTGAATCCAGGCCATGGATTTTCCATCGGCAGGTCCATTTCAACCGCAATTGATTAGCGGATGTCAGCCCGGGAAATCTGTAGCACGCATTCCTCGGGACAAAGCAGAGTTGCCGTCAAAAGAACGCTTTATCCATCTCCAGGAGCCCCATCAAAACAGGTAAAGCCCCTCACCGCAGCTTCGACTCCGTGTGACGACGTCATTGCAACAGCCGGACGTCATCGGGCGGGCAGCGCTTGCTCCCCGCGCAGCTTCTTGGTCAACTCGTGCGCGTGATGCATCAGCAACCGGCCCATCTCATCGCGCCGTTCGGGAGCAAACCTCGACTCGATGCCGGTGAGGCTCAGCGCCCATGCCGGCTGGCCTGCCGTATCGAAGACCGCCGCTCCCATTCCCCAGCTACCCTCAACGATCAGACCCGGGTTGACAGCCCACCCGCGCTCGCGCGTCTCTGCTATGCGCTGCATCAACAGCTCCCGCCCATGCTCGCTGCCATGACCCGAGGCCAGGTCATGGCTTTCCATGTAGCGTTCGATCGGCTTCTCCGGCAAGAACGACAGAATCGTCAGCCCCGCCGATGCCACGCCCAGCGGGAACGTGCTCGCGCCCGTGGCTTCGGCCAGCACCGAAACATAGGGGCAGGCGATGTCGTAGCAGCCGACCACCACGATGCCCATCCGGTACAACTCCGGGTCCAGCATCCACAGGCCGGGCTGATCAACCACGCCCAAGCGTCAGAAAGACCATTCCCTACACACCGCAAAAATCGTCAGGCGCAACGCGTTCACTGCCTCACCCACCCGGGATGGCCACCCGGGTGGGTAGCTCTGTCCACCCACCCGGAGCCGTGACCCACCCTCGGCGGACCACCCCTGCGGGTAGTAGCGCTCCACCCGGGCCCGCGGTGCAGACTAATCAAACACAACCGCATATGACTCAGCTCACATGCCAGGCTTTGGGAGATTCCATGGAACGTTTGATCAACATCGACAACGGTGGCACCCTGACCGACATCGTCGTCGGAAGCGGCACCGATTTCACCTTCACGAAGACGCTGACAACCCCGGCCGACCTGTCCCAGTGTCTCTTCGATGGCCTGGCCAAGGCCTCGACCACCATCTACGGGCAGGAAGACCTTCCGTCCTTGCTCCACTCCACACGTCATATCCGCTATTCCTCGACCCAAGGCACGAACGCATTGGTCCAGGGAAAAGGTCCTGGCATCGGCCTGATCACCGACGACCCGAATCTCGTGGCGGAGTTGCGCAAGGATCCCGAGGCATCCAGGCTTTTTGACGACCTGATCGGGGAACGGGTGAGCCTGCTTCCGGTGGACGGCGACGAGGATTCCCGCGCTCGGCTGCTGGTCACCGAGATCAACCGCCTCACCACGGCCGGCGCCGAACGCCTGGTCGTTGCCGCAGTGGACCTCGACCGCGAAAAGCTCTACAAGCGTGCGATGCTGAAGAACTTCCCCCGGCATTTGCTCGGCTCTGTGCCGGTGCTCTTCTCCTGGGATTTCACCTCCGACACCTTGCGCAGCCGCCGGATCTGGTCGGGAATCATCAACTCCTTCCTCCACCCCACCGTCGAGCGTTTCCTGTACAGCGCCGAGCACCGGCTGCGTTCCTACAAGGTCAAGAACCCGCTTCTGATCTACCGCAACGACGGGGCGTCCTCCCGTGTGGCCAAGTCGGTGGCCTTGAAGACCTATTCCTCGGGCCCGCGCGGCGGGTTAGAGGGAACCCGGGCACTGGCAGATGCCTACGGGCTCAAGCACGTGCTGATGATCGACGTGGGTGGGACCACCACGGACGTCGGCTCGGTACTGAACTCGGAGATCTCCACGGATCGCCGCGGAAGCGTCAAGGGCGTGCCCATTTCCTACGAGATGAGCAACGTCCATTCCAAGGGCATCGGCGGAAGTTCTGTTATCGCCGTGCAGAACGGCGAGATCACCGTTGGCCCCGACAGCGTCGGCGCGGCACCCGGGCCGGCCTGCTTCGGGTTTGGCGGCCGCCAGGCAACCATCACCGACGTCAACCTGCTGCTGGGCGTGCTCGATCCTGCCACCTACCTCAACGGGGAACTGAAGCTGGATGCCGAGCGCGCCAGGGCGGTCATCACCTCGACCGTTGCCGAGCCCCTGGGCATCAGCCTCGACGAGGCACTGATCCTCATGGAGCGGACCTACGCCGAGCAGATGGCCTCGGCTTTCTCCGGTACGATCCAGGACGCGGACACGACGACGCTTGCCGCGTTCGGTGGAGGCGGTCCGATGAGCGCATGCCTCGCGGCCCGGATCGCGGGAGTGCGCCACGTGCTGATCCCGCGTCTCGCCGCGGTGTTCTCGGCTTTCGGGATCAGTTTCTCGGATATCTCACAAACCTATGAAATCGACATCACCGGGGCATCGGCCGCACAGATCGATGAGGCAAGGGTGGAGATGGAAGGGCGCGCGGCTCGTGACATGTTCCAGGAGGGACACACAATCAATGAATGCGACCTTGACTGGACGCTTGTCATTGAAAACGCAGATGGCTCCTTGGCCAGGGAATCACTATTCGACGAAACCACAACCCCGCAAATAACTGACGGCCAGTTGGCACTGCTTTCACTGAAGTGCACTTATGCCCTCCCCCACCCGACACTGCCGGGCAACCACGAACAGTCAAAGAGCAAGGCGGTGGCCGCGGGAACCCGCTCGGTCCGTTCCTCAGCCGACTTGGTGGACCAGATCCCGGTGTATCAGCTCGAGGAGCAAGCACCCGGAGCCACAGCCGCGGGACCGGCCATCGTGGAGGGACCGTTCTTCACGACCCGGGTCCCTGCCGGCTGGGTCCTCGATATTTCCGCCGCAGGCGACCTGCTGCTTTCCGACTCGCAGTAGCCACTGCTCTTTTCCTTCGCTC
The DNA here is from genome assembly GCF_000348945.1 of Paeniglutamicibacter gangotriensis Lz1y. GTDB lineage: Bacteria > Actinomycetota > Actinomycetes > Actinomycetales > Micrococcaceae > Paeniglutamicibacter > Paeniglutamicibacter gangotriensis. Next base: position 428,306 of record NZ_AOCK01000001.1, on the reverse strand, counting down.
CGCCTTTTGAACCACCAAGACAGAAAGCCAGGCACCGACCATGCGCGTCCCCATGACGGAATACCTCTACATCGACCTTTCCACCGAACAGTGGGTGTGCCGCCCATGCGGCCACAACCTCGGTGACGCCCGCGGCAGCTACAAGGAAGGCACCCTTGTCTACGACCGCGACCCCCGCGAGATCCACCCCCCGATCATTGACCCGGAGAAGTATGAGTTCACGTTCTCACCGGACCCCGCCTACTGCCGCATCCTCGAATACTGCTGCCCGAAGTGCGGCACGCAGATGGAGACCGAGTACCTTCCGCCGGGCCACCCGCCGACAATCGACATGATCTGGGACATCGATGCGCTGCGTACGCAATGGGAGGAACGAGGGGAAGACCCCGAACTCGTTGTCGACTACGGTCCGGGCGAAAACGCCGTCACCGACATGCGCTCGACGCACGAGGGCCACCACAACCATTCGCATCGCTAAGCCAGAATTCCAAAAGGAGCAAACAGGACATGAAACGCATTTCTGTTGACATCGGTGGTACGTTCAGTGACTGCTTTTTCGTCTGGGACGACATCTATGTAGAGTCAAAGGCCCTGACCACCCACCACAACCTGGCCTTGGGCTTCAATGAAGCCTTGGACCTGGCGTGCGATCGAGCCGGAGTCAGCCGCCAGCAGGCGCTGAAGGAAGTCGACTCCGTACGCTACGCGACCACGTTGGGAACCAACGCATTGATCGAGGGTGTTGGACCCCGCGTCGGGGTTTTGGTCACCCACGGTTTCGAGGACACCATCCACCTTTCCCGCGGACGCGGTTACGGTGAAGGCCTCGACCCCCTGAAGCAGGGCGACATGGCCGACGCACAACGCCCCGAGCCCCTTGTCCCGCGCCACCTTGTGCGTTCCGTCAAGGAACGCATCGATTCCATCGGCACCGTGTTGGTCCCCTTGATGTACGAAGACGTGCGCCAACAGGTCCGCGAACTAGTCGACAACGGGGCCGAAGCCATCGTCGTGGCACTGACCAATGCCACCGAGAACGCCGACCACGAGGAAAGAATCCTGGAGATCATCCTCGAGGAATACCCGGCCCATGAGCTTGGAGCGATCCCGGTGTTGCTCAGCAGCCAGGTTTCCGGGCGCAAGGGCGAATACATCCGAGCCATGTCGACGGTGGTGGACGCATTCCTTCACCAAACCATGTTCCACGCGTTGAACCAGCTCTCCAGCAACCTGCGCGAATCGGGCTACGACAAGCCCATGCTGGTGATCCACAACTCCGGCGGAATGGCCCAGCCAAACTCCACCGATGCACTGCAGACCATCCACTCGGGTCCCATCGCCGGTGTCGGCGGCGCGCAGCACCTCTCGGAAACCACGGGGCTGGGCAACGTGGTCTCCATGGACATGGGCGGGACTTCCTTCGACATCGGGCTGGTTCCCGAGGGCGGCATCAAGCACTACGATTTCCAGCCGACCATTGGTCGCTGGATGGTCTCAGCACCCATGATCCACCTGAACACCCTGGGCGCCGGCGGCGGCTCCATCGCTTCCTATGACCGCATCCACGGTGCCATCAAGATCGGTCCCGAATCCGCTGGTTCCGACCCGGGACCGGCCTGCTACGACCGCGGCGGCCTGCGGCCCACCGTGACCGACGCCGATCTGGTGCTGGGATACCTGGACCCGGAGAACTACGCCAACGGTTACATCCCGCTGAACAAGAAGCGAGCAGCCTACGCGATCGAGGAGGCCTTCTCCGACGAACTGGATCTGGAAGCAATCCAGGTCGCCAAGATCATCAAGCGCACGGTCGACGAGGAAATGGCTATCGGCATCGAGAAGGAACTGCGCACCCGCGGCGGCTTGGTCGAGGACTACACCATGCTGGCCTACGGCGGCAACGGCCCGCTGCACGCCTGCGGCATCGCGTCCCGTGCCGGCATCAGCAAGATCCTCTTCCCACCCTTTGCCTCGGTGTTCTCCGCGCTCGGCGCGGGGAACATGAAGCCGCTGCACATCCACGAACGCAGTGCCTACATCGTGCTCTACGACGCCCTGGAACGCAGTCTTTACAACGACTACGACGCAATCAACAACTACATCGAGGAGCTCGAGCAGAAGGGCGCCGAGGACTTGGTCCGCCAGGGGTACGACCGCGATTCGGTCAAGTACCGCCTGGAGATGGACATGCGCTATGGCAACCAGCTGGTGACCACCGCAGTCGCCTTCGACATCAACCGCGTCAAGGGAACCGGGGCCGTGTTGCACCTAATCAAGACATTCTCCGACATCTTCGGCGACCGCTACGGCGAAGGCACCCAAGCCCCCGAGGCCGGGGTGCGCGTGCAAACGGTCCGGGTCGCCTCCTACATCGACGGGGACGTGGTCCAATTCGAGTCACTGGACTCCAGCGGAACCCGTCGCATCGAACCGGTGGCCGTCGCCGAACGCACCATCCACTTCACCGATGAGGAGGATCCGGTAAATACGCCGATCTACGACACGATGTCGCTGAAGAGCCACTACGTGATCAACGGCCCTGCGCTGGTCACCACCGAGAGCACCACCTACCTCGTGGAACCGGGATGGCGCCTTGAGCCAACCCCGCAGGGCGCAGTCTGGCTGCTCAAAGACCCCACCAATACGACCGATGTGACCACCAAACTTCAATTCCAAGGAGCTTGAGAGCAATGACGCTGACAACCAATGACACCGGAAACCCGCAAGAAATCCTGAGCGCACAGGAACAGCAGTGGGTCGACAAATTCATGGACGAGACCACGCTGTTCCTGGGCCCCGACCCGGAGATCATGCGCAACCACCAGATCCACGCGCGCACCGCCTACGAGGACGAGTGCATTTCCAAGGGCATCAGCCCCTTGGAGATGGACCGGATCCGCAAGCGCCTGGCAGGGTCCCTGGACGAGGCCTTCGAAATGTGCGAGAGCATGGGCGCGGCCCCTGGCGCCAAGTGGGCCGATCTTTCGGTGGCCGTGTACACAGCGGAAGGGGATGTGACCTACCTGTCCAACCGCGGCGTGATCGCCTTCTCCGCGGTCCTGCACCACCCAATCCGCTACATCATGAAGAACTGGAAAGACGAGCCGACCGTGGGCATCCACCCCGGCGACGGATTCTTCCACAACGACTCGCGTTACGGCATGGTGCACAACACCGACCAGTCAATGCTCGTGCCCGTGATGCGCGATGGCCAGATCATTGCCTGGGTCGGGGCCACCATCCACGAGGGCGAGAACGGCGCCTGCGAACCCGGGGGCATGCCCTCGGGTTCGGAGACCCCCTTCGATGACGGATTGCGGGCTTCCCCGATCAAGATCGTGGAGCGCGGCCACCTCCGCCGCGACCTGTTGACCTTCCTCCAGCACTCCACCCGTGATCCGAAGCTGATGCTTGCGGACATCAAGGTGAAAATGGGCGCGGTGCGCCGGGTCATCGAGTCCGTGGACCGCATTATCGAGGAGGTCGGCCAAGAGTCATTCGTGGCGGCCCTGCGCGTCACCGTGGAAAATGTCGAGGTCGAGGTGCGCCGGCGCATCAAGGAACTGCCCGATGGCACCGTGACGTTCAATCAGTTCATGGATTCCACGTTGAAGGAAAACATCCTCATCAAGTTCGCCTGCAAGATCACGGTCAAGGGTGACCGGCTGATCGTCGATCTGACCGGCACCGGACCGGAAATCCTCAATCGTGCCATCAACTCGCCCCTGGGGTCCACCAAGGCCTTCATGACCCAGGCGATCCTCTCCTATTGGTGGCCCGACCTGCCACGAAGCACGGGCGCGTTGTCCCCCATCGAGGTGATTTCCGAGGAGCATTCGTGGGCCGACGCCGGCTACGACGCACCGGTGGGCCAGTCGCTGCAGGGCTCCTTCAGGGGTTTCTCGGCGCTGCAGACCGCATATGCCAAGCTGCAGTTCTCCACCCCCAAGAAATACTCCAACGTGATCGCCCCGTGGTTCAACCAGATCAACGATTTCCTGTGGGGCGGCACCACCCAGCACGGTGAGCAGGTGGGCAACCTGTGTGCCGACCTGAACGGGATGGGCGGCGGGGCCAAGGCCTTCAGGGACGGCGAAGACGCGGTGGCCCCGTTGTTCTGCGCCATGGCCGACATTGCCGAACAGGAGGTCATGGAGGAGGAGGTCCCGTTCCTGCAGCTGGTGTCCAAGCGGCTGGTGCGTGACAACCAGGGCTTCGGCAAGTACCGCGGCGGCATGGGATACGAGATGATCGTCGCCTCCCGAGGAACGCCCAACTGGGGATTCATGACGGTGACCTCCGGCTCAAAGTTCTCCTCGATCACCGGAATGTTTGGTGGCTATGGCTGCCCGACGTACCCGCTGTCGATCGTCAAGGGGATCAACATCTACGACATCATCCGCAAGGATCCCTCGCAGTTCGACCTGTCGATCGAGCGCATCATGAACGAGCAGCCCTACGAGGGCGGCTCCTACCAGAGCGCCCACATGGGGCTCCAGTTCGATGTGGCCAAGGAGGGCGAGCTGTACATGATCTCCCAGGGTTCCGGTGGAGGCTACGGCGACGTCCTGGAACGCGACCCGGAGATGGTGGCGACCGACCTGCAGCTCGATAGGATTTCCGCCCAGGTTGCCACCGACCTGTACGCAGTGGTCTGGAATCCGGAGACCTTCGTTGTCGATGTCCAGGGCACGAAGGACGCGCGGGCCGAGGCACGCAAGCGCCGCATCGCCCGTGGCACGCCGTTCAGGGAGTTCATCAAGGACTTTGTCACGGAGGAGCCACCGGCGGATCTGCTCTACTACGGTTCCTGGGGCCAGGACAACGATGAAGAGGTCTTCGCCACCCACTGGGGCGGGCAGGAACCACAGCGGGTGAAGGGGAAGCTCAGCGAGATCCCATTGGTCATGATCCCGGATCGCCGTGTGCTAAAGATCGAGGCCCAAGACAAGAGGATCCGCGAGCTTGAGGCGAAGTACGGGGAAACCGTGCTCCACAAGTCCTGAGCCGCGCATCATCGGTGAAGTGGTGCCTTTCCGTCCCTGGCCCCGGCCATGGCGGGAGGCACCGCTTCACCGTCACCAATCATCCAGCAAGGTCCGTGCAAGGAAAGGAGCAAATACAGTGAATCTGGCAAATGTCATCGCCGAGCCGCAATCCGGCCGGAAGCATGCAGTGATTCTTGACCACCTCGATTACTCCCAGGCGGTGATACTGCAAAACCGTCCCATCCCGTGGGAAGATCCCATGGCCTACGCCAATTTCATTGGCCAGGCACAGGGGCTGCTCAAGCCGGATGCCGCTTTGCTTCATCTCGACCGGTTTTATGCACACCGGATGGCGACCGGCCAATCCCTGCACGAGGATATGTCCGCCAGAAGCCGGACGGGCTTTGCCCTGCGAACCATGCTGGCCGATGCACAGACCCTTGAACTTGTCATGGGTATCGCCAAGACGTTTTCGCAGACACAACGGGAAGCCGTGGTGTTGCATGTCCCATCTCCCATGGCATGGCTGGTCGCCACCCATGCCTTCTCCGGAAAGGACGACGCCGCGGACCTGGACGCCGATGATGCGGAGAACGCCTCGATGTACGTCGCCGATTGGTTGCGGAATTTCTCCGCGCTTCCGATTGCCGGAGTCTTGCTCGATGACCGGACACCAGCGGGGTCCGCACAGCTCCCAGCGGTGGGGCTCGAGGTCTACACCCCCATCATCAACGTGGCCCAAAACTACCGCTGGACCTTGGGGATCAGGTCGGAAGATTCCGTTGCGTTCAGGGAGCCGGAGATCGAAGGCCAGGTGTTGAGTGGCGGATTCTGGGGCACGAGCACCTCGCCGCTTCCCGACTCCGGTTTCTATTTTTCCCAGCTGCCTGCCGCTGCGGTGCCGGAAGATGTCATCACCCTCATGGCGGGTTTCAAGTAAGGCCTTCGCCGCGGTCTGCCGGGTTTTTGGCCGGTGTGGCACTCGTGGGAACGCCCGGTTTTGCTTTGCTCGGTGGCACAAGCAAGGCAAAGCCCCCATGGGTAAGGTCCATTCCGGATGCGCCCAGCCGCGAACTGATAGCATGACCAAAGTCACATGACATGTGTTTATTGTCCGTCCACCCAACCCGCAAACGCGGGTTGGGTGGACGGCGTGCATCGAGGAGAGCCAGCAAATGCCTCTGGGTCCGCCAACTGCGGCTACGAAATTCCAGCCACCTACCCCGGTGATGAGTTGGGTGGAGCGCAAGCGCCTCACCGCTGTTCTGGCTGCGGGCGGCAACAAACGTCTGGCTCTCCTGCATGGCCCTGCCGGATACGGCAAATCGACTCTTGCCGCCCAGTGGGTGGCCGAACTCGCCGACGACAACTTCGTCATTGCATGGTTTTCCTTAGACAAGGACGACAACAACACCATTTGGTTCATGTCGCATTTGATCGAGTCCCTGCTCAAGGCCGGAACGGAACTGGATCCACAGCTACTCCAACTTCTCCAGGAGCGCCCCGATGATGCGGAGAAGTATGTGGTTCCCTCGATCATCAACGCGCTGGCCGAAAGCCGGCGTCCCACCGTCATTGCACTCGACGACTGGCACCGCATCCTCGACCCGCGCGCCCGCGCCGTACTGGAACGATTGCTGGACGAGGGACCGGAGAGCCTCCGTTTTGTGATCACCAGTCGCACCCGCAACGGGCTCCCCTTGGGGCGCCTGCGTGTCCGCGACCAGTTGGTTGAGGTAGATGCAACGTCTCTGCGCTTCGACCACCGCGAGAGCTGGCAACTGCTCGTGGGAATCAACCGACTTGAGCTCACCAACGATGACATCGACTCGCTCCTTGAATCAACGGACGGGTGGGCCGCCGCTCTGCAATTGACCTCGCTGTCGTTACGCGGGCAAAGCGACGTTTCCGGGATCGTGCAGAAGATTTCCGGCAGGCACCAGGCCATCGGCGAGTACCTTGCGGAGAACGTCCTAGACACCTTGGAACCCGAGGTCCTGGATTTCCTGCTCAGCACCTCCGTCACGGAACGGACCTGCGCCGATCTTGCCTCCACCCTTTCCGGCGTCCGGCGCGGCCAGGCCATGCTCGAGAAGGTCCAAGCCCGCGACCTTTTTCTGCAGCCCTTGGACGTGGACGGATCCTGGTATCGTTACCACCACCTTTTCGTGGAGTATCTGAGGAAGAGACTAGAGCGTGACGAACCCGATCGGGTTGCCGAGCTCCACCGGAAAGCGGCACATTGGTATGCGGAGCACAACCACACCAGCGAGGCAGTCGACCATGCCCTGGCCGCCGGAGACATCGAGTTTGCTGTTGACGTCGTTGAATCCGACGCCATGCTCAAGGTCGAGCACTCCCAAATGTCGACGCTGCTGGCCATGGTGGAGAAGCTGCCGCCCGCCCGCGTCGGACCACGGCCAAGACTCCAGATGGCAATTGCTTGGGCCAATTGCCTGTTGCACTTCCCGATAGAATCCCGTACCGCCCTCGAGCAGGCTGAGATCTTGTTGGGGCCAGATAGCGCGCTGGGGACCGAGGATCAGGAAGAACTGAGGCTGGAGGCCCTGGTGGTCCGCCGTTGCCTTGAAATGTACGCCGACCAGATAGTACTCACCAATGATTTGAGAGTGTTGGTACTCGAGTCGACAAAACCATTGCGGCCCTGGATCGTTTCGGTTGCGGCCAACATTGCCACCTACGCAGAACTCCAAAAGGGGAGCTTCGCTGCAGCTATGGCCACGCAGGATGCGGCCCGTGTGGCCCACGACCAAACTTCGGGTCCCTTCAGCGAGGTTTACGGCCACTGTTTTGCCGGTCTTGCCGCATTCGCCCAATTGGATATCGACACCGCCCAGCGGCACCTGGAAGCTGCCCTGGAGTTGGGACGCCGTTCTGCCGGCCGGCAGTCGCACGCCGCCAAGTTGGCCGGTGGACTGCTTGGGCAACTGTTGTATTTGCGCGGCGCCTTTGGAGAAGCGGAAAAATTGCTTGTCGAAGCTCAGGAATTGGGTGCCCACGCAGGTGTGGCTGACTTTATGATGGCCACCTACAGCACGCTTGCCAGGCTGCAGGCCTTGCGAGGTGACGTGGAGGGCTCCACCCAGACCATCGAAGCCGGCGAACAAATTGCAGCGGCCCTAGATCTTCCGCGGCTGTCCACGCGGCTCATGGCGGATCGGGCCAATCTGGGCCTCCCGTGGCAAGATGACGGCCGAACAGCATTTTCCTACCCACACATCACGGATGCAGTGGATGACTCCCGGGAACTTGCAACCCTTGCGTCCATGTTGCTCTCCGGCCAGCCCGGCAACGCGTCAACCACGGCGGCTCTTGCCGCGAAGTTGTTGGCACAACGCCGGGAGCATGGAAACAAGGACGAGATTCTGCATGCCCGGTTGGCACTGGCAGAAGCGTTGCAGGCAGCGGGGCATCAAGAAGAGGCCGAGGCGGAATTCAAGGACGTCTTGACCATTTGCCACGGCTTGGATCTGCCTATGGTGCTGGTGGAACGCAGGCAGAATTGCCGCGAACTGCTCCGCTCACTATCCGGCGCCGTGGAATCGGGAGCGTGGGTTCCCAGGAACGCAGCAGCGATCCATGCCTTTATCGGGCGGATCCTGGATCTTGGAAAACTGTTCGGACAGGATAGTAGCGGCGCCATTACGTGGGCCAAGGAATCCATGGAACCGGCAACTACCGCACTTGTACCGGGCCGGCGAGATGCACCAATGCTCTCCGAAAGGGAACGGGAGATCCTGATCATGGTTGATCGTGGCCTTTCGAACCGGGAAATCGCCCAGTCGCTGTATATCGGCATCAACACAGTCAAATGGTATCTCAAGAGCCTTTTTGTCACTTTTGGCGTGTCCAATCGCCAGCAATGCGTTGATGCAGCCCGCGAACTCCAGCTCCTGGATCAGTAGGCACTCCGAAGTCCGTTGACGTGCGCAGCCGACAGGACATTGTCTAACCACTGCAGGGGGATTTTCCTGAGCGATACTCAGCGACCATGCTGTCTTCTAAATCCCGAGAAATGAGGCGGAAAGACTACAATCGCTCACCGCGCAGCTTCTTGGTCAACTCGTGTGCGTGGTGCATCAGCAACCGACCCATTTCCTCACGGCGTTCGGGAGCGAACCTCGATTCGATACCGGTCAGGCTCAGCGCCCACGCCGGCTGGCCTGCCGTATCGAACACCGCCGCTCCCACTCCCCAACTACCCTCAACGATCAGCCCCGGGTTGACAGCCCACCCGCGTTCGCGCGTCTCGGCTATGCGCTGCCTCAAGAGATCCTGCCCATGCTCACTGCCATGTCCCGAAGCCAGGTCATGGCTTTCCATGTAGCGTTCGATCGCCTTCTCCGGCAAGAAGGACAGGATCGCCAGCCCCGCCGATGCCACACCCAGCGGGAATCGCTTGCCCTCATGAAGTACAAAGGATCGGATTGGGAAGGCCCCGTCTTGCCGCAACAGACACACTGTCTCCTCGCCGCGGCGCACTGAGAGAAATGCACTCTCACCCGTGGCGTCGGCCAACGCCGTCACATGGTCGCGGGCGGTTTCGGTGATGTCATAGCGCTCGGCTGCCACCATGCCCATCAAATACATTTCCGGGCCCAGCATCCACAACCCCGCTTTGTGGTCGTGATCGCAGAAACCTTCGGCGGTCAGTGCGGCAAGCAGTCGGTGCACGGTCGGGCGGGCCAACGAGGTGCTCCGTGCGACCTCCGCGGTAGTGATGCCGCGGGGCATCGCGGTGCTCACGGCGCGCAACACCGCTGCCATCCTGCCCACTACCTGGGCTCCAGGAAACGAAGTATGCATGTCCATAGTATGGACGATCGCCGAGAGCTGTGTCACCAGCTGAGCAATCGTGCGTCATAGAATCTCTTTCGTTGACGGCGATCCCGCCCCTTGGCTACGGTCGAAGTAGGAACCAGCCGTAATCCACATCGTGGACACTTCAAGGAGAATCATGGCAACGAAAGTAGTAGCCGACGCAGCGCAGGCCTTGGCTGCCCAGGTGCGCGACGGCATGACCATCGCGGTGGGCGGCTTCGGCCTCAGCGGAATCCCCAGCCGGCTGATCACCGCCCTGCGCGACTCGGGCGCCACCGGGCTGACCATCGTCTCGAACAACATGGGCGTGGACGGCAAGGGGTTGGGCCTGCTGCTGGAAAACAAGCAGGTCGCCAAGGTTTTGGCCTCCTACGTGGGTGAGAACAAGCTTTTCGCCCAGCAGTTCCTCAGCGGTGAACTCGAGGTCGAGTTCGTCCCCCAGGGCACACTCGCCGAGCGGCTGCGGGCCGGCGGCGCAGGCATCCCCGCGTTCTACACCCCCACCGGTGTGGGCACCCCGGTGGCCGAGGGCAAGGAAACCATGGAATTCAACGGCCGGGCCGCGATCCTGGAACGCGGCATCGTCGCCGACATCGCTCTGGTCCGCGCCTATGACGCGGACACTGAAGGCAACCTGCGCTACCGGATGACCTCGCGGAACTTCAACCCGCTGGTGGCGACCGCTGGCCGCGTCACTTTCGCCGAAGCGGAGAACATCCACGAGGATTACCTGGATCCGACCCGGGTGGACACCCCGGGCATCTACGTGCAGCACCTCGTCGCAACGGACGGCACCAAGGACATCGAACAGCGGACCGTGCGCGTCCGCCAGGAGGCATAAGCACCATGTGGACACGTGATCAAATGGCGGCCATTGCCGCGAGCGAGCTACGCGACGGCCAATACGTCAACCTGGGCATCGGCATCCCCACCCTGGTGGCCAACAACCTGCCCGAGGGCGTCAACGTCACCCTGCAGTCCGAGAACGGGCTGTTGGGCATGGGCCCCTTCCCCTATGAGGGCGAGGAGGACGCGGACCTGATCAATGCCGGCAAGCAGACCGTCACGCTGCTGCCCGGCGGCAGCTTCTTCGATTCGGCCACCTCCTTCGGGATGATCCGCGGCGGACACGTCGCCACCGCAATCCTCGGTGCCTTGCAGGTCGCCGCCAACGGCGACCTGGCCAACTGGACCATCCCCGGCAAGCTCGTCAAGGGCATGGGCGGTGCCATGGATCTGGTCGCCGGGGCCCCACGGGTCATCATCATCACCGACCATGTGGCCAAGGACGGCACCCCCAAGATCGTGCAGACCTGCGACCTGCCACTGACCGGCGTGGGTGTGGTGGATCGAATCATCACCGACCGCGCGGTCTTCGACGTGGTGGATTCCGCCCTGGTGCTGCGTGCCATGGCCCCGGGCATCACCGTCGAAGCCCTCACCGAAGTCACCGGTGCCCCCTTTACCGTAGAACTACAGGAAGATATTGCAGCATGAGCGCATTAATCGCCGGGTACGCCCGCACCCCCTTCGCCCGATTCAACGGAGCCTTCGCCACGGTTTCCGGCACGGCACTGGGAGCCCACGCGGCTGCCGCGGCCCTCGAGCGCGCCGGGATCTCCGCCGAGGAGGTCCAGCGGGTCTTCGCCGGGCAGGTGCTGCAGGCGGGCGCCGGACAGAACCCGGCACGCCAGTCAGCCGTGGGCGCCGGGATCGGCTTCAACGTCCCGGCCCTGACGCTGAACGCCGTGTGTCTCTCAGGCACCGAGGCCGCGGTGGCGGGCGCGCGGATGATCGACGCCGGAGAGGCGGATATCGTGGTGGCCATCGGCCAGGAATCCATGTCGCTGGCACCCCACGTGCAGCGCGCCCGCGCCGGGACCAAGTACGGTGCCATCGAAATGATCGACACCCTCGAATTCGACGGACTCACCGACGCCTTCGAGGCCCGTTCCATGGGCTCCTCCACGGAGGACGGCAACACCACTTTGGGCATCACTCGTGCCGAGCAGGACGAGCTCTCTGCCCGTTCGCACCGGCTGGCAGCCGCGGCCGCCGACTTCCATGCCGGAGAGATTGCACCGTTCACTGTCACGAGCCGGCGCGGGGACACCGTGGTCTCGGCCGATGACGGGATTCGCGCAGACACCACCGTAGAGTCACTGGGCAAGCTGCGCCCGGCCTTTTCCAAGGAAGGCACCATCACCGCCGGCAACGCCTCGCAAATCACCGACGGCGCCGCCGCCCTGGTGCTGGTCAGCCAGGCCGCCGCGGAACGTCTGGGAATCACCCCGATTGCCGAGATCGTTTCCCACGCATTGGTGGCAGGTCCGGACGTGACGCTGCACGACCAGCCAGCCAACGCCATCCTGGCAGCACTCGAGGGAACCGGCATTACCCCGGCGGACCTGTTGGCAGTGGAAATCAACGAAGCGTTTGCCGCAGTGGGCGTACGCTCCACCGCGAAGCTCGGGATCGACCCGGAAATTGTGAACACCAAGGGCGGCGCCATTGCCTTGGGCCACCCCATCGGTGCCTCCGGCGCCCGAATCATTGGTACTCTCGCCCGCCAGCTGGCCGAAATCGGTACCGGGTCAGTGGGGGCCACCGGCATCTGCGGCGGCGGCGGTCAGGGCAGCGCCGTTATCTTGCGGGCTCTGTAGGGCCAACGGCCTCGGGTATCACTACGGCCATCCTCAAACGCGGGCATTCTCCACACCTCTTGCGAGGTGTGGAGAATGCCCGCGTTTTCGCGTAATCTATGCAGCGTCGAGCGGCTTCACATCGTGCTCCTTGCCGTCCAACTCCCGGGCGAGATCGTAGTTCACCTGCATGGCGAGCCAACCCCGGGCGGTTCCGGTTCCTGCTAGCTCCAGCCTCACGGCGAGATTCGGGCTGATGCCGGCTCGGCCGTTGACGACTCGGCTCAGGGTCACGCGGGCGACGCCCAACCGCAGCGCAGCTTCCGCAACGGTGAGGCCGAGTTCGGCGAGCACGTCTTCACGAATGATCTCACCCGGGTGCGGTGGGTTTTTCATCATAATGTGGTTCCTTCAGTGGTAGTCCTGGTAGTCAACGAGCTCGACGTCTTGCCCAACGAAGCGGAACGTCACACGCCAGTTGCCGTTAACCCAGATCGAGAAGTATCCGGCAAGGTTGCCCCTGAGCTCATGCGTGCGGAACGCCGGTATTGCGAGGTCCGCTGGCGTCTGAGCTATATCGAGCAAACCTAAGATGCGGATGAGCTTGGCTGCGTGCGCGGGCTGCACGCCCTTTTTGGAATTGTCACGATAGAGCGCTTCCAACCCCGTATGCCGGAAACTGATGATCACAGGTTCAACGTATCGCGTATCGACTCACGATACAAGATATTTTGGGACTTCGCTTTTGCCTCATGGCAAAATCTCCCGGCTTGCGGTAGATCTACCCAAGAATCGACGCCCAGATTCCTCGACGCACGACGCTCCCGAACTTCACGCCTCACCTCCAAAGCGTGACTACCAAAGCATTGACTCAGAGCCAACGGTTGCTCGACCCAACCGTCCGCAAGCAGGGGCAGCCCCCTAGTCCCGACACCTAGAGTCAGCCCAAAGTCACCCACGTCCACCCGATTCCCAATCGAATGATTGACAGTGGCCTGCATCACGGTGTTTGCTAGAGGTGAGCAGACCAATCAACTGATTGGTCTGGGTCCTACTCACGGCAACGGAGCCCACGGTGAACATAGAAAAGGTCCAGCAGGCGGCCGTGCTGCTTTTTGCCCGGCAGGGATTCGCCGCAACCGGAATCCGCGAGCTGGGAGCGGGTGCCGGAATCAACTCGGCCACCATCTACCACTACGCGGGAAGCAAAGAAGAGCTGCTGGTGCAGGTGATGCGCGGTTGCCTCGACGAAATGATTGCTTCCGGCTCGGCCGCGCTACGCATCAGCGCCGAGCCGACCCTCCAACTGGCCGCCTTGGTTTCCTCCCATGTCGGATTCACCGCCACCAATCCCCTGACGGCACGGGTAGCGGAATACGAAATGCGTGCCCTGTCCCCCGAGAACCAGCCGGCCATGCAGAAGCTACGCGATGACTACGAATCGCTTTTCGCCCAGATCGTCGAGCGAGGAATCCGCGTCGGGGAATTCACCACCGACGACGCCACCATGGCGCGCCTTGCCCTGATGGAAATGGGCACCGGTGTGGCCCACTGGTATCGGCCCGACGGGCGCCTGGGGCTCACCGAGGTGCAACACAACTTCGTCGCGATGGCCTGCAAGATCCTCTCCGCGGACCAATCCATGCTCGAGGGGATCGAATTCATCCGCCCTCCGGTGCGCTTGTCTAGCGAACCGCCGGACATGCCGGCCGCAGTAGCCCACTGACCCGACACCTGCGCAACGTTTTCAGCTTCGAAAGAGGAAATCATGGACGCCCTACCCAGCACGATCGACACCACCAGCCCGGGCTACCTGAAGAACGCCGCCGAGCAAACCGAATTGGTCACCGAGCTGCGCAAGCGCCTTGCCACCGCGGCCCGGGGCGGTTCCGAAAAGTCCCGGCAACGCCACGTGGACCGCGGCAAACTGCTGCCCCGGGACCGGGTGGAGGCACTGCTCGATGCAGGGTCGCCGTTCCTTGAGATCGCGCCTCTGGCAGCCGAGGACATGTACGACGGCGGCTGCCCGGGTGCCGGGCTGATCACCGGAATCGGCATGGTCCACGGCCGCCACGTGATGATCGTGTGCAACGATGCCACGGTCAAGGGCGGCACCTACTTCCCCCTGACGGTCAAGAAGCACCTGCGCGCCCAGGAAATCGCTATGGAAAACGCATTGCCCTGCGTCTACCTGGTCGATTCCGGCGGTGCCTTCCTGCCCATGCAGGACGAGGTCTTCCCCGACCGCGACCACTTCGGACGGATCTTCTTCAACCAGGCCAACCTCTCGGCACGCAAGATCCCGCAGATTGCCGCGGTCCTGGGCTCCTGCACTGCGGGCGGCGCCTATGTCCCGGCCATGAGCGACGAGACGGTCATCGTCCGCAATCAGGGCACCATCTTTTTGGGTGGCCCCCCGTTGGTGAAGGCCGCCATCGGCGAGGTTGTCACCGCGGAAGAACTCGGCGGCGGCGACTTACATGCCAAGACCTCTGGCGTCGTGGACCACCTGGCCGAGAATGATGCCCACGCCATCTCCATCGTCCGGGACATCATCGAAACCCTGCCACCGACCCCCGCACCCGTCTGGGACCGAATCGAGGAGGTCAGCGCACCTCTTGAAAACCCCGAAGAGATCTATGGGGCGGTGCCCACCGACGTGAACGCCACCTACGATGTCCGCGAGGTCATCGCCAGGACCGTGGACGGCAGCAAATTCCATGAATTCAAAGCCAACTACGGCACCACGCTGGTCACCGGATTCGCCCGCATCCATGGGCACCAGGTCGGCATCATTGCCAACAACGGTGTGCTCTTCTCCGAATCCGCACTTAAAGGTGCCCACTTCATCGAACTCTGCGACCAGCGCGGCATCCCCCTGGTGTTCCTGCAGAACCTCTCCGGATTCATGGTGGGCCGGGACTATGAGGCCGGCGGCATCGCCAAACACGGCGCCAAAATGGTCACCGCCGTGGCAACGGCCCGGGTCCCCAAACTGACCGTCATCATCGGCGGTTCCTTCGGGGCCGGTAACTACTCGATGTGCGGACGAGCCTACTCCCCGCGCTTCCTGTGGATGTGGCCCGCGGCCAGGATCTCGGTGATGGGCGGCAACCAAGCCTCGTCCGTGCTGGCCACCGTCAAACGCGACGGCATCGAAGCAGCAGGCTCGCACTGGAGCACCGAAGCAGAAGATTCCTTCAAGGAACCGATCAAACAACAATACGAGGACCAGGGAAACCCCTACTACTCCACCGCCCGTCTCTGGGACGACGGGATCATCGATCCGCTGGACACCCGCCGGGTGCTGGGTATGGCCCTGGATGTCTGCTCTACCCAACCTCTGCCGGAAACCTCCTTCGGCCTCTTCAGGATGTGATGCTTCATGACCCCCAAACTCTTTGACACAGTCCTGGTTGCCAACCGCGGGGAAATCGCGGTTCGGGTGATTCGCACACTACGCACCATGGGCATCAGGTCCGTGGCCATCTACTCCGACGCGGACGCCGGAGCCCTCCACGTGAGCGAGGCAGATGAGGCAATCCGTGTCGGGGCCTCCCCGGCTTCCGAAAGCTACCTGGACATTGACCATGTCCTGGCCGCCTGCCGGGCCACCGGCGCCCAGGCCGTGCACCCCGGATACGGATTCCTATCCGAGAACGTCGAGTTCGCCCGGGCGCTACAGGATGCGGGAATTACCTTCATCGGCCCAAACGTGGACGCGCTGCTGCTCATGGGCGACAAGATCCGCTCCAAGAACCACGTCTCCGCCCATGATGTTCCGGTCACCCCGGGCATTGCCGAACCCGAGCTCAGCGACGAGGAACTCATCGATGCGGCATCCCAGATCGGTTTTCCGGTACTGATCAAACCCTCGGCGGGCGGCGGCGGCAAGGGCATGGTAGCCGTCGACACCGCCGAAGCGTTACCCGAGGCCCTTCTCAGTGCCCGGCGCACGGCCCTGAACTCTTTCGGCGATGACACGCTCTTCCTCGAACGTCTGGTGCGCGCACCGAGGCACATCGAGGTGCAGATCCTGGCCGACACCCAGGGGAACACCGTGCACCTGGGCGAACGCGAATGCTCGCTGCAACGTCGCCACCAAAAGGTCATCGAGGAAGCCCCCAGCCCGCTGCTGGAGAACCACCCCGACGGCGAGCGCCTCCGAGCCGAAATCGGTGCTGCAGCCGTGGCCGCCGCGGCCTCGGTGAACTACGTGGGTGCCGGAACGGTCGAGTTCCTCATCTCCGATGAGGCGCCGGGCGAGTTCTTCTTCATGGAAATGAACACCCGCCTGCAGGTCGAGCACCCGGTCACCGAGGAAGTGGCACGGGTGGCCGGCGAGCGCTTGGACCTGGTCGAGGCGCAGGTGCGCATCGCGGCAGGACTGCCGCTGGGCTTCACCCAGGATGAGGTGTCCCTGCACGGGCATGCCATCGAGGCCCGCGTATACGCAGAAGATCCCTCCCACGACTTCATGCCGTCCACCGGACGGCTGCTGGAAATCAAGGAACCGATGGGGCCGCATATTCGGGTGGACTCTTCGCTGGCCGAAGGCCTCACCGTCTCCCCGCATTACGATCCAATGCTCGCCAAGGTCATTGCCTGGGCACCGGACCGGGCCGGCGCACTCGGCCGACTGGATGCGGCCCTGGCACGGACAGTGATCCTAGGGGTGCTGACCAACGTCGAATACCTGCGTCTATTACTGGCCGACCCAGAGGTCCAAGCCGGGAACCTCGACACCACGCTGATCGAACGCAAGATGCCGGACATGGCATTCCGCCCGATCACCGACACCGAGCTGGTGCTGGCGGCAGCCCTGGCTGCCGCACGGCACCCGGGGCACGGCGGGACCTGGCATGCTAAGGACTCATGGCGGTTGGGCACACCCGCCACGGTGACCACCACCCTCGAGGTCAATGACAAGCTCTCCGTCCTGACCTCGATGCCTACCCCCACCGGGCGCACCTACACGCTGGGAGGCAACGACTTCGAGGTTGCCTCCCTGCCCGGCGGCATCGTGGCCATCAACGGGGTGCAACAACGCCCCGCCACCGCGTTCGGGGACGATGACACGCTGTGGCTCAGCCGCGAGGGAGCAGTCACCGCCATCCGTGTCCTGGACCGCAACGAATTGCTGCAACGCGAGCTGGCCGACCGTGCCCACATCCCCGGGGAGGCAATCCCCGAGGTCCGCTCCCCCATGCCAGGCACCGTCATTGCCGTGGCAGTCTCCGATGGGCAGTGGGTCGAGGCCGGAGAAATCTTGGTGACCATCGAGGCCATGAAGATGGAACACCCCATGCGGGCTCCCGCAGCAGGGACCATCCAGATGGGGCGCCTGCACGTCGGCGATCTGGTCAAGGCCAACCAAATCGTAGCCACCCTGATTTACGACTCCGTGGAGGAACAACCATGAGCATCTTCACCATGGGACCAGCCATCCTGTTTTGTCCCGCCGACCGTCCCGACCGTTACACCAAGGCCATGGAACGCGCCGATGCGGTGATCCTGGACCTTGAAGATGCGGTGGCCCCGGAAAACAAGCAGGCCGCGCGCCAAGCGTTGGTGGCGAACCCGCTGGATCCCGAACGCACCATCGTGCGAGTGAACCCGGTCAGCACCCCGGACTTCGCCAAGGATCTGACCACCCTGCAGCAAACCAAGTACCGCACCATCATGCTCGCCAAGACCGAAACCCTTGACCAGTTGGCAGCCGTTGCCGACTTCAAGGTGGTGGCCCTGTGCGAAACCGCTCTGGGCATCCTCAACGCCCAACAGATTGCCGCAGCTGGTAACGTCGTGGCGCTGATGTGGGGAGCCGAGGACCTCGTCGCTTCCTTGGGCGGATCATCCTCCCGCAAGGCCTCGGGCACCTACCGGGACATCTCCCGCCATGCCCGGTCCCACGTATTGCTGGCATCCGGCGCCTACTCGAAGGTGGCCATCGATTCGGTCTACATCGACATCGCCGACCACGCCGGCCTGCTCGGCGAATCGGTGGATGCACAGGCCTCGGGCTTCGGAGCCAAGGCCTCGATCCACCCCGGCCAAATGCCCATCATCCGCCAAGCCTTCACCCCAGACACCGAGGAAGTCGCCCGGGCCCACCGGCTGCTGGAGGCCGCCAAAAATGCCAGCGGCGTCTTCACGTTCGAGGGGCAGATGGCCGACGAGCCGTTGCTGCGCCATGCCCGTGCCATTCTCGAACGCAGCGCAAGGACCGGAGCCTGACCCTCGGGATCGCTCGTACCGAAAGGAAAACGATCGTGGAGATTCTTTCAAGCCGCGTGCTGTTGCGGCCGGTTGATCTGGCCGGGACCCAGGCGTTCTACCGAGATGTCCTAAAGCTGGCCGTGGCCCGCGAGTTCGGCACCGGGCAGCACAGCGGTGTCGTGTTCTTCCTGGGCAATGGACAATTGGAAGTTGCCGGCAGCCGCGAGGCCGACACCCCGTCCACGCTGATGCTCTGGTTGCAGGTCCGCGACGTCCACACCGAAGTGCAGCGGTTGGCGCAGCACGGGGTGGAGGTTCTTCGGGAGGCTCGCACCGAACCGTGGGGGCTGATCGAGGGCTGGATCAAGGATCCGGACGGCACCCGGATCGTGCTGGTCCAGGTCCCCGAGGATCACCCGATCCGCCGCGACCAGCGCGATCTGTAGTCTCAGGCTTCGGCTGCGGTCGATACTCGTGGTACCGACTCGCCCGTAACATCGCGGTGCCCTACATTGGGTACCTCAAGACACCGCCCCTATGAAGAGAGCCGCATCGATGACCCAGCTTCCCGACCTCGAGCAGTTGCTCGCTGACCCGGTGGTTGCTGCACTCTCCCGCTCCGAGGAGACCGCATGGTTCAGAGATCGGCCCACCCCAACGATTGACGGGATCAAGGCTTCGGGCATCGACCCGGCGATCACCGAGGATGCCCGGGCACGCTTCCGCCGCTTTGCCCCATGGTTCGCCGAACGCTTCCCCGACACCCGCCACACTCACGGCATCCTGGAATCCCCGCTGGTCGGCGTCCCCGATCTGCAAACAGAACTCGGCAACCGCTACGGGAAGGCGCTGCCGGGCAAGCTCTGGATCAAGCGCGACGATTTACTACCAGTCAGCGGATCGATCAAGGCACGCGGTGGCATCCATGAGGTGCTCCAGGTGGCCGAGCGGATTGCCCTCGAGGCGGGCCTCATGGAACCCACCGATGACGCCCGGGTGCTGATGACCCCCGAGGTGCAAGAACTGCTCTCGGCTCACGGCATTGCCGTGGGTTCCACCGGAAACCTGGGCTTATCGATCGGCATCGTTGCCTCGGAACTCGGCTTCAACACCACCGTGCACATGTCCATGGACGCACGAGCATGGAAGAAGGAGCTGCTGCGTTCGCGCGGGGTCACCGTCGTGGAGCATGCGGGGAATTTCTCTGATGCAGTTGCTGCCGGACGCCGCACCGCACAGGAGGATCCCAGCGTCTGGTTCGTCGACGATGAATCCTCGTTAAGCCTGTTCGCCGGTTACTCGGTCGCCGGGGAACGGTTGGCCGGCCAACTAGCTTCGCTGGAGGTCACCGTCGATGCGCAGCATCCACTCTTTGTCTACCTGCCTTGTGGTGTCGGCGGCGGTCCGGGCGGTGTGGCTTTCGGGTTAAAGCAGACCTTTGGGGATGCGGTGCACTGCATCTTCGTCGAACCGGTCAGCTCCCCGTGCATGTCACTGGGTGTGCGCACGTCCCTGCACGATGCCATTTCCGTGGCGGACATCGGATTGGACGGGCTCACCGCGGCGGATGGTCTGGCCGTGGGCCGTCCCTCCCGCCTGGTCGGCGAACACCTGCAACAGCTGATCGACGGCTACGTGACCATCACCGATGAGCGTATGAAGGCGTGCGTCGGGTTGCTTCACACGCTCGAGGGAATCGATGTGGAACCTTCCGCCGCTGCCGGTGTCCCCGGCCCGTGGCAGGTCCTTGCCAATAAAACCTACCTATCGACATTCGGATTCGATGATGCCGCCCTGGCCAGTGCCACACACATCATCTGGTCCACCGGAGGGTCCATGGTCCCGGCCGAGGAGATGGCCGGTTACGTGGCCGAGGGCCAGAGACTGGCTGGCGAAGTTATCTGGGGCTAATCCGGGAATCCTAATCCTCTTGAACCAGCCGTGCCCACCCATCAAGCAATTTGGGTGGGCACGGCTGGTTCGGGAGATGGTGTGGAGCGTCCGGGTCAGTTGGCGAAGGTGTCAGTCAGCTTGCCTTTAGCATCCCAGAGCCCCAGGGAGTCGCCGCTGTTGTTTAGCACCGCAGTGCTCCCACCCAGGTAGAACGCTTCGGCGCGGTTGGTTCCCGGGCCCGAATACACGCGCAGTTCGGCACCGGGGGTCAGCTTGAAGCCCTGTCCGATGCGCATGATGTTGTTGGCCGCGTCGCGCAGCACGTAGCCGCTGACGTCGATGGTGCGGTTTGAAGTGTTGGCCAGCACGACGTGTTCGCCGGTTTCGGGCTGCAGATCGTTGCCCGAAACATCGTTGACCGAGTCCGCGATAACCACCCCGTTGTTGGACGGGAAGACCTTTTGGCCGTCCAGGTGGCGGTCGAGCTGCTGAGGGAAGTCGCCGGTGAGGCGCTCGACGCCCAAATCGAGGGCCGCATCCGCTGCCTTGGTGGAATTCACCGTGTACACGCCCAGACCAAGCCCAGCCTCCTTGACCCGGTCGGCACCTGCCGCGTCGAGGTTCCGGTAGCTGGTGCCAAAGGAGTCGGCATAGCTTGCATAGTCGGCAAGGACCGCGGCACTGGGGACGGAGCCGGTTAGCTGCTGCAGCGGGACCTCGGGTGCCAGTGCGGCAAATTTCTTGTTCGAAGCCGCGTCAAAGCCCAGTACCTCGATCTTGCCGGCGTCCTTAAGTGATTTCCACTGTGGATCGTTGGCCAGGGCATCGGCAACAACCTGTTCAACGCCCGGGGACTGTGCCGGGGACTTGATTTCGATAAACACCCCGGTGTTTCCGGTCAGCACCTCGGGGATATCGTCAAAGTGCGGGATCTTTTGACCGGCGAAGTTGCTCGAGAAGTAGGAGCCGGCATCGAGCTGCTGCAGTTCGTTCCAGCTGAACGAGGTGATCGGGGCATTGGCCCGCTCCGGAAACACCTCTTCGACGTTGGTGGTGCGTGCGGGAGTGTCATCGTGGAAGATAAACGGAACGCCGTCGCTGGACAGCTGGACATCGATCTCGACAAAATCGGCGCCCGACTGGCTGCCCGCCTTGAAGGCGGCCAGGGTGTTTTCCGGTGCGATGCCTCCGGCACCGCGGTGGCCGATCAGGATCGGTGCATCATTCTCGGTGCTGGCAACGGGTGCCGCGACGGCAGGTGCGCTCAATCCCGCAAATAGGCAGACGGTCAGGGTTCCAAGGGCGGCGGTACGAAACTTCATGGTGGGGGGTCCTTCAGTGTCGGGGACGGGCACCCACC
This sequence comes from Paeniglutamicibacter gangotriensis Lz1y, assembly GCF_000348945.1. Lineage (GTDB taxonomy): Bacteria > Actinomycetota > Actinomycetes > Actinomycetales > Micrococcaceae > Paeniglutamicibacter > Paeniglutamicibacter gangotriensis. The sequence continues at coordinate 406,362 of NZ_AOCK01000001.1, read as the reverse complement.
ACGCTGCCCTTCCCGAACATCGCTGCGGTCACGGCGAAGTGAACCGCGCGTTAAGATCGTCTCCTCCCTCGGTGAGAGTCCACGCACGCACGCGGAACGGGCCACTGCCCAGCGCCGGATGCTCAGGGACCAAAACCATGTCACATCCGTTATCTGGGTCAGTCTTCCGGCGTCTCGCTGCATAGGATTGGACCGGTTTAGTGAAAGGACGGGGACATGGTTGCGCTGTTGGATACGGTGGTTGTCGGTGGCGGGGCCATGGGCTCGGCCACCGCGTGGGCGCTGGCCACGCGAGGTCGTGAGGTCACGCTACTTGAACAATTCGCGCCAGCCCACACCTTTGGCGCATCCCACGGAAGCACCAGGAATCTGAACCTCGGGTACTTCGATCCCGTGTACGTGGCCATGCTCGCCGAATCCCTCGAACTTTGGGAAAGGCTCGGTTCCCAAAGCGGGCAAGCCCAAGTGACGCGCACCGGCATCGTGAACCACGGAGCCCCGGAAGAACAGGGGCGGGTGCTCGCCGCGCTTTCGGCCGCCGGCATCCGCGCCGAAGAAGTGTCCGCGGCCGAGGCTACCGAGCGCTGGAATGGCATTCATTTCGCCACATCCGCGCTACACATGCCCGATGGCGGCCAACTGAACCCTGACCTAGCCTTGCCGAGCTTCCAGCGTGTGGCCGCCGAACACGGTGCCAATATCCGTCACGGGGTGCGGGTGGTAGAGCTGAAGATTCTCGGGGACAACCAAGTGCGCCTGGTGCTGGAATCGGCGATTGGGACAGAAACCGTGGAGGCACGCACCGTCGTGCTCACCGCCGGCGCCTGGACCGGAGAACTGCTGCCCGGTTCGGTGCGCTTACCTGCTATGCGCGTCACCCAGGAACAACCACTGCACTTCGCCCGGCGGGATGAGTCCAGCGCATGGCCGGGCTTCAACCACACCCTGGTTCCGGGCTCTGTAGGTTTTGAAAACGCCTACGCTCCGGTCTACGGAATGCTCACACCCGGCGAAGGAATCAAGGCAGGCTGGCACGGGACCGGCGCCCTGACGCACCCCGATCAACGAAGTTTCACCTCCGAACCGAAGCAGCTGCGCGCCCTGCAGGACTACGCACGGGTATGGCTGCCCGGTGTCGACGCGGATGCCTATACCGAAATCAGCTGCACCTACACGAACACCCCGGATGAGGACTTTATCCTTGATCGCATGGGACCGATCGTCGTTGGAGCGGGGTTCTCCGGTCACGGGTTTAAGTTCACCCCGGCGATCGGGCGGATCCTTGCGGATCTGGCCGATGGCAGTGGGCCGGCGCCAACCAAATTTGCTGCCGGGCGCACCATCACCGGTTCGGTGTCATCGCCCGCGTTCATCAGGAACCCGGAGAATACTTTTTAGCGGCTTGCGGCCAGCGCTTCCTGGACCTGGGCCGCTGCCTGCTTCAGCGCCGGCAACACCGTATCGGCGGCATCCTGCGCGCTGGTGTGCGACTGCGGTCCCACGCTCATGGACACGTTCATCGCGGCAACCACCGACCCGTCGGGGGCGAACACCGGTGCGGCGACCGAACGCAACCCGATTTCCAGTTCCTGGTCCACGATCGCATAGCCCTGCTCACGGACCTTGGCTAGTTCGGTGCGCAGTTCCGCCAACGTGCCGATGCCGTGTCCGGTCGGGGCGCTGATGCCCTCGGACAGCAGTTTTTCCAGCACGCCAGGCGCCTGGTAGGCCAGCAGCACCCTGCCCATGGAGGTGTTGGCCGCCGGGAACCGGGTGCCAACCGAAATCCCCACGCGCATGATCGAGCGGGTGTGCACCCGGGCGATGTAGAGGATGTCGTGGCCTTCGAGGACCGAGGCCGAGGCCGATTCATTCACCGTGGAGGAAAGCTCCTCGAGCACCGGCTCCATCAGCTGAGGCAGCGTGGCACTGGAAAGGTACGAGTAGCCCAGCTGCAGGACCTTGGAGGTGAGCTCGAAGAACTTCCCGTCCGAGCGCACGTAGCCCAGTTCCTGCAAGGTCAGCAGGAAGCGACGGGCCGTGGCACGGGAGAGGTTCACGCGCTTGGCCACCTCGCTGAGCGTCATCGAGGGGTGCTCGGCGCCGAAGGCACAGATGACATCCAGGCCGCGGGCCAGGGACTGCACCGAGGTCGAAGCGCTCGGTGCCGGGGTACCGGTTTCCTGTCTCATCTGCTGTGGCTCCTGAAAGTTTCTATCTTCGGAAATAAGAAGGCCCGCGCATCTCGGTGCGCGGGCTGCGATGGGTGCGGTCCCTGGGGCCAAGGCCCCGGAGATCGCACCCACCAATCTACGTGAGTTTTTTAGGCTCCGCGGATCAGTTCGATCGGCAGGCGCTCGGCAAGTTCCTCGAAGGTGATCCCGTGTGTGGAGCGCACCGTCACCCCACTCTGATCAATGACGAAGATCGCGGACTCGGTGTAGATGCGCGAGACGCAACCCAACCCGGTGACCGGGTAGGAAAGTTCCTCGACCAGCTTGGACTCACCGGCCTTGGTGAACAGACCCATCATGACCCAGGTCTGCTTGGCGCCGATGGCCAGGTCCATGGCCCCGCCCACGGCAGGGATCGCACCCGGCGCCCCGGTGTGCCAGTTGGCCAGGTCGCCTTCCTGCGACACCTGGAAGGCGCCCAGGACGCAGACGTCCAGGTGTCCGCCGCGCATCATCGCAAACGAGTCGGCGTGGTGGAAGTAGCTGGCGCCGGGCAGCTCGGTGACCGGAATCTTGCCAGCGTTGATCAGTTCCCCGTCGATGTCCTCCCCGGTGGCCACCGGGCCCATGCCCAGCATGCCGTTCTCGGTGTGCAGGGTGACGCCCTGCTCGGTGGTGAGGAAGTTCGAGACGTTGGTCGGCTGTCCGATGCCCAGGTTCACGAAGGCGCCGGCCGGAATGTCCGCGGCGACCAGCTTGGCCATCTCGTCGCGGCTCAGTGCCGCGTCGGTGGAGGTGTATTCGCTCATTATTTGGTGCCTCCAATGGTGACCAGAGTGTCGACGAAGATGCCGGGGGTGATGACGTTTTCCGGATCCAGCTCGCCGGCTGCGACGATCTCGGAGACCTGCACGATGGACTTCTTCGCGGCGGTGGCCATAATCGGTCCGAAGTTGCGGGCGGTCTTGCGGTAGACGAGGTTGCCGAGGGTATCGGCGCGCTGTGCCTTGATAATGGCGAAGTCGGCGCTGATCGGGGTCTCGAGCACGTAGCCCTTCCCATCGATCACGCGGGTTTCCTTGCCCTCGGCCAGCATGGTGCCGTAGCCGGTGGGGGTGAAAAACCCGCCGATGCCCGCACCCGCGGCGCGGATGCGCTCGGCCAGGTTGCCCTGCGGGACCAGTTCAAGTTCGATCTCCCCGGCGCGGTAGGCCTCATCGAAGTGCCAGGAGTCGGACTGGCGCGGGAAGGAGCAGATGACCTTCTTGACGCGGCGTTCCTTGATCAGCAGGGCCAGTCCGGCGTCGGCCTGGCCGGCGTTGTTGTTCACCACGGTCAGGTCAGTGGCGCCGCAATCCATGAGCGCGTCGATGAGTTCCATCGGCTGGCCGGCGTTGCCGAACCCCCCGATGAGCACGGTGGAGCCGTCATGGATGCCGGAGACGGCTTCCGCGGCGGAGGTGGCTATGCGTGGTGCCATAAGTTGTTCTCTCCTTGAAATCTTAGGGGTGGGGCGAAGTTTTTTTGGGGGGACAGTATCCCCTCGGGGGGGGTGTTTAGGCGGTGGCGTTCGGGTTTTCAAGTACGACGGCCAGACCCTGACCGACGCCGATGCAGATCGCTGCAACGCCCCAGCGCTGATTGCTTTCCTGCAGGCGGCGGGCCAGGGTGCCCAGGATGCGCAGGCCGGAGGCGCCCAGCGGGTGGCCGATGGACAGCGCACCGCCCCAGGCGTTGACGATGGCCTCATCGATGTCCCAGGCCCGGATGCAGGCCAACGACTGGGCGGCGAAGGCCTCGTTGAGTTCCACCGCGGCCACGTCCGACCAGGAGATGCCGGCCTTGGCCAGCGCCTTGTTGGCCGCCTCGACCGGCGCGAAACCGAAGTATTGCGGGTCCAACGCCGAAGACGCACGGCCCGCGATGCGGGCCAGCGGGGCAGCACCGAGTAATTCGCCGCCGCGTTCGGAGCCGATGAAGGCCGCCGAGGCGCCATCGGACATCGGCGAGGCGTTGCCGGCGGTGACGGTGCCGGTAGCGGCGTCGCGGAAGACGGTGCGCAGTGCGCCGAGGGTTTGTGCGGTGGAGTCGGCGCGGACCGTCTCGTCCATGACCACCTCGGTGCCGCGCTTATTGGCCGGCGGCACGGAGACCACGAGGTTGTTGTACTTCCCGTTCTCCCAGGCCGCTGCAGCCTGTTGGTGCGAGCGGGCGGCGAATACGTCCTGGTCTTCGCGGGTGATCTCGTACTTTTCGCGCAGCTGCTCGGTGGCCTCGCCCAGGGAGACGGTCCATTCCTTGTTCATGGCGGGGTTCACCAGGCGCCAGCCCAAGGTGGTGTTGGCCAGTTCAAGGTTGGCCATCGGGAAGGGGCGCTCGGTCTTGGGCAGCACCCATGGGGCACGGCTCATGGATTCGACGCCGCCGACAAGCACCAAATCTGCATCGTCGGTATTGATCTGGCGGGAGGCGGCAATCGCCGCGTCAAGCGAGGAGCCGCAGAGACGGTTCATGGTGGTGCCGGGCAGCGAGGTGGGCAGGCCGGCGAGCAGGGTGGCCATGCGGGCGACGTTGCGGTTCTCTTCGCCGGCGCCGTTGGCGTTGCCGAAGATCGATTCGTCGATGCTGTTCACATCCAGCTGCGGGGCGCGGGCCACGAGCTCGCGGACCACATGTGCGGCCAGATCATCGGGGCGGTGGGAGGAAAGGCTGCCGCCGATCTTGCCGAAGGGGGTACGGATCGCGTCGTAGAGGTACGCCTGCTGCATGATGTGGGGACCTGGCTTCCTGTTCAATATGTTCGCATCGCGAACGCTTGTTCACTAAATGAACTTTATCAGCTTGCCGGTGGCCTCACAAGAGGCCTGCATAAGAATGGCGCCCGGCCGGGGATGAACCGCTTCCTACTACCCGGCTCTCAGCTTCTGCCTTCCAACACGCAAGAGAAGCGCAGGGGGCTACGGGAGGCGGACATGCCTACCCGTCTAAAGAGAGAGGTCAGCCCTGGCTTCTTGGTCTTCCACAACCACACGAAAGTAATGAACTCCCCGTGCCGACGGCGTCGCGAAAGGGCCAGTATTTGCCACAAACGCAACGGGGCCATGGCCCCGCGGCGTCACAGCTCGTCTTCCAGTCGCTCGGTGAGGATTCGCTTTGCCCGGGCCTGCAGGATCGCCAGGGAATCCTTGATCAGCGGCGAGTCGAGGCTCCCCTTGCGGACCGCAGCGACAATTCGCCGCGAGGGATTCCCGCGGCCCGAGAGGGGCAGTCGAACGACATTCTCCGCACTGCGCAAGGTGGCCAGTCGCGGCAGCAGGCCGACCCCCAACCCGGCGCCAACAAAGGCAATCTGGGTTTCCCACTCGACTGCCTCATGGGCGATTCTCGGCGTCACCCCGACTGCCGTGAACGCCGCAACGAACAGGGCATGATAGGCGGATCCAGGGGCTTCGGTGATCCATGGGTCCGTTGCGAGCTCTTCGAGTGTCACCGTTTTCCGTGTGGCCAGCCGATGGTCGGAGGGAAGGATCACGTCGAGGGGATCGTTCAGCAGGGTGGTCTGCTCGAAGCGGTGGTCTTCGTCGGCGTGCGTGTCGGACTGCATGGCCACAATGACGGCCAAATCGACTCGCTCGGCCACCAGCAGGTCGAAGCATCGCGCCGGATTCGCCTCGAGCACCTGGACTTCGACCATGGGGTGCCCCAACCGGAGCGTGGCGGCAAGCGGCGCCAACAATTGGGCGGCGGCGCTAGAGAAGCCAGCCAACCCAAAATTCGATTGCACCTGTCCCCCGGCGTCCAGTGCCGCGGCCCGCAGGCGCTCCCATTCGGCAATCATCGCATCCGAGCCCGTCACCAGAAATCGGCCGGTGGCGGTCAAACGCAGGCCCCGCCCGTCCTTCGTCAGCAGCTGCATTCCGAGCCCGCGTTGCAGTTCCCGCAACTGCGCGGAGACCGCGGAAGGAGAGTAACCGGTGAGCTCCGCGGTGGCTGCGACGGTCCCGCTCCGGGCAAACACCCTGAGCGTGGTCAGCCGTGAATCGATCATGCACTCATTGTGCACTATTCCCGCCTAAATCTTGCGCTTTTGCCGCAGCCCAATTGTGACTAACCTCATGATTGCAACGCTTTCAGTAGCACCGGCGCAGCAATTCGCTTGTAGTTCCGCGCATCAGACGCCGACCCAGCCCTCCGAGGAGTCAAGAATGTCTGTATCAGTGAACCTGCCGCTCAATTCACGCGGCAAGCTCGCTTCGTCCTTGCCGGCCGAGCAACTGGCGGAAATCACCGAACTCTTTGAGAACCGGCTCGAAGGCCATTCCCTCGATGCCCCCTTCTACACCGATCCAGCGATCTTCAAGATCGACATGCACGCCATTTTTGGCCAACACTGGATTTTTGCCGCAAGTGTTGCCGAACTCCCAGAACCAGGGGACTACGTCACCGTCGACTATGGCCCGTATTCTTTGATCGTCTTGCGAAATGACGAGGGCGGCGTGAATGTCTTGCACAACGTGTGCCGCCACCGCGGCGCGCGGGTCTTGACCGAATCCACCGGAAGCACCGGAAATCTGGTGTGCGGCTACCATTCCTGGACCTACTCCCCCGAGGGCAACTTGATCCACGCATCGGCCCCCGGGGAAACCAAGTTCGACAAGAGCTGCTTCGGTCTCAAGCGGGCCCACGGCCGTGAGTACGCCGGACTCATCTTCGTCTGCATGGCGGACGAGCCGCCGGCGGACTTCGAGGAAACAGCAAAGATCTTCGAGCCCTACCTCGCGCCCCACGACTTGCCCAAGACCAAGGTGGCCTATCAGCAAAACATCATCGAAGAGGCCAACTGGAAGCTGGTCATGGAGAACAACCGGGAGTGCTACCACTGCGATGGCCACCCGGAGTTGGCTTGCTCCCTCTTCCCCACCTGGGGCCTGACCGAGGGCCTCGTCCCGGCGCATCTGGAAGAAGTTTGGGATCGCAACACCCAAGCCCAAGCAGCGCTTGAAAAGCGCTGCCAACGCTATGGCATTCCCTACGAAGTCTTCGAGGAACTCGATACCCGAGTGGCGGGAATCCGCATCTCCCGCGAGTCCCTCGATGGCGACGGCGAATCGTTTTCACCCGATGGGCACCGGCTCTCCAAGAAGCTGCTCGGGGACCTGCGCGATTTCCGACTCGGTCGCTGCTCGATGCACCTGCAGCCCAACAGCTGGTTTCACTTCCTCAGTGACCACGTCGTCACCTTCGCCGTGTTCCCCATCAATGAGCACCAAACCCTGGTGCGCACCACCTGGCTGGTGGCAGATGACGCCGTCGAAGGCGATGACTACGACCTCGAGAAGCTCACCCACACGTGGAAGCAGACCAACCTGCAGGACAAGGCGTTTGTCGAACTCTGCCAAGCCGGCGCCAACAGCCCGGTCTATGAGCCGGGCCCGTACATGAAGAGCGAATACCAGGTCGAGGCCTTCATCAATTGGTACGTGCAGCGGGTGCAGGAGCACCTGGCATGAGCGAGAGCACCACCATCACCGCGCCACCTCAGCAACCTCAGCGCATCCGTGGCCTGGAAATGCCGTGGAACCGGGTGCTGGGCAGCACCGAGGGCCCGGCCAGTGCCGCCCGCGCTCTGGGCCCCTGGCATCCGCAGGAGTTTCTGGCCGAGTGCGTCGAGATCGTTCCGGAGGCCGGCGGAATGCTGACCTTCCTGTTCCGCCGCGTCGACGGAGCGCCCCTGGCGTTTCGACCGGGCCAATACCTGAACATTTCTTTTCCCGTGAACGGCGAAGACCAGGACCCGGCGGACCGCAGCTACTCGTTATCCAGTTCGCCCACCAAACCGTGGACCTTCGACGTCACGATCAAACGCGACCCCAAGGGCCTGGTCTCGCAGTGGGTGCACGAAAACGTCGGCCCCGGCACGGTACTCGAGATGCTCGGACCGGTCGGGGCATTCCACCTGCCCGACGTCGACCGGCGGGCACGTTACCTCTTACTGGCCGCCGGCGCCGGCATCACCCCCATCATGTCCATGCTGCGGACCATCCATTCCTTGCCCGGCCAGGCCGATGTCGTGGTGCTCTACCACGGTGCCGCGCCAGGCGCCTTCGCCTTCCATCAGGAGTTGGCCTACATCGCCACCGTAGATTCGCGCGTCAAGGTCTTTTACTCCCTAGGCGACCGCGGCACGTACGAGGGGTGGGAAGGCCTGACCGGGCGGATGACCACCGCCATGCTCGACGAGGTGGCACCAGATGCAAACGGACGCCAGGTCTATGCCTGCGGCCCCGAGGGGTACCTGAACAACGTCTCCGAGCTGCTGGCAGCGGTCGGCGTCGACGATACCTCCATCCACATGGAGTACTTCTCCGGCGACCGCCAGACGAGAATGGAATACCAGGCAGAGGTCGCGCTGGCCGGGGACATTGCGGAAGAAATCGCCGAGGAAATCGCCGACTCCGCGGAGGACTACTACGACAACCAGCCCGCTGCCTTCGGAATCTACGAACCGGGCTACGATGCCGAGGGACCGCTGGAGTCCGAGGGCCTGCCACTGGAAGCGGCCGACCCCGCCATGTCCGAACCCGAAGCCCCCGAAGCCGAAGCGGAAGAAACACTGGACACCGACGGCCCCGATATTTCGGCGTTCGAGACCGTCGGAACCGGAAGCCTCACCATGTCCTTTGTGCGCACCGGCCTCAACGTCCTGATCAATCCCGAAGAAAAGATCCTGGGCATTGCCCAACAAGCCGGTGTCAGGATCGGGGCCAATTGCCAAGAAGGCATGTGCGGCTCCTGCAAGGTCGTCAAGCTGTACGGCGACGTTGACATGAACCACCAGGGAGGGATCCGGGCCAGGGAAATCGACGCCGGCAAGTTCCTCCCGTGCTGCTCGACGGCGCAAACCGATCTGGTGATCGATGCCTAGCCCCTTCCTGTCGCTCGGGGTTGGCCGAGATCAGCCGCCGCATGTATCTGGCTCCATTGTTTGGTCTCAGGCCCTTGGCGGCGATCACAGGATGAATGCGCAACGCGCAGCAACTGACGCAAATGTCTTCACGGAAACCGACAACCACTACCTTCAACGGCACTCTGGCACAGCCAGGGCCACCGTAAACGCTTGATCACCAACGCAAAGGAGCCATTCAATGTCAGGTAACAAAGCCGTCGCGTACAAGTCCCCGGGAGTCGTCGAGGTCATTGATACCCCGTATCCCACCTTCGAACTCAAAGACGGGCCGGGGGTGAACCCGGCCAACGTGGGCCGAAAGGTCCCGCACGGAGTCATCCTGCGCACCGTCACCACCAACATCTGCGGCTCAGACCAACATATGGTCCGCGGCCGCACCACCGCCCCGGCCGACCTAGTCCTCGGACACGAAATCACCGGCGAAGTCATCGAAACCGGACCCGACGTCGAATTCATCAAGGTCGGAGACATCGTCTCGGTCCCCTTCAACATCTCCTGCGGACGCTGCCGCAACTGCAAGGAAGCCAAAACCGGAATCTGCCTCAACGTAAACCCCGACCGACCAGGCTCCGCCTACGGCTACGTGGACATGGGCGGCTGGGTCGGCGGACAAGCCGAATACGTACTAGTCCCCTACGCCGACTGGAACCTGCTCAAGTTCCCCGACCGGGACCAAGCACTCGAAAAAATCATGGACCTGACCATGCTCTCGGACATCCTGCCCACCGGATTCCACGGAGCCGTCAGCGCCGGAGTCACCGTCGGCTCCACCGTCTATGTGGCAGGAGCCGGACCCGTAGGACTCGCAGCAGCCGCAGCCTCCCAGCTACTCGGAGCCGCGGTAGTCATCGTCGGGGATATGAACGAGGACCGCCTCGCCCAGGCACGCTCCTTCGGATGCGAGGCCATCAACGTCGGCGCCGGAGATCCGGCCGACCAAATCGAACAGATCCTGGGCGTACGCGAAGTGGACTGCGGCATCGACGCGGTCGGCTTCGAAGCCCGCGGCCACGGAGGCGGGGCCGGAGCTCAAGAAGCCCCGGCGACGGTACTGAACTCCCTGATGGATCTCACCGCCGCCGGTGGTTCGCTGGGCATCCCGGGCTTGTATGTCACCGGGGATCCCGGGGCCGCGGACGACGCGGCGAAGAAGGGCAACCTGTCCTTGTCCCTGGGCACCGGTTGGGCCAAGTCCCTGTCCTTCACCACCGGCCAGTGCCCGGTGATGAAGTACAACCGCCAGCTGATGATGGCCATCCTGCACGATCGGATCCACATCGCCAAGGCGGTCAACGCGCAGGCGATCTCCCTGGCAGAGGCCCCGCGCGGCTACGCGGAGTTCGATGCCGGCGCCGCCACCAAGTATGTACTGGACCCCAACGGCTACCTGAGCAACTAGTCCGGGCCACGGGGCCGAATTTTCCGCAATTCATGAAGCAGACCGGTGAGTGCGGTCGTTGCGGCACCCAGATCGTTGGGGCGCTGCAACGACCGTGTTGCCTTTTAACGCAGAAGCCGCCGACCGGTGGAAGTCCCCCTGGCCCCCGGCACCACGCTGGCAAGGCCCGGCGCTCGTTTGCCGTACTCTCTGATATATCTAGGAACGGATAAATATCCGGATCGCACGTTCGGCGAAAGGGCCAGGCACCGTGGCAAATACCGTCCCCATGGGTACGACGCAGGCGGAACACGCCTACCTGGAATTGCGCGAGCGCATCATCGATATGCGACTGCCACCCGGGAGCGCGCTCGATGAGGAGGCGCTGATGCGCGATCTGGCCGTCGGCCGGACCCCGATGCGTGAAGCGGTCAAACGCCTGGAATCGGACCGGATGCTCAAGGTTTTCCCCCGCCGCGGGACCATCATTGCCGATGTTAATATCCGCGATCTCAAAGACATCTCCGATGCTCGCCGCGTGCTCGAGGCCTTCGCCGCCCGACGGGCAGCCGAGCAGGCCACCGATGAGGACCGTGACATGCTGCGGGCCTGCCTGGCGGACATCGAGGCCCAGTCCTTTGCCTCGAACCGGGTCTCGGTGGACCTAGACGGGCAGATGCACCGCGCCGTGTATGCGGTAATGCGCAACAGTTACGTGGAATCCACGCTGATCCAGTACTTCTACCTTTCCCAGCGCATGTGGAACTTCGTACTTTCCGGGCTCGAACCCATCCAAAGCCATGTTAATGAGCACACCGCGCTATTGCGCGCCATCATCGATGGGGATCCGGAGTTGGCTGCACGCCTGGCCGAGGAGCACATCACCCACTTCGAAAACCGCGTGCGCGAGGCCCTGTAGGGGTTAAACCAGAAGACCGCCGGGGACCCACCCGGCGGTCGTCTGGGGCGTCTGGCCCGAGGAATCAGGCGCGGATCACCACCATGCCCGGGTCGACCATCGGCTCGGAAACGATGCTGGCCTCCACCATCGTCCCGAAGTAGTTGATCTTTACCTTCTCCCCCTCCTCCATCGCGGCGGGAAGCCAGGCGTAGGCGATCGGCTTGTGGACGGTGTGCCCGAAGGCGGCGCTGGTAACGTACCCGACGTTCTCTCCGTTCACGAAGACCGGTTCCTTGCCCATCACCATCGAGGTGCCGTCATCGACGGTCAGGCAGCGCAGGCGCCTGGTGGCAGGGTTGTTGCGTCGTTGCTCCACCGCATCCTTGCCGATGTATCCCTCCTTGGCGGCCCGCACGGCGAAGCCGACACCGGCGGCGAACGGATCATGTTCGGTGTCCATGTCACTGCCCCAGGAACGATAACCCTTCTCCAGCCGCAGGCTGTTGAAGGCGCCGCGTCCGGCCGCGATGACCCCGAGGCCCTGGCCCGCTTCCCACAGGACGTCCCAGAGCCGCAGCCCGAGGTCAGCGGTCGTGTAGATCTCCCAGCCGAGTTCCCCGACGTAGGACAGGCGCATCAAACGCACCGGGATCCCGGCGATGGAAGTGCTGGCCGCGCGGAAGTACTTCAATCCGTCATTGGTCAGGTCTTGGGCTGTCAGCTGAGCCACCAGGTCCCGGGCCCGCGGACCCCAGACCCCGATGCAGCAGGTCTCCGCGGTGGTGTCGCGCACCTGGGCCCAGAGTGCGGGGTCGGCCGCGCTCTGGTCGGCGGCGTGCTTGAGGATGTAGTCGAGGTCCAGCCCGCCGTTGGCGCCGAGCTGAAACAGGTCCTGATCGATGCGCGCCACGGTCAAGTCGCTCTTCACCCCGCCGGATTCGTCGAGCATCAGCGTGTAGGTCACCGAGCCGATGGACTTGTCCAGCCCGCTGGTGGTCAGCTTCTGCAGCAGCTCCAGCGCCCCGGGACCCGAGACCTCGAGCCGCTTCAGCGCGGTCATGTCATACATCGCCACGTTGGTGCGCGTGGCATGGGCCTCGGCTGCGGAGATCGGGGACTCAAACTTCGCGCTCCATTCATCGCGCGCCGGAGGCTGCCAGTCCTCGGGCAGCTGGGCCACGAGCTCAGCGTTGGCCTCGTACCAGTGCGGACGTTCCCAGCCGGCGGTCTCCAGGAAGAAGGCGCCGAGTTCGACCTGGCGTTGGTGGAAGGGCGAGACGCGCACGTTGCGCGGGGAGGTACGCGGCTCGAGCGGGTGGCGGATGTCGTAAATCTCGTCGAAGTTGTGCTGCGAGGTCTCCAGCACGTAGTCGGGCTGCAGCTGCACTTCCTCGAAGCGGGCGACGTCCAGTTCCCGCAGGTCGGTTTCTGATCGTCCATCGACCAGCAATTGCGCCACGGCCTTGGCCACGCCCGCCGAGTGCGTCACCCAGACGGCCTCGGCAATGAAGAAGCCACGCAGGTCGCGCGATTCGCCCACCAGCGATCCGCCGTCGGGGGTGAAGGAGAAGATGCCGTTAAAGGCGTCCTCGAAGGCGGCGCCCTGCAGGGAGGGGAGCAGCAGCTGGCAGTTCTTCCACGGGCCCTCGAAGTCCTCCCCGGTGAATTCCATCCGTGAGGGCATGTTGTGCTCGGTGATTTCCCCGGTGTTCGGCATTTCGTCGTAGCCCACGGGGATCGCACGGTGGGCGTAGGAGCCGATGCCCAACCGCTCGCCGTGCTCCCTGAAGTACAAATCCTCGTCCTGGTGGCGCAGGATCGGCAGGTCGGCGTTGTTCCCGGTGCCGTGCACCTTCCGAGCAGCGGCCGCCGATCCGCGCAGCGGGGCCAGCGGCGAGGTGGTGATGTATTGGTGGGCCAGTGGAATCAGCGGGACCTTCATCCCAATCAGGTCCCCCACCGCGGGGCCCCAGAACCCTGCGGCGGAGACCACGAAGTCGGCGGGGAACACGGTGTCACCGCTGCGCACCCCGGTGACCCGGCCGGCGTTGCGTTCAATCCCTGTCACCGGGGCCGAGCCGATGAACACCGCACCGCGAGACTCGGCGCGCTCGCGCAGCAGTTCAACGGCGAACACCGAGGAGGCAAGCCCGTCGCTGGGGATGTGCAGGGCGCCGAGCACCTGGTCCTCGTCGATGAGCGGGTGCAGGGCCTTGGCCTCGGCCGCATCCACCACCCGTGCCTCCAGGCCCCACGAGGTGGCCCAGCCCTGGCGGCGCTTGAGCTCCTCCATCCGGGCCGCGGTGGTGGCCACCTCCAGCCCGCCGACCTGGTTGAAGGCGCTCTCTCCCCCGCGCACCAGCGAGGCGAGCTTCGCTCCGGTGTAGGCGGCGAATTCGGTCATGGTCTTGGACGCGTTGGTCTGGAAGACCAGCCCGGGGGCATGCGAGGTGGAGCCGCCCGTGAGCGGGATGGGGCCCTTGTCTAGGACCGTGATGTCGTTCCAGCCGCGCTGGGTGAGTTCGTCGGCCAGGTTGGCCCCGACGATTCCGGCTCCGATGATGACGACGCGTGGTGACTTCATGATGGCTCTCCTTGGGGGGGGTATGGGTGCCGGTGCAGTGCAGGCGGACCGCAGGTATTTGGGGGGTGGTGCGCGGATCGGGGCCGGGCTAGGTGAAGGTGATGGTGCGCAGCCCGTCGACCATGACCCGGTTTTCGACGTGCAGCCGCACGGCCTTGGACAGTGCCAGGGCTTCGTTGTCCCTGCCCACCATCGCCAGTTCCTGGGGGCTGAGCCGGTGGTCGACCCGGATGACCTCCTGCTCGATGATCGGACCCTCGTCCAGGTCGTCGGTGATGTAGTGCGCGGTGGCGCCGATCTGCTTGACCCCCCGTTTGTGGGCCTGGTGGTAGGGACGGGCGCCCTTGAAGCCCGGCAGGAACGAGTGGTGGATGTTGATGGCCTTGCCGGCGAGCTGCGCGCTGAGTTCCGGGGAGAATATCTGCATGTATCTGGCCAGCACCACCAGATCTGCGTCGAAGTCGTTGATGGTCTCAAGCAGCCGTGCCTCGGCCTCCGGCTTGGTCTCTGCGGTCACCGGAATGTGGATGAAGGTAAGGCCCGCGGCCTCGGCCATGGGGCGTAGGGTCTCATGGTTGGAAACCACCGCGACCAGGTCGGCGGCGAGGGTGCCGGTCGTCCAGCGGAAGATCAGGTCGTTGAGGCAGTGGCCCATCTTGGAGACCATCACCAGCACCTTTGGCTTGGTCCCGTCGTGGAAGTTGAAGTCCATGGAGAACTCGTCGGCCACTTGGGCGAAGTCCCGGACGAGGTCTTCGACCGACTCCGACTGCTCGCGCTGGACGAAGGCGGTGCGCAGGTAGAGGCGCTGCGCGGCCGGATCGTCGAATTGCTGGTGCTCAACGATGTCGAAGCCGCGCTCGAAGAGGAACTTGGACACGGAGTGGACGATGCCGCTGCGTTGCGGGCAGGAGAGGGTGAGGACCGCGTGGTCGGTGGCGGGCATGTTCTCGCGGGGCGTGAGCAGGCTTGTGGTTCCCGAAGCGATGGTGGAAGGCAAATAGGTCATGGCTGATGCTCCTTGGCTTATCGAATCAGTTGGGGATCGGCACCGGTGCTGAACGCAGTGGCCCGGGCTGCCGCGTTTTCATACCGCGGACCTTGCGAGCAGCTCGCCACCATGGGCAACACGCTGGCGATTATCTCGCCACCGGGCGAAGCGATCGGTCTCCAGATTTCGTGGCTCAACCCGCCCACTGACTCGCCGAGCATTTCTCTCAACAGAACCCCCTAAATGGTGTCGCTCCAACCCTGCCCCGTCAGGCATACAACTGATATACAACAGACTCTAAGTGACCTGAGCCACAGGAGTCAATGGTTTTTGTGAAACGGGATTTCGTGGGTGGGCCGGCAGAAAACTGGTCGGCCCGTTTTCACCTCGGCGGCAAACATCACCGGGCGACACAACGACCATTGTCCTGTCCCCGGGCATGACTGGGGACAAGACAAAACGGCGGGTCAGATCGGCGGCACACCCAGCGCGCAAATGCCCCGACCTCCCGACTGGATCGCCCCCTGGAAGAGCCTTGTTTCAAGGATTCCGGGTTGGTGCTTCCGCTATTCCCGCCCCTTGCCTTCCTCCTCGGCCTCGTCAGGTTCCGAGGTATCAACCTGCGGGACCATGCCCGTGGCCGGACGCGGCGGGGTGACGAACGAGGCATAGTCGCGCTCGGAGGAGTACTGCAGGAACGAGAGGTGCGCCTCGTAGCGGTCCAGCACGTCGTTGATGACTTGTTGCTTGCTCAGGCCCATCAGGTCGTAGCCCTCGGTACCGGTCTGGGTAAAGACCTCGAGGCGGTAGTACACGTCGACCTCGCGGGAGACGGTGCGGGCACCGAACGCCGGGACTGGAGCCTCCATGGCCGCCACCTGGTAGTGGAAGTTGCGGTGGTCGTGCATGTGGACCAGCAACGTGTGCTCGTCGATGCCGGTCGTCGCATTCGGGGTGATGGTCAGCTCGGCCTCGTAGCCCAGCTCGTTGAACTCCCCCACGACCGCTTCCAGTGCCGGATGGATGGTCCGCTCCACGAATTGGGCCACGGCCTTGTTGGACGGGTAGGAACGCAGCTGCGCCATCCGCTGGCGCCAGGTCTTTTCAGGCGCGTTTCCGCCGTGCGCGGCCACCGAGCGGCGGCGCATGACGGTGCCCTCGCGTTCGGCTCGCTCCATGCGCAGGACCTTGGAGAAGGACGCCATGACCAGGTACGCGATGACGGTCACCGGCAGCGCGAAGATCAGCGTGGCGTGTTCCATGGTGGTCACCCCGCCGGCCACCAGCATCGCTACGGTCAGCACCGCGGTGAGCAGCGCCCAGAAGATGCGCAGCCACTTGGCACCGTCCACGGACGGGTCCGGGATCGAGGAGGAGAAGTTGGACATGACCATCGCGCCGGAATTGGCGCTGGTCAGGTAGAAGAGCAAGCCCGAGAGCGTGGCCAGGCCAATCAGGAACGGCGCGCCGGGGAACATCTCCAACAGCGCATACCACCCGTGTTCGGGACTGTTGATGGCCTTCTCGGCAAACTCGGTGTTTCCGTTCAGGACCTCGTACATGGCGCTGTTTCCGAAGATCGAGACGATGAAGAAGTCGCACAGCACCGGTGCGGTGATCGCGGCGATGACAAATTCGCGCAGCGTGCGCCCACGCGAGATACGGGCCAGAAACAGCCCGACAAACGGGCCCCAGGCCAACCAGAACGCCCAGAAGAAGAGCGTCCAGCCGGCCATCCACTCCGAGCCGCCTTCCTCGTAGGCGAAGGTCTGCAACGTGCGCTCGGGCAGGGTGAAGACGAAGCGGCCGATGTTCTCCACCAGCGCGGTGAGCAGGAAGGAGGTCTTGCCGGTGATCAGGATGTAGAGCATCATGGCCGCAGCCGACCAGAGGTTCAGCTCGGAGACCAGCCGGATGCCCTTGTCCACCCCGGAGGTGCAGGCGGCGATGGTCATGATGACCGCCACCAGCACCAGGGCGATCTGCAGGGCCAGCCCCTCGGGTATGCCGAAAAGCCAGGAGAACCCGACGTTTAGCAGCACCACGCCGATGCCCATCGACGTTGCCACGCCGAACACCGTGCCGACCAGCGCGAAGATGTCGATGACATCGCCGGTCACCCCACGCACACGCTTGCCCAGCAGCGGGTAGAGTGCGGCGCGGATCGACAGCGGCATGCCCCAGCGGTAGGCAAAGTAGCCCATGGCCATGCCCAACAGCGCATACATCGACCAGCCGGCAATTCCGTAGTGGAACATCGTCCACACCACCGCGTCCTGCGCGGCGGCGGCGGACTGGGGATCAGCCGCCGAAGGCGTGATGAATTGGGTAATGGGACCGGTCACCGAGTAGAAAAGCATGTCGATACCCACGCCGGCGGCAAAGAGCATGGCCACCCAGGTGAAGAGGTTGTACTGCGGCCGCGAATGGTCCGGGCCCAACCGGACGCTGCCCTCCTTGGAGAAGGCCACCCAGAGCACGAAGAGCACCACCAGCGTGACGGTGACAACGTAGTACCAGCCGAGGTTGGTGGAAATCCAGGAGACCGCCGTCTGCATCATCGCTGCGGCGTTGTCCGGGTTGATGATGGCCCAGGCCGAGAACGCCAGGATGATTGCCGCGGCGGTGATGAACACGCGCCAGTTGACCCTGGGCTCAAGGTGCTTGGTGAGCTCGGCCGGCCCCTTGCTCAGTTCCGTACTGGTGATCGGGGCGCGGTTGCCTTCGATCATCGGATCCTTGCGCCGTTCGGAAACGCCGAAGCGGCTGCGCTCCACCATCGGTTGACGGTTTTCGTTCTCCATCCCGTGGGTGTCTTCTGACTCGGCCACGCGGTTCTCCTTAAACCCTCGGTGGACCAGGGGTGCCGGACACCCGTTCGTAAAATCAAGAACCGCTTGTCAAACCCTGCAAATCTGGGTCAGATGGACCGGCGAACCTAGTTGTCTGTGATTCCTCATGTTAGGCGTATTTCGCCGACATCCACCGAATTTGACGTGGTTACTTTATTCTCCGATCCTCGTGGCCAGGCGGCCACGGCCCGGCATCGGGCCGGCGGCGACTGTTCTAGAGTGGATCCATGGCCAATTCACCGAGCGGGGACTCGATGCTCGACCGCCTCGTGCGGATCCTGGACGCCTTTGATGCCCAAAATCCCACCCTGACCGTCAACGCGCTGTCCCGGCGTGCCGACGTTCCCCGTGCCACGACCTACCGATTGTTGGAGAACATGGTGGGCCACGGCTTGCTTGCGCGTGATGCAGATGGCCAGGTGCGTCTGGGCCTACGTTTGTGGGAGCTGGCCAATCGCAGCGCGTCCACCCTGGATCTGCGCCAGGCAGCCCTTCCGTTCATGGAGGACATAAACCAGCTGGTGGGGCAAAACACCCAATTGGCGGTGCTGCACGAGGACGATGTGCTGGTCATCGAACGCCTCTCTCGCCCGGGTTCGGTCGTCAACCAGGCCAACGTCGCCGGGCGGATGCCGGTGCACCTGACCTCCATGGGTATGGCCTTGTTGGCTTACTCCCCTGCCGGAGTGTTGGAGGGCTATCTCCAACGTCATGGGGAGAGGATGCTTGGTCAGCATCCGAAGCTGCGCCACGAGCTGGCCGAGATCCGCCGTACCGGGTATGCGACCTTCGACGGATTCATCGATCCCGAGTCCACGGGGGCAGCCGCACCGATCCTCGATTCCCGCGGTTACGCGCTGGCGGTTTTGGCCGTGGTGGTTCCGCGTGATTCCGGATTATTGCCTTCCGCGGTGATGGCATTGCAGACAGCCGCGCGTGGTATCTCCCGCGCGCTTGGTCCAGCAGCAGATTGAACAACCGGTAGGACGGGAACTCATCCGTGATTCCCTGAGGCGAACCCCGGAAACTGCGCAGGATACGGGGGATCGACACTGCTCCCGGATGTTCACATGAACATCCGGGAGCAGTGTCCCCATCCGACAAACGGACGTGTTGGGTGATTCAGCGCTCTACGATGCCGCCATCGGAGGATCTACTTCGGGATGTTCCCCGCGTAGTCGGTGTTGTATCCGGTCACCGGCTGGTGCGGGATCTCTTCCCAGCGATCGGGATCCACCTGGTCGACTGCGCCGCTGGCCAGGCCCGTGAGTAGCTCCTTCACGGCCAGAGCATTTTGCTTGATGGACTTGCCTCGTGCCTTTTGCCCCAGGCTGCCATCGGAGGTGTTCCCGGAGGTCTCGAAGAAGACCACCGGGTTGGAGTGCTCGCTGGGGTTCATGCCCTGGTAGTTCAGCCCGAGCATCATCGCCGAAACGACACCGCCCTTGATATCGATCTCCATGCCATTACCCACCTGGTAACGGTCGGTGTTGACGAACCCGTACTTCTTCAACGAGTCGTATACGTGAACGTTCATCTGGCGGGTTAGGTCGTTGTAGAGCCCGTCCTTAATCGATGGAAGCGTCGGGCCGTTTGGCGCTAAGGAAATACCCAGCGATAAAGTTACATCGTCGCCGGTCCCCCATTGCTTTTTCAGACCCTGGTGGTGGATATCGATTCCGTAGTCAGGCTTGACGGTGGTCCAGTACTCGTAGAACGCCAGTGATTCCTTGGCGACGAATCCTGTTGGGGTCCAATCGCGGTTGAGGTCGACTAGTCGCTCGCGACCGTTGTCCCCCATCAGCGGCTTGTTGGCGATCTGGTCCCAAAGGATGGTGTGGCGGATGTTCGCCTCGGAGCCGTCGGGGTTGTAGTTGGGGATGAAATGCAGCGTGAACTCGTCGCGAAGCATCTTGTAGTCGTGCGAACCGTTCGTGCCCACGTCCTTGAGGACCTGAAGCAGCGCCTCGGCGCCGTAAGGCTCGTTTCCGTGGATACGACCCTGGAGCCAAACATGCTTCGAACCGGTACCGACGGTAGCAACATACAGGTCACGCCCCTGCTCGGACGTGTTCACCGCCATTCCAGCTTCGGCCAACGTGAAGACGTCGACGTTGAAGCGGGAGTTCTTCTCGAGCTTGAGCATCTCGGAAACCACATCCGCATACGACAGGATGCTGGAAGTGTTGGTGTTGCCCTCAACACTCGGGAAGTTTGCGTCGGCAACAGCCGGGGCAATACCTGCGAACGGAAGGCTGAGAGCGAAGAGGCCAGCCATGACTGAGGTCGCGAGCTTTCTCCCATTGACATTTTTTGACACGTGGAAATCTCCTTTGATGAACGTGCGCTTGCATGAACTGACAGGGGATGATCATCCGTCAGTGAGCCTAACCGGGTGCCGCAAGGAAGGCACTGAAAGTTCCGTAGTACAGACAAAACAGGTCGTTACCCTCCGGTATCAAGTTTTTTGTCCAGTGCTCACCGACTTATTTCCCGCAGGCCGCGTCAACTCTGGAATTTGGACCGGAAAAGCGTTATTGACGGTGCTCTTTCGAGTGAGAAAAAGCGTTTGCATCGCCGCACCGCTTGGCCCTCCCTGCCAACGATTCGGCTGGCCCATGGCGACCAGGGTGGCGGCTACGTACTTTTCGCAGAGAACGGGCAGCTGCACTTCAGCTACAACCAATACGGGAAGATGCTGCGGACCAGTGAGCCGTTGACCGCTGGCAGTCATCTGGTCACGGTCGATTTCATCGTGCTGCCCGGGATCACCTGGGATGTGTTCATCAGCGTGAAGATGTGATGGTCCTGCAGCACCTGCTGCAGCTGACCGGGGTATCTCCGTTCGCCGGGATCAGCATCGGATTGGACCGCGGCGGGCCCGTGGACTGGGAGCTGTCGCTACGCCACGGCTGCTTCCATTACACCGGGACCCTGCACCGGGTCCGCTACACCCCCAGAGAAAAGAGCGCCTACAACCCGGAGCAGATCATTGCCCTGGACCGGGAAATAGCTAGGATCTACGAATAGGCCTACGCGTTCCTGGGGAGACCCGGGGGTCAGGCTGTGCCGGCGACGGTGCGGAACCCGGTGTTGCTGCTGGCCGAGTCCGCGGTATTGGAGGACCTGGCGGCAAGCCGGTAACGGTTGCAATAGGAATCGTGGCAGAGGAAGGATCCGCCGCGCATGACTCTGCCGCGGCCGATGCTTGGTCCGGCGGGGTCTGCGTCAGGAGAGTTTCTGTAGTATTTCGGCAGGAACCAGTCGGCGCACCATTCCCAGACGTTGCCACTGGTCTCATAGAGCCCGTACCCGTTGGGTGGGAAGGATCTGACCGGCGCGGTGCCCAGGAATCCGTCGTCGAGGGTGTTGCGCGTTGGAAACTCGCCTTGCCAGATGTTGCACAGGTGCTCCCCGTCAGGTCCGTGCAGCTCGTCTCCCCATGGGTAGCGCTTGGCTACGAGGCTGCCGCGGGCGGCATATTCCCATTGGGCTTCGGTGGGTAGGGCGCGTCCGGCCCAGGCGCAATAGGCTTGCGCGTCGTTCCAGGACACCTGCACCACGGGGTGCTCGGAGATATCTTGCCAGGTGGATTCGGGTCCGTGCGGGTGGGCCCAGTCCGCCCCGCGCACCGTGAGCCACCACCTTGCGCCCTCGGCGGTGCCCAGGATGTCCTGCGTCTTCGCTTGGGCCAGCAGGTGGAAGACCGCGGAGTACCCGTAGAGCTCGGACTCGGTTCGATACCCTGTGGCCTCCACGAACCGGGCGAACTCCGTGTTGGTCACGGTGGTCGCGTCGATCGCGAAGGGGGAAAGGTTTACCGCATGGACCGGGAGTTCCCCGTCATCAACGTAGCCCTCGGCAAAAGGATCCCCCATGGCAAAGTCACCACCGGCCAGCTCAAGCTGCTCCGCCGGCCGATGGTCAGCGGAGGGAGCGCCGGAAGCTACAACTTTCTCCGGAGCGGAGGCCGGGACATCCGTGCCGGAAGGGTGTGCGCGTTCGGCCGGGTGGCAGCAGGGCAATGAATTTCTCCTCGGACTTTCAGGCTTTCCTCAAGAGTAGCGGAGGCACGTCAGCGCGAACGCTTTGGCTAGCGCACGCGAAACACCTCGATGCGCACGCCGCCGGTCAGACGTTCACCGGTGCCCAGGAACATCGTGCGGTTCATCCACGCGTGAGGTCCCGAGTCATCGGCCGAGAGGCTCGGCACGCAGCGGAAGTAGACGCGGGAGTGGTCTACGGTTTCCCCGGCCATCATGCGGTTGAGGTCCGCGGGATCTGCCGAGCGGATCGCCTGGTTTTCCACCAGGATCCGGTGGCCGTCGTCCAGCTCGAGGACGTAGTTGGCTTCGAGGTATGCCAGGTCGGAAGTCGGGTAGCGCTGGAAGTCTGCCCCGGCGTCGAGCACCTTGCCGGAAATCCCCGGACCAACCACCCTGCCGCCACGGATGGGCGCGACCCGGCGGATTCCTTGGGCCGTGGTGCCAATCTCGATCGTGGGGCTGACCTCAACCTCAATGGTTGCCACGTAATCCAGTGCCGGCGGAATCGGAGTCATTCTTGTTCCTTCCACAAAGATTTCACTCATCCTATTTGCCGTTAGTTGGGTTTGATGGTGATGACGGCGGACCCGGTGCGGACGGCGTCGGCCTGAGCCTCGGTGGCCGAGGGGACGGCGCGCGAGACGCAACAGTTCATCTTGGTGGCCAGCCGTTGCTGGCGTTTGGAATAGAACATGTCGCGGTGGTCGATGGTTCCTATCCTCGATTCCCGCGGTTACGCGCTGGCGGTTTTAGCCGTGGTGATTCCGGGTTATTGCCTTCCGCAGTGATGGCGCTGCAGACGGCCGCGCACAGTATCTCTTGTGCACTAGGAATCCGAATTTTCCAAGGGCTTTCCTCTATCGGCTGCCTTGGCTCTCTAGTGCTCCGGCTGCGCTCGTTGTCTCCGGCGCAACTTCAGGATCGTTGACCTTCGGCGAGCGCATCAAACCAATGGCAACTGCCGCAACCAAGACCATGAGGCCAACACCCAGATACAGCTGTCCGGCACTCCATGCAGCATCAAGTAGCGCACCGGCTGCCAGCGGGGCGAGGATTGCCCCGAACCGTCCGATGCCGATGGCCCAGCCGACGCCCGTGCCACGGGTTTGCGGGGCGTATGAGGCAGGTGCCAACGTATACAGGCCGGCGATGCAGCCATTAATGAGCATTCCCACCACGATGCCCATTCCAAAGGCCAAGGTCAGGATACCGACGGCCGAGATGAACAGCACCATCGTGATAGAGGAGAGCACGGTGAAAACCAGCAGCACCTTACGCGTTTGCCACGTGGTGGTCAGCGCACCAAAGAGCAACGCGCCAAAGGTCCCGCCCAGGGTCAGCATGAGCCCGCCAACAACACCCTGGCTTTCGGTCATGCCAGCAGTCACCAACAATTTGGGTGTCCAGCTGTTCACGAAGTAGAAGCCGAACATGGTCGCAAAGAAGGCAACCCAGATCAACGTGGTCACCCTGCGGTTCGCCGGGGAGAACAGCGCCGTCAGCTGTTGGCCAGTCACAGCACGGCCTCCTGTGCTGGCCGGGAGATTGGGAAGCAGGACGGTGTCTTGGTCGAGGCGAAGCTTGCATGCCAGAACCGCGAGACGTTGCTGCGCGCGCGCCGGTCGCTTGGTGACAAGGAAATCTACCGATTCGGGCACTACAGCGAGCAGAAGAACAAACGCAGCGGCGGTGACAGCACCCCCAAAGACGAAAACGGAACGCCAACCGTAGGAGGCTTGGAGCGAAACTGCGGCCACTCCTCCGAGCGTGGCCCCCACACCGTAGCGGGCGGTATAGATACTCACTGCCATACCTCGCCAGCGTTTGTTGGCATATTCGCTCGTAATGACGTTGGTGCAGGCAAGGATGCCGCCCACGCCCAGACCTGTCACCAAGCGCCACAGCCCCAATTCCGTCACCGAGCCCGAGGTGGAAGACAGGAACATTCCCACCGCGGCAAGCCCCGTCGCGAACAAGAGCATCGGACGTCGCCCGAAGATATCGGAGAAGGGCGCCAGGCCCAGGGACCCTGCAGCCATGCCAAAGAGTCCTGTGCTGAGCAGCACGCCAAGCTGGGAACCGCTGAGCCCGAACTCGGCGGATACGCGGTTGGCGGTGAAGGCCATGGCCAGCACATCGAATCCGTCGAGGGCGTTGAGGAAGGTACAGACGCCGATGACAACCCATTGGAAGCTGGTCATGGGCGAGGCATCTATGCGATCTCTGATGTTCATGGGGGTTGTCTTCCGTTTATGGGCGCAACAAATCACCCGTAAGGTCCCTTGTCGGAACCTTCAGGAGACTCGTCGTGCGTGGGTGGTGGCTAGTTCGGTTCGATGGTGATGACGGCGGGCCCGGCATGGGCGGCGTCGGACTGGGCCCCGGTGGCCGAGGTGACAGCGCGCGAGACGCAACAGTTCATCTTGGTGGCCAGCCGTTGCTGGCGCTTGGAATAGAACACGTCGCGGTGATCGATGGTTCCGGACAGTTCGGTGATGCGCACCTCGCAGAGCCCGCATTCGCCCTTGCGGCAGTCGAACATCATTTCCGCCCCCGCATCTTCCAGTGCCTCAAGCATCGAGCGACCCTGGGGGACGCGCACTTCGAGATCCAGTTTGGGGACGCGCACGATGAATTCCTCGGGGTCGTACCAGCCGCTATTTCCGAAGGTCTCGTAGCGCAGGTTCGGTAGATCCAGCTCGCGCTCGACCCAGCTGCGGCGCACCGCATCCATGAGCCGGATGGGCCCGCACATGTACAGCTCGGTGCTCGCATCCGCGCGGCCCACCAGTTCGGGGACCTTAAGCGAGGACCCTTCGTCATCGATGTGGGTTTCGAGGCGTTCGCCGTGCAGCTCCGAGAGCTCATCGACGTAGGCCATGGCGTTGCGGCTGCGGCCCACGTACACCAGCGTGTAGTCGGCCTTTAGCCGCTTGAGCACCGCGGCCATGTTGGCAATGGCCGTCACGCCGATGCCGCCGGCCAGCAGGATGTAGCGCTGGGCGCCCACGCGCAACGGGAAGTTCTGCAGCGGTTGGGTGATGTCCAGCCGTGCTCCGGGGATCAGGGAGTGCATGAAGATCGATCCGCCCCGTGAGAGCGGCGCCTTCATCACGCTGATCACCAGACGGGTGCCGCCGTGTGTGGATTCGACCACCGAGTAGGAGCGTTTGACCGCCTCACCCTCGATTTCAACCATGAGGTCGATGTGGGTTCCCGGTTCGGCCGACACCGGCATAGAGGGCTCCAGCACGATGCGGGTGATGCCTGTGGCCACCGGAAGGGTCTCGATGACGGTGGCCGATTGCCAGGTTTCAATGTTTGTTGCTGCCATGGTTCTTGTCCGTTTCCTTTCGGTGTCCGGTACGCCCAACCGCTAGGCGGAGGCGACCAGACGCCCCTCGGCGGCGAGCATCGATTCGATGATGCGTCGCACCCACATGCCTCCGGAGTCTATGTTCAGGTTGTAGAACTCGTAGTCGGGGTTGGCATCGATGGCTGCCTGCTGGGCCTTGAGCATTTCCTCGTCCTCGCCGAAGACCCCGTGCACGCCGTCGCGCAGCTGGGTGGTGATCAACTGGCTGTCCAGGGCGTAGTTGCGCATGAAGGCCCAGAAGTAGTGCGAAGACCGATCGGTCTCCGGGGTGAGGGTATTCATGACGAATCCGTTCACGCCCTGGCTGCGGTCGCCTTCCGGTGCGCCGGTGCCGGCCTTGGCCACTCCCACGTCGATGCTGATGGTGGAGGGTGCTTCGTAGTTGATGATCTGCCAACGGTCCACCTTGCCCTCGAATCCGGGGAACTTGTCTTGCATGTTCTTGCGCCAGAACGGTGGGGCGTCGATGTTGTGCATCCAGCGGGTGACAGTGACCTTGTTGCCCTCACGGACGGTGACGAAGTCTGATTCGCTGAGTTCTTCTTGGCCGATCGAGGAGGAATGAACGAACTCCTCGTGGGTCAGGTCCATGAGGTTGTCCAGCACCAGCTGGAAGTTGCAGGCGGCGTGGATGGTCTGGCCGTCGCCGGCCCATTCATCGGAGGTCATCTGGTGCATGTCCGGCACCAGCTCCGGGTCGGCCAGAGTCGGGTCGCCCATCCAGATCCACACGTAACGGTAACGCTCCACAATCGGGAAGGAGGGGACGGTGGCAGAGGGGTTGATGGTCTCCTGCGCCGGCATGGAGACGCAGCGGCCCGCCGAGTTGTAGACGATGCCGTGGTACGGGCACTGGATGGTGTCCTTTTCCATGGTCTTGCCCATCGACAGCGGCGCCAAACGGTGCCAGCAGGCATCCGCCAGCGCGACGGCCCTGCCGTCCTCGGTGCGGTAGAGGGCCACCGGGCGGTTGGCGATGCGGCGGGACATCGGCTTGCGGGTGACCTCGTGGTCCCAAGCCGCCACATACCAGGCGTTCAGCGGGTGGGGCAGGACCTTGTTGGTGGTGGAGCTGGTCGGGGCGACGACGGTCATGGCGTTTTCCTTTCGATACGGCAGCAAACTACCTATCGACATAGTTAGTGGTGTGAGTCATAGACTAACTGCGGATATAGTGATTTGCAACACCCTTGACCGACGAAAGCTGCTATGAGTCTGAGAAACGCACTGTTCGCCCTACTCGTTGTCGAGCCGATGACCGGGTACGACCTGCACAAGCAGTTCGTATCCTCGGTCGGCCACGTATGGCACGCCCCTGACTCGCAGATCTACCCGGAGCTCAAGCGCATGGAGTCCGAGGGGCTGCTCGAAGGGGAGGAAATCCCGTGGGGCTCCCGCGGCAAGAAGCGCCAGTATCACGTCACCGAGGAGGGCAAGGCCGCCTTCAGGAACTGGATGGACACCCCGCTGGAATACGCGCGCACCCGAGACCCGGCGCACCTCAAGGCCGCCTACATGGAATGGGCGGATCCGGATGCGGCCCGGGCCCAACTACGCGCCCACATCGAACACCACACGGGGCTCTTGGGCCAATGGCGCGAAAAAGTCAAGGAAATCGAGGACGGCTCCAGTGCCATGCTCAACCGTCGACTGGCCAACAGCCCGAAGGCCGACCGCGAAAAAATCAACGCCTACAAGGTCTATACCTACGAGGGGCTCATGTCCCAGGCCGAAGCCGAAATCATCTGGGCTCGACGTGGACTCAAGCTCATCGATCGTCTCAACGGCTGACCCCCGCCCCTTCACCCCCGCCTCGGTCCCGCCGAAGGGCCGCGCGACCCTTGAAAACCCATGGAACCTGTAGCTCAATGGCAGGAAGGGCATTCGAGGGCGCCACGACAACACCGGAGGATGGGGACATGCTGCTCAATGGGATCAATCACATCGCTGTTATCTCAAATGATGCCGTCACCTTGGCTGATTTCTACCGAAAGGTCTTCGACGCGCAGGTGGGGCCGACGCGTGACCACGGCCCGGGCGAAACCATGACGAACATCAGGATCGGACCAGGCACGGAACTCAATGTCTTCGTGATCGAGGGGAACGCCGAGGCCCAACGACAGACCCCCATGTGGGGCCGCGGACGCATCGACCACCTCGGCCTTGCTGCTGCTTCCCAAGACGCCTTCGACACCATCCGTGACCGGCTCATCGAGTCCGGGGCAGGTGACGGGAAGGTCAACGACTTCGGGGCAGCGTTTAGCATGTTCTTCCGGGACCCGGACGGGCTTGAGGGCGAAGTGCTCATTGTGCATAAGTAAGCAATCCACCCCGGGGCCATGGACACCATCACGCATCCGGGATATACCTATGGGCATAGGCAATGATGCCAACCTGCCCCGCGGGGCACGAAAGGGGCAGCAGCAATGACAACGGATCATCCCGGCACCACTTCAGGCAGCTTGTTGGACGGTTTTTCCCTGGAAATGACGGGCAAGGACATCCCTGCACTCGAAGCAGCGGCCCCGTCCTTGCCGCCCGGGACCCCCGTCAACGTCACCTTCCTAGGCAACGAGGATCTCTCGATGCGGGTGGCCGCGGCGGCAGCAGTCAAACGAGCCGGGCTGCATCCAGTGCCACACATTTCGGCACGCAGGCTGGCATCTACGGGCGAGCTCGACTCTTTCCTTGAGGCCCTGGAGCGGGTCGGTTCCGCACACCATGTCTTCACCGTCGGCGGCGACCCGGCCGAACCCATGGGTCCCTTCTCCGATTCCCTGTCGCTGATCACCTCCGGTCGTCTCGAAGCCTTCGGAGTGAACAAGGTGTCGATCGCCGGCTATCCCGACGGCCATTCAGGCATCGAGGTCGACGTACTCTGGTCGGTCCTCGAAGCCAAGGTCGCCGCCCTGCGGGAACGGGGCTTGGAAGGCGAAATCATCACCCAGTTCGGGTTCGATACCGTCCCGATACTTGACTGGCTAACCACGTTGCGTGACCGCGGTATCAGCCTGCCAGTGCGGATCGGGGTCCCCGGTCCGGCTGGCATCAAACGCCTGCTGGGCTACGCCGGAAGGTTCGGGGTCGCATCCTCCGCCGGGATTGCCAAGCGTTACGGATTCTCCCTGGGAAACCTGCTGGGAACCGCCGGGCCCGAGCGCTTCATTGAAGACCTGGCACGGGACTACCAGCCCGAACGCCACGGAGAAATCAAATTGCACTTTTACACCTTCGGCGGCATCGAGACCACCGCCACCTGGGTTGCGGCGCACCGCTAAGGCGGAAACCAAGAAACCTGTTGAACCAACGGCGGCCTGCCGGGAAGAGTTTCCCCGGCAGGCCGCCGCTTTCATGCCTCGATGCCGCTACTTGGAGGGCAGCAGCGCCGTGAGGTCCGGGATCTTTTCGATCAGTCCGCGGTCCAGCGAGATCTCGGCGATCTTCTCGATGGAGGCCTCGTTGACTTCCGTGTAGTAGCGCGGCATCTTCAGCTTTTCGATAACCTCCGGCTCCAGCGAGGTGTAATCGGGCAGGACAGCCTTGGCCTTTTCCGGGTTTTCGTCGGCGAACTTCTGTGATTCGGTCATGGCCCGAGCAAATTTGGCGGCCGTCTCGGGGTTCTTCTTGATGTAGTCATCCGAGGTGAAGTAAACCGCGACCGTCAGGTCATCGACCGGCTCGGCGTAGTTGGAGAAGATCGGAACGTTTCCATCCGCCTCGGAGATGGTCACGAATGGCTCGACGGCCGCCATGGCATCGACGTTTCCGGCGGCCAACTGGGCGGTCATGTCCGGGAAACCCATCTCCACGAAGTGGACCTTTTTGTAGTCCCCGCCGGCCAACTTCACGGCCTCGCTGATGGTGGAGTCTGAAATGTTGTTCAGGGTGTTCACCGCGACCTTCTTGCCGACCAGATCCTTGATCTCCTTGATGCCGCTATCCGGCTTGGTCATCACCGAGGCAAAGTCCGCTTTGGTGTCACCGGTGGAACTTCCTCCGGGCGCCACCATCTTCAGCGGCAGACTCTTGGAACGCGCCACGATCATGGAGGTGACATTGGAGAAGCCGAAATCCATCTGCTCGCTCATGATGGCCGGAACGATGGCCGCCCCACCCTGAGCCAACGTCAGCTTGACGTCCAGGCCCTCCTTTTCAAAGATTCCTTCTTTGACCCCCAGGTAGATCGGCGCGACGTCCACGATGGGGATCACCCCAACCTCGACTTTTTCCAGGGCAGTGGCCGCGCCGCTGCCGGACGTCCCTTCCGGGGACGATTCGGCCGTTCCGCTCGACGGAGATCCTGCCCCGCACCCCGCCAAGCTCAGTACCGCAAGCAGGGCCAATGCACCCTTGATCTTCTTCATGCTGGTCTCCAAGATTCTCGGGGACACCCCCGAAAGAAAAGTGATGTACGTCGCATACTACCTATTTTGATAGTGCTTTGGGGGAAAGTGCCGAACCCAATATTTCGGCCAGCCAGCCACATTCCTCCCTCGGGCTCGAAGCTGGGGGGAAGGCGGGAAAAGTTCCTCTCAAGTAACTATCGACTTAGTGAGTTTGGTGGCTTATGGTCAGGGTAGCGGCAGGTATGCCGTCCCTTCGTGTTCCAGTGCGGGCCCGGCGAAAAGTGGGCACCGCTCCCCCAGGAAAGGAAGCCTTCTCGCATGTCACCCAAGAACCTCCAGGAAGTCCTGGATGCGGCCGGCAACACCGCCGAACTGTTGCGCAATTCCCAGATCGGGGCCTACGTCTACCCGGTGGTGGCCCCGGAATTCTCCAACTGGCGCAGCGAACAGCGTGCCTGGCGAGAAACCGCGGTGCTCTACGACCAGACCCACCACATGGACAACCTCTTCATCAAGGGCCCCGACGCCCTGAAGCTGATCTCCGACACCGCCATCAACAGCGTGGCGGTCTTCCCGGTGAACCGAGCCAAACAATACGTACCCACCACCCCGGCCGGCCACGTCATCGGCGACGGCATCCTCTTTCACGAACAGCAGGATGAATACGTCTACGTCGGACGGGCACCTGCCGCCAACTGGTTGCTCTTCCACGCCGAAACCGGCGGGTACGACGTGCAGATCGAGGTGGATCGCCGCTCCCCCTCGCGCCCCATGGGCAAGCCGGTGCAACGCAAGTACTGGCGCTTCCAGATCCAGGGGCCACAGGCCTGGAACATCATCGAGAAGCTCAATGGCGAGCCACTAGAAAAGCAGCGCTTCTTCTCCATGGACACCATGTCCATCGCCGGAACCGAAGTGCGCACGCTGCGCCACGGCATGGCAGGAGCCCCGGGACTAGAAATCTGGGGCCCGTACGAATCCTACGACACGATCCGAACAGCGGTACTGGAAGCCGGGGAGGAATTCGGCATGGTTCCGGTCGGTGCCCGCGCCTATCCCTCCAACACTCTTGAATCCGGCTGGATCCCCTCGCCGTTGCCGGGGATTTACACCGGCGAGGAGCTGCGCGCCTACCGCGAATGGCTGGGCCCCGACAGCTACGAGGCCACCAACGCCGTGGCCGGCAGCTTCGATTCCACGAACATCGAGGACTACTATCACACGCCTTGGGAACTGGGCTACGGGTCGTTTGTGAAGTTCGATCACGACTTCATCGGCCGCGAGGCACTGGAAAAAATCGATCCTGCCAGCCAGCGCAAGAAGGTCACCCTGGCGTGGAACGCCGAGGACCTCGGGACGATCCTTTCCTCCATTTTGGACCCCGATGAGGTCCCCTACAAGTACTTCGATCTCCCGCTGGCCAACTACGGTTCCTCGAACTACGACCGCGTCATCGATGCCGACGGCAAGACCGTGGGCCTGTCCATGTTCACCGGCTATAGCTCCAATGAACGCCGGGGCCTGTCCCTGGCCATTGTCGATCCCGATGTCCCGGAGGGCACCGAGCTGCGGGTCGTGTGGGGTGAGCCGGAGGGTGGGACGAAGAAGACCACCGTGGAGCCGCACCGCCAGTTCGAAGCCCGCGTGGTGGTCAGCCCGGTGCCGTACTCGACCGTGGCCCGGGCCGAATACCAGGGTGGATGGCGCACCTCCTACCAAAAGTAGGAACCCCGCCAGCCAACAAGTGGCCGCCGTTCCCCTCGCCGGGGAACGGCGGCCACTTGTCTGTGGTGCGATAAATGAAGCGAGGGGCACAAAAAGGACGCCGCCCGCCCGCTATCTCCGGGTTAAGGGGATAACAGACAAACGGCGTCCTGGTTCGAGGGACGACTCTGGTTACTTGACGACCATGGTGATGGCTTCCTCGGGGCGATGCCCCTGCTTGGCCTTCTGGATCTCCCCGTAAACGTGGTGCCGCAACTCGGTGAAACGCGGCAGAGAACGAGTCTCCAGCTGATCGCGTTCGGCCGGAAGATCGATCACGATATCCTCCTGCACGATCGTTGGCGAGGATGAGAGGATGATGACGCGCTCCCCCAGGTAGATCGACTCGTCGATGTCGTGGGTGACAAACAGGACCGTGACGCCCAGCTTCTTCCAAACACTGCGAATCAAATCCTCCAAATCCGCACGAGTCTGCGCATCAACAGCAGCAAACGGCTCATCCATCAACAACACCTCAGGCTGGTACGCCACGGCGCGGGCAATCGCCACACGCTGCTGCATACCACCGGAAAGCTGCCACGGGTAAGACTTGGGCACATGATCCAGGCCCACCGCCTCCAAAGCTTCCTGAACCAGTCGCTTGCGCTCCTCCTTCGGAACGCCAGCGTTCTTCAACGGCAGCTCGACATTCTCCACCACCCGCAGCCACGGGAACAGGGAGCGCCCGTACTCCTGGAACACCACCGCCATCTTCTTCGGTGGACCGGTGACCTTCTGCCCATCCAAAAGCACCTCGCCCTCGGTCGAACCCATGAGCCCGGCAATGCACTTGAGCAGCGTCGTTTTTCCCGAGCCCGAAGGGCCGACCAGGCAGACCAGCTCGCCACGGCCCAAATCGAAGGTCAGGTTGCGGACAGCTTCAATGTCCCCGGCATCGGTGTGATAAACCTTCTTCAGGTTCCGCACCGAGAGCAGTGCCTCACCCTCGGGCAGGGTACGCCCGCCTTTGTGGGACGTAGGATTCTCAGACTGCATTTTCAACCTCTTTCAGGCCGTGGTACCAGCGCAGCACGCGCCGTTCAACCCATTGGAAAATAAAGGACAGGGCCACACCGATCAACCCCAACACCACGATGCCGGACCACATTTCCGGGACCGCGAAGGACCGCTGGAACTGCACGATGGTGAATCCCAGCCCGGAGGACGAGGCAAACATTTCGGAGATGACCATCAGGATCAACCCGATGGACAGTGCCTGGCGGACCCCGGCCATAATGGTCGGGGTTGCCGAGGGAAGAATCTGATAACGGATCCGGGAGAATCCGGTGATCCCGTAGGACTTGGAGGTTTCGTTCTGCACCGGATCGATGGAACGCACGCCCTCGATGGTGTTCAGCAGTACCGGCCAGACACAGCCGGAGATGATCACCGCGATTTTCATCCCGTCGTTGATGCCCACCAACAGCATCAACACCGGAACCAACACCGGTGGCGGCAGCGCACGGAAGAACTCGAAGACCGGCTCGGTCACCGCACGCATCGTACGGTTCAACCCCACCGCGAGTCCCAGCACGATGCCCAGCACGATCGCGGCCAACACCCCGACCACCAGGCGCATGATGCTCGGCAAAACGTCGGTGAGCATCCGCTCCCCGAACCAGGTGTCGATGAACGTGGTCACCAGCTTCGCGGGCGTGGGGACGAAGAAGTTCGCTTCCCCAGAGGTCCCGATCCACCACCAGAGCAGCAAAATGACGGGCAACCCGAGCAGGTAGCCAACAGATTTCAGGGTTTTCATACCGTTGCCTCCCCGCGAACCGACGGGTGCCAGGACAGGACCCGCTTCTCAACTATCCGCGTCACCGAGTTGATCGCCACCCCAAGGAATCCGGTCGCCAGGATCAGCGCGTACATCCCGGAAATCGCTCCACCGGACTGGGCCAGGGCAATTTCCCGACCCAACCCCGGGGAACCGATCAGCAGCTCCGCGGTGATCGCCAGGATCAGCGCCACCGAGGCAGCCAACCGGATACCTGTCATCAGGTACGGCAGCATCGTGGGGAACACGACGTCCCGGACCCGCTGCACATAGGAGAACCCGTAGGACTTCGCGGTCTGCATGGCCACGTTGTCCACATCAGCCACCCCGTAGAGCACCTGGATCAGCACCTGCCAGAAGCACGCGTAGACGATCAGCAGCAGCGAGGACTCGATCTTGATGCCAAAGAGCAACACCGCCAACGGAATCAATGCCACCGAAGGGATCGGACGCAGGAATTCAATGCTCGAGTTGCTGAAACGGCGCAGGAACGGCGACATCCCAATGACCAATCCCAGTATCAACGCGGCAACCACCGCGATGACCAAGCCGATGGCCCAGGCCAGCAGGGTGTCGCCCACGGCAACCCAGAACGCGGTGAAGCCCAGATCTGCGATGAGGGCCGCGATGACCTCGGAGGCCGGGGGCAGGTACTTGGCCTGCACCACCCCCAGGATCGGCATCAGCTCCCAGAAACCCAGGAACACCACGATGCCGATCAGACCCAGCACCCACTTCGGCCAACCCTTGGAGGGCGCACGGGAGACTTTCACCTTCGCCGCGGCCCGCGTCGAC
The DNA here is from genome assembly GCF_000348945.1 of Paeniglutamicibacter gangotriensis Lz1y. Classification (GTDB taxonomy): domain Bacteria; phylum Actinomycetota; class Actinomycetes; order Actinomycetales; family Micrococcaceae; genus Paeniglutamicibacter; species Paeniglutamicibacter gangotriensis. The sequence goes on along the minus strand of NZ_AOCK01000001.1, from coordinate 372,408 downwards.
GATTCAGTCATTTGGGTCATGGCAACAGGGTTTCGAGGTCAACGGGCTTGGTGATGGCACCAAATTCCTGGGCGGCGTCGCCGAGCTTCTGTGCAGCCTCGGTGTTGATGTCTACGCGGTAGCGCGGCAGCACAAGTTCCTCGCGGGTGTCCGCGTCGATCTTGGTGTAGGTGCCCACGATGTCGCGGACCTCCTGAGGATGCTCCTGCGCGTATTCAAGCGACTTGTTCATGGCACGCTGGAACTTGGCTGTCTGTTCGGGTTCCGTGCTGACCTTCTCGGCGGAGGTGAAGTACCCGGCGATGTCCAGTTCAGGGTCGAAGTCCACGAAGTTGTTGCTGACCACCCGTGCCCCATCACCCAGTGACTGGACGAGGAAGGGATCAAGGATCCATGCGGCGTCCACGATGCCGTTTTCCAGTGCTGCCGGGGCATCCGGGAACGGGACCTCGACGAAATCAACGGTGCTGGGGTCTCCGCCATCGTCCTTGACCACCTGGGAAACGGTGATGTCTCCGATGTTGGAGAGGTTGTTGACCGAGACCTTCTTTCCGGCCAGGTCCTTCGGAGTCTTGATCGGCGAGTCGTCGGTGACCACCACGGCACCGAAGTCGGTGTCCGCGTCCCCGGTGGTGGTGACGCCGTTGGCGACGACCTTCATGTTCAGGCCCTTGTCGTTGGCGACCATGAGCGAAACGTAGTTGGAGAAGGCGAAGTCGTAGCTTCCGGACTGGATTCCGGGAACGATCGCCGATCCGCCGGTGGCGGTCTGGATTTCTAGGTCTAGGCCTTCCTCTTCAAAGAAGCCCTTAGAATCCCCGAGGAAGATCGGGGCGGTGTCAACGATCGGGATCACGCCCACGGTGATCTTCTCCAGGTCTCCCCCGGCATCGGCGGAGCTATCGGCGCCACCACTAGGCGAGCCTGATCCGCAAGCGCTCAGTGCCAGAATCCCCAATGCTGCAACTGCGAGTGTGAGTTTGTTTTTCATGCTGTTTCGGTGTCCTTACAGGATGTGTGCCGGCGGTGTGGAACCGCCGAATGTCTTGCGCAGATCGGTCTTGCGGATCTTGCCGCTGGCGGTGCGTGGAAAGTCGTCGGTGAGCACTACCGTTCGGGGGATCTTGTATCGGGCCAGCCTCCCGGCCAGATGTTCCTTGATTTCTTCCGCGGTGATCTCCGCCCCCTCGACCGGGACTACGATGGCCCGCGGCACCTCACCCCATTTCTCATCCGGGACGCCGATGACCGCCACCGAACCCACCCCGTCCAATTCCATGATGGCCTGTTCGACCTCTGCGGGATAGATGTTTTCCCCACCGGAGATGATCATGTCCTTGAGCCTGTCGGAGATGTAGAGGAAGCCTTCCTCATCCAGATACCCCATGTCCCCGGAGCGAAACCAGTTTCCGTTGATGAAGGCCACCTCGCTGGCCTCGGGCAGTTGCCAGTATTCCTTGATCACGTTCGGCCCCGAGATCAGGATTTCGCCGGCTTCACCGGCCGGCAGCTCGTTCCCGACCGGATCAACGATCCTCACATCGGTGAAGAAGTGCGCCAGCCCGGCCGATCCGGCCTTGGAACGGGAACGCTCGGCCTGCAGGGAGGTGACCCCCGGAGCGGTCTCGGTCATGCCATAGCCGCCGGAGAACCCTAGGTTCCGCCGTTCGTAGGCCTCAAGCACACGCATCGGGACGGCGGATCCGCCGCAAGTGAGCATGCGCAGCGAGGAAATGTCGGTGGTGGCCCAGGCGGGATGCTCGGCCAGCAGCTGATAAGTGGTCGGGACCCCGGAGAGCGAGGTGATCGAGTGGTGTTCGATCGCCGCGAGCACCGCGGAGGGCTCGAAGCGATCCTGCAGCACCAGGGTGCCGCCCTTGAGCAGTGTCGGCAGAGCGCCCATGCCCAGAGAGGCAACATGGAACATCGGTGCGATCATCAGGGCCTTCGAATCGCTGGTCACGTCGTAGTCGACCAAGACGTTCAGCGAATTCCAGGTCATGTTCCCGTGGGTCAGCACCGCGCCCTTGGGCTGCCCGGTGGTTCCGGAGGTGTACAGGATGATGGCAGGATCCTCGTGCTCCACCGCAACGTCCTGGTATCCGGCGTCCGCGTTCGACAGTGCCCGTTCATAGTCCGAGTCGGCGCCCGGCTCATTGGCCAGCACCAGATGGTGCACCACGGGGCTGTCGGCCTTGGCTGCCTGAGCCAGGTCGTCAAGGGAGGCCGAGCTGATCAGCACGGTGCTGCCGGAGTCGGTCAACGCGTAGTTCAGTTCGCGTGGAGTGAGCCGGGTGTTGAGCGGGACGAAGATCGCGCCGATGCCGCCGGCGGCAAAGAGAGTTTCAAGGAAGGCGGAATGGTTGTTGCCCAAGTAGGCAACTCTGCTTCCCTTCTCCACACCCAACTGGCGAAGTGCGTTGGCCAGCTTGTCGATGCGGGTTGCTAGCTGCGCATAGCTCAGGGACTTCTCGCCCTCGATGACTGCTGCGTGGTGCTGCGACTTGATGCGTCGCTTGTGGATCCAGCCGCCGAGTCCTTGATTATGCATGGGGGTGCCTTTCGCGTGTGCCGGCCCCAAGGCCGGCACACCTTTTCGTACGTTTGTTCTCAGGATTATTTGACCGTCATGGCGTCGACGTCCGGTGCTTTGGACAGGAACTTGTGCTCTGCGGCGAGTTCCGCCAGCTTGCTCAGCTGCTCCGTGGGAACCGCGCCGTCCCAAGTTTCCATCTTGAGGGTCTCAGCGACCTTGGGGTCCATCTTCATGAACTCCGGCAGCAGGGCTTTGGCCCCGGTCTGGTCATCTTCGGCGGCGGCGAGGGTTTCTGTCATGGCTGCCTTGAAGTCGGCGACGACCTCAGGCTTTTCCTCAGCGAACTTGCCGCTGGTGAAACTGACCATGGTCGGTAGGCCTGGAATGGCCTTCTGGTTTGGGTAGCCCAGCAGCTCATTATCCGAGTTGGCTAGGGCCTTGGACAGGAACGGTTCCGGCAACCACACCCCATCCACGTTCTTGCGATCAAGCTGAGCCTCCATGTCCGGGAAGGGCATCTCGGAGAATTTCAGGTCGCCCGGGGTCCCGCCGTCGATGGCGGCGGATTCCATGATGGTCAGGTCACCCTGGGTCTTGAGGGCATTGACCGACGTGGTCTTGCCGGCCAGATCCGCAAAGGTCTTGATGCCCGAATCGCCGCGCACGACCACACCATTGATGTCATCGCCCTCGGCCTTGGAGTCCGAGTATCCTGAGACGATCTTCATGTCCAGACCCTTGTCCACTGCGGTCAGTACCGAGAGCGGGTTGCCAACGGCGAAGTTCAAATCACCGGTGGAAACTGCCGGGAGCATTGCTGCGCCGGCGGAGCTGGTGGTCAGCTCGATATCAAGGCCGTGCTTTTCAAAGATGCCGTTGTCGATTCCGTACTTCACAGCTACCGAAGGAGCGATGGGTAGGACCCCGACGACGACCTTGGTCAGTCCACTTGCGTCGGATCCGCCGGACGAGGCTTCGTCGGTGGATCCAGAGCCCGAGGGCGAGCCCTGGCCGCATCCGGTCAAGGCGAGCGCCGCAATCGATGCCCCGGCGAAAATGGTAGACAGACGCTTCTTCATGAATGCTCCTTGGTGAAAAATGATGGCCCAGGCGACTATGCCCCAACCGCGAGTTATTGTGACCCCTGCCACATACGACAATCTAAGCTTAATCGTTGAAGAAATCAATAGTTGTCGTTTTCTAAAGCGTGAACTTCTGAATGTGACGATAGATCGCGCGATTCACCCGAACGCGGATACGGCAACGGCCGGGAAAACCCTCTCGGGTTCCCGACCGTTAAGACGTTTTCTAGGCGTAGAAGCGGTAGATGCCGCGGGAAACCACGGCCGGCTTCGGTGCGCCTTCAACCTCGACGACCTGGTCCACGGCGATCTGATAACCGCCCTTAACCTCTTCGACCTCCGCGATCTGTGCCTTCATGCGAATCTTCGCGCCCACCGGTACCGGCGAGGGGAAGCGGACCTTGTCCAGCCCGTAGTTGACGCGGGTGGAGACACCGGTGACGTCAAAGAGCTCTGACCAGAACGCGATCTGCAGGCTCAGCGAGAGGTAGCCGTGGGCGATCGGTCCACCGAAGGGTCCATCCTTGGCTTTTTCCGGGTCGGTGTGGATCCACTGGTGGTCATCTGTCGCATCCGCGAACGTGTTGACCTGCTCCTGGGTGACGGTGCGGAATTCGCTGTAGCCCAGGTCGGTGCCGGCGGCGGTTGCGAGCTGCTCGTAGGAAAGAACTGTCTGGCCCATGATGGGTACTCCTTCTAAAGTGGTTGGTCTTGAAACATAAGGAAAAACAATCGGGGGGGCGTCGAGCCCGCTAACGGAAGGCCCCGATGCCGGTGATGGCCCGGCCGAGGATCAACGCATTGATCTCGTCGGTGCCCTCGTAGGAATAGATGGCTTCTGCGTCGGCATGGAAACGGGCCACGTCGTAGTCGAGCACGATGCCGTTGCCTCCGCAGACTTCCCGGGCCAGGGCGGCGGTCTGGCGCAGCATGCGCGCAGTGAACATCTTCGCCATGGCCGAGTTCTCGTCCTTGTAGATGCCCTCGTCCTGCGCCTGGGTCAGGCTGACGACCATGGCCAGCGACGCGGTGACGTTGGTGAGCATGGTGGCCAGCTTTTCCTGGATCAACTGGAAGGAAGCCAAGGGTTTGCCGAACTGCTGTCGCTCGGTGACGTATTTCAGTGCCGCCTCGTAGGCGCCCGCTGCGGTCCCCGCGGCGATCCAGGCGACGTCCGAGCGCATATTGCGCAGGCAGGCCGCGACGTCGGCGAAGGAGTTGATGTTTGCCAGCCGTGCCGAGGCCGGTACCGACACATCTTTCAGCTCGATGTCGGCGTTCTGCATGATCCGCAACGAGGTCTTACGTTCGATTTTGCTCATCGTCAGGCCCGGCGCGTCGGTGGGTACTAGGAAGCATTTGACCTTGCTGTCCGCGGTGTCGCGGGCGAAGACCGCCAGCACGTCGGCCTGGGCTGCGCCACCGATCCAGCGTTTGGCGCCGTTGATCACCCAGTGCCCACCGTCGGTGCCCGGCACGAAGGTGGCCCGCGTATCAAGTCCCCCGGCGATGTCCGAGCCGTGCTCGGGTTCGGTCAGGGCAAAGACGCCCTTGTAGGCGTAGGAAGCGATCAGCGGATCCAGTTCGGCTACCTGTTCGGGGCTGCCGCCGAGGTTCACGGCGGTGCGGAACAGCCCGGACTGGGCATTGTAGAAGGTGACTACCGAGGCATCGACGCGCGCCAGTTCGAAGTTCCTGAAGCCGTCAAAGAGGCCACGGACCTTTTCGCCGGCGGCCAGTACCTCGGCCGGGCGCATCAGATCCAGCTGAACCAGTGGGTCGATGATCGCTTCGGGGAATTCCCCACGCTCCCAATGGTCGCTGAGAACCGGGCGGACATGTTCATCAAGTACCGCGCGCAGGCGCAGCAGCGCCGCGCGTTCGGCGTCGGTGAGCAGCCTGGCGAAACTGTATTGGTCGCTGGGGCAGAAATCGGTCATGACCCGTCCAGTCCCAGCACCCGTACCGCGTTGTCCTTGAGGATCCGGGGGCGCACTTCGTCCTTCAACGGCAAATCGGCAAAGGCAGCCAGCCATTTCGCGGGGGTGATCAGAGGGTAATCGGTGCCGAAGAGCACCTTGGAAGCAAGGACGTTGTTGCTCATCTTCACCAAGGAGGCCGGGAAGTACTTTGGGCTCCACCCGGAAAGGTCGATGAACACGTTGGCCTTGTGGGTGGCGATCGAGTTTGCCTCGTCCTGCCACGGCACCGAGGGGTGGGCCATGATGATGGTTAACCCCGGGAAGTCGGCAGCGACGTCGTCGAGCAACAGCGGGTTGGAGTAGCGCAGCTTGATGCCACGCCCGCCGGGAAGCCCCGCGCCCATCCCGTTCTGCCCGGTATGGAAGATGCACGGCAACCCGAGTTCCTGAAGCGCCTCCCACAAGGGGTAAAATTCCGCCGACGACGGGTCGAAGCCCTGCAGTGAGGGGTGGAATTTGAAACCACGCACACCCAGCACGTCCGCTTGGCGCCTGGCTTCGGTGATCGCTGCCGGGCCGGTGCGCGGGTCCACTGAACCGAAGGGGATCAGCACATCGTTGTTGCGTGCCGCCCCGGCGACCAGGTCATCGATGGAGTTCGGCTCGTGACCCAGTGCGGTGCGGGCGTCAACGGTGAACAACACCGCGGCCATCTTCGCCTCGCGATAAACCTCTGCGACCCGATCCACCGACGGGGTGCGCTCAGCGGATTTGAAGTACGCCGCAGAGGCCTCGAACAGGTCTTCCGGCATGGCCTTGTGCCCGCAGTCATCGACCTCGAGGTGTACATGCATGTCGATCGCGGTGATTGCGTTGAGATCGATGTTGGATTCGTAGCGAACGCTCATTTTCTAACCCGGTATCCCTTACTACTTAGCTGCTGGTTCGGGCTGCAGCTCGGCCGGCAGCTCAGGGAACTGCTCGCCGACGGACTGCAACTTCTCGCCAAAGAGCGTACCGAACTGTTCCTGCAAGGTCGCGTAATCCCAGCCGCCGTCGTGAAATTCGGAAGCTATGGCTTCCGGGTGGCTCCACAGCTGCAGGCGGTCCCCTCCGGCACCGATCGCCTGGCCGGTGATATTGCCCGCCTCTTCCGAGGCGAGGAATGCGATCAGTCCAGCGACGTCGTCGGCGGTACCGAAACCCAGTTCCTTGCGGAAGAAGTCCGGCATGGCCTCGCCGCGCTCGTCGGCCTCGACGGCCTTGGCGAAGAAGGGGACGGTCTTGGTCATGGCGGTGGCTGCCACCGGGATCACGGCGTTGACGGTGATACCGGCGCGCTTCATTTCAATGGCCCAGGTGCGGACCATTCCCACGATTCCGGCTTTGGCGGCTGCGTAGTTGGTCTGGCCAAAGTTACCGCGCTGGCCCGTGGGCGAACCGATGGTGATGATGCGTCCGGCGATATTGTTTTCCTTGAAGTAGCCATAGGCTTCGCGGACGCAGGTGAAGGTTCCACGCAGGTGCACGTTGATGACCAGATCGAAGTCTTCGTCGCTCATCTTAAGGATCGACTTGTCGCGCAGTACCCCGGCGTTGGTGACCAAGATGTCCAGGCGACCGAAGTTCTCCACCGCGGAGGCAACCAGTGCCTTGGCGGTTTCGGTGGAACCGACGGGCGCGACGACGGATACTGCTTTGCCGCCTGCTGTGGTGATCGAGGAAACTGCCTCGGCTGCCACGTCTGCGTCGACATCGTTGATGACCACTGCCGCACCCTGGCGGGCCAATTCTTGGGCGTAGCTCAGGCCGAGGCCACGGCCGCTGCCGGTAACTATTGCAACTTTTCCAGCCAGTGACATGTCTGCTCCTTCAAGGGTGTTCATTGCTCCCTCCGACCCGGTCGTGGGAACCTTGCTACATACATAACAACGTAAACTCTTGATAAAGTCAACGATTAAGTTTCTTATCGATCTCGAAGGGCGACACCATGGCGACCAAGCCGGGCACCACCACGAATACCATTGACCGCTTCCTGGCCAGCGAATTGGCAGGGGAAATAGAGTTCCTCACGGCCCGGAACCGCTCACTGGGTTCCGCGCGTGCCAACAAGCTCCTCGGTCCCCTGGGGCTGAAGGTTCGCTCCTACTCTGTACTTTCCCTCGCCTGCAGCGGCATGGCACCCACCCAGCGCGAACTGGCCGAATTCCTCTTGCTGGATCCGAGCCAGATCGTGCCGCTCGTGGACGAGCTGGAAAGTCGGGGGCTGGTCGGGCGCGCTGCCGATCCCAACGACCGTCGCTCCAAGGTCATCACCTGCACGAACGAAGGCATGCAGCTCTACAAGAAGGCTCGCGTGGCCACCGCGGAGGGCGAGGATATTGCCATGGCGAACTTGAGCAAATCCGAGAAAGAGACCCTGCGTGAGCTGCTGGCTCGGATAGCTTTCCCGCAGTAACCCTGCACCGGACATTGCAACTATCGTCCAGGAAACCCAAACGTACGATCGCCCTTCATCGGGAAGCCCCTGGGCACTGGGCAACGTGCCCGAATCGACCCAACCAGCCTTGCAGAGAAATACAAATTCTCGTATTTGCTTCGGAATTACGCCAAAGCTTCCGCATATGAGGCATTATGTGGATATGACAAAGATCCGTGTGTCCGAAGCCGCCCGCTTCTTAGGAGTCAGCGACGACACCATCCGCCGTTGGACCGAGAACGGAAATCTGACTCCATTCAAGGACGCATCGGGGCGCCTGGCTGTGGACGGACTCGAGCTGGCCCAACTGGCACGCAACCAGGCCCAGCTGCCGGATAATCCCTCGCGCATCGGTTCTTCCGCGCGCAACAGGTTCGTCGGGTTGGTCACCGGCATCACGATGGACACCGTCATGGCACAGGTCGAGTTGCAATGCGGCCCCTTCCGGGTTGTCTCGCTGATGAGCAGCGAAGCCGCCCGCGAATTGGACCTCAAGCTAGGCTCCATCGCCACGGCAGTCGTTAAAGCCACCACCGTCATCATCGAATCCCCGCAGGGACCGGCCGCGATATGAACCGCCTGGGAAGAAGTGCGGCAGCCCTGTTCATCTGCGCGGCACTGACCGTTTCACTGGCCAGCTGCGCAGCGGAAACCAACACCCCCGATACCTCGATTTCCGGCCCAACTGGTGAAATCACCGTATTTGCCGCGGCCTCTCTGAACGGCCCCTTCACCGAGTTGGCCGCCGATTTCGAAGCGCAGCACCCGGGCACCGAGATTAAGCTGAGCTTTGCCGGCTCCTCCGATCTGGTCACCCAAATCATTGCCGGAGCTCCGGCGGACGTCTTTGCCTCGGCCGACGAGCGAAACATGACCAAGTTGGCCGATGCGGACCTCGTGGCCGGGACCCCGATAGACTTTGCGACCAATACCTTGCAGATCGTTGTTCCCCCGGCCAACCCCGCCGAGGTTTCTTCCCTGGCCGACCTCACCAAACCCGAACTCAAGGTTGTCATCTGCGCCCCGCAGGTCCCCTGCGGGGCGGCAACCAAGACCATCGAGGAAGCAGCGCGCCTCGTACTGACTCCGGTCAGCGAGGAATCCTCGGTCACCGATGTGTTGGGCAAGGTGCGAAGCGGGGAAGCAGACGCCGGGCTGGTGTACGTCACCGACGTGCTGGCTGCCGGAGACCAGGTGAAGGGCATCGAGTTCCCCGAGTCTTCCGCCGCGGTGAACAGCTATCCGATTGCCACCGTGGGCACCAGCTCCAATCAGAAGCTGGCCGATGCGTTCATCGCCTCGGTCACGGGTCCGGAGGGCCAAAAGATGCTCTCCGCCGCCGGCTTCGGAACCCCGCGGAGCTAGGGGATGTTTCGTCGTAGCGGAAGCGGATACACCGCGGTCCCCCGCTGGCTTTATGTGTTCGCGGCGGTGGGCGCTCTCTTTGTCATACTTCCGCTTCTTGGCATGGTGGCCAAGGTCAACTGGTCCGAGTTCATTCCGCTGATCACCTCAGAGGCTTCGCTTGCCGCGTTGGGCCTGTCGTTGCGCACCTCGGCGGCCAGCACCGCCTTGTGCATCATCCTCGGAGTCCCGCTGGCCTTGGTGTTGGCCCGCGGCAATTTTCGGGGTCAACGCCTGCTGCGCGCCTTTGTCCTGCTGCCCCTGGTGTTGCCGCCGGTGGTGGGCGGCATCGCCCTGCTCTACACCTTCGGGCGCCAGGGATTGCTGGGCAGCAGTCTCGAAATGGCCGGCATCCAGATCGCGTTTTCCACAGTCGCTGTCGTCTTGGCCCAGACCTTCGTGGCCCTGCCCTTTCTGGTGGTCAGCCTCGAAGGTGCCCTGCGCACCGCCGGGGGAAGGTACGAGGCGGTGGCCGCGACACTCGGCGCCCGGCCCACCACGGTGCTGCGCCGGGTGACCTTGCCGATGGTCCTTCCCGGTCTGGCTTCGGGAGCCGTGCTTTCCTTCGCCCGCAGCCTGGGGGAATTCGGCGCCACCCTGACCTTTGCCGGTTCGCTCCAGGGCGTCACCCGGACTCTTCCCCTGGAAATTTATCTGCAACGGGAAACCGATGCCGATGCCGCGGTGGCGCTTTCTCTGGTGTTGGTGGCCGTTGCCGTGATCGTCGTGGCCCTGTCCTACCGATCCCCTCGGTTGCCTCACCTTGCGCGGGCCACCCGATGAGCCTCCAAGTCGAAGCCTCGCTGGAGGCACGCAATTTCAACATCGCACTGGATATGGCCCCGGGTGAGACGCTGGCGGTGCTGGGACCCAACGGCGCCGGCAAGTCCACCTTGCTCTCGGTGATCGCGGGGTTGCTGAAACCCGATGCGGGATCGGCGACCCTGAACGGGCGCACCCTCTTCGATTTTTCTTCCACACCGGACCGCTGGTTGGCCCCGCACGCACGCGGCACGGCCCTGCTGGCCCAGGACCCGCTGCTCTTCCCGCATCTGAACGCCCTGGAGAATGTTGCCTTCGGACCGCGTTCGACGGGTGTTTCGAAGGCCGAATCTCGGAGCATCGCACGACACTGGCTGGCGGCCACCGACACCGAACTGCTGGCGGACCGTCGCCCCGGCGAGCTCTCCGGAGGCCAGGCCCAACGCGTCGCGGTGGCCCGGGCGCTTGCTGCGGGGCCGGACCTATTGCTGCTTGATGAGCCCATGGCCGCCCTGGACATCCATGCCGCCCCCCTGATGCGCCGGCTGCTGAAGCACGTGCTGGCCGACCGCAACGCCATCATCGTCACCCACGATGTGCTTGATGCCCTGATGCTCGCAGATTCGGTCATCGTCATGGAGGACGGGCAGGTGTCCGAGGCCGGGGCCACCCGCGAGGTGCTGAACAGGCCGCGCTCCGGTTTTGCCGCGGGGCTGGCCGGGTTGAACCTGCTCACCGGCACCGCCCGGGCCGAGGGGGTCGAAACCCGCTACGGGCTTATCACCGGTACCGCGGAGGAACAGCTCCCACCAGGTGGCCCTGCGGCGGCGGCGTTCCGTCCCGCGGCGGTCTCGGTGTATCTGGATCCGCCGCACGACGGCAGCCCGAGGAACATGCTTCGCGCCGCGATCACCGATTTGGAACCGCACGGGGATGCCATCCGGGTGCGGGCCGGCGAGCTGGCCGCGGACATCACCCCTGCCGCGTTGGCCGACCTCGGGCTGGTCCCCGGCACGGAGGCCTACTTCGTTCTCAAGGCCACCGCCGTCACTCTTTACGGCACCTGAAACCGCCGATCACTCGGGCCGCTGCGCGAATCCAGAGTCCGCCGGGCACTCGGCGCGGTCGGCACCCACCCAACATATTCTCATTCAATGAGACGCGGCATGTGTTTGTCGTGGGCCAACCCACACACTTGAGTCAGATACCCCATACTCCGGGTTCCCCGCGGCGTACCCCTCGGCACAGCGACGTGCCCGTGCCGCCCCGGAACCCCACGCAGCAAAGGAACACGATCCACTCATGGCCACAGCGCGCACCATCATCAAAACCCGGGTCGGCATCGTCGGCGGCGGCCCGGCGGGACTGATGCTCTCGCACCTTCTGGCCAAGAACGGCATCGAAAACCTCGTGGTGGAATCCCGCGACCACGAGACCATCCGCAACACCCACCGCGCCGGCATCCTCGAGGCCGGATCGGTCAAGATGCTCACCGATTCCGGGGTCGACGGCCGGGTACTCACCCACGGCGACGAACACGAGGGTATCGACCTGCGCTTCAACGGCGAATCCCACCCGCTGGACTTCACCGACCTGGTCGATGCAACGGTCACCCTCTACGCGCAGAACGAGGTCTTCGTCGACTTGGCCGCGGCCCGGAAACGCGATAACGGAGACGTGCGCTACTCCTCCGAGGTCACGGCGGTCTTCGACCTGGAAACCGAAACCCCGAAGTTCCACTTCACCGACGCCACAGGCACCGACTTCGAGGTGCACTGCGACATCCTGGTCGGCGCCGACGGCTCACGGTCTTTCTGCCGCCGCGCCGTTCCCGGCACCCAGGACTTCAAGATCGAGTACCCCTTCGCCTGGTTCGGCATCCTCACCGAGGCCCCGAAGAGCGCACCGGAGCTCATCTACGCCAACTCCCCGCACGGCTTCGCACTGATCTCCCAGCGCTCCGAGACCGTCCAGCGCATGTACTTCCAGTGCGACCCGAACGAGGACGTGGATGCGTGGAGCGAGGACAGGATCTGGTCCGAGCTGCAGCGCCGCGTTGACGGGCCCGACGGATTCACCCTCAAGACCGGAAACATCTTCGACAAGACGGTGCTGAAGTTCCGCTCCTTTGTCCGCGAACCGCTCTCGCACGGCCGGATGTTCCTGATCGGGGACGCCGGGCACACCGTCCCGCCCACCGGCGCCAAGGGCCTGAACCTCGCCTTCGCCGACGTCAAGGTGCTCTTCGAAGCCATCGACTCCTACTACTCCACCCAGAATTCGACCCTGCTGCACGGATACTCCGACCTGGCGCTGAAGCGCGTATGGAAGGCACAGAACTTCTCCTACTGGATGACCTCGATGCTGCACACCCCGGTGGATGCCGATCCGTTCATGGCCAAGCGCGCCTTGGGCGAGCTCGACACCGTGACGTCCTCTCGCTTCGGGCAGCAGTACCTGGCCGAGTCCTACACCGGTTGGCCGCACTCCTAGCTCGTCGCCCCACACTTTCACCACATACCACCCCGCCTCCCCGAAAGGAGCCCGCAGTGAGCACCGAAACCGCATCGTCGAAGACCTCCAATCAATCCCCGAGCTTGGATCCAGCAGCCACCGCCGTCTCGCAGGAATCCATGAGCGCCGAGATCAGCGATATCCAAGTCGGCTACCAAAAATCCCTGGCCGCAGGCGTCAAAGCCGAGACGCAACCGCGCCTCGATTTCGCCCCCTACCGCTCCTCGCTGCTGCGCCACCCCACCAAGAACCTGCACCACGTGGACCCGGAAACCATCGAGCTCTACTCCCCCGCCTTCGGCGAGCGCGACGTACACACCCTGGAATCCGATCTGACCATCCAGCACAATGGCGAGCCGATCGGCGAGCGCATCGTGGTGGCCGGACGCGTGCTCGACGGCGACGGACGCCCGGTGGCCGGCCAGCTCATCGAGGTGTGGCAGGCCAACGCCGCCGGACGCTACATCCACAAGCGTGACCAGCACCCAGCCCCGATCGACCCGAACTTCACCGGCGTCGGACGCGCGATCACCGGAAAGAACGGTGAATACTCCTTCACCACCATCAAGCCGGCACCGTACCCGTGGAAGAACCACCACAACGCCTGGCGCCCGGCGCATATCCACTTCTCGCTCTTCGGCACCGACTTCACTCAGCGGATGATCACCCAGATGTACTTCCCGGGCGACCCGCTGTTCTCGCTAGACCCGATCTACCAGTCGATCACCGACGCCGAGGCACGCAATCGTCTGGTGGCCACCTACGACCACTCGATCACGTCCCACGAATGGGCCACCGGTTACAACTGGGACATCGTATTGACCGGTTCAAACCGGACCTGGATGGAAGACGAAGAGGGAGATCACTAATGACTCAGGCAGCACACACCTCCGCCCCAGCCCTGAAGCTGGCTCCCACCCCGGGACAGACCATCGGCCCGTTCTACGGTTACGCCCTTCCCTATGAGAAGGACAACGAGCTGGTCAACCAGGCACGTCCCGGCTCGGTGCGCCTGCACGGAAACGTCACCGACGGTGCAGGCGCCCTAATCCCCGACGCCCTGTTAGAAATCTGGCAACCCGACGAAGAAGGCAACGTCGTCTCGAAGGACGGCTCGCTGGTGCGCGATGGTTACACCTTCACAGGGTGGGGCCGCACCGCGGTGGACAACGCCGGGCACTACACCTTCACCACCCTGAACCCCGGGGCCACAGAAGCAGGCAAGGCGCCGTTCATCATGCTCACGGTCTTTGCCCGCGGCCTGCTCAACCGCCTGTTCACGCGCATCTACCTGCCCGAGGACACCGCGGCGCTGGCCAATGATCCGCTACTTTCCTCACTGGATGCCAAGAGCCGCGCCTCGATGATCGCCACCCGCGAAGCCGACGGGTCGCTGCGCTTCGATGTTTCCCTGCAGGGCGAAGATGAGACGGTGTTCCTGGCCTACCCGCGCGAGGACTAGCCCTCTGAAGCACCACTAGATGACCCCCGCGTGCGGCGGGACTCGCCTTTTCCGCTCCCGAATTGGGATGATGGATTCGACGGCTCCTAACCCCCGCGGGGGTTTTGGGGGTTCATCCCCCGCACAGCCTTTCCCGAGCGCTTCCACGGATCCGCCGGGCCCCCACCGTCCAAGGAGATGCACCACCGAATGTACCCGGTCGATTACGGATTGTTGACCCCCGCTTGGGCCGCAACCCCTGTGGCCGAAGCAGCCAGTGATGCTGCCTTCGTCCAGGGGATGCTCGACGTCGAATCTGCCTGGGTCAAGGTCCAGGCCGACGCCGGGTTGTGCACCGCCGCCGACGCGGCAGCCGTTGCGGCCATCGCACACGTCGAGCACTATGACCTGGCCGAGCTGGCAGACCAGGGACCCGATGGCGCCAACGCGCTGATCCCGCTGCTGTCCATGATGCGCGCACGCCTCACCGCTACCGGAGCGCCCTCCACCGCCGCCACCGCCCTGCACCGCGGGGCCACCAGCCAGGACATCATCGACAGCGCGCTGATGCTCATGGCCTCCCGGGCCATCGCGCTGATTCGTACGGACCTGATTGGTGCCGCCGCGGCCCTGTCCGAGCTGGCCCACACACATCAGGGCACCGTGTGCGTCGCCCGTTCACTGACCCAGCACGCGCTTCCCACGGTCTTTGGGCTGCGAGCCGCCAACTGGCTGGCGGGGCTGGTTGCCGCCGGGCGCCGACTAGAGACAAGCGCGGCCTCGTTGCCCGTGCAATGGGGCGGAGCCGTGGGCACCCTCGCCTCGCTGCACCAACGACTGGGTACCTCGCTGCCCTACAAGTCCGACCACGGATTGGCCGAGCGTGCCGCCGAACTCACCACGGCGCTGGCCACCGAGCTGGGATTGTCCGCACCGCGCACTCCGTGGCATACCGTGCGCGAACCGGTGCTCGGGCTCGGCTCCGCACTGGGCTCGGTGGTTGCCGCTGCCGGCACCTTCGGCGCCGATGTACTCACCGCGGCCCGTCCGGAAATCGGCGAACTGTCCGAACCCCATGAGGCGGGCAAGGGCGGTTCCTCGGCGATGCCACAAAAACGCAACCCCGTGCACTCAGTATTGCTGCGCAATAGTGCACTTTCCGCCCCCGGACACCTGGCAACGCTCTACACCGCCGCCGGCACCGCGGTGGACGAGCGTCCCGACGGCGGCTGGCATTCCGAGTGGGCCGCGCTGCGCGAGCTGTTGCGGCTGGCCGGCGGAGCCGCGCACCACGCCCGTGTACTGGCCTCCGGCCTGCAGGTCCACCTCGAGGCTATGGCCCGGAACATGGCATTATCCGGGGACCTTTTGGTCTCCGAGCGCATTCTGGCCGTCGCCGCCCCGCTGGTGGATGGCGGCAAGGCAGCTGTGCAGGGCCTCGTCCTCGAATCCCTGGCCACCGGCACCCCGCTGCGCACCTTGCTGCAGGGGGTCCTGCCCTCGGATATGGACAACAAGCTGTTCCTCGATGACTTGTTGGACCCCGCCGGCTACCTCGGCTCGGCCACCGATTTCATCAACAGCATCCGCGACGACTTCAACGATTGGAACCACGCATGAGCATTCCCACATTGACCCCGTCCCTGCTCCACGGTGCAGCAGGCAAACCCACCCTCGTGCTGGGCCCCTCGCTGGGCACCGGCTCGCTGGCCCTCTGGGGACCAGCAGTGCCGTACCTGAAGGAGCACTACCAGCTCGTGGCTTGGGATCTGCCCGGCCACGACGCCTCCGCGCCCTCCACCGAAGACTTCTCCATGGCCGAACTCGCCTCCGGTGTTATCAACATGCTCCAGGCACTGGAAACCGACGGGGTCGTGCCGGCCGGGACCCCGCTGTTCTACGCGGGTGTCTCCATTGGCGGGGCCATCGCACTGCAGCTGGCCAACGACTTCCCGGGCGTCTTCGCCGGACTCTCGGTCATCTGTTCCGCTGCCAAGATCGGCTCCCCCGAGGGCTGGGCCGAGCGTGCCGAGCTCGTGGCCAAGGCCGGCACCCCGGTGGTCGTCGCCGGATCGGCCGAGCGCTGGTTCGCCCCGGGCTTCATCGAGGCCAACCCCGTGGTGTCCACCGACCTGTTGCACAACCTGCAGGACGCCGATCGGTTCTCCTACGCCCACGCCTGTGCCGCACTGGCAGGATACGACCTGCGCGAATCCCTGGCCGGCATGAACGACCCGATCCTGGCTATCGCCGGAGCCCACGACTCGGTTTGCCCGCCGACCGATGCCCAGTTCATCGCCGAGCATGCCCCGAACGCCCAGGCGGCCACCGTCTACACCGCCGCGCATTTGGCCCCGGCCGAGGACCCGGCGGCAACCGCCGCACTGTTGCTTGAATTCTTCGCTTCCGTTTCCCAGGAGAAAACCGCATGACTGACTCATCCCGCCTGCCCGGCGACACCTACGACGCGGGTCTTGAGGTCCGCAAACAGGTCCTGGGTGCCGAACACGTTGAACGCGCCACGGTGAATTCCACCAACTTCACCGACGAGTTCCAGGAAATGATCACCCGCTACGCGTGGGGCACCATCTGGACCCGCGAGGGACTGCCGCGCACCACCCGCAGCGCCATCACGCTGACCGCGTTGATCGCCGGCGGTTACTGGGAAGAGCTGGAAATGCACGTCCACGCGGCCCTGCGCAACGGGATGACTGCCGAGGAGATCAAGGAAGTCTTCCTGCAATCGGCCATCTATTGCTCGGTGCCGGCGGCCAACACCGCGTTCGGTATCGGCAAGCGGGTTCTGGCCGAATACGAAGCGCAGAACGCTAGCTAGGGCTCCTGCCACTAATCAGGCACCGGGCCCGGGACGATTCAGCCGAATTGTCCCGGGCCCGTTCTCGTCTCAGCTCGTGGCCGAAACCTTGTCTGGGCCAACGGCCGTCGAGGCGATGATGTCATCCGCGTGCTCACCGATCCAGGTGACCAGGGGCAGCAGGCGTTGCACCAATTCGGCTCCCAGTGCGGTGAGGCTGTAGTCGACGCGGGGAGGAATGATGGGTTGGGCGTCGCGATGGATGAAGCCATCGCCTTCCAGGGTCCTGAGGGTCTGGGCCAGCATCTTTTCGCTGATCCCCTCGGCCCGGCGACGCAATTCGCTCCAGCGCTGCGGCCCCGATTCCAACGACACCAGGATCAGCACGCCCCACTTGCTGGTCACGTGGTCAAGCACGGTCCTGCTAGGGCAATCGGCCTGAAGGACAAGGGTTGCCGCAGAAACTGCGGATGGGTGGAAGCCGGCGGGTGCAGTCATAAAAGCACCTTACCTTAAAGTGCGTACTCTCTTTTGGGAAGCATCATCCCGACTCCGCGGTTGTGATGGGTGACAGACATTACTTCCGCGAAAGGAAACCCCATGAAAATCCTCGTCACCGGCGCCACCGGCAGGCTCGGCCGCCTCGTAGTTGAAGCGCTCCTCGAGCGCGACATTCCCGCCGGACAGATCGTCGCAGGGGGCCGGAACCCGGAAAGATTGGCCGAACTCGCCCTGCTCGGGGTCCAGGCCCGCACCATGGACTACTCCGACCCGACGTCGCTGCGCGAGGCATTTGTCGGCGTCGAAAAGGCACTGCTGGTCTCCGGCACTGAGCCGGGCCCGCGCGTGGCCCATCACCTCGATGTCATCGATGCGGCCAAGGACGCGGGAGTCCAGCTGCTGGTCTACACCAGCATCCCCCATGCCGACACCAACACCATGGCGCTGGCCACCGACCATCAGCAGACCGAACGGGCACTTCGCAATTCAGGGATCCCCTACGCCTTGTTGCGCAACGGCTGGTACCTAGAGAACTACACCGAACAGCTTCAGGGATATCTGCGGCACGGCTCGGTCTTCGGCAGCGCGGGCGACGGCAGGCTCAACGGCGCCTCCCGGGCCGACTTGGCCCAGGCGGCCGCGGCCGTCCTTCTCGCTGACGACCAGGCGGACGCGGTGTATGAGCTAGGCGGGGAGGAATCGTTCACCCTGGGCGATCTGGCCCGCGAGGTAGGCACCGCCACGGGCCAGAAGGTGGTCTACCAGGACCTGCCGGAGGAAGACTTCTCCCACCTGCTGATCGGCGCCGGGGTCCCCGCGTACTTTGCGACGATCCTGGCCGACAGCGACAGGGGCATCGCCCGCGGTGAACTGCTTGTTGAGGGCAACGCACTGGCCAGCTTGATCGGCCGGCCGGCCACGACGCTGGGTGAGGCGGTTCGGGCCGCCGCCGATGAAATGGCCATGCAACTGGCCTGACCCCGCAGGTGGCAACCGCATCCGGATGGTCCCGGCACCACCGTGGTGCGCCACCGACGATGCTCCCGCTGGCGGGCAGGAAATGCCGTCCCCTCCGCCCGCTCAGCAACGCCTCGACCAATCCCATGACCGTTTTCTCCCGCGGTCGGTTTGACCGGCTCTCATGTGGCAGCCGGCTTTCCACCGCACGCGGCGCCGCACACCCTATGATGAAGCCATGCGCATAGCCGTCCTTGATGACTACCAAAACGTTGCCCGCACCCTGGCCGATTGGGGATCGCTGCCCGCAGAGACGGTCTTCTTCTCCGGGTTCCTCGGGCACGGAGACGATGCGGTTTGCCAGGCCTTGCAAGATTTCGACGTGGTGGTGGCGATGCGCGAACGCACCCCGTTCACCGCCGAAAGACTGCAAGCGCTCCCGAAGCTGAAACTGCTGGTCACCACCGGCATGCGCAATGCCGCCATCGACCTAGACGCTGCCAGGGATCAGGGCATCACGGTGTGTGGGACCTCTGGCAGTCTGGCCGCCACCGCCGAACACACCTGGGCATTGATCCTGGCCGCTGCCCGCCGACTGGATGTGGAGCTGCTCTCGGCATCCCGACCCCGGGCCATTGACCAGCCCTGGCAGCAAACGCTGGGCACCGGGCTGGCGGGGCACACCCTCGGGGTCTACGGATTGGGCAAGGTAGGGGCCCAGGTCGCAGGGATCGGTCGGGCCTTCGGGATGGAGGTCATCGCCCACAGCCAGAACCTGTCCGCCGCCAGGGCAGCCGAAGCCGGGGTCGAGCTGGTGGCCAAGGAAGAACTCTTTGCCCGCAGCGACGTGCTCTCCATTCATTTGAAACTCTCCGAGCGCACCACCGCGGTGGTCGGGGCCCAGGAACTCGGAGCGATGCGGTCCGGTTCGATCCTGGTCAACACCTCGCGCAGCGCCATCATCGATGAGGACGCATTGGTTGCCGCGCTGGGCTCCGGCGCCCCGTCGCTGGCGGCCCTCGACGTCTTTGATGTCGAGCCGCTGCCTGCGAACCACCACCTGTTACAAACCCCCGGGGTGATTGCCACCCCGCACCTGGGCTACGTGACCGAAGAACAGTTCAGCATCTTTTACACCGACGCGGTCCGCGACATTGCCGCGTGGGTGGCAGGAACACCGCTCAACGTCTTGAGTTGAGAGCCTACAAGAAGTAAGCAGGCTTTTCGGCTCGGCCACGACCGTTATACAGGGTCGATCAAACGCTGCGGCAATTCGCGGTCAGACTGCCAGGAACTATGGAAGCCGTGCCGCCTTAGCCAGATTCTCCCGCAGCTCTTGCACATTTTGCCGCACCACATAGGCGGGACGGTCACGTTCCACCTTCCAGCTTTCGGACAGCGGGCCGATGTTCACGGTGTCGAAGCCGAACTCGTCGTAGAACCGTGTGACCAGTTCCGTGGCGTCCTCGTGGTTGCTGGCGGTGGCCAGCGCACGACGGTTTTCGCGTCCGCTCGGCGTTCCTGCCGTGGTGATGTCTCTGGCCGGGATGTGGTTGAAGCCCTTGGCCACTTTCGATTCCTTCAGGTGTTGCTGCACCAGCCCCGAGGTGGTGGCCTCGCCGGTATCCAAGGCAGCGACATGCCCGTCGCGTTCGAAATAGTAGTTGATCGTGTCGATCACGACCTTCCCTGCCAGCTCCGCGGCGGGGAGGTCCTTGTAGTTCTTCAACGGGATGGTGACGACCGCGAAGTCGCCCGCTGCCCCTGCCTCGGCCGCGGTGGCGGCACGCGCCCGCGGTCCAAGTTCGGCCACCAGGTCCGCGAGGGTTTCCGGCCCGCGAGAGTTGCCGATGACGACGTCGTATCCCAGTTCCACGGCCTTACGGGCGATCTGGGATCCGATATGTCCTGCTCCGATGATTCCGATGGTTGTCATGCCCCCTTCAACGGTCCCGCCGGCCCTGCCATTCCCCGAAGGCAGGTTCCGCCAGGACCCGATCGAACGCGGGTGGACAATTGTCCGGCGGCCCCGAACGTGGCAAGACAGTTCGGCTGCCGCCCGATCAATCACCGGGCGGCAGCCGAACCCCATTACATGGCGTGGTCTAGAACGGGTACGGCGCGATCTCCGGGCGCATGGTCAGCCACTGGGTCTCGGTGAAGGCCTCCATATTGGCAGCCGCCCCACCGATGCGCCCGCCGTTGCCCGAGTCTTTGACCCCGCCGAACGGGGAGTTGGGCTCGTCCGAGACGGTCTGTTCATTGATATGGACCTTGCCCGAGTCGACCCGGTCGGCGATCTTCATGGCCATGCCCACGTCACCGAGGATGGACACCGAGAGCCCGTAGCTCGAGGCGTTGGCCATCTCGACGGCCTCATCGATAGTGGAGAAGCTGCGCACCGGTGCGACGGGACCGAAGATCTCTTCCTTCCAGGCATCGTGTTCCGGGTCAAGGTCCGCCAGCACCGTGGGCGGGTAGAACCAGCCCTCTCCGCGGACCCCACCGGCAGCCAGCCGCGCTCCGCCAGACACCGCGGATTGCACCATGGAGTCGATCCGTTCCAGTTGCTGCCCGTCGATGACCGGTCCAATGGCCACTGTGCCGGACTTCGGATCGCCCATCGGCAGGTTCTTTGCCTTGTCGGCCAACGCCGCCACATAGTCTTCATAGATGTCCTGGTGCACGATGTGCCTGCCGGTAGCCATGCAGATCTGCCCCTGGTGCATGAAGGATCCGAACGCGGCGGCGGACGCCGCCTTGGCAAGGTCGGCCCCGGGCAGCACGATCATGGCGCTGTTCCCTCCCAGCTCGAGGTGTGCGCGCTTGAGCAGCCGGGCGGCGCTCTGACCGATCTTGCGCCCTGCGGCGGTGGAACCGGTGAACGCGATAACCCGAACCTCGGGGGCCTCGACCACCGCGGCGCCGACCTCAGCACCGCCGGGCAACAGGTGCAGCAGGCCCTCGGGTAGACTTGCCTCCTCGAAGATTCGCATGATGGATACGCCGGCACAGACCGAGGTGCGCGGGTCCGGCTTAAGTAGCACCGCGTTGCCCAAGGCCAGTGCCGGAGCGACGGCACGGATGCCCAAGATCAGCGGGAAGTTGAACGGCGCGATCACCGAGACGACGCCCACCGGACGGCGCCGGGCAAAGGACCAGCGGTCATGGTTGGTGGTCAGCACGTCTCCGGCGGGCAGCGACGGGAGCGCGGAGGCCTCGTAGCATTCGTTGGCCGCCGTGTGCGTTTCCAACTCCGCCTTGGCGGGAATGCCGCCGGACTCGCGCACCAACCAGTCGTTGATCTCTTCGGCGTGCTCTTCCCAGAGCAGGCCAGCCTTGCGCAGCACGGCAGCCCGTTCCTCGGGCTTCTTCGCCGCCCAGTCGACCTGAGCCTTGGCCGCTGCGCTGGAGGCCCGCAGCACGTCTTCGGCCGATGCCACTCCGAGGGCACCGATCACCTTCCCGGTGGCCGGTTCCACGATATCCTGGGTGCCGGCGCTGCCTGCAACCCAGCCGTTGATGTTGATCTTCGAGTTCCAGAGTGATTCTTCAAGCAGTGGCACTTTGTGGTTCCTTTTCTGGTGGGCATGGATGCGGCGTTCCGGCGCGGGCCGGCGGGGCGTGGAATCATCACGTGCGGCGCTTCCCCTTGCCGTCCGCCCCGCGTGTGACCCGCCCCACCCCCAGGCTATGCCAGGGCCGCGCATCGGTCCAACGATTCCACGCGCAATCGATCATCGATCACTTCGATAGAGTGGGCGCATGAGCATGGACCTGAATCTCTTGCGCACCTTCCTGGAAATCTACGAGGCCCGAAGCGTCACCCGAGCGGCACAGGAACTCTCGCTGACCCAGCCGACGGTCTCGCACACGCTGGCCAGGCTCCGGACCCAATTGGGCGACCCTCTCTTTGTCCGCGGCCCCGGCGGACTCGAACCCACTGCCCGCGCCAACGAACTCTTCCAGGTCTTTCGCACCGCGGTGGACAACATCGATGCGGCCGTTGACTCGAACGCCGCCTTCGATCCGGCCACCACGCGGCGCACCTTCCGCATCTGCCTCTCGGACATCGGCGAGGTCATCTTCCTGCCGCCGATCATGGCCCGCCTGACCGCGCTGGCACCGGCCGCCAACCTCGAATCGGTGCCCATGACTGTCGGGCATATCCCGCACTGGCTGGCCCACGGCCACGTCGACGCCGCGCTGACCTCGCTGGTGCTCGGCGGCGGCGCGCGGCGCGAGGCAGTGACCAAGGACAGGTACGTTTGCCTGCTGCCGCGCGCCATGGCACCGAAACAGGGCAAGCTCACGCACAAGCAATTCGACGCACTGGGGTTCGTGACCATCGACCCCACTGCCGGGCACGGCCAGATCGAGGAGCGGCTGGGCGAATCGGGGATCTCGCTGCGCACGGCACTGCGTGTGCACCACTTCTCCGTGCTGCCCTCGGTGCAGCTGGAATCCTCGCTGGCCTCCGTGGTCCCGCTGGAGATCGCCGAGCGCTTTTGCCGGCAGTGGCCCCTGGTCCACCGCGAGCTTCCGGTGGACAGTCCCGCTTTCTCCGTCGACCTCTACACCGATCACAAGATCGCCGCGAGCGGGCCGGTGCTCTGGTTCCGCGAGCTGGTGCGCGAGGCACTGCGCGAGATGCCTTCGGCGCTGGGTCCGGCGCTGCACTGAGCCTTTGCCGCTTCCCGGGCACGAAAAAGGGGCGCAGTCCCCGGGATATTCGCACCAGCGAATCCCCGGGGAAACACGCCCCCTGGTGACTATCGGGATCGCATCCCAGGCCGCGGATCCCGCCCGGGAAAACGCGCCTACGCCTCCTGGGTTTCAAGCACCGGCTCGTCGACGTCCTTCTGCGCTGCCGGTTTGGGGATGATGGCCACGGCGAGCATGCCCAGCAACGCCGCCCCGGCGAAGAGGTAGAAGCCCCACGGGTAGGCGTGGCCGCTGGCCACCAACAGGCCGGTCAGGCCCGGGCCGGCAATGGCTCCCAGCCGTCCCACGCCCGCCACCATGCCCATGCCGGTGCCCACCACATGCTTGGGGTAGATGTAGCCGACGAATCCGTAGACCAGCACCTGCGCACAGAAGACGAAGAAGCCGGTCACCAGGACCACGCCGTTGAGCAGCAACTGGCTTTCCATCCGGATGCTCAGCAGCGCCAGCAGCACCGCGGCGGAGGTGAACCAGAACATCGTGGTGCCCTTGACGCCGCGCTTGTCCGCGATGCGTCCTCCGAGCAGCAACCCGGCGATCGCGCCGACGTTGAGGATCAGCAGCAGCACCAGGGAATCCGCGACGTTGTATCCGGCGCCGCGCATCAGCTGCGGCAGCCAGGTGTTCAGCCCGTAGACCAGCAGCAGGCCCATGAAGGCCGCTACCCAGAGGCCGATGGTCGAGCGGGCAAGCCCTCCGGTGAACAGCGTCGCCATGCTGGATTTTGGTGCCTTGGTGCCAATGTCCTTGAGGCCCACGGCATGGGTCTCGGGCAGCTTGGCCCACATGAACGGGAGCACCACCAGGCCCAGCGCGCCGCCGATGTAAAAGAGCAGGTGCCAGTCGGCGTGGGCCAGGATCGCGAAGAGCGAGGCGGCCACGGCGCCGACGTGGTAGCCGGTCATCGTGATGGTCGCGGAGTGCGCACGGGCGTTGGAGGCCGCGGCTTCCTGCATCATGGTGATGGCCACGGGCATGCATGCCCCCATGCCCAGACCCGCAATCATGCGCACGGTCGCCAGCAGGGCGATGGTGGGCATCAGAGGGAAGAGGATTGTGAAGACCGAGAAGACCAGCACGCAGATCATCAAGGGGACGCGGCGGCCGAAGCGGTCGGAGATCGGGCCGATCAGCACGGCGCCGGCACCGACGCCAACCAGTGAAATCGTGGCGATGAAGGTCGCATCAAGCGCCGTGATGCCGGCGTACGAGGTATCGATCAGCTGCGGAATCGAAGCGGAGAGGGCGACGATGTCGAAGCCCTCGAAGACGACCGTCAGCCAGCACAGGGCAACGATCCATTTATTGCGGGTGGATTTCATGGAGTGTGTGGAACCTTAGGTCAAGACGTTAGGGAACCAAGAGATCTATGGCACCCATCACCACCCAGTGTGCCTAAGCCCGCATTATCTTGTCCAATAGATGCGGCGTGCACCACACATAGAAAAAATCTATACATACATCGCAACCTCGTACCCATGTGCTCCGGCGCATCCGACTTCGCTCCGGGCGG
Organism: Paeniglutamicibacter gangotriensis Lz1y; assembly: GCF_000348945.1. Classification (GTDB taxonomy): domain Bacteria; phylum Actinomycetota; class Actinomycetes; order Actinomycetales; family Micrococcaceae; genus Paeniglutamicibacter; species Paeniglutamicibacter gangotriensis. Next base: position 347,757 of record NZ_AOCK01000001.1, on the reverse strand, counting down.
ACCCCGGGGCACCCTTGCATCGGGCTGCGGCAGGAGTGCGGGAGGCCCTAGATTCCCCGCTCCCGCGCATGCTCCAGCGCCTGCGCCACATCCGTGGCCCCAAGCTTCCGGTAGAGGCTGCGGATCTGGGTCTTGACGGTGTTTTCCGACCTGAATCCGGCTTCAGCGATTTCCCGCCGGCTCATGCCCATCCGCAATTGCCGCAGGACCTCTTGCTCCCGCGGCGTCAGCACCGGGCGGCGAGTTCCGGTGCCCCGAACAGGTGCCGCAACCATTTCAAGCCTGTCGAGCTCTTCCGGCTCCAACTGCAGCCCGCCGGCGACATCGGCCCAACCCGGGATCATGCGCAACAGGGCAATCTCCACGAGGTTCATCCGCTGCCCACGTTGCTCTTTGAGTTGCTGCAGCACCAGCACCCTGGGCGGACCGGGATTCCGCGCCGCAACGTCCAGGAACAGCGCAAACCCCTCCCAGCGCCGCGTCGCGGGTGCTTTCTGCTGCCCGCGCAACATCGTGAGCGCCTTGTCGGGTTCCCCTCCCACCAGGTGTCCGAACGCCACCAGCGCCGGATGCACCCGTGCACCCGCGTGCCTCGACGGGCAACCACCCGCCTCGATGATTTCTGCCAGCAGCAGCGCCTCGTCGAGCAAACGGTCCGCCAACGGTGCGGCACAGGCGTAGCGGCGCTCGGTGCGCCACGCATCGATGAGCCTGCGCGCCGACTCCGGGCTGGCGCCTTGAAGGGACTGCATGACCAGCAAATAGGCATGCACGGACCAGAATTCGTCGTTGCCGGGGGTTTGGGGAAGCCCGTCCAGCTCCCGCGCAGCCTCGCCGAAACGCAGGTCGGCCACATCCAGGAAGGCGCGTGCCAGCGTGGCCGTGTGCGCGATCATCTTCCTGCCCCACCCGACCTGGGCAATCGCGGCTTCGTGTTCCGCAAGCCATCTCCGCGCCGAGTCGCCATTTCCTTCCAGTGCGTGGAACAACGCCAGCTTCCCGGCAACATCGGCCACCAGGAAGGCCTTGCCCGAGGCTTGCGCCAGGCGGAAGCCCGTCTCGTAGGCCCTCACCGCCTCGGCATCGCACCCGGCCAGGTGCAGTGTCAGGCCGGAGTGGAACTCGACGAGCGCCGCCAAGGACGGGTTCAGCCGCTGGGTGTCGAGTCCCCGGGACAGCGCTTCGCGCAGCCGCTGGGCGGCGCCACCTGCCTCCTCATACAATCCCGCCAAGCGCAGGTGCGATATCTCCAGCATGCCGATGGTCAGGGCCCGGGCGTTTGGAGTGCGGTAGAGCCGCTCGGTGTCCTCGCGCAAGCGCTGGGCGGTGCTGTCGGTGGAGTAATCGGGCGCCAGGGACGGAAGGTGCAGGACCATCCCGTCCTTGCCGGCGGATCCGAGGATCCTCAGTCCCACCCGCATGTAGTGCGTTTGCCCGGAGACAAAGCGCGGCACCTTGGCGGCCACCGCAGCCAGGTGCTTGGGGTTGGCCATGAACATGTCGACCCACTTTTCCAGCAGCAGGTTCAGGATTGCCGGCCACCGGCGCCCGTCCACGGCAGCCTTCAGCGCGGGACCCACCCCGCTGGTCTCCGCCATCGCATCGACGGCGCCTTGTTCCAAGGCGCCAATGCGTTCACGGCCAAGCAACCCGACACGTTCCATGAGCACCTGCCGCACCAGCGCCGGCATCATCCACCCGCCGCTTCCATCGGCCTGCACAAGCCCGGCCCGGGACAGGTCCTCCATCACATGCACCTCCGGTGAGACCTGCCCGAAGAAAGCCTCAACCGTTTGCGCATCGAGCTGGGGGAGGAACGCCGCCTCTGAGAGTTCCCCGCGGGGATCGTGGTGGCGCAACCACGGCGCCAGGCCGGTGCGGATCAGGTGCTGGGCCCGGGCGTGGCCCCCCGGCTCCGCGGCAAGGACCCGGGCCGCGCCGAGCCACCCGCCGCACAGTTCATGGATGGCACGGGCCTGATCCGGGTCGATCGGCCGGCCGGGTTCCGCCAGCTGCGCGATTTCCCGGGCGTCCAGCAGCAGGTCATGCTGCTCGGCAAGCACGAACGGGGCAACCGAGGCAAGATCCCACAGCGGGGCGGAGGGCGGCAGGATGACGGCCGCATGCAGATCCGCCTCCCGGTGCATCCGCATGGCCAAGGTTTCGAGTTCAGCCACCTCGTCGAGGTGGTTTCCGGACCAGTCATGGACCTCACCGCGACGTCCACCAACCCAGGAACGTGCAAATAAGCGCCGGCCGGTGCCTGCCGCCGCCCTGATCAACAGGAGCCGGGACCCGTCCTGTTCCCACGCGGCGAAACGCGCCAACGCAGGATGGGCATTCTGCGTTGGCGATGCGACGCCCTGGCCCATGGTTTCCTTTCATGGCTTCCCGTGGAGCGAAGCCCTGCTGACAAGGCGCTACCGCCAGTCAACAAGCAGGAAACGTGCTGACCCGGGCACCTCATTGGAATATCAAATTCCAATTCTAGATTATTTTTCCGTGAAGCCCGGGAGGCCGCTGCCAAGTCTCGCCCCGTCCCATGCGGACCGGGCGAAACCGGAAAATGTTGCGTCCTTGGACACTGTTCGCATCGGGTATCGGGTCGCTGATTTAGTATTGGTCCTGTCTCCCCCTCGCAGTGCGCGCTCATCCCGCTCTTGGTGGCGCTTCGCGCGAACCATGGCAGGCACGATACCTGTGCGTCTTCGCTGCTACCTTGAACGGAACCACCCATGCCTTCCCTGCCCGCCACCCCGGCCATTGCGCCGACGCCCCTGGAACGACAGTCGGTGTTGCGCGCCCTGCGCTCCCCCAAGCTGCTGGGCGTCGAGATCCTCGGCGCGCTGGTGGTGGCCCTCGCGCTGATCCCCGAGGCCATTGCGTTCTCCATCATCGCCGGGGTCGACCCGCGCGTGGGCCTGTTCTCCGCCTTCACCATGGCGGTGAGCATTGCGTTTGTCGGCGGACGCCCCGCGATGATTTCGGCTGCCACGGGCGCCGTGGCCCTGGTGATCGCCCCCTTGGTGGCAAGCCATGGCGTGCATTACCTGGTCGCGGCGATCCTTCTAGCGGGCGTCTTCCAGGTGCTGCTGGCGGTGCTGGGCGTGGCCAAGCTGATGCGCTTCATCCCCCGCCAGGTCATGGTCGGGTTCGTGAATGCGCTGGCGATCCTGGTGTGCATTGCCCAGCTGCCCGAGCTCATGAACGTGCCTTGGCTGGCATACCCGCTGCTGGGACTGGCCCTGTTGATCGTCTTCGGGCTGCCGCGGATCACCACGGTGGTGCCCGCCCCGCTGGTCGCGATCGTGGTGCTCACACTGGTCACGGTCCTCGCGTCCATCGCGGTGCCGACCGTGGGCGACAAGGGCGAACTGCCCTCGAGCCTGCCCGAGCTCTTCTTCCCGCAGATCCCGCCGGATTTCGAGACCTTCAAGATCATTGCTCCCTACGCATTGGCTGTCGCCTTCGTCGGGCTGCTCGAATCCCTGATGACTGCCAAGCTGGTCGACGACATCACCGACACCCGTTCCAACAAGACCCGCGAGGCGTGGGGCCAAGGCGTGGCAAACATGGTCACCGGCTTTTTCGGCGGCATGGGCGGGTGCGCGATGATCGGCCAGACGATGATCAACGTGAAAGCCTCCGGGGCCCGCACCCGGATCTCCACGTTCCTGGCCGGCGCCTTCCTGCTGCTGCTGGTGGTGGTGTTCGGCGACGTGGTCGCGCTGATCCCCATGGTGGCGCTGGTGGCGGTGATGGTCTTCGTGTCGTGGGCGACGTTCGACTGGCATTCCATCCGTCCCTCCACACTGCGACGGATGCCCAAGAGCGAAACCGCGGTCATGCTCATCACGGTGCTGGCCACGGTCTTCTCCCACAACCTTGCCGTTGGCGTGGGTGCCGGGGTGCTGGCCGCGATGGTGCTTTTCGCACGCCGCGTGGCGCACTTCGTCACGGTCACACGCACGCTGGATGCCACCGGAGAAACCGCTACTTATACAGTCAACGGTGAGCTCTTCTTTGCCTCGTCCAATGACCTCTACACCCAGTTCCAATACGCCCTGGACCCGGGCCACATCATCATCGACATGCACGCATCGCACCTATGGGACGTCTCCACCCTGGCGGCGCTGGAGGCCATCACCGCGAAGTACGAGGCCGGGGGTAAAAACGTGCAGATCACCGGTCTGAACGAGGCAAGCGCGGCCATGCACCAACGCATGGCCGGGCATCTGGGCTAGGCCCGAGCCGCTTCCTGCCTAGCTAGGCTGAGACCACGTTGCTGGTGCGGTACGCGGTCAGCCCGCCGTCCACTCGCACGTCTGTTCCATTGACCCAGCGAGACTGCTCTGAGAGCAAGAATACGACGACGTCGGCGATGTCCTCCGGTTCACCGAAACGGCCGAGCAAGGCAGCTGCGCCCTCGACCTTCGCCGCACCGTGATCGGCTTTGAAATCGTTGAGGATCGGAGTCTGCACCGGGCCTGGGCTCACCGAATTTACCCGAATCCCGGCGCGCAGGTTCTCCGCCGCCAGCTCGCCTGTCAGCAGCATCACGCACTGTTTAGAGAAAAGGTAAGACTCTCCCGAGGCCTCGATGGATGCGGCCACGGCGGCCAGCGCTGTCTCTCGATCCGCGGCCAGCGCAAACGCACCGAGTTCCGCGGCCTGCCCGTGCCAATCCCAGGCAACCGAGGAGGCCAAGTTCACAACGGCGGAGCCCCTCTCCAAGCGCGGCACAAGCGCACGCGTCAGATCGCGCACACCAAAGACGTTGACGTTCAGCACAGTGCGCCATGGTGCAGTTCCTGGTACTCCGGCAATGTTGGCCAGGCCCGCAATACCAGCGGGGGCCAGCGCGCCGATTGCCTCGGCAGCCTGGGCGACGCCCATGGCCGTGCCAAGGTCTCCCTGTACAAACTCGCCATCAAAAGAATCTGGGATGGACCTGTCGACACCGATCACGGAGGTTCCCTGGGCGCGTAGTAGTGCCACGGTGGCAGCTCCGATTCCGGAGGCCGCACCTGTGACAACGACGGGTAGGTTGGGCTGGTTCATGGTGTGTCCCTCGGCAAGCTTGAATAAGAGTTATTGGTTCGGCACTGGCAGACAGCAAACCGCGCTGCCCGCCAGATTCTAGTCTGGTGACTACCCGGTCGGCGGAACCAGATGGCTTTCATCCAATGGAAACATTATTGGGTCCAGTCGCTGGTTCGGGAATGCTTGGATTCGCATCACCTGTGAATTCGCTTTTTGAAAGGCCAGCCCGATGACCACACCAACCTACGACGTTTTCGATCCCGCGACCCTCGAACTTGTCGGTTCGGCGCCTCAGCACACCGAAGCTGACGTGGTGAGGGCCATCGCCTCCGCCACCGAGGCCGCACGGGCCTGGAGCGCGGACCGCGCCGCACGTAACGAGAACCTCAAGCAAGCTGCCGGGCTCATCCGTGCCCGCGCCACCGAACTGGGAACCTTGCTCAGCCGCGAACAGGGCAAGCCTCTGCGCGAGGCCAGGGCAGAGTTCCTGGTTGCGGCCGACCTCTTCGACTACTACGCGACTCTGGCCTGGGATGAGACGGAGTTGCTGCCCGAGCGCGCCGGACGGCACCTGCAGGTGCACCACCGGCCCGTGGGCCTGGTCGGCACCATCACTCCATGGAACTTCCCCGTCTCCCTGCTCGCGGTGAAGTTGGCCCCGGCGCTGGCCGCCGGCTGCACCGTGATCACCAAGCCCTCCCCCAGCACCCCGCTGTCCACCATCGCGCTCATCGGGTTACTCAATGAGGTGCTACCACCGCATGTGGCACAGGTCCGCACTAGCTCGCGGCGCACCGTCAACGTCGCGCTGAGCTCGCTTCCCGGGGTCCGCAAGATCTCCTTCACCGGCTCCACCGATGTCGGCATCTCCGTGGCAACCCAGGCACTGCAGGGCGTCAAGCGAGTCACCCTAGAACTGGGCGGCAATGACCCGGCGATCGTCCTGCCCGACGCGGATATCCGCACCACCGCCCGTGGCATCGTGGCCAGCGCTTTCCGCAACGCCGGTCAGGTTTGCATGGCAGTCAAACGCGTTTATGTCCCGCAGGCATTGGCTTCCGAACTCACCGAGGCAATTAGTGCAGAAGCCGCCACCCACGTTCTGGGACACGGGATTGACGAATCCACCACCATGGGACCGATGCACAATGCGGCCCAGCTGGAGACCGTGCGCTCCATGATCACCCAGGCCACCGGCGCCGGCGCCAGGATCGCGCACGGCAACGACCGCGGCACCGAGCTTCCCGGCCATTTCCTAGCGCCCACCGTCATCGCCGACGCCAGCGACGGCATGACCCTGGTCGACGAGGAGCAGTTCGGCAACGCTCTGCCGATCGTTTCCTACAACGACGAGCATGCCCTGATCGAAATGCTCAACGGGCAGGAATTCGGGCTCGGAGCGTCGCTCTGGACCCCGGATGAGGACCGCGCCTACACACTGGCCTCCACCTTGGAAGTCGGCACCGTGTGGGTCAACCAGCACACCGTGGTGGAGCTCGACGCTCCCTTCGGCGGATGGAAGGCTTCCGGGGTGGGCCGCGAACGAGGCCGCTACGGCCTGGACGAATACCTCGAAACCCGCACCATCAATGCCCGCACCCATGCGTAGCATCACCACCGAAAGGCACCCGGACGTGGATTCTCCGTTTGAACTCATCACCCTCGGCACCGCCGCAGGCCCCGCCATCCGGGGTACCGAGGACGGCATCGCCAGCGCCCTGCGTGTGGAAGACACCTTCTACATGATCGACTTCGGGCTCGGCGCTACGCGTGCCGTCCACGAGGCCGGATTGCGCGGAAAAAACTTCCGTGCCGGCTTCGTCACCCACCTGCATTCGGACCATGTCGTCGAGCTTCCGGCCTTCCTACTGTGGAACTGGGGGGCACCGGTGGACGGCTTCACCGCACCCATCGAGATCCTGGGCCCGGGCCAGGATCCGACCCACCCGCGAGGGTCCTCGCTCTCCGGCACCGCTGCCATGGTCGAACACACGCTGGCCGCCTATTCCTATGATGCCGATATTCGTGCCACCGATGAGGCTCGACCGGTACTCAGGGAGATGGTGAAGGCGCGTGAGATTGAGGTACCGGCCCCGGGCAGTACTGAGATTTTCACCGTTTACCAAGACGAGCTGGTCAAGGTCACCGCGGTGCTGGTCAAGCACCCACCCATCTTCCCTGCGCTGGCTTTTCGCTTTGACACCGCCTACGGATCCGTCACCTTCTCCGGAGATACTGCCGAGTGCGAGGCTCTTGCGAACTTGGCGCGTGACACCGATATATTAGTTCACGAGGCCGTCAATCTGGACTTCTTCAAGCGCGGCAACTTCAGCCCGGCGTTCTTGGACCACCAGCGCCTCTCGCACACCTCCGCCGAGGGCGCGGGACGCATCGCCACCCTAGCCGGTGCCCGGTCATTGGTCCTGTCGCACTTCGCCGGCGTCTCCACCCCCGAAGAGTGGAAGAGCGCAGCGGCTTCAACCTACACCGGCGATATCACCGTGGCGACCAGCGGCCGGCGCTTCGCCGTGGGCCGTGCCCCCGCGACCGTGGAGGCCCTCGTCTAGCCAGCGGACAAGCCCGCAGGCCGGCACCGTACACCGAGGCCCTCCGTCGGTTTCTCCCCTGGGGAGAAACCGACGGGGGGCCTTCTTGCGGGGTGGCCCGGTCACGAGCGAGTCATACGTTGCCCAAGTGGTCCGGGCCGCGCGCCCACAGCGGCCTCAGATCTTCGGCGGCTGGTCTCCAATGACGTTGCACCGGACCACCCCGACTGGGGTACCGCAGTGCACCCCACCCCGAGATCCCGAGGAAAGCGACGCGTGCCGGTGAATGCGATCCGCTCCGGCCCGGGTTTTGTTCCAGATCCGTCAGTGGGAGAGACATGCCCAATCCCTCGGTAGATTTGCAGCCGATCGGGAGGTGGCTTTTCCCTCCGCGGTTCGACGTCGGCTCCCCGTAGCGGCCGGTCCAAGGGAACCGCACCGGCTAAGACAACAAATGCCTTCGTTCGCCTCCCGGGTGACCGGGGTGCGAACGAAGGCAGGTGGTGCCGCGGGAAGCCCCGCGGCACCTTATTGTCAGAGTACTCAGACCACGGTTTTGATGTCTAAGCCGAGCTTGGCCCTGTCTCGCTGCTGGTTGATAAAGAGCATCGACAGCACACCGCACACAGCGAGCGCGCCGCCAGTGATCGAGAAGGCTGCGAGGTAGCCGCTGTCCGGGGTCGTGGCTGCACCCACCATGAACCCGACGAACATTGGGGCCACCAGTCCGCCGGCGGTCAAGAAGGCGTTGGTGATCTGCAGGACCGCTCCGCGCTGCTGGATGGTGGTCATCTCGGCTGCCACTAGGTAGGTCACCGCGAAGAGCGCCGGGGCCGTGCCGAAACCGAACATAAAGCACACCACCGCGAGCACATCGTTCTGCACCAGTGTTCCCAGCACCACCAGCAAACCGGATGCCGTAGCCGCGGCGCCCAGGACCACTCCGCGGGCCTTGCGCGTCGACGCACCCCGGTTGACCAGGAACTCTGTCAACCAGCTCAACCCGATGGTGGCGACGAAGCCCCAGATGGCCGGCAGCGCGATCAACGAACCGGCCTGTTGGGTGCTCATGCCCATGGACTGTTCGTAGTAGGCAGGCAGCCACGTGGTGGCGACAGTGAAGGTCCAATACCCTAGGAACGAGCAGAGCACGGCAAGAATCCAGCTGGGCGTCATGAACGAACGCAGGTACCGCACGGGGGTGTCTGAGGCCTGCACCAGCGCAGAATCCAGCGGCTCGTCGCGTTGCCCTTCAATGTCCCGCTCGGCCTGCATCGAGGTATAGGGGCCCTCCTTGCCGATGGCCAGCCAGATCAACGACCAAATCACACCGATGACGGCGAGGAAGATGAACGTCGACTTCCAGCCGAACTCGGCGTTGATCCACGCCAGCACCGGGGCGAAGGCCACCACGCCGAGGGTAACGCCGGCCGATGCGACCGCGGCAGGGGTGGCCGAGCGTTTGGCGGGGAACCACTTGTACACCGCGTGCATGGTCACCGGAGCCAGCGGTCCCTCGCCTGCACCTAGGATCAACCTGCTGGCCCACAGTGCCGGCAATGAAGCGAAGACGAAGATCGGCACCTGGGCAACAGACCAGATCAGGCACAACACCAGCAAGATCCACTTGGACTTAACCTTGTTGGCGATCGGAGCCGCCACGAACTGGGCCACGCCGAAGAGCATGAACACCGCGGATCCCAGGAGGCCGAACTGCTGCGGGGTGATGTTCAAATCCCGCATCAATGGGACGGCCACGATGCCCAGGATCGCCTTGTCTGCCCAGCTGATCATCATCAGCACCAGCAGCGCAATGGTGATCAGCCAGCCGTAGCGCTTGCGCTTCGCAGGGGTCCACTGCGCCGGGTCATCCTGCGCAGTTTTTGGGCGCGGTCGTGAATCGAGTGTCATGGCGTAACTCCGAGACTGAAGTGAGGGGTAGGTATGGACCGAAGCCGAATGGTCAGCTTCCGGTGGTGATGCGTACCGGCATTGATTCGAAGCCCCGCAAGACATTGTGCAGGATCGGCGTTGGTTCGCCATCCAGTTCCAGGGTGTGAATCTTTTCCAGCATTTGTTGCAGGACAATTTCCATTTCAAGGCGTGCGATCGGCTGCCCGACGCACTGGTGCAGGCCCATACCGAAGGCAACGTGGCCGGACGAGGAGCGTTCCAGCGAGAACTCGTTGGCATCCGCACCCCATTTCTTCGGATCCCGGTTGGCTGCCCCAATGAAGAGCTGGACCTTGGAGCCTGCCGGGATATCGACCCCACCCAGCACCGTGTCAACGGTGGTGGTGCGGTGAAACTTCTGGAACGGGGATTCCAAGCGCAACGCCTCGTCGATCGCGAACTTGGCCAGCGACGGTTCCTTGCGCAGGCGCGCCCAGGCTGCCGGGTGACGGGCAAGCACTGCCAGGGTGTTGCCGATCCCGAAGATGGTGGTGTCAACCCCGGCCGAGAGCAGTGCCCGGACCAGCAACGCGGCCTGGTCCTCGGTGATCAAGCCTTCTTCAACCTTGGCCCAGATGCCCGCGCCGAAGCCGTCGTCGGTCAGCGACTCGCGCTTGCAGGCGTTCATGACCACGCGTGCGTGCTCATCGCCCTCGGCGAAGGCCTGGTGATAGATATAGTTTTCGGGACCGAAGGCGTTGAAAACCATGTTGCCGTAGGGCAGCAGGTGCTCGCGTCCTTCCATCGGGATGCCCACAGCGTCCGGGAACACCTGGATCGGGTACTTTTCCGCCAGGTCCTTGATCGCGTCGAAGCCCGGGCGACGAGACAGCTCGTCGACGAGCGTGACCGCGGGAGCCGTGAAGTCTCCACGAAGCGCGCGCACCGTGCCGGGATTGATGACACCGGTCAGCGCACGACGCATCAACGTGTGGATCGGCGGATCGGATTCTAGGATGCTCGGCGGGCGCCAGCCATCATCCTTGCGGATATCACGCGGACCCAAACCGCCGGAGGACACATAGGTCTCGAAATCGGTGAGGACTTCGTAGACTTCCGCGTAGCCGACTACGGCATAGGTCTGCTGGGATTCCAGCCAGGACACAGGTCCTGCCTCCTGCAGCGATGCCAGGAAGGGGTATGGATCCAGCAGGTGCTTCTCGCTGTACGGATCCCCGGAGAAGACTGCAGGTTCAATGGTGGGAGTGCTCATGGAAGATGGGCTCCTTGCGTGCTAGAGGTCGAGGATGAGTCGGCCGCATCCGGCGGCGGAACGGGAGACGCATGGAAGCATGACGTCGTTGGCGTCTTTGTCCGCTTGGGTCAGTACCGCGTCCCGGTGATCGGGTGTCCCGGAGATGACCCGGGTTTCACAGGTGCCGCACAATCCGGCCCGGCAGGAGGACAGGATGCGCACCCCGACTTTTTCGACGGCGTCGAGAATCGTCTCCGTGGTTTCCACCTTGACGGTGCGCCCGGAGCGCGCCAATTCGACTTCGAAGGGTTCACTGACGGATCCGGCACCGAGAGTGTCGGCAGTGAAGCGTTCCAGATGCAGGGCTCCAGGGGGCCAACCCATGCAAAAGTCCTCGATGGCGCTGAGCATGCCCCCGGGGCCGCAGGCGTAAACGAGCATATGTGCCCTAGGCATGCCCAAGATTTCCTGTAGGTCCAAGCGTCCCACTTCGTCCTCGGCATAGAGGTTCACTTTGTTTGAACCATATTTGTCTTCGAGCGCCTGGCCGAAGGCCATCGTGTCGCGCGATCGCCCGCCGTAGACCAACCGCCAGTCCCTGCCCTTGGCCTCGGCTTCTTCCAACATGGGGATGATCGGGGTGATGCCGATGCCGCCAGCAATGAACAGGTATTTCCGCGATTCTACGAGCGGAAAATTGTTGCGCGGCGCTGAGATGGCCAGAGGCGCACCCATGACCAGATTTTCGTGCACCCGCTGGGAGCCACCGCGCGAATCTGGCACGTGAAGCACCCCTATGCGCAGGATGTCTCGATCCTCGCGGGAAGAGCACAGGGAGTACTGGCGAGTGAACCCGTCGCCGAGATAGACGTCGATGTGTGCACCGGGTTCCCACGAAGGGAACTCTTCGCCGTCGATACGGCTAAGCACGAGGGAAACCACGCGATCGGCCACGTGGTCGACATCCGCGACAACAACGTCGAGTCGCTCAGATAGCTGCGTCATGCCAATAACTCCTTGAAACTTGCTGACCCGATCAGGTTGAGCCGGGCCACACCATTGATATTAGGTGGGGCACAACACAGAGTCTGCGATCCCTTCCAACCAATGGAAAGCGTAGTTTCCGCTCAGATCATTTCGGAACGGGCCAGGCTGCGGGCGATGCCGCGAGCCGCAATGCGCAGCACCGGAACCACACTGCCGATCGATGGAGCTTGCCCCTGCGACACCACGCCGAGCGCCGCCACCACGCGGCCGGTCGGCAACTGGATGGGAACCGCAAGCCCGTAGTTATCCAGTCCGCTTTCCTGGCTGGTTGTGGCAAAACCCTGCTGGCGCACTCGTCTGATCTCGGTTTCCAGATCCTGCCTGTCCACGATGGTGTGGTCGGTGACGGCCTTCAGCTTGGTCGCCTCCGGCAACAAATCCATGCCAATGTGGGCGAGCATGATTTTTCCTGCTGCACTGGCATGCAAGCTCAGATGCGAGCCTACGCGGCGGAAGGGCGAGCCGGCGCGCGTGCCCGAAATGCGCTCGAGCAGCAGTACCGCTTCACGGTCGAGGATAAAGAGGTTGACAACGTTTTGTGTCACGAACAAGACGTCCTGCATGTAGGGGGAAGCCAGCTCAGCGATGTCCTGTTGCACCGGTGCCAGCCGACCGATTTGCCACAGCCGTTGCCCGATGACGAACTTGTTCTGATCTTTGCCTAACGCGCCCCAGCGCAGGAGTTCCCCGGACAGCCGGTGCGCCGTTGCGAGTGGCAACCCTGTCCTGCGGGCAATCTCACTGAGTGACAACTGCGGATGTTCGGCGTCGAAGGCCCCCAACACTTCGAGGCTCCTCCAGGTCACCGAATCGGCGGTTACCGGAGCGGTCGAGGAATCGCGTGCTTTTCTTGGTGCTGCATTGGCCATCGAGCGTATTTTCCCTCCCCTAGTTTGCGGTCGGATCTCGGTGACAGTGTATCGAACAAGCCGGAACGCGACCCGGTTTGCACTACACGAGGACGTAAGCTTCGATCGCCGCCAATACGCCATTGGTATACCTGTGTCATGAAGGATCCGGAAGCAAACAAAGCGCTCGGCGTGACCGAGCGACACGTACCCACCCTGATTCAGCAACGAAATCTCAAAGCCTACGAGGTCGGGAGCGACTGGCATATCGAGGACCTCGAATTCCGCAGTGACTTGCACCGGCCGCTGTGCGAACATTCGCGGCTGGGCTTTTCGCGGGTGCCGCATCGCCATCGTCTCGCGGGGCTCCGCGGCCAAGACCGCAAGCGCACAGCCAAACGCATCGCAGAACTGCATGCCTCAGATAATCCCGCGGCGATGCTTATCGACCGGTGGGAGGCACGCAATCGGGCCCATTGGGTTTGGGAACCAATCTGGTGGAACACACCATCAGGGGAAACTCCGCATAGAACACGACGTGATTACCTCCGTAAGCCCACGGGTTTAACCAATCGGGTTTCCTCTGAGCACCAATTCCGTGGATCCACTCAACGCGAGATGGCGGCAGGCAAAGATCACGTAGCCTTGCACGATCCTAAAAAGATCGAACGCACGATACCGCCAACCTCGCCTGGACCGGGTCGAAAAGCATACGCGGGCTGTTCGACCGCCGGACAATGCTGGACCGAGCTGTACTCAAGCCTTGGCCGAGACCACCGAGTCTTCCAGCCAGCTGCGTTCGTCCTGGTCCAGGGCGCGGGAGGAAACCCCGTCTTCGGCCAACGGCACCATCACCGTGGTGCCGTCAAAGACCTTCACTCCGTGCTGCATCCCCACGAGGCGGACGGTGAAGGACTTGGTGCCGATGCGCACCGTGCCGAGCCGGATCAAAAAGTCCGGCCCGTAGTGCAGCGGGCGCAGGTAGTCGACCTGCAGCGAAGCCACCACGGTCCCGAAGCCGAAGCGCTTGTTGGATTCCCCGCCGCGCATCCAGCGGATCCGTGCCTCTTCCATGAGGGTGATGATCCGGGCGTTGTTCACATGTCCCAGAGCATCCTGGTCCGACCAGCGCAGTTCCATCGCCACGGCAACTGCCCGGTCCGGGTCCGGCATCATGTCATCATTCATGGCTCCATTGCACCAGAGCCATGTCCGAAGTTCGCAGTTGTTTACGCCGCCCGGGGCGGATGCACAACTGCGGTGCGTGTGCGTCACTAGGATGAGTGAATGCGCCTGTGGAGTCTGCACCCCCGATATCTGGACACCAAGGGGCTGCTCGCCTGCTGGCGCGAGAGCCTGCTGGCACAGAAGGTGCTGGCTGGGCAGACTTCCGGCTACCGGAATCACCCGCAGCTTCAACGCTTCCGCGCTACCTCGGATCCGCTGGCGGCGGTGGGAAACTATTTGGAGGGTGTTGCCCGGGAAGCCGATGCGCGCGGCTACAACTTCAACCGCGCCCTGATCGTGGTCCCGCTGGCACAGGATCCGCTCGACTTACTGCCGGTGACTACCGGCCAGCTCGAGTACGAACGCGGGCACCTGCTGCGCAAACTGGCGGTACGCGATCCAGAGCGTGAGGCGGTGCTTGCCGCGGCGGACCCGCTTCAGCTGCACCCTGCGTTCAGGGCCGTCCCCGGGGACATCGAGTCCTGGGAACGGCCCTGACACCGCGGTACCTGGCCTAACCGGCCGGGGTGAAGTCCCGCACGCCGATGTAGTCGGGGCGCGGTTCGGCGGCCCCGAACGGTTCCACCAAGGTGTTTTCCACGCTGTTGAACACGATGAAGATGTTCGAGCGCGGGTACGGGCTCACATTCCCGTTCGAGGCGTGCATGGCGTTCGAATCGAACATCACCGCCCCTCCGGCCTTGCCCTCAAGCACGTCGATCCCGTAGTCGTCGGCGAAGCGGGTCAGCGTCTGCTTGTCAGGGGTTCCGGCGCCCTGCATGATCAGCGATGACTTGTAGTTGTCCTCTGGGGTTTCGCCACCGCAGGAGACGTACCGATGGTGCGATCCGGGCATGATCATCAGCGGCCCATTAAACGAATAGTTATCCGTCAGCGAGATCGAGATGCTCACCGCCCGCGGGGAGGGCATGCCATCCTCAGCATGCCAGGTCTCGAAGTCCGAGTGCCAGGAGAATTCCTTGCCCTCGAAGCCCGGCTTGAAGTTCACCCGCGACTGGTGGATGTACACCTCCGAGCCCAGAATCTGCCGGGCTCTCTGGACCACGCGCGGGTCGTTGGCGATCTTTTTGAAGATTTCGCTGGTGCGGTGCACATCGAAGATCGAGCGCACCTGCCGGGACTTCGCCTCGATGACTGTCCGCTCGTCGGCCCGCACGCCCGGGTCTTGGGACATCCTGGCCAGTTCGGCCCGCAAGAGATCAAGCTCTTCTGGCCCGACCAGCCTCTCAACGGACAGGTAGCCCTTGGACTCGAAACCCTGCAGGGTTTGTGCGTCGATCGGTCCGTCGGCAGCACTTCCCCGGACCACCGGGCCCGGGCGGTCAAGCACCGTGTCGTGGCGCCCTGTTCGTGTTGGATACGTATCGTGGTGGCGACGCAAGGTCTCCGTCATTCTCGTTTCCTCCTCGGTTGCAACTTCGCTGCGCCATGTCGCGCAAACGACAAAGTGCCGGCCCTTTGTGGGTGCCGGCACTTCGTAGAACCTAAACCCCTGTGTAGGGGGTGCAGGCAAATCTTGGGGGGCTAGGCCCCCGTTTATGGGTTAGGAAACCTTAGCGGTGTCCTCCACGATCAGCGGGTAAACGCCGTTTTCGTCGTGGATCTCGCGGCCGGTCACCGGCGGGTTGAAGACGCAGGCCATACGCAGCTCTGTGGTGGCGCGCACGGTGTGCTTCTCGTTGCCATCCAGCAGGTACATGGTGCCGTCGCGCAGATCGTGCACTTCGCCGGTTACTTCGTTGGTCAGCGTGCCTTCACCCTGGACGCAGTACACGGCCTCGATGTGGTTGGCGTAGTGGAACGTCGAAGTGGTTCCGGCGTAGATCACGGTGTCGTGGAAGGAGAAGCCGACGCCTTCGCCTGCCAGCACCATGCGGCGGCTGCGCCAGGTCTCCGACTTGATGTCGCGGTCGGTATCGTTCAGGTCGTTCAGGTTAGTAACCAGCATGTGGTGTCCTCCGGAAAGTAGTGGGGTGTGTTGGGTGGTGCTGCAGGCTACGCGTGGGCCAGCGTCGAGGACTCGACGGCGGTGCGTACCGCAGCAGCAAGAATTTCCAGGCCGCGGGCCAGCTGCTCATCGGTGACGTTCAGCGGCGGCATGATCTTCACGACTTCGTCCTCGGGACCTGAGGTTTCCACCAGCAGGCCGTTGGCGAAGGCCTCTGCGGCAACCTTCGAGGCGATCTCCAGATCCTTGAAGATGACTCCGGCCAGCAGGCCGCGGCCGCGGACGCCCGCGCCCTCGACGCTACCGGCGATCTTTTCAAGTCCGGTGTGCAGGGTGGCGATGGTGCCGGCCAGCTGCTTCTCGAACTTGTCATCCGCCCAGTAGGCGCGCAGTGCCGCGGTGGCCGTGACGAAGGCCGGGTTGTTTCCGCGGAAGGTTCCGTTGTGCTCGCCCGGCTCCCAGACATCGAGTTCCGGGTGGAAGAGCGTCAGGGCCATCGGCAGTCCGTAGCCGGAGATCGACTTGGACACGCACACGATGTCCGGCTCAATGCCGGCTTCTTCGAAGCTGAAGAAGGTGCCCGTACGGCCGCAACCGGCCTGGACGTCGTCGACAATCAGCAAGATTTCGTGGCGCTTGAGCAGTGCCGAGAGGCTACGGAGCCACTCGGTACGGGCTGCACGCAGTCCGCCTTCGCCCTGCACCGTTTCCACGATGACTGCGGCCGGCTTGTCCACGCCGGAGCCCGAGTCGTCCAGGATGCGCTCCAGCCACATGAAGTCGGCGGTGGTGCCATCGAAGTAGTCGTCGTACGGAATCTTTGAGCTGTTGGTCAGCGGGATGCCGGCGCCCTTGCGCTTAAGCGAGTTGCCGGTCACCGACAGCGCACCCAAGGTCATGCCGTGGAACGCGTTGGTGAACGAAAGGATGTGCTGACGCCCGGTGACCTTGCGGGCCAGCTTCAGTGCGGCCTCCACGGTATTGGTTCCTGTCGGGCCGGGGAACATGACCTTGTAGTCAAGGTGGCGCGGCTTGAGGATCAGTTCCTGGAACGTCTCTAGGAATTCGCGCTTGGCCGGGGTCATCATGTCAAGCGAGTGCACGACGGCTCCGCTGGCCAGGTACTCCAGCAGTGGTGCGGTCAATACCGGGTTGTTGTGCCCGTAGTTCAGCGCGCCGGCGCCGGAGAAGAAGTCGAGGTACTCGCGTCCGTTCTCATCGGTCTGTGTGGCGCCGCTGGCGTGGGTGAACACGACGGGCCAGCTACGTGAATAAGTGCGGACTTCGGACTCAAGAGTTTCAAAAATATTGCTCATGGTCTTTCCCTTCAATAGGTATGACTAAGCTGCGGCGGAACCGGGGAAGGCACCAGCCGCGGAGGTTTATGGGTTTTGGGGGGCGGCAATCGATGCTGCGATTGCACGCGGTGGCACTGTTAGCGGCTGCCTGCTGTTGCCAGCTCTGGCATCGAGATATTGCTGCCGCGGTTCAGCGGGCCGATCCTGTACAGGAATTCGGTGTCGTGAGCGTCCGGGTACATCTCCGGGGTGAACAGCGCGGTGCGGGTCATCTGGGCTTCGTGCCGTTCGGCGAAGCGCGTGAAAAGCCGGTTGGAGGGCGCGTTGTCATCCGTGACAGTGGTCTCGACTTCTTCGACGCCGCAGCGTGTAGCCAGCTCGTCGAGCATCGACGCGGCTAGGCCTCGCTGCTGGAAGTCAGCTCCCACAGCGACTTGCCACACCATGAGTGTTCCTGGGGCGTCGGGGCGCAGGTAACCGGTGATGAAACCGGCCGTGACGCCATCGATCTCGGCGATAATCGACGTCTGAGCGAAGTCGCGGCACCACAAAAGGTACGCGTACGACGTGTTTACATCCAGCACTTGGCTATCTGTGGCCATCTGCCACAGGGTTTTGCCATCGGTTACTGCTGGTTGGCGGAATGTTGCCTCGGACATTGTGTTTTCGAGTTCTTCAACCATCCATTCCAACGTAGTCATATGACAGGAGAATACAACCCCGGGTACTGCGGATTTGACAGGATTCGGGTCCCGACGGGTAGGGTGTCGCGCACGGGGGGATCCCAAGGGCTACTAGGGATGCGTCGGGGTCAGCAGGGGCCTAAAGACACCCCTAGATACCGTTACCGTTTTGTTATATTACGTGAGCTGATTGTGATGCTGGTCACTCTCGCATCGGCATGTTACACCCCGCCTACGGCCCACAAACATGCGAACCGAGCCCCAAAGAGCCACTTTCGGGGCTCCAACAGGACCACTAACGAGGTTTACTGCCCGGGGAACGCAATGATCTCGCTACGGATCAGGAAGCGCTTTCCTTCGGGCGCTTCAACGGAGAATCCCGATCCGCGCCCCGGCACCACATCGACTGTGAGCTTGGTGTGCTTCCAGTACTCAAATTGCTCACGGCTCATCCAGAAGTCCAACTCCCCCAGGGTGCCGCCGTCGGCATCGGGAAGCTCGAAGGTCCCCAGCAGCACATCGGCATCCCCGGTCTTAAATTCCCCGGCCGGGAAACACATCGGCGAGGAGCCATCGCAGCAGCCACCAGACTGGTGGAACATCAGCGGCCCGTGCTGCCCCCAGAGCAGGCGCAGCAAATCGCTGGCCTCCGGCGTGAGTGCCACCCGGGAGAACTCCTCCCCCGGGATCTTCGGCTTCGATTCAATGACGCTGTCCATGGTGTTACTCCCTCTGCTCTTTGGGTACTGCTGCACAGACACCACCGCCCGGAAGCGTCTTGGCGGTACGCGTCCGGGCGGAAGGTGCAGAACCGGTGTTGCTAGCCCTGCCTCCTGGTTCCAGGGGAGGCGGGGAGGTCTTGACGCCTCAGGTGCGCGCCGGAGTGCTACTTCGCGTAGTCGATGACCACCCGGCCGTCGATCTTGGCGTGGACCATCTCGTCGAGCACTGCGTTGACATCCTCGAGCGGGCGGGTGTGGAACGTCGGCTTGATCTTGCCTGCCGCATAGAATTCCAGCGCCTCGATCATGTCCTGCCGGGTGCCGACGATCGAACCGCGGATGGTCAGGCCCTTGAGCACGATGTCGAAGATCGGGGCGGGGAATTCACCCGGCGGCAGGCCGTTGAAAACGATGGTCCCGCCGCGACGCGTCATCGAGATGGCCTGGCCGAACGCCGCGGGGTGCACCGCGGTGACCAGCACGCCGTGTGCGCCGCCAACGGCCTTCTGGATGGCCTCGGCCGGATCCTCGGCAAAGGCGTTGACGGTGATTTCCGCGCCGTGGCTGCGGGCCAGGGCCAGCTTTTCCTCTGCCACATCCACGGCAATCACGCGCATGCCCATCGCCACCGCGTACTGCACGGCGATGTGGCCCAGCCCGCCGATGCCGGAGATGACGACCCACTGGCCGGGGCGCACCTCTGACTGCTTCAGGCCCTTGTAGACGGTGACGCCTGCGCAGAGCACCGGGGCGATCTCAAACGGATCCGCGCCCTCGGGGATGTGGGCGGCGAACTTCGCTTCCACCAGCATGTACTCGCCGAAGGAGCCGTTGGTGGAATAGCCGCCGTTCTCCTGGGACTCGCACAGGGTCTCCCATCCGGTGCGGCAATATTCGCAATTGCCACAGGCATTGGCCAGCCAGGCGTTGCCGACCAGGTCGCCGACCTTGACCTCGGTGACTCCCGCGCCGATCTTCTCCACGTATCCCACACCCTCGTGGCCGGGGATCAACGGAAGATTCGGCTTGACCGGCCAGTCGCCCTGGGCGGCATGCAGGTCGGTGTGGCAAACCCCGGAGGCGATGACCTTCACCAGAGCCTGGCCCGGGCCGGGCTCGGGAATCTGGACTGTCTCGAGGGTGAGTTCGTCGCCGAATTTCTTGACGATGGCTGCGCGCATGGTGCTCATGGTTGTTTCCTTTGCTTGGTGCGGTGACGCGGGCACAGGGGGATGCACCGTCGCCGGTGCCAGACCCCGATCCCGCGCCGCCGCGGAAGGGGTGGAAAGAGTGCTGCAGGGGGTCGTTGCATGGCTCATCGCTGCAAAGGGTTTGCAGTGGGTGCCGTGGTGGCCGTCCGGGCCGGGGAAGGCGGCGTCGCTGCCGCCGGCCCCGGTCCGGGCGTAACCGGTTTAGAAGAAGCCGAGCTTGTCCTCCGAGTAGGAGACGAGCAGGTTCTTGGTCTGCTGGTAGTGATCGAGCATCATCAGGTGGTTCTCACGTCCGATGCCCGAGGACTTGTAGCCGCCGAAGGCCGAGTGCGCCGGGTAGGCGTGGTATTGGTTGACCCAGACGCGTCCGGCTTGGATGTCGCGACCGGCGCGGTAGGCGGTGTTGCCGTTGCGGCTCCACACTCCCGAGCCCAGCCCGTACAGGGTGTCGTTGGCGATCTCGATCGCATCGTCGTAGCCGGAGAACTTCGCAACCGAGACGACGGGGCCGAAGATCTCCTCCTGGAAGATGCGCATCTTGTTGTGGCCCTCGAAGATGGTCGGCTGCACGTAGTAGCCGCCTTCAAGGTCCCCGCCAAGTTCCGCACGCCCGCCGCCGGTGAGCACCTTGGCGCCCTCGGCCTTGCCGATGTCCAGGTAGGAAAGGATCTTTTCCAGCTGGTCATTGGAGGCCTGGGCGCCCATCATGGTGTCGGTGTCCAGCGGGTTGCCCAGCTTGATGGCCTCGGTGCGCTTGATGACCTCGGGCATGAAGGAATCGTAGATGGATTCCTGGATCAGTGCGCGCGAGGGGCAGGTGCAGACTTCGCCCTGGTTCAGCGCGAACATCGTGAAGCCTTCCTTGGCCTTGTCGTAGAACGCGTCATCCTTATCGGCGACGTCCTCGAAGAAAATGTTCGGCGATTTGCCGCCGAGCTCCAGGGTGACCGGGATCAGGTTTTCCGAGGCGTACTGCATGATCAGCCGGCCGGTGGTGGTCTCTCCGGTGAACGCGATCTTGCGGATGCGCTTGTTTGAGGCCAGCGGCTTGCCTGCCTCCACCCCGAAGCCATTGACGACGTTCAGCACGCCGGCCGGGAGCAGGTCGCCGATCAATTCCATCAGCACTAGGATCGAGACCGGGGTCTGCTCGGCCGGTTTGAGCACGATGGCGTTGCCCGCTGCCAGCGCCGGGGCCAGCTTCCAGACCGCCATCAGGATCGGGAAATTCCAGGGGATGATCTGGCCAACCACGCCGAGCGGCTCATGGAAGTGGTACGCGGTGGTGTGCTCGTCGATCTGCGACAGGCCGCCTTCTTGGGCGCGAATGGCTCCGGCGAAGTAGCGGAAGTGGTCGATGGCCAGCGGCATGTCGGCGTTGATGGTCTCGCGGACCGCCTTGCCGTTGTCCCAGGTCTCGGCGACGGCCAGCATCTCCAAGTTCTCTTCCATGCGATCGGCGATCTTGTTCAGGATCACCGCACGTTCGGCGGGGCTGGTCTTGCCCCACGGCCCGGCCGCAGCCTCTGCTGCGTCTAGTGCTGCTTCGATGTCCTCGGCGGTGCCGCGGCCGACCTCACAGAAGCCCTTGCCCGTGATCGGGGTGATGTTCTCGAAGTACTGGCCCTTGACCGGAGCCACCCACTGACCACCGATGTAGTGCTCATAACGGGACTTGAAGTTGACGAGCGAACCTTCGGTGTTGGGGTTGGCGTAAACCGTCATGACGACTCCTTGGAAACTATTGAGGGTGGTGAACTTGCTACTTAGTGTGAGCCTACTCACAGGCACGTTGCGGCAACGTTGCATTCCTCGGAACACCATCAACTTCGTACCAAGAGCCATCGGAATACCCGCCCGAGAACAGGTAAGACTTCCTGATTCTCATCCCACCAAGGGGGCCCATCGGGGCCTTTTCGTGGTTTCACTTCCCCCCACATTTGCTCATTCGGGCCGCACGACGGGTACCGATCGGCGCATCATGGGCTCATGGACACACCCAGCTTCACGGCCCGCCCCACGAGGCAGGCCGCCACCGACACCGCGGTCCGGCATCTTGCCACCGCGGTGCTTCAGCTGCGTGCCGCCGGTGCTGACCTAGAATCCTTGGACCTAGATGCTGCTTCCTCCGCAGTGGTTTTGGGCCTGCTCGAGCAGGGAAACCGGGCGATTGCCTACCGCCAGCTGCAGACCGTATTTGTTGCCGACGCGAACCAGATACACCGGCTGGATCCACAAACCGCCACGGACATTGACGCCCTGGCCGCTGACCCGCAATCCCTGGCCGACGGCACCGCCAGGGTTCCGGTGGAGCGTATGTGTTCGGGGATGAGTCCCCACCGCAATACTGCCTCGTGGATGCAGGGGCACCTGCATATTTCCGCGACCGAGGCCCGCCGCCGGCTCAATGGCTCCCGGTTACTGGTCGCCCCAGCCCCCACACCCACTCAGGTTCTCGCAGCCGACACCGGCACTGATACCGACACTCCTGATCCGATGGCGCCACTGTTCCCGGTGTTGGCGAAGGCCGCAGCCGATGGAACGGCGGATGTGGGAACGCTGGCTTCGTTGGCCGGAGGATTAGAAGCGATGGGTCCGCGTCTTGCCGACCGCCCGGATGCCTCGAAGCTCTCAGCGGTCATCGAAGAAGACCTAGCCCATGAGGCCCAGACCCGGGAGCCTAAAGATTCTCGCAAGGCCCTGACCGACTGGGGCACGTTTCTGGCCGAAAACGGGGCACCGCTGACCGATGAGCAGATCATCGCCAAACGCGGCATGTTCTTC
Organism: Paeniglutamicibacter gangotriensis Lz1y; assembly: GCF_000348945.1. GTDB lineage: Bacteria > Actinomycetota > Actinomycetes > Actinomycetales > Micrococcaceae > Paeniglutamicibacter > Paeniglutamicibacter gangotriensis. The sequence goes on along the minus strand of NZ_AOCK01000001.1, from coordinate 325,231 downwards.
CGAGGTCACCGCGACGGATTTGATGAGTATCTGATGCGCTGCGACCCGATCGATTCGGAAACGCTCCAAGCTTTCGGTGAGGCCTGGACCAATCCTCGTTCCACGAAGCTTCCACCAACGTCTGCCTCCACCACCAGCAGTAAAAGCAACAGTAACGGGAACGGGACTACCTGTGAGGCTGGTCAGGCTGGGGATGCTGGGGGTTCCTTCGTCGGGGCTCCGGCCCCTGCGTGGGCGGTGGCTCCGGGTACCGATCCGGCCGATGTGCCGCGCAGCGAATGGGTCGGTGGGGTTCCTGCCACCACCGTCAACGGCGCAACCACCAACCATGCTGGCGCGACCGCAACATGGTCGGATACCCGAGATCCACGCACTAGCCCGCAATTGCTCTTAGATGGGGTGATCGCGGCAGTCAGCGGGACGTTGAATGGTACCGGTGTCCCCGAATCCGGAGGCATGCGGGTGCGGATCGGGGTGTTGATCGGTTATCAGGCCCTGTTGGGTCAATGCGAAGACGCGGGGATCACCGATCACGGGCTCCCGATTTCGGCGGCGAACATCCGCCGCTTGGCCTGCACCGGAGATTTACTTCCGGTGGTGCTCGGTGGTGCGGGGGAGATTTTGGATCTGGGCCGGGAGGCCAGGAGTTTCTCCTCGGCTCAGCGCAAGGCCATCGCGATTCGTGATCGTGGTTGTGTGGTTCCGGGTTGTCGACGGCCGGCGTCCACTAATGAGGCTCATCATGTGAAGCCGTGGCTGGAAGGTGGTCTGACTAGTGTTAATAATGGTTCTAGTTGTTGTGCTCATCATCATGCGATGGTGCATGCCGGGTTGATCACGCTGAAAATGATCAATGGGATCCCGTTTGTGATCGGGCAGGCGGGTCAGCCTCGGGGAGAGCCGGAACGGAATCTTCATTGGCATCCGGAATTGCGTACTTCCGGCTACACCCCACCCCTCTTCACCGACTAACGGCGGGATTCGATCCGCTCCAGAGCCGCCACGACCAGTGCACGGTGCGGGGAACGGGCAGGCAACACCTGCAACGCGGTGCCCAGCACCTCTTCGTCGTCCTGCACCTCGGGTAGTTCAAGGAACCGGATCAGCTGTCCGTCGCTGCCATCCTGCAACATGGCCTGGCGCAGGACCGCGAACACTTCGTCGCGGATCTCCCCGATTCCGGGAGCCACGGAGCGTGGCAGCACCGGGCCTAAGTAGTTGTTGAGCGCGCCATCCAGATCGCCGCTTTCAATGGCCTTGATGACTTCCCAGGCATCGCAGCGTGGAACCTTCTCCAGCCGGTAGGGACGCGATCGAGGAACCAATGATTCGTCAAAGTCTGAAATCACCTTCCGCAAACGGACCAGCTCCGCCCGCAACGTACCCAGATCGGCCGCATCCGGATTGAGGTGCAGCAGTTCCACGAGCTGCTCGCCACTGAGCCCGTGCCGGTGCCAGCTCAGGAGCACCAGCAGTTCTGCGTGCCGAGCACTGAGCTCTACGCGACGTTCGCCACGACGCAACTCGGCGCCGCTACCCCGGGTCACCAGAAGCTCAGTCTCTTCAAATGTCTCAAGTTTCGGGGCGCTCCGGGCGGCAGACACCGCAATGCTCCTACGCGTCGGTTCGAAGTGTTCTTGGTGCCACCTCAACTCGGATTCGGCCGCAGCAACGGCAGCTTTCAACAGTGCCAGTGAATGGGCGGCGACGGCATCGGCTCCGCCGGTGATGTCAATGACGCCCAGTATTTCCCCGGTGTCGGGCGCATGGATAGGCACTGCCGTGCAACTCCAACGGTGGGCGATGGGGTCGAAGTGTTCTGCACCTGCCACTTGCACGCCGCCACCGGTGACCAATGCAGTGCCCGGAGCAGAGGTGCCGACGGTACGCTCAGACCAATCCGCCCCTGGGACAAATGCCATAGACTCAGCTTCCCGCAGCACCTGACTCTCGCCCTTGACCCAAAGAAGGCGACCACTGGGGTCCCCGATGGCCAAAATGAGTTTGGCATCTCGCGTTGGCTCCAGAAGCAGGCTGTCAAAGACCGGAAGTACCAGGCGCAAAGGCGACGCCATGCGCAGAACACGCAGGTCCTGGTCGCTGAGCACCGTGTCGGCGTTGGACGCGGACGCGTCCTTGTATTCCAGCGAGCGCAGCCAGGATTCGCGGACCACGTCCCTCAGCTGCCAGGCTCCTTCGGCCCCTGCGCCGGTGTCCAACGACTCGTGTGCCGCCAACGCACGGCGCTGCAGGGCCAGTGAGGCCGGAGACATCAGTGCCATCTTTCGCCTTCCACAGAGATCAGGAATTCCCACGCATGGGAGCCCTGACGGCGCCCCAAGTGACGCCGTTCACGATCCGACTCCCAGCTTAGGGGAGAAATCCTCCCGGTTGAACCCCACAACGCACCCGTCCCGCCAGTTCCCGCGTCCGAATCTCGGCGCCCGAGGTTCCCCTCAACAACGCCAAGGTAGCTACGTGCGAAGAACACCGAAGGAAGTTGGAACCTCTTCGATTTTTTGCTGATTTTCCTATTGCCTCCGTACGGATAGCCACGGATCATAGGTTCGGGAAGCCCTCCCGCAGCCGCTCAGGCTCCACTCAAGTAGAAGGACAGTCCCCATGGCCCGCATGCTTTACGTCAATCTGCCCACCAAAGACCTCGCAGCCTCGGATACCTTCTACTCCGGGCTCGGCTTCGAAAAGAACAAGGATTTTTCCAACGAAGTCGCCAGCTCCTGGAAGATTACCGAAACCATCTGGGTCATGGTGCTCACCGAGACGTTCTATTCATCGTTCCTTCGCAACGGCGACGAGCCTGCATATGGCGCCGGCCCACGAGAGGTCCTCAATGCCATCAGCGGGGAAACCCGCGAAGAAGTCGATGAGTTTTCCAAACGTGCCTTGGCAAGCGGCGGGACCATCTATCGCGAGGCCGCCGAAGAGTTCCCAGGCATGTACTCGGTTGCATTCCTAGATCCGGACGGGCACGAATGGGAAGTCGGCTGGATGGATATGTCGGTCACGCCGGGCACCTGAGTCCAGTCGCAGCCACTCGAGCGGCGCGCTGCTGGAACCACACTGCGGGCGCGGTATTTCGCCATGGCCGGGGCAACACAATAGTCGCGCAACAGGCAACGCGGCGTCGTTCCCGAGACGGCGAATAGTCAGGCCGTGCAAGCCTCGTTAGTGCATCCGGCATCGCGCGGCAACCAGTGGGCTTTGTCCTCGCCGCGGTCTTCCCACACAATATGCCGGCGTTGCCCGCAACGCTCACAAGCAGGGGATAGATACGACGCGCGCTCGGCATCCGTGTATACCTTGTAGTCGCTCATTTGTCCTCCTGCGTGGTCCGGTAGCCACACTCTACGCCCAGCACGCATCGATCACTAGGATCCGTGTTGACTCATCTAAAGTGCTCGCCAAACGAGGTGCGTGCCTCATTTGAGAAATGCTCGCGAAATCTCTGGTGTACTACCGGGCACCTTGGTGTGCTGGAGGGATGGATTATGGGTTGACGATGTCTGCGCGTCGGGAGATCACCAAGAAAGAAGCAACCGCATACTCGCGGGCTTCAAAGAAGGCTAGGGGCGTGATCCTGGACCGGCTCCAAGCCGAGATCGGTTGGTCCCGGGCCAACGCCCGACGGCAACTAAATAACGCCCTCAAGCGACGCGGGCCGGCTTCCGCAGTGAAACACAAACCCCGCTCACCCTCCTACGGCTACGACACCCTGAAGGTCCTACAACGGGTCTGGCTGATCGCGGACCGGCCATGCGGCAAATACCTAGCCGCTGCCATGGCGTCGACCCTGGACAACATGGAATCCCATGCCGGGAGGGGGTCCTTCGGCCCGGTACGCGGCCGCTACGGACCACTGGTGCGTGAGCAGCTGCTGGCCATCAGCCCCGCGACGATCGACCGGCTCCTAAAGCCCTATAAAGCCCAGTTGCAACCGGATGGAATCTCCACCACTCACTCCACCAAAAACCAGTACCGGCAGGCGATTCCCATCATGACTCGCATCCCGGTGATCGACCGACAACCCGGGCTGGTGGCCATCGATACCGTCGCCCACTGCGGTCTCACCGCCAAGGGCGAATACGCTTTCACGCTCACCGTCACCGACACCTTCACCGGGTGGACGGTGAACCGTTCGGTGAAGAACAAGGCCGCCAAATGGATTGTTCTGGCGCTGGAGGAGATCCGCTCAGAATTCCCCTTTCCGATCGACAGAGCGCACGTCGACAACGGATCAGAATTCCTCAATTATGCCGTAACCACGTGGGCCAAGGAACACAATATTCGGATGACCAGATCCCGTCCCCACCACTCAAACGACAACCCGTTCGTGGAGCAGAAAAATGGGGATATCGTGCGGCGCAGCGCGTTCAACTACCGCTACGACACCCCGACCGAGCTGGCCCTGCTGAACCGTTTGTGGCCGCTGGTGAACCTGCGCAAGAACCTGTTCCTGCCGACCAAGAAAGCCATCGGATACAGGCTCACTGCCACCGGGCGACACACCCGCGACTACGACGCCCCGCGCACCCCGGCGGACCGAGTGAAGGACACCGGGATCATGCTGCCGCCCGAACGCCAGAGAATGACGGAAACCTACGTGGCCACTGACCTGGCAAAAATGACCAAGGAGATCAACAATATCCAGGGGGAACTCATCCGGCTGGCGGCCCTGAAGACCCGGTCACAAACCAGGATTGCCTGACGGGATTTCGCGAGCATTTTTGATGAGGCACGCGGTACTCATTTGGCGAGCACATTGACATGAGGCACTACGGGATCCCACGGCCATTAGGGCGTTCGCGGAGGGAAGGCCTTGTACTTTCGGTAGTGGTTCACGGAGTTCAACAGCACGAAGAGCTTCCGCTTCGGGTGCTTTTCTGCACTGTAACGCAACGGGTTGGAGACTTTGCCTGCCTTGAGCAGGGCCGCAGCCTTCGCCCCGACCTCCGAGTCCAAGAAGCGGCGCAGCAAGTGGTGCGGGAGCACCGTATAGAGGTGCTCGACGGCCAGCACCTTCACGCCGTGTCCATCGGTACGCACGATGCCCGGTTCAAGGTCCGTGGAGTCGAATTCGGCACCCAGGTATTCACGCACGTAGAAGCGTGCGGCGTTGGCACCCGCAGCGGTGAGGTAGTAATGATTTCGGCCCAGCCGGGGGTTCAGTTCGAAGAACTTGATGACACCGTCGCGTGGGTCGAGCTTCGCATCGAACATCGAGAAACCTGTCCAGCCCAGTTCCTCCAGCAGACGGCGTCCGTGATCGATGACCTCCGAGTCCACAGCGGTGACGATGGCCGCGGAGTTGCCCAGCACCAGTGGCGAGTGCTCCTCCACCACGACCTCCCCGTAGCCGGCGAACTGCACGGTTCCGTCCTGCGAAGAGAAGTAGGTGCATAGGCGCATGTTGCTGTCCCCACCGGGGATGAGTTCCTGCAGAATATAAGGCTCGGCGTAGCCGCTGGCCTGGATCCTGCCCAGCAGATCCATCAATTCGGCGTGGGAATTGATGGTGTGGATCTTCTGTTTGCCGGCAAACTTTGCAGTAATCCAGGTGGAGGAATCCGAAGGCTTCCCGATCAGCGGGAACGGTAAGTCAGCTGGAAGCAGTTCAGGGGCCGTGGCCGGATCGTAGGAGACGGTGAACGGGTGCGGGATGCCTAAACGCGTGCATAGTGCGTAGAAGTTCTCTTTGAGGGCCGCTTGTTCCATCATTTCGAGCGGCACGTAGGGAATCGTGAAGTACACCTCAAGTTCCGCGCGGCGCCGGGTGATCAGCATGACGTGCAGGTCGAGGGATCCGCAGAGCAGCAATGGCCTCGGGTTTGCGCCGTCGTTCGTCAGTTCCTTGCCGAGGGCCAGCAGGTGCGCAACAACGCGGTCCTCGTCCAAGATGCTGCCGGCCGGGCGTAGCTCAAGTGCCACCGAGTTATCGATGACGCCGTTGCCGCCGGCTGGAACCCCCACGCTGGTGATTCCGTAGGCTTCGTGGAATTCTCGGGCCAGCGAGTAGGTGCCAATGTCCCCTCCGAGGATGACGGGAACGAAGGGCTGTGAATCGGAAATACTCATGGGTTCAAACCTATCGCACGGGCCGGATGGCGGCAGGCTCTTAACCGCGGTCCCGCATGGCCATGTATTTGTTGAAGCCCCATGCCAACGGTTTATTCAACGGAAGGTCCCATTCGCCCAGGGTCTGCACGATGTCACAGCCCATGGAGGTTTTGAAGTGGGTCAGTCCGGAGAGGTGATGGGCCTTGTCCAGCGTGGCAGAGACCCCGCCCTGGTCCAGGTAAATGCATCCCTCGGCCAACGAGTCGGTAATCATTCGGTGCACCAGCGCCTTGGGCGCGAAGAGCTTGCGTTCGGCGGAGCTGGAGGCACCGTAGAGGTACCAGGCCAGGTTGCCGCTGCGGACGCGGATGGCCGTGGCCAGGTCGACGCCCTCGTGCACCGCGAAATACAGGGTGCAGGACCCCGGGACCGCGGTGTTGAGTTCGTTCATCATGGTGCTGAAGTAGCTGGCTGGCCGACCGGAGAACTCGTTGCGGTCCGCGGTTTCTCGGTACAGTTCGTGGAAACGCTCCATGTCATCGGCCGTGCCGATCTGGATCTCCAGTGGTCCGCGGGCGCCCTTGCGCGTTTCGCTGCGCGCGGTCTGCGCGAATTGCGCCAGCACTCCGTCCAGTTCCAGCGCGTTGCCTTGTGCATCGATCAGTGGGATGCGTGCCACGAACTCCGGCTGGCCCGCGGCAAAGTCCTCGTTAACTTCCTGCTTGGTCCAGCCCGCTGAGGCGAGCTCGGCCGCTAGCTCCTCGGCCCTGGCGTCATGGCTCGAGACCTCGAGTTCAGGCATGAGCTTGTGCTCACCGCCGGAAAGCGCCTTGCGTGCGTCGGCGGCAGGCCAGGTGTTGCGCATCAGCCCCGGTCCCATGCGAACCAGGAAGACCTTGCGCTTGCGGAAGTGCTCAATCATCGGCTTTAGGACGGCATCGGTGCCGTTGTCTGCCCAGTCCACGACGGGTCCGTCTGGCAGGTAGGCCAAGGTGTGGCCGATGACCGGGGCCGCGCGGTGCAGGACCAGTGCGGCTCCCACAAGTTCATCGTCATTGAACCAGCCCAGCGATTCGGATCCCCAACCACCCTTGACGCGGGCCCACTCGGGGCGCTGCAGGAAACTGACTCCCGGGCGGCCGTCGAGAAACGAATTGTGTTCGGTGGAGGTGATGGTGCGGAGCGAAAGCTGGTTCTGTGTCACCGGGACAGCATAGCAACGAAGACTTGAGGGCCAATCCCAGCGCATACCCCCAGGGGGTAGTTGACAAGATACCCCTCAGGGGTATTATTGGTGTCATGGAGAACATTGCCGCCGCCGTGGATACCCACGTTGATCACGGATATACAGCCAACAAAAATGCCCTGCTGAAACGATTGAGCCGCATTGAGGGGCAGGTTCGCGGGGTGAGCAAGATGGTCGACGAGGAAAAGTACTGCATCGACATCCTCACCCAGATCTCGGCGATCAACGCGGCCCTGCACAAGGTCAGTCTCGGCCTTGTCGAAGACCACGTCGCACATTGTGTGGTCAACGCCGCAACGCAATCCATCGAAACCGGTGACCGCAGCCATGTGAACGAGAAGGTCGCAGAGGTCACCACGGCCATCGGCCGACTGCTTCGCTGAGACCGCGGCACTGAACTCCGCACTGATCCCCTACCCACTGATCCCGACCCCCAGGAGAACCACCATGAGCGAAACATCAAGCTGCGGTTGCGGCGGCTGCGGCTGCGGCGACACCGATAATTCAGGACTCACCATCACCATGCGACCGGAGGACACCATGACCCAGAACCAGACCACCCTGAAGATCGACGGCATGACCTGCGGACACTGCGTTTCCTCCGTGACCGAGGAGCTTCGTGAAGTCGACGGCGTTACCGACGTCGAGGTCATTCTCTCCGCCGGAGGAACTTCCACGGCCACCGTCACCACCAGCGCGCCGGTGGATCCTGCGATCCTCACCCAAGCGGTCGCGGAGGCCGGCTACACCGTCGTCCCCGCCGACGCCTAAGCCCGCCAACTCGACGCCGCAGGGCGCTTTCGCCAGCAGCGGCCCACCCAGGAACGGACCCATGAGCAACGACACCGCCTTCCCCACTAACCAACGCATCATTGAACTGGATATCCAGGGCATGACGTGCGCTTCGTGCGTGGGCAGGGTCGAACGCAAACTCGGCAAGATCGACGGCGTCGAGGCGCTGGTCAACCTGCCGCTCGAATCGGCGCGAATCACCGTCCCGACAAGCGTGAGCGATGAGCAGATCATTGCCACCGTCGAATCCGCCGGATACCAGGCGGCACTGAAGGTCGATAGGTATGCGCCAGCTGCACCCGCCGCACCGGAGACCTCCCCCGCGGGCACGGCACCGTCAGCGCCGGAGCAGCCCGCTTCGGAGCGCAAGGTGCGAGGCATGAACCATGCCGCGCAACCGGCCGGCAGCGACCTGAAGAAACGACTGGTCATCGCCGCGATATTTACGACTCCGTTGTTCGTCATCTCGATGATTCCCGGGGCACAGTTCCCGCACTGGGGGTGGGTGGCCCTGGTGTTGGCTACGCCCGTAACTTTCTGGTCGGCTTGGCCCTTCCACCGTGCCGCCGCCATCAATGCACGGCACCTGGCCTCGACCATGGACACCTTGGTATCCATCGGTGTGCTGGCCGCTTACTTCTTCTCTCTTTGGCAGCTGCTGCTGGACCCGAACATCACCGCGCATACCGGCATGGCGATGAGCGAACACGCGCTGTACTTCGAGACCGCCGGAGTGGTTGCCACGTTCCTGCTGCTGGGCCGCTGGCTGGAGGCCCGCTCCAAGTCGAAGGCCGGCGACGCGCTGAAGACGCTGCTGGACCTGGGTGCGAAGGAAGCCGTGGTGCTGCGCGACGGTATCGAAGTGAAGATCCCCGCAGCCGAGCTGGTGCCCGGCGACGAGTTCGTGGTGCGCCCCGGGGAGAAGATCGCTACCGACGGCTTTGTCGTCACGGGTCACTCGGCCGTAGATACCGCCCTGGTCACCGGTGAATCGGTGCCCGTGGAGGTGGGCCCGGACGACACCGTCATCGGCGCCACCATCAACGCCTCCGGTCGACTGCTGGTGCGTGCCACCCGCGTCGGAACGGATACTACGCTGGCGCAAATGGGCAGGCTGGTGTCCGAGGCGCAGACCGGCAAGGCACCGATCGCCCGGCTCGCGGACAAGATCTCGTCGGTTTTCGTGCCGATCGTGCTGTTGATCGCCGCACTGACCTTCGTGCTCTGGATGGTTCTCTCCGGCGACCTGCACTCGGCGTTCACCGCCGCCGTGGCCGTGCTGGTCATCGCCTGCCCATGTGCTTTGGGGTTGGCGACGCCGATCGGGCTCTTGGTCGGAACCGGGCGCGGGGCCCAGCTGGGCATTCTGATCCGCGGGCCGCAGGTCCTTGAGGACACCCGCAAGATCGATACCGTGCTGCTTGATAAAACCGGAACCGTGACCGAAGGAAATCTCGCGGTGACCTCCGTTTCACCGGCAACCGGGTTCACCTCCGAGATGGTGCTGGCCCTGGCCGGCGCCGTGGAATCCGGTTCCGAGCACCCCATCGCCCACGCCATTGTGGCCGCGGCACGCGCCACGGATCCACTGGCAGAGTCGACGGACTTCGGCTCTGCACCCGGCGGCGGCGTGCGCGCCACGGTCGATGGACAATCGGTGGTGGCGGGCCGGGAAAGCTGGCTCAAGGAGAACGGCATCGAACTTACCAAGTCGAACCGTGAGAATTTGAGTGCGGCGCAGGCCACCGGCGCTACCTCCATCATGGTGGGTATCGACGGCGTCTTCGCCGGACTGGTCAACCTGACCGACACCATCAAGGAATCCTCTGCCTCGGCCATTGCCCGGCTCCGGGAGCTTGGACTGCGCCCGGTGCTGCTCACCGGCGACAACGCTGCGGTGGCCAAACAGGTGGCGCAGAAGGTCGGTATCGCCTCCGAAGACGTCTTTGCCGACGTGTTCCCTGAGGGCAAGGCCCAGGCAGTACGCAAGCTGCAGAGCGAAGGCCGGGTCGTTGCCATGGTCGGTGACGGCGTGAACGACGCACCGGCACTGGCACAGGCCGACCTGGGCATCGCCATGGGATCGGGCACCGACGTCGCCATCGAGGCGGCCGACCTGACCATCATGGGCAACGACCTGGCGCAGGTCGTCCAATCGATCGAGCTCTCCCGCAAGACGCTGCGCACCATCAAGACGAACCTGTTCTGGGCTTTCGCCTACAACACCGCCGGCATCCCGATTGCTGCCTTGGGTTTCCTGAACCCGATGCTCGCCGGTGCGGCAATGGCCGCCAGCTCGGTGCTGGTGGTTGCCAACTCGCTGCGTCTGCGCACCTTCGGGCGCAAGTAGCTCGCCCGACATTAGGGTCTGAACGGTGCGCCGTCCCGTGGTTTCACCAACCACGGGGCGGCACACCGTTTTGTCCGTTTCCGGGGCGCATTCCCCGCGCTACGGGCTACGCATCTCATCGGCGCGTACCAACAGCACGCCGCCAACAATCAGCACGCCTCCTAGCAATTGGATCCCCGCGGGCAGCTGGCCCAGCAAGAGCCACGCCCACAACACGGCAAAAAGCACCTCTGTCAACGAAATGAACGACGCCAGTTTCGAGCCGAGCGCGCGGGCGGCCATGATCCCGGAGACGTAGGCCAGCACGGTGGAGAAAATCACCAACCCGCCCAGTGCCACCCACCACTGGGTTTCCCACTGCGCCAACCGCACCGGGACAAAGGTCATCTTCATCTGCACCAGGCCGCAAAGCGCCAGCAACCCCATGGTTCCGGCCCCCACCAGCAATCCCCCGGAGGCCAACACGATCGGCGGCAGCGCGCCATCAACTCGCGCGCTGACGAAGAAATAGACCACCAGGCCCACCGCTGCGCCCAGGCCCCAGAGCACTCCGATCGGGTCCACCTTGGTGTCCCCGGCCAGGTCAAGCACCAGCACCAGGCCGGCCAGCGAGAGCAAGGCGCCACCGATGGTCATGGCCTTGGGGCTCTTGCGGAACCTGATCCAGAGAAAAAGCACGATGAGCACCGGTGCTAGGTACTCCAAAAGCAGCGCGACCCCGACATCGAGGCGTTCGACGGCCAAGAAGTAGAAGAACTGGCAGGCGCCAACCCCGAAGAGCCCAAAGAGCAGGATCGACTTCCAATTGGAAGCGATCAGCGGCCACTTGCCGCGCATCACCAGCAGCGTGGGAACCAGCAAAACCAGGGCAGCCCCGGCCATGCGCAGGGTCACCGCCGCGGCAGGACTCCACCCGGCCTCCAGCAATGCCTTGGCGAAGGAACCGGAGACGCCGAAGACGGCGGAGGAGAACAGCGCGACTCCGACGCCGCCCAGTCGCGGGGCGCGCGGGCTTGTTGCCACTGGCTCAGGCTGAAGCCGGTGCGTGGTGATCTCTTCGCGTGGCACGGGGTAACGCTCCCTGGTGGGTCTTGGCGGAATCCGACGTAGGAGTGGCCATGGATGCCAAATCGACTGTCAGGAGTAAAGTTCGGTATGCTCATGACACTAGATCTTGCCCGGTTCATCCGTCAATCCCCGTAGCCACACAGGAGTCACATTGATCTTTGCCCCTGACACGGAAGCCTCGTTGGGCACCGTCGTGGCGCTCATCAACACCGCCATCGCCGAGACGGACGCGTTGCTCACCTCTGCAGACCTCGAGGAGTTCCTCAATGAGCAAGGGTTCACCGGTTCACGTACGCGCAACGACGCGGAGCTTCGTTCGGTCCGCCAGTTGCGCTCCCAACTGGGCGAAATCTGGGTGCTCGACGAGGACCAAGCCGTCGAGGCCGTCAACAACATCCTGCGCACAGCGCGCGCCCTACCCCAGCTGATCAGGCACGACGGCTGGAACTATCACATCCACGCGACCACCCCCGAGGCCCCACTCAGCGAACGCATGGCCGTGGAAGCCGCGATGGCCCTGGTCGATGTGCTGCGTTCAGCGGAGTTGAGCAGGCTCAGGACTTGCGCCGCCAGCGACTGCGAGGCGGTCTTGCTGGATCTGTCACGTAACCGGTCCAAGCGCTACTGCGACACCGGCAACTGCGCCAACCGCGAGCACGTGCGCGCATATCGGCAACGTAAATCCCAGCAAAAATCGGGTCTCTGAACATACACTGGAGCCAAAGGGACGAAAAGGCATTCGGCCCGCCGATCGGAGGAGGACCCCGTGAACAGCGAAGAAATCCCGCAGCAACATGCATCCGAGGAATACGAAGTCGACCTGGAAAAATCCAATGACGGCCCGATGCGCGCCGCCACCCGCTGGGCCGCGGGCCTGGTGGACGCCTTCTTCGGTGGAGACGGATCCGATGCCGTTGGAGCAGCCGTAGTGGTCCACCGGATCGACAACGACGCCGAGGTGCTGCGCATCAACGCCGGCAGCATCGAGGAGGCCGAATCTCTGGTGGCCATGGTGCGCTCCGATTTGGAGGATTTGGGGCACGACGAGTTCCTGGACCGCTGGGGCGGACGCGACGGCGCCGAACCGGCACTCTAGTTAGGCGCTGCCCGGCCGGCCCGGACGAGTGAAGAGCTCCCGCCGCCCGGCCCGCACCGGGGAGCGGGAGGAACTAACCTCTGGTCCGGAAGGTCCGCTCCGAGCGCTTGATCATGGGAATGAAGACCAACAGCCCCAAGGCTGAGATGAATGCCCCGGTCAGCGCGGGCAGGATGTCGACAAAGAAACGCCCGTAGGCCAGCGTGATGCCCCCTAGAGCTGCCGCGAAGCCAAGCAGCTGCGCGGCCATCTTGTTTCCCGGTACCAGCCGCTGGATGATCGCCTCGGCCAGCGAGTCCATCATCATGACGCTGATCAATGCCAGCACACAGATCGGCACGATCCAGGGCAGTGCGCCATCCCTGATCGCTCCTGCCCCATGGATCATGACGCTCAGGCCCACGCCCGCAATGAACGGCAATGCCACAAACACCAGCACACCGACCAGAAGCCCGCCGACCACCAACCACCCGGCCAGTTTCCCTCCCGGAGTCGCTTGTTCGGCTGCCATGATTCTTCCTGGTCCTTGGAACCCACGCAGGATCCCGATCGCGTCGTTAAACAACGTCGCCGCCCGGGCAAACCCGGGCGGCGACGTTCAACAGGAACGGAGGATGTCCGTCTCCCTTATTTCTTGGTCTCTGGCTTCTCATCCGGAGTGGCAGAGGCGCGGTTGATGCCCGATCCAGTGCCCATTTCCTCTGGATTTTCCTTGCCGGCCATGGTCATCACGGAGATGACCAGCAGGCAGGCGACAAATGCTACGCCGAAGGCGATGAGGCCGATGTCGATCCGCAGCGGGTTTTCGGACCCGCCGGTTGCGGAAATCGTCGCGATGACTCCGGCGATAATGGCCATGACCAAGGAGAAGGACAGCGGCGCCTTGATGCTCTGCTGCCAAGATTTTTTCTGCTCGGCTGGGTTGTTGCCCACGGAAGGCCCTCCTACAAGTTTTTGGTTCAACATCTAGTCTAACTCCAAAGCCCGGGCTCGGGTTCCTTGGCCGCATGACGCAGCCCGAACGCGGAAATCAGTTCGAACACCGCCAGGATGATCGCTCCTCCACCGGCCAAGCCCAACAGACCGTGAGCGTCCAGATCGAGTCCCAGCAACAGCGATCCTCCGACGCCCAACGACACGAACCCGGTGACCAGCTGGTCACGGTAGGGGGCAAATGCGTTGCGGTGCTTCACGAACACCAGGATTTCCAGCAGCCCGGCAAGGATCCACGCGGCTGCCGCGGCGATCGCAACTACCAGCGTCTCGGGCCGGAATGCCATCACCAGCCCGGCGATGATCATCGCCACTGCGGCCACTGCGTACGGTCCGCGCACCGATTTCGGGGCACTGGGAGCACTGGCGTAGTCCCAGATGAATTTGGAGCTGATCACCATGAAGGCAGCCAGCGAGTAGGCCAGCACCTGATTGGTTGCGGAGGGCCAGAAAATGGACAAGAGCGCGAAACCTGCGGCGGTCGCGGCGCGCCCCATGACGGGGGCTGCTACTTCGGCGGCAATGGTTGCGGGGATTTTTACTGCAGGCACGCCCGCCAGTCTACCGGCACCGAGCCATGCGCCCCTATTCGCCCCCGGGCCGCCGGCGGATCAGTTCCGGGCCCAGGTCCGCGATCGTCGCGGCACCCATCAACTGCATGTTGACCCTGATTTCTTCGGCCAACAGCTCGATGACCCGCTCCACGCCCTGCTCGCCTCCGGCCATCAGGCCGTAGAGGTAGGCCCGTCCGATCAGAACGAAGTCCGCACCGGCACAGAGCGCGGCGACAATGTCCGCCCCGGACATGATGCCCGAGTCCATGATCAGCTCAACCTGATCGCCCACCTCGGCACGCACCTCGGCGAGCGCTTCGAAGGAGACCGGTGCGCGGTCCAACTGGCGTCCGCCGTGGTTGGAGACCACCAGACCGTCGGCCCCTGCATCGATGGACTTGCGCGCGTCCTGGGCGGTGAGCACGCCCTTGACAAAGAGCTGCCCGTCCCAGATGGAGCGGATCCACTCCAAGTCCGCGAAGGAGAGCGTCGGGTCGAACATCGAGTTGATCAGCGTGGGCAGATCTGTGGCGCTGTTGGACAGCGAAGCGAACTTCAGCGAATCGGTGGTCAGGAAGTTGAACCACCATTCGGGGCGGTAGGAGGCGTCCAGCACCGTCTTGAAGTTCAGTTTGGGCGGGATGACCATGCCGTTGCGCACATCGCGCAGGCGCTGTCCGGCCACCGGGGTGTCGACGGTGACCAACAAGGTGTCATAGCCCGCTGCTGCGGCGCGCTGCAGCAGTGCACGGGATTTCTCGCGGTCCTTCCACAGGTAGAGCTGGAACCAGCGCCGGGACTCCGGGGCCGCTGCTGCTACTTCCTCCAAGGACCGGGTGCCCATGGTGGACAGCGAGAACGGGATGCCGGCGGCGGCCGCTGCGCGCACGGCCCCGGTCTCCCCCTCGGCGTGCATAAAGCGGGTGAACCCGGTCGGGGCGATGCCGAAGGGCAATGCGGAGGCTTCCCCGGCGATGGCGGTGCTGAGGTCCGGTTCGGCGGTGCCGTGCAGGATCCGCGGGATCAGCTCCACCGAGTCGAAGACCTCGCGGGCGCGACGGGTCGTGAGTTCGCGCTGCGCGGCGCCGTCCACGTAGTCGAAGGCCGGGGTGGGGGTGCGCCGCTTGGCGATGGCCCGCAGGTCCCAAACGTCGGCGGCCTTGGCCAGGCGCGCTGCGCGCCGGTCCAGGGATGGGGCCTCGAACTTCATCAGCGAGCGGAGTTCGGAAATCTGCGGCAGGCGACGTTTCATGGGTGATGTTCCGGCTTTCTGTGGGTCATGAGGTGGAGAGGGGGTTCGACGCGGAGGCCGGCTCAGGTGTTGGAGGGAACGCGCATCGAGAGCAGCACGGCAATCGCCGAGGAGAGGCAGCAGGCCAGCAGGTAGCCAGCGGCCAGATGGGTCTTGCCATCGGCGGCGGTGACCAGTGCTGCGGCAATCAGCGGGCTGAGGCCAGCCACCAAGGCACCGTTGGTTTCGCGGGCCACCCCGATGCCGCTGAGCCGACGCTGCGGCGGGAAGAGGTTGGTGAGGAATGCTCCCTGCGCGCCACTGGTGGCAGGGATGACCAGCCCGTAGCCCAGCGCGATCGCGGTGAAGGCCAAAGCGAAGCTACCGGCGGTCAGCAGCCCGAATATCGGGTAGGCCAGGGCCGCGCCCATGAGAGATCCGGCGAGCAGCACCTTCGGCGCCCCGAATCTGTCCGAGAGCCATCCACCCACCGGGGTCAGTGCGACGGAGACCAGTGAGCCCAGGGTGACGGCCAGCAGGGCGTCGGGCTTGGCCAGGCCCACCAGTGGGGAGGTCATCAGACTCAGCGCGTACACGGCCAGAATGTAGTTCATGGCGTTGTGACCGGTGATCGAAAAGAACCCGATCAGCACCTGGCGCCAGTCCCTGGCCAATACGTCGCGCAGCGGGGCGCGGGTCTTGGTGCGTTCGGCCGCTGCCGTGGCGATGGCCGCGGAGTACTCGGGGGTCTCTTCGAGCCGGTTACGGATGTACAGCGCTAGCACGAAGAGCACCGCCGAGACCAGGAACGGGAGACGCCAAGCCCAGCCCAGCAGCACCTCGGTGCCCAGGGCGGAGACGGCGAAGAACGCGAAGGTGGCCAGGGCGATGCCGGCCGGCGGGGTGGAAAGCACCAATGAGGTGTAGAAGCCGCGCCGTTTCGGCGGGGCGAACTCGGCCACCAGGGTCATGGCCCCGGCCAGCTCGGCACCGGCACCAAAGCCCTGCAGCAACCGCAGGATGACAAGTAATAGCGGCGCTGCGGCGCCGATCGCGGCACTGGTGGGCAGCAGCCCCACGCCCACGGTGGCCACGCCCATCAGGATAATGGTGAGCATCATGGCCGGTCGGCGACCGTATTTATCGCCGATATGTCCGACGATGACCCCGCCCAGCGGTCGTGCCACGAAGCCGACCGCGAAGGTCGCGAACGCCATCAGGGAGGCGGCGGAGGCCACTGATTCGGAGAAGAAGAGCGGGGCGATGACCAATCCTGCCGCAGCCCCGAAGAGGGCGTAGTCGTACCACTCGATCACGGTCCCCAGCACCGCGGCGAAAAGTGCGCGGCGCCCGGCCGGGGTGAGACGCTGGGCCTCGGCGGGCCGTTCCTCGGCGCGCAGCCCGGGTTGGTTGGTCATCGTCGAGACTCCTGCGTTCACCTACATGAAAAAATACCTGAAAGATATTTCTAACAGGCAGGTAGTATCTTTTACAAGGGCTGAGAACACACCAAGGCCAATATGACGCCGACGGATACCCGCACCGAGGAGTATGACGATGAGTGGATCGCTCACCGATCGCATGGTCGTGAAGCTGCGCGAGGCCATACTCACCGGGCAGCTCGCCCCGGGCAGCATCGTCGTCGAGCCGCGCTTGGCGCAGGAATACTCCGTATCCAAGACCCCGATCCGTGAGGCGCTGCGCCTGCTGACCAGCCAGGGATTGCTCACGGTGCTGCCGAAGAAGGGCTATCTGGTGCGCACCATGAGCCTGAATGACGTGCAGGAAACTCTTGATCTGCGCATGCTGCTCGAACCGCACGCGGCCGCGGCCGCCGCCGGATTCCTGCCACAGCAACTCCTGGGCGACCTGCGCGGGCTCCTGGACACCCAAGCGGAGCTCTCCGAGCGCGATCCACTGGCCGCCATGGACGCTGCCCAACGGTTCCATCAAGGAATCGCGGACGCCTCACGCAACACCAGGCTCGCCGAATCGCTGCACCGCTGCTTCGATGAGACGGCACGCGCCCACCACGTGCTCCCGGGGCTGCAGTCCTACATGGGCGTTCCCACCGAGCTCAAGGAACACGAAGCGATCTATGCTGCCATCGCGGCGGGCGATGCTCGGTCGGCGAACGATGCCATGGCCACGCACCTGCGTTCGATCCGCACGGCCATGGCCCAGCAGTTCACCGATCCCGGCAGCCTCTGGGCCTAGCGGCTCTACCTAGGCGCCTAGGAGCATCCATTTGTCGTTTCGCACCCGCCAAGACAAGGTTGCGGCGCGAGCCAGCATGAAGCCCAGCCCGAAGGCCACCCAGATCCAGCTGACGGCCGAGACCCCGCTGTGCTCGAAGAGCGTGACGATGAAGAGCATCGGCAGGTAGGCCAGCAGGTTGAGCATGCCCGCCACGGCCAGGTAACGCGCGTCCCCTGCCCCGATCAGCACCCCGTCGAGCACAAATACCAGTCCGCAGATGGGCTGGGATGCGGCAAGGATCCATACCCCGACCATGGTGGCCGAACGCACCGATTCATCGGTGGTAAACAGCGCGCCGACAAACGGTGCGATGATCGCCAGCAGCGCGCCGGTAGCCAGCCCGAAGTACACACCCCAACGCGACATGGTCCGGGTGAGCCGGTTAACCTGGCCGGCGTTCCCCGCGCCCAGCTCCTTGCCGATCAGCGCCTGCGCGGCGATGGCCAGGGCGTCGAGCGCAAAGGCCATGAACGTGAAGATGGTGAACACCAACTGGTGGGCGGCCAGCGTCAGGGCGCCCTGCCCGGTGGCGACCCAGACCGTGGCCAGCAGGGCCAGGCGCAGGGACAAGGTGCGCAGCATCAGCCAGGAGCCAACCTGCCCGGTGCTCAGCACGCCGCGAGGGTGCGGAGCCAGGGACTGCCCGGCGGCCCGGATCCGTGGCACCAGCATCCACAGGTACACCGCCGCCATCCCCCATTGCGCGATCGAGGTGCCCAGTGCCGCGCCGGCAACGGACATCCCCAGTGGGTAGACCAGGATGAAGTTCAGGGCAATATTCGCGGCGAAGCCGATTCCGGCTACGTACAGCGGGGTTTTGGTGTCCTGCATGCCGCGCAGCACCCCGGTGGCGGCGAGCACCAGCAGCATCGCGGGGATGCCGAAGGTCGAATATTGAATGTAGTCCACCGCGAACTCACGGACCTCCCCGGTGGCCCCCATGGCACCGGCCAGCGCCCCGGCGCCGAAGTAGCCGCCCAGCGCCAGAATGATGCCCAGCCCGACGGCGAGCCAGATCCCGTCACGCCCCGCGGCCATGGCCCGGCCCATGTTCCCGGCCCCGATGGCCCGGGCCACCGCGGGGGTGGTGGAGTAGGCCAGGAAGACCATCAGTCCCACGGCGGTCTGCAGAACCGTGGTGCCCAGGCCGGCCCCGGCCAGCTCGTTGATGCCTAGGTGGCCGATGATGGCCATATCGGCCAGCAGGAAGAGCGGCTCTGCAATGAGCGCGCCGAGGGCGGGAATTGCCAACGCCAGGATGGTGCGTCCCAACCCGCGCGCGGAATCGGGGGCCGTGACCTGGTTTTTGGCGGTTTCTTTCACCTCTCCAGACTACCGGGGCCCCGGTAGCGCCGGGTGTCGGAGATTTTTTCTCCAACACTCTTGACACAAACTGGTTTGCGTTACAAACTTGTTTGCAGATGCATCACGGTTTGTCACACGGCACACCGCCACCATCCACCGAAGGACGGCCGCCAGGAACACTAACCAGTCACCCACCGAAGAACCGGCACTCGACCCCCGAGCTGCCCTGGCCTCGCTGAACCAGGCCGCGGCCACCACCCGCGCCTCCATCGAACCAAACACCGCGGTGATCTACTTCGTCTGGGCCGCCGCCTACCTGCTGGGCTACGGCCTGCTGCATGGCGCGGCCTTCGGCTGGCTGCCACTGGCCTACGGCACCGCACTGGTCATTGGTGCAGTGATCCTGCTCGCCGCCATCACCTACACCGCGGTGGCCGGCATCCGCTCCAGCTCCCAGATCCGCGGGGACTCCACGTTCGCCGGCATGGCCTACGGGATGAGCTGGATGGGCGGCTTCCTGATCGTCGCACTGTTCTCCATCGTCATCTCCCGGCTGCTGGCCGATGAGCACCTGCTGGTCACCGGCTGGCTGATCAACTCCGTGGCCATCCTGGTGGTGGGCATCATGTACATGGCCGGTGCGGCGATCTTCGGCGACCGCTCGATGTTCCTGCTGGGTGTCTGTTTCACCGTGCTCAACGCCGCGGGACTCATCGCCGGGGCCTCGGCCTTCATTTCGATCTTCGCCATCGGCGGCCCGATCCTCTTCGTGGCTGCAGGCATCACGATGCTCGTGCTGCGCCGCCGCGAATCCTCCGGGACGGTGAAGTAGCCATGGCAGAGCTTGATCCGGTGATCCACGCCGACGCCAGGCTGCGGGCCATGTCGGCCCTGAATACCCTGGGGTTGCACGAATCCATTGCCTTCCCGAAGTTGCGCGAAATCCTGGGCATGACCGCAGGGAACCTCTCCACGCACCTGCGCAAGCTCGAAGACGCCGGGTACATCACGGTACAGAAACTCATCGAAGGCAGGAGCCCCGCGACCTATGTGGGCATCACCGCCACCGGCGTCGCGGCCTTCGAGGCCTATAAAAAGCAGCTCCTGGAGCTACTCTGATCCATCACCAGCGGGGCGGCGCTGGCGCAGCCCCGCCAGTGCCAGCGCGGCGGCTACCACCAGCAGCGCGGCCACGGCCAGCACCAGACCGGGCCAATCCGCGGCATTAAACGCTAGACCGATGACCCAACCAAAGAGCGAAGACCCAGAATAGTAGGCCAGGTTGTACAGGCTGGCAGCCTGCGCCCGGCCGCCGACACCCAGCAACGGGATCCAGCCGCTGGCCACCGAATGCGCGGCAAAGAACCCGGCGGTGAACACCAGCAGCCCAACAATCACCGCCGGCAGGAAATCGGCCAATGTCACCACTAGTCCCGCGGCCATCAACCCGGTGGAACTCAACAGCACCGGAAGCCGGCCGAAGCGCGCCACCATCGCCCCGGATGTTCGGGAGGACCAGGTCCCGGAGAGGTAGGCGATGAACACCAGCGACGCCAGCGAGGCCGGGATCAGGAACGGGGGACCTTCAAGCCGGAACCCCAGGTAGTTGTAGACCGCCACGAAGCCGCCCATAAGCAAAAAACCCTGCGCGTACAGCACCAGCAACGGACCCTTGCGCAGGTTCATCCACAGCTTTTTCCACAGGGGGATGCGGTGCGGACTGCGCCAGGGCACCGGGGTGAAACCGCGCGGCTTCGGAGCCAGGGCGATGAACACACCCGCGGCAATCGCGGCCAGCACCGAAACCACCAAGGTGCCCACCCGCCAGGAAACAAACTCGCTCAGCGGCCCGGCGACCAACCGCCCGGCCAGCCCGCCCAGCGTGGTCCCGGAAATGTAGGTGCCTGCTGCCACGGCCGAATGCAGCGCGGAGATCTCCTCGGAGAGGTAGGCCAGCGCGACGGCCGGGATCCCACCCAAGGCCAGGCCCTCGATGAAGCGCAACACCAACAACCATTCGAATCCCGGGGAGAACGGGACCACCAGGCCCAGCACCACCGCTGCCAGCACGGCGATCGTCATCGTGCGCAGGCGCCCCATCCGATCGGCCATCAATGACCAGAACAGCACCGAGGTCGCCAGGCCCAGGGTCGCCGCGGAGACCGCCAGCGCCGCATCGGCCTCGGTGACCGCCAGGTCGCGGGCCAGTTCCGGCAGCACACCTTGGACCGAGTAGAGCTGGGAGAAGGTAGCCACCCCTGCGGCAAAGAGCGCCAGGATCATCCGGCGGTAGCCGGTGCTGCCGCGGAGATGTCCGTGCCACGGGTTCCCCGGGCCGGGATCGGTACTCACTGGTGCTCGTGCTTCCTTCGTGATGTAGATAGGGTATCGCCGACTGGGGCTCGGTGCGGGACGTGGCGCCGGGAGCCCTGCCGCTGCTATTGCTGGATCAGCGGCAGCACCGTGTAGCTGAGGCTCAGCGCCACGGCGTTGTTGAACACGTGGAACACATAGGAGTAGGCCAGCGATTTTCCGGTGAGTACATAGGCCACCGACATCACGATGCCCAGCATCGTATAGGGGACCGCACTGGTCACGTCGAAGGAGCCTGCCCCCACAAAGTGCAGCCCGGTGAACAGCACCACCGAGATCGCCACGCAGAGCCACACATTGAGCCGGCGGCTGAGCTTGCCGATGAGCAGGTGGCGGAAGATATATTCCTCCACGAACGGGCCCATGATCGCGGTGACCACAAACATCGTCAGAAACGGTACCGACTGGGTCATCCCCTCGATGGCCAGCTGATTCTCGCTCTTGACCGGGTCCCCCAAGGAAACCAGCACGATCGCGCTGATGATCAGCGAGCCCAGCCAGCCACCGGGGATCATCAGATATTTGACCCATGGATAGTAGGTGAAGGTGGCGAAGGAGGTGCGCAGCGCCTCGAAGCCCATGATCATCGCGCCGGTGAAGACCACCACGTACATGATCAGGTTCACCCCGAACTGCGCGGACTCGGCATCCTTGAACGCCTCGACGAACCCGGGCAGCAGGGTCAGCGCCCCGGCGGCGCCGAAGATGAATAGCACCACGTAGATGCCCAGCACCACCACGTCCCCGCGCTTCATCGGACCGGGGTCGAAGACCGGTTGCCGGCGGCGAGGTGCTGGGGCCCAGGGGTAAGGGTGGTGCGGTTGCTGCATGGTTTCCACCTTATCGATCTCAACGCTGCCCGGTGTACCGCCGGACGCCGCGGGTGCTATTCGACGCGCAGGCCCAGTTCGTTGGCCAGGATCGGGGCCAGGTCCAGGAGCTGCTCGAAGCTCACCGTGGCGCCCTTGAGTGCCGAGATCCCCGAGAGGGTGCGCAACCGGGCCCCGCGCAGGTCGACGTCCTTAAGCTTGGCCCCGTTCAGCGCCAGGGTGTCGATGGTGCAGTCGATGAAGGTGACCCGTTCCAGGTTCGCTCCCCCGACATCAAGTTCCTCGATGTGCACGTCACGAAATTCCACGTCCTTGATCTTCGCCCGGCGCAGGTTCAGGTAGCCGAGCTTGGCCCTCTCGAAGCGCACCGAACGGAAGGTGGCACCGTAGAGTTCCGCGGAGCCGATGCGTCCGCCGATGACCGCGGTGTTCCACCAGCCGGAGTCAGGGGCCTCGAGCACCGGGGCGTTGACCTCTTCGATGAGGCAATCGCCGAACGTCACCCGCGTCATCGGTGCCCCCTGCAGAGACACCGCACGGAAGTGGCATTCGGTGAAGACCGCGTCCTCTAAGTCCACCCCGGCCGCGTCGTCGGAGACAAAAAGCAGGCGCTCGGCACGGCCGTCGGCTTCCAGACCCGTCAGGTCCCCCGATCCGGTGGTGACCGGCTCCTTGAAAACGGGCAGGCGGGGAGCTTTCACGGGTGCAGGCATGGGCAATAGCTTATGCGTCGATGCCGATGGTTCCGCGTGAGCGCGCGCGTTGGCTTTCTCACCTGTCCCCGGCTTGACTCCACGCAGCGCACCGTGGCGGGGTTGTTGCGCTCAGTCACCGGCGGCGAAGGCCGGGTCCCGGCCCAGTTGCTGGGCCAGCATCGGAGCCAGCGAGGCGGAGAAGTCATGGGAGAGGTGCGACTGGTCGTAGTAGGTGATCAGCGAGCCGATGACGGCGAAGCAGGTTTCCTCCGAGCAGATCGAATCGGTCAGATCCGCCCGCACGATGCCGGCCGGAGCACTGTCACTTTGAAGTGCCTTACCCAGGTTGTGCCTGATCGACAGGCCCTGCTTGCGGCTCACCGCGCAGGCCAGCGGGTCTTCGGGGTTCGACGCGACGCAGGTGGGGATGTTCTTGTTGCCCAGCCGCGGCACCTCATCGATCACCGCGACCCTCTTGCCGGCATCGCTCCACTGCTGCCACAGGCTGGTGAAGCCCTCGGTGGCAGGGTCGCTGAACTCGTAGCCCGGGGAGGAGACCCAGGAACGTTTGTTGCCCTGCGCCGCGACGATGACCGCGTCAAGCTCGGGATCGGCTGCGAGCTTTGGGCCCAGCGCCCGCACCGATTCGGTGCACAGGCGTTCGGCGGCGGCACTGAGCTGATCCGAGCCCTTGAGCTTCGCGACCGACGGCGAGCAGCCCGAGCGGATGTGGGTGGTGATTTCCCAGTCGCGCTGCGTGGCGATTTTTACCAACGCCGGCAGCCAGGCCGAGGCGTGCGAGTCCCCCACCACTGCCACACGCAGCGTGGGGTTTGTGCTGTTTCCCAGCTTGCAGCTGGACTCGCCCACCTGCAGCGTGTCGGTTTCGCAGCCCGGGTACAAGGCAGCACGCACCTGCTGGGAGACCGCGACGGCCGAGGGCCAGGGCGCGAAGTGAGAGGCCACCGGCTGGCAGTCTTGCGGGTGCTCCAGGGAACCGGCGCCGTAGCACGTGGAACCCGCATCCATCCGGGGCAGGTTGGCGCTTTGCGCCGAGGCGGCGGTGCCTGCCCAGGACACCGAAGCCAGCACCAGCATCCCGGCCAGGGCGAAGATGAACGCGTTGCGCACCGGTTTCAGCCACGCTCCGAAGCGCAGTGGGTCCTCGATGAGCAGCTGGGAGGCCCAGGCCAGGGCCAAGGTCAGCGCCAGGATGCCGGCCTCGTGGTACCACTTGGGTTCGGCGTGCAGCACAAACGGGGCGACGATGATCAGCGGCCAATGCCACAGGTAGGCGCCGTAACTCAGGTCCCCGACCTTGTGCATCGGCCAGATGGACAGCCAGGTGGAGTGGGAGAAGAAGCGCAGCCCGGGCCGGTAAGTGCCGGCCGCCGCCAGTACCGCTGCGGTCCCGAGCACCGGGACCAGGCCCATGGTGCCGGGGAAGCGGGTCTCGGTGGGGATCAGCACCGCACCTGCGATCAGCAGTCCGATGCCGCTCCAGCCCAGCAGGAACCCTGGCGCACCGCCGATACCGCGGTTGACGCAGAGCAACGCGACCACGCCGCCGGCGGCAAACTGCCAGGCGCGGCCTGCGGTATCGAAGTAGGCAGCTTGCGGGCTGGCGGCGGTGACCCAGAGTCCGTAGGCAAAGGACAGGAGCATGATGGCGCCGATGACGACCAGGAAGAGCCTGCGGGTGCCGATCCCGGCGAAGGTGTGCCGCCCGATGCTGGTGCGTTTCCCGAAGCGGGGCACCAGCTTCCCGGCCAGGAACCCGGCGCCCACCAGCAGCAGCGGCCAGGCGAGGTAGAACTGTTCCTCCACGGACAGTGACCAGTAATGCTGTACCACGGTGGCCATTTGTCCTGCGGCGGAATAGTCGGTGGCGTCGGCAACCAGCGCCCAGTTCTCCACGTACAGGCCTGCCGCGGCGATGTGTTTGAACATGGTGCCGTGTTCGGTGGCGGGGATCAAGAAGTACACCGCTCCGGCACCGGCCAGCAGCACCGTGAAGGCCAGCGGCAGCAGCCGCCGGATGCGCCTGGCCCAGAAGGTGGCAAGTTTGATGGTGCCGGTGGCGCGCATTTCGCGGAACAGGTGCGCGGTGATCAGATACCCGGAAATCACGAAGAACATGTCGACGCCGATGAATCCGCCGCTCAGCGCGCCGGGGCGCAGGTGGTGGATGATCACCATCAGCACCGCGATCGCTCGCAGACCTTGGATGTCGGCCCGGAACCCCATCGAGGAGCCGTTGCTATTGTCCTGCCGACCGGCCGTCGCGGTCGTGGTTTGGGGCGGGGTTTGCTGCGGGGCGGAGCCGGTTCGAACTGTCACTTGCGCAAGCCTAGCGCATAGGAATAGGCGGCGATTTTGATGCCACCAGTGTGAAAACAGGGATGCCGCGCGTCTTCGGTGTCAGGGCGGCTTGCCACACGCACGCTGCCAAGGCCATCCAAGACATGAACGTTCCGGCGCTGGTATATCTGGTTGCGCATGAGCGCGCACTCGCTAAACGGTCGGGGTCCGGACGTTCCCAGGTAATCCTTGACGGGTTTCGAAGTGATAGCAAGGCCGCTCCTTACTATCACTTTCCTCGGATCTGGCAGGAGGGTGAACTCTTACTGCCAGATCCGAGGAAACCATGGTGCCCGCCGCACCACCGCTGGCTCTTGATCCAGCGCCCCGGGCCCAATACGACAAGGGTGCGGGACCGATGCAATGAATTGACCATCGGTCCCGCACCCTTGCGTGCAGCTGCTTGGTAGCTATGCTTCGGGCCTAACCCTTGATATCCTCCGGAGCCGTCTCACTGGGCTCGAGGCCCGTCAGCACCGGGGCTCCCCCGGTGGCGGGGTCGGCATCGACATCCTCGGCCGGGCCGGCGAACTGCGACTGGTACAGCCGGTAGTAGGCTCCTCGGGCGGCCAACAGCACCTTGTGGTTGCCCTGCTCCACGATCTTTCCCTCTTCCATCACCAAGATGGTGTCGGCGTCGCGGATGGTGGACAGGCGGTGTGCAATCACGAAGCTGGTCCGATCGCTGCGCAGCGCCGCCATGGCGTGCTGCACCAACAGCTCGGTGCGGGTATCCACGGAGCTGGTCGCCTCATCGAGGATCAGCAGCGACGGGTTGGCCACAAAGGCGCGGGCGATGGTGATCAGCTGCTTCTCACCTGCAGACACGTTGGTGCCTTCCTCATCGATGACCGTCTCGTAGCCATCGGGCAGGGCCCGGACGAACCGGTCCACGAAGGTGGCCTTGGCCGCTTCGTAGACTTGATCGTCGGTGGCATCCAGCCGGCCGTAGCGGATGTTCTCCATAATGGAGCCGCCAAAGAGCCAGGCGTCCTGCAGCACCATGCCGACCTTGGAGCGCAGATCCGCACGCGAAATTGCTGTCACGTCGACCCCGTCCAGGGTGATGGACCCGGAGTCCAGCTCGTAGAAGCGCATGACCAGGTTCACCAGCGTGGTTTTGCCCGCGCCGGTGGGTCCCACGATGGCCACGGTATGCCCGGGGTGCGCCTCGAAGGACAGCGACTCAATCAGCGGCTTGTCCTCCGAGTAGGAGAAGGAGACGTCGCGGAATTCGACGTGGCCGTCGGTGCGGGCCGGCAGCTTATCGGTGGGATGATCCGGATCCTGTTCCTCGGCATCCAGCAGCTCGAAGGTGCGCTCGGCGGAGGCGACACCGGATTGGAGCATATTGGCCATCCCGGCCATCTGCCCCAACGGCTGCGTGAATTCGCGGGAGTACTGGATAAATGCGGTCGCATCGCCCAGGGACATCTGCCCCGAGGCCACCCGCAGGCCGCCCACCACCGCGATGCCGACGTAGGCCAGGTAGGAGACGAAGTTCATCACCGGGAAGATCATCCCGGAGACAAACTGGGCACCGAAGGAGGCCTTGTAGAGCTCCTCGTTCTTCGTGCGGAAGTGCTCGAGCATGTCCTCTTCGCGCCCGAAGACCTTCATCAGGTCATGTCCGGAGAAGGACTCCTCGATCTGCCCGTTGAGCGCACCGGTGTTTTTCCACTGGGCGGTGAACAGGCCCTGGGCGCGGGAGCCGATGACCCCGGCGGCCACGGCGGACAGCGGCAGGGCGATCAGCGCGATCAGCGCCATCTGCCAAGAGACGATGAACATCATGATCACGATGCCCACCACGGTGAGCAGGGATTGGACCAGCTGGCTGATCGCCTGCTGCAGCGCGTTCTGGATGTTATCCACGTCGTTGGTGACTCGCGAGAGCAAATCCCCGCGCTGGCGGGTGTCGAAGTAGTTCAGCGGCAGCCGGTTGAGCTTGGTTTCCACGTCGCGGCGCAACCCGTAGACGACCTTCATCACCAGCCGGTTCAGCACCCAGCCCTGCACCCACATGAACAACGAGGAGACGAAGTACATGGCCAGCACGATCAGGATGTAGCGGCTCAGCAGCTCGAAGTCGATGCCGACCCCCGGGACCAGGTCCATCTTCGAGAACATCTCGGCCAGGTCGTTCTGCCCGGAGTCGCGCAGCTGCGCGATGACCTGATCCACCGGCACGTTGGCCGGCATGTTCCCGCCGATGGCCCCGGCGAAGATCACGTCCATGGCCTTGCCCAGGATCTTGGGGGCGATGACGGCCAGCACGACGCCTGCCGCGACGAAGAGCAGGACGATGGACATGCCGAGTTTTTCGGGGGCGAGCAAGCCCACCAGGCGCTTGGCCGAGGGCCAGAAGTGTTTGGCCTTGCGCACGGGTGCCGCATCGCCGAACACGTCGGAGGCGCCGGCGGTATCGAACTCGTCGACTTCCTCGATCCCGTCGGGATTGTCCACGACTGCCGTGGATGATTCCTTGGTACGTTTCGCCATTTAGGCCACCTCCTCCACTGCCAGCTGGCTGGTCACGATTTCTTGATAGGTTTCCGAGGACTCCAGGAGCTCCTCGTGTGTTCCGCGGGCCACGATCTCCCCGTGGTCAAGGACCAGGATCTGGTCCGCTGCGATGATCGTGGAAACGCGTTGGGCGACGATGATGACCGCCGCGTCCTGGGTCGGTTCCTTCAAGGCGGCACGCAACCGAGCGTCGGTGGCCACGTCCAGGGCGGAGAAGGAGTCGTCGAAGAGGTAGATCGCCGGTTTGGCGGCGAGGGCCCGGGCGATGCACAGGCGCTGGCGCTGCCCGCCCGAGACATTGGTACCGCCTTGGGAGATCTTCGAGTCGAGCCCGTCCTCGCGCGCGGCGACGAAGGACTCGGACTGGGCGGTGCGCAGGGCATCCCAGAGTTCTTCTTCGGTGGCCGCGTCGGCGCCGAAGCGCAGGTTGGAGGCGACGGTGCCGGAGAACAGGTAGGGGCGCTGCGGCACGGTGGCCACGGCGGTGGACAGCTGGGCGCGGGTCAAATCGGTGACAGGAGCCCCGCCGACCAGCACCTGGCCCTGGCTCGCGTCGTAGAGCCGCGGAATCAGATTCAGCAGCGTGGACTTGCCCGAGCCGGTGGACCCGATGATGGCGGTGGTTTCCCCGCGCTTGGCGGTGAAGGAGATGTTATTGAGCACCGGGGCCTCGGCACCTGGGTAACCGAAGGTGACCTTGCGGAACTCGACGGTTCCGGGCTCGGCCATTTCGGCGACGTGTTCGCTCTGGTCCGACAGGGAGGGGACCATCGTGGTGACCTCGTCGATGCGCTCGGCGCAGACGATGGCGCGCGGGATCATCATGGCCATGAAGGTGCCCATCATGACGGCCATGAGGATTTGCAGCAGGTACTGCAGGAATGCTGTCAGCGCGCCGATCTGCATCGATCCGGTTTCCACGCGGTGTCCGCCGAACCAGAGCACGGAGGCGGTGGCGATGTGCAGGATCATGCCGATCAGCGGGAACATCAGCACAAAGAGGTTGCCGACCTTCACACCCACGCGGGTGAGCTTGGCGTTGGCTTCCTCGAAGCGTTCGGTTTCATGCGGTTCGCGCACGAAGGCACGCACCACGCGGATGCCGGTGATTTGCTCGCGCAACACCCCGTTGATTCCATCGATGCGGTCCTGCATCTGGCGGAAGAGCGGCATCAGGAAGATGACCAGGGTGCCGACCACCACCAGCAGCACGGGTACCGAGACCCAGACCAGCCAGGACAGTCCGACGTCCTCGCGCAGCGCCATGATGATGCCGCCGATGCACATGATGGGGGCCGAAACCATGAAGTTCAGACCCATCAGCACCAGCATCTGCACCTGCTGCACGTCGTTGGTGCCGCGGGTGATCAAGGTGGCGGCGCCGAACTTGTTCACGTCTTGCGCGGAAAACCCTGTGACGGATTCGAAGACCGCATGGCGCAGGTCCCGGCCGATGGCCATGGCGGTTTTGGCACCGAAGTACACGGCGGCAATGGCAGTAATGACCTGCACGAAGGCAACGCCCAGCATGACGCCACCGGTGCGCCAGATGTAGTCGGTGTCGCCCTTGACCACGCCGGTGTCAATAATGCGTGCGTTGAGACTGGGCAGGTACAGGGTGGCGATGGTGGTGGCGAGCTGAAAGAACAGCACGGCAACAATCCACCACTTATAGGGTTTCGAATGTCGAAGTATGAGCTTTAAGAGCATCTGGCGGGTGTCCTCATGGTTTTCCGGCCCCGCGTTTCCACCGTGATCCGATGGCTCCCACAAGGCTGCAACGCGGCACTTTTCAGCCGGGCATTCGAAACTCTACCCGCGATCTCCGACGGTTGGATCCTCCCCCAGAGTGATTTTTTGCCGAATTCCACACCATTCGATGGGGGCACCAGGCTTTCCCCACTCGACAGGAGTGTGTTTTGGAAGTTTTTTGCTCTGCCCGAACCCTTGTTGGGCCGACCGAAGGGCGATAATATGAAAATTAATTATCGGGATATGAAAATGAATGGAGTCGCTCGTGTCTGAAACATCAACACCGCTGGCCGTTGGGCAGCACGCACCACAATTCTCCCTCGCCGACGCAGCGGGCAAACAGGTCTCACTGAGCGACTACGCGGGCAAGAACGTCGTGGTGTATTTCTACCCAAAGGCCGCCACTCCCGGCTGCACCACCGAAGCCTGCGACTTCCGCGACAACCTGAACTCGATGCGCGCCGCCGGCTACGAGGTGCTGGGCATCTCCCCGGACCAGGGTGAAGCGCTCACCTCATTCACCGAGGCCGAAGAACTGAACTTCCCGTTGCTTTCGGACCCCGACTTCGCCGTGGCCAAGGCATACGGCTCATACGGGGACAAGGAGTTCAACGGCAAGACATTTTCCGGAACGCTGCGCAGCACCGTGGTGATCAACGGTGACGGTGTCATCTCGCATGCCGAATACAACGTGGCGGCGGACGGACATGTGGCCCGGCTGCGCGAATCGTTGGGCATCTAGGCACCTCTTGCCCGGTCCGCCCCTTCGGAGTCAGAGCAGTTCGGGGACCTGCCCGGGGTGGAGCGGCGCAATAGTTTCCGGCTCGGCGCCCAGCCCCACGTGGGTGGCCAACGCCGAGAGCTGCAGGCATTCATCCTTGTTCCATGTTTCAATCCCACGCAGCTGCCCGTCGGGCAGTGTGATCCATAGTTGGGCCCGTTGCCGGTCATCGGCACCATCGTCCCAGGAGACATGGCGCAGCATGCCATCCCCCAGCCGCACGACGTGGCACTGGCCCCGGGTGCGTTCAAAAATGAGCCCTGCGTCGAACACATGGCCCAGCAGGATTCCGCGAATGCCTTCGCGGTCCTTGAACATCAGCCGGTAGCCGCAGACCGCCACGAAGCCCAGTCCCACCCCGCTCAACACCAGGCCGACCAAGACGATCCCCCAGGCTTCGGGGTGTGCACGAAGCATAAAAGCGATGCTGGCGGTTGCGACAATCAACCCAATGACCAAGCCCACCACGTTGTTCATCACCGAGTTGCGGTCTTCGGTCCGCTCCAGCCGCAGGCTGTAGTGCCAGGAGCCCAGCTGGATGGATGCGGCCAGTTCGCGTGCTCTGGCGGTGGCTTCAGGCCCGATGCCCTGCAAAGTGTTCACCTCAGCTGGTCGCCGGGGTCCTCCGGGGCCCTGCACGCGCCCGGGATCCCTAGCTTCAATATGGTCTTCGAGTCGCTTCGGATGCGGCACGGCAGCGTTCGATGGGTGCCTCATGCTGCGAGGGTAGCAGAGCCTCGAGGGAAAGTATCCGCTACGGCCACCGGGATCCACGGACGAATCCGTCGGGCGCCGCCGGCATCGCGAAGAAACGACCGCGCCCCACGCAAAACGTGCTTGCGGGGGGCGCTCAACGTGGTGCTGCGAGCGAATACCGATGAGTTCTCCGGCTTACGCTTCAGGTGCGGAGGCGACGAGTGAGAGCTCGTGGCGGGCATCTGCCGCGTCGCGGGCCGCGGCGATGTCATTGATGCGTGCGCGGGATGCGTACCAGCCGATCACCAGGGCCGGGATGATGACGATGATCGATGCCATGGTCCAGGTCCCCACCGGTGAATCGAAGGCCATCAGCACGATGACCGCGACCAGGAAGGCCAGGGTCAGGTAGCCGGTGTAGGGCGCGCCGATCATCCTGAATGCCCGACGCTGCAATTCCCCGCGCTTGGCCAAGCGGTACAGGGCCAGCTGGCAGAGCACAATCACGCCCCAGGAAGCCACGATGCCCAGCGCCGCCAGGTTCAGCACGATCTCGAACGCCGCGGCAGGGACCAGCGCATTGAGCACCACGCCCAGACCCTCGACCACGGTGGTCAACGCGATGCCTCCGTAGGGCACTGCCTGCTTGTTCAGCCTTGCGGCGAAGCGCGGGGCCGAACCGGCCAATGCCATCGAGCGCAGGATCCGTCCGGTGGAATACAGTCCGGCATTCAGCGAGGACATCGCGGCGATGAGCACCACCAGGTTCATGATCGAGTCCATGCCGGAGACCCCGATGGACCCGAAAAACGTCACGACCGGGGATTCACCGGCCTTGTAGGCGGAGTATGGCAGCAGCAGCGAAAGCAGCACCAATGAACCCACGTAGAACACGGCGATGCGGATGATCACGGTGTTGATGGCCTTGGGCATGACCTTCTCCGGGCTCTGCGTTTCACCCGCGGCGGTGCCGACCAGCTCGATCGACGCGTAGGCGAAGACCACGCCCTGCATCACCACGACCACCGGCAGCAGGCCGTTGGGGCAGAACCCGCCGTTGTCGGCAATCAGCGAGAAACCGACCTCGTGCCCGGGGATCGGGGACCCGAAGATCACGAAGTAGACGCCCACGGCCAAGAACGCGACCAGCGCGACGACCTTGATCAGCGCGAACCAGAACTCGAGTTCGCCAAAGACCTTCACCGAGACCAGGTTCAGGCCCAGCACCAGCAGCAACGCGGCAAGTGCCCAGACCCACTGCGGGACCGAGCCGATCTAGGGGACGTATTTGGCGAAGAAGTTCATATACAGCGCGATCGCGGTGATATCCACGATCGCGGTCATGGCCCAGTTCAGCCAGTACAGCCACCCGGTCACGAAGGCCGACTTCTCCCCGAAGAATTCTCGTGCGTAGGAGACGAACGATCCCGAAGAGGGGCGGTGGATGACCAGTTCGCCCAGGGCGCGCATGAACAGCCCGGTGCCGATGGCTCCGCCGATCGCGATCATCTGGATCTGCCGGGATTTCAGTCCCTTGTGCATCCCTGCGTCCTCGGCGGTCAGCGAGGATTTGGGGCGTCCGTCGGACAGGGTGGTGTCGGGGCGGGGAGCACTTCCGGGCGTGGGGTCTCACGATTCATGCGCAGGGGCCTCTCGGGGGAAGTATTCGTGGGTACGTGGGGTGAGGGGTGGATAGAGCGGGCTGGGAGGCCCCGGATCCCGCGCCGAGCGGGACACAAATCCGCGTTCCCGGGGCTGCATGTCTCGGGAACGCGGGGGCGCTTACTCCCTGAGATTGGCCAAGCGCTCGGGGCGCAGCAGTTCGCGCAGCTGCGAGGCGGAAAGCAGTCCGTGCTCCAGAACCAGCTCGGCCACGCCACGTCCGGTGGCCAGCGCTTCCATGGCGATCTTCGTCGAGGCCGCGTAGCCCAGCTGAACGGTCAGCGCGGTGACCAGACCGATGGAGTTCTCCACCTGGGCGCGCAGCTTGTCCTCGTGGGCGGTGATGCCCACGATGCATTTGTCCGCCAGCGTGATGCAGGCGGCCTCGAGGTGACGCATCGACTTGGTCAGGCTGTGCACGATGATCGGTTCGAACGCGTTGAGCTGCAGCTGCCCGGATTCGGCTGCCATCGTGATGGTCACGTCGTTGCCGATGACCTCGTAGGCGACCTGGTTCACGACCTCGGGAATCACCGGATTGACCTTGCCGGGCATGATCGAGGAACCCGATTGCACCGCTGGCAGGTTGATCTCGCCCAGGCCGGCGCGCGGTCCCGAGGAGAGCAGGCGCAGGTCGTTGCAGATTTTGGAGAGCTTGATGGCGACGCGCTTAAGGACCCCGGAGAGGTGCACAAAGGCGCCCACGTCGGCGGTGGCCTCGATCAAGTCGAAGGCGGTTTCCAGCTTCAGCCCGGAGATTCTCGCCAGGTGTGAGCAGGCCAGCGCGGAGTAACCCGCCGGTGCGTTCAGCTCGGTGCCGATGGCCGTGGCCCCAAGGTTGATCTCGTGGACCAGCAGCGTGGCCTCGGCCAATCGGGCCCGGTCCTCGCCAAGGGTGACGGCATAGGCGTTGAACTCCTGGCCCAGGGTCATCGGCACGGCGTCCTGCATCTGCGTCCTGCCCATCTTCACCACGGTACGGAACTCGACGGCCTTGGCGGCGAAGGCTGCACCGAGGTGTTCCATGGCCGATACCAGCGAGGTGGCAGCGAAGATCGTGGCCACGCGGACAGCGGTGGGGTACACGTCGTTGGTGGACTGGCTCAGGTTCACGTGGTCGTTGGGATGCAGGAACCCATATTCGCCCTTGGCGTGACCCATGATTTCCAGCGCCCGGTTGGCGATGACCTCGTTGGCGTTCATATTCGAGGAGGTGCCGGCCCCGCCCTGGATCACGTCGACAACAAACTGGTCATGCAGCTTGCCGGCAATGATTTCGGTGCAGGCAGCGATGATGGCGTTGGCTCGCGGGGCATCAAGCAGTCCCAGGTCCAGGTTGGCCCGTGCGGCGGCCTGCTTGACCATGGCCAGGGCCACGACCAGGTGCGTATGGGTGGACAGCGGCTGGCCGGTGATTGGGAAGTTTTCCACGGCGCGCAAGGTGTGTACGCCCCAATATGCCTCCACGGGAATATCCCTGTCGCCGATCAAATCGTGCTCGTTGCACACGGCGGCCGGCGCTACCTCTGGCAGGGTTGCTGTGGCTTCGTTCATGGCGGGGTGGATCTCCTGTGCTCGGGCGGTGCGTGGGTCAAGGGGGTGTGGCGCGGGGGCGTTGAAGAGGTGCTTTTGGGCACGGCGGTGCCGTGCGGGAAGGCGCTTCGCGCGAGGGGCTGGGTACTGGCGGCGGAGCTCAGGCCGCCGGGAATCCGTGCAGGATTCCCACCGGTTGGCCGCCGCCGAGTACCGGCAGGTTGTTGAAGGGCTCCAAGGCTGCGGGGTCGACACCCAGGTCCAGCAGTGCCGAGACCGCCGCGGGCATCCGTGCCCGGTCTCCCCCATCGGAGATCTTCAGTGCCACAGAAGCACCGTCGGCCAGGGCGATGAGTTGGATGCCTTCGAACCCGTCCTTGGCCAGCAGGCCGGGGACCGCTTCCATCAGCGCCGTGACGTCACGCCCGGTTCCGGCGACCAGCACCGGGTGGGCGCGCATTGCCGCGGCGACTCGGGCCTCGGCGGTGCCTTCGGCGGCGGTGGTCAGTGTGGCGAAGGATCGGGCCATGCCTGTCAGGGAGAGCGCAAAGACCTCGGTGCCGCATCCGTCCGTGCTGGTGGCGGTGGGCTGTTCCGCGGTGAGTTCGGCGACAACCTTACGGATAAGCGTGGGCAGCGGGTGGTCGCGGTGCAGGTAGGACTCGGTGTCCCAACCATTGATCACGCAGGTGGCCAGCATCGCGGCGTGCTTGCCGGAACAGTTCTGTGCCAGCTGGCTCGGTCCGTGGCCGGCGTGGATCCAGGCGCTCCGCTCGGCAGGCCCGTAGGGCAGGTCGGTGGAGTTTCGCAGCGCGGTGGGTTCCAGCCCGGCGTCGGCGAGGATCTTAGCGGCGAGGTCTTGGTGCACGGCCGCACCGGAGTGGCTGGCCGCGGCCAGTGCGAGCTGGTCTGCTGGTAGGTCGAGGCCGGCGCGGAGCATGGCCACGGCGAAGAGCGGCTTCAGGGCCGAGCGCGGGTAGATGGCCGCGCCGGGCTCTCCGCGGGTGAGCATCTTGTCACCGTTGGCGGCCAGGGCGATCAGCGAACCGTAGTGGACGCTTTCGACCAGCTCGCCGCGGGTCTGCACGGCCAGTGGGGCGTGGGCGGGAAATGCGGGGTGGTTCATGCGGTCTCGGCTCCAAGGATCTGGGTCAGTGCTTCATCGACGGCCGCCAGGTGGGCGGCCATGGCGTGGCCTGCCGCGGGGCCGTCACCGGCTTCGATGGCCGCGAGGATCTCGCGGTGTTCGGTGTGCGAGGGGTGCTGGCGGCCGGTGATCAGGTTGATGGTCTCGGACTGGTTGACCATGGCCTCGCGGATGTCGTTGACGACGCGTTCGAAGACGCCGTTGCCGCTGGCCGTGGCGATCAGTGCGTGGAAACCGGCATCGAGCGTGACCCACATTTCCGGGTCGTCTTCGACTTCCATGGCGTCGATGATGCCGCGCAGCTGGTTCAGCTGCTCGGTGGTGGCGCGGGTGGCGGCAAATTGCGCCGCGGGGATCTCGATGTGCGGGCGGGCTTCCATGAGGCTGCGGGCTGAGAAGGTGCCGAGGACCCGGTCTCGGGCGGTATGCGTGGCAATCACGAAGGTGCCTTTACCGGTGTGCGTTTCGGTGAGCCCCAGGGCCGCGCAGGAGCGCAAGGCCTCGCGGATGACCGAACGGCTGACAGCGTATTGCGTGGCGAGCACCGTTTCGGGGCTGAGCTTGCCGCCCACCGGCAGTTCCCCCGTTTCAATGGCGTCACGAATAGCGGAAAAAACCGCCTCGGCCGCACTGACTCTCACGATGGGCTGCGGTCCGGCTGACCGGCTGTCTGACAGGCTCATGCCTTGACTATGCCACCCCTCACAAATCGCTGTCAAACAGCAGGAAGTCATCTCCACCTCCGGGACGGGGCCTCCCATCTCCGCAGAGCAGCTGACTGGATCTCAAGCGCACTACTCAGGAGCTTTTTCCCGAGTCCGCACACGGCGCGCCAACCCCATCCACGCCCTGCCAGCGGCAAGGATCAATGATGGACGAGCAGGATCCCAGCCGCCAGGAGAGTGTTCGACGATGATCCAGAGAAACGGGCCGACGGCCGTTGCCGCCTGTGTGGCTTTGGTGGTGCTGCTTTCCGGCTGCACCACGCTCACCGAAACCGTGGATGATCCCAAAGTGGCGCCGCACTCCGCCACCGCCACACCTACTGACGCCCAGGCCGTCAATGTCCCGGGACTCAAGTGGCCCGACGGCAGCAATTTCACTGCCATTGGCCGGGCACTCGAGGACGCGTCCCCGGCGCGCCGAGATGTCGACTTCAAGCAGCTCTACGACACCTCACACCTGGCCAGCGACGGAAAGGCCTTCGCCGCCTTTGCACTCGGGCCGGACGGTTCTCTCTTCGGGGCGCTTGGGAAATTGGCGGATATCTCACGGGAAACCCGCACCCTGGCATCACACGAAAGCGTGGGTACGTACGTGGATCGCGGATTCACCGAGCTCACCCGCACTCCGGGCAAACACCAGTTGGGTGCCAACTCCCACATCACCGGCGGGGCAGTGTCCGAGGGCGACGTGGTCTGGGCCGAGATCGAAGACGGCACCTCACTTACGGGAGGGTGGACGATATATAACGCCCCGCGGGACACCGGGAAAGCCTCGGTCCTTGCCACCTCGTCCGATGCTGGAGCATCGGACGACACTCCCATGGCGCTCGGGGCGCCGATCCCCGTTATTTCCGCCTCCCGCGCGTTCTGGCAGACCCCGATCGAGGATCCCAAGTCGGGCGCTGCGGCGGGCCAGGTGGTTTCGGCGGATCTGGCGGAGCACGGAAGCCTGCGCGTCGAACACCAGGCGGCCAATGCGCCGGCGAATTTCGGCGGAACCGTGGCATTCCTGGACACCTCCGTGAACGAGGACGGCACCTCTTTGGCAAGGGGCATCTCAGTGCTGGTTCCCGGGGGAGAACCCGTCGAGCTCTTGCACGTGGCCCCGGCGGCGCCGGCCGGCCTGGAGATCGAGGCATTCGACTCCGAGGGGACCGTGTTCGGCTTTTCCTATGGGGGTGACCATTACGTCGTGGACAGCGCGTCCGGCTCCGTAGCCTCTTTCCCCATCCCCAACAACGCCGCTGTCGCCGGCAGCGCAACCTGCGGGTCCAGGTCGACCTGGACCTTGTCCTACGACGGGGTTCCGACCGGCGAGCGCTACATCTACAACACGCAGGACTCCACGCTCAAGGTCGTGAGCAACAAGCGGTTCACCGGAGCGGCAGTGTGCACAGGGGACTATATTTCGTGGGCACTGTGGCAACCATCCGGTGGCGCCTTCCAGATATGGGATGTCGTCACGCGCTGGGGAGACTGACCCGCTGGGCCCGGCAACCATTCAGCGGAAGCCCACCGACGGGTGAGTTCCGGACACCGTGCCGGTACCGCTCGATCTCCGGTTCTTCGGCCGAACGTCACTCAACGCCACCGCCAGGGATCCGCGGCCAGCTCGGCATGGAGGAAGCCCGCCCAACCCGGCAGTGCCGGTCGCAGCACTACCCTCCGGCATCTGCTTCATTCTCGTGGCAGGCCCGCCCATCGACAGGTGCCCTCCGGCCATTCGAGGCATCGTGGCACGTCTGCCCGCGCTACACATCACACGGAAATTGGTTGCGCTACCACAACCAATTCCATATAGTTGATATCAGTCAACCATCTTCCCGCTTGTTTTGGAGCCCCGCTTTGTCCCAAACCCCCACCGCCGCCAAGACGGAACCGGGCCTGTCTTCCACGGGCATGACCCACCGCCAGGTGATGCAATCGCTGACCGGCCTGCTCATGGGCATGTTCGTCTCGATCCTCGCCGGCACCGTCGTATCCACCTCGCTTCCGGTCATCGTCTCGGACCTGAACGGCGACCAGACCTCGTACACCTGGGTGGTCACCGCGACCCTGCTGGCCACCACCGTCTCCACCCCGATCTGGGGCAAGCTGGCCGATCTGGCCAACCGCAAGCTGCTGCTGCAGCTCTCGCTGCTCATCTTCGTGATCGCCTCGGCCATCGCCGGCTTCTCGCAGGACACCAGCATGCTCATCACCATGCGCGTGTTCCAGGGCCTGGGCGCCGGCGGGCTCACCGCCCTGACCCAGATCGTCATGGCCGACATCATCTCCCCGCGCGAGCGTGGCAAGTACATGGGGCTCTTCGGCGCCGTGATGGCGCTGGGCACCGTGGGCGGACCGCTGATCGGCGGATTCATCACCGACGCCATCAACTGGCGCTGGAACTTCTTCATCGCCCTACCCTTTGCGGCCCTGGCGATCTTCCTGATCCAGAAGACCCTGCACCTGCCGGCACTGTCCAAGCGCAAGGTCTCCATTGACTACGCGGGCATCGTGCTGCTCTCTGCAGGCGTCTCGGCGCTGCTGATCTGGGTTTCCTTGGCCGGCAACGACTTCCAATGGATCTCTGCCACCTCCGCCTGGATGGTCGGTGGCGCCATCGTCGCCCTGATCGGCTTCGTGATCGTGGAATTCAAGGTCTCCGAACCGATCATCCCGCTGAGCATGTTCAAGAACCGCACCTTCACCCTCTCGGTGATCGCCTCGATCTCCGTGGGCGTCTCGATGTTCGGCACCTCGGTGTTCCTAGCCCAGTACATGCAGCTGGCCCGCGGCGCCAACGCCACCCAGTCCGGACTCATGACCATCCCGATGATGGCCGGTCTGCTGATCATCTCCACCATCGCCGGCGCATTGATCTCCAAGTTCGGCAAGTGGAAGGCCATCATGGTCACCGGCTCGGTGCTGCAGCTCACCGGGCTCTACCTGCTGGGCACCATCCACTACGACACCAACTTCGTACTCGTCTCCACCTACATGTTCCTGCTGGGTGCAGGCCTGGGCATGGTCATGCAGAACCTGGTACTGATCGTGCAGAACGCGGTGACCCCGGCCGAAATCGGTGTGGCCTCCTCCGGCATCGCCTTCTTCCGCTCACTGGGCGGCACCATCGGCGTCTCGGTCCTCGGTGCGCTGATGGCCACCAAGATCGCCGACATCCTGGGCTCGAGGTCCGCGGAGCTGGGTGCCGCGATTGCCGCACTAGGCGAACAGGGCAAGGACCTGGCAGCGTCACTGGCAGCGGGGAACATTCCCGCCGTGCACGGCCTGCCGGATTCGGTGCGCACCATCATCGAGTCCTCCTACGGGGACGCCGTGGCCCACATCTTCATGGTCGCCGCCCCACTGAGCCTGCTGACCATCCTGGCCGTGGTGTTCATGCCGAACTTGGAACTTGGCACCCAGACCCGCCACGAGCGTGAGCAGACCGACGCCGCGGCTGCAGCAGCATCCGATCCCGACGCCGAGCTCCACGCGGCCGAGACGAACCTGGTCCAGGTCAGCGAGGCAGCGCTCGCCGCAACCCCGCACCTGGACGACAAAAACACCCCGGCGCGCAGCTGAGGTGGAGGCCGTGGCCGATCCCTTCGCGATCGTAAAACCTGCAGGAGTCGATGACGCGGTCATGGGGGCGTTAATCGACGACGTCGAGCAGCAATTTGCGATGATGTTCGTCAATGCACGCAACAGCATCCGGGCCCGGGCCGCAGCCATCGACCCGGAACTTCCCCCGTTGGGGTTCAAGGTACTCACCGTGCTATCCCGCTCCGGTCCGCGGCAACAGGGGTGCCTGGCCGAGGACATGGAGGTGGACAAGGCCATGATGAGCCGGACAATCAAGCAGCTCGAGGTCTTGGGCCTGGTGGTGCGGAGCATCGATCCCCGCGATGGCAGGGCCCTGCTGGTGGCCATGACCGATGAGGCTCGGGAACGCTTCAACGCGAACCTGGCCGATGCCCGTCGGGTGCTGCACGACAAGCTTGCCGAATGGGAACCGGGCGAGGTCCGCCGCTTCACCGGCCTGTTGGCCAAGTTGAACGAATCGGCCCTCTAGCCGATCCCCCGCACAACACAGTGGTCGCCGTCCCCGAGGAACAAGACGTTCCCAGGGTCGGGGACCACTGGCATTTCCGGTAGCGTGTGCTTCAGCGCCATCTGCCCCGTTCCGCCCGGGACACCGAATCAAGGACCGTGACCATGGGACTGCACTTCAGCCACGACACCCTGCCCCAGCGGGTGCACTTCGGTACCGGGCGGGCCGCCGAGTATTTGGCCGACGAGATCGCGCGGTTCGGCGCCTCCCGGGTGATGGTGATCGCCGGCCGGCGCGATGCGGACACTGCCGCAGACTTGAGCGCGCAGCTCCCCGTGGCCCTGCACTATTCAGACATCGTCCAGCACGTGCCGGCCGAAAGCGCCGAGCGGGCCCGCGCCGCGGCCCGGGAGAACGCCGTCGACCTGCTGGTGTGCCTCGGTGGCGGGTCGGCCGTGGGTCTGGCCAAGGCCATCGCGCTGGATACCGCGCTGCCCATCATCGCCATCCCCACCACCTATGCGGGATCCGAGGCCACCAACGTCTGGGGCCTGACCGAAAATGGACGCAAGTCCACGGGTGTTGATGCCGTCGTGCTGCCGGCCACCGTCATCTATGATGCCGAGCTCAGCCGCAACTTGCCCGTCGGTCTCTCGGTGGCCTCCGGCTTGAACGCGATGGCCCACTGCATCGATTCGCTCTGGGGCCCCCGGGCTGATCCGATCAACGGCGCGCTAGCCGCCGAGGGCATCCGCGCCCTGGCCACCGGGCTGCCGGCCATCGTCGAGGAGCCCGCAGGGCTCGAGGGACGCGAGCAGGCACTCTATGGCGCCTACCTCTCGGCGGTTGCCTTCGCCTCGGCTGGCTCCGGGATGCACCACAAGATCTGCCATGTATTGGGCGGAACCTGGAATCTGCCCCACGCCCAGACCCATGCCACGGTGCTGCCCTACGTACTCGCGTTTAATGCGCCCCAGGCACCTGTCGCCGAAGCCCGGATCGCCTCCGCGCTTGGAACCGACACGGCGATAGGCGGGCTGAACGCACTGCGGAAACGACTGGATGCCCCGCGGGCGTTGAAGGACTACGGATTCACGACGCAGGACATTCCCGAGGCAGTCTCACTGATCCTGCCGGCCATCCCCACCAACAATCCGCGCGAGGTCACCGCGGCGAATCTCACCGAACTGCTCACCGCCGCTCACGAAGGCAGCACCCCCGGCCCCTGAGGGACCAGGTACCTGCGGCTAGACGAGGCCGGAGGTGGCGTTCGGCCGCACCCGGCACATCACTGGAATAATTTCTGCAGCTTCCCGGTTGGCCAGAACATGACCCAGAACACACAAGATTCGCACCCGACCACCATCGATATCAAGGACCTCGGGACCGTTAAACGCCTGGGCTTCGGCGCCATGCGCATCACCGGAGAAGGCATCTGGGGTGAACCGGCCGACCGCCCAGCGGCACTTGCCACGCTGCGGCGTGCGGTGGAACTGGGAGTCGATTTCATCGACACCGCGGACTCCTACGGACCCGATGTCTCAGAGCAGCTGATCGCCGAAGCCTTGCACCCCTACGCATCGGGGCTGCGCGTGGGCACCAAAGCCGGACAGGCACGCACCGGACCGCGCCAGTGGGTGCCGTTGGGTCGTCCCGAGTACCTCCGCCAGCAAGTGGAACTGAGCCTGCGCAAACTCAAGGTCGACACCCTTGATTTGTTCCAGCTCCACCGCATCGATACCAAGGTGCCGGCCGAGGAGCAGTTTGGCGTCATGCGCCAGCTGCAGGATGAGGGCAAGGTCCGCGCACTGGGACTTTCGCAGGTCTCCGTCGCGGAGCTGGAAACGGCGGCAACCCACTTCACCGTGGCCAGTGTCCAAAATCGTTACAACCTCACCGACCGTTCGTCGGCGGATGTGCTGGAGTATGCCGAGGCCAACGGCATTGCCTTCATCCCTTGGGCACCGATTTCCGCTGGCGCGCTGGCTGCCCCGGGCGGAATCGTTCACGAGGCCGCGGAAGCCCTGGGCGCAACAGCTTCCCAGGTCGCCCTCGCCTGGCTGCTGCAGCGTTCGCCGGTCATGCTCCCAATCCCCGGGACCTCCTCGGTGAAGCACCTGGAAGAAAACCTCGCCGCCGCCGACCTGCACCTGGACGAGAGCACGTTTGCGGCCCTGGACGCCGCGGGACAAGCCGAGTACGAGAAAGATTCCAAGGCGTAGGTCCAAGAGCGTTCCGCCCGCGGAGATACGTGCTGCCGTACAGATTCCCACATGATCGCTCCGGTAATCCACAGGGTTCTCCACAGATCAGCAGCAACACTCCGTGGGCGGCCCCGCTATGCGGATACTAGGTGGAGGGAGCGCGTCCGCACGGGTTCCAAGCATCCGATTCGTCCCCCACGTTTCGGTCTTGGGCCTCGGGCGCGCTTCCGTCGCTTTAGGCGGGCTTCGGCATGGGTGCGTAAGTTACCCTCGGATTTCCGCTGTCCCGTCGAGGGACAATTCAGGCCCGTCTGCAGTGGGCAGGGGCTTGATGGGTTCGCGTCGTCCCGTGCGCGTGGCGCCGATGCCCGCAATGATCACCAATACGATGCCAACAACCGCAGCCGGCCGCGGAATCTGGTGCAGGATCAAGAGCCCGACGATCATGGCAATAGCCGGTTCCAGGCACATCAGCGTGCCAAAGGCCGCCGTGGTCAGCCGCCGCAATGCCAGAAGTTCGAGGCTGAACGGAATTACCGGTAGCAGCAGCGCCAGTGCGAACCCGATGGCCAGCACCTGCACGTCCATCCGTCCGATCACGCCAGGGCCCACTACCAATGTCGCGGCCAGGGCCGCGACGGGCATGGAAATGGCCAGGGCGCCGATGCCATCGATGGCATCCCCGGCGCGCTGGGTCAGCAGCACATAGACGGCCCAGCAAACAGCGCCGCCCAGCGCAAAAAGTACACCCCGCAGATCGGCC
This sequence comes from Paeniglutamicibacter gangotriensis Lz1y, assembly GCF_000348945.1. Classification (GTDB taxonomy): domain Bacteria; phylum Actinomycetota; class Actinomycetes; order Actinomycetales; family Micrococcaceae; genus Paeniglutamicibacter; species Paeniglutamicibacter gangotriensis. The sequence goes on along the minus strand of NZ_AOCK01000001.1, from coordinate 282,175 downwards.
GCAGCGTTCCATGGTTCGGTCAATCCTAGAACTCCGGCGGCAGCGACCAGCGCCCACCAGCGTCCGGCGCCCCGACCTTGGATGATGGCCACTGCCAGCGGACCCATGAACTCCAACGCGCTCGCGGTGCCCAAGTCAATGGTTTCCACGGCCTTCATGAAACCCAGCGTCATGCCTGCCGTGGCCAGGCCCAGCAGTGCGCAGATCCCCAGCGTGAATCGGGTGAACTTCAATTTCCAGGGTCGGGCGAAGGCCACCAGGATCACTGCGGCCCAGGCCAGGCGCAGCCAGGCGACCCCCTCGGATCCCAGGGAACCGGCCAACCCGATCGACGCGGCTAACCCCAGTTGGACGCATCCCATCGCGGCAAAAGCCATCATCGATCCGATGGAGGCAGAATTCGCGGCGGGTACGGGTGCTTGGCTCATGTTTTCCAGTAGACCCGAACATCGCCGTTCACGTCCACGCGAGAATTATCAACATACCGTTCAGGATTCCTGCACAATGGTGGTTATGGATACACGCCGTCTGCAATACCTCTACGAACTCTCACGCATGGGTTCGATGCGTGCCGTCGCAGATGTGCTGGGAACCACAACCTCTACCGTCTCCCAGCAGATCGCCGCGCTCTCTGCGGAGACCGGAACGAGGTTGCTGGAACCCGACGGACGCGGGGTCCGCCTCACCCCTGCAGGGCTCCGGCTGGCCGAGCACGCGCGCGGGATCCTGGCGGCCGTGGATGCCGCCCGACTTGATCTGGATCCAGCGGCCGAACCGACGGGAACGTTGCGGGTCGCCGGATTTGCCACGGCGATCCGCTCCACGTTGATGCCCATCATCGAAGAACTGGCCGAGCATCACCCCGCGGTAGGGATCGTGGTCTTGGAGCACGAGCCGGCCGAGGCGCTGGCAAAGCTCGCCGTGGACGACATTGATCTGGCGCTGACCTATGACTACAACCTCGCACCTGATCCGGTTGGCTCGGAGGTAGAGACCATGGATTTGTGGAGCACCCCCTGGGGCCTGGGAGTCCCCAGCGCTCAAGCTCATGCTTTGGGTGGACCCGGCGGCGCGCCCACCGCCGCGAGAGTGTTCACCGCGTTCAAGAACAGCGATTGGATCGGAAATTCACGCAATATCGCCGACGAAGATGTGCTCCGGCTGATCGCCTCGATGGCCGGGTTCGAACCTGCCATGCGTCACCAGGCCGACAGCCTCGATCTGGTCGAGGACCTGATCCTGGCAGGCCTCGGCGTGGGGCTGCTACCTGCCGATCGTCCGCACCGGCCCGGAATCACGATCCTGCCATTGCACGATCCGGACTTGCGTCTTCGCGCGTACGCACGGATCCGCGCGGGCCGCGGCGCCTGGCCGGCCCTCGCACTGGTCCTCGGGCGGATGCACCCCGGCCAAGGACCAGGCCTGATGCCACCGGGTGGTGAAGCATCACGCCCCCGAGCCCGCCACTTGTAACTCCGCGCTCCTACGGACAGACTCGTCAATACGGCGGACGACCGCACCGAACCCGGCAGAAAAGAGCTGTCACCATGTCGCACCACAAACACCACGGATATCGGGACGTGCCGCTCGTCGTTCCCCCGACCTTGGCCGCCGAGCACGCCCACGTGTTCGAGGCCGCGGTGGAGGCCGGGCGCCGGGCCGGCCGCAAGGCAGCCAAAAAGAAGCTGAAGCGCGCGGTGAGGCACGGAGGGCTCAAGCTCTCCAAGGAATTGCGTGAGGCAACACTGCGGGATGCGGAAAAGGCCGGGGCTCGGGCCGCCTACACCGCGGCGCTCAAGGCGCTACGCAAGGCCAGGAGGCATCCGCCACAAACCCTCACCCCGGCGCTTCCCGCCGGACAGGCTCCCGGCAGCGCTTCTCGCCTCACGGAAGCACCGCCTGCAGTGGCACGCAGTTCGCAGATCGTGCTGGAGGTGCTGCGCGTCCACTGGCTCAGTCGCAGCATGGTCAGGGTGGTTGTCGGCGGCCCGGATTTTGCCGCCTTCGAATCCAACGGTGCCGCCGACCAGCACGTGAAGCTGCACTTCGTGAATCCTGCCCTGGGTTTGGTCCCGCCCTATGAAATGCGCGCGCTGCGTGGACGTTTGGCCCGCGAAGACCTTCCGGTCACCCGTTCCTACACGATCCGGTACTACGACGCGGCGGCACAGGAGATCTCGATTGACTTCTTTGTGCACGGGAGCGAAGGCGTGGGTGGTGCGTGGGCCGCGGAGGCCAAGCCGGGAGATCCGCTGGTGCTTTCCAAACCCAAGGGAAAATTCCGTCCTGATCACGGCGCTGCCCAGCATCTCTACGTCGGGGATGAGTCAGCGATCCCAGCCATCGCCGCGGCCCTGGAGATGCTTCCCCGCGATGCCGTCGGCCAGGTGATCCTCGAGGTTGATTCGACTCTCGATGAATTCGACATCGACCGGCCGGCCGGAATGGTGTTGCAGTGGGTTCACCGTGACGGGGAGCCCTCGGCCACCAGCACCATGTTGGCCCATGCGCTGCGCGAGCTGCCCGCAGCACACGGTCAGGTGGAGATCTTGGCGTTGGGTGAGCGTTCGGCCACGCAGGAGATCCGTCGATTGTTGTCGCATTGGGACCTGGATCAGCGTCGGATCATGGTTTCCAACTACTGGACCCCGAAGAAATCCAGGCGCTCGTGGCGCACACCGTCCGGCGAAACACCGGGTTCCACCCTGCTGTAGCTGACCGCGCGGTGCACTGAGCGAACCGGGGGTACGAATGTTTCAGGCCGACACGGCGCGCATTTCGCGGCGGCGGTTGGCCAGCTGCAGGCCAGCAACGGAAGCCGCGTAAAGCAGGGCTGGTAACAGAGCCCAGACCCAGTCGCCGGGCAGTACTTCGAAGGCCTCTGCCGTCGCCCCACCCATGTTGATCCATGCGGCGAGCGGGACCGAGAGGCCCCAGGCCATCGCCACGGCCAGCATGCAGCTCCGGCACGAGGAAAAGCTCAGGAACTTCGCGCCCAGCGCGCTGAATACCGCGGCGAGCATCACGAAGGAAAAGACCACGAGCAAGAGGGTGTTGACCAGCCGGAATTCGTGCAGCCCGCCGGCCCTGTTGGAGACTAGAACGGCCATCACGGCGGCGGTCAGCGCCGCCGAGAGCCCCATCCCTAGGAAGTTGGCCTGCTTCCAGTTCATTGCCCACAACTTCCCATTATCCGCCGGTCCCGGCACGGCAATGTGCCTTCTCGACGCGCGGGCAGCGGGCCCGCACCCGTGGTCTGATCCGCACCACCTCGTACGTGGTGCGATGCGCGACACAATCACGCGCACCATCAGCATATAGTAAATCGCTTGGATGAAGCGAGGGGGGGGCGGGTAAAGCCTCGTGAGCACAGTGAACCGGGCCGCCGCGACACCCAGACATCGAGCAACCAACGCGTTCACTGACCAAAGAGACAACGTTGCTGCCATATGCGAGGGAGCCGTGGCGGCCCGGAAATTTATGGCGGGGTGGCTCCTAGGCCTCGCCCCGGCGGATGAGGTTGCCGTGCGGGGTCTTGAAGTCGACCTCGGTGCCGCGCACGAAGGTGCGCCGGACCTTGCCGGCCAGAACCTTGCCCTGGTACGGGGAGATCGGGTTCTTGTGGTGCAGCTTGTCCACGTCGACCACGAAGCTGTCCTCGGGACCGAAGAAGGCGAAGTCCGCATCGTTGCCCAGCGCGATAGCACCCTTGTGGGACAGCCCGGCGATTTCCGCCGGCCGGGCTGACATCCAGCCCAGCACCGTTTCGAGCGTGATGTCGCGGCGCTTGGCCTCGGTCCAGATCAACGCCAGGCCCAGCTGGAGGGAGGCAACCCCGCCCCAGGCGACGCCGAAGTCGCCGTTCTCGATGTCCTTCAGATCCAAGGTGGAGGGTGAGTGATCCGAGACGATCGAATCGATGATCCCGTCCTGCAGGCCCTTCCAGAGCAGTTCCCGGTTGGAGGCCTCGCGGATCGGCGGGCAGCATTTGAAGGCCGTGGCGCCGTTGGGGATTTCTTCGGCCAGCAGGGTGAGGTAGTGCGGGCAAGTCTCCACCGTCAGCTTCACCCCGTCGCGCTTGGCCGATTCGATCATCGGCAGCGCGTCGGAGGAGGACAGGTGCAGAATGTGGGCGCGGGCCCCGGTCCAGCGGGCGCGTTCGATGACCTCGGCCACCGCGACGTTCTCGGCCCCGCGTGGACGGGAGGCCAGGAACCTGTCGTAGTGGTCGCCCTCGGCGTTCGGTGCGCGATCGATGGCCCGGGAGTCTTCGGCGTGCACGAGCATCATCGAGTTGAAGGACACGATCTCGGTCATATCCTCTTCCATCTCGTCGGGTTCCAGGTACGGGAATTCTTCGACGCCGGAGTGCAGCAGGAAGCATTTGAAACCGAACACCCCGGCATCGTGGAGTTCACGCAGGTCTTTCTTGTTCCCCGGAATGGCACCGCCCCAGAATCCGACGTCCACGAAGGCCTTGGGGCGGGCCGCGTCCTGCTTGAGTTCCAGCGCCTCGACGTTGACCGTGGGCGGGATGGAGTTCAGCGGCATGTCCACGATGGTGGTCACTCCCCCGGCCGCCGCGGCCTTGGTGGCCGATTCGAAACCCTCCCATTCGGTGCGGCCCGGCTCGTTGACGTGCACGTGGGTGTCGACCAGCCCGGGAATCAGCACCTCTTCGGCACTGAGCTCGATCAACTGCGCACCGGACAGATTGTTGCCCAGCGGTTCGATGGCCACGATCTTGCCGTCGCGGATGCCGATTTCGCGCGCGACGGTCCCGGCGCCGGTGAGGATCCGCTCGCCGCGGATCACCAGGTCGAAGTCGGTGCCTGCGGTGTTTTCCGTGGCCGGTGTGCCTGCCTTGGTAAGTTCGATGTTGCCCATGGTCGCGTCCTTACGTCTCTTGGGTTCATTAGGTGGTGGGGAAGCTGTTCCGTGCCCCGGTCAGGGCGTTGCTGCTGCGGCTGCCAGGAATTCTGAGGCCAGTTGGGTTGCCGCCCGTTGCACGAGGGGTCCACCCTCCCTCAGGCAACGGGCAACATCGTGCTCCAGCTCGAGCAGCGAGCGTACCGCGGTGAATCCCGCATTCGCTGCCTGCTCGGTGGAAAGTTGGTTTCGTCCACAAATGGCGTAGACGGAGATGCCGTGGGCTGCGGCCAGTTGGGCCACGCCCACCGGGGTCTTGCCGTCCAGCGACTGGGTATCCAGGCTGCCCTCGCCGGTGAACACCGCGGCCGCGCCCTCCAGCGCCGCCTCGAGGCCGGTCAGTTCCAGCACCACGTCGATGCCGCGGCGCCGGATCGCACCCAGCACCGCCAGTGCGGCGAAGCCGACGCCCCCTGCGGCACCGGCGCCCGGGGATTGTGCGATGCCGGAAATCCGTGGTGCACCAAGCTGTGCACCCAGGGCCTGGGCGAAGCGTCCCAGCCCCGCATCGAGTGCCTCGACCTGTGCTTGGGTTGCGCCCTTTTGTGGGCCGAAAACGACGGCCGCACCGTTCGGTCCGGTCAGCGGGTTTTCCACATCGGCGGCCAGCGTGAAGGCGGTGTCGCCCAGGCGCGCGTCGAGCCCCGCCAGGTCCACGGCGTGGATCTGGGACAAGGCTCCTCCACCGCGGGGAAGTTCGTGGCCCGCGCCGTCGTGCAACCGTGCGCCGAGGGCCTGGAGCATGCCCGCACCGCCGTCGGTGCAGGCGCTTCCGCCCACCCCCATGATGATCTCGGTGGCCCCCGCCTCAAGGGCCGCGGAGATTAGTTGCCCGGTGCCGAAGCTGCTGGCACCCAGCGCGTCCTTGACCCCGCCGGGAAGCTGGTCCAGGCCCGAGGCCTCGGCCATTTCCACGATGGCGGTGACGCCCTTGAGCCCGAAGGCCGCACGCACCGGCTCGCCGGTGGGACCGGCGACGGTTCCGTGGTGCTGGGCAAAACCGCATTCGAGGGCGGCGGCCAAGGTGCCCTCGCCACCATCGGCGACCGGGACCGTCACGATGCGCGCTTCGGGCAGCGCCTGGCGCACCCCGGCGCTGATCGCGGCGGCGACTTCGGCGCCCGTGAGGGTGCCCTTGAATTTATCCGGTGCCACAACGATCAGCATGAGATGTCCTTTCCTACCCTTTGGTGGCTAGACCGATGCGCCGGCGTGGAGTTCGCGCGTCGCTTTCAGCGGAGTCAGCGCCGTGGGTGCGTCAGCCGCGGCGTCGGCCAGGTCCTCGAATTCGTTGACTGCATCAAGTTCAGCACCCATGGCGATGTTTGTCACACGCTCCAAGATGACCTCGACGACCACGGGCACCTGGAACTCGGCGGCCAGCTTCCCGGCCTGCGCAAAGCCCTCGGCGAGCTTGGAGGGGTCTTCGACGCGCACGGCCTTGCAGCCCAGACCCTCGGCGACCTTGACGTGGTCCACGCCGTAGCCGTTGGTCTCCGGGGAGTTGATGTTCTCGAAGCCCAGCGAGACGTGGAAATCCATCTCGAAGGGGCGCTGCGATTGGCGGATCAACCCCAGGTAGGAGTTGTTGACCACCACGTGGATGTAGGGCAGCTTGAACTGAGCGCCCACGGCCAGCTCCTCGATCATGAACTGGAAGTCGTAGTCGCCCGAGAGGGCGACAACGGTGGAGTTCGGCTTGCCGCGCACCACGCCCAGGGCCGCGGGCCCGGTCCAGCCCAGCGGGCCGGCCTGTCCGGCGTTGATCCACTGCCGCGGGCCGTAGACATGCAGCATTTGCGCGCCGGCGATCTGCGACAGGCCGATGGTGGAGACGTAGGTGGTGTCCTTGCCGAAGGCTGCGTTCATTTCTTGGTAGACGCGCTGCGGCTTGATCGGCACGTTCTCAAAGTTGGTCTTGCGGTGCAGCGTGCCCTTGCGTGCGGTGCACTGACCGGCCCACACCGAGTAGTCGGGCAGGGTGCCTGCGGCCTGGCGGTCGCGGGCGGCGGCCAGCAGCTGGTCAATGGCTGCCCCGGCGTCGGAGATGATGCCCAAATCCGGGGAGAAGACCCGGCCGATCTGAGTTCCCTCGATGTCGATGTGCACAAAGGTGCGGCCCTTGCGGTAAGTGTCCAGGCCGCCGGTGTGGCGGTTGGCCCAGCGGTTGCCCAGGCCCAGCACGAAGTCGGAGGCCAAGAACGAGACGTTGCCGTAGCGGGTGTGGGTCTGGATGCCGACCATGCCCGACTGCAGGCGGTGGTCATCGGGAATCGTGCCCCAGCCCATCAGGGTCGGGGAGACCGGGATGTTCAGCAGTTCGGCCAGTTCCACGAGCTTGTCCGAGGCGTTGGCGTTGATGATCCCGCCACCGGCAATGATCATCGGGTGTTTTGAGGCGACCAGCAGGTCCAGGACCTTCTCCGCCTGGCCGCGGGTTGCCGCGGGCTTATCCGGGGTCAGCGGCTCGTAGGCGTCGATGTCGAACTCGATCGTCGCCATCTGCACGTTGATCGGCAAATCCAGCAGGACCGGGCCGGGGCGTGCCGAGCGCATGATCTGGAAGGCCTTGGCGAAGGTGCCGGGGACCAGACCGGGTTCCAGGATGGTGACCGCGTACTTGGTGACCGGCTTGGCGATGGACTCGATGTCCACGGCCTGGAAGTCTTCCTTGTGCAGCTTGTCGGTCGGCGCCTGTCCGGTGATGCAGAGCATCGGGATCGAATCGGCGATCGCGGCGTAGAGGCCGGTGATCATGTCGGTGCCGGCCGGGCCCGAGGTGCCCAGGCACAACCCGATCTTGCCGGTGGCACGGGAGTAGCCGTCGGCCATGTGGCTTGCACCCTCGACGTGGCGGGCCAGCGTGTGGCGGATGGTTCCACGGCGCTGCATGGCCGAGTACAGGGGGTTGATGGCCGCCCCGGGCAGCCCGAAGGCCTCGGTGGCGTCTTCTTTTTCCAAAATCAAGACAATTGCATCTACAACGCGCATCTTTGCCATGGGGTCAGGCTCCTTGTTTCGCTCCCGGGGCCCGACACGCGATGTCTGGCTGGGGGGATGGGGATGAAGTGGGTGCGGATGCGCGCGGGCGGGTGCCTGGTGCAATTCCGTCGGGTGTCGGCGGCGGGCCCGGGGTGCGCGGTTGATGCGCGCCGGGTTCTCGATGCCGGTCTAGCAGGGGTTAGGTGGCGGCCACGGGTTCGGCCGGTGCCTCGGCGGATCCGCTGAGGCGTTGTACGCCGCGGAAGAGTCCGGAGTGGTCCAGGGCGCCGTCGCCGCTGGCCACGGTGGAGGCCACGAGCTGGGCGACCAGTGCGCCGAGCGGAAGTACAACCCCTGCCTCACGGGCCGCGGAGGTCACGATGCCCATGTCCTTGTGGTGCAGGGCCAAGCGGAAACCGGGCTCGAAGGAGCGCTCGAGGATCTTTTGGCCCTTCTGCTCCAGGACCTTGGATCCTGCCAGCCCGCCGCCCAGGACCGTGAGTGCGGCGTCGGTGTCCACGCCGTAGGCCTCGAGGAAGACCACTGCCTCGGAGAGCGCCTGGATGTTGGCCGCGACGATGAGCTGGTTGGCTGCTTTGACGGTCTGCCCGGAGCCGGCGGGACCGACCAGGACGATGGTCTTGCCTACGGCGTTGAAGACTGCCTCGGCGTCGGCGAAGTCGCCCGGTTCGCCACCGACCATGATGGATAGAACGCCGCCGATGGCGCCGGCCTCGCCTCCGGAGACCGGGGCATCAAGCGGGCGCAGGCCCGCGGCGGCGGCCTCGAGGGACAATCGCGCTGCCACGTCGGGGCGGATCGAGGAGTTATCGATCCATAGGGCGCCGTCCTTGGCGTGGGCGAAGACGCCCGCTTCGCCGGTGACTACGGCTTCGACGTCGGCGGAGTCCGGGACCATGGTGATCACGACGTCGGCGTCGGCCACCGCCTCCGGGATAGATCCTGCGCCCTTGCCGCCGGCGGCAACCAGTTCCGTGGTCTTTTCCGGGCTGCGGTTATAGCCGGTGACCTCGAAGCCGGCCTTGGACAGGTTAATGGCCATGGGCAGGCCCATGATGCCCAGGCCGATGAATGCGATTTTTTGCGTGTTCGACATGCCGTGCTCCTGAAAATTGGTGTGTGCGGGGGGGCGTGGGCACGGGTGGCCCGGAAGGGGGTGCGGGTTAGGCGGGTTGGCGGATGAGCCAAGTGAAGGCCTGCGCCTGCGCGGCCTTGTATTCCAGGGCGACTCCGCCGGAGTAGCCGAGCTCGCGGGTGCGGGTGACCCATTCGCCCAGCGGCAGGGTTCCGGTGCCCGGGGCTCCGCGTCCTGGATCGTCGGCGATCTGGACGTGCCCGAATTCATGGGCGTGACCCTCGATGAGTGCGGCCACATCCTCACCGTTCACGGCCAGGTGGTAGAAGTCCGCGAGCAGCTTGATGTTGGAGGCGCCTGCCACGTGGACCTTCTCCAGCACGAAGAAGGCATCTGCGGAAGTCTTCAGCGGGTAGTCCGCGGAGCCCGAGATCGGTTCGAGCAGCACGGTGCCGCCGATGCGCTCGACGCCCTTGGCTGCCGCGACGAGGTTGGAGATTGCCAGCTTGTCCTGCGCCTGGCCATCGACGCCCGACTGGCGGTTGCCGTAGAGGGCGTTGAAGCCCTTGCAGCCGGTGGCCTCGCCGATGGCGGTAACCACATCGATGTTGGCGAGGAACTCAGATTCGCGCCCGACCCAGGAAACCAGGCCGCGGTCTCCGCCGGCCATATCACCGGCGAAGAAGTTCAGACCATCGAGCCTCACGCCCGCATCCCTGATCGATGCGATGAAGGCCTCGACCTCGGAATCCGCAGGTACAGCGGTGGCAAAGGGCCACCAGAATTCAACGCTGTCGAAGCCTGCGGCCTTGGCCGCTACGGCACGCTCAAGTAGGGGCAGCTCAGTGAACAAAATTGAACAGTTGACGGTGTAGGTCATCTTCGACTCCTTCATGATTTCGATTTTCATATCGTGGAATATGTTTATTGCTCTATGAGAACTGTACCGAGTGGCCTGACTCACTGTCAAGAAGTGTCTCGCATCAGGAAGTCATCGCATGGCCGCGCGTCCGATCACTTTCTCCGCACGGCTTGGGCGGCTGCACGGACCGGATCCGCCGCGCATCACGCGAACTTCCGCTAAGCAAAAATTCTTCTTTGGTATGGACCCGCGCCGTAACCGACGATCGAAGCAACCCCGCCACACCACCCGTGGCGAAAGGTTCGACCCGTCATAGACCCCTCCAGATGTGCGCACAAGGCCTCCCAACTGCCGCTGTTGTCCCAGCCATGCGGCGTCATGGGGCATGATCGCTACATGGAGATCTCTCTCATCTCGATTCCGTCCGGAAGCATTCAACAGCGCGACGCGCGTTCACAGACGGTGCGCGAGGTGGATCTGCGGACCTTTCACATCGGTCGCACGCAAGTCACGAACGCACAATGGGCGCAGATCCCGGGCAGAAACCTCCCCGCTGACGCCCGAAGGCAGAATCCGACACATCCGGTGACCTGGTTCGAGGCGGTGTCCTGGTGCAACGAAGCTTCTGCGGTCGGCGGCCTGGAACCCGCCTATGAAATCGGCGAGGATCAGGTTTCGTGGAATGTTGCCTCCGAGGGCTACCGGCTCCCCACGGAAGCCGAGTGGGAATTCGCTGCCCGCGCCGGCACCGGCACTCCCGCCCATGGCGCGTTGGCGGACATCGCCTGGACCGCGGCCGATGCGCTTCAGGGCCCGCAGAATGTCGGGCTCAAGGCGGCCAACGCCTTCGGCTTACACGACATGATCGGCAATGTCTGGGAATGGTGCTGGGACTATGCGGACACCGCACGCTACGGAAGCTACCGCTCCTTGCGCGGCGGCGGCTGGGACGACAAATCCTGGAGCTGCCGGGCCTCGGTCCGCCGGGGCAGCGCACCGGATGCCGTGCTTGAGGACGTTGGGTTTCGAGTAGCCCGAGGAGCCGTTGGGGAAGCCGATGCCGGTGCCGCTCAAGGCTGGTCGGCACTTAGAGATCGGCAACGGGCCGACCTGCGTGGTCCACTGCCGGTTGGCTGGACCCCGTTGCGGAGCCTACTACGGGACTGATCGCGGCCAGCAGCGCACCTTGCAGGTGGGCGTATACTTTTTCCGTGTCCATTTTGATCCCAGCCCAGCTGCCCCGAGGGCGTTCGGAGGTAGCCGGCGTCTCTTTCGCCGGCTCGAGATAGCCCCGTCCGCTTCCGATGGTTTTTAGTGCGCCCTCAGCGCACCCACTTCCGCAGCCCGGTATCTGGCGTTTGTGCGCCCGACCCGCTTCCGCGGATCATTTCCCACCACCCGAATCATGCCCCCTGCCGTCGTATCGACCTTGGGGCGGGACACTTAGGCGACGATCGTTCATGCTTCCACTGACCGAAAAACAAATCCGTTCATCTTTCATCAACGCCTCGCTGCGCGAGCGTAAGGCCATCACTCTCCCGGCACACTTCGACACCGCGGACTGGGAAAACCTCGAATTCCTGGGCTGGCGCGATGCCAAACTTCCCTTGGTTGGCTACGTCGTCACGGTCCTAGACGAGGAACCGGTCGGGATCATGTTCCGCAAGGCCGAGGGCAACACCCGCTCTAGGCCCCAGTGTTCATGGTGTGAGGACGTCGATCTGCCCAACGACGTGGTGTTTTTCAACGCCAAGGCCGGCGGACAGGCAGGCCGGGATGGTGACACCATTGGCCTGCTGGTGTGCGCGAACTTCGAATGCCCGACAAATGTCCGTACCTTGAAGTCCCTGCCCTACCGGGGCTTCGACCGCGAGGCGGAGGCCACCCGGCGCATCGGCGTCCTGCTAGAACATGTGCAGAACTTTGCCCAGCGCGTGCGCGACGGAAAATAATCCTGGCTGAAGACCGGTTCCGCGTTCTTGATTGCGGATAGCCCGGATTCACAGGTAACCCCTCATCCCCGAAAAGCGGGGGCCGGGATCCACGGTTAGGCAGAAGTTACGTCAGGGATCTGCCCCGGAGCCGAATGGCTCCGGGGCAGATCCCTATATTGAACCGAGCGCTGTAACCACCAAAAATATGGCAGAAAAAGTCCAATACCAGCCTCGTGGGTCTGGTTTCTTTTCAGGAAACGAGGCATCAAGGCTATGCACTTAGCCATCAATAGGGCCCGCCCACGAGCAGCACTGCGGCCTGCCCTTGCCGATGCCCCGCAGCTGGCGCGGTTTGGTCCTGCTTGCCTGCCGGCATAGGCGTCGAAAACTGTAAAACCACCAGGTCCAACCAGACGATTGCCAGCAAGGGGATGGCGACGCTCAGTGCCGCGCGCCAAGCTGCCGGCCTGTCGCCTTTCGTGGGGCCCATGACCAAGAACGCCTGTGGATCAAGCACGCTGAGAGCGACGGCCCCGTCACCTTCCATCACCGGGCGCTGGAACATCAAGTCGCAGCCTTCATATTCGTTGGCTGAGATTTCGCATTTTTTAAGATGCTTCCCACGTTACCGACCAGACGTCCGCATGCCATCTGCTCAACTCGGGCAGAAATCCGCGTCATAGCGTGATGGCTCGTATAGTGAACGCCGCAGGGACCGGCCACACCTCAAAGAGTCACGCGCGGATCAGCAACGCTTCGGACACCCGCCGTGCAGCATCGAGGACCAACGGAGCCATTCGCTCAAGGGGATCCTGCGTCCGGCCCACCAGTGAGATACTGGCCAGCGGTTCGTGGCGATCACGAATAGATGCGGCCACACAGGCAACGCCGTCGAAACTTTCGCCAGATTCGTAGGCCAGCCCTCCACGGCGCCTGATGCGACTCAGCTCGGCATATAACATTTGAGGATCTTTAATGGTGTTCTGGGTGGTCTGCGGCAACCCGTCTTTGTACAGTTCATCGAGGTCCTCGGGGTCCATCCATGCAAGCATTGATTTTCCAAGCGCCGTTCCATGGGCCGAGTTGCTGCCGCCGACACGTGATGGGACAGAAACCGCCGCACGACCGCCGAGCTTATCCAGATAGTGAATATTCAATCCGTCCAAGACGGCCAAGTGCACCACCATTCCCGTACGCATTTGCAGCTCATGGAGCAGTGGTGCCGACTCGGCTCGGATTCGACCATTGACGGAGTCGTGGCTGCGATACTTCATCGTTCGCCAGCCCATGCCGTACCCCTCCGGCGTGTGTTCAACCCAGCCAAACTGGACAAGCTGATCAAGAATGCGATGCGTTGTCGAACGTGGAAGCTTGGTCCGCTCGGTAATTTCGTCCAGTAGGAATTTTGCGTTAAAAGGCTCAAACGCCTCCATAATCAACGTCATTCTAGCCGCCATGGAGGGCGCCTGGCTTTTCACCGCCGCAGGAGAGCATCCGGTGGGGGCGCTAGCAGCAACAGTCATCAAGAACCTCCGGGAAGAAGAACATTTCACCCTCTCACTTCTACGAAGAGGGGAATTTACATTGATTAAGACCTCGAGTGAGTGCAACCAGACCGCGCGCGGTGTGATGTGCCGCACTCAAGATGATGCTCACTGTACACCTCACTACAGAGCCAAGGCTAGTGCCATGCCTCAAAAATCATCCCGCTCTCCGGGACCACCCTCTCGAGGCGTTCTTGCACCGAGACATACTGGGGCTTCACCCAGGGAGGACGGATGACAATGTTCACCGAAACAGCGACCGCCAATATGGCCGATCTCGCTGAATTGGCCAAGCGACTACGCGATGCCGAAGACAACAATATGGCCATCAAGCCAATCCGCGATGAACTGGCTTTCGGCGGCATCGACGCCGCGTACACAGTGCAGCAACTCAACGAAGATTATTGGGTTTCGCAGGGGCGCCGGGTTGTGGGGCGCAAGATCGGACTCACTTCCAAGGCGGTGCAAGCACAGATGGGCGTTGACCAGCCCGACTTCGGAGTTTTGTTCGCGGACATGTGCCTGGCCGACGGTGAAAGCATCGTGGCAGGAGATGTTCTTCAACCGCGTGTGGAAGCCGAAGTCGCCCTAGTCCTGAAGCAGGATTTACCAAATCCTGACACCACCATGAACGAACTCTTGGCAGCAATCGACCACTTATTGCCATCCATCGAAATAGTTGGATCCCGCATTAATAACTGGGACATTTCCATCCTTGACACCATTGCTGACAACGCATCCTGCGGACGAATTGTCAGCGGCACCGTCCCGGTCCTACCTTCCGCGCTGGACCTAGGCGCTGCCGGAATGGTCATGGAAGTCAACGGAAAAGTGGCCTCCGTGGGCTCAGGCGCCGCGTGTCTCGGGCACCCCTACCGTGCCGCGCTGTGGCTTGTACGCCGCATGGCCGGATTGGGTAGACCCGTTCGCGCCGGGGAAATCCTGATGTCCGGGGCTCTGGGTCCCATGGTCAATTTCCCGCCGGGAGCAAACGCACTTGTAACTATTCAGGGCCTTGGTCAGGTCCGCATCACGCATGAGGAGAAATAATGGAAAACCAAAGACGTTGGCCCGTGGCCATTATTGGCTCGGGTAACATCGGCACCGACCTGATGATCAAGGTCATGCGCGGGTCCACCCGACTTGAGATGGGCGCGATGGTCGGCATCGACCCCGACTCCGATGGACTGCGTCGCGCGGCATCATTTGGGGTTCCCACCACCGCCGAAGGCATCGAAGGATTGCTTAAGCTCCCGAACTTCAAAGACATCAAGGTGGTCTTCGACGCAACGAGCGCCTCGGCCCACCGCACGAACTGGGAACTGCTTAAGGAAACCGGCGTTCGGGTGTTGGACTTGACCCCGGCAGCCATCGGCCCTTCGTGCATTCCGGTGGTCAACATGGAAGAACACCTGGAAGAAACCAACCTTAACATGGTCACGTGCGGAGGCCAGGCCACGGTTCCCATCGTGGCCGCCATCTCCGAGGTGGCACCGGTACGCTACGCCGAGATCGTCTCCTCGGTCTCCGCGCGTTCCGCCGGCCCCGGCACCCGAGCCAACATCGACGAATTCACCGAAACCACCTCCGAAGCGCTGGTCCAGGTCGGTGGCGCTGCCGAGGGCAAGGCCATCATGATCCTGAACCCTGCCGAGCCACCCATGCTGATGCGCAACACCGTATACGCCCTGGTTGAAGGCGAGCAGGACCACACGGCCCTCGAAGCTTCCATCGGGAAGATGGTATCCAAGGTGCAGGAGTATGTCCCGGGCTACCAACTCAAGCAGGCAGTTCAATTTGAGACCTTCGGCGCAGAAAACCCACTGTACATGCCTGGTTCCGGTGAATTCCGCGGCACCCGTGTCATTGTCATGCTCGAGGTCACCGGCGCAGCACACTACCTGCCCGCTTACGCAGGCAATCTGGATATCATGACTTCCGCCGCCATGGCCGTGGCCGAACGCTGGGCCGAAAATTCCGGAGTTGAAAGCCACCTCACCGAAACTACTTTGCAGGAGGTAGGAGCATGAGCAAGCTTTACATTTCCGATGTCACCCTACGCGATGGCATGCATGCCATCCGTCACCAATACACGGTAGACCAGGCCGTTGCCATCGCCACGGAACTAGACCAAGCCGGCGTCTCGTCGATCGAGGTTGCCCACGGGGACGGCATCAACGGTTCCTCCTGCGTCTACGGATTTGGTGCCCACACAGATCTGGAATGGATCTCGGCAGTCGCCGGGGCCGTCAAAAACGCAAAGGTCGCAACACTTGCCTTGCCGGGCATCGCCACCATTAGCCACCTCAAGGATGCCCACAGTGCTGGCGCCTCGGTGGTGCGCATCGCTACACATTGCACCGAAGCCGATGTCTCGGCACAGCACATTGCCGCTGCCCGGGCGCTGGGCATGGACACCGTTGGATTCTTGATGATGTCTCATATGAGCCAGCCCGCAGAACTGGCCCAACAAGCAAAACTCATGGAAAGCTACGGCGCCACCTGCGTGTACGTGGTTGACTCCGGTGGAGCCCTGACCCCACATGGAGTGGCCGAACGCATCGATGCCTTCCGCGACGTGTTGGACCCGGAAACCGAGATCGGTATCCACGCACATGAGAACCTCTCACTGAGCATCGCAAATTCACTCACCGCAGTCGAGCACGGCGCCAATCGCGTCGATGCCTCACTGGCCGGCATGGGCGCAGGCGCGGGCAACGCGCCGCTGGAAGCATTCATTGCCGCGGCCGACAAGTACGAGTTCGAGCACGGTTGCTCCCTGCCCATCCTGATGAACGCCGCCGATGACTTGGTCCGGCCGCTGCAGGATCGACCGGTACGGGTTGACCGCGAAACCCTCTCACTTGGATACGCCGGGGTTTACTCAAGTTTCCTCCGCCATGCAGAAACCGCCAGCAAGCGCTACGGAATCCCCACTACGGAAATTCTGATGGAACTTGGCAACCGACGAATGGTCGGCGGTCAAGAAGACATGATCGTGGACGTAGCGCTGGACCTACTGGACCAGAAGTAACCTTCAGCCCTGTCGGGCTTGCCAGCACTACCGTACGAAAGGAAAGACAATGAACGCAGTCAGTTTGGGGGCCCAGCGCCCAGCAGTCGAGGATCCGATGGCTTTCCGCAATGTCCTAGGACATTTTCCCACCGGCATCGTTCTCATCACGGGCATTGCCGAGGATGGTGAACCTGTCGGCATGATCGTGGGTTCCTTTACTTCTGTCTCTCTGCAGCCGCCGCTGGTGGGTTTTCTCCCCACGGTTAGTTCTCACACGTTCAGTCGGTTGCGCACGGCGAAGTCCTTCTGCGTCAATGTGCTGGCCGGAGATCAAGAAGATCTTTGCCGCCACTTCGCCGGGCGCTCCGAGAACAAGTTTGACTCCGTGGAGTGGACGCCGGCCCCTTCCGGCGCCCCGGTTCTCACCGATGTGGTCGCCTTCATCGACTGCACCTTTGAGTCGATCGCGGACGCCGGAGACCATCACATTGTGGTTGGTGCGGTTCAAGAACTCCAGGTGTGCCGCCCCGTGGCGCCACTGCTGTTCTTCCAGGGCGGTTATGGCCAGTTTGCACCGATGTCACTGCATGCCCCATTCGAAACTGACCTTATCGCCGGAGTGCTGCTAGCCGAGCAGGGCAGGGCCGAAATGGAATGGCTTGCTTCGTCCTTAGGGGCACAGTGCACGGCAATGGCGGTGGTCAATGATCAAATGGCGGTCATGGTCGCGGGTTCGGGTTCCGCATGGGATGCCGAAGCACGACTCGGGGAACGCATTCCACTGATGCCACCGATGGGGGAACTGTGTCTGTCGTGGGAGAACGAGGAAGCCATTCAACGTTGGTTGGATCGGGCACTGCCAAGTGATGAGTGCTCGCCGAATGAATACCGGGAGCGTTTGCGTGCGGTACGCAAACGCGGCTGGTCGCTGACCCTAAAGGGCGATTATCGGGATGAAGAGGTCTTTGCCGCCCTGCGCGAGTACTCCTCGGGCTGCTACACCCCGGCGCAGGAACGGCATATCCGCGAGATCATTTCGCGTACCTCCAGTAGCTACGCTCCGATCACGCTGAAGGACGGGGAAAGTTACGAGGTTGACTCTCTGCTGGCTCCCGTGTGGGATTCGGCGGGCAAGGTGCGGCTGGTACTGCGCATCACTCACCTGCCAAGCTCGGCAACGGCACAACAGATCATCGCCTGGGCAGACCAATTAATGCTTACGGCGACCGCCATGAGCATCAATCCCGGTGCCCGAAGCTAGTACCAGGGTAGCCAATCGGGTCTAAGACGGCAGTGCCGTCTTGGATCCTTTTGGCTACCCGGTACAAGGCCGTACTGATCAAATCCGCAAGCAGTTCTGGATCCCCCGGGCGATCGTCCACTTGCCTACTCAGCAGGCTGCTTTCCAGCAGTCGAAAGAGACACTCGGTAAAGTATCTGGCTAATTCGCCACGTTCGTTTTCCTCTGACATTGGTGACAACATTTCTTGGAACCAGCGGACGGTCACTTCGTAGGCGTCTTGTATCACGAGTTCCAGTTCTCGCCGACCTTCATAGACTCGATCAGATTGCTGCAACAGAAGCAGTAAACCAAGCGCCAAGACTCCACCACTCTCGCTGCCGACTATTGCCGGGTGGATATAGCTACGCACGTGATCCGACCAGTCGCCATCGTCCGGGCGGAGATGCGACAGCTGACTAGTCGATGCCCACCTCCGCCTGGCTTCCTCAATGACGGTGGAGATCAACTCATCCTTATCCTTAAAGAACCAATATAGGGAACTTGCTGGCAGCCCTGCCTTTTCACAGGCTCGAGCAATCGTGACGCCGTCGTAACCAAGTTCCATGATGACGTCCTTGGCCGCACGCACAAAAGCTTCCCTACTTCCCTCCGGGGAAGATTTAGCGTCTTGCAACGGCCTTACCGGTGCTGCATCTAGGCGGTGCTCAATCGCAATTTCGACGGTGCGATTAGCTATTTCATCAAGACATGCAGCAATCAACAAGTTCAAACGCTTGGCTTCAAGACGTCTCGACTCATGGAGGTTGAGGACTTCGGACTCCCTGATTCCCACGGTGAGTTGCCCGAGCACGATCGAAGCACGACTCTTTTGTTCCATGTCTTCAGGAAGGGTTCGTTCCCACCACCGGGCCAACCATTCAACGCTTTCATTCCTAATTTGCAAGAAACGATCCCTCGCCGGAATGGGGTCTTGTGGGCGGGATATAGCAAGCTGCAACCCCACACGCCAATAATCCATGCTTGCCCCCGCTTGGGGCGACCGAATCAGTTCGGCGTACAAATCGTCCCGGCGCACGCGGCCCGGCGGAGTATCGAGCCAGTTCGGCAGTCGAGAGGCTTGCGTCCGGTAGGCGTGCTCCAACGCCGCAGCGATCAAGCTTTCCTTGTCGGTAAAGTGCCAGTAGATGGAACTTGCAGATACGCCGGTGGCTCTACGGACCATGGAAAGAGTCGTACCTGAGTAACCATGGCTGATGACCAACCGCATTGTTTCTTCAAGGATCCGAATCCGTGTTTCCTCGCCCTGCAGATTCTTGCGGTCCGTCTTGCGCTGCATCTATGATCACCCGTGTCCTTCCGGCCGGATACCGGCGCCTCCCCAGCCTAAGCCTTAGCCGGGGAAGGAAGAAAAACGGGCCCTTTCAAATGTCAGCAACGTTATTACCTCAAAGAGAGCCTTAGTTCCCTGGCGCGATACGGGAATTGCTCGAGGTGCGCAAACGCAGAAGCCCGCGGTTTCCACGAAATGTCCGTGGAAACCGCGGGCTTCAGTAGCCAGGTAGTGCGACGTCGTTGCTTATCGCCCAACCTTGCCAAAGAGCGAAGCGATGGGTGCGAGGAACAGCGGACGGGCAGCAAACCAGCCACCAACAATGATCAGCAACGAGACAAAGAAAATCCAGAAACCGTACCAGTTAACCGCGTCCTGACCGCCATACATGTGGTTCAAATTGCGCAACGCGCCAGTTGAAAGAACCAACGCCACGTGCACGACGATGAATCCCAAGAAGTAGAACATGACCGGCAGGTGGATGGCTCGGGCCACCTCCACAGGATAGATCTTGCTCAAGACTTGAGCCTTGGACGGCCAAGCACCAGACATCCGGAATCCGGTAAACGCGGCCAATGGGGCCGCTACGAAGATCGCGACAAAATAGGCAATCACCTGCAGGCTGTTGTAGTTGACCCAGCCGTTCTCGGTGGGCCAGTCCAGTGAGGCGTACTGAAGTATCGCCGATAGCGCATTGGGGAAAACTTCCCAGCTTGTCGGAACCACACGCATCCATTGACCCGTGGAAATCAGCAGCACAACAAAGAGTGCCCCATTGACCATCCACAAGATATCCAGCGACTGGTGTAGCCACAGATTGATGCTTATTTTCTTGGGGTTTGCTCCCCAACGAGCCGTCCATGTTGCCGGAGGACGACGTTGCGTGCGTACCTGCCAACCCGAACGGATGATTAATACCATCAAGAAGATGTTGAAGAAATGCTGCCAGGCCAGCCAGGCGGGAAATCCCACCGGCGCTCCTGGCGGTAGCTCAGTTTCCCCCGGATAGCGCGCAACGAAACTCTGGACGGGTTCCGTAGTCATCAACCACCGAGCGGTAAACACCGCGAGGGCCAAGACCACCAGTATTCCCACGGCCCACAGTGCTGCGCGTCCACCTCGACTGCGACGCAGCTTTTCCACTCTTCCGGTTTCCCGCCCAGGCGCGGACGTGTCCACCGGGTTTACGCTACCAACCGTCGTGTCCACACGTTCCACGACGGGTGCAGTTACGGGTTCAGCCGCCATTACGGCAGTTTTGACCCTTCCCTGTTCCGTATTTTCGCTTGCTCCAGCTGCGGGAAGGGTGGTGCGGGGTAGTCCGCGGCGTCCTCCTGCAGGGGCTGGAGCCGGAGTTTTAGCTGGTTCGGTGTGGGAAACGCGACGTGCATCAGTCGGTTCCGAACTTTCGGTGGGGGCTGATGCATCGGTTGGTCGTGGCAAACCGCGACGCCTCGCCGGCGCATCTGGTGCAGAGGTTGCTATCGCTACGGTTGGAGCGGGAATGGGTATCGGTTCTGGAACTGGGAGCTGTTGGGAGGCCTGGATCTCGGAGCCTGCGGCGCCGGCGCTCGAAGTACGCGGGAGTCCCTGTCTGGCCATTTGGTTTAGCCTCGCCTTGATTCGATTGCGGCAACCAACTGCGGCACCACGGTAAAGATGTCGCCAACTACGCCGAAGTCCGCGATCTCGAAGATCGGCGCGTCCGGGTCCTTGTTGATCGCGATGATTGTCTTGGAGGTTTGCATGCCCGCACGGTGCTGGATGGCACCGGAGATACCCAGGGCAATGTAGAGCTGCGGGGCAACCGTGACACCGGTCTGGCCCACCTGCATGGCCGGTGGGACATAGCCTGCATCCACGGCGGCGCGGGATGCACCAATGGCGCCGCCCAAGGCATCAGCAAGACCCTCCACCAGGGTGAAGTTTTCCCCCGAGCCTAGCCCTCGACCGCCGGAGACTACGATGTCGGCACCGCGCAGCTCCGGACGGGAGGAGGCAGCAACGGTTTCGCGATAGGACGTGATGGTTGCATCAGGGGTTCCGGATGGATCAACCTGCAGCAGCTGGATATTTGGCTGCAGCGCTTCGGCACGCAGATCGGAGGATCCCTGGCGCAGTGTGATGACGAGGGGACCGGTGCTCGCGGCGGAGTCAACCAGGTAGGCACCCCCGTAGACCGAATGATGGGCAATGACGCCCTCCTCATCCCGTGTGATGCCCACCGCGTCGACGGCCAAGGCCGAGCCGCTGCGTGCCGCGAAGCGTGCCGTGGCGTCGCGTCCACGTATGGAGTTTGAGGCGAGCACCGCCTCGGGTTTGACTATGGCGGCTGCCGCGCTCAGGGCGTCCACGGTGGGCACCACCACGGAGCTCGATAGTTCTTCGGTTTCGGCAATCAGCACCTGCGAAGCGCCGAGGGCGGCAAGTTCGGTTCCGAGCCGTTCCGAATTGCCCGACGGAGCGAGTGCCAGTGCCACCGCGGTGCCCACTGAAGTTGCGGCACCAATGAGCTCGGCAGCGCCGGAACGGAGCTCGCCCGACAAAGAAACATCGACGAGTACGAGAATTGGATTCGCTGGGTAGCCGGTCATGCTGAGCGTCCTTTGATGAGTTGGTTCTGGGCAAGAAATTCTGCGATCTGGTCGCCGGCGTCGCCGGCATCTTCGATCCGGATGCCGGCATTTCGGGCCGGGCGCTGCGCTGCCGCAATCACAATGGATCTGGCGGTTTCTTCGCCTAGGGTGATACCCAGCTGGGCGAGGTCAAGGGTTTCAAATGGTTTCTTCTTGGCAGCCATGATGCCCTTGAAGTTCGGGAAGCGCGCATCCGGCAGGGCCTCGGTGACTGAAATGACACCGGGCAGATCGATGGTTGCTTCGAAGCTGTCATATTCGGTGTTGCAGCTTCCGGAAGCAGTCAGTTCATCGAGTACCACGGTGCCCAGTGAGGCGAGCCCCGCAACACCAAGCAGCTCGGCAAGCATTGCGGGCAATGCCCCGCCTCCGCCGTCGGTCGATGCGTTGCCCGCAATCACCAGATCGAACCCGATGTGCTTGCTCGCCGCCGCGATCACCTGAGCGGTGAGGGTCAAGTCGGCACCGAGCAGAGCCGGGTCATGCACGTGTACGGCACGATCGGCGCCCATGGCCAGACCCTTGCGCAGAGTTGCCGGCAGGGTTCCGTCCGGGCCCACGGTAAGCAATACGACCTCGGTGTTGGCATTGCCATCACGGTGGCTCAGTGCGACTTCAAGCGCGCGTTCGGTGATTTCATCGAGCACCGGTTCGCTTGCCGATCGGTTCAACAAACCGGTCTCCAGATCCAGGGTGCGTTCACCATAGGTATCTGGAACTTCTTTCATCAATACAATGATTTTCACGTTGTGTCCTCTCTAAACCTTGCAGTGTCCAAGCCCTACCGGGCTGCGGTGGCTTCCGGCCTCGGCTGGTCAGCGGAATATGGCCAGTCCATCTGAGATCACCGTGCGTTCTCCCACCGCGGCTTCAAAGCGGCCGCCATCCCAGATGCTGGCCTCAATCGCGTCGCCCGGGAAAACCACGCCGGAGAAGCGTCCAGCGAATTCGACGATGTCTGCCGGGTGCGCGCCGGACAAGGCCGCCAGTGGTAGTGTCGTGGCCACCAACGAAGCCAGGCCATGAAGGATCGGACGGTCTTGTCCGATGCGTTTGGCCGCCTGGGGATCGATATGGATGTGGTGCTTGTCCCCCAGCAGGCGGTAAAGAGCAGCCTGGTTTGGATTGGTTTGTATGCTTGCCGCGTCTCGCGGTGCTCCGCTGGGTGCTGTTGGCTTACTTGGGCCTCGTTCCCCACCAAAGCCACCGAATCCGGGCGCAAAAATTTGCCAGGTCGCCTGGAAATAGTCGCATTCGACAATGATATTGAAAACGGCGGCGCTACCCTTGTCCCAGACCTCGCCAACCCGTGCGTTGAACTTCAGCTCACCGGAGCGTGGCAATTCCTTGGCCACCAACAGCTCCTGTGAGCCATGGACCGAACGGTTGTCAAAGGCGCCTTGGTCGGCCATGATGTCTGGTGCCCACTGGGCAAGCGTCAGCCCGAAGGAGGGAAGGACTCGAAGCCGGTCTTCGAAGACCAACTCCAGATCACTTGCCGGCGCACCAATGGCCAATGCGTAGAGGATGGCATCATCCTGGGTGTAGCTGACGGTGCGCTCACCCAGATGTTTTCCTGCCCAGGCTTCGGTCTCAAGAGCTACTTCGGGGAGTGTGGTTCCCGCGCTCATGATGCTGCCGCAGGAATCGGTGCTGCACCGTAGACGGGTTCAGGAGCTACTGAGCGTGCCAGCAATTCCTCAATTGCTAACCCGGCGGATACCGCATCCCAGCGTTCTCCGGCGTCATTTGCCGGGCCGTGGTTCCACCCCTCCTCGATGCAGATCTTCCCGCCCTCTATTTCAATGACCCGCCCGGTGACCTCGCCGGACGTGTTTCCTGCCAACCACGCAACGATGGGCGAGACGTTGGCGGGGTGCATGGCGTCAAAACCATCTTCGGGCACGGCCATAGCCTCTCCAAAGGCACCTTCGGTCATGCGAGTTCGCGCCGCGGGTGCGATCGCGTTAACTCGCACCCCGTAACGGGCAAGTTCGTGGGCGGCAACCAGCGTCAATCCGGCGATTCCCGCCTTGGCTGCTGAGTAGCTTGCCTGCCCGACGCTGCCTTGCAGGCCGGCTCCCGAAGAGGTGTTGATAACCCGGGCGTCCGGTGTGCGACCAGCCTTGGCCTCGTTGCGCCAGTATTCACTGGCGTGGCGCAGCGGGGCGAAGTGGCCCTTGAGATGAACGCGGATGACCGAGTCCCATTCTTCTTCGGAGGTATTCACCAGCATGCGATCGCGCACAAACCCGGCGTTATTCACCAAAATGTCCAGCCGACCAAAGGTGTCGATGGCTTGGCGCACCATTGCGCCGGCCTGTTCAAAGTCTGCAACATCGGCGCCATTGGCGACCGCATCGCCACCGACGGCGCGGATTAGCTCGACCACCTCATGCGCCGGGCTTGATGCCTCAACAACACCGTCCAGAGTGGTACTGAGGTCATTGACAACCACCTTGGCACCCTGGCGCGCCAGTTCCAATGCGTGTTCTCGTCCCAGTCCACGGCCGGCGCCGGTCACGATGGCAACCCGTCCCTCACAAATGCCTGTCATGTTCTTTCCTTCCTCTGGATTTTTTGCTCTGGATTGCTAGTGTACCCCCCAACCAAGCAAGTGCTAGGGTAAGAAACAAGCAAACGTTAGACACAGGAGTAAAAATGACCATCACCTCAGCAATGCACAACAACGGAATTCGCGTAGTCACCATGGATTACCCGCCGGTTAATGCACTTCCGGTGGCAGGATGGTTCGGCATCGGCGCGGCTCTGGACGAAGCCAGCAAGGATCCGAACACCCGCGCGGTTATCCTGCGCGCCGAAGGGCGTGGTTTCAACGCAGGCGTGGACATCAAGGAAATGCAGTCGACAACTGACTTCAACGCAATTTTGGGAGCCAACCGCGGCTGCTACGCGGCATTCAAATCGATCTACGAGTGCGCGGTCCCGGTAATTGCCGCGGTCAACGGATTCTGCTTGGGCGGCGGAGTTGGCCTGGTGGGCAACGCTGACACCATCATCGCCAGCGATACCGCCTACTTCGGCGTCCCGGAGGTGGACCGCGGCGCACTGGGCGCAGCAACTCACTTGGCTCGTCTAGTTCCCGCACATATGTTGCGCACTTTGTATTTCACCAGCCGCACCATCTCCGCGCAGCGCCTGGCCGAACTTGGCTCCGTCGCAGAGGTCGTCTCCCCTGACAAGCTGGATGAGACGGCCTTCGCCTACGCCGGGGAGATCGCTTCCAAGGATCCACGCGTAATGCGTGCCGCCAAGGAGGCACTGAACTGCATCGACCCGATCGACGTCAATAAGAGCTACCGCTTCGAGCAGGGATTCACCTTCGAACTAAACCTCGGCGGTGTCGCCGACGAACTACGCGACGAATTCGTCGCCACCGGCGCGTAGGGCAACCGTGCCCAGCAAAGTCATTGACTCCGCCGCCCTGAATGGTCTCTTTAGCGATGGAATGACCATCGGCATTGGCGGCTGGGGGTCACGACGCAAACCCATGGCCTTGGTGGCAGCGCTGATTCGTTCCGGTGCACGCAATCTGCGCATCGTTAGCTTCGGTGGGCCAGACGTCGGGATGTTGTGTGCCACCGGGCAGGTCAAGGAGGTCATCCACGGTTTTGTCACGCTGGATTCGATTGCCGTCGAACCACACTTCGCCGCGGCCCGGCAGGCCGGCACCATCAAAACCGCCGAGCTGGACGAATCCATGCTGGTTTCCGGGCTCAGAGCCGCGGGCCGGCGCCTACCTTTCGAGGTGACGCGCTCCGGACTCGGCTCGGATGTACTCACCGCCAACCCACAGATCCGCACCATCACCTCCCCCTACGAGGACGGCGATACCCTCGTGGCCATGCCGGCGGTGCAGCTGGACCTGGCGTTGATTCATCTGAACCGGGCAGACCATCTGGGCAACGGCCAATGCCTCGGCCCGGACCCCTTCGTCGATGACCTCTTTGCTCGTGCGGCCCAGTGCACCATTCTCAGCGCCGAATCAGTCGTGAGCACCCGGGAACTCGTCGAGGGCCACCACCCGGCCACCCTGCTGCTCAACCGCACCATGGTGGACCATGTTTTTGAGGCACCCGGCGGTGCACATTTCACCACCTGCCTTCCCGATTACCCACGCAATGAGGAATTGCAACGCGAATACGCGCACTCCGCCAGCAGCCCGGCGCTGTGGGAAGAATTTCGGGCCCGGTATATCGACAATGAACACGCCTCGACCCCCGGAGGCCAGCAATGAGTGAAGTAACCATTCCCCAGTCGACGCGCGCGGAAATTGCCGTCACCGCCTGTAGCGATCTATTCCATGGACAAGGTGACATTCTGGCCAGCCCGGCCGGGATCATCCCCACCATTGGCGCGCGACTGGCAGCACTCACCCACGCTCCGGATCTCATGCTCAGCGACGGCGAATCCACAATCTACGCAGGCGTGCCCGCATTGGAACACCAAGGAGTTCCGGGCGGTTATCTGCCTTATCGGGAGCTCTTCGAGCTGATCGCGGCCGGTAAACGTCATGTGGTGATGGGTGGTGCGCAGATCGACCGGGAGGGAAACCATAATTTCTCCGCCATCGGCCAGCACTCCAAGCCACACCGGCAGCTTTTGGGCGCGCGCGCCGCGGCAGCCAACACCATTAATCACAGAACTAGCTATTGGATTCCCAAGCACAGTCGCCGTTCAATGGTTGAACGGGTGGATTTTGTGACGGGCGTTGGGCGCACGCGCGCCGAGAACGCAGGAAAGCGCGCGGCCCGTTTCCACCAGGTACATCAGGTGGTGAGCAACCTCGGAGTCTTTGACTTCAGCGGGCCGGGACACACCATGTCCCTGGTATCCATCCACCCCGGTGTCATCGTCGAAGAAGTCATTGAATCCACCGGATTCGCCTTAAACATCCCGGATGCCGTGCAAAGTACTCGACTGCCAAATCGGCAGGAACTACATCTGATTCGCGAGGTCTTGGACCCGCTTCAACGCAGAGAACAAGAGGTTCGATCTTGAGCACCACCAACCGCATTCGCACCGCACTGACTGAGCTGGCCGGCGTTGAACACCCCATCGTGCAAACCGGCATGGGCTGGGTGGCCGGGCCCAAGCTTGTCACCGCCACGGCCGAGGCCGGCGGGCTGGGCATTCTCGCTTCCGCCACCATGACCTACGCGGAACTCGAAAAGGCGATTATCGAGACCAAGAGCCGCACCGATAAGCCCTTCGGGGTGAACCTGCGTGCGGATGCTGCCGATGCCATGGACCGGGTGAACCTGCTGATCAAACATCGCGTCAAGGTGGCGTCCTTTGCGCTGGCCCCCAAACGCGAGCTAATCGACAAGCTCAAGGAAAACGATGCTGTAGTCATCCCCTCGGTGGGGTTGCCCCGGCATGCGGAAAAGGTGGCGTCATGGGGGGCCGACGCGGTAATGATTCAGGGCGGCGAGGGCGGCGGACATACCGGCACCACCCCCACCACCCTGTTATTGCCCACCGTGCTGGATGCTGTGGATATCCCGGTCATCGCCGCCGGTGGCTTCTTTGACGGACGCGGCCTGGCCGCGGCACTTTCCTACGGTGCTGCAGGCATCGGCATGGGTACCCGCTTCCTGCTGACCAGCGACAGCGCGGTGCCCGAACACATCAAGCGCCGCTACCTGGAGTTCGGTTTGGACGGCACCGTTGTTACGGCGAAGGCCGACGGGATGCCGCACCGATTGCTACGCACCGAATTCATCGATGGGCTGGAATCCGGCTCGCCGCTCGGTCGACTGCTAGGCACCGCGCGCCGCACCATGCAGTTCAAGGAACTTTCCGGCCAGTCGTGGCTCGGCTTGGCCCGTGATGGGCTGAGCATGAAGCGTAGCAGCGGACGTAGCGTGGGACAGATGATGCTTGCCGCCAACACCCCTATGCTGCTCAAAGCAGGGCTGGTGGACGGTGATGCGCAGGCCGGAATGTTGGCCTCGGGCCAAGTTGTTGGTGTCATCGACGACCTGCCGACCTGTGAACAACTGGTGGACCGCATCATCGACGAAGCAGTTGAGCGGCTTTCGGTGGTGGGTTCCAGCGCGCAGAATCGCAACGGGTCGCTCGCTTGATCTGCCATCAAACACCGCCAGGAGTTCGTGTGCGCACCCTTGGCACGGCCGGTTCGTGGCCAGCCAAGGCCACCGACAGCCAATGCAACGACCTGTTGCCAAACGTGGGAGCCAGGAACGGAAGAAGGCCCCTCTCTGCATACCGTCACAGGCCAAAAAGTTTTTTCTGGATATGAGCGGTTCCTTGAACCAGTCGCCCGCCAACCTGAACTCCCATACGAAGGGCCACCGCGGCGCCAGCATCTTGAAGACCAGCTTCGCGATGGCGCATGAGGTGTTGCCCGAGGGCACCGAGCTCCGGGCTTTCCATATGACTGATGTCTTCAAGCTGGTCCTCCACCCAGGCTGCTGCCAAACTTGATTCGACACCCAACGACGACAAGTCCATTGGCATCGATCATGTCGAGCGTTGCGCTGCGATCCTCCAGACGAAACTAACGATGTGCATGAACGGAGCTGGCGGCCAGGCTCCCGTCTTGGTCGCAACGGGCAAGCAAGCTTTCGACTGGTCGACCGGCGCCAGGAAGGACCAGCGCATCGCTGAAGTCGTGGATAAGGTGCCCGGCGATGGAACCCGTGAATGTGTAGTGCTCATGGACCACTACACGTTGGGCAACGGCAGCAACGTAGGCAGGGCGGCATCTCTCCACGGAGCAATGGATAAGGTTCTCAACGAGAAATAGGACCGCTCTACGACTCGGATGCGCAAAAGACCGTGGACTTGCCGCTGCACCCTAAGCGCCCCAGCAGGTCCACGGTCCTTCCATTCACTTTTTAGAGCCGTTCGATGATGGTGACGTTGGCTTGCCCACCACCTTCACACATCACCTGCAGACCAAAACGGCCCTCAGTGCGCTCAAGCTCGTTGAGCAGCGTGGTCATCAAACGGGTGCCTGTGGCACCAATTGGGTGCCCCAGCGCGATGCCGCCACCGTTGACGTTGACCTTACTGCGGTCAATTCCAAGCTCCTGCATCCAGGCCAGGACCACCGGTGCGAATGCCTCGTTGCATTCGAAGAGGTCGATATCGGCAACGCTCATTCCGGCGCGTTCCAGCGCATACTTGGTGGCGCGGATCGGACCGGTGAGCATCCAGACCGGGTCATCGGCACGCACTGAGATGTGGTGGATGCGTGCACGCGGAGTCAGCCCGTGTTCATCTACGGCTTTCTGCGAGGCAATCAACATGGCGCTGGCGCCGTCGCAGATCTGCGACGCTACCGCGGCGGTCAACCGACCGCCCTCGGAGAGTGTACCCAGCGATGCCATCTTCTCCAGCGTGGTCCCCCGGCGGATGGTTTCGTCCTGTGCCAACCCGTTGAGCGGAACGATTTCTGCATCGAAGCGACCCTCATCGGCCGCGGTTGCGGCACGTTGGTGGCTTTCGAGCGCGAACTGTTCCATGGTTTCGCGGGCAACATCCCACTTTTCCGCGATCATTTCCGCAGCGCGGAACTGCGAGACTTCCTGATTCCCATAACGAGCCACCCAACCCGGTGATTCGGCAAAGGGGGTGGTGAACCCGAAATCGGAACCTGCGATCATGGCGGCGGAGATCGGGATTGCCGACATGTTCTGGACGCCTCCAGCAATGATTAGGTCTGCAGTTCCAGACATCACGCCCTGCGCAGCGAAGTGCACGGACTGCTGACTGGAACCACACTGACGGTCGATGGTTACCCCCGGCACATGATCCGGTAGGCCAGCGACCAGCCACGCGGTGCGCGCAATGTCACCCGCCTGCGAACCGATGGTGTCGGTGCAGCCAAAAATCACATCGTCAACCGCGCCAGGGTCAATTCCAGTGCGTTCTATCAGCGCGGAAATCACGTGTGCTCCAAGGTCTGCGGAGTGGACCCCTGACAGGGAACCTCCGCGGCGCCCCACCGGGGTACGTACCGCATCAATAATGTATGCTTCGCTCACTTTTCTTGCTCCCTTTATGCCTGTTGACTGCTGACCGGGACAACTTCACCGGTCATGTACGAGGAATAGTCGCTGGCCAAGAAGACCATGACGTTGGCAATTTCCCATGGTTCGGCTGCACGCCCGAATGCTTCACGTGAGGTGAGCTGTTCAAGCAGTTCCGCGGAGGTGACCTTCGCCAGGAATGGGTGCATGGCCAGGGACGGGGCCACCGCATTGATGCGGATTCCGTGTGGTGCAACGTCCAACGCCGCGGAACGGGTCAGCGCCATGACGCCAGCCTTCGCGGCGGCGTAGTGGGCTTGCCCTTCCTGGGCGCGCCAACCGATGACCGAGGCGTTGTTGATGATGACGCCCTTGGTATTGTTCTTGACCATGCGCTGGCTTGCCGCGCGGACGGAACGGAAGGTACCTGTCAGCGTGACATTCAGGACCTTATCCCACTGTTCGTCTTCCATCTCGAGGATGGAAGCGGTACCGCCAAGACCGGCATTGTTGATCATGACGTCGACGCCACCGGCATCTTCTGCGACGTCCAAGAGGGCTTGGACCTGCTCTTCATCGGTGACGTCGCATACCGCGAAGCGCACACGTTCGGCACCGAATTCTGCGCGCAGTTCGAGCGCGGATGCTTCGAGTCGTCCGGCGTGGGTATCCCCCAAGACCACCAGTCCGGCGCCTTCCTCGAGGCAGCGGCGCGCGGCCGCTGCTCCGATTCCGGCTCCTGCCGCGGCGGTGATGACCACGCGGCGCCCGGTAAGCAGCCCGTGGGCCGGAACGTACTCTGGAGCTGGTTGTGCAATGCGTTGGACGGTCATACTCGTGCCTCCTTGGGTAGTCCGAGAACGCGCTCGGCGATAACGTTTCGTTGGATTTCATCCGAGCCACCGTAGAGGGTGTCGGCCCGACTAAAGAGATAGAGGGCCTGCAGCTCGTCGAGCTCGTAAGGAGCCCGGGAAACCGTCAGGGCGCTGGATCCGGCAACCGCCATGGCCAATTCGCCAAGCGAGCGGTGCCATGGCGCCCAGAGCAGTTTCGTGATTGAGGCTTCGATGCCTTGCTCGCCGCTGAGCGTGCGCAGCCCGTGCATGCGCAACATGTCCAAACCCATATGTGCCTGAACAATTTTGTCCTGGATCAGCGGGTCATTGATTGCCCCATTGCTGCGTGCCAGATCGATGATGACCTGCAGTTCTCCTTGGAAGGAGATCTGCTGAGCAAGAGTGGAAACCCCGCGCTCGAATCCGAGGGTTCCCATGGCCACCGACCACCCTCCGCCAGGTTCGCCGACGACCAAATCCGCATCGGTTTGGGCGCCGTCAAAGAAGACCTCGTTGAATTCCGAGGTACCGGTCAACTGCAGGATCGGTTTGATTTCCACGCCGTCCTGATCCATCGGAACCAGCAGGTAGGACAGCCCCTGGTGCTTCCGCGACCCGGCCTCGGTGCGTGCAATGACAAAGCACCAGTTCGCCGTGTGTGCCAGCGAGGTCCAGACCTTCTGCCCATCGATGATCCATTTACCGTCTTCAAGCCTTGCCTTGGTCGCAACCGAGGCAAGGTCCGAACCTGCGCCCGGTTCCGAGTATCCCTGGCACCAGAGGTCTTCGACCGCGATAATGCGGGGCAAGAAACGAGCTTGCTGTTCCGGGGAACCGAACGCGATCAGCGTTGGACCGAGCAGTTCCTCACCGAGGTGGTTGACGCGGGCCGGGGCATTAGCCCGTGCGTATTCCTCATGGAATATGACCTGCTGCTGCAGACTCAGTCCACGCCCGCCGTGTTCCTTGGGCCAGCTGACACAGCTCCAGCCATGTGCCGCCAGGTGACGGTTCCATTCCAAGCGTTCCTCAAAGGCCTCGTGCTCGCGGCCCGAACCGCCCAAGCCGCGCAGGCGTGCAAACCGCCCGGCAAGATTTGATTCGAGCCATAAGCGGATCTCTTGCCGAAACTCGTTGTCTTGATCCGAATAGGTCAGATCCACGGCATTCCCCTCACTCTTGATTTGCATTGGTCACATGTTCGAACTTCGCTTATGCTAGCAAACCAAGCACTTGTTTGGTTAGTCTAGTCTCAGACAAGTTTTTCAATTGACCAGGTGAGGCAAGAAGGGATCGTAACGATGAGCGAGAACAATGTTCAAGATGTCGTCACCTACGAGGTGCGCGGATCCACGGCGATCGTGAGGCTGAACCGGCCCGAATATCGAAACGCACAAAATTCGAAGATGACGTACGCGCTGGACGCGGCATTCACCCAGGCAGTCAACGATGACACGGTGAAGGTCATCGTGTTGGCCGGAAACGGCAAGCATTTCAGTGCAGGGCATGACATCGGGACCCCGGAGCGGGATGCCGACCAGAGCTTCGAACGCAAGGCCGTGATGTGGTGGGACCATGCGGGAACCGAGGGCGTCGACTCCCGTTTCGCCCGGGAGTCCGAGGTCTACTTGGGGATGTGTCGGCGCTGGCGCGAGATCCCCAAGCCCATGATTGCCATGGTGCATGGCGCTTGCATAGCCGGTGGGCTCATGCTGGCCTGGTCATGCGATTTCATCATCGCCAGTGAAGACGCATTCTTCTCCGACCCGGTGGTACGCATGGGGATTCCGGGCGTCGAATACTTTGCCCACCCCTGGGTCATGAATCCGCGAGCCGCCAAGGAATTCCTCTTCACGGGGGACCGCTTCAGCGCGCAGCGAGCCCATGATCTGGGCATGGTCAATCACGTGGTTCCGGCAGTCGAACTCGAAAAAACCGCCTTCGAAATGGCCGAACGCATCTCAGCGATGCCACGGCTGGGACTTGCGTTAGCCAAGAAGGCGGTAAATCAATCCGAGGACCTTCAGGGCATGCGTGCCGGCATGGACTCGGTTTTCGGGCTGCATCACGCGGCCCATGCGCACAACGCGGAGGTCGGCAAGGATTCCCTGGCCGGACTGGGAGCCAAAAGCATGCGTGAGGCGGCTGCACAATCATGAACACCGAAACAATGAACCTTGATTTGAGCGAGGAACAGCACGCATTTGCCGCAGAGGCACGCGACTGGCTCGCCGAGCACGTCCCCGTGACACCGCTGCCTTCAATGGATACCGAAGCAGGCTTTGCCGCCCACCGCGAGTGGGAGGCAGAACTTGCCCGGGGCGGCTGGTCCGTGGTCTCGTGGCCCGAGGAGTTTGGCGGCCGCGGAGCGGGACTCATCGAGTGGGTGCTCTTCGAGGAAGAGTACTACCGCGCTGGTGCACCAACCCGTGTTGCGCAGAACGGGATTTCACTGCTGGCGCCCATCCTCTTTGGGCATGGCAGCGATGCCCAACGTGAGCGCTTCCTGCGCCCCATGACCGATGGTTCACTCATCTGGGCCCAGGCCTGGTCAGAACCCGGCTCGGGTAGCGACCTGGCCTCTATCCGGAGCACCGCGCGCCGCGATGAGGAACGTGGGGGCTGGATTCTTAACGGACAAAAAACATGGAGTTCGCGTGCTCCCTGGGCAGATCGCGGATTCGGGCTCTTCCGCTCGGACCCCGAGGCCCAACGTCACCGCGGCCTAACCTACTTCCTCTTCCCAATGGATGCCGAGGGCATCACCATCCGCCCCATTGCACAGCTTGACGGCACCACCGGTTTTGCCGAAGTCTTCTTTGACGACGTATTCGTTGCCGATGAAGACGTGCTCGGAGAACCGGGTGACGGTTGGCGGGTGGCCATGAGCACCGCCGGCAACGAGCGGGGTCTTTCGTTGCGTTCCCCGGGTCGCTTCTGCGCCGCCACCGATCGTTTGATCGAGCTCTGGCACACCCATCAGGAGCAGGAACCATTTGCCCAGGATGCGGTGGTGGATGCCTGGATCAAATCTGAGGCCTACCGCCTCTACACCTGGGGCACCGTCAGTACGCTGCAAGACGGTGGTGACGTGGGTGCCGAGGGCAGTGTGAACAAAGTGTTCTGGTCCGAGCTAGACATCGCCCTGCACGGAACCGCATTGTCCCTGTTGGGTCCCGAGGCAGAACTCCGCGGCCCCGATGCCGTGTCCGGCGGCCGCTGGGTCGAAGACTACATCTTCTCCTTGGGCGGTCCCATCTATGCGGGAACCAACGAAATCCAACGCAACATCATCGCAGAACGTCTACTTGGCCTGCCCCGTGGCGGCGACGGAAGGAAAGCGTCATGAAATTCGTGATTAGCGACGAACAACGCGCCCTAGCTGAGGCCATTGATCAGGTCATCGAGGGCACCGGCGGCACCGGAATTGCACGCGCCTGGGCCGCCGGCGACCTGACTCTCGGTCAAGAACTCTGGTCACAGCTCTCCGAGCTGGGTCTCTTCGGTTTATGCGTGGATGAAGCCGAGGGCGGCATGGGAGGCACCCCGGTGGATCTCGTGGTGGCCTTCGAACGTTTGGGCTACCACGCGATTCCCGGACCATACCTGGAATCTGCGGCACTGCTCCCCGATTTGGTGGGCCCCGCCATTCGCGCGGGGCTCGTGGATGGTTCGGTCATCGGCACCGCCGCAGTTCCCGGGCTGCTCACCTATGCGCTCGATTCCGCGGCCAGCACCCACAGCTACATAGTGAACCCGGATTCCATCTCACCTGCCAAGGCCGGTGAACCGATGGATTCCATCGATGAGACCCGCACGCTCAGTGAGTTGTATGCGGCAGATGCCGCAGCCACACTCGATCCGCAACTAGTGGCTACCGCCATCGACAGGGCAACGCTCTGCTGCGCCGCGGTATTGCTGGGCGCCGGCGAACGACTACTCCACGAGGCTATCGAGTACGCAAAGATCCGCCGGCAATTCGGCCGCGCGATTGGTGAGTATCAGGCGCTCAAGCACCAGCTGGCAGACGTGCGGGTGGCGCTGACCTTTGCCCGTCCATTGATCAATGGTGCGGCGCTTGATCTTGGAAAACCGGCGGGGCCGCGCAGTGTCTCGGCAGCCAAGGTTGCAGTGGGCGATGCCGCACTACTTGCCGCCCGTACCGCGCTGCAGGTTCACGGGGCCATCGGCTACACCCAGGAACACGATCTAAGCCTGTGGATTACCCGCGTGCATGCACTCTTGGGAGCTTGGGGGACTGCTCGGTATCATCGCAACCGCGTGGCCTCCTTCATCCTGTCGCCCGTGTCCCAACTAGTCCCGGTTGCGTGAGAAGAT
Source organism: Paeniglutamicibacter gangotriensis Lz1y (assembly GCF_000348945.1). Lineage (GTDB taxonomy): Bacteria > Actinomycetota > Actinomycetes > Actinomycetales > Micrococcaceae > Paeniglutamicibacter > Paeniglutamicibacter gangotriensis. The sequence continues at coordinate 247,408 of NZ_AOCK01000001.1, read as the reverse complement.
CATGGATTTTTCATTAACCGACGAACAAAACGAGCTGGTTAAGACGCTTCACGCGGTGCTGGAGCGTCATGCCGGCTCTGCTGCTGTACGCCTGGGAGCTGAATCGGAGCTGGGCTACGACAAGGAACTCTGGCGCCGACTTGCCGAGGAAATCGGGGTTGCGTCACTGGCTATCCCCGAGGAGTACGGCGGAGCGGGCTGCAGCTGGATAGAAACCGGGCTTACCTTAGAGGTGCTTGGATACCATCTGGCACCCAGCCCACTATTGGCCTCCGGGGTTCTGGCAACAGCCGCGCTGTTGGAGGCCGGGGATGCGGATGCCAAAGAACGGTTACTGCCAGGAATTGCCGAGGGAAGTAGCATCGCGACGCTGGCGTGGGCCACCCAACAGGGCCAGTGGGAGACCACGCGCAGCGACATCACCGCCACGTACCACGAGCAGTGGATGCTTAATGGAACCGCTACCTTGGTGCTCGATGGGCAATACGCGGACACCGTCTTGGCTGTTGCTTCCACGCCGGCGGGCATCGGGCTATTTGACGTGCTCGATACCCAGAGCATTGGTCGGGTCAACACCCCGGCCATGGACACCACACTGAGTTTCGCAACCCTGAATTTCGAAAATGTCGCTGCCCGGCCGCTCCTGTTGGATGCCACTGAGACGCTGGAAAGAATCCGGGACATTGCCCTGGTTGCGCGCGCTTGCCTGCAGGCTGGTACCGCCCGACGAGGTCTGGACATGACGGTTGAGTATTCGACTCAACGGGTCCAGTTCGGCCGACAGATTGGTTCCTTCCAGGCACTGAAGCACCGCATGGCAGACATGTTGGTACAGGTCGAAACCGCGCGCACCGCGGCCTGGGCGGCTGCCTGGTCCGCCGGCACCGGGGCCTCGGACTTGCCCGAGCGTGCGGCATCTGCCGCAGCGTGGTGCTCCGATGCACTTGAGCACATCGCCTCCGAATGCGTCCAGTTGCATGGCGGCATTGCCATCACTTGGGAGCACGATGCCCAGCTATTGTTCAAGCGGGCGCACGCAACGGCGCAGCTCTTTGGACAGGCACGCTCCCACCGGCAGCGTTTGGGTACCTTATTGGGGATTGGCGCGGCTTAGCTGGCAGAAGCTCCGGTGCGCGGTGTTCGCCTAGGTCCCTTGATTGCCGCGGACACCGCACCGGCGTGCTCTGGCTAGGCTGTCGAGCCACCATCGATCACGAAGTCCTGGCCGGTGCAGTAACTGCTTGCATCGCTTGCCAAGAACGCGACCATCGTCGAGATTTCTCGCGGTTGAGCCACCCTGGGAATCGGATTTTGGGTGATCAGGCCAACCCCCGCGCGAGTATCTGGTTCACTCATGACGGTGTCAACTGCGCCTAGGCAGATGGTGTTGACTCGAATTCCAAATCCTGCGTATTCGCGCGCCACCGATTTGCCAACCCCGCGCAACCCCCACTTCGACGCCACATAGGGCGCCCTGCCCGAGTAACCAACCAGTGCGGCGGTTGAGGCGATGTTGATGATCGATCCGCCATGCTCTTGCATGGCCGGCAGCACTGTTTGCATGCCAAGGATCGGACCCACCAGATTGATATCCAGGGTGTTGCGTAATTGTGCTTCGCTAGTTTCGGCAAGCTCGCCCACCGGGGCGATACCCGCATTGTTAACCAACACATCGACGCCGCCAAAGTTTTCCACGGCCGCGTCCACGACCTTGATCCAGTCGGCAAGCGATCTGACATCTTGGCCCAGCGCGATGCCGTTGCCTCCCAGCGTCCCGGCAAGCACTTCCACATTGGCAGCTTCAAGGTCTGTGAGCACTAGCTTGGCACCGAGCTGGTGCAGCATTCGATCATGGGAAATTCCCTGCCCGCCGGCAGCACCGGTGAGCACGATGACCTTGTCCTTCAGATCGATGATCGGGTCAGTTTCCATATGATTTCCTTCGGTTTATTTCGTGGATACGGACGGGGTGTTGGCGCCGGCAACTGCGTTGTTGGGTCAATCCTGATGGTTGGTACGGGTCTGCCGGACTTCTTCGGATCATGTTAGCCTTACAGCCAAGCGAGCGCTAGGTTTATAAATTTCTGAAAGACGAGGGAAATCACATGCCAGACAAGCGAATGAAACTCAGTGACGCGGTCGCGTCAATTGAGTCTGGAATGACCATCGGCATCGGTGGGTGGGGTTCGCGGCGCAAGCCCATGGCGATTGTTCGTGAACTGCTACGTAGTGACATCAAGGACCTCACGGTGGTTTCGCTCGGCGGCCCGGACGTCGGACTACTGGTGGCCGCGGGCAAGGTGCGCAAGCTGATCTACGGCTTTGTCACTCTGGACAGCATCCCGCTGGATCCGCTGTTCACCGCGGCCCGCGAACGTGGTGGGCTGGAACTGCAGGAATACGACGAAGGCATGTTTGTTACCGGGCTTCGCGCTGCAGCAAACCGCCTCTCCTTCCTGCCCACCCTGGCGGGCATGGGCTCGGATGTGCTGGCCGCAAACCCACACCTCAAAACCATCAAGTCCCCCTACTCGGACGACGAATACGTAGCGGTGCCCGCCATCACCATGGATGTCGCGCTGATCCACGCGAACCGTTCCGATACGGCCGGCAACATCCAGTTCCTGGGCCCGGATCCCTACTTCGATGACCTGTACGCAATGGCTGCAACTCGTACCTTTGTCAGCACCGAAAAAATCGTTCCCACCGAGAACCTGCTTGATGAGGGTTCCTTCCATACCCTGATGCTCAGTCGCATGTACGTCACCGGAGTCATTGAAACCCCCAAGGGTGCGCACTTCACCACCTGCGAGCCCGACTACGGACGCGACGAGCTCTTCCAAAAACACTATGTGGCCTCGGCCAAGGATCCGGCCGCTTGGGATGCCTTCAACGCGGAATTCCTCTCCGGCGACGAGGACGCATTCCAGGCAGCAGTTGAGCGTTTCCATGCAGAAAGGGAGAAGTCCCATGTCTAATGACATCACCATTGCCGAGATCTGCGTTGCAGCCTGCTCGGATATCTACCGCCACTCCGGCGAACTACTGGCCCACGCGGTGGGCATCGTCCCCACCATTGGTGCACGTCTGGCCAAGCTCACCCACTCACCCGACATCATCCTCAGCGATGGTGAGGCATTCATGATGAGTGAGCCGCCGGAGCTTGGCAAATCCGCGGCCCACGGTGGAACCATCGAGGGCTGGGCACCGTTTAGTCGCATCTTCGACATCGTGGCCACGGGTCGCCGCCAGAGCATCATGGGCGCAAGCCAGATCGACCAATACGGCAACCAAAACATCTCCTTGATCGGTGACTGGACGAAGCCCAAGCGCCAACTCATCGGCGTGCGCGGCGCACCGGGCAACACCGCCAACCACCGTGTGGACTACTGGATTGCCCGCCACAGCGCACGCCTGTTCGTTGAGTCGGTGGACATGGTTTCGGGCGTGGGTAACGACCGGGCGAAGGCCGCGGGGCTGAAACACCACCATCTGGGCGTGATCATCACCAATCTGGCCGTGCTCGATTACGCCGAAAACGGTCGGGTCAAGGTTCTTTCGGTGCACCCGGGTGTGGACCCGCAGGAAGTCACGGACAATACCGGGTTCCCGCTTGATGCTTCCAACGCGCCGGAGACCCGCCTGCCCACGGATGAGGAGCTGTTACTGATCCGCGACGTTATCGACCCACGCGGAGCCCGCAACCGAGAGGTGCCAGTGCCACAGCCGGTCGCTTAACACCCCAAGTCACGGAGCCGGGTCGAGAAACTGCCAACGTAGTTTCTCGACCCGGCTTTGCCATATTTGCGACCACGATGAGTCAACAACACTGCTGTCCGGCGATCTCCGGACTCCCATCCACTGCGTCCCCGGCCAGCGGAACGTTAAGTCGGCCAAGCAATACCGCGAAAAGCCCGCAGAAGCTGGAATGTTGCGAACCTGAAGTATGCCGTATTGGCCATCAGCAGAGGTTCTCCGGCCCACATCTGCGACGCGCTGGCCACCGTCTGCTCAATTCATGGTCGAGCACAGTGGGAACCGCGCATCGGACAAGTATCCATGCGTTGCCACCGATTCACCTCCCAATACAACGCGCACCGCAGGAATAGTTTCCTGCGGTGCGCGTTTCGTCTGTCGCTCGTCGTTGCCAGATGCCTAGTTCAAGCGCTCCAGCACCAGGGCCATGCCCTGGCCACCGGCCACGCACATGGTCTCCACGGCGAACTGCTCGTCTCGTTCCTGCAGGGCATGGATCGCGGTGGTGGTCATGCGGGCGCCGGTCATGCCGAACGGATGGCCCAAGGCAATCGCGCCGCCATTGACGTTGACCTTGTCCGGGTCGATGCCGATGTCATCGATCGAGGGCAGCACCTGGGCGGCGAAGGCCTCGTTGAGTTCCATGATGTCCATGTCCTTGATCGACATCTTGGCGTTGGCCAGGGCACGCTTGACCGCATCCACGGGGCCGAGTCCCATGAGCTCAGGGGTCATGGCGGCCACTCCGGTGGACACGATGCGTGCCAGCGGCTTCAGGCCGAGCTCCTTGGCCTTGGTGTCGCTCATGATCACCAGCGCGGCCGCACCATCGTTCAACGAGCAGCAGTTTGCGGCGGTCACGGTGCCGTGCTCGCGGAACACCGGTGCCAGGGTTGCAAGCTTTTCCAGCTTCACCCCGGCCCGCGGGCCGTCGTCGGTGGACACGACGGTTCCGTCGTTCAGGGTGACCGGGGAGATGTCCTTTTCCCAGAAACCGCGGAGGCCAGCTGCCTCGGCAAGATTCTGGCTGCGCACTGCCCACTCGTCCTGAGCTTCACGGGAGACCCCGCGCAGCTGCGCAACGTTCTCGGCGGTGTCGCCCATGGAAATGTAGATATCCGGCAACTCGCCATTGGCGCGCGGGTCGCTCCAGCGGGAGCTGGTGTCCTCGTTAAGCGACCTGGTGCGGTCCATGGCAGCGAAGAACGCAGGGTTCTTGGTATCCGGCATGCCGTCGGACTTGCCCTGGCCGAAACGCGAGACTGTTTCAACACCGGCGGAAATGAATACACCGCCCTCCCCGGCCTTGATCGCATGGAAGGCCATGCGGGTGGTCTGCAGCGAGGAGGAGCAATAGCGGTGAACCGTGGTGCCGGGCACCGAGTCCAGCCCCAGCTGCATGGCCACCATGCGGGCGATGTTGTAGCCCTGTTCACCTGCCGGCTGGGCGCAGCCCATCATCAGGTCGTTGATGGTGTGCGGGTCAAGCTCGGGAACCGCATTGAGTGCCGCCTGCACCATTTGTGCCGCCAGGTCATCGCCGCGCATCTCGCGCAGCGACCCCTTGTAGGCCCGGCCAATCGGCGAACGCGCCGCGGAAACAATGACTGCCTCGCTCATGAGTGTGCTCCTTCTACTTCAAGTTCAAGTGGTTTCAGTTCATCGGCGTTGGGGGTGTGGGCCAGGAATGCCGGCCATTCCCCGCCGCCGTCCACATCCAGCACCGCGCCGGTGATGTGGGATGACATATCGGAGGCGAGCATGACGCAGGCAGCGCCGATCTCGCCCGGGGCAGCAAGCTGTCCGCGCGGGATGGTTGCCGCGACTCGGTTGAAGCTATCCTCGTCGCCGTAGTGGTCAACCGCGCCGTCGGTGGCGACCAATCCGCAGCTGACCGCGTTGACGCGGATGTGCGGGGCCCACTCAACGGCTAGGCTTCCGGTCAGGCTTTCCAAGGCGGCCTTGGCCGCGCCGTAAACCGCGGTGCCCGGACTGGGGCGGCGGGCGCTGATGGAGGTGATGTTCACGATGGAGCCCTTGTCAGGCTGGCGCATCATCACCGGCAGCACTGCGCTTGCAACGTGGGCGGCCGAAAGGAAATTCAGCTCCGTGATTGCCTGCAGGTAGCGCGCCGAGCCCTTCTCGAAGCGGCCAAAAGGCGAGCCCCCGGCGTTGTTGACCGCGACGTCGATGCGGCCACGACGGCTGAGGACGTCCGCTACCCATTCCTGGACCTGCTCGGCGTTGCGTACATCCACCTGGGCGAAATGCACCAATGGATGCTGGCTGATTCCTCCGGCCTCGGGGACGCTGCGTCCACAGATCTCCACGACGGCTCCGGCATCGAGAAATGCCTGGGTGATTCCGGCGCCCACGCCACGGGCGCCGCCCGTGACGAGCACCACCCGATCCTTAAGGTCAATAACGACTGACATCGTTTCCCTGCCCTTCTTATCGACGGCGGGCTTGGCTGAAATCACCAACCCAACGTGCGCTGATAGTTGATTGCGTGTGAGGTTTGTCCAGCGCACTGGACCGCTCTTGCTGCGGTTCGGAACGCGGCGCCAGCCAGTTGCGCCTAGTTCACCGGCGATCCGGATCTGACCGTGGTTTGCATTCCCCACCGTCAGTAAACAACCTAACGCTTGCTACATTGATCATAATGGCTTAATCTCGCAATACCAAGCATGCGTTTGTTTGGTGCATGATATTTCTCAGACACAAGCACCTCCCACGGCAGGGAGCTCAAGAGGATCCACAGGAAAATGCAGATCAATTCAGCCCAATCACCCACAACCCTCGGCCCGGTGCACGAGCACACCCAGCGACTGAGCTACGCGGACACCGACCCCGCGGGAATCCTCTACTACGCCACATGGTTTCCGCGTATGGAGGCCCTGCAGACCGAGTGGCTGTTGTTGAGTGGATTCCGCCAGGACACCCTGCTTGAGCGGTTCGGTTGGTGGACGGCTTCACGGGCAACTCACTGCGATTACCTGCAGGCGGCCCGGCTCTTTGATGAAATCACCATTGAATTACGCGTCGGCGAAATCGGCAATTGCTCGGTTCGCTTCGATTTCGAAATGTGGCGACGCAGCGACCGGACACTGACGGCCACCGCCTCCAACTGGCTGGTCACGGTCAGTCCTGAGCAAAAGGCGATTCGCCTGCCGGAGAACTTCCGCGCCTTCTTGGAATCCAGCACCGCCTGATGACTGTAGAGAATCGAACCTGTAGATCCCTCGGCGAGCGCAGCAAGCAGGCATGAGCGCAACACGCAGCTTGGACACGGCAGCCGCCCAAACCCGATCGACAAGGTCCCAGTGGTCAGCCATCATCCTGCTGGTAGTCAGCGGCATGTTGTCTTCCATGCAGTTCACGCTTGTCGTACCCTCACTTCCAAGCTTTTCCGCGACCCTCGGCGTAGTGGCCGAGGATGCATCATGGCTGGTGACGATCACGCTGCTGGCCGGAGCCGTGGGAACGCCGGTGCTTTCCCGCATGGCAGACATGTATGGCAGGAGGCGCATGCTGCTGGTAGCCCTGGGGCTGCTCGTGGCCGGGTCCCTGGTAGCCGCGCTGGGCCCCGGATTCAACTGGGTTCTGGCCGGCCGAGCCCTGCAGGGCTTCGCCTCGTCCATCGTTCCCATCGGCATCAGCCTGCTGCGGGACATGATGCCCGCGGAGCGTTCGGGCACCGCGATTGCGGTCATGAGCGCGACGGTTGGGCTGGGATCCGCAACAGGACTACTGCTCTCTGGTCTGCTGAGCCAGAGCTTCGGCACCGCAGGAATCTTCGCCTTCTCGGCCATCGGTGGGGCGCTGGCCATGTGTGGAATCCTGGCTTTGGTGCGGGAATCCGCCCCGTATCCCGGTGGCAGATTCGATGTGCTTGGCGCACTGGGGCTTTCGGTGATTTTGACCAGCGCACTATTCGTCATTTCAAAGTCCGGCTGGTGGAGCACGCACCCGGTGCCGCTGGGGATTATTTCCGCCGTCGGGGTCGTGACCGCCTGCCTGTGGGTTCCCCTGCAGCTACGCAGCAGGCGCGCCGTGATTGATCTGCGCACCGCATTCCGCGGCCCGGTGCTCTTGACGAACATCGCCACGTTTTTCGCAACCGCGGGCATGTTTGGCAACCACCTGCTGACTGCCCACGAGGTACAGGCGCCGGCGGGCGTCGGCGCAGGGTTGGCCTTGGGGCCGGTGGAAGCGGGGCTGGTCATGATCCCTGCATCACTGGCCATGGCGGTCTTTTCTCCGGTGGCCGGCGGACTACTCAACCGCATCGACGGGCGCAGGGTTCTGGCCCTGGGGGCGTTGGTCATGTCGCTGGCCTTTATGTTTCGCCTGTTCACCCATGGCACGCTGGTGACCATCGTGATTGGTGCCGCGCTGGTGGGCGTAGGAACCGCGCTGAGCTTTGCGGCCATGCCGGCGCTGATCATGGCCTACACCCCGACGCAGGATGCAGCCGCGGCAAACGGCATCAACTCGTTGATCCGCACCTTCTCCGGCGCGGCAACCAGCGCGGCCTTCGCCTTCCTGCTCTCCGGTTTCGCGCTCTCCGCCGGAAGCTCGCAGTTCCTGACGCAGACCGGACTGTCCATTGCCTTCGGCTCCATCGCGGCCAGCTGCGCGCTGGCCGCGATGCTTGGCATGCTGCTGCCCGCCGCACGCGATCGTGGAGAGCGCTGAATTCCCGTGCTGCGGAAACGGGACTCGCTCGATGAACCTAGCAAATGCTTGGTACAGTTCTGGCATGACTATTGACGCGTGCACAGCAAATCCCCCGGCCCGGGCGCTCTTTTCGCCCCTGACCATCCGAGGCACCACGCTGCCGCTGCGGGCAGGCGTCTCGCCAATGTGCATGTACGCCGCAACCGACGGCTATGTCAGCGACTTCCACCTGGCCCACCTGGGGCGCTTCGCCCTGGGCGGGGCTGGACTGGTCATCGTCGAGGCAACGGCCATCGAGCCGCGCGGACGAATCTCCCATCACGATCTGGGACTCTGGGATGACTCCCACGTGGAGGGCATGATGCGGATCGCCGGATTCCTCGAAACCCATGGCTCGGTCCCCGGCATCCAGCTGGGCCACGCCGGCCGACGCGCCTCGGTGCGCGAACCGTGGCACGCGGGAGCTCCGCTGGATGCAACCGATGCACAGGCCGGCACCCCGCCGTGGCAGACCGTCGGCCCTTCGGCGCTTCCGGCGGGCCCCGACTGGCCCGTACCGCACGAACTCAGCGAGTCGGAAATCGCCGAATCCATCGACCAGTGGGCCGCCGCCGCACAACGCGCCGCCACGGCGGGATTCCGTTTCATCGAACTGCACGGCGCCCATGGTTACCTGCTGCATTCATTCCTCTCCCCTATTTCCAATACCCGCACCGACTCCTATGGCGGGGATGCCCAGCGGCGCATGCGCTACCCGCTGGAGGTGATCCGCGCGATCCGCGAGGCCGTTCCGGAAAACGTCATCCTTTCCTACCGCGTGTCATCGGTGGACGGGGTACTGGAGGGTGGACTGGGCATCGAGGATATCGTCGAGTTCTCCCGGCACGCGGCCGCCGCCGGCGTGGACGTCATAGACACCTCTTCCGGGGGCATCAGCACCGACCGTTCAAGCGATACGCGCGTGCGCCGAGGCTTCGCCTTCCACGCCGACTTCGCCCGTGAAATCAAGGCGAACACCGACGCAATCGTTGCCTGCGTCGGCTTCATCGTCGACCCGGAACAGGCAAGCCGGATGATCGAAGACGAAGAGGCGGACATCGTCCTGCTGGGTCGCGAAATGCTGGATAACCCCAACTGGGTGCACCATGCAAGGCGCAGCCTTGCGAGCGACGAATTCGACCACTGGGATCAGCGATTCGGCAGCGCCCTGGGCCCGCGCCTGTCCAGCCTGCAGCGCCTTGCGGAGTCCGGGGAAACCCCGCTCACTCGCTTCGAAGCGTACAGCGGCGCTTAAGGCACTTAGGCTCCCGGCTTCTGCCGGGAGCCTAAGTGCTTTAAGCCTGTGGGAGCCTTTGCGGCTGTGCTGCAGCTAGCTGCCGAACAGCTCGCGTGCCCACTGGCTGCCGGTCAGCAGCCTGTTTTCGCGGCTGGATATGCGCCAACCCTGCTGTGTGCGGACCAGTTCCCAGCGGTTGGCGCTGACGCGCTCCGCGGTCCATGGCTCGCCGCGGCGGGCGAAGACCAGCGAATGGTTCGTGGCAACCGCCGCGTCCCCCTCGATGGCCACCGAGGGCGCGGTCCCCACATGGGCGCACCCGGCAGCCATGAAATCCTTGTGTGTATCGAACTCGACCAGCCCGGCAAGCTCCTGATGCTGCAGCGTGGTGGTATCGAAGGTATAGGTGCCTCCCTCCGCCCACAGCCGCGCAAGGGCCTGGCCATTGCCGGAATCGGCAAACGGGCCATAACTTGCAATCAGGTCCAGAATCTCGGCCCGGTCTTCCAGGGCCTGCAGGCGCTCTTCAATGCTTTTCACCAGTCCCTCCAAGGAACAATCGTGCTGAGGGTTGAGGAGAACAGGATTTCGCCGGCCTGCGCCGGCGCCGAGGCAGCGGCGGCAAGGTGCTGCACGGTGCTGCGGATTGCCGCACCGGCTCCTTCGGGTTCTCCATCCAGGTACAGCAGACGGATCCGCAGCTCGCCCGGCTGATGGCCGACGGTATCGGCAAAGGGCAACGTGGTGTGCTGCTGGGCGTGGCTGAAGGAGAAGGTCCAGCCGCCGGCGACCCCCGGAACCTTCAGCAGTTCAGGCATCAAGACGGTGTCTTCCCACCCGAAGCAGCTATGCGAGTCCAACCCATGGGGCTCCGGGTATCGGGTCAGCGTAATGTGCATCCCCTGGTTCGGCCGGTAGGGCAGCACCTCCGGGCTGACCAGCGCATGCGCTGCCGCATAGCCCTTGACCGGGCGGAAGAATGCAAGCAGTCGTCGTTCAACGCCCGGAATGATTGGTCCGCGGCCCCACTGGAATGAAGCTTCGCCCAGGCGGTCCCAGGCATCAACGCTTTGCTCGATCGGGGAGCGGAACCAGTACATGGCCACGAAGTCTGTCTCCGCGAACGCCGAATCCGCCATATGCGCCGGTTCCTGTTCACGAACGCGCGCCCAGCGGTCGCCCCAGGCCACGCCGGGCAGGGCAAGATTCTCGGGACGGTGGTCCAGCTGATGCCAGCGGTTATAGGCGCCGTGCAGCGAGGCATCGGCAAGCTCCACAAAGGAGAAGAACGCCAGATCGGAGAACATCAAAATCCTTACTCCGGAGCGGGCCGGATCGCTACGCAGACCCCTGCGGGATCTTCGCCTCCCATGCTCGCCCGCCCTGGGGGATCGGCGCGCCGAGGATCCCGGAGACCGGGACCATCTCACCTGCACCACTGGGACTCTTCGTAACGTGTCTGGCATGTGGCCTGGCCCTGGCCCCGCAAAAACACCTGCATCTAAGGAAGCTGACTTGTCTACAGAAAAGATCGTCATTCTCGACGGCGCGCGCACGTCCGTAGGCCGCTACGGTGGGAGCCTAAACGGGGTTCCTGCCCATGAACTTGGCCAGATCGCCGCCCGCGAGGCGCTGACGCGCAGCGGAATCCTGCCCGATCAGGTTGATGAGGTCATCATGGGGTGCGTGGGCCAGGTGGGTCCCGACGCCTATCTGGCGCGCCGGGTTGCCCTCGGCGCCGGACTTCCCGAGGCGACGCCGGCCTTCACCGTCAACCGGCTGTGCGGAAGCGGACTGCAGGCCATCTGGTCCGCGGCCCAGCAGCTGGCCTGGGGCGGCTCGCGGATCATCCTCGCCGGCGGTGCGGAATCCATGTCCCGCATGCCCTTCCTGGATTTCGAGGCACGGGGCAACTCGCGCCTGGGGCACCGTGCCGTCATGGATGGCACGCTTGCGATGCTCACCGATCCGTTCTCCGGCCAGCACATGGGCGTGACGGCTGAGAACGTGGCGGAGAAATACGGCATCAGCCGGGGGGAGCAGGATGAGTTCGCCGCCGAGAGCCAGCGCCGGGCAAGCACCCAGCAGGCTCTCGCCGCCTTCGCCGCGGAGATCACCGCGGTGACCACCGGCGGGCGCAAGCCGACAACGGTTTCGGTTGATGAGCATCCGCGCCCCGACACCACAGTCCAAAGCCTCTCACTGCTGAAACCCGCCTTCAGGCAAGGGGGAAGCGTGACGGCCGGCAACGCCTCCGGAGTCAACGACGGTGCCGCCGCGGTGTTGCTGACCACGCAGGCAACGGCCCGGGAGCTCGGGCTGGGCGGGCTTGCAACGCTGGAGCACGTCACGACCGCGGCGCTGGATCCGGCGCTGATGGGCTACGCACCGACGCTTGCCCTGCGCAAGCTCTTCGCCGAAACCGGCCTCACCCCGCAGGACATCGACATCTTTGAGGTCAACGAGGCCTTCGCCGCCCAAGCAGTGGCAGTCATTCGCGATGCAGGGCTGGATCCCGCACGGGTGAACCCCCATGGCGGCGCCATTGCGCTGGGCCATCCCATCGGCGCCACCGGTGCCATCCTGCTGCTGCGTGCGGCCAAGGACCTTGTCCGGCGGGACCTGAATTATGCGGTGGTCACCATGTGCATCGGCGGCGGGCAGTCGCTGGCCGCACTCATTAAGCGCTCCGGGGCATAGTCAAAGAGCGGGGAAGAAATCCGAACTACGGATTCCTTCCCCGCTCTCTGAGGTCAATCACCCGGCATACTAGCCCTCAACGGCCGACACCAGGTCTGTCTCACCGGCCGGATCCTGCGTGGCTACTCGTTCACGGATCAGCGAGGCCAGGACGAACCCAATGACGCTGGCGATCAGGACGATCACGTAGGCCAGGGAGTAGGCGCCCTCTGCCGGAACACTGCTTCCCTCCACGGTCGATGAAGCCAGTGCCATGGTCGTCACGGTCGTACCGACACCCATGAAGATGGTGCGGGTCACCGTGTTGATGCCCATGCCCTCGCTGGTGTTCTCCACCGGCACCGACTCGGCTACCAGGTTCGGGAAGGCGGTGTAGGCGAACATGGTGCCGACGAAGACCACGCTGATGGCGATGATGTAGCTCAGCACCCCGTGCTGTGCCCAGAACAACGCCGTGTAGCCGATCACGCAGATGAGGATGCCGATCTGCAGGGCTCGACGGGCACCCATCCGCGCGGCGATTTTGCCGCTGATCGGTGCGCACAGGAACGCGACGGTTGCGGCGCCGAAAATGATCAGGCCTCCAATGGTCGGCGAAAGGCCAAGACCAACCCCGGGACCGCTTGGCGAAAGCATGATCATCGGCCCGATGATCTGCGCCGCCACCAACGGACCGACGCTCAGGATCGCGGTTGCCAGCTGGGTCAGCGCCATCTTGTTGGTCTTCAAAAGACGCAGGTTGATCATCGGGTCGTCCACCCGCAGCTCCCACCAGCACCAGATGGCCGCGACGGCCAGGCCGCCGAATACGAACTGCAGGGTGCGGGCATCGGTGACGCCCCAAACGGTGGAGTTGGAGACGCCGTAGAGCACCAGGGCGATGGCAGGAGCGAAGAGCAGGCCGCCCATGAAGTCAATCTTCTTGCGTTCGGTGCTCAGTTCGGTGGACGGAGCGAGCATGGTCATCGCCATCACGGCGGCGATGAGGCCCAGGATGCCGGAGACGACAAACAGGCCCTGCCAGTTGCCCAGATCCAGCAGGACACCGGCAACCAGGCTACCGCCGGCACCCGCGATGAAGGAGACCGCGGCGACCAGTGCAATCGCTCCGGGAACCTTGTCCTTTTTGATGCCCGCACGGACGATGCCCAGACCCAGCGGCAGCGTCGCGCCGGCCGCTCCCTGGAAGGCACGGCCGAGGATAACCCCTTCAATGGAGCCGGCCGAGAAACTAATGATCGAACCGAGAACCGAGATGAACAGGACGATCACCAACATCTTCTTGCGCCCGTACATGTCGCCCAGTCGGCCACAGATCGCGGCCGAGGCCGCGGCGACCAGCAGGAACGAGGTCGCTGCCCATCCGACGCTGGCCGCGTCGGTGTTGAACTCCGCCATCAAACTCGGCATTGCGATAAAAATCATCGCGGATTCAAAGGTACCCACTAGCTCCGTGGCGATGAGCACGGTGATGATCGTGGCATAGCTTGAGGACCGAGAAGTCCCCGGGTTTTGCTTCTTCAGAAACGACGCCATCGTGTTTCCTTTGCTTTTATCAGTGCATGGATGTGACAGCCCCGGGACCCGGGCGCTGGGTGATGCTGACTTAAATCGTGTCCAGGCGGCGTGCAAGTCTTGGCACGTGCGCGGCGGACGGGTCCCCGCCCCTGGTCCTTGCGGTTCTCCCACGGACTCGGGGCGGGGGTGTGGCGGGGCCCGGGTTTCGGGCCCCAGGTCTGAGTCGGGCGCCTAGTTGCCCGGAATGCTGAGCTGTGCGGAGTCCTGCGGATGTGCCGCATCGGTGCGCGGCGAGTCTTTGATGCGCAGTGCCAGGATGAAGGCCACCACGCAGGTCGCGGCGATGATGATGTAGGCGGTGTTGAACGCGGATTCGGTGGACACCATGGTCCCCTCAACCGTCGAGGATGCCAGGGCCATGGTGAGCACCGTGGCGCCAACGGCCATGAAGATGGTGCGGGTCACCGTGTTGATGCCCATGCCTTCGCTGGTGTTCTCCAGGGGAACCGATTCGGCCACCAGGTTCGGGAACGCGGTGTAGGAGAACATCACGCCGATGGAGATGACGTAGGTGTTGATGATGAAGGTGAGCAGGTTGTTGTCCGCCCAGAACATGGCCGAGTAGCCGGCGAAGCTGATCACGATGCCGATCAGCAGAACCCGCCGTGCGCCCACGGCAGCGGCAACCTTGCCGCTGAACGGAGAGCCGATGAAGCTGAGCGTCGCGGCGCTGAAGATGATGACGCCGCCCATGGCCGGCGAAACGCCCAGACCTGCGGGATCGGTTGCGGGAGACAACAGGATGATCGGGGTCAGGATGCCCACGGCCACCAGCGGGCCGATGCCCAGCACGGCGGTGCACAGCTGGGTCAGCGCCATCTTGTTCGTCTGCAAAAGGCGCAGGTTGATCATCGGGTTCTCCACCCGCAGCTCCCACCAGCACCAGATGGCCGCGACGGCCAAGCCGCCCAGCACGAAGGCAAGGGTCTTTCCATCCAGCAATCCCCAGACGCCGGCATTGGTCAGGCCGTAGAGGACCAGACCCACGGCCGGGGCGAAGAGCAGTCCGCCGATGTAGTCGATGCCGCGGGCTCCCGTGCGGGTGGTGGGTGAGGGCTTGAGCAGGAACGCGACCAGCAGCGCGGCGATGATTCCCATGATGCCGGAAACGATGAACAGCGACCTCCAGTTGCCCATCTGGAGCAGCACGCCGGCAATCAGGTTGCCGCCGGCGCCGGCCAGGAACGAGGACCCGGCGATCAGCGCGATCACGTGGGGCACCTTCGCCTTGGGCAACTCCTGGCGGGCAAGACCCAGGCACAGCGGCAGGGTCGCACCGGCAGCACCTTGCAGCGCGCGGCCTAGGATGACGCCGCCCAGCGTGCCGAAGGAGAAGCTGATGATGGAGCCGAGCACGGAGATGGACAGCACGATCACCAGCAGCTTCTTGCGTCCATATATATCGCCCAAGCGTCCGCAGATCGCTGCCGAGGCAGCTGCAACCAACAGGAAGGCGGTGACCGCCCATCCCGCGGCGGCCGCATCGACGTTGAAATCATGCATCAAGTTGGGAAGGGCGATGAAGATCATCGCCGATTCAAAGGTTCCGACGAATTCTGCGACCAGCAGTACGCTGACGATTTTGGCGTAACCAGGGAATCTGGTCGCTCTCTGGGTGGCTTGCTGCCCGGACCTCGTCATGGCATTTCCTATTCTTTTGGTGTGAGTGTGTACGCCCGAGGACCTTGCAAGCGGCTGCACCCGCTAACGCGTGCGGTGCACCGGGGATTTCCCCCGGCGGCGCGGACAAACCGGTGTCCTTCGCGCAGCTGCTATCGCAAGTCGGGAGGCGTTGCCCCCATGGGCGGGACCGCGGCGCATCGCCAACGGCCCCTTGCCTGCCTCCCCGAACGTGAGAATCAGTATGTTGCCGATCACACCCTCCTCGGCGCGAAGTCCCAAACAGCGGGACAGGACGAGACCCCGGTCACAACCACGGGGCAAACTGTGTGCTGAAACGTTGGCAACACAAAGGAGCAGGCATGGGTGTACTCGATGGCCGCGTGGCCTTGATCACCGGGGCGGGCCAGGGCGTTGGCCGCGGCATCGCACGCGCACTGGCATTTGAAGGTGCCCGCGTAGCGATCGCCGGACGCACCGCACAGAAGGTGGAGGACACCGCCGCACAAATCCGCAGCGAGGGCGCGGACGCCCAGGCGTTCACCTGCGACGTCACCAGCGCAGAGCAGATCAAACAGCTCGTTGACGACGTTGTGGAGCACTTCGGCGGAATCTCGATCCTGGTCAACAATGCCCAGACCACGGTGCACGGGCAGCTGTTGGACCTTCCGGAGCAGGACTACCTGCGCGGTATGGAATCAGGTCCGCTGGCCACCTGGCGCCTGATGCGCGCCTGCCACCCGCATATGCAGGGGCATGGCTCCATCGTGAATCTGGGTTCCGCCGCCGGCGTGCGCTGGAACCCGACCGGCTACGGCGGATACGCGGCCGCCAAGGAAGCGATCCGTGTGCTGACTCGCACGGCGGCCTGTGAATGGGCGGCCGACGGCATCCGGGTCAATGCGATTCTTCCGCTGGCAAGCTCCCCGTCGCTGCAACACTGGGAGCGCATCAACCCCGAGGAAGCACGGGAATACATGACGACCATTCCCTTGGGACGCATGGGCGACACCGAGAAGGACATCGGCCCGGCTGTCGTGTTCCTCTGCTCGGAGAACTCCCGCTACATCACCGGCCATTCCCTGCCGGTGGACGGCGGACAAGTGCTCATGCGCTGAGCATCCCACAGACCCTCAGCTCGCATCAGCAAGGCCTTCATCGATGATGGCCCAGCCATTGATGCGCGGCTACCCCACCGGCAGAGCTAGACAGTTCACCGGCACCACACCAAAGAAATAGGAGAAGCCATGACTACTGAAATGACAGAAGTCACTGACGCCGAGCAGTTCGACGAGGTTCGCCTCATCGACGCGGGCAGCAACCCGACCCGCTTCGCCCGCGGCTGGCACTGCCTGGGCCTGGCCAAGGACTTCCGCAACGGCAAGCCGCACACCGTTAAGGTCTTCGGCACCAAGGTCGTCATCTGGGCAGACACCAAGGGCAAGCTCAATGTGCTGGATGCCTTCTGCCGCCACATGGGCGGCGATCTGTCCAAGGGCGAAATCAAGGGCGACGAGATCTCGTGCCCGTTCCACGACTGGCGCTGGGGCGGCGACGGCAAGTGCAAGGACGTGCCGTACGCCCAGCGCGTGCCGCTGCGCGCCCGCACCGCAGCTTGGGAGACCATGGAGACGAACGGCCTGCTCTTCGTCTGGAACGACCCAGAAGGCAACCCTCCTCCGGCTGACGTCATCATCCCGGAGATCCCCGGCTTCGGCACCGACGAGTGGAGCGACTGGTCCTGGAACACCTTCCTGGTCGAGGGCTCGAACTGCCGCGAGATCGTGGACAACGTCGTTGACATGGCGCACTTCTTCTACGTGCATTACCAGATGCCGCAGTACTTCAAGAACATCTTCGAGGGCCACGTCGCAGCCCAGCACATGCGCTCGACCGGCCGCGACGACATCCACACCGGCGTACAGCTGGATATGCCGGACTCGGAAACCGTCTCCGACGCCGCCTACTACGGCCCGTCGTTCATGTTGGACACCGTGTACACGCTCGCCGGGGACACCACCGTCGAGACCATGCTGGTCAACTGCCACTACCCGATCTCGCAGGACTCGTTCGTGCTGATGTTCGGCACCTCCGTGCACACCATCGACGGGGTCACCCAGGAGCAGGCCGACGCCATGGCGGAAATGTTCACCGAAGGCGTGGAGACCCAGTTCAAGCAGGACGTTGAGATCTGGAAGCACAAGACCCGCATTGATAACCCGCTGTTGACCGCAGAGGACGGCCCGGTCTACCAGCTGCGCCGCTGGTACGAGCAGTTCTTCGTGGATGTCGCGGACATCACCGAGGACATGGTTGCCCGCTTCGAGTTCGAGGTGGACACCACCAAGGCCCTGGAAACCTGGAAGGTCGAGGTCGCCGAGAACGTGGCCAGGGGCGTCGTTCCCGAGCAGGATCCGACCAAGGCGAAGGCCTAGCCTTCACCGATTGACCACGCACCCGGCGCATCGCCGCAGGGGAAAAGCACTATCGGCCCGCATGCGGGCCAGCGAGGAACACCTCATGAAACCAATCGATTGCCAGCAGTGCGGGACCACCGTCCTGGTGGAGAAATTCAGCATCCCGCACACCAGTGTGCAGTGGGTCAGTGATGCGGCAACCTCGTGCCCCCGGTTCGCCGAGGCCAGCGCCGATGCCAGGGACAGCGTGTGCGGCACCACCGCACTGAGCTGCACGTCATTGAGCCAGAGCATCGACGATGCAGTGCACGACGGAAGGCTGGAGCTCAAGTCCCGCGTTGAGCCGGTCATCGGCGACGCGCTCGTTGCCGACGCCGTCTAGGCGTATTCGGCGGCGCACCCGGCAAGGGGCTCCTACCATGGTCCACACCATGGTCGGAGCCCCTTGCCATCGCCTGCTAGTCCCTATCCCACCACTCGGCATCCGCCGCGAAAAGGATGAACATGACCACCACGATTCCCGACCCGTTCGCCCCGACCACCCTGGGCCCGGTGCAGCTGCGCAACCGCATCATCAAGGCGGCGACCTCCGAGGGGCGCTCCCCCGAGGGCCTGGTCACCGACGATCTGATCGACTTCCACCGCAGCTACATCCGCGGCGGCGCGGGCATGACCACCGTTGCCTACTGCTGCGTCTCCCCCGAGGGCGCCTCGGCCCCGGGACAAATCCTGATGAGTCAGCAGGCGCTGCCAGGGCTGCGGCAGCTGACCGATGCGATCCATGCAGAGGGCGGTGCGATCTCCGCCCAGCTGGGCCATGCCGGGATGGTTGCCTCCAAGAAGATCACCGGTGTCACCTCCATGGGCCCGAGCAAGTTCATCAATCCCTCCTCCATGGAATACTGCCGGGCCATCCGCCGGGAGGAAATTCCGCTGGTGATCGAGCAGTTCGGCCAGGCAGCCAGGATTGCGGTTGATGCAGGGTTCGACGCAGTTGAACTGCACTTCGGGCATAACTACTTGCCAAGCTCGTTCCTTTCCCCGCTGCTGAACCGCCGCAAGGATGAATACGGCGGAAACATTGAAAACCGCTCACGCTTCGTCCGGGAGATTGCCCAGCGCGTGCGCGAGGAGGTCGGGGACAAGATCGCGGTCATCGCCAAGATCAGCATGGATGACGGCCTGCCGGGCAGCATTTGGCTCAACGATTCCATCCGCACCGCACAGCTGCTGGATGAGGATCGAAACCTTGACGCGCTGGAACTGACCCAGGGCTCCTCGATCATCCGCCAGATGTACCTGTTCCGCGGCGACGTACCTGTCGCGGATTTCGCGGCGGTGGTCAAGGAGCCGATGAAGACCGGCGTGCGCCTGTTCGGAAAACTTGCCCTGGGCAGCTTCCCCTACCGGGACCTGTACATGCTTGAGGCGGCCCGCCAGTTCGTGCCGGTCATGAAGCACACCAAGCTGATCCTGCTCGGCGGCATCAACAGCCGCGAGCATATCGACACCGGCATGCGCGAGGGCTTCGACTTTGTTGCCATGGGTCGAGGCCTGCTGCGCGAGCCGGATCTGCCCAACCGGATCCGCGAGGATGCGACGGTGACAGGCCGCTGCATCCACTGCAACAAGTGCATGTACACCGTATACGGACGCACGCACTGCGTGATGGATCCGGACAGCCACCACGGCGTCTTGGCGCCAGAGTCCTCGCCTTACGCGGTGGACCGCACGAGGCTGCTGCCACTGGCCAAGGTCTAGGACATCTGATTCGGCTGCCGATCGTCATGACCGCGGCAGCCGAAGGAAATCCTTCATCAGAATTCTGGCGGAGCGCAGCAACGAGCTGTGCACCGGTGCGCCCGGCGCGTCAAAGTGCGCCGCGACCGATAGCCCCTGGTGGGCGCCGGAGGGGCGAGGCCATCAGGCTCTTTGGCGTCACCGGCGCCGCCTGCTCGGGCCGCCCGGACCATCCCATGGCGACCACCCCGGTCCCCAGGGGATGGTCCGACGGCCCCAGCACCGACATTTGCATCAATCTCAACCGGGCTTTCGGTGCCGATGAGGCCCACCATCGCGGCCTCAAGCAGCACTGTTGGAGGCGCCGCATCCGCCAGGCCCACCGGGTAGCGCCGGCCTCCGACTTCCAGTACGTCCACCGGGTTGCCGGTGGGAGCCCTCCGGCGATACGGCTGCCTGCCGGGTCCGGGTAGCTCAGCTCGATCGGGGCGGCGGTGCCGTGCACCCCGGGGCAGCAACACGGCTTCCAGCGCAAAGGGAACCACTCCGGAGGACAGGTTTCCACGGTTTCGTGCATAGTCCGTCACCCTGTCATCCCCCGAGACCTGTCCGAAGGCGTAACCGCATGCGGGCCGGTGAGCCCAGGGCCGCGACGAAGATTCGGTCCCGGGCTTGTTGCCGCACCGGAAAGCGCGTCCTCGGTGAAGAACCGCCCCTTGCTCGATCCGTGGCGGACTCATGGCGCCACAACCCCCTGCGCAGCGCCCACAGACCGTTTAGGTCTGAACCACGGGCCACGGCTGGGCCCTGCGGCAATCTTGGGTCCGGCGCGCCGCTAAACCCGGACGCGGTGCATGTCATGCAGGAATTCAAGGAACTTCGCCGAAACTTCGGCGGAGCGCTCCATGGCAATCAGGTACCCGCCGCCGGGAACGCTCTGCACCGCACGCACGTCCTTGTGGTTCGCATCCAGCTGCGCCTGGATTCCGGCACCGTATTGTTCCGCCAGCAGAAGGTCGGTTTCCGAGCCCAGGAAGTAGTAGGGAACGTTGGTGCTCTTTGCGCCGCGTGCGTTGCGGTATGCCCAGTTCAGGTCCGCGACCCGATACCAGTTGATGCCGCCGCCGAAACCGCTGCGCGCAAAGTCGCTGACGTACGCTTCAAGTTCCCACTCGGTCAGCCAGGACCAGGGAAGGGCAGGTGGCTCGGGCAGCGCGTCGCGGTAGGCGGTGCCCGCGGGGTTGGCGTACACCGCACCGATGTCCCCGTCGGTGGACAGGGCATGGAAGATCTTGGCGATGATTTCGCGCGGGTGGGCCTCATAGTCGGCCCGGGCCCCGTGCGGATCCGCATGGTAGTAGGCCATGTGGTTGAAGCTTTCCTTGCCGCGCTCAAGCTCGGTCTGGGAGGGCAGCTGGTCATAGTGCGGTAGCGAAGCGTATTGCAGGCCGATCAGCCCACGCACCCGCTCAGGATGTTCGGCGGCAAGGTCATAGGCGGCAAACATGCCGTAGTCGATTCCGGAAAACACCGCCTGCTCTTCGCCCAGGTGATCGAGCAGGGCACACAGATCAGCGGTGATCACATCTGCCCGGTAGGCCGACGGCTCCTCGGGGGCCTCGGTCTGGCCCATGCCCCGCAGGTCAGGCGCGACCACCCGGTAGCCGGCCTCGGCCAGCGCGGTGATCTGATGCCGCCAGCTGTACCAGGTATGCGGGAAGCCATGCAGCAGGACCACCAGCGGGCCCCGGCCTTCTTCCACGTAGTGCATCTGAAGATCGTTGATTCGGGCGTAATGGTGGGTCCAGTTCCTCATGGCGGCTCCTTCGGAAAAGTTAACGGCGGCGGCATTCTCAAACCGCCCACAATTACATCCCGGCCCCGCTGCCCCTCGGGCGTCATATCCCAGTGGACGGGACGGAACGAGCCACCCCCCAAAAACGAGCGCTTGGTTTGTTGCTAGAATGGAATTCGACATTGCCGCGCCCGCCGCACGGCGCAAGACCAGCAAATTCTGCAACACCACCTTCTGCGAAAGAGCGATTAATGGCTGACAAGACCGCACCCACCCGCCGGACTGTCATTCTCGACAACGCTGCCCGGCTCTTTGCCCAGCAGGGCATCGGCGGCACCTCGGTGCGCGAGATCTCGGCCTCCGTGGGCATGCTCTCGGGCAGCCTGTACCACCACTTCGCGTCCAAGGATGAGATGGTTCAGGAAGTCCTCACCGAGTTCCTCGAGGAACTGCAGGGACGTTACCGCGGCGTCACCGAATCCAGCACCAAACCGCGCGAAGCGTTGAACCAGCTGATCCGCATCACCTTGGAGATCATCCGCGACTACCCGCACGCCACGCAGATCTACCAGAACGAGATCGCGTACATTCAGAAGCTGCCCAAGTCGACCGGCACCCGCGCGATCAGTAGCGACATCGCCAAGTTGTGGGTTGAAGTTATTGAGTTGGGCATCGAGAACGGGGTATTCAAGAAGGACCTCGATGCGAACGTCGTCCACCGCCTGGTACGCGACTCGCTATGGCTGACCGCCCGCTGGTTCACCCCGTCCAAGAAGTACACGCTGGATCAGTTGACGGCCGACTGCAGCGCACTGTTCCTCGACGGGATCATGGCCTAGGGTTTTCCCTCCGATCATCCGGCCGCCTCACCGATTCGATCCATTCACGCCACCTTGTCATTCCCGCCCACCGGGACCACACAAAAATTACGTTCCCATCCTCAGTAGCCTCGAAACATTTCCCCCGTGCATGCTTTACGCAGCCTGGCCGGGGCGAAGTTTGAGCTGGAACACGCCAGAACAGAGCGTCCCAACAGTTGAGGACGGTGCTGCGAGAAGACAAGGGAGCCACGTGCATGCATAGCCATGAGCATCCGCAAACCATCCCCGCTCTGGTGGCCTACGCCGCCGAGCATTTCACCGATCGGGAAGCACTGGTCGATGGACCGGTGCGCCTGAGTTATGCCCAGCTCGCCGAGCAGGTGCACCAGTGCGCTGCCGGCCTGATCGCCAGCGGCGTGAAGCATGGGGACCGGGTCGCCATCTGGGCGCCGAACACCGCCCGCTGGATCATTGCCGCGCTGGCCACCACCAGCGTTGGAGCCGCCATGGTTCCGTTGAATTCGCGCTACCGCGGCATCGAAGCACACCAGATCCTTTCCCGGGCCGAGGCCCGGGTATTGTTCGTTGCCGAAGGCTTCCTGAACACCTCCTACACCCGACTGCTCGTCGACGGGGCCGCGCAGCTTGGTTATGCCGATGAAGCCCATGTGGTTCCGGGCCTGCCCAAGCTCAAATCCATCATCAGCCTGCCGGTCGGGGCCTCCGACGGCGGCCAGGTACGCGGTGCGGTGCTCCCGGTGACCGGATGGGACGACTTCATCTCCTCGGGCCTGGGCGTTGACCCGGCGACTGTCACCGAACGCGCCGAGCAGGTAGGCGCGGATGACATCGCGGACGTGATCTTCACCTCGGGCACCACCGGACGCAGCAAGGGGGTCCTCTCGGCGCACCGCCAGTCCCTGGGGGTCAGCTACGCGTGGGCCGGACACGCCCAGATGGGACCGGAGGACCGCTACCTTGTGGTCAGCCCGTTCTCCCACACCTTCGGCTACAAGGTCGGCATCCTGGTGTGCCTGGCCACCGGCGCGGCGATCTACCCCATGCCGACCTTCGACCTGGATGAAACAGTGCGCCTGCTGCGCGAAGAAAAGATCAGCGTGCTTCCCGGAGCGCCAACCATCCACCAGTCGATCCTTGACCACCCGAAGTTCCCGGCGGCCGAGGAAATGAACTGGCGCCTGGCAGTGCTTGGCTCCGCCATGGTTCCGGACCGCCTGCTTGAACGCCTGCGCACCGAAGCCCAGGTTCAGCAGCTGACCACCGCCTACGGGCTGAGCGAAGCCGTGGTTGTCACCATGTGCAGCCCCGGCGACAGCGCCCACACCGTCACCAGCACCTCGGGGCGTCCCACCGCAGGCTTCGAGGTACGCATCGTTGACACCAGCGGCGTTGATGTCCCCGCCGGCACTCCCGGAGAAATCCTGGTCCGTGGCGAGAACCTCATGCTCGGCTACCTCGATGACCAGCAGGCAACCGACAACGCCATCGACGCCACCGGCTGGCTGCACACCGGGGACATGGGAAAGCTGAACGAGGCCGGCTACCTGAGCATCGTCGACCGCATCAAGGACATGTTCACCGTGGGCGGGTTCAACGTGTACCCGGCCGAGGTTGAAAACACCATCGGTTCCCTGGACGGGGTTACGGCCTGCGCGGTGCTCGCCGCGCCGGATGATCGCATGGGCGAAGTTGCGCACGCGGTGGTGGAGGTGCTGGCTGGCTCGCAGCTTTCGGAGCAGGATGTCATCGCCCACTGCCGGAAGTGGCTGGCCAACTACAAGGTGCCGCGTTCAGTGGACATCACCCACCAACTGCCGCGCAACGCCGCCGGCAAAATCTTGAAGCGCAACCTGCGCCCGCTGGCAGCAACCACTGCAGGTGCACATGCCTAGCATGCGACTTGTTGGAAATACCGCCATCCTGGACCTGGGCCAGAGTGAAAACCGCCAGAGCATCACCTGGATGCAGCAGGTCAACGAGCTGCTGGACCAGGTGCTGGCCGGACCCGCCAGCGCCCTGGTCACCACGGGTTCGGGAAAGTTCTACTCCAACGGGCTCGATGTCTTAGAGGCCGACGGTCCGGTCGAACTGGGGCCCGAATACGTCAGGCTCCTCCAGGAGCTGTACCGGCGCCTACTGGTGCTGCCCATGCCCACCGTGGCGGCCGTCAACGGCCACGCGTTCGGCGGCGGGGCGCTGCTGGCCATGGCACACGACTACCGGGTGATGCGCGCCGAGCGCGGATTCTTCTGCTTTCCCGAGGTGAACATCGGCATTGCCTTCACCCCGGGAATGGCTGCCCTGGTGCAGGCAAAACTCACCGCAGCCCAGGCCCGCGACGCGATGCTCACCGCGCAACGCTTCGGCGGGGAGCAGGCGGTCGAGGCCGGACTGGTGGATGACGCGGTCCCCTCCGAGCAGCTGCTTGAACGCGCGGTCGAGCTGGCATCTGCCAACCTGCCGCAGCATCCGCGCACCCTAGGCACGGTCAAGGAAATCATGTACGCCAACGCGGTCACCGCCTTGGCGCTGCCGCACCGCCCGGGCGGCGTGCTGGGCAAGGAACGCGCAGAGCACCGAGCTTAGTCCTCCGCAGCACACAGAAAGGGGGGAGCAGTTCATATGAACTGCTCCCCCCTTTGTCTTGCGCCGGGAAAAACCTGCCTTAACCACCTCAGGCCGGGGCCGGTAGGCACACCGCGGTGTGCCTACCGGCCCCGGCCATTCACGAAGGCCTGCTGCCAGTTGGTCCTAGCCGATCTGGGCTTTCAGCGGTGCCTTCAGGGTCTGCGCCGCACGGTAGGCGAAGACCATGCCCGAACCCAGCGGGGTGCCGGGGCCCGGGTAGAAGCCGCCGGAGAACGAGGCGCTGGTGTTGCCCACCGCGTACAGGCCCGGAACCGGGGTGCCGTCCTCGCGCAGCACACGCGCGTCCACGTCGGTGCGCAGGCCGCCCTTGGTGCCCAGGTCGCTGAGCACCATGCGCGCTGCGTAGTACGGCGGCTGGTCGACCGCAATCAGGGTCGGGCCAGGACCGTAGGCCGGGTCGGCGAAGAACTGGTCATACGGGTTCTCGCCGCGGTGGAAGTCCTCATCCACGCCGGTGACGGTGAAGCCATTGAACCGCTCGATGCTTGCCTTCAGGGCGTCGACCGGCAGCTCGGTGGCCTGGGCCAGCTCTTCGAGCGTATCCGCCTTGACCCAGGTGCCAGCCTCCAGATGCTCTTGCGGGGAGGTGTTGTACGGACGCATGATGCCCGGCAGCTCGCCGCCGAAGCGCGAATCAAAAATGAACCAGGACGGGATGCGCTCCGGCGCTGCGGCCAGCACGCGGCCCATCTGGTCGTAAGGCAGGCACTCGTTGGCAAAGCGCTGGCCGTTGGAGTCAAGCCACACGCCTCCGCGGAACCCCAGCGCAAAGGCGGTGTTTCCCCGTGGCTGCACGGCGCCCGGGCACCACCAGGCTTCGTTGAGCATCTCCACGGCGCCGCCGGCTTTCTGGCCGGCCAGGATGCCGGTGCCAACGTTTGCACCGGCCGGAGCCATGGTCCACTCGGCGGACCCCGGTGACTGGTTCTCGGTGCGCCAGTCCTGGTTCGCCTCGAAACCACCGGCTCCAAGGATCACGCCCTCGGCGGCGCGGATGCGTCGGGTGCCCTCGGCGTCCTTCACGATCACTCCGGTCACCCGGCCGTCTTCGGTGATCAGCTCGGTCAGTTCGGTTTCCAGACGAATGGTGCCGTTGCCGGTGTTGGTCAGCGCCAGCAGCAGCCGCCCGATAAGCGCCTGGCCGGCGGTCAGCGGGCCGTCAGGGTGAGGCTGGTTGTAGCGGTCGTATTCAACCACCGGACGCACCATCTCGGCCAGGTCGCCGATTTCCTCGCGCGGCAGATCCACCGGCATCATCGAGCGGCCCAGCGGCTTGCTCTCGGGGCCGGTGAAGTAGTCGGGGAATGCGGTCCAATAGAACTCGATGGCCGGATCCCGTTCGAAGAAGGCAACCAGTTCCGGGGCGGTATCGACGAATGCCTCTCGGCGTTCGATCTCATGATCACCCATGACGGAGGCAAGGTAGGCCTTGGCCGACTCGGTTGAATCCTCGACCTCGGCGCGCTGCTGCACCTGGGTTCCCGGCAGCCAGCAGGAGGCACCGGCATAGGCCGAAGCACCGCCCAGAAGGTCGGTCTTCTCAACGAGCAGGGCCTTCAGGCCCCGCGAAGCCGCGCTATAGGCGCCCGCCATGGCCGCAGCGCCGGAACCGACGACCACAACGTCGTACTCGTCGTCCCAAACCTGATTGTTGGACATAGTTTCTCCTTTGTCGTCCACATGGGTGTGTGCGCTAGACAATCAGACCCGGGCAGGTGGGCGAACGCGTCATCCCACCCAGTAGGACAACCGCGGACAACCGTCCGCGCAGAACTTTTGTGATATCCCACACACCGGGATCTGCCAGCTCAAATGCTGAACTTTATGGCTAGATATAGATTTATGACTTCACCGGAACCCGGTCTTTGGGGAGCGGCTTCAGGACGGGCTTGACGAAGGAATGGGATGCACATGGTTCGGGTCAATCCGGAGCAAACGGACCGGTATACGCCTCAGGCTTCCCCGGCGCGCTTCGCGCGCGGGTGGCATTGCCTGGGCATGTCCCGCAGATTCAACACCGCCGGCGCCCACAGCCTGCAGGCATTCGGTCGGCGGGTGCAGGTGCAGTCGTACCCCGACGTTTCACCGCGGGTGCTGCTGGATGAGCCTGGCCACCAGCGGGAGCTGCCCGCATTTGAACAGGACGGGCTGCTGTTCGCCTGGCATGATCCGCAGGAAAATCCCCCACCGGCGCACCTGTCCATCCCCCGCATCACCGGACACGACGCAGCCAACTGCGCCGAGGGCCCGGGCTGGTCAAACTGGTCGTGGAAGGAAACGATCCTCACGGCCCAAACCGGGCAGGTCGTGGAACACCTGGTGCGTCTGGCCAACTCCACCCATGTCACAGCCGGCGATCCGCTGTACTTCAAGAACGTCTTCGAGGGGCATCGGGCCACCCAGTATTTCGAGGGGCCGCTGCATCACAGCTACCAGCTGCAGGAGCCAGCGCCCCAGGGGGCGAAGATCCTCCTGGCAAACTCCGTTGCCAGCTACTTCGGTCCGGCGGTCATGATTTCCCAGCTCGACTACGTCCTGGAAGACCGCAGTCTTGACGCAGTGGTCCTCACCGCGCACTACCCGATCGACGAGCAGCACCTGGTGCTGATGACCGGAGTGATGGTGCGCACCGAACAGCCGCCGGACCCGGAGCTCAAGGCGGTCGCCGCGGGGCACTCCACGCAGATCCTGCGGTCCATCACCAACGCAGTGCACTCACGGCTGCAACGCAGCCAGGACGAGGATTCCGGGAAAATCCCCGGAGCCGACAGCCCGGTCGCGGCGCTGCGCCGCTGGTACGGCCAGTTCTTTGTCGATGCGTACGACGTCGATTCCGGGATGACCGACCGGTTCGAGTACGAGGTGGATACCACCATGCCCATGGACCTGTGGACCCGGTCCTCGGCACGAAACCTCATTCTCCGCAGAGTCAATGGAAAGCAGCTGGCGTAATGTCGAATATTGATCAAGACCAGCGCACCGAAACCCCGGGCACCCAAACCGGAATGCAGCCGGTGCGCTGCACCGAATGCCTGACAAGGGTGCTGGTGCGCAAGTCCGTGTGGGCCCAAACCAGTGTCAAGTGGACCGAGGAGGCACTGGACCTGTGCCGCGAGCGACCTGCGAGCGCCGAAGGCAACCTGCCGCGCGACCAGTTTGTGGGGTGCGAAACCCTGCGCGCGGCGATCCGTGATGCAACCGTTCAGGGCAGCCTGGAGCTTGCGGATCAGGACGCACCCTAGAGGCGTCCCACCCACTGTCTTCCACAGCTTTCGGGGCCGTACATGCAGGGTGCGGCCCCGAAGTTTTTGCCTCCTGTACCGAACGCCAGACGCCGTTTAATGGCAAATGCCCGCCGTGCGGCGGGCATTTGCCATTGGCCTATCCCTCGTAGGAGATTCTCACGTGCGGGCTCACTGCCTTGGCCTGGCAGGCCAGGATCAGGCCTTCTTCAAGGTCCTGTTCTTCGAGCACCTCGTTGCGTTCCATCTCGACCTTGCCCTCCAGCAGGATGCAGGTGCAGGCGCTGCACGCTCCCTCGCGGCAGGAGAAGGGTGCGTCGATGCCTGCGTTGAGCAGCACGTCGAGCAGCTTGTTTCCGGGAGGCCAGGCTAAGTTGCTGGTATTTCCGTCGAGCTCCACTTCGATCGTGGCCGTTTCACCGTCCGCTTCGTGATTCAGCGGTTCTACCGGTGCGAAAGGATCCGCATCCAACGAGACAAACCGTTCAATGTGGATGCGCTCGGGAGCGGTCCCCACAATCTCCAGCGCCTTCTCGATGCAGTCCATGAACGGTCCGGGGCCGCAGATGAAGGCCTCGCGCTGCGCGTAGGGCTGCGCCAGGGCGGTCATCGATGCCAGATCCGGGATGCCCTGGACGGTCTCCAGCCAGTGGATCACATGCAGGCGCCCGGGGTAGGCCTTGGTCAGCGCCACCAATTCATCTTTGAAGATCACCGACTGCTCATCGCGGTTGGCGTAGATCAGTGTCACGGTGCCGCTGCCTGCGATCAGCGCGGATTTCAGGATTGACATCACCGGGGTCACTCCGCTGCCCGCTGCGAACAGTAGGAAGTCGGTGTCCAACGTGGACGGCACGAAGGTTCCGGCCGGCTTGAGCACCTCCAGCACGTGCCCGGCTTCCACGTTGTCGCAGATCCAGTTCGAGGCATACCCGTCGCGCGTGCGCTTGATGGTGATCTTGAGCCGCTCGTCCTGTTCCGGTGAGCTGCACAGCGAGTAGCAGCGGGCCGCGTCCTGGTCCCGGTCGCTGGGGATGCGCAGGGTCAGGAACTGGCCCGGGCGGTAACGGAAGCTTTCCGACTGCTCAGCGGCCGGCTCAAGCACCAGGGTATGCGCATCTGCGGTTTCCCGGATTACTTCAACGACTCGGGTTTGCAGCGCGGTGATCCGTGGGCTGCTGACGGTGCTGGTCATGACACGCTCTCCTCACGGTTCAGGAATTCAACGACGACGCTTTCGAAGGCCTGCTTCTGCTCGATCATTGCCCAGTGCCCGCACTGGGGAAACACATGCAGTTCCACGTCGGGAATGGTGCGCATCGGGATCAGCGCGGCGTCCATTGGCGTGACCCGGTCATCGCGGCCCCACAGGATCAGCGTCTTGGCCTTGACCTTGTGCAGCATTGCCCAGGGCGGGGGATCATCGGATTCTGTCTGTGCGGCAATCATGGCCTTCATCGCTGCGGCGCTGTACATCTTGCGGGCGCTCGCAAGGGTTCCCGGTTCGGTGGCCAGTGCCCAGCGCTTTTCAATCAGCTCTTCGGTCACGGCTTCTTCGTTGTACACCATTGAGCGAAGCCACTGGATGAGACGTTCGCGGGTGGGGTCCTCGGTGAAGGCAACCAACAGGTTGATTCCCTCGGCGGGGAACGGGGCGAAGGTGTTCAGGCCCAGTCCGCCCACGGTCACCAGACGGCGCACACGCTCGGGGTGGCTCATGGAGAACAGGGTTCCGACCATGCCGCCCATGGAGTTGCCGATGATGTCGACCTTCTCGAGGCCCAACCCGTCGAGCAGGTCGATCACGGCCTGGGTCGCGGCAGGCATGGGATGCAGGTCGGTGGGGTCGCTGACTCCAAAGCCCGGAAATTCCACCACATAGCAGCGAAAATGCTTGGCAAAGGCCGGCAATACATCACCGAAGTTCTGCCATCCACTGACGCCCGGCCCCGAGCCGTGCAGGAATACCAAGGGACTGCCCTCGCCGGCTTCCCAGTAGCGCAGCGTTCCCCGCTCGGTGGGAAATTCACGCAGGATTGCGTCGGTGCTGGCTAGAGGCGTTCCGCCCGGCAAACTCCGAAGTTCCGTAGTCATCTGATTGGCTCCTCGTTCTGCGGATACAAATGGTCTTTGCTGTACCTTATTGCCGCACAGCAGCCAGATTGGTGCGGATCCCGATGACCGGGATGCCCGTGTTCAACCGATTCAGTCCGCGTGAAAACAGCAATCCCGATGGCTGAGACATAGGTCACGTTGGCTCTATTCATTGTCTAGGTTTTAGCCAGCCGCAAATTTTTTGAGCGTGATTAGGAAGCGAGAAGTCCATGACGACAACCACCGTGAGCGATGTCCTCACCACCCGTGCCGACGAGCTGCGTTCGTTGGCTTCCGTCAATGAAGAACTGGGCAAGCTCAGCGATGAAACCGTGCAGATCCTGCGTGAGAGCGGCGTCATGAAGCTGCTGGCACCGGTCGAGTACGGCGGTACCCGCGCTCACCCTGTTGAATTCGCCGAAACCGTCATGAAGATCGCAAGCCTGGACGGCTCTGCCGGCTGGGTTGCCGGTGTGGTCGGAGTGCACCCGTGGGAGCTCGAGCTCATGTCGCCGAAGCTGCAGGAGGAAATCTGGGGCGTCGACGAAGACACCTGGGTTTCCTCGCCCTACGCGCCGATGGGCACCGCAACTCCCGTCGAGGGCGGCTACCGCTTCACCGGTCACTGGCAGTTCTCCACCGGCACCGACCACTCGGAGTGGGTCATCCTCGGCGCCTTCCTGGGCGATTCCGAGGGCAATCCTGTTCAGCCTCCGCGCTTCCTTCACGTGGTTGTTCCGCGCAAGGACTACACCATCGTGGAGGACTCCTGGGAGGTCGTGGGCCTGAAGGGAACCGGCAGCAAGGACGTCATCATCGATGACGTTTTCGTTCCGGAATACCGCGCCATCGACCAGGCCGAGCTGTTCGCCGGCGACGTTGCCCGCAAAGCCGGCAAGACCGAGCCGATCCACCGCCTGCCGTTCTACAGCATCTTCCCGGTTGGATTGACCGCGGCCGTCATCGGCATCGCCGAGGGCGCACTGCAGGCCCACCTCGACTACCAGCGCGAGCGCGTACAGATCAACGGATTCAAGTCAGTTGAAGACCCGTACACGATGTACGCGGTCAGCGAGGCCGCCGGTGAAATCAGCGCCTCGCGCGACACGCTGCTGGCCAGCATCAGCCGTCTCTACGACATCGTGGCCGCCGGCGGAGAAATCAGCCTTCAGCAGCGCGCAGTTGCCCGCCGCACCCAGATTCAGGCCGCATGGCGTGCAACCAACGCCATCGATGCGATCCTTTCGCGCTCGGGCGGCAACGGGCTGCGCCTGAACAACCCGGTCCAGCGTTTCTGGCGCGACGCCCACATGGGTCTGGCCCACGCGATCCACGTCCCTGGCCCGAGTTACCACGCCGCGATCATGACCGAGGTCGGCGTCGAACCACCAGCGAATCTCGCCGCCGGCGTCTAGCCGCCCGACACGAAACCGAAAGGAAAATCCCATGGCACGTCAAAGCGATTGGAAGAAGCTCGCGGGCAGGCGGGTGGAGTTGTGCAAGGGCGGGCAGTTGGTCCGCACCGGCTTCGTCCAGGAGGTACTTGACTCCTCCGATGTCCTCTGGCTGGAAGCCGAAGGTTTTAGGCAGCGCACCATGATCGACAAGAGCATGGGATTCACCATTCGTCCGGTGCAGGATCATTCGTTGAACTGACGGCCCCATGGCCGTCCTGTCCGGAACCGGCGGGCACCGGCCGCACTTTCGGTCACTTCCACCGGTTTCGATTTCCTGCACCAACGGGCCTGGCCCGCACCTTTATTCACCGACACTAGCTACAAGCGAGGAAGACAATGACTCATATCCGTGGACTTGGATATCTCAAGGTTCAGACCCAGCACATTGCCCGTTGGCGCGAACTGACCGTCGAGGCCCTGGGTTTCGCCGAAACCGTTGGCCCAAACCCTGACGGACTGTACCTGCGCATGGATGAGCGCGAAGCCCGCCTGATCGTGCTTCCGGGCGACGTCGACCAGGTCGTTGCAGTTGGTTGGGAGGTCCGTGACCAGTTCGCACTGGCCGCCGTGGCCAAGGACGTCGAGGCCGCAGGCATCGCCGTCACCTGGTTGACCGAAGAGGAAAACGACGAGCGCGGCCTGGAGCAGGTCATCACCTTCACCGACCCCGCCGGCCACCCGGTTGAAATCTTCTTCGGCCCGCGTCTGGACCACACCCCGCTGAAAACCGGTTACGCCCAGAAGTTCATCACCGGCGCGCAGGGCATGGGACACGTGGTGTTGCCGACCACCGAGATGGAGCAGACCACTTCCTTCTACACCGAGGTCTTGGGCTTCCTGCCGCGCGGCGCCGTCCGCCTGGGCCCACAGCGCCCGGCAACCCGCTTCCGTTTCTACGGCTGCAACGAACGTCACCACTCGCTGGCTATGGGACCGGCCCCGCACGGCGAGGCACCGGGTCTGGTGCACCTGATGGTCGAGGTAGAGGATCTGGACACCGTGGGCCGTGCCTACGACAAGGTTCGTCAGATGGACTTCAACATCACTGCGTCCCTGGGCCGCCACACCAACGACCACATGGTTTCCTTTTACGTCCGGGCTCCGGGCGGTTGGGACATCGAGTACGGCACGGACGGCTTGCTCGTTGACGAGGCCTACTACACTTCGGAAGAAATCACCGCCGAAAGCTACTGGGGCCATTCCCATGAGGGCGCCGAACCGTTGGCCGCATTCGTACCACCGGTAGAGGTAACTGCGGGCGTATAGTCCCCCGAATCGAACGGAGGAAAAGTCCGTTTCGTATAAAACTCCCCGGAAATTTGGGCAAGGACCCAACTTTCCGGGGAGTTTTGCGTCCCTGGATTATTCGTTCTGCTGCTCGTGCTCTTCAACGCCAGGGCCGTTGGACAGGCCGGCCACGACGGCGACACCATCGGCATGCTGGTGTGCGCGACGTTCGAATGCCCGGCAAATGTCCGCGCCACGAAGTCCCTGCCGAAACACCTCGGCTTCGACCGAGATGCCGAGGTGCTCCGGCGCTTGGGCGAATAGGCTGCCAACGCCGTCACCCGGCCGAGGAGCGCGGACCTCTGCTAGGCGATGGGCCCGGCTCCCCGCGGGGCAAAGTATTGGAGCTGAACGGAGTTGCGCACCAGCTGGCGCATCCGGCCCATATCCCAGTCTTCACCGCCGTGCGCACGTAGCTGCACCAGCACGTTGCCCAGAGCCGTGCATTCGACGGGACCTGCAACCACCTCAACCCCCGACTTGTCGGCGGTGAGCTGGCAGAGCAATTCGCTTTGCGATCCCCCGCCGACCAGGTGGATGGCATCCGGCGTGAACCCGCCCAGGCCCGCTGCAGAGAAGGCCTGAGCGGCAAAACTCGCGGCCAGACTCTCCAGGATGATGCGCAGCACCTGCTCCCGCGATTCCGGCTCCGTGCCCCCGGCTTCCAGGACCGCGGCGCAGATTCGACCTGGCACATCTCCGGGGGCCAGGAAGCGTTCGGCCGCCGGATCGATCAAGATTCCCGGGGATTCCAGGGCGGCGGCGGCCGGAAGCAGTGACTCCAGGGTGATCTGCCCATCGGGGGCGGCGTTCTGGTTCCAATAGCGGATCGACTCGCTGAGCAGCCAGGTGCCCGTCACGTTTTTCAGCAACCGCACCGTGGAGTCCAGGCCGATCTCATTGGTGAATCCGCCCAGGCGCGCGTCCTCGGTGAGCACCGGAGCGGGCAACTCGACCCCGACCAGGCCCCAAGTCCCGCAAGAAACGTAGGCAGAATGCCCGGTGGTTAGCGGCGCGGCAGCCACCGCGCTGGCGGTGTCGTGGGAGGCGACAGCAATGACGTCCACGCTCCCCGGGGCTCCGAACTCGGCCGCCAGCTCCGGGCGCAGCGTGCCCACAGTGCTCCCGGGTTCCACCAGCTGCGGCAGGGTTCCTGCAACACCCAGATGATTCGCCAACTCCGGATCCCACGCACCGGTGCGCGCATCTAGCAGGCCGGTGGTCGAGGCGTTGGTGCGCTCGGCACCGAGCACCCCGGTCAAGAGCCAGTTGATGTAGTCGGGAACCAAAAGCAGCGTATCGGCCCGAGCCAGCCGGCCGTCGGCGCGTTCGGCCTCCAGCTGGTAGATGGTGTTGAAGGGCAGGAACTGCAGGCCGTTGCGGCTAAACAACTCGGAGCGTGCGAAGGTGAGTTCGAGGTGCTCCACGGCGCGCTCATTGCGCGGGTCCCGGTAGTGGCGCACCTGTCCCAGGCGGTGGCCCTCACGCAGCAGCGCGTAGTCAACGGCCCAGGAGTCCACCCCGATGGAGGCGATGTCCGGGCGCCGGGCGAAGGCCAACCCCAGTCCGTGGCGGATCTTAGCCCAAAGCTCGTCCAGGTCCCACGCCAACGCCTCGGGTGCCGCATCTTCTTCGAAGTCGCTCAGCGGGTGTGCCCCGCTGGCGATGCCGAAGATTTCGTCAAGATCGTCCGGCTGAGGAACATCGAAGACCAGCGGACCAGCCTGTTGAGTGCTGTGCGAATTTTTAGAATCCATGATTTTCGCAGTGTATTCGCAGTGTAAAGGCCGGACCACCACCAGGGCTGCACGGAATGTGCTGGCATTTCTCCCATGGCGCGTCGCTGGAAGGCCGCCACGGGAAGCTCGCGGAAGTGTGCGCCATCAGACCATTGCTGAAGGGTGCGTTCCGGCAAATACCTCACACCTCTGCAGCTCATTCCTGGTCGATACGCGCTATACTGAATCAGTTGTGGACTTTGTGATTCAGCAAACCTTGCGGAACGAGTCGATAGCCGGAAGGTGGGGTGTAACGCCATGAAAAACGCAAAAGAAGTTGGACAACTGATTGCCGATGCCATGGGGGAAGCCCGCATCAGCCAACGATCACTCGCAGATCAAACAAGCATTTCTCAATCCACTATCTCCAGAATCCTTTCCGGGGAACGCACGGCAAAGATGCCCGAGATTATGCAGATCGCTTGGGCCACAGGACGGACAGTCGCCCAGCTCAGTGGCCTACGCACCGTGCCAGACCGGGTCCAGTGCGCCGCGCGGGGCACCCAGGGGACGACCATGGACAGCATGCGCGGAACACTCATGAACTTCCTAGAATTGGATGAATACCTAGAACGCCAAGGCATCGGCAGATCCTGAGCTCTCTCATGAAGATCACCTCAAACCAAGAAGCGCGCGAAGCCGCCGAGCTCTTTCGTGTCCAGCACCGCCTGGGACTCCAACCACTGGGAGACATGGTCGCTTTGATCGAACAAGCAACCGGCATCGACGTCGCGGTAATGGATGTTGACGATCATCATGAACACGGTCTGACAATGCGTGATCCCGAACGCGACGTGATGTTCCTTGGCGTCGCCAAGACCCCGCATCCTATGCGCCAACGCAGTACCCTGGCGCACGAACTTGCGCACATCCTCTTCGACGACTGGGCCGAATACGACGCGGGAAACTGGGATCGCCGCAGCTATGGGGAGATGCGAGCCGACAGCTTTGCCGGCCACTTATTGGTTCCCCGCCAAGGGATCCGCGAATTCTTGGGGAACCGCTCGGTGGAACTTCCCGTCGATTTGTCCGATGTCGTGCAGTGGTTTTTGGTGTCCCCTCAAATGGCACTTATTGCTATGGAAGAGGCTGGCTACCTCGATGCAGCCGACAAAAAGGGCTTGTGGCACTATTCAACCCCGCAGCTGGCCGTTCAATACGGGTGGATCGACCAATATCAGGCTCTTCAGTCGCAGTCCCACCAGCATCGGGCGCCGCAGCGGCTTTTGGCCCGGGCAATTTCCGGTTATCGGGAAGGAGTGCTCTCGGCCCAGGCCATCGCCACTCTGCGGGGTACAGATGTAGTGAAAGCTGAACACGATCTTCGCGAGGCGGGGATCGTCCAGAAGGAACCTGATGGCACTCTGGATGATGCGATTACGGTGCCCCCCTTCGATTTTGATCTCACCGATCTCGATGACGGTTCCGAGTAGGGGCGGGCATGCACCGAAACGGAGAACGCTTGATTGCGGTCAGACCGGTTATCGATGCAGGCCCTGCACTCAACTTCTTTTCCATCAACAAGCAGCGTCTCCTCATAGGGGTTCTCGGACCGCTCAGCACTCCCGAGACGGTGCAAGAAGAAGTCTTTCGGAAGGCGCAAAAAGAACACGATCGGTTCGGCCACGCCGTGCAGGTCTGGAACAAATTGGGAACATACTTACAGGTCCTCTCCGATGATCTGAGCGTCGAACTGGCACAGGCCGTCATGGACGTCGCCGGGACTCCCATGACCGATCGTATGAAGACGTCCAAAGACCTCGGCGAAATCATGGTGATTTCTCATGCACTCGTGGCCGCGATGTCCGGGAAACACGTCACGGTCCTCATAGACGACGCGGAGGGCCGGCAGCTGGCAAGCATCCAACGTAGTCGTCTGGCACGATTGCGCCTCGCCGGTAACCAACAGGTCGGCCTGATCATGCTCATTGGCAGCATCTCCGTTTTGAAGTTGGCGGCGCAAAGCGGGAAAATTCGGGACCGAGGGGAAATGCGTGACATCTATGCACGGTTGCGCCAGCTCGATACCGGTTTGCCTCCGATCGAGGCCAGTGGAGTCCTGCAATCCGAACTTTGGAAGCATCGGAAATCCTAGAGCCCCCTGGTGAGGCGGGGCGTCGCTGGCTCCACGCGTACGGGTGGCCGCCGGTTTTCTCGTCTGGCCAATGGAGACCACCCCTGACGGAAATCGCATATGAGTCGATACCTGTTCGATAAGTATCGAATTTCGGAACCATCCGAGGCCCGTCCATGGGTATGGTGGCAGCATGATCACTTCCACCCGTCTGCACTCGGACCTCTCCCGCCTCCGTCGAGAAACCAGCATGATGCTGGCCACGATCGAGACCCTGTCCGACGACGAAATGACCGCTCCTTCCCTGTGCGAAAACTGGAGCCGGGCCGATGTCATCGCCCACCTCGCCTCCAACGGCCGCACCTTGGTCAAGCTCATCGACTGGGCCACCACCGGTACCGAACAGCAGCTCTACGCCTCCCCGGAGGCCCGCAACGAGGAAATCGCAGCACTCGCGGCGCTGCCCCGGGTTGAGCTTGTCGAGAACTTCCGCCAGGCCGCGGAATACTTCGCCGAGCAGACCGAGCGGCTGTCCGGGGACCTCGCCGTCGACGAGGTCAACCTGCACGGCAAAATCATCCCCGCCACCTCCATCATCGCGCTGCGCATCGCAGAGATCGTGGTGCACCACCACGATCTGGACACCGCGTGGACCATCGAGGAGGCCGACCCGGACTCCCAGCTCAACGCGGTCGAGGCTGCGGTGCGCACCATGCGTGCCAAGGACGCCCCGGGCATGACCCTGCTGACCGAGGAAGGCGACGAGTGGGTGATCGGCAACGGCGACCTGCGCGTGCGCTCCGACCGCGAAGGCCTGATTGAATGGCTGGCGCGCGGCCAGGTCCGGTACATCGAGGCCGACGGCCGGCTGCCGGTGCTGCCGACCTGGTAGACCAGCCGCACGTTCTCCGCAGCAAAAAGCAGCCGGCTTCTCGAACGTGGTGCGTTCGGGAAGCCGGCTGCTTGCTGGTGCCTCAGCGTTCTTACAAGGCGATCTGGCGGTTCTGGTCCTTGTAGAGCAGGTAACGGAAGTTCGAGGGCCCACCGGCGTAGCAAGCCTGCGGGCAGAAGGCGCGCAGCGACATGTAGTCCCCGGCCTCGACCTCAACCCAGTCCGCGTTCAACCGGTAGACGGCCTTGCCTTCAAGCACGTACAGGCCGTGCTCCATGACGTGGGTCTCGGCGAACGGGATCGAGGCACCGGGCTCGAAGGTGACGATGTTGACGCCGAAGTCGAACGCCACATCCTCGGGATCCAGCATGCGGGTGGTGCGCCACTTGCCCTCGGTTTTCGGCATGACGCCGGGCTCCATATCCCGCTCGTTGCCAAAGACCGGTCCCGGAGCTGCCACACCGGCCAGCGGCTCGTAGCGCTTGCGGATCCAGTGGAAGGTGGCAAGTTCGACGCCGTTGTTGTGCGCCGACCAGGCGGCACCGGCCGGAAGATAGGCGAAGCCGCCCTCGTCCAGGGTCTGAACCTCACCGTCGACGCTCACGCTGAGCTGTCCCGAGACCACGAAGATGAAGGACTGGACCTCGGCCTGCGGCTCCGGGTTCTCCGAGCCGCCGCCCGGGGCTACCTCGACGATGGACTGGGCGAAGGTCGTTGCCCCGCCGGCGACCGGTCGATTCAAGACCCAGGAGCGGGTTCCGGTCCACTCCGGGAAGACCGAGGTGACAATGTCGCGCAGCACCCCGCGCGGGATGACGGTGTAGGCCTCGGTGACGATGGCGCGGTCGGTCAGCAGATCGGTCTGCGGCGGGTGCCCACCGTAATTGGCGTAGTAACTGGCATCGGCGCGGATCTGGGTCTTAGACATTGACGTCCTCCGTCTGGGTTGCTCGCGCGAGCGCGATGGATTCAAGGGTGGTCAGTGAAATCCCTGTCGCCGAGGTGACTTCCGCGGCGGTCAAGGCGCCGCAGACGAGCCCACGGCGGATGAAGTTGGCCAACGCCTTGGCGGTTGCCGGCTCGTCCATGATGGCCGATTCGAGGTGGTGCACGTAGTTGCGCAGGCGTACCGCGGCGGCGGCAAAGCCCTCGCGGTAGAACGCATAGGTCGCCAGGTAGCGGGTGACCAGCTGGTTTTCGTGTAGGTCCCAGCCCTGGTAGATTCCCCGTTCCAGATGGCGGCGCACCAGTCGGGCGTGCAGCGCCCAGGCGGTCTCGACCTGCTCGGCATCGCCCAGCGGCAAGATGTTGGTGGAGCCGTCGGAGAGGTGCACCCCGGTGCCGGCGATGGCCACCTGCATGACGTTCTTGGCGTAGTCCGCCGCCGGGTGCTCCATGGACTGATAGGCCGCCGCGATGCCCAGCGAGGCCGAGTAGTCGTAGGTCCCGTAGTGCAGCGAGGACACCCGACCGTCACCCGCGTGGATCAGCGCCGCCGAGGGCACGGTGCCGTCGGCCGCAAGAATCAGCTGCGGGGTTTCCATCTGGACCTCGAAGCGCAACCGGCCGGCCGGCAGCGACAGCGCAGCCTCCAACCGCTCACAGGTAAAGACCATGGCACGGACCTGCGCGATGGTGGTGACCTTCGGAAGGGTCAGCACCAGGCCTTCTGGCAGTTCTCCGGCACGGGCCAGCGTGGACACGAACAGGTCCAAGGTGCGCAATCCGCGGCCCCGGGTGGGTGCCTCGAAGCACTTGAAGCGAATGCCGATGAACGGCGGGGCTGCCCCGGCGGCAACGGCCTGCGCTACCTGCTCGGCGGCGGTGATGGCCGCCGCGTCCTCGGCTTCATCCCCGCGATCCCCGTACCCGTCCTCGAAGTCCAGGCGCAGGTCCTCGAGGGGTTCGCGCTCCAGTTTGGCTGCGACCAGTCCCGCGAGTTCCTCCGGCTGCGCCAGTCCCAGCCGGCCGGCCAGGGCCTCCAGCCCGGAGACGCCGCCGGCCTGGGCGAGCGCCGCCGCGCCCCAGGCTGCGGGCAGCGACGGGGTGAAGCGGTCGGCCGGGACGTAGGCGGTGTGGATCGGCTGGCGAACTCCTGAATCTCCCGGGTAGTTCTTCTCCAGCAGGTCGTCGGTGGCCGCCAGGTCGGCCTCGATGCGTGCCAGATCGGCGGCGCCCAGTACGCCGGCACTCATTTGGTCACCAGTTCGGTGCTCAGCAGGCGGTAGGCAGGCAGCGTGAGGAAATCTTCGAAGTCTTCCTCGCGCCCGGAGACCAGACGGCCGATGAGATCGGCTGCCGGTGCGTAGTAGGCCTTGAAGGCTTCCTCGTCGTTGACCTCGGCACGCAGCTTGGCCACCTGGACCTCAAGGGCCTTGGCGACCAGCTCCGCGGTGATGGTGTTGCCGGTGTCGGCGGCCACCACCTGGTTGTTGATCTGCTGCCAGACCTGCGAACGGGATATTTCGGCGGTTGCCGCGTCTTCCATGAGGTTGTGGATGGCCACCGCGCCGGTGCCCGAGAGCCACACCGCGGTGTAAGCGACTGCCACGTAGAGGTTGGTGTTGACGCCGGCCTCGGTGACCGAGCCCGGAGCCGAGGAGACGTCGAGCAGATCGGCGGCGCTCACCTTGACCTCGGGGCGTTGGCGGTCGATCTGGTTGGGCTTCTCGCCCAGCACGGCATCGAAAACCTCGGCACAGATCGACACCAGGTCCGGGTGCGCGACCCAGGAGCCGTCGAAACCGTCGTTGGCCTCGCGGGTCTTGTCGGCCCGAACCTTCTCGAATGCTGCGGCGGTGACCTCGGGTTCGCGGCGGTTCGGGATGACTGCTGCCATGCCGCCCATCGCGAAGGCGCCGCGTTTGTGGCAGGTGGCCACCAGCAGCTCGGTGTAGGCGCGCATCATCGGGGCGGTCATCGCCACGTCGGCGCGGTCGGGCATGATGAACTTGTCCCCGGCCTCGCGGAAGTACTTGATGATGGAGAAGAGGTAGTCCCAGCGACCGGCGTTCAGGCCCGAGGCGTAGTCGCGCAGCTCGTAGAGCATCTCGTCCATCTGGAAGGCTGCGGGGATGGTCTCGATGAGCATGGTGGCGCGCACGGTGCCGTGTTCGATGCCCAGCTCGGCCTCGGCGAAGGAGAACACCTCGTTCCACAGGCGGGACTCGAGGGCCGACTCCATCTTGGGCAGGTAGTAGAACGGGCCCTGGCCCGCATCGGCCAGCACCTTGGCATTGTGGAAGAAGTGCAGGCCGAAGTCGACCAGCGCACCAACCCCCGGAGCCTCGTCGATGAGCACGTTGGCCTCGGGTAGGTGCCAGCCACGTGGCCGGACCACGACGGTGGCCAGCGGCGCATCGGTGCGCAGCGCGTAGGTCTTGGAGTTGTTCGCGTCCTCGAAGGCGAGGGTGCCGGCCGCGGCATCGGTGAGGTTCACCAATGCATCGATGATGTTGTGCCAGGTCGGAGTGGAGGCGTCCTCGAGGTCCGCGAGCCACACCTTGGCGCCGGAGTTCAACGCATTGATGGCCATCTTGGCCGGGGTTGCGGGACCGGTGATTTCCACCCGGCGGTCGGCCAGGGCTGCGGGGGCCGGTGCGACCTTCCAGTCGCCATTGCGGATTTCCGCGGTGGCCGGGTTGAAGTCCATGGTGCCGGTCTTGGCTACCTCGGCGCGCGCGGCGGTGCGTGCGGCAAGGAGCTCATCGCGGGTTCCGGTGAACTTTTTGTGCAGCTTTTCAACAAAGGCCAGGGCCTCGGGGGAAAGGATTTCCTCGGCCTTGTCGACGGACGGGGTGTGGGTAAGGGTGATGCTCATGGTGGTGGACCAGTCTTTCTTGTTACTTGTTCTTCGCGGCCGCGGTGGAAACGGCCTCGGCAACGTCTGCGGCCACATGCGGGTCGAAGACTGAGGGAATGATGAAACCGGGATTAAGTTCAGCCTGGCTGACCCGGGCGGAAATGGCATCGGCGGCAGCCAACAGCATCTCGTCGGTGATCTCGGAGACCCCGGCATCGAGCAGTCCGCGGAAGAAACCCGGGAAGGCCAGCACGTTGTTGATCTGGTTCGGGTAGTCGGAGCGTCCGGTGGCGACCACTGCTGCGTGGCGGCTGGCGGCGATTGGATCGACTTCCGGGTCAGGGTTGGCCATGGCGAAGACGATGGCGTCCTGATTCATGGCCTCGATGTCGGCTTCG
This sequence comes from Paeniglutamicibacter gangotriensis Lz1y, assembly GCF_000348945.1. GTDB lineage: Bacteria > Actinomycetota > Actinomycetes > Actinomycetales > Micrococcaceae > Paeniglutamicibacter > Paeniglutamicibacter gangotriensis. Next base: position 205,331 of record NZ_AOCK01000001.1, on the reverse strand, counting down.
TCCAGGATGTTGGGGGCGGAGACGCCGATGAAGACGTCGGCGCCGACCATCGCTTCCTTAAGCGTTCCGGTGAACTGCTCCGGGTTGGTGTGCTCGGCAAGCCACTGGCGGTGCGGATCGGAGGAGACATCGGCGCGGCTGATTGCTCCGTTGCGGCCGGCGGCGATGACGTTGCTGGCGCCGCGGGCGACCAGCAGCTGGATGATGGCGTTGCCGGCGGCTCCCACACCGGAGACGACGATGCGGACCTTATCGATCTGCTTGCCGACCACCCGCAGCGCATTGTTCAACGCGGCGAGGGTGACGATGGCTGTGCCGTGCTGGTCATCGTGGAAGACCGGGATGTCCAGTTCCTCGCGCAGTCTGGCCTCGATCTCGAAGCAGCGCGGGGCGGCGATGTCCTCGAGGTTCACCCCGCCGTAGACCGGGGCGAGGGCCTTGACGATCATGATGATTTCCTCGGTGTCCTGGGTGTCCAGGCAGACCGGCCAGGCATCGACGTTGGCGAACTGCTTGAACAGTGCCGCCTTGCCCTCCATGACCGGCAGTGCGGCGGCAGGCCCGATGTTGCCCAGCCCGAGGACCGCGGAACCGTCGGTGACCACGGCAATGGTGTTGCGCTTGATGGTGAGGTTTCGGGCATCTTCGGGGTTCTCGGCGATGGCCATGCATACCCGCGCGACCCCGGGGGTGTAGGCGCGGGAGAGATCGTCACGGTTGCGCAGGGCGACCTTCGGGACGACCTCGAGCTTGCCGCCAAGGTGCATCAGGAAGGTGCGGTCCGAGATGTTCCGGACCGTGACACCTTCCAGGGCGTTCAGGGCGTCGCGGACGATCTGGCCGTGCTCGGCATCGGTCGTGTTGCAGCTGACATCGACGACCATGGACTCGTGTCCCGACTCGGCGACGTCCAAGGCGGTGATGGAGCCTCCCGCGCGGCCGACTGCGGCAGCCAGTTCGCTGGTCGCGGTGATGGAGACGGGCGTTTGGACACGCAACGTCAGTGAATAGCCTGGGCTTGGTACAGCCATTTCATCCTCCTGAAAATGTTTCCGTATAGTGGATACTATTATCTGCCCAGCGAAATTACAAGCGTAGTTGTGGAGTAGGTCACGATAATTCGTGTCAAAGTTTCCGGATTGTGGAAAAATTGGCTTTCAGTCCGGTAACCTAGGATCAAGTAAACAGACCGTTTGCGGGATAAACGGACCGGATCCGCACCCCTCGCGCCACCTACCCCAGGAGCCCCTCCATGGCCGAAACCAAGACGACACCGGGCGTCCAGTCCGTCGAGCGTGCCTTCGAGCTGCTCGAACTGATCGGCCGCGCCGGCGGCGAGGCCGCGCTGAGCGAGCTCGCCCTGGACACTCCCCTCCCGCTTCCGACCATCCACCGGCTGCTGCGCACCCTGGTCGGCATCGGCTACGTCCGCCAGCTGAACAACCGCCGCTACGCCCTGGGCCCGCGGCTGATCCGCCTCGGCGAGGTAGCAAACCGCCAGTTGGGCGCCCTGTCCACACCCATCCTCCAGAACCTGGTGAATGAACTGGGCGAATCGGCCAGTATCGCGGTGCTCGACGGCGACATGGTCACCTACATTTCCCAGGCCCAGTCCCCGCACGCGATGCGCATGATCACCGAGGTCGGGCGCCGCTCCTCGCTGCACGGCACGAGCGTGGGCAAGGCCATCCTGGCGGTGCTGGACAACGACCGGGTCCAGCGGCTGGTCAACCAGGCCGGCATGCCCGCCCATACGCCCAAGACCATCACAACCATGCACCAGCTCTTCGACGAGCTCGAGGCGGTCCGCGCCCGCGGCTACGCCATCGACGAGGAAGAGCAGGAACTGGGCGTGCGCTGCCTGGGCATGTCGGTCCCGGGCGCGCCGACGCCGATGGCCGTCTCCGTCTCCGGGCCGGTCACCCGGGTCACCGACGAGTTCGCCTCGCGTGCCGAGCCATACCTCCGCGCCGCCACGACCCAGTTGTCCGCGGCGCTGGCAGTCACCACCGGCTAAGCCCCGCACCACCACCGCAAGGCGGTCCTCACCGGAGATGAGGAACCTGGTTCCCCTGCTCCGGCCGGACCGCCTTGCTGATTAAGCTCATCCTTCCGGCGGCTCAGTGTTGCGCTGCCGGCGGACCGGAACGGATGAACTCGGACTCGTCGGGACAGCGGACGCCTGCTTCCTGACATTTCTTACGGTATTCCTCGACGATGCTCTTGAATTCGTCCTCGTCGACGACGGTGATCTCTTCACCATCCGCGTCGATGAGCTTGCCGGACTTGAACAGGTCCCCTTCCAACAGGCCGCGGACTTCCGATGCCTTCACGATGCGTGGAATCTGCTCCGCGATGAGCATCCGCGGGGGCGCTGCGGCATAGGCCGAACCGTCCCGCTTCGGGGTGCCGATCTTCAACTCGTTGAACAGCAGGTTCAGTGCCACCGCCATGACCGCCGCGGAGCTGATGCCCGAGTGGAAGATGGTGGCGAACCAGGTCGGGAACTGGTCGTAGAAATCGGTCTTCACGATCGGCAGTGCACCGAAGGCGATGGACGTTGCCACGATGATCATGTTCAGGTTATTTTCGTACTTCACGCTGGCCAAGGTACGGATGCCCGAGGCGGCAACGGTGCCAAAGAGCACGATGCCTGCCCCGCCCAGAACCGGAGTGGGGATAGCTGCGACCACGCGGCCGAGAACCGGAAGCAGGCCAAGGACGACCAGGATCCCGCCGCCGGCGGTGACCACGAAGCGGGATTTCACCCCGGTGATGGCCACCAACCCGACGTTCTGCGCGAACGCGGACTGCGTGAAGGTGTTGAACACCGGGGCCAGGACGCTGGAGGCCATGTCGGCGCGCAGGCCGTCGGCGATGCGCTTGGAATCGACTCGGGTCTTGGCGATCTCGCCCACCGCGAGGATGTCTGCGGTGGTTTCGGTGAGGATCACAATGACCACGATCGTCATCGAGACGATGGCACCGACCTCGAAGACCGGCCAACCGAAGGCGAAAGGCTGAGGGAAGGCGAAGATTGCCCCATGGCCCACCGCGGAGAAGTCGGCCATGCCCATGAAAACCGCGATGATGGTGCCGATGACCATGGCCAGCAGGATCGACAGACGTGAGATCGCTGCCTTGCCGACCTTGGAGAGCAGCAGCACGATGAGCATCGTCGTTCCGGCGAGCCCAATATTCGCCAGCGACCCGTAGTCATCGGCCGTGGAGTTTCCGCCCATGGCCCAGTTGGCCGCCACCGGTGTCAGTGAAAGACCGATCATCGTGATGACCACGCCGGTGACCACCGGAGGGAAGAACCGCACGATCTTGGCGAAGAATGGCGCGATCAGGAAACCGATCAGCGATGCGGCCAGCACCGCGCCAAAGACCGATTGCAGGCCGCCGTCGCCGTTGACGATGGCCACCATGGTGGAGACCGAGGCGAAAGAGGTTCCTTGGACCAGCGGAAGCTGGGCCCCGAAGAACGGGATGCCGACGGTTTGCAGGATCGTGGCCAGCCCGCCGACAAAGAGACAGCTGGCAACCAGTACACCGATTTGTTCGGGGGTGAGCCCTGCCGCACCGCCGATGATCAGCGGCGGGGCGATGATTCCGCCGTACATCGTCAGTACGTGCTGAAGCCCGTAAGCGATGGTTTTACCCAGCGGCAACCGCTCGTCCTCAGGACGACGTATAGTACGTTTGACTTGCGCAGCCTTCATGTCCGACTCCTTGATGGTTGCGATGATTCGGGGGTGCTGCGTGGCAGCGCAGGCACCCCCGAGGCCTCATCGACTAGCAGAATCCAGGGGTGTTTTCCCAGATCGGGTGGTTGGCGGGAACACCTTCGCGGGTGATCGTCGCTTCGATCAGCCCGTACGGGCGATCCGCCGCAAAGAAGACCTCGTTGGGGTTGTCCTGTCCGAATGGCGTCAGGTCAACCAGGAAGTGGTGCTTGTTGGGCAACGAGAACTTGATCTCCTCGATTTCCGGATGCGCCTCGAGGACCGCCTTGCCCATCTCAAACATCGTCTGCTGCAGGGCGTATGAGTGCGTCGCGGAGAACCCGGCCAGCAGCAACTCGCGCACCGAGGCGTAGACGGCATTGAAATCAAGGCCGCTGGCTTCGATGGTTTCGCTGTTGTAGCGCCAGCGTGCCGTCACGTCGGTGGCCAGGATCCGGTCGTCGGTTTCCTGCAGGGTCGTGTACTTGTCACGCGGGAATCCACGGAATTCGCTGGCCGTTGACTTCAGCACCGTGAGGTCCTGGATCCCGGCCAGCACCGAGGTCTCGCCGTTTCTGATTTCCAGCACCGCGGTGCGGACCTCGGACTTGTTGCGCGAGAAGGCGTGGTCATGGTCCTGGATGCGGTCCCAGAAATACTGCTCGGCCGCCCAGCGACCGCCGCTGACCCAGTCGAATTCGCCGGTGAAGTGCTGACCCAGCCGGGCCAGGAATTCCTCGGGCGAGCCCACTCCGTCCTTGGCCAGTCCGTAGACGGTGTTCTTCTGGGTGTCGGTGGCGACCACGTGGGCGTTGTCGCCGTCGATGTGGGCAGCCAGGAAGTCACCGTGCAGCTGCGAGGTGACGTTCAGATCTTCGATCTGGTGGCGGTCGGTGTCCCTGGTGATCTTGACCAGTCGGACCTCGGCCTTGCCGTATTGGTTCGAACCCAACACGATTTTGGTGTCGGTGGTGGTTTTGGTTGCAAAAGTAGTCATGTTGGTTAGCTCCCTCGGTACGTGGAATATGCAAACGGGCTGAGAAGAAGAGGTACGTGGTAGTGATCGGCGGTGTCGTTGATGACAAAGCCGATCACTACCTCGGGAAAGAAGGTTTCCGTACCCGTCTTTCCGAAGTAGGCACCTGTATCGAAGGTGACCCTGTAGTGCCCTGCTTCAACCTGTACCGGTCCGAGGTTCGCGATCCGCCCGTCGCGGTCGGTCACCCCGCTTCCGATTTCTTGCCAACCGGATGCCGCCTTGGCTTCCAGCGTGGCCTTGACACCGGAGGAAGGCCTCCCGGTCCCGGTGTCGAGTACATGGGTGGTGATGTGACTGCGTTCAGTCTGGGTGGCGCTCATCAAAGTGCTCCTTTGGGCTCGATGAGTGGAAAAGAGGTTTTTGGGCGCGCCTCAGCGCGCGGGGGCTGCGTTGAATGCTGCGGCGAGCCGCAAAAGCGCTATGGCCCGAAGCTGTTCGCCGACTTCGGTTAGTTCGTCGGCGGGGTCGTTTGCCAGCCGGCGGCGCAGTTCTGCGAGGATTTCTCCGCTGCTGCGTCCGGCGGCGCGGATCAGGAAGACTCGGGAGAACCGGTCTTCGTAGGCACGATTTTCGGTTAGCAGATCCGCAGAGGTCTGATCGTCCAGCGTCAGATTAGCCTGCTCGCCGCGGCTAAGAGATGCTTCGGTCGAGGATCCCGCGGCACGCTCCCCGATGCGTGGATGGTGGGCCAGTGCGGCATCGATTTCCGCTTCCGTGAAGGGGTTGGCCGATTTTTCGGCAACCTTCAGGAGTTCATCAACGGATGCCATTGGGCGGGCAGCGAGAAGAGTCTCAACCCAGCGGTCTATGTCGGCACATGGCCGAAGGATGGCTGTTGCGCTAGCCGAATCGAGTGCGTTGAAACGAGAAATGTCCATGGGGTGGTCAGCTCTTTCATCCTGCTTGAGTTGCTTGCACCATCCAGGGCTGAACACCCTTACAACCGATCTTTCAACCGGATTCGACTCGATGTTTCTGGATGGTGGAACTTCGTGTCCACACAATGTAACCCGGGTCACAGGCCTTCCGTCAAGGGGTCCTTCGAAAAACTTTTATCGCTCCATCGTCTGACCGGCAGGGGCAGGGCGCTGGAAATGAGCCACCGAAACCCTTGTCTTTGATCGAAGATGGGGCCATACTTGAATTTCACGAAGCAATATTCAGATTCCATATATTGGAATCTTTGTCGTTCAGAGGAGGAACTCATGAAGATTACCCAGCTCACCGTCGAGGAACCAGACAAGCAAGCTTCGCGTGTCCCCGAACCCTCGGCGGCACTCAGTACCGGAATCTTCCACCCGATCGGCGGACTCGACCCAGACATGAGCCGAAGCCCGCAGATCTCCAACCCGCGCATCGGCTTCTGGTCGCGTTTACGCGCCACACGGAGCTAGCGCCCAAAAAGCTCCAGGACTCCGGCGACTGCGGCCCTCGGCCATCTGGATGCGAGGCGGTCTCCAGAGAACACCGCTGAATCCCGCACGTGGGAACCAGCGACCGCACGCCGAAGGCTTTTTCCAGCACGATCTGTCGGGCCGTTTTCGGCCTCGTCCGCTTCGGCTTCGGCTTCAGTAATCTGGTGCATGAAACAAACCCGGGTGCCGTTCGTGCACGCCGCTACAGCGCCGGAAATTGGCCCCATACCGAAGGATGAGCCAGCCCCCTTGACCACTCACCAGGAACACGCGACTTCCAATCCGCGCACCATGTTGGTCACCGGTGCCGGCTCCGGCATCGGGCGGGCCGTCGCTATCAGAATGCTGGATGCAGGTTGGAACGTGGTCCTGGCCGGACGACGGGACGAACAACTCAAGCAATCAGCGGCCCAGCATCCCCACGCACTCGTGGTGCCCACAGATGTCACCGACCCCGAGGCCGTGGAGCGGCTATTTGCCGCCGGAATCGGCCGGTTTAATAGGATTGACGTGCTTTTCAACAATGCCGGGATATTTGGTCCCGCGGCAAACGTCGGCCAGCTGAGTGTGGCGCAATGGCAGGAAGTCAGCGCAGTCAACCTCAATGGCGCCATTTATTGCGCCGGCGCTGCGTTCAAACACATGCAAGCTGCCGGTGGCGGGCGCATCATCAACAACGGGTCGATCAGTGCGCAGGTGCCGCGCCCGGCGTCAGTCGCCTACACGGTCACCAAACACGCAATCACGGGGCTGACCAAGTCCATCGAACTGGACGGCCGCCCCTACGGCATCACTTGCTCACAGATTGACATCGGCAATACCGCATCAAAAATGATGACGGGCATGGGCACCGGTTCGGGTGCGCTGCAGGCCAACGGAAGCCGGCTCGTCGAGCCCACTTTCTCTCTGGACCAGGCGGCGGCCACCATCGAATTCATGGCCACCGCCCCGCCCGAGGTATCGATCAATCAGCTAACCATCACCGCGGCCGGGATGCCTTACATCGGCCGCGGATAGCGAAAAATCCCTAAAGATGGGCGGCAAATAAGCGATCCAGCTTGGTGAATGAAGAGATCCAGCCGGCGCGTGCCGGCTCCAAGACCTCTGCCGGCAGCGGTCCCTGGGTGATCCGCAGTGCCGTACCCGCCGGGCAATCGGCAAATTGGACGCGCATCTCGATGACTAGGTTCAGGGTCATTTCATGTGGACCGTCCTCGCCGACCAGCAGCTCGTGCTCGCGAACTTCCGTGAACCTCGCATGTACCGGCGAAGTCTGGGTGGGATCTTCGAGCAGGTGCATCACAAACTTTTGGACACCGCCCACACGCGGTTCGATGGTCACAGTATCGATGTGCACTCCCCAGCCTTCCGGGCCAAACCACTCCGCCAGGATCTCCGGCTCGGTGAAGGCGGCCCACACCGCGCCTCGGGGTGCGGAAAATTCACGTTCAATGACAAGTTCTCCCATATCCATGCGCATGAGATTACCGTGCTTCGAACGCCGAACCGAAAACAACCACTCTTCCTGGCTTCGGCCGACGCACCTCTGACGGAGTTGAACGGACCGCTGGCAGGACCACGAACAAATCAATCTTGCTCTTCGGTGCGGCTGTGCGGCGGCGTCGGGGCGATCGCCCTGGGAAGTTACGGCATCGTGGCCATCGTCGGGTTCAGACTGGTCATGGACGGACCCCACAGCGCCTAGGAATCGAAGATCCCCTGACCAGTGTTCATGTCCAAGGGCAGCGAGGAATGTTCGTGGACGACGAGCCATTCGGAGCCATGTAGCTCCAGCACCATGGTCATGCGGTTGACCAGCGACCGAAGCTTTTCATGGTTGGCAGAGAAAGCCGTGTACGTCGCTGCCGCGGAAACCACCGTCACCTGGCCCCCGCATGTACGCGGACAGCATCAAACTGAACTTCCACGGTTTCCTCGCCCAGCTCGTCGAACCAGTCCTGGACCATGTTCCTCCAAGGCTCGGCGCCGTCGTACTCAAAGCGGGCCCAAGCGTCATATACGTGGACATCCGGCGCGTACAAGTCCACGAAACCTGCAACGTTCTTGGCTCCCACGGCCATGGCATAGGCCTCGAGCAACTTTCGCGTGTGGTCCGGGGCCACCAAGGGAGTTTCCATGCAGGAACCTTAGCTCTCCCTCCCCCGCATGTACATGCTTCGGTCGTCCGGGACCGAACTCATCTCACGGAATTCTTCGACCGAGGAGTTCTTGGCCCCGGGCTCCGTGGCCTCCCCTGACAGCGATGCTCATACGGCCTTCCCGGGGGCAACCGCACAATCCCCACACTAGAATTCGGTCGGCCTTACCTCTTGAATCCGGGAGGCCGCGGTGTTGCACTGTTTGCCATGGACAACGACCCACGCACCATCATGGCCATCGGCACCAAGAAAGGCCTGTGGCTCGCCGAAAGCGCCGACCGCGAGTCTTGGACCTTGAATGGACCACATTTTTTGAACATCGAGGTCGCCTCCGTCGCCATCGACACCCGGGAGGGTAGGACCCGCATCCTGGCCGGGATCAACGACTGGCACTGGGGGCCCGCTGTGGTCCACAGCGACGACGAGGGCGCCACCTGGTCCGAAACCGAGCACGGAGCGATCAAATTTCCGCCGGACACCGACACCGCGCTGGCCCGGATTTGGCACCTGCGCCCCGACACCGCCGAACGCCCGGGCGTGGTGTGGGCGGGGTGCGAACCGATCTCCGTGTTCAGGTCCACCGACTCCGGGGAGAACTTCGAACTCAACAGAGGCCTCTGGAACCACCCACACCGCAGCGAATGGGGTGCAGGCTTCGGCGGTGCGGCCGTGCACAGCATCGTGCCCAACATCCAGGACCCCAACATCATCCATGCCGCCATGAGCACCGGCGGGGTGTACCGCAGCTCCGACGGCGGCACCTCGTGGGAACCCCGGAACAAAGGCATCAGCGCAAACTTCTTCCCCGACCCCTACCCGGAGTTCGGCCAATGCGTCCACCACATCACCGCAGATGCCCAGGATCCCACCCGGCTATACGCCCAAAACCACGGCGGGGTGTACCGCACCGACGATGCCGGAGACCAGTGGATAAGCATCGCCGACGGACTGCCCGCAGACTTCGGGTTTGTGTTCCTCGCCCACCCGCGCACCGGTGGCACCGTGTGGACCATCCCGCTCACCTCCGATGAACACCGCATTCCCGTGAACGGACGACTGTCCCTCTACCGTTCCACCGATGCCGGGGTCAGCTGGAGTGAACAGCACCACGGGTTGCCCGACGTGGATTACAACGTTGTGCTGCGCGACGCCGCCGCGCTCGATGAGCACCCCGGAGCCGTGGGCGTCTACTTCGGCACCCGCGGCGGGGAGGTCTTCGCCAGCAATGACGAGGGCGATCACTTCGTCACCGTCGCAGCGCGGCTGCCCGATGTGCTCAGCGTCCGGGCCGCACAAGTGGTTGGTTAGTCACATGGACATGATCACCGTCGAGGTCCCCTCGGTGCTGTCCAGTGCGCTTGAGGGCCAACGCTCGCTGCAGGTTCCGCTGCCCGCCGAGGGCACGGTACGAGCACTGCTGGAAGTTCTCGGCGCACAGTATCCGGTCTTTGCCCGGCGCGTGCGCGACGAACGCGGTGAGATCCGGCGCTACGTGAACATCTTCGTGGGGCCGGAGAATATCCGTGACTTGTCGGGGCTGGACTCACAGCTGTACCCTGGCCGGACCGTGCTGATCATGCAGTCGGTGGCCGGCGGCTGACAATCGGGGCGTGCACTCGCGATAATCTGAAAGGGCATCTGCCCCAAAGGAGTCGTCGTGTCCCAGCTGAACCCACCGCCAACAGGCAACTCCCGGGTCGTACCCGGAAGCGGCGGGAATCGACTGCTTTCTCCGGTGATCCAGAAGTTTCCGCCCTCGGCCTTCTCCTTCGTGATGGCCACCGGCATCCTGTCCACCGGGCTCCACCTGACCGGTCACTCGGCCGCTTCGGTTGTCCTGCTCTGGATTGCCGCCGCTTCGGCGGTGCTGCTGACCGCTGCCTTGCTCTGGCGCGCCGCCGCATACCCGGGAAAACTTCTGACGGACCTGAACAACCCGGCCAAGACGTTCGGCTTCTTCACCATCGTGGCCGGGGCCAATGTGCTGGGACTGCGCTTCGACCTGGCAGGCTTCCCCGAGGCCACCCTCTGGCTGGGCATCACAGCGGGGCTTCTCTGGGCGGCTTTGAACTACGGAATCCCCTGTTCGATGTTGCTGCGAGAACGTTCCACCCCCATCCTGCAGGATGCCAATGGCAGTTGGTTCCTCTGGGTGGTCGCCACCCAATCCATGGCCAACGCGCTGGCAGTGGTGGCCCGGGCGACTGGAAACGCGCACCTTGGTGCTGCGGCCACCGCTGCGTGGAGCATCGGCCTAGTGCTTTACCTGCTGGTGGGTACCCTGGTGACCTTGCGCCTGCTGACGCTGCCCAACCGCCCCGAAGATCTGAGCCCGACCTATTGGATCTTCATGGGAGCCACCGCGATCACGGTGTTGGCCGGTGCGAAGTTGCTGCAGATGCCCACGGAGTTCCCGGTGATGATCAGCACCGCCGGGTTTGTTGCCGGGGCCAGCTACGCTCTGTGGGCACTGGGCCTGTGGTGGATCCCGCTGCTGCTGGTCTTCGGGTTCTGGCGCCACGTGATTCGCAAATACCCGGCAAGCTACGAGACCGGGATGTGGGCCATCGTTTTCCCCTTGGGCATGATGTCTGCCGCGTCGATCAGCTTCGGCCGCGGCGAATCCATCCTGATGATGGAACACATCGGCGAGGTCGGGGTGTGGATCGCCGCAGCCGCCTGGGCCGGCACTGTGGTGCTGATGCTTATCAGCTGCCTGCACTGGCTGCGCGGCGGCAACCGACCGGCTTGAGCCAGCCCTCCTTTTAGGGGGTGTCTTAAAACCCCGCCGGGACTAGGCTTGGGAGCATGAGCAATCTCGAGGTCGCGCCCGACGAAATGGTTTGTGGATCCGCTCAGAGTCATGCCGGGGTCGAACTGCTAGTTCCGCGCAACGTCCCCTTGGGCGGGCCGCGTGCCATGGATGTGCGTCGCACCCTGCCACAAAAACAACGCAGCCTCGTTGGCGCATGGTGCTTCCTTGACCACTTCGGTCCGGACCCGGTGGGCGAGACCGGCGGTATGGCCGTGCCACGCCATCCGCACACAGGGCTGCAAACCGTCTCTTGGTTGTTCACCGGTGAAGTCGAGCACCGCGACTCGGCAGGGTTCCACGCGATGGTCCGCCCCGGCGAGCTCAACCTGATGACCGCCGGGCGTGGCATCAGCCATTCCGAGTTCTCCACACCTGAGACTTCCGTGCTGCACGGCGCCCAGTTGTGGGTGGCGCTGCCCGATTCGGCCCGACACGTCTCTCCGACCTTCGCCCACCACCGCCCCGAGCCCCTGACCGGCACGGGCTTCGCCGTCAGCGTCTTCCTCGGTTCCCTGACGGTTCTCCAAGACCACGGCGCAGACCTGCACTCCAGCTCCCCTGTGGCCACACACACCGAGCTGCTCGGCGCAGAGATCCGACTGGAACCGCACACCAGCATCCGTGTGGCTGTGAAGGCAAAGCACGAGCACGGGGTGCTGCTGGATTCCGGCACCCTGCACGTCGGAGTCGACGAACTGCCGGTCGACCATCTGGCCTACCTGCCCACCGGCACCCAGGAAATCACGCTCACCTCCGGCGACCAGCCGGTCCTGGCACTGCTCATCGGCGGCGAACCGTTGGGAGAGCAGATCCTGATGTGGTGGAACTTCGTCGGCCGCACCCACGATGAGGTCGTCGAATACCGCAGGCAGTGGCAGGCGGAGATCGGCGAGGAACCCGGGGACACGGAATCCAAGCGGTTCGGGGACTTCCCCTCCGACACCCCGGCCCCGCTGCCGGCACCCGTGCTGCCCTCCGTGCGGCTGCGCCCCAGGGACTAATCATCACCGCAGGCGCCTGCAGGGCACCGGCGGAACAAGCTAAGGAAGGTTGAGGCAATGTCGCTGATCGAGGAACTGGCCAAGTTGCGCTGCGCCCTGGCCGAACGTGCGGCGCTGGGAGACCAGCTCGACACCCCGCGCGAACTGGAACATTTTGTTTCCTTCCGCTCGCTGCGCGAGGTCACCGAAGCCGCCGACCATTTCGAGCGCTCCGGTTGGCTGGTCGATAGGACCGAGGGGCAGGACGAGAATTCGCGTTTCCTGCTACGCGTCTACCGAGAGCAGCCACTCGACGTGGAACGCGCCGAGCAGGCACTGCGCGCCGTGCATGCCATCACCCTGAAACACGGCGGAAGCTACGACTCCTTCGGTGCCAGGTTCATCAACGCCGAAGGCAGCGAACCCCAAGGCTTCTTCGGTAGATTCTTCGGCACTCCCTGACCACGACAACCTGAAAGTACACCATGAGCGAAATCCGCATCGAGCACCTGCCCGAAAGCCGCCGCTACGCCCTGCTGGAAGGCGCGAAGGAAATCGGCGCCGCCCACTACCGCGAGTTGGACACCGGCGACTCAGTCCAACGGATCTTCTTCCACACGGAGGTCGACGAGGCCTACGCCGGTCAGGGTCTGGCTTCCAGGCTGGCCGCCGAGGCGTTGTCCGACACCGTGGCCCAGGGTCACCAGATCGTGGCGGTCTGTCCCTATATCAAGGCCTACGTGGCCAAACACCACGACTTCGATGCCGACCTAGTGAAGCCCACCCCGGCGCACCTGGGCATCCTGCCCAAGGCGTAGTGCCGAGCCCGAACACGGGTGCACTGTTCAACCGGCGAGCTCGAGTCCGATCTTTTCCAGCTCCTCACGCAGGATCCTGATGCCCTTGGGTCCGAATCCATGCAGTCCCAGCAACGCGGTCTCGCCATGCGCCGCCGCTTCCTCGAGGGTGGTGATCCCCGCCGATGCTAGGGCGCGGGCCGCGGGTGCGGATATTTTCGGAAGCGGGTGGCTGCTCATGGTTCCAGCGTAGCGACGCATAATGCGCCGGAGGAACCCCTCGGGCTGCTGCCGTGCACGACGCCCCAAACAGCTTCGGACGGCTACCCCCTCCCTAGGTAGAGGTGGCAGCCGCCCGATCATGAGAATTCGACGGAAATTAGCCCATGCTGTCGTGGGCCATATTGCTGAAGCGCGAGTAGTGGCCCTGGAACGCGACGGTGATGGTTTTGGTCGGGCCGTTACGGTGCTTGGCCACAATCACGTCGGCCTCACCCGCACGAGCTGATTCCTTGTCGTACATGTCCTCACGGTGCAAGAGAATGACCATGTCGGCATCCTGCTCGATCGATCCGGACTCACGAAGGTCGGAGATCATCGGTTTCTTGTCGGTACGTTGTTCGGAACCACGGTTCAGCTGTGACAAGGCGATGACCGGCACATCGAGTTCCTTGGCCATCAGCTTAAGGGCACGGGAGAACTCGGAGACTTCCTGCTGGCGCGACTCCACCTTTTTGCCCGAGCTCATCAACTGCAGGTAGTCCAAGACCACGAGTTTCAGATCGTGCTTTTGCTTCAGGCGTCGACATTTGGCGCGAATTTCCATCAGCGACATATTCGGCGAATCATCAATAAACAGCGGCGCGTCGTTGAGCCGTCCCATCGTGGTGGCGATCTTTGACCACTCTTCGTCCTGGATCGCACCCTTACGCAGGTTTTGCAGCGCGATGCTCGCCTCGGCCGACAGCAGGCGCATGGCGATCTCGTTACGCCCCATTTCCAGGGAGAAGAAAACGGACGTCAGATTGTTCTTAATCGATGCTGACCTCGCAAAGTCCAGTGCGAACGTCGAATTGTGCGTGGGGATGAAGTTTTCACCAGCGAGGAATAGGTGCTCCTCGTTGGCTACTTGGATACAGCGGACAGGAACCGTAGGCACGGGGCGGACATCTGTGATGAAGCGGGAAGTCCGCTTGCTGGATGGCTTAGCGTCTCGCTCTTCGTGGATCTTGCGCTTGCGCGACAAGCCGAACACGACATCCGAAGTCGCAAAAGTCACGATAAAGCACGTAGATGAAGCCTCCGTGTGGCCAGCGACCTTTTTCTCAGTCCACCCCGTGCGGTAACCAAGCGTATGAACCAACTCGCAGAAATCTGTTGCCAGCCGCTTGCTGGTCACGGCGAATTGAACACAACCACTCGACGTCACAGTACCGTCGCTATCGAGCAATCCTGCAAGCAGCTCCCGTCGCTGGGATTCACTCGATCGCAGGTATTGGATTGGAATGTGTTTGTTGTTAAGCAGGCTGTTCGTTCTCAAGAGAGCCTGCAGCGAACCATGGTCCAGTCTGCACGGCTCGCAACGCAATCCTCCGCTGCATACGATCCCGCAATCAATGCAGGTTGAAGCTGGAACTGGCTCCGATACGAAGCGGGCCTTTCCACCGCATGACTGTGAACAACTTCGGACGTGCCGGATCTTCGTGGAAAATGAATGACCACAGACAACACAGATCTTTTCAAATAAGAATGATTCCTGAGGCAGCGAGACTGCGTACGTTATTTTTGCAATGCTTTTGACTCGATACCCATCAGATTCAATATGGCTAACGACCTCCGCATCAGCAGAGGTAATTCTCGATGCCGCGCTTGCCCCATCTCCGAGCCACACACCTAAGGTGTACGGCAGTATGGGCAGCTCCGAATCGGATAGGACGAGAGCCTTGGACGTTGGTACGGCATGGTTCAACCGCCTATCGGCAGTGACGCAGCGCAGGGAGTCGCGAATTTCGAGTGTGGTCCGAATTGTCCCTCGACGGGTGAGAACGGTTCCTTGATCCGGCGCGCCTACGTGCCCTCGTCGTTCTGCCCGCGATGTTGTAAGCCACTGGTGCTCGGCATCTGCAACAATTACCGACCCGTCGTTGAACTCGATTTCAAAACAGGGCCGATCGACCATGATATCGGTGGCCGCCGTGATGACAGTCGGAGTCCCGTCTGCCGCGAAAACCTGATCGCCTACGGCAAGGGCACCCATGGTGCTCCAACCTGAAGGGGTGGGAATGGGAGTATCAATTGCCAGCGCCTTACCAACGGCCGGACGTGCGGCAATGACAATCATCTGGCCGCCCTGCAGGCCCTGGGTCAGCTCATCGAGTTCAAAAATTCCGGTGGGAACACCAATCATGCCTTCGCTGCGGCTCCCTGCCGACTCAATTTCATCGACGGTCCCCTCGATGATGTCGCGCAACGGTACATAGTCTTCGGCCGAACGGCGTTCGGCTACCTTGTAAACCTCCGCCTGCGCCTCGTTGACGATCGCGTCAACCTCGCCATCCTGCGAGTAACCCAGTTGGACGATTTTGGTGCCGGCATCGACCAGACGGCGCAACACCGCGCGTTCGCGCACGATCTCGGCATAGAACCCGGCATTTGCCGCCGTGGGAACGGACTGGATCAACGTATGGAGGTAGGCAGGGCCGCCGATGCGGGTGATTTCCTGGCGTTTGGTCAGCAGATCGGAGACCGTAACGGCATCGGCAGGTTCGCCGCGGCCATAGAGGTCGATGATCGCCTCGTAGATTGCTTCGTGCGCCGGCCGATAGAAGTCGAGTCCGCGCAACACCTCCACGCAGTCTGCAATGGCGTCCTTGGAAAGCATCATGCCGCCCAAAACGCTTTGCTCAGCTACGAGGTCCTGCGGCGGGGTGCGTCCATAATCCGACTCACGTGAGTTCGAGCTGGTTTCTGCGTTGGCTAGCGACACGGGCTTTTTCCCTTCAAGCTTCGCGGGTTCCCAAGTTTTCCGCTTCAATACCTACCCAGTGTCTCAAGGAGCGCCGACGATTCGTTAGGTCCAAGCTCACACGTGCCATTCGGCACCACAAGCCTGTGGAAATAGGTGGGGAACACTGTCACCATAGACCTGTTTTCCGGCAAACCCAACACGGTTATCCACAGGGCTTGTGGATAACCTGTGAACCTCGCGGCGTGTTGTGTGCACAGTCTGGGGAGAACGTTGTGGATTACGCCCATTCTGAACCGACAATACTCCTCTGACTTGGTCTTATAGGATTCTATCCCTGTGGACACAAACTATTTATCCACATACTCCACAGGCTTAAAAATCAGTTATACATACAAGAAGCCCGAGATTCCGGGGTTAATCCACTCGCGTTTTCATAGTTACCCACAACCTATCCACAGACACGCCGACCGTTCGGAAGAATCTGGGGATAGTTGACATTGAGGGGAATCACATGCGCCTGACATACTGGGCCGCATGAGCGAGAACAAGACCGCACCCACGAACGTCAATCCACGTGAATTCATCACCGCGGTGCCACATCGGACCAGGCGTGCGGACTCCGAGGTCTTGCTGAGAATGATGGAAGAAGTTAGCGGCCAGCCCGCCACCATGTGGGGGCCCACGATCGTTGGCTTCGGAACGTACCACTACAAGTATGATTCGGGCCGGGAGGGCGATGCCGCAGCCATCGGATTTTCCCCTCGCACAGCCAATCTTGCCCTCTATGGCTTGACGATCGCCCCCAGCGCCAAGGATTTGCTCCTCAGGCTAGGCAAGCACAAGCTCGGAGCGTCCTGCCTCTACGTGAACAAGCTCGCGGACACCGATTTGGGGGCTCTTCGGCAACTGGCCCTCGACGGCTACCGACACATGATGGACGAGGTGCACCACCCCGCGTAACAGACGTGAGAATGGTGGTGCCACCCCCCCAACGATTAAAAAGGCTCCCCGCTCCGTCGATCGGATCGTGGATCAGGTCGACGCAGCGGGGAGCCTTCAGGGCTGGAGCAGACTAGGAGACCAGCTGCTCGGCCTCCAAGCGGCGGAATGCCGAGCCGTGGAACACCAGTGGAGAGTTGGACTCATCGTGCGTTTGGTGGCCGTGTACGCGCATGAGCACCACGTGATGGTCGCCCGCAGGGATCTCCTGCTCAATGGAGCAGTCGAGCCACAGGGTCGCATCATGGAGAAACAGTGCACCTTGGTCCGTGGAGTCCAACCGGAGGCCGGCGAACCGGTCCCCCGATTTCGACGCAATCTGGCGGCACACGCCTTCGTTCTTTTCGCTGAGCACCGAGATCCCGATCCGCCCACTGGTTTTCACCAGGGGCCAGGTCTTCGAGGTGTTCTGGACTGCAAACATCACCAGCGGAGGGTCCATGGAGACCCCCACCGTAAAGGATGAGGCCACAATCCCTTGCGGGGCACCGTCAACGATGGCGCAGAGCGCGGCAATGCCGGAAGGGTGCTGAGCAAAGACGTTTCGCAGGGTATTGGGTGAGAGGTCAGAGGTGAGTGTCATAACGCTCGTTCCTTCGGTTTCGGCCCACCGGTTCCAGGTGCGTGCGATCCACGCGCTACCCGGGCAGGTGTGCGGTATTTGCCTCCGAGGTCCCGGAAGGCCGAATCATCACCTGGAGCACCCCACTACCGTGAGAGGGTTGCCGGTCAACAAGCCAGGGCTTTTATGTTGGCACTCTTGATTCACTACCCACGATAGAAGGTTGCCGCGGGTCTCGTCAAAGTTTATTCGCCCAAGGCCGTCACGATCCGTAAGAATCGAAGATCCTGCGATCGAAGTACCGGATTCGAATGTCTTGGCACGACTGGGGGCCCTCCCCGGGCTAGGTGATGTCCCCTGCGCCGGTGTACGTCGAATAGTCGGGATTTCCGGTGTACGCAAAAAGAAGAATGGTGAGTCCGCCGGGCGTGGTCTTCGTTTCCATCAACCGCAACCCCGCCGGTGCGCCGCCGTCCGGGAAGAGCCGTCGCCCGCGGCCTAGAACAACAGGAGCCACCACGAGCCGCAGTTCGTCGATCAACCCCGCAGCGAGGAGGGATCCGGCCAACCTGGCGCTTCCATGGATCTGCAGTTCCCTGCCGGGTTGCTTCTTGAGTTCCTGCACTTGCGCAGCAATGTCACCGGAGAGCACCGTGGTGGGGTTCCAGCTCCCCTGCTCGAGCGAGTTCGTCGCGACGTACTTCGGCAGCGCGTTCATACGCACCGTAAACGGATCGTCGGCGTCGGTGATCTGCGGCCAGTCCCGCGCAAATGCCTCGTAGGTGCGGCGCCCCAGCAATAGACCGTCGGCACGGCCCAGCCATTCGGCGGCCAGGTCGATGAAGTCTTGGTCCATATGCGGAACGAACCAGCCACCTAAGGTGAATCCGCCGGTGGTGTCTTCTTCCGGCGACCCTGGACCCTGCGAAACACCGTCCAGGCTCACGAATTCGGTCAACGTCAGTTTCATTGTCCCTACCTTCGTCCTCAATTGTCCGGTGCGAATCTACCTCGGCAGGTGCGCCGTCATGGGGCCAAAGTTACCCCGGGGTCTTCCATCGGCGCCAGGGTCTGAGTGGCGATTCTCAAGGAGATCTCAAAGTACGAGGCTTAAACAGCTAGGGACCCCGCCAAATGGCGGGGTCCCTAGCGATGTGCCGCCACGAAGGACGGCGACCGGACAAGAATTACTTCTTGACGGCTACAACCTGCAGCGTGACGGTCGCGGAGACATCAGTGTGCAGACGCACGGTCGCCGAGTAGTTACCCGTCGACTTGATGTGATCGTTGATCTCGATGTTGCGCTTGTCGATCGAGCCCAAGCCAGCGGCTGCAACAGCCTTGGCAATGTCCTCGGTCTTCACGGTGCCAAAGAGGCGACCGGTAGCGCCGGCCTTGACGGTCAGCTTGACCGGCTTGGCAGCAATCGAAGCAGCAAGTGCCTGTGCCTCTTCCAAGGAAGCAACGGCGCGAGCAGCACGGGCGGCCTTGATCGACTCAACCTGCTTCTCACCGCCCTTGCTCCAGGTGATGCCAAAGGCGCGCGGGAGAAGGTAGTTACGTGCGTAACCATCCTTCACCTCGACGATGTCGCCTGCGGCACCAAGGCCGGTAACTTCGTGGGTCAGAATGAGCTTTGCCATGTTGGTATACCTTCCTTAGCCGCGGCCGGCGCCGGAGTAAGGCAGCAATGCCACTTCGCGCGCGTTCTTGATGGCCTGTGCAATCTTGCGCTGTTCCTGGACGGAAACACCGGTGACGCGACGGGCACGGATCTTTCCGCGATCCGAAATGAACTTGCGCAGCAATGCTACGTCCTTGTAGTCGATGACAGTGATGTCAGCGGCCTTCAAGGGATTGGACTTTGGTTTGGGCTTACGGAGTTCAGCCTTAGCCATCGTGGAGCTCCTTAATTCAGTTGGAGCCCGCAGAAAATTCTGCGGGATGGTGAATAAATTTGTTTAGAAAGGTGGTTCGTCGGAACCCGGGTTGCCCCATCCGCCGTTGTTTCCTCCGGCAGGAGCACCCCATGGATCGGCCGCAGGTGCATTCCAGCCGCCGCCGTTGTTTCCGCCAGCGTTGCCGCCACCGAATCCACCGCCGCCGCCTTGGTTGCCGCCGGCATTTGCGCCAGCGTTCTGCTGTTGGCCACCAAAGCCACCACCACCACCGCCGGAGCGCTGGGCACGGGTGACCTTTGCGGAGGCGTAACGCAGCGACGGGCCGATTTCATCGACCTCAAGCTCGGTGACGTTACGCTTTTCGCCTTCCTTAGTTTCGTAGGAACGCGACTTGAGACGACCCTGGGCGACGACTCGCATGCCCTTGGTCAAAGTCTCAGCGACGTTTTCAGCCGCATCACGCCATACCGAAGCACGGAGGAACAGCGTGTCGCCGTCCTTCCAGTCATTGGACTGGCGATCGAAGGTTCGCGGAGTCGACGCAATGGTAAAGTTCGCCACTGCCGCTCCTGACGGGGTGAAACGCAGTTCCGGGTCAGCGGTCAAATTACCAATAACCGTAATGACTGTCTCGCCTGCCATTGGAGCCTCCTAAAGTGTTGTTCTACGAAGATCGAAAAGCAGAATTACTCTGCTTCGACCTTTGCCTCTTCCGGGCGGGTGATCTTGGTGCGCATGATGGTCTCGTTGAGGCCCAGCTGGCGGTCAAGCTCTGCGGAAGTAGCGGGGGTAGCGGTGAAGTTAACTACCGCGTAAATGGCCTCATTCTTCTTCTGAATGTCGTAGGCCAGGCGGCGACGGCCCCAGATGTCGACCTTTTCGATGGTTCCACCATCGTTGAGGACAACGTCCAAGAACTTACCGAGGGTCGGTTCAACGGTTCGCTCGTCGACCTCGGGGTCGATCAGCACCATTAATTCATAAGCACGCATGTGAACCCACCTCCTTTGGGCTAAACGGTCACGGCATTTCCGCAACAGGAGGTTCTTTGCATTTGCTGTCACCACAACCCGATTGCCGGGTGCGGCAGAAACAGCCTCAACCATTCTAGCGGAAAACCGGGGCTGCGACAGACCAAGTTCGATGTAGTGCATCACGCTCCCGTGCGGATTCAGCCGACTAGCCCGTCCTCGCGGAGCAGCTCAGAGAGCCTGGCATCGAAGATGGGGGCCAGGGTGCGCATGTAGGTGTCCGAGACATGGTGCTTGTCCCGATACAGCAGCACGTTCCCGATCACCGCAGGGCAGAACCCCTCGGCACAGAACTGGTCGGAAAAGTCCATCGTGCCAACCCGCGGCTCGTTCTTGGCCGCGGCGCGCGTGTAGTCGTTCGATTCGAAGGCCTCAGACTCCGGGGTACCGCAGGAACGCAGTTCCGCCGGGTGCCCCGCCACGCAGTCCCGCGCGTAGGTCCTGGTTCCGGGGCGTGGGGTGTCGATGATCGGGTAGACCTTGATTCCTGCGTCTTCGAGCTCTCCCCAAGACCCGGCGAAACCCTCGGCAGCATCGGGCTCAAAGGTGGAGCCGGCCCAGTAGCTGGTCACCACCGCATCAACGTCGCCGCGTTCCACGAGGCGTTTCATGGTGTCCTGGTTGGCCTCAAGGCAGGAAATGCTGCCGTTGGCTTCGGCCACACGCTGGGTGGCGGAAAACGGGCAGGAGTTCTTCAGGTAGGTCAGCAGCGTCCACCCGTGCTTCTGCGCGGTGGCCTCCAGCGCCTGGTACCAGTGCGCCGCGTGCGAGTCGCCGACCAGGGCGATGGTTAGGGACCCGTCTTTGGCCCCTCGCGAGCATTCGCGGGTGACGGGCGACTGCGGTTTCTGCACGCACTCACCCAGGTCCGGTTGGTCTTGCTCGGCTTCGGCCGGGATCGGGACGATCTGCTTGATGCCCGCCAGATAGGCCGGTGCGCCGGAGGGGATCGATGCCGCACCGAAGCCGGGCGGCGGATCGGCAAGCAGTGTGGCCACGGCCCGCTCGGCGGCGACGGTGTCACGTTGGGCCATCGACCCCGGGGTCAGCGAAAGCACGGCGACCACGGCAACCGCCACCGCACCGGCGCCCAGCGCCCGCCATTTCGAGGCGGCCAGCGGAGCCAGGGTGCGCACCGGGGTTTCGACCCAGCGGTGGCTGGCCTGGGCCAGCAGTAGGCTCAGCGCCAATAACCCGAGGCTCTGGGCCGGACCCGGTTCACGACCTGCAAGAAACAGGAAGAAAGTGATCACCGGCCAGTGCCACAGGTAAAGCGAGTAGGAGATGTTCCCGACCCATTGCACGGCCCGGAGTTCAAGGATCTTCCGCGGGGCCAGAACGCCACGGGTTTCCCCGGCCAGGATCACCGCCAGGGTGCCGGCCACCGGAAGTGCGGCGGAGAGTCCGGGGAACGAGGTGGCCGCCCCGTAGCCGAAGGCCGCAATGGCTATGGCGGCAAATCCGGCCCAGGCCAGCGCAGTCCGCACCCCCGGTGCCTTCAGGATTCGGGCGGCCGGGGCGCTGGCTCCGGGCTCCGGCGGGAGCATGGCCAGTGCCAGCAGGCCGCCGGCGGCCAACTCCCAGACCCGGGCGCCGGTCACAAAGTAGGCCGCGGGGTTGCCCGCCCCGACCAGCACCATCGAATAGACCAGTGAGGTGACCACGGTGGTGCTGAAAACCAACAGCAGTGCGGTGCGCGGCAACCCTCCCTGCGCCTGTCGTCTGCCCACCGTCCCGCGCCCCGCCAGTTGCCCGGAGCGCTGCAACTTGCTGCCGAGCCACACGGCCACCACCACCAGCAACGGCCAGAAGAGGTAGAACTGTTCCTCAACACCTAAGGACCAGAAGTGCTGCAGCGCCGTGGGCTCTTCGTCCGCGGCCAAATAGTCCACGGAGTTGGCGGCAAGCACCCAGTTCTCCACCGAGAACACCGAGGCCAGTGCCGCGATGCCCACGGCCTTCCACACGGTGGCCGGCAGCAGCAGCAAGCTGGCGGCAAGCACCGCCAGGATCACCGCGAACGCGGCGGGCAAGATCCTGCGCACCCGTGCTGCCCAGAATGCCGGCAGGTCGATGCGCCCGTTGTTGCGCACCTCGCGCAGCAGGTGCCCGGTGATCAGGAATCCGGAGATCACGAAGAACACGTCGACACCGATGAATCCGCCAGGGACCAGCCGAGGTTCCAGATGGTAGGCAAGAACCAGCAGCACCGCCAGGGCGCGCAGCGACTGGACCTCGGGCAGGAAACGGCGTGTTGGCTTCGGTGCGGAGATCATGTCCGCGAGCAAAGCACGGTGGGGTGAACATCGGGTGACGAACGAGTGGCCGGCAGGCGCTCGGGCACCCGATAACTCAGGAGCGGACCGCGCGGCCCGGGCGGGGGTCGGTGGCGAGGATGGAGAATAGGTGCGCGTCGATGAATTGCCCGTCAAAGAGCAGGGCATCCCGCGCCGTGCCCTCGAAGGTGAATCCGGCGCGCTCGTACACGTGCCGGGCGCGCGGGTTGAAGGCGTAGACCTCCAGTTCGATGCGGTGCAGGGTGGTGGCGATGAAGGCGTGCTCCAGCAGCAGCCCGGTTGCCTCCGAACCCAGTCCCCGGTTCCGCCCGGCGGGCCCGAGCAGGATCCGGAAGCTGCACGAGCGGTTCCGGGCATCCAGGTTGTTGAGCACCACCTCGCCCAGGCAGTGGCCGCCGGCCGCATCCACCACCGCCAGGTCCAGCCGGTCGGTGCGCGCGGCGAGCCCTTGGTACCAGGCACTGGTCCTTGCATCGATGACCGGATCCGCCGTTTCGGCGGCCGGGGTCGAATCCACCGACCCGGTCAGGCGCAACACCTCGGGATCCGCCAGGATCGGGCCCATCGCCTCGATGTCCGCCTCGGTGAAGGGGCGCAGGACGACCCGCTCCCCCCTCAGCACGGGCTTGATGCCGAGTCCCGTGCCCTTTGCTTCCTCGTAGCCCATGGGACGCCGACCCTCCCGGGGCTCAGGCGGCGAAGAACGCGGTGGAGATCTTGGCCAGGCGCAACGGATCCTCGACGCCGCACAATTCACGCGCCGAGTGCATGGACAGCAGGGCGATGCCCACATCCACGGTGCGGATGCCCAGCCGGGTGGCGGTCAGCGGGCCGATGGTCGAACCGCACGGCATTTGGTTGTTGGAGACAAATTCCTGGTACGGGACCTCGGCTTCCGCGCACAGCCGGGCGAAGAGCGCCGCACCGACCCCGTCGGTGGCGTAACGCTGGTTCGCGTTGATCTTCAGCAGCGGTCCGGCACCCAGCATCGGGCGGTTGGCCGGATCGTGGCGTCCCGGGTAGTTCGGGTGCACCGAGTGCCCGGCGTCGGCCGAGAGGCAGAAGGAGTCGGCGTAGGCGCGATTGCGGTCCTCGCCGCTGGCGCCCAGCCCGTGGCCGATGCGTTCCAGCACGTCGGCCAGGAACGGACCGGATGCCCCGGAGCGTGAGGCCGAGCCGATTTCCTCGTGGTCGAAGGCGGCCAGCACCGCAATGTGCTCCCCGGTACCTCTCGCGGCATGCTCGATGAGCCCGGCCAACGAAGCGTGCATCGAGGAGAGGTTATCCAATCGTCCGCAGGCGAAGAACTCGTCACTTCCGCCAAAGACGGTCCCCGGCTGCGCATCGGCAACCACCACGTCGTAGCCGCCGACATCCGCCGCATCGACGCCCGCAGAGGCCGCCAGCACCGCCAGCACGTCTGCCTGCCCCGGGTCCCCGATCCCCCAGACCGGGTTCATGTGTTGCTGTTTGTCCAGGGTGAGGGCCTCGTTCACGGCCCGGTCCAGGTGGATGGCCAGTTGCGGGAAGCGCAGCATCGGGGCGGTCCGGGCCAGGACTTCGGTGCCATCGCGCAACACCAGGCGGCCGGCGAGCAACAGCTCCCGATCCAGCCAGGAGTTCAGCAGCGGGCCACCGTAGACCTCCACTCCGGCCTGCAGCCAGCCGTGGGCACCGGTGGTCGGCTTGGGCTTGAGTTTGAAGGAGGGCGAGTCGGTGTGCGAGCCCAGCACGTGAAAGCCGGTGGTGGCACCGGCGCCTTCGGGCTGCACCCAGGCGATCAGGGCGCCGTCACGGATGACGTAGTGCCCGCCGGGCAAAGATTCCCAGGCGTCGGCCTCGGTGCGCGCGGTGAAGCCTTCGGCATCCAGCCGGCGTGCGGCCTCGGCCACGGCGTGGAAGGAAGACGGTGAGGCCGCGACGAAGGCGGCGAGGTCGTTGATGTGCTCGATGGCTGCGCTGGACATTGACTTCCCTTGGCTTTAGTGGCGTGCGGGGTCCGGCCGTGGGCCGAAACCGCTGTGTGCGAGTGGACCGTGGGGCCTAGACGCGGGTGCGGAGCAGGGCAACCACGAGGGCGCCGATCCCAAGAACGATGCTAGCCCACCCGGGAATGGGCAGCCCGAACGGGGCGATCAGGAAGGCCCCAAGCACCACCAAGATCACCGCTAGCAACAGCCACGGGCTGCGCAGGAATTCGGAGTTCACGTACGTTTTCCCCGTTTCCCGGCCCTAGTAGTCCAGCCCCTGGCTGGGGATGACCAGCCCGGTCTCATAGGCATAGACCACGGCCTGAACACGGTCGCGCAGGTGCAACTTGGTCAGGATCCGGCGCACATGGGTCTTGACCGTGGCCTCCGAGAGGAAGAAGCGGTGCGCGATCTCCGCGTTGGACAGCCCCTCGGCCATGGCCCCGAGCACCTCGAGTTCGCGTGGGGTCAGGTCCCCGAGCAGCGGGTCGCGTTCCGGGGCGGGGGCCGCGCGGTTGGCCGAGCCGTCGCGCACATAGGTTTCCAGCAGCCGGGCGGTCACCCGCGGGGCGACCACCGCGTCCCCGGAGGCGACCAGGCGCACCGCCAACACCAGTTCCTCGGGTGCCACATCCTTGAGCAGGAAGGCGCTGGCTCCGGCCTGGAGTCCGGCGAAGGCATATTCGTCAAGATCGAAGGTGGTCAGGATGATGACCTTCGCCTCCGGGTGCTCGGACACGATGCGGGTGGTGGCCTCGATGCCGTCCATCACCGGCATGCGCACGTCCATGAGTACCACGTCGGGCTTCAGCGTGGCGGCCAGCGCAACCCCTTCGGCACCGTCGGAGGCCTCGCCCAGGACACGTAGGTCGTCTTCGCCCTCGAGGATGAGCCTGAATCCCATGCGAAGCAATGGCTGGTCGTCTACCAGCAGCACCCCGATGGGCGCTGCTGGATCTCCGGTGGTCTCTGGCATGGGGTTGTGCTCACGATCCTTGGTTCTGGGTAGTGGGTGCCGGTGTGGCTGCGAGATCCGGCGCCGGGTCGGTGGCAGGTTCCTGGGTGTGCTGTGCTGGTTTCTTTTCCGGGCAAGGTGCCGGGCAGGGCAGCTTGAGGGTGGCCAGCACCGTCCAGCCGCCGCGGGGGTCCGGTCCTGCCGCTAACGTGCCGTCAAAGAGCGCCGCCCGTTCCTTCATGCCGCGGATGCCCTGGGCCGATCCGATCATTTCGCGGCGGGCCCCCTGGTGCACGCCGTCGTCGTGGATGCGCACCGTGACGTCCTCGCCGGACCGGCAGACCGAGACTTCCACGGTGCTTACGTTGCGTCCGTAGCGCAGCACGTTGGTCAGCGATTCTTGGATGATGCGGTGGATGGTCAGTAAGAATGTGGCATCCTCGGGCAGTGCGGGGCCGGTGGTGGTGTAGCGCAGCGGCAGCCCTGCGACCGTGAATCCGGCGAGCATCTCTTGGAGCGATCCGCCGGGCTGAGGTTCCAACGGCGCCCCGTTATCCCCGGTGCGCAGCACCCCGATGACCCGGCGCATGTCCCCCAACGCGCGCCGCCCGGTGCCCGAAAGTTCGTTCAGCACCTCTCCGGCGCGGACCGGGTCGCGTTTGAGCACCACTGCGGCACCGTCGGACAGGGCGATCATCACCGATAGCGAGTGGGCCACCACGTCGTGCATCTCCCGGGCGATCCGGTTGCGTTCGCGCACCTGGGCGAGCGTTTGCACACGCACGGCCCAGTTGTTCAGTTCGGCGTCGTGCAGCCGGTGGTTGCGCACCGCCGCACCGATTCCCACCGCGGCGATGTTGCTGCCCAGCATGGATGCCAGCCCGATGCTGATCAGCAGCACCTTGCCACCGAGCTCCGCCAGCGCCGCCTGGTCTTCGGGGGAGCTGGTGAACAGTCCCGGCAGACCAAAAACGATGAAGATCAGCCCCTGCAAGGCGCTGACCAGCACGGCGAGGATGAACATGCGGCGTGCGGAATATCTTGTTGAGGCGGTGTAGAGCGCGATCCACAGCCCGACGCTGCTGCCCAAGTACGAGGAGTCCAGCAGCGTGGCACCGTTGTCGGCCAGCACCACCAGCACCAGCACCGGCATCGGCCAGCGTCGCCTGAAGTACAGCATCACGCCGGTGAGCACCAGCAGCCCCACCGTCAGCCAATGCGCGCTGAACGCGGAATCCAGGATGCTGGGTACCGACAAGATGCAGTAGAGCAGCACCACCAGCGTGTCCACGAGTCGTGGATGGCGCCGCATGAATCCGCGGAAGCGGCCAACGCGCAGCGCCGAGAGGTCGTCGAAGGAGACCTCCGGCGCACCGGGGGTCTGCTTCGACGGGATCTCATTCATTCTTCGAGCCTATCCAGAGGTTGGTGTAAACCTAGATATCGCGGCGTTGGAGCGTGACCGCGGCGAAAGCCAACGGGATGATGCACCAGCCGGCGACCACCAGGCCCGAGGCCCAGGTCTCGAGCGCATTATCCGCGCCGGGCATCATCATCAGGGCGGTTCCCGCGGCGTCGGGCAGGAAACGCGCGACGTCGGCCAGCCAGGAGACGATGGAGGAGAGGCTGCCCACGGCGATCGGCAGCACGAAGAACAATGCTGCGAGCACCACGATGCCGCCGGCCGAGTTGCGCAGCAGCGCGCCCAGCGCCAGTGCGATCAGCGAGACCATCAGCACGTACAGCACCCCAAACCAGAGCTGGCGTTGGAACGCCTCGGAGGAGAACTCCAGGGACAGCTTGTAATTCTCCGCGATCGGTTTGGCCAACAGATATGACAGCAGGAGCGAAACCAGGGCAACCACGATGGACACGATGCTCACCAGCAGCGTCTTGGCCCCGAGCACAAGCTGGCGGTTGGGGACGGCGACGAAGGTCGAGCGGGCCGCTCCGGTGGCGAACTCGGAGCTCATCACCATCACCGCCAGGGCGCCCATAATCAATTGGGCGAACATCAGTCCGCTGCCCGGAATCGCTGCCGCCATCGTCTCCATGTCCCCCATGACCCCCATCTGGGCCATCATCTCCGGGTCACTGGCCATCGCCTCCATGGACACGCCAATGCCCCAGGCGCTCAGGGCGGCGAAGCCCACCATCACCACCAGGGTGGAGAGGATCAGGATCAGGGTGGAGGGCAGCGAGAAGAATTTGATGAATTCACTGCGCAGCACCCCGCTGAATTTCAACTTTCCGCTGCCTGCGGCTCCGGGCTCGGCGGAACGCGGGCGTTTCATGGTTTCGGTGCTCATCGCTAAGCCTGCTTTCCGGAATTTGCGGTGGTCAGCGGATTGCCGACATGAGAGTGATACTCGACCTCGTCCTGGGTCAAGGCCATGTAGGCAGCTTCGAGGGATTGCTTCACCGGGGTCAGCTCGTAGATCATGATCCCGGTTTCCATCGCGCGGGTGGCAATCGCCCGGCCGTCAAGTCCGGCGACCTCGACGGTGGCGGCGTCCAAGCGGGTGAGTTGCACGTCCTGGGCGGCCAGCGCGTTCATCAGCTCTTCGGCCGAGTCGGTCTTGACCCGGCAGGTGGGCACGTTGGTGCCGCCGATGACCTGGTCGATGGGGGCGTCGGCGATGATGCGGCCGCGCCCGATGACGATCAGGTGGTCGGCGGTCAGCGCCATTTCGCTCATCAGGTGCGAGGAAATGAACACGGTCTTGCCCTGCGCCGCCTGGTAGCGGGCGAGGTTGCGGACCCACAACACACCCTCGGGGTCCAGTCCGTTGACCGGTTCGTCGAGGATCAGGGTCTGCGGGTCGCCCAACAGCGCCACCGCGATGCCCAGACGCTGGCCCATGCCCAGCGAGAATCCGCCGACTTTCTTGGTAGCGACTGCCTCGAGCCCGGTGAGCTCGATGACGTCGTCGACCCGCTTTTTGGGGATCGAGTGGGTGGCGGCCAGTGCCCGCAGGTGGGTGCGTGCACTGCGGGACTTGTGTACCGACTTGGCTTCCAGCAGGGCACCTACCTCGCGCAACGGCGCGGCATGCTCGGCGTACTTGCGGCCGTTGACGGTCACGTTTCCGATCGAGGGCCGGTCAAGGCCAACGATCATGCGCATGGTGGTGGATTTTCCTGCCCCGTTGGGGCCGAGGAAGCCGGTGACTTTGCCCGGCTGGACGGTGAAGCTCACCGAATCCACTGCACGCTTGGTGCCATAGTTCTTGGTTAGTGCCTCTGCTGTGATCATGTCTTCAACGGTACGGAATTCTGGACACCGCGTCACCGCCCCCGCGGATGATCTTCGTGCCGCGTCCTGTCACTCTTTCGGCGTACGGGTAATCCCTTAGGGGATGGCTACTTTCGCCTCAGCCGGACTCCGCTTCGAAAACGCACAGCGCCACCTGGACACGGTTTTCCATGTCCAGCTTTTCCAATACCCTGCCGATGTGAGTCTTCACCGTGGCCAAGGAAATAAACAGCTTCCCGGCGATCTCCTGATTCGCGTACCCGCGCGCGATCGCCACCGCGATCTCGCGTTCCCGCTCGGTGAGCACCCCCAGTTTTTCCAGGGCTGCCTGGCGCCGCGAGCCTTCCGGGCGCGATCCCGCCACGGCGATCAGTTGCTTGGTGACCGATTCCGAGAGCATCGTCCGGCCGGCGGCCACCTGGTTGATTGCCTCCATGAGTTCGGCCGGCGGGGTGTCCTTGAGCAGGAACCCACTGACCCCTGCCTTGAGCGCGGTCAGCACCATCTCGTCGGTGTTGAACGTGGTCAGGACCAAGATTTTTTGGTCCGGACGCGTCTTCAGAATTGCCTGACTGGCCTCCAGACCGTCCATGACGGGCATCCTGATGTCCATCAGCACCAAGTCCGGGGCGAGCGCGTCGACCCGTTCCACTGCCGTACGGCCGTCGGCGCATTCACCGACTACCTCGATGCGAGGGTCGGACTCCAAAATCATCCGCAGCCCGGCACGCACCAGGTTCTCATCGTCAACCAGCATGATCCGGATCAAGGTATCTAGGTTTCCCATGGCAACCACACTTTCAAGACGAATTCACCCTGGTTTTCCGGTCCGATCTGCAATTCCCCGCCGGCAAGCCGGACCCTCTCGGCCAGGCCCGTCAGCCCGAGGCCCGAACCACTCGTTGATCCTGATCCTGTTGCTGCGGCTTCCCGAGACACGGCTACAAGCTGGTTGGAGGCCTGCAGAAACAAGCGGTCCTCGCCTAAGCCGCCGATCTGAAGCACGACGGCGGCCCCCGGAGCATGGCGGCGGGCGTTGGTGAGTGTTTCTTGGATGATGCGATACAGGTGGCGGCTTAAGGTTTCCGGCAGCGAATCCAACCGTTTGCGCATCTTTGGTTCCAGCAGCAGCTCCACCCCGGTGCCCACGGCCCTGCTGTCTTCCAGGATCTGCCCCAACTGCTCCAGCGTGGGTTGAGGTCTGGCCGACTCATCGTCGAAAAGCGTGTGGGGGTCACGCAACATGCCCAGCACTTCACGCAGCTCGCCGAGGGCCAGATGCGAATTTTCCCTGATGATGCCGGCGGTGTTCTTGATTTCTTGCGGTGTGAGGTCGCTGCGGTATTCCAGGGCCCCGGCATGCAGGGCTACCAGTGAGAGTCGGTGCGCCAGAACGTCATGCATTTCCCGGGCAATGCGGGTGCGTTCATCGGCCTTGGCCGCTTGGATCTGCGCCTGCCGTTCTCGGTGGGCACTGTGCAGCTGTTCGCGCTGGGAGGCAGCCAATTGGCGGCGTCCACCGATGTACATGCCGGTGAGCACCATGACGGCGATCATCACCATGGCGGCGATACCCGTCTCCCACCAGGCCAGCACTTCCTCGGCCGGAACCAGCGTCTTGCCCACGACTTCCTCGCTGATCTGGGTCACGGCAAGGAACAACACCGTCACCGCGGTAATTTCCCAGGGCTTGCGTCGGGTGGCCAGGGACACGACGCCCAATATGGTGAATCCGGCGGCGCACGCCGAGGGAATCGACAGCAGCACCAGCACGATCACGACCGGCAGCGGGAACCGATGCCGGAACGGGTAGATCACCAGGGCCGCTAGCCCGCAGAATATGTCCAGTAGAACTAGGGCACCGACGGCGGCCACGTCGGCGGGGAGATCGGGTGAGTAGGCGTCGTAGACGATGCCGAAGCCCACGAGCCCGATCAAAACGCCCAGGGCCATCCGCCAGGCCTGCGCCCACAGGGCGCGCAGCCTAGTTGTTTTGCTTGCCGGGTGGGCTTCAGAGGTCATTGGCTTAACGTTACCGGCGGCCTCCACCAGGGGGTATCGACCGAAAGGACCAACATTGGATCCCCCGCCGGCCGCACAAAGATCGTCCGTATTGTCGAGGGAAAATGGGCACTCGTTGATACAGAATGGTGACATGAACACGATCCCCCCACCATTCCCTCCCCCGGCACAGCACCCGCAGCCCGGCCAGCCGCCGGCCTATTGGATGCCGGCACCGGTGCCGCCCCCGGCTCCGGCCGAACCGCTTGAATACCACCGGTTGGCCCGCACCTACCGTGCCTACCGCTGGTGGAAGCCGTTGATGGTCGGCCTGATCGCCTTGGGCCTCTACCTCGGGGTGATGATCGTGGCCACGATCGTGTTTGTGGTGGTGGCCGCGGGCAACCCGGAGATCGAAAGCGCCATGGAAGCCGTGGCGCTTTCGCCGGATGAGCTCGACATGTCCAACCCCGCTATCTTCGCTTTCATTTTGGTCAGCCTGATCTTGATGCTGCCGGTGATCCTGTTGGCCACCCGGATGATGAACGTGCAGAAGGTCGGATCGTTAACCTCTGTGGCCGGGCGCATGCGCTGGGGTTGGCTGGGCTGGTGCATGGGCGTGGCCTTC
Organism: Paeniglutamicibacter gangotriensis Lz1y; assembly: GCF_000348945.1. Taxonomy (GTDB): domain Bacteria; phylum Actinomycetota; class Actinomycetes; order Actinomycetales; family Micrococcaceae; genus Paeniglutamicibacter; species Paeniglutamicibacter gangotriensis. The sequence goes on along the minus strand of NZ_AOCK01000001.1, from coordinate 173,830 downwards.
GTGCTCTTGGCGCTGAGCTTTTCGCTGTCTTTCGTCGTTGAGGCCATTGCGGGCCGCCCAATCTCGGTGGACTTCAACAACCCGGACATGGGCATCCTGCTGATCATGACCATCCTGCTGGTGCCCTTCCAGGCAGCGGCCGAGGAGTATGTGTTCCGCGGATATTTGATGCAGCTGATCGGTGGTTGGCTGCGCCACCCGGCGTTCGCGATCCTGTTGCCCATCCCGCTGTTTGTGCTGGGGCATGGCTACGACATCTACGGGCAGCTGGACGTGGGTTTCTTCGCCCTGGCCGCCGGCTGGTTGGCGTGGCGGACCGGCGGCCTGGAGGCTGCGATTGCGCTGCACGTGGTGAACAATTCCCTGCTCTTTGCCATGGGTGCCGTGGGATTGATCGATGTCTCTGACACCCAGAGTGACCTGCCCAGCCTGCTGGTGTCGATGGCCACCACCGTCATCTTCGTCTTGGTAGTCATGAGGCTGGCGAAAAAGCGGAATATTGCGCGGCTCAGCACCCCGCCGGCACCCGTGGCCGCACTCGGCGCAGGGGGACAGCCCGGGGGTTGGAACGCACCGCCGCAGCACTGAGCCTGCCCTGACCGCGACCGGCACGCATCCACGGCGCAGCTTGGACCAAGCAGCATCCAGCGCGGAAGCATCAGGCCCCGGCGTCATCGAGCGGAGAGCCGAGGAAAGGGCCGCAGCACCGCACGGGCCATGCCGTGCGTCTGGGCTCAGCGTTGGCGGTTTCCACGTTGCTTCTTGTTGGCTGCATCCCACGGGATAATGCCGGGTCCGAGCAAGAACCGGGTTGCCAACGCCGGGGCCCTCACCACGGTCGTAGCGGGGGAATTCCTGGAGCGGTTCCCACATCTGTTGTGCATGGATTTGTAGGGTCTCACCCTAGCCAGTAGAACCCCGGCTGCCGGACAGTTCTCCACGTGGTGAACGGTTGTATTTCGGCACCCAGCAGGGTGGCCCCTATGCTTGTTTTCTGCATGCCGTTTCCAGTCCTTGAATTTTTGTACCTTAGTCAGTCAAAAATCCTCGGCGGGAAGCGGCGTGCGGCCGTTAAAGATCGCGGCTCACGCCCACGGATATGTCGGTAGAGCCACAAATACGTGCCCGGCGCCTGCCCCGTCCCCAACCGAGCAAAGGACAGCGACAACGTTCCGGGCGTCGGCAAGGTTCCCAGCAGCGGTCCCGCGATGGTGTCAAGGCGTTGAGCAACGGCTTCGATGACCCCCGTGTTCGGGGCGACGGATGCCGCGCGGGAGACCAGCGCGATGCTGGATAAACCCAGGGCCAGATGTGTGCGCTCGGCAAGGTTCCTGTCGCGGTGCTGCTCGACCGCTTGCGCCACCCTATTCTCCGTATCTCACCCGGACACGGGTGGGACGTGGCTGGGCTGGCGTGCGCGAGTGAAGTGTCTGGTTAAGACCCATAGCGCGACGATACAGCTCACGGCTTCAGAAGCGATTGACGCGAGGCCCGGCCCCGAGACCCAGTCCCCGATGTAGCCGGAGGATTGCGGCAGTCCCACCGTACGCGATAAGACATACGCCAGAAACGCCAACCCGGTGATGATGGCGGTCAAGGTCCACATGGCTGGGCTGTCACGGATCCACAACGCGGCGATCAGCATCAAATCGGCAAGGATCAGCCCAATGAAAAGCACACCCATATAAGTTGTTTCAGCCAGCCCGGGAGCAACCACCGTGGTGTGCGCCAGCGCGGAAACCAACAGCATGGACATGGCCAACCAGCGCCAGCCAGACCGCAGAGCGATAGTGAAGAAATCGTGAACGGGCCCGGACCCCGGCCCTCGGCTTACCGCAGGACTACTCATAACGACTCCCCCTACCCACTCGGTCTCCTGCCGACCGTACCCCGTTGCCACCGCACTTTTCAAGGAAACGTGTTGACTCATCTAAAGTGCTCGCGAAATGAGGTTCATGCCTCATTTAGGAATGCTCGCGAAAACTCTGGCCACCGGGGCGGGCAGCGCGGTGTGCTGGGGTAATGAAACAGGGGATTTCGATGGACACCCGGCAGGAACTGGTCAAAGGCTTTGCGGCCGAATACGCGAAAGGAACCAAGGGGCAGAAGGGCGTGATGCTCGACTACCTGTGCGCGTCGACAGGCTGGTCAAGGGCCAACGCGCGCCGGCGCCTGGCCACGGAACTACGCAAGCCCGCACGCGGGGCGCCGAAGCCCCTGCCGCGGCGCAGGCCCCGGAAGTACGGTGCTGCGGCCATCAAGGTCTTGGAGCGGATCTGGACGCTGTCCGGGGAGCCGTGCGGGAAGTACCTGGCACCGATCATGGCCCACGACCTTGAGCGGCTGGAACGCTTCGACGAACTCGGGCCCGTGGCGGGGTTGCTCACCGACGGGGTCCGCCACGAATTGTTGTCCATGTCGGCCTCCACCATGGATCGGTACCTGAAGCCCTTGCGCGACGCCCGATACCCTTCGGCGTTGTCCTCCACCAAGCCAGGGGCGATGTTGCGTTCGGAGATCCCGGTGCGGTGGTCGGGCACGCCGATGGAGCAGGAGCCGGGGTTCTTCGAGATCGACACCGTGGCCCACTGCGGGCACAGCCTCAAGGGCGAGTTCCTGTATTCGATCACCCTCACCGATGTGTTCACCGGGTGGACCGTGAATACGTGTGTGAAGAACCGTGCGCACAGCCATGTGGTGGCCGGGATCGACCTGCTGGTCCGGTCTCTGCCCTACCCGATGCGGGCCCTGGACTTCGACAATGGTGGTGAATTCATCAACACCCAGCTCATCGAGTGGGCGCAGGAGCGAAACATCGATCTGACCAGGGCACGAGCGTACAAGCACAACGACAATGCGCATGTCGAGCAGCGGAACCGGGATTGGGTCCGCCGCCATGCGTTCCGGTTCCGCTACGAGGGGCCCGAGGAGATGGGCCTGCTCAACGAGCTCTGGGACTGGTGAACCTGCGCAAGAACCACCTGCTGCCGATGGTCAAGGCCAACGGCTACGGCACCGCACGTTCAGGCCGCAGGAAACGTACCTACGACAGGCCCCGCACCGCCTACCAACGCATCGTGAATCTGGAGGCCATGGACCCGGAGCACGCCGAGGCCCTCGCCGGCATCCACCGGGATCTGAACCCGGCGGCCATCACCCGCCGCATCAATGCCATTCAGAACCAGCTCATCAACCGGGCCAAGATGCGTGCTCAGTCCGGGGATGCCGTATTTGGCGAGCAGATTAGTTGAGGCATGCAGGATTATTTCGCGAGCATATTGACATGAGGCAAGGCGGGAAAACGGCGGACGCGCGGGTTAGACAGCTTCCATTTGGGTGGCTTCAGATGTTTGGTTTATCCACATCGGACCTGTAAGACCACGATCTTTTTCGAACCTTCGCCGGATGTCTCCCCCGCCCCCGTTTGTCGGAAAACGGACCCGTTTCCGCGCTGAGTCGTGACCGTTCCTGGATTTCGCATGGGCAAACGGGGACCTGGCGGTCCACCCTGGCCTTGAGGAGTGATATCAAACGGACCTTCACATCGTGCGGGGCAACGAGCGCGGGCCGATCGACAACGGAAACTTCATCCGCACCAATCAATCAGGTTTTCGTTTACCACGGTGAACGCCTCTCCCCACCCAATATCTGGAACTTGGAATGACACCCTGCGCAGTTTCCTTCTACCGCCGCTCCAGCGTGACTTTCTCTTGCATAACCCTTGAGTTGGTTACTTCCTGTTCCACGAGCTTCGGCAGTGGGCCCAAACGTTGAAGTCACGGACCTATCGGTTCCGTCCATACCTCCATCAATCCTCATCGTCATCCCGCTTAAAGACCAGCATCAGGCTACGCATGCCCAGCACAAAGCCACCAAAGAGCAGAGCGAAGCCAAAGACCGCATAGAGGTGGATTTCGCCGGTCAGCAAGGGACCCTCATTGCTCACAATGAGTGTGATGGCACCGAGCACCGCAGCGCCAGCCAGCACCGCGACGACGAGCTGCTGGAACAACCCGGTGAGGAAGCGGCGGTCGGCAGCATGGGCCAACATGCGCACGTTCATGGAGAAGCGACCGTGCTCCAGATCTTCGCTGATCTTATTCATCCGACGCGGGAGACGATTGAGCAGCGGCACCAGGGAAACAAGACGTTGCTCAAGGCTGTCCTTGAGACTACCAAGACTGAATCTCCCCGACATCAGACGGCTGCCCTCGGTTCGGGCAGCGGTCACCAGGTCCATTCGCGGGTCGATCAACATCAAGGTGCCCTCAACTGTGGACAAAGCCCGGAAGGCGGCACCGATCTGAGCCGGTACGGAGAATTTATGCGCGATGATCAGCGCGAACAGCTCACTAAACATCTTTTGGCTGCCACCTGCACGAAATCCGCTGCGAAAGCGGGTAAGGAGCTGTCCCAGGGAACGCTCCACAACTCTCACATCAAGGTCCTCGGGCCGATCAAGAAGTTCAATGAGCGCATCGGTGGCCCCGGCAGCATCATTTTTGTCGATCGAATAAAGCATCATCCCCAACGCTGTTTGCGTCCCGGGATCCAAGCGTCCCACGGCTCCGAAGTCCAACAGACCCAGCGTTCCTTCCGGGGTGATGAAGATGTTCCCGGCGTGAAGGTCGCCGTGGAAGACCCCGTCGGAAATGATTTGTTGCAGCGTCACACCCAGCAAGGTGGCTGCCAGGGCGCTGCGTTCGGCGTCCGTGAGATTCGCCAGGATCTTTCCGGCCGAGCTCACTGGGCGCCCTGGCAACCGATCCATGACCAGGAGGCGTTCGCTGGAAAGTTCCTCGTAGGCGTGCGGAACGGTCACTGCGAACGTTCCTGCATCCAGGGCATGCTCAATGGTGCGCATGTTCTCCAGTTCGATGGTGTAGTCCAGTTCCTCCTCGAGGGATGTAGCGAAACCGCGTGCCAGCTCATGCACGCCCAGCGAGCTGCCCCACGGTGTGGTCTTGTCCAACCACTTGGCCAATCGGATGATGATGTCCGTGTCCAGATTGACCTGCGCCAGCGCGCCGGGGCGCTGGACTTTCAGGACCACTGCTGTCCCGTCCCACAGCACGGCTTGGTGCACCTGAGCTACGGAGGCGGCGGCCAGCGGTGTCGGGTCCACTTCGGAAAAGATTTCCGATAGCGGCCGCCCGAGCTGTTCCTCGGCCGCTGCCATAATCTTTTCCCACGGTTCCGGGCTCGCATTGGTCTGCAAGGTCTGCAGTTCCCGGATGTAGACCGCCGGCAGCAGGTCCCGCCGGGTGGAGAGCATCTGCCCGAGCTTGACGAACGTGACTCCTGCTTCGTTCAACGCGTTGCGCAACGCACGGGCCGTCTTGGCCTCGTGCTCGTCGAGACCAGCTTGCCCGAAGCCGCGGAGCCGGGAGCCTAACCCGTGGCGGACTGCGATGGAGAGGATTTCGGTGTACCGGCGCGAGCGTTGCCGCCGAGCCTTGCCGCCGGTGAAAAACGAGGAAAACGTGGGCAATGAACCGGTGGGAAAGGCTGCCTCAATGAACACCAGGGCGGCAACGCCCAAGGCAAAAATCCAGCCCATCGCCAGGATGAGAAACAAGACGGCCACCGAGGGGGCTACGTTCAGGCCGTTGGTGTTTTGGTCGGTCCCGGCACGAAAAAGATATTGCACTGTGAATCCCATGGCAACACTCATCACGAAACCCACAACGATGGAGCGCGGCCAGCCAATGGGCACGCCCACCACACGGCGAACCACGGTGGCGGCCAACCACGATTGAAGCATCAGGAAAAGCAATCCCGCGATGGCCAGCAGAACCACCAATAGCACATCCAAAATGGCCATCAGGACGGGGACCCTGGTAGGCGAAGGTGGCAAAGAATCATGTTGGCTCCCATTGTTGTCAAAGTATCTCTACACCGTAATGCGTCAGCCAGCACGATGGAGAAGGTGACCCGCGGGGTCAGTGGACCTTCTCGTTAGCCACCGCATTTTCCTGTTAGGCACGTACGGACTTAGTTCGAACACGGAAATGCGGTGCCGCTGGGACTACGCCGAGACGCTCTCCAGGGGTTGCTTTGTGTGCTGCATGCCGTGGCGCAGGGCCAGGAAAAACAGGACCATGCCGATCGTCAAGAAGATATGGCCCAAGCCGGCGATACCGGCAATCATCGACGAAGATTCCTTACCGAGCACGGTCAATGAACCGTGCCAAACCATCATGGCGGAAGTCAGCACCACGCCGAGGTTGTAGGTCCAGAAGAACCAAGAGAACAGCTTGTTCGAGGAGAACTGGAACTGCTTATCCAGGGCCAAGACAATCAGCAGAACAATGAAGCCCAGGGTGAGCAGATGGGTGTGGACCAATCCAAGCTGGGTGAACTCACCTGCAGGGAAATCCTCGGCCTTGGTGAACTCCCGGTAGAAGAGGCCGGAGAGAACTCCAAGAACCATGTAGGTGAAGGCAGCGTAAAACAGTTTGTTCATGATGTTCCAATCGTGGGGTGATATTTAGGTGGTCGGTGGGAGGGCTATTGGATAAGTCCGCTGTCCCGGGCCGTCGATACCGCTTTGGCGCGGCTTTCGACGTTGAGTTTGCTGAACAGATGGACCAGGTGTGTCTTGACGGTGGCTTCAGTGACGAAGAGCTTGCGTGCGATCTCGCGATTGGAGGCCCCGGTGTCCAGCAGCCCCAAGACCTCGAGTTCACGGGCGGTGAGCTGAAGCCGTGGGTGACGCATCCCGTCGACCACACGTTGGGCCATTTCCGGGGCCAGCACCATGCCACCCTTGGCAGCTTCCTTCAGCGAGGAGACAATCGTCGCCGGTGAGACGTCCTTGAGCAGGTATCCGGCGGCTCCTGCCTCGATCGCGCGCAGGATTTCCACATCGCGGTCGAAGGTGGTCAAGATGATCACGGCCGGGGCGGGTCGTTGGGCACGCAGCGCCGTGGTGGTTTGAACTCCGTCGATTCCCTCGCCCAAACGCAGATCGCAGAGCACCACATCCGGGGCGAGGTGTTCGGCCAGGGCGATTGCTTCTTCGCCCGAGGCGGCTTCGCCGACGACGAGTACGTCGTTGTTGTGCTCGAACAGGGCGCGCAAACCGGTGCGCACCACCGGGTGGTCATCGACCAGCAGAACGGTGATCGGCATTTCTATGCACCGTCCTTCGGTCCCTGGGTGAGGGGAACGTGAGCGGACAGTGCCACACCCTCTCCGGGTCGACTCTCGACATCCAGTCCGCCACCAAGCTCGCGCAGCCTTGCGCGCATCGAATGCATGCCGTAGCCGCCGGCACCCGATTCGCCCAACCCCTCGAAGGCACGGTCCCACGCTAAGACGTCGAATCCGTGACCGTCATCAACGATGTCAAGACGCACGGAGTTCCCGGCGTCGGCCAGGTTCACCACGACTCTGGTGGCTTCGGCATGCTGGCGTACATTGGCCAACGCGGATTGGGCGGTGCGCAACAGGGCAACCTCCACAGTGGTGGGCAAGGCCGGCATGCCCTCATCGACGCGGACTTCGGTTCGGAGTCCGGTCTCGGCGCTCAGACGCTCAAGCATTCGGCCCAAGGCTCCGGCCAAGGCCCCTTCTTCGAGTTCCGCCGGTGCCAGCGCGGCAACGATCCGGCGCACATCTGCCAGGTTGTCGCGCGCCAAGGCATCAACCTGTTGCAAGGTCCGGGGCATCTGCTGGATCTGTGCGTTCTCCACTGCTGCGGTGGCCAACAACGATATGGAGGAAAGCCCTTGGGCGATGGTGTCATGGATATCCCGAGAGATGCGGGTGCGTTCCTCCAAGGCTCCGGAGATCCGCTGGGTTTGGGCTAGTTCCTCTTGCAACGCGGTCATTTCTGCTTGGGCATGGGTGAGCGAGACAACCAAGGCTTGGCGTTCGCGTAGGTCCTGGACGAGCTCCACGTAGCCACGGGCGATGCTCAGGGCAAAGACCCCGCCAAGCAATGGTCCGATTGCGCTGGCGAAAGTGGTGGAACCGAATTCCAGGATCGGCGCGGCGGCCACCATCGCGTACACCACGATGGAGAAGGCAACGGCCCAGCGCCAGGGCAGGATGTAACCGGCCAGCAGCCACAGGGAGAAGGCCAGCCACAGGAACTCTGCCGACGCGGTGACCGCGCCAATCCAGAGCAGGGCAAGGCCTAGCAGCCACCAACCGGCCATCGAGGTGCGCTGCACACGCCCAGCCATCAGGACCCCGGCCAAGTACCAGCAGGAAATCACCACCGCGCTGCCCACCGCCAAGGCCAACGGGGCCCCGCTGAGGACTGCGCGAATTGCGGAGATCACCACGAGGGCGGCGGTGAGCAGGTGCAACCCGAACTGCATCGAACGGATCGTCGTATTAGAGGTGCGCCGCTCCGGCCTCAGAACCAATCCAGCTATTGGGAGGGTCCCGGGACTAGTGGGTGAGGGTGTCTCCCGCGGAGTAAGTGCCATGACTTGATTCTCCCTCCTGGGCGTCCGTTGACGGGATGCCCATCTCAACGTGTCGGGCATGGGGCGGCGCTGTCGGCCACCAGATGCGATCTCCGAGCAGGCTGAAGATGGCAGGAACGATCACCGTGCGCACGACCAGGGTGTCGACCAACACGCCCAGCCCGACGATCAAGCCGAGCTGTCCAAGGGTCACCAGCGGCAGCATACCCAGGGCGGCGAACACTGCGGCCAAGACGACGCCGGCGCTGGTGATCACGCCACCGGTGCTCGCCACAGCACGCACCATGCCTTCCCTAGTTCCATGGATCGCTGCCTCGCTCCTGGCTCGGTGGACCAAAAAGATCGTGTAGTCGATACCCAGGGCAACTAGGAAGAGGAACGCGAGCAAAGGCACCTGCAGGTCAAGGGCATCTTGCCCGAAGAGCATGTGGCTGAGCCACGACCCAGCACCGATCGCCGCGAGGGCGCTGACCATGTTGACCACGAGCAGCAATGCCGGGGCAACAATCGAGCGCAGCAGTACCAGCAGCACGATGAAGCTCACCGCCAGCACCAGCGGGGCGATCAAGAGCAAGTCGCGCATGTTCCCGGTCCGGGCATCGGCGTCCTCGGCCACGGCTCCGCCAACCATCGCCTCGGCACCGCTGACCGAATGCACCGCGGTACGCAGCTCTTCGACCAAGGCCAGGCTTTCCGGGGTTCCGGGACCGGGTTCACCGGTGACCATCAGTTTGCCGAGCTCACCGTTCGTGGATTCACCCAGCGGGGTCACCCGTACCACTCCGGTGGTGTCTTCGGCCTTCGTCCGTACCTGATCGATTGCTTGGCTCTTGGCAATCACGATCATCGGTTGGGATTCGCCGGCGGGGAAATGCTCGCCGAGCGTTTCAAGACCAGATGCCGACTCGGAGGCGACCCGGAACTTCTCGGTCTGTGTCAAGCCAATCGAGGTACCAAAGAGTCCCGTGGCCATGATTGCCAGCAATGCGCCACCTGCCAGCAGCGCCACGACCGGGCGGCGTACCACGCGGCTGGCGATTGCTCCCCACATACGCTGACCGGTGGGGCCGTTGCCCGGGCGGGGAACAAAGGGCCAGAAGAGGCCGCGCCCACACACCGCAAGCAAAGGAGGCAGGGCACCTAGCACGGCAACCAAGGCAATGATCAGGCCAACGGCCGAGGAAATACCCAAGCCTCGTGTGCCGGGGATGACGGCCAGGACGAGGGTCGCCAGGGACAGCACGACCGTGACGTTGGAGGCTAGAACCGCTGGTGCGGTACCGCGCCAAGCGTTTGCCAAGGCCAAGCGATGGTCCTCGGTATGCAATAGTTCTTCGCGGTAGCGCGAGATCAGCAGGAGGGCATAGTTCGTTCCGGCACCGAAAACCAGGACGCTGATGATGCCCGCATCGAATTCCAGTCCCAGAGCGCTACCCAAAGCGTCTGTGGACAGCCCGGCGATCCGGTCAGCCAGGGCGACCACCACCAGTGGGATCAACCACAGCACCGGGGAGCGGTAGGTGATGATCAGCAGCACCGCGACGATGCCGATCGTCACCAGCAGCAAGGTGAAGTCCGCGCCCTCGAAGGAAGCAGCGATATCGGCACCGAAAGCAGAACCACCGGTGACCTGCATCGAAATACCCTCAATCGGGTTCTCGGCCAATTCGGTCCGCAAATCCTTGACCGTTTGTGCGGTCACCGAATTGTCATCGCCTAGGGTGATCGATGTCTGGATGACCGCAGCCTTCTTGTCGTCACTGCTGATCGGCCGGGACGCTTCATGCCCGGTCGTGGCATCAATGCCCGGTCCCATCGCACCAACAGCAGACAGGTCCGCTTCGGTGAGCGGTGCTCCGTCCTGGTGCGTGGCCACGATCAGCACGGATCCTTCGTCACTGCCCGGGAACTGATCAGCCAGCGCCTTGACCTGAGCGGACTCGGAATTGGCAGGTGAGATCGAATTGCCCGCCGGCGCCTGCGCCGAGCTCAGGACCCCGAACAGGGCCACGACCGCCAGAAGCACAATAACCAGGGAAACCCAGGCTCCGCGACGGGAGGTCAGGCGTTGGGGCAGGGAAAAACTAAGCCGTGATTTGGTCATGCTTCCAGTCAATCAAGATGCCGCCCCTGGCACATCGGACTTCAGATTGAATCTCAACTCAATCCTTTGGTTGATAAGGAAAGCTGGCATCCCACCCCCGGAGTCCGGAGCTCCACCTTCCCCGACCCGGGACGCAAGGGGGGTCAGTGATGCTGCCTGTTCAATGTGCCTGTTCACTGCGCTTGCTCAGCCGCAGCATGATCCAAGCTCCCAACAAGCCCATCACCAGGAACGCCACCGCACCGAGCAGTGTCATCTGCGTTGCTTGGGCGAACTGGCCACTGAGCTCGGCGACCAAGTCCTCTTGTCCTCCTTGGGCGCGCAGGCTCTGCAAGGCGCCGCCGGCAGAGACCCGGGTGGCCTCATCCAAAGGCGTCCCGGTGGAGAGGTAAAACCCCAGACCCATCGACAGCAATGCTCCGGCGACGGCGGTGCCAATGGCCATGCCCACTTGGCGCACCGTGCTCTGGGTCGCCGAGCCCTGCCCGGACTGGGACGTTGAGACATCGGCGAGCACCAGAGAGGTGAGCTGCGCCGAAGCCAACCCCAGTCCCAGTCCGTAGATCACCAGCGGAATGGTCATCAACCAGACGCTGACTGTGGGAGCCAGCAGGAACGCCATCACCGCGATCCCCACCACTTCCAGGCCCAGGCCCAGCAGGACCACTGCTGGAGGACCGATTCGTGCAGCCAGGTGGCGTGCCTGGGCGCCGGCGAGGAACGCTCCGACTGCCATCGCCGCCAGGACGAAGCCCGCTTGCATGACTCCCAGCCCGCGGGCCGAGACGAGGTAGAGCGGCAGCACGAAGATGAGCGCGAACTCGCCGACCGCAACCATGGCAGCGGTCGCGTTTCCCCAACTGAACCTAGGTAGGCTGAACAGAGAGAGGTCAAGGAGCGCGGAGCGTTGTACTCGGGCACGGTGCCGCTCCCACAGCAAGAAGACCGCGATCGCCACCAGCCCGAGCAGTCCGATCACCGGGACCGGAGAGAGGAAGGCGGTTTGAGGCCAGGTCCAGAACAGGATCGTGGCGTCCCGGGTTGGAGCCCACCACCCCATGGAGGGGCCCTCGATGATCGCGAAGACCACGGCCCCGATGCCCAGGGCCGAGAGTTGGAAACCATCCACGTCGAGGCCTCGGGTTGTGACCTTGCCCTTGGTCTCCGGGACCAGCAGCACCGTTGCCACGATCACGGCCAGTCCGATCGGCACGTTGACCCAGAAGATCCATTCCCAGGAGAAGGAGCCTGCGAGCCAGCCACCGAGCAGCGGACCTACGGCGGCGGCCCCGGACATGGTGGCGCCCCAGACACCGAAGGCCGCAGCGCGGTCCTTGCCGCGGAAGACGGCGTTGACCGTTGAGAGGGTGGCCGGCAGCACCATCGCTCCGCCGATTCCCTGTACGACACGGGCCAAGAGCAGCAGCGTGGAAGACCCGGAGAGCGCGGCCAAGATGGACCCGATAACGAAGATCGACGTGCCGGTGATGAACAAACGTTTCCGGCCCAGCCGGTCACCGATCCGTCCAGCGGAGAGCAACAGCGCCGCGAAGACGACTGAGTAGATGCTGTTGATCCATTGGGCCTCGGTGAGGTCCAGATCGAGGCTGGTGATGATGGTCGGCAACGCCACTCCGACGATGGTGCCATCCAGGATGATCATTCCCAAGCCGATCGCCAGCACCCATAGCGCTGACCACTTGTGGGGCAGGTCCACTTCCTCGGGCTCTGTGTCCTCGGAGTTCTTCATACTTTTCCAGGGTGTCGAGCGTGCTTGTCCGGAGTTTGGAGTTCTCATGAGCCCACGTTAACGGCGCCTACCGGAAATCGCCAATGGATTGGGTCTTGCATCCTTGAAACATGGTTCCTTCGAGGCGGTCCTTGCGCCTAAGGATGGATGTGCTTGGCACCCGCGGTGTTCACCAACGCCGGATCTACGATGCTGGCAGTTGGCCCCACCCCTATCCCGAGCCATGTTTCATCACCTTGATGCCTGATGAATTTGAGGTACTTATTCACCGTTTACATGTCGGAGGCCTCGGCGACACCGTCTGATCCGGAGCCTTGCCGACGTTCCAGGACGATGATATCCCGGAGAAAAGAAGTGCTGAGCAAGGCCAAGCTCAGGATCAGGATGACCATGGACATGAGCTCGGGCACCACCGGGACCAACGCGATGACCAAGGCCACGGCTTGGATCGCGGACACGACCCGGCGGAACTGGCTGAATTCCAGCTGCGTCCGCAGCGCGGGACGGCACCAAGAAAGGGCCACGAACCCATAACGCATCAGTCCGATCCCCATGACCCAGAGCCCCAAAGCGAAGGCCAAAGGCACGCAGAGCACCAGCATCAGTGCAGCATCGGTTTCCATGTCCAGTCTCGCACCCTGTATCGAGGCGGTGCCGGTGCGTCGGGCCACCGCCCCGTCAACGGCGTCCAGCAACACTGCGGGGGCGGCCAGAAACACCAGCGGCCACGAGCGGTGCGGATCCGGGCCCATGATGGCCAACATGATGATCGTGGCGCAACCGCCACCGAGCACCCCACGGGTCAATGTCACCCGGTCCGCCACGGTCGAAAACAGGGGCTTGCGCCGCATGATGCTCAGCACGCAGACGGAGACCATCGCCAAGCCGCCAAGCACTGCGGCGATACTTTCCCCCGCGGGAGCGGTTCGAGCCAGCACCAGCACGATGCCCAGCGTTACAGAGCCCACGAGGGTGCACAGCACATCAGTGAATGCGGCTTGCTTCATCCAGTCCGTCCATTGGCGCACCGCGATCCTGAGCGGATGCACCTAGTGAATCAGCCGGTTGCCACGGGCCCTGTCGATCGCTGCAGTGCGGTTCTCCACCCCGAGCTTGTCGTAGATGTGGATCAGGTGCGTCTTGACGGTGGATTGGGAGATGAAAAGCTCGGCAGCGATCTCCTTGTTGCTGTTTCCCCGGGCCAGTAGTTGCAGCAGTTCCCGTTCCCGCGGGCTCAGGTCGGTCCTGTTGGTGTGGGTCTGAGGTGCGTTGCGCGCTGCGACCTGAGTTGAAAGCACGTGCTCGCCCTTCGCTGCGGCCTCGACGGCCGCGAGTACATCGCCGAGCGGTGCGTCCTTGAGCAGGTATCCTGCAGCTCCGGCGTCCAATGCGGCGCGGATGTCGGCGTCCGAGTCATAGGTGGTTAGGATCAGCACCGGTGGGCCTCCCCGCGCGCGGATTCTTTTGGTGGCTACTACTCCATCCATGCCGTCCATCTGCAAATCCATCAGCACCACGTCAACGCGTTGGCCCAGGGTGCCCAGTCGTTCGAGCTGGGCCAGGGCGGCCGCCCCGTCCTCGGCTTCGGCCAGCACTTGAAGTCCGCCTTGTTCGGTGAGCACGACGCGTAGGCCTGCGCGCACCTCCGGGTGGTCATCGACGAGCATGATCTTTAGGTTTCTCATCGTCCTTGGCTTTCTTCAATGGTGTAAGGAACACAGACGGCAAGTACCGTCCCCTCCCCGGGTGCCGATTCGATTTTCAGGGTGCCGCCGAGCAATTCCAGCCGCTCATGCAACCCGATTAGCCCGTTTCGGGTGCCATCGGACCGAGGCTTGGTCGGAATTCCAGCGTTTTTGCGGGCCAACCGGGTGCGTTCTTCCAAAGCCCTTGCGCGGTGCTGTTCGACAGTGATCGCGGCGCGGGTGGCAGGCAGTTCATCCAGGGCCGCCCGCTGGTTCACGTCTTCGGTGTACAGCGCCTTGCAGACCATGCCCATGATTACTGTAAAGACTGCCCAGATCACCGGCCCCAGGACCGCAGGTCCCGAATGGAACCAGCCGGCGGCGATGACGCCCACGGTGAGTAGCGCGACGGCGAGAAGCGAATTGCAGTGGCCCAGGATTTTCTGGTGCAGGAAGAACAACGTGAACGCCAGCCAGGAGTAGCCAACATGCAGGTAAAGCAGCACGAGCCATAACACCACGACCGCACAGAGCCCCCACTTGGCCCAGGGAACAGTACTTGGTGCCCGACCGGCGGCATGGCACTTTTCCTGCACGGTTCCAACCAGGTACGGCGCGGCGAGCAGGGAATTCGGGGCGGTAACGGTGATGCCCCGGACCGGACCTGGCCCGGGTGATAGCACACGAGCGAGCCCGACATACAACCCCATACGCAGCACACGCAGCACCGTTTCCTCGTGCGATGTCTTGGGGGTCTCGACAGGGTTGTGTAAGCCAAAAAATTTTGGGTGCTGGGCATCAACGTTCACCCACTCAGCGTATCGACGCCTCCCGACCACAGGGCTCCACCGAAGGGTTGAGCCCACGCCCCACAGTTTCATATAAAGGAGATCCTGAAACCATGGTGTTGAGTGCTTTGCGCAACCCGGGAACCGGCAAACCCGTGCGCCTGTCGGCAAACCCAACGCAAGGTTGGCATAGTCCGTTATTCTGGTTCCGATAAGTAGTGTGTCTTCAACTTTCGCTTGTAAACGCCACACCCGGGTCTTGTTGCCATGAGCGTATAAAAAGACGCCGCACTCCGAACGACTGATCGCCTGCAGCGCTCTGCAGCCCCCTGCAACGCTGTGCTGCGCCGGCACAACAAACCGAACCCCAGGAATTACCGATAAGGCGTTCGGAATGGATCCAAACCAGGGCGCAAGGCCGTCTTCAGACAGCAACCGCAATATCACGGCAGTGCGATCGTCGTGAGCGCAGCCGCAGCTCAGATCACAGACGCCGTGTCGGGTCGGTAGGCGAGTAGAAACAACCCATGAACGCGAACTGCACCGTCAGGTTGACGGGTTGGACGACGTCCGGCCTCCTACTGTCCGTATATCACCTTGCTGCGGGCCCAACCTGGCCCGGCCGGTGTGCGTTGGAGAAAAGCCTAACCAAAACTAAGAACGCGACGATACAACCCACGGCTTCAGAAGCGATCGACGCGAGCCCCGGCAGGGAGACCCAATCCCCGATATAGTCCGACGATTGAGGTAATCCCACCGTGCGCGATAAGACATAGGCCAATAACGCCAAACCAGTAATGGTGGCCATCAAGACCCATATGGCTGGACTGTCATGGATCCACAACCTGACGATTAGCACAAAATCTGCAAGGATCAGCATAATAAAGAGAACACCGACATAGACTGCGTCAGTCAGTCCGGGACCAACCACCGGTAAGTGTGCGGCCGCGGAAACCAACAGCATGAGCATCGCCAGCCAGCGCCAGCTAGACCGCAACGCGATCGTGAAGAAATTCTGGACGGCCCCAGATCCTAGCCCCCGGTTCCCTGAAGGTCTACTCACCGCGGCTCCTCCTCTCATTTCATCCCTAACTGCCGAACGTACGCGGTTGCCACTGAACTATTCAATCCAAACAGTCCCTGCGGGAGTTGTCAGCTTCGTTTCGGTGATTCCAATTGGTTGGTTGATCCATGCAAGCTCAAGCAGGACAAGACTCCTTGGACCGGTACTGGTAGCGAGACGATCGGCATGTTTGGGTGGAGGCACAGCCAGCGCATTGGAGCGCTTCTGGGCGACACCGTCGGCGCAGACAGATACTGAAAATGACACCATCAGACACACGCTGAACCCGAATCACCCGAAACGTCTACCCAGTACACAGAGGCCGCTGTGCGATGATGATCCCGACACGGATGCTCCGTCGACGAAGCTCAGTGGTGACCACGCAAAAACGGCCGTCGGGGCCGGGAGAGCCAACCTTTTGGTTGATGCACACGGCGCGCACAGGTGAGAAGGTGAAGTGTGATCATTAACAAGCAGACGACATCACCTGTACACAAGTCATCCACCATTTGGGTCACCCCGCGCAGCTTCTATCGAGCCGTGTCCATAGCCGAGGCGATAACCTGGACCCTGTTGATCACGGGAATGCTCCTGAAATATGTAGCTGGTCTGGGTAGCCTGCCCGTGCTGATCGGCGGATCCATCCATGGTTTCGTCTTCATCACATACGCGCTGACAGCCGTACTCATCGGCGTCAACCAGCGCTGGAGTGTCGCGCAAATCGCGGCTGCGGTCGCCACCGCGATCGTGCCCTATGCGACGATCCCTTTCGACATGTGGCTTGTGCGCCGAGACAAGCTCGAGGGTGAGTGGCACCGTAAGGCGAGCGAAGATCCACGCGACCTTACGTGGCCGCGCCGTTTCCTGCGCTGGTTACTCAACCGCCCGGCCGCCTTGATCACACTGTTCGTTTTGGGTGTCGTCGTCATCATGACCGTCCTGCTGATCATCGGCCCACCCGGAAGATGAGAAGCGCCATGAAAAGTGAAATAGATAAGAGGTTGAAGCTATGAGTACCGTAATTGCTGTGCTGCATGTGGTCGGTGCGGTGTTCATCGTCGGTCCGATGGCAATTCTGCCGATGACGGCGATGCGTTCGATTCGAGCCGGCGAGGGACCCCAAGTGGTAGCGCTATCTAAGTCAACCAGGCTATTCAGTTTGCTATCCCTGCTCGTGATCGTGTTTGGCTTCGGGGCGATGGGCATGAGCGAGTTCAATATATCCTTCGGCGCCACCTGGATCTGGTTATCGATCCTGCTGTACGTCGTCGCCCTAGGGTTGGCCCTGTTCCTGATCGTGCCCGTCATGCAACGTACGGGCGAGGCGCTGAGGGCAACGGCAACGCCAGACACCCACCCCGATACCGCATCCCCGGGCGTAGCGGCACCGAGGAGCGGTTATGGGGCGATCGCTGTCAGCTCCGGTATCACCACGCTCTGCCTGCTCGTAATCGTGATCCTCATGGTTTGGAAACCATAAACAACTGTCAACGCGTACGCCGGTGGCGTGAGGTTTCATACCTTACTGGTGGGGATACCGCTTCAAGGTGCGAGTGATCAGCAGGACCTTTCGCGGCGGATTTGCTCATCCTTAGCCGTCACGACCGGTCCTGTACTTATTTAACATGCACGAAAAAGATATTGCACTGTTAATCCCATGGCAACACTCATCACGAAACCCACAACGATGGAGCGCGGCCAGCCAATGGGCACGCCCACCACACGGCGAACCACGGTGTCGGCCAACCACGATTGAAGCACCAGGAAAAGCAATCCCGTGATGGCCAGCAGAACCGCCAGCAGCACACCCAAAATGGCCATCAGGACGGGGACCCTGGTAGGCGAAGGTGGCAAAGAATCATGATGGCTCCCATTGTTGTCAAAGTATCTCTACACCGTAATGCGTCAGCCAGCACGATGGAAAAGGTGACTCAAAGAGTCAGCGGACCTTCTCGTTGGCCACCGCATTTTCCTGTTAGGCACGTACGGACTTGGCCCGAACACGGAAATTCGGTGCCGCTGGGACTACGCCGAGACGCGTTCCCAGGGCTGCTTCGTGCGCTGCATGCCGTGGCAGCGGTCATGTTGCCCCAGCTGAATCGGGGCAGGCTGAACAGCGAGAGGTCCACCAGTGCCGAGCGCCGTACTTTATCGCGCTGCCGGTCCCACAGCAAAAAGACCGCGATCGCCACCAGGCCGAGCAACCCGATCACTGGAACCGGAGAAGCGGCGGCGCTTTGGGGCCAGGTCCGGAACAGGACCGTTGCGTCCCGCGTAGGCGCCCGTCATCCCCTGGAGGGTCTCTCGATGATCGCGAAGACCACGGCCACCCCGATCGGCACATTGACCAGGAAGATCCGCTCCCGGGAGAAAGACCCGGCGAGCCGGCCACCGAGCAACGGCCCCACGGCGGCGGCCCCGGACATGGTTGCACCCCAGACCCCAGACCCCAAAGGCCGCAGCGCGGTCCTTGCCGCGCAAGACGGCGTTGCTGGTGGACAGGTTGGCGGGAAGCACCATCGATCCACCGATTCCCTGCACCACCCGAGCGAGCAGCAGCGGGGATGAACCCGAGAGTGCAGCCAGGGTGGAACCGACCACGAAGATCGCCGTACCGGCGATGAACAATCGTTTCCGACCCAGCCGGTTACCGCTCCGTCCAGTGGAGGGCAACAGTGCCACGAACACGACCGAGTAGGTGCTGTTGATCCACTGGGCCTCGGTGAGCTCCAGATCGAGGCTGGTGATGATGCTCGGCAACGCCACCCCGACGATAGTGCCGCCCGGGATGATCATGCCCAAACCGATCACCAGAACCCATGACGCCGACCACTTGTGTGGCAGGTACGCTTCCTCGGATTCCGTGTCCTGGGAGTGGTGCCTTCCCGGGGTGTCGAGGGCCACTGTCCGGCATCCGGCGTTGTCATGAGCCCACGTTGAGCGCGCGTGCCGGAAAACCCCACTGGGTTGGGTCCTGAAAAAACACGATGAATCGGTCTTCCCGGCGTTGGTCCCGTGCTTCTGCTGAGCGCGGGGAACTCGAACGCGCCCCGGATGGAATGTCACCGGTGACACGCGAAGACCCATCGGTTCGATGGGTTGATCGCCAAGATCGTCACCGCGGTGCGGCAGTGGAACCATGATGAAAGACAAATGGTATGGATTCTCTGCCCAAGCGCGCATTTGGGCGATCTGCCCCGGCGCGGTATACGCCGCGCTCGTGGGCTCACGCACTTGGACCTGGCTCGCCCGGAGACTTCACGCCTCAAGGAGGCCAAGGACTTCTGGCGAACTGTGACGCTAGTGCCTGTCATTGGTCCCGCCTTTAGCTCCTGGCGGGCCGCAGTCGCTGGTGCCACCGCGGACTGGCATTGCAGAGGGGTTCCTCGCCGGTCGGTGGATCATGCCTTGGAGGACCGGCTCCTGAAACTGCCTGGGGTCGCTGGGCCACCGGTTCTCCCGGCGCCCACCGGGAAGCGCTGCGCACCACGAGCGCCGTCTATGGCAGGGCACTTGTGATGTGTGGCTGACGTTGTTCGAGCCGTGGAAACCCTGCGGCACGGACATCGCATCCGTGGTCCCTGGTGTTCACCAAGACAACGCTTTCAATTCCGGGGCATCGCGCCGGGTTGTATTCCAGGTCGTTTTTCAACCCCATCCGTTGAACTAGATGTGCCCGTCCACCGATTTTCCCTCGGCCGTCCCGGAGCCTTGCCTGCGTTCCAAGGTGACGACATCGCGGGCAAACGACGTGACCAGCAGCGCCAGGCTGAACGCCACGGTGGCCGTGGCCAGGGGCACGGGTACGCTGGGGACCAGCGCAGCAACAAGGACCACGGATTGGATGGCTGCCACGATCCGGCGGAACCGGCTGAACTCCAGCGGCGCCTGCAGCGCGGGACGCCGCCAGGAAAGCGCAACGAACCCGTATCGCATCAAACCGATCGCCAGCACCCATGGCCCGAGCGTGAAGGCCAAAGGCACCGAGAGCACCAACATCAGCGCGGCATCGGTCTCCATGTCCAGTCTCGAACCCTGTGCCGAGGCGGTGCCGGTTCTCCTGGCCACGGCCCCGTCAACGGCATCAAGCAAGACCGCGGGACCGGCCAGCAGAACCAGCCACCACGAGCGGTGCTGGTCCGATCCCAGGGCTGCTAATACGATGAGGGTGGCGCAGCCGCCGCCGAGCACGGCGCGGCTCAGCGTCACCCGGTCCGCCGCGGTCGAGAACATGGGATCGCGCCGCACGATGTTCAGAACGCTAACGGAGACCAACGCCAGTCCGCCGGCCACCGCGGCAAGGCCTTCCCACCAGGGGACCTTCCCGAAGTGCACCAACACGGCACCGAGCACCACGGAGCCCCCGATGGCGCACAGCACATCCGTGAGCGCCTGGTGCCGGCTCCGGCCCGTGAATCGATGCATCGTGCTCCTCCCCTGGATAGTTGGGTATCTCGCAAAAAGTCTACTGGGGCCGGGAACGGGTTCGGTGCTCGGAGCCGCCGCAGGACGTTGCCTGGTGTCGGTGAAGCTAGAGTCTAGACATGGATCCACAACAGCCCCTGCAGGTCACCGCCTATTGGACGACGGCGTTTGAGACGGGAGAACTCCGCCAGGGACAGGTGCCCGCTCCCCGTCAGGGCGAGGCGCTGGTGCGCAGCCTGTACTCCGGGGTCAGCCGCGGCACCGAGATGCTGGTGTACCGCGGACAGGTCCCCGCGGCGGTCGCCTCCAGGATGCGGGCACCCTTTCAAGAAGGAGACTTTCCTTTCCCGGTGAAGTACGGATACCTTTCGGTCGGCATCGTCGAGCAAGGGCCGGCGCACCTGCTGGGTCGCCGGGTGTTCTGCCTTTATCCCCACCAAGACCGCTACGTGGTGCCGGTGGAGGCGTTGGGTCTCATTCCCGTGGATGTCCCCAGCAGGCGTGCCATTCTGGCCGGACCCGTGGAGACGGCACTGAACGCCCTGTGGGACGTCTCCCCGTGCATGGGGGACCGTGTCGCGGTGATGGGCGGGGGGATGATCGGTGCTTCGCTGGCCGCGTTGTTGCGCCGTTTCCCGCTGGCGGCGCTGCAACTAATCGACCCTGATCCCGCCAAGCGGGACATGGCACGCGAGATGGGGATCGAGGCCGTTGCCCCCGAAGCAGCAACGGGAGGATGCGACATCGTCTACCACGCATCCACCACCGAGGCAGGGCTCGCGCGGGGCCTGGAACTGCTCGCGGACGAGGGCGATTTGGTTGAACTCTCATGGTTCGGGTCCCATGTCCCCGCGGTTCCGCTCGGTGCCGACTTCCACGTCCGGCGCCTGCGCATCACGGCCAGCCAGGTCTCGACGATCGGGCGTGCCCGCCGGCACCGGCACACGCACGCATCGCGTTTGGGCCTGGTGATGGAGGCACTGGTGGATCCGGTGTTCGATGCGCTGATCAGCGGGGAGTCGGACTTCGCCGAGCTGCCGGGGGTCATTGCGGATTTGGCCAGCGGAGCACTGCCCTCACTGTGCCGGGCGATCAGCTATCCCGGCAACAGCTAGGAAGAGGCGGCGCCGCCCACCTTCACCACCGTTGCGCGTTTCGGACGGTAGGCTCATGGCATGTGCCGCGAATGCCCCGAGGGACCACCGCGGCGATGACCCGCAAGAAAGGCCCTTGAATGTATTCCTTGACCGTCCGCGACCACGTGATGATCGCCCATAGCCTTCCGGATCCCTTCTTTGGCCCCGCCCAGTCGCTGCATGGTGCGACCCTGGTGGTCGAGGCGACGTGGCGTCGTGCCGAACTCGGCCCCCAGTCGGTCGTGATGGACATCGGGGCCGCGACCTCGATGCTTTCGGAGGTGTTGGAGACCCTGCGGTACTCCAACCTGGATGAGCACCCCGCCTTTGCCGGGCGCCTGAGCACCACCGAGGCCATTGCCGGCTATATCAGCACGGAACTGTGCGTGCGCTTCGACACCACGCAGTACGCCGGCCTGGAAGTCCTGCTGCGTGAGCACCCCGATGCCTGGGCCTCCCATGACATCGCCTTCGACTGAACCGGCCGGAACCACGTTCCTGCTTCCTGCGGGGTTGCCGGGCCCCAGCGGGGGAACCCGCTACAACGAGGCACTGGTCCGGGCCCTTGAAGCCCTCGGACACCGTGTCGAGGTGCGTGCCATACCCGGCTCGTGGCCGCGACCCGAGGCCCGGGATCTTGCCGCGGTGCGGGCCGCACTGACCGGGCGTTCCCAAGTGGTCATCGACGGACTCATCGCCTCCGCGGCGCCTGCAGAGATCCAGGCGGCGGCGGCGGCCGGAACACGGGTCTACATCCTCTTCCACCTCTCGTTGCTGGCGGAATCAAGGCTGCCGCCCGAGGAGACGGAGCGGTTGCGCGTCCGGGAACGCCAGGCCCTGCAGGGGGCGCACACCGTGATCTGCACCAGTGCATGGGCGGCACAAGACGTGGTGAACCGCTACGGACCCTTGCCCACGCGCGTGCTGCTTCCGGGCACCGAACCCGCGTCACCTGCGGTGGGCAGCACCCCGCTGCAACTGCTCCTGCTGGCATCGATCACCCCGCGCAAGAACCATTTGGCCATCCTGCGTGCGTTGTCCGGCCTGCGAGACCTTCCATGGCGGGTCTCGATTGTGGGTCCGGACACCGCGAACCCCGGCTATGCGAACAAAGTGCGCGAATTCGCCGCAAACGCGTTTGAAGAAGATCGGGTGCAGGTCATCGGGGCACGCACCGGAGATGAGCTGGAGAGCATCTGGAGCGCCACCGACCTCTTGCTGCTGGTTTCGCGCGCCGAGACGTTCGGAATGGTGGTTACCGAGGCACTGGCCCACGGGATCCCCGCCGTCGTCGGAGCCGGAACCGGATCGCAGGAGGCCCTGGCCCTGGCGGGAACCGTATTGCCCGGTACCGCCGTGGAACCCGATGACCACCACGGCCTAGAGGCGGTGTTGCGACGCTGGCTCACCGATCCGCGGCTGCGCACCGCCTGGCGCGAAGCCGCGGCGGTCGCCCGCGATAGACTGCCCACATGGAACCAGACAGCGCATCACATGCAGCGGATCCTCGCTTCGTGAACGAACTCGAGCGCCCGATCGCCAGCGACTGGCTGACGCTGCGGCGGGCAGCCGACGAGCGCGCCCGGGTGGCCTCGGGCCCCCTGCTGGATAGACTCGCCGAGTACTTCTCGATCCCCGGGGCCACTTCGGGGGTCGAGGTCATCGACGTCGGCGCGGGAACCGGAGCCAACCAGACGTGGCTCGCGCCCCGTCTGGATTTCGCCCAGAGATGGACGCTGCTGGATCACGATCCGGCGTTGCTGGCCCTGGCCCAGGAGAGCCGGCAAGACGATGCCGTGGGGCAACCGCGCCGTGTTGTCGCCGGGATCGAGGACCTCGCCACGCTGCCCCAGGCCGCGGCCGAACGCGCCCTGGTCACCTGTTCGGCGGTCCTTGACCTGCTCAGTGTGGACCAGCTCGACGCATTCTGTGACCTCCTCGCGCTGCGGGGCGTCCCGGCCTTGCTCAGTCTCAGCGTCACCGGCGTCGTGGAATTGTCTCCGCGCCACCGGTTGGACGATGTAGTGAATGCGGCGTTCAACGATCATCAACGCCGGGGTTTCCTGGCGGGGCCGGAGGCCGTCGGACATGTCGCCGAGCGGCTTCGGGCTGCCGGCATGGAAGTCCACCTCGCGGACACGGACTGGAAACTCGGTCCGGCCGACGGTGCGTTAATCCGGCGGTATCTGCAGGACCGGGCGGACGCCGTCAGGGAACAAGAGAACGCCGGGGACACCGGGGCGGGGCTCTGGCTGGCGGACCGGTTGTCGCTTGAACGAGAAGGCGCCCTCACCGTGCGCGTCGGGCACCAGGACCTGTTGTGCCTGCCGTGCGCCCCACGCCCACACCACGGCCCGGTCGCTGATCCCTGGGGAGCGCGGTTGCCTGGATGAGTCGCCGCTCTTTGCTCATGGCCTTGGCGCAAGTCGCCGTGACTGCCGGAATCTTGGTGTGGATGCTCGAGCTGTGGGGCAGCGACCCGTTTGCCGCAGCGGCGGGGGTGCTCACCGTGCCGGCATTGGTCGGTGCACTGTTCCTGGGGGCGATGGGAGTGGCAGTGCAGGCCCAACGATGGAGGCTTGTCGCCCGCGGCCAGGGCATCGAAGTGGGCCTTGGCCCGGCGGTGGCTCGTTGCTGGCAGGCGGCATTCATCAACGCGGTATTGCCCGGCGGGCTGGCCGGGGACGCACTCCGGGCCG
This sequence comes from Paeniglutamicibacter gangotriensis Lz1y, assembly GCF_000348945.1. Taxonomy (GTDB): domain Bacteria; phylum Actinomycetota; class Actinomycetes; order Actinomycetales; family Micrococcaceae; genus Paeniglutamicibacter; species Paeniglutamicibacter gangotriensis. Next base: position 149,739 of record NZ_AOCK01000001.1, on the reverse strand, counting down.
TGGAACGGACTCCGGATGACGGCCGTCGACGCCGCGACACGCTCAAGCGCAGCCTGGGTGCCGTTTCGGCCGAACGCCTGGCGGGCACCTCGGTGGTGTTCCTGGCGTCGGGGATCGTGCTGCTGGGATTACGGCCCGGCGTCGGAATCCTGTCCATTGTCGTGGCCGTCACGGCTGCGGCAATTTCCTGGCTGTGGCTGCGCCGGCTCACCCTGCGGGACATCGCGATGGTGTCCGTGCTTTCAGTTGCGGGGTGGTGCGTCTTTGCGGTGATGTTCCTACTGGCTGCCCTTGCCCTGGCTCCCGGGCTGCCGGCCGGTCAAATCCCCGTCCTGGCGGCCATCACCCTGGCAGGCATGTCCATTCCGCTCAATGTGGCAGGGTGGGGGCCGCGGGAGGGAGCTGCCGCCCTGGGATTCGTCTTGCTGGGCCATGCGGCCGAGCAAGGGGTCGCGGTGTCGGTGGCCTACGGGATCCTTGCCCTGGTCTCAGTGCTGCCCGGCGGCCTCGTCTTGTTGATCCGGACGTTGCGCAGTAACCGGGGACGCCGGGCGAGCTGCGGCGAAGTTGAACTCCGTGCACACGTCCTCGCCCAGAACGAACCTGCGCACGGGAGCGGACAACGCCCCGGAGAGGGCGTCGGTTCCCTCGAAGCGGATGCCCGGGACACCGTCACCGACCAACAACGGGGCACTGGTGAGGAAAAGACGGTCCAGAACACCTGCACGCAGGAAACGGGAAACGGTTAGTCCCCCGCCCTCCACCAGGACCCGGCCTAGGCCCAGTTTCGCCAGGAAACCAAGGATCGCCGCGGGCTCGAAGTCCTGCTCGCTCGTGAACCGGTGGACGGCCACGTGCGAAGAGAGGGTCTGCGGCGTGCTGGCCTCGGCGCCGACGAGCCACAGGGTCGGTGTGCCCGCATCGGTCAATACGGTGGTCGTATGCGGGATGCGCCCGTGCGGATCAATGACCACGCGGACCGGATTGGTTCCGGTGACGGCCCTGACGGTGAGTTGGCAGTCATCGTTGTGCACCGTCCCGGCACCCACGACCACGGCATCCACCAGGGCCCGCAGGCGGTGGAGATGCTCGCGATCCAGTTCCCCCGTCACGAAGCAGGCATCACCCGTGCGAGAGGCAATGAACCCGTCCATGCTCTGTCCCAGCTGCGCGATCACCAGTTGCGGGCCCGCCTCGATCAGCGGCCCGTAACGCTGCACCAGGGCTTCGTCAGCGGGTGTCAGAGCTCCACCGGGAAGCCGGCCGTCGGCCAGCGTGTCCCAGGCATGGTGTTCCGGCGGAGCATCGTGGCTCATCCGGGACCGTTTGGTGGCCAGGTAGCCGGAATTTTCCGGTCGGTCCCTGACGTCCAGCCGAACCCGTGCTTCCACTTCTATGCCCTGCGCCTCCAGGGCCTCCTGCTTGGCCGGGTTCGAGGAGAGCAACCTGATCCGTCCTATTCCAAGGTCGCGCAGGATCTGCGCGCTTTGGCGGTAGTCGCGGGCGTCGACCGGCAACCCGAGGCTGGTGTTCGCATCCACGGTGTCCTTGCCTGCGTCCTGCAGGGCGTAGGCCCGCAGCTTATTCATCAGTCCGATGCCCCGGCCCTCATGTCCGCGGACGTAAATCAGGACGCCCCGACCGGCCGCAGCAATGGCCTGCAGGGCCGCATCGAGCTGTTCCCCGCAGTCGCAGCGGTAGGAACCCAATGCGTCGCCGGTCAGGCACTCCGAATGCAGCCGCACCAGCGGCGCCGGCCCGTTGGCTGCCGCGCCCTCCTCACGGATGAGGGCTACGTGGTCAACGCCCGAAACGTCGCGATAGCCCAGTAATTTGAACTCGCCGTGCCGGGTCGGCAGCCGGGTACTGACCATGCGGGTGATTTGCGTCGCTCCGCCGAGCGTTTGGGATTCAAGAGACATGGCTTCACCCTATACGCATCCCCTGCCGGCAAGGCCCCACGCAATACGTTCAGAGGCGGGCCCGTCATGCGCCGCAGGTGGCCTGCTGCGTACTGTTCGAGGAGCGGGGTTGGCGTTTTCCACGGCCGGCTATCCGGGAGGTCGGTACCGGTTGCAGAACACGATTCGAAGTGACGCCCCTGCTGCGCGTGGGATCCCTGGCTGGCTTGGCCTTTGCCGAATTTTGGGCTCAAGAATCCGACTCCTACTTTTACCTGGGCCCAAGCGGGTTGAGTCCGCACCTGGAATACGCGTGTAAACGTGGCCGTCAGCGCGGCTAGGGACAACGCGCACCATAAACGAACCTTTACAGGGCACCGGATCCCTTGGCATCAAACCACGTATCCGGAAACCCGTCCTTTGTCGATCAACGCGAGGTCTCCAGACGCAGGGTCCCCGGTAGCGGTGCTCACCCACGGCGTGTGTCGGCCCACGGGAAGAGCTACGTGACCCACGAGGCCTGGTTGCTGCTCCACGGGACCGTTGCACACCTTGACCCCTCGTCTCCCGTGCCTCCCGGCAGCAGAATTCCGGGTGGGCACATTAGCGGATCAGCCGGTTCCCCCGCGCCCTGTCGATCGCCGCGGTGCGGTTATCCACCCCCAGCTTGTCGTAGATGTGGATCAGGTGCGTCTTGACCGTGGACTGGGAAATGAACAATTCCGCGGCGATTTCCTTGTTGCTTTGTCCGCGGGCCAGCAGCTGCAGCAATTCGAGTTCGCGTGGGCTCAAATCCGTGGTGTTGGCGCGGGCCTCGGGGGTGATGCGGGCGGCGATATCCGCCGAGAGCACTTGTCCCCCGGCTGCTGCCGCCTCGACCGCGGCCAGCACCTCGGGTAGCGGGGCATCCTTGAGTAGGTAACCCGCGGCCCCGGCATCGAGTGCCGCACGGATGTCCGCATCCGAGTCGTAGGTAGTCAAGATCAGCACCGGGGGGCCATTCTGCGCACGGATGCGGGACGTCGCGGTGACCCCGTCCATCCCGTCCATCTGCAGGTCCATGAGTACCACGTCCACCTGCTTGCCCAGCGTCTTCAGCCGTTCGAGCTGGGCCAATGCCGCGGCTCCGTCCGCGGCCTCTGCCAGCACCGAGAGTCCGCCCTGTTCGGTGAGCACGGCGCGCAGGCCAGCGCGCACCACGGGGTGGTCATCGACCAACATGATCTTCAGGTTAGGCATCACAGGCTGCTTTCTTCGGTGGTGAGGGGGATGCGGACGGCCAGGACCGTCCCTTCCCCGGGTGCCGATTCGATTTCCAAGGATCCGGCGAGCAGGTCCAGGCGTTCACGCAATCCGACCAGCCCGTAGCCGGTGCCGTCGGCGCGCGGCTTGGCCGGGATTTCGCCGGTGTCCATGCCGGACCCGTCGTCAAAGATGTCCAGGGTGACGGCATCGGGCAGGTAGCCGAGGCTGATCACCGCATGTTTGGCGTGCGCGTGCGCGGCGACGTTGGCCAGCCCGGACTGGGCGGCACGCCACAGCGCGGCGGAAACCTCCGTCGGTAGTGCGGTGGCCGAACCGTCCTGCCGAAAAACCACCTCGAAGCCGTGGCCCGCAGCGGCGGCGGCGCGTTCGGTGGAGGTGCACAGCCGGCGTAGCCGGCCGGCCAGGGAACGGGCCCCGTCGCCGGCCGAGGACAGGTCGGCGACGAAATCGCGAGCCTCGGCCAGATTCTCGGCGGCGGTTTCCCCGATGGTTTCAAGTCGTTCTGCGGCCGCGGCGGTGTCCCCCGATTCCAGGGCGGCGGAGGCCGATCGGGAGACCAGCACGATGCTGGAAAGCCCCTGGGCGAGGGTGTCGTGGATTTCACGGGCCAGGCGGGTGCGTTCGGCCAGGGTGCCGGCGCGGTGTTGTTCGGCGGCCAGCGCCGCACGGGTGGCCCGCAATTCATCCAGTGCCAGGCGCTGGTTCACACCCTCGGTGTACAGCGCACGGTAGGCCATGCCCATGATGACGGCGAAGATGGCTCCGACCAGCGGGCCCAGGATCTGCGGTAGGGCGAGGGATCCGGAGTGGTACCCGCCGGCGGCAACGACTGCGGCGGTGAGCAGTCCGACGGCAATCAGTGAGTGGCGTTGGCCCAAGATATGTAAGTGTAGGAAGAAGAGCGGGAACGCCAGCCAGGAGAAATCCGCGTGCAGGTAGAGCAGCACGATCCACAGCAACACAACCCCGCCGAGCCACCACTTGGCCCAGCGCACGGTGCTCGGCGCCCGGCCCGCGGCATGGCGTTTCTCCGCCAAAGTCCCGGCCAGGTATAGCGCGGCAAGCAGCAGGGTCAGGACGACGGCTATCAGCCGCCGGCCCAGGCTCGGTTCGGAGAGCAGCACGCGGATGAGTCCGACGCCCAGCAGCACGGCGAAACCGACGTGCAACCCCACGCGCAGGACGCGCAGCACCATCTCTCCGGCCGACGCGCCGTGGGCTTCGAGGTGGCTTGGTGCTACACCGGTACTTGGTTGCGGCTCATGATCGTTCACATCACCCAGCGTAGCGCCGCACACTCGCGGGCCGGTTCCACCAAAGGGTTGACTCCTTGGGACATCGTCAAACGTGTCGGAGAACCCCAAGCCCTCGGAATATACCTACCGACGTCGAAAGAAACCATGGGCAGACTCATCGGCTCTGGATTCTGACTGGCCGTATCAGCTGCGCGGCACGGAAGCAACATCAAATGCTGCCCACCACCTGGCATTCAGTCTTCAATTTGTCGATCGATAAAACGGGCCATTCCAGGAACCGTAAATTGAATGAGCCCGTACTCGGGCGCGTAAACCACACCCTTAGAAATGAGTCTTGACCGAATTACTGCCAACTTATTCGTAGATTTCCCAAGCCGGGCTGCGACTTCACCCGTTTGCGATGAATCTTCACCGTCTTGGGCCATTGCGCGTAGATACTTCCGCTCGGCTGGCGTGGCTCTCTGCCACCTCGCTTGGAAGAACCCGTGGTCGAGATCGATTGTTCCGTATTCGATCGCCAACTTCGCGTCATCTTCGTTGATGACTTTGCCGGACGTAATATCCCAAGCTGCACGACCATATGTCTGAAGAAAAAATGGGTACCCGTCCGCACCCGTCAGCAGGGTGGACAGCGCCCGTTCCGTGATCGAGGCACCCAGCCTGCCGATGGGCACAGTCAGTGCATCCGCGGAAGATTTCTTGTCCAGTTGCCCAATCGTTCGGTAAAGAAAGAGTCTCTCCCCGTAAGTCCTGGCTTCGGCAATTTTTCCAGGAAGGTTAGGGAGCCCGGCGCCGATGATGTAGAAAGGCCATCCGCGCTGTCCGGCCAAGTGTTGGACGGACAGCAGAACCGTCAATAGTTCCTCGTCTAGGTCCTGCATCTCGTCAATGAATAGCCCGAAGCCCGCCCTGGCCTTCCTCATTGCCACAGACACGTCTTCCACGAGCTCTTCAACATCAATGTCGAGCTTTCCCGAATCTGCCCGGCCATGCTTCGTTGCGACGGATGCGGAGAAACCGGCGACTCCCAGACTTCCTGAAATATTGCTGATGCTTCCCAGAGCATCCTTGAGATATGACCAGACCGGTGTTCCTCGAAGCCTTCGGGCTCCCATTTCAAGTTCACGCGCAAGTTTCGCGCGTGTCTTGGTCATTCCTTCCACCCCTGGCTGGGCCTCCAGCTGAATTACCATCCAGTGATTACGCCTTGCTTGCTCAGCGAAGACATTCAGCAGGACAGTCTTCCCGACGCCACGGAGTCCAGATAGGACCATGCCGCGATCCCCCATGGTGTTCGACTTCGCGCGGACCACGAGTAAGTCGAATGCGTCAATTTCGCTTTGGCGACCAACAAGTTCCGGAGGTCTGACTCCAGAACCGGGGGCGAAGGGATTCAATGCAGGGTCCATCTCCCAAGTATAGAAAGATCTAGCTTAGGATAACAATAGTTGTTATTACTTCACATATGTCGTTATCCCCGTCATGTTCGTCTGACCTCTCGGACCATGATGTCCAGTCGGTTCACAGAAGGCTTCTCCGCTCCGCCCACGCAAGTTTCCATGATTTTGGAAACCACGGCCGGAACGGTCGGGAGATAACTACCCGTTCCTTCGATCGGAGCCCTGGAATTTCCCGTGGACGGAGGAGATGTGGACTTGGAATCCGCCACTGGAGTCAAACCAAAGTATGCAGGCGTATATGGCCGTATAGGTTTTTCCAGTACTTCAGTCAGCTGGACCGCCGGGCGGCTAGGCGGCTAAGAACGAATCCCGAATTCGTGGCGCAGGGCGCTTTGTGCTGCCAAGTGACCACTCATTCCGTGCACCGAAGGTCCCGGCGGGGTGGAACTGGAGGCCAGGTAGATCCCCTTGGCCGGCGTTCGCCAGGGGTCGGCCGAGAGTGTGGGGCGGATCAGCATGCCGCGCATATCGGTCACCCCGCCCGAGAGGTCTCCGCCGACCAGGTTGGGGTTCTGTGACGCCAACCCCGGGGCGGTGACGGCCTGGCTGTACTCGATGGTGTCGGTGAAGCCCGGGGCCACGGCCTCGAGCTGGCGGTTCATCACGGCGGTCAGGTCCGCAGGGGTTCCGTTGGGCACGTGGCAGTAAGCCCAGAGTACGTGCTTGCCCGCGGGAGCCCGCGAGGGGTCGAATCTGCTGGGTTGGGACACGATGGCATAGGGCGCGTCGGAGACATCGGTGCGGACCCGGCGCTCTTCGCGCCCGATCTGTGCAGCGGTGCCGCCCAGGTGCACGGTTCCGGCATCGGCGAGTTCCTGATTGCGCCACGGCACCGGCGCATTGAGCACATAGTGGATCAGGCAGGATCCGGGGGCCCGGCGCGTGCCGGTGAGTGCCTTGCGGTATTTGGGCGGCAACACCCCGCCAGCAATCGAGGCCATCGCCTCGGGCGAAGTATTGAACAGTACGGTCTTCTCAGGAAGCTGGGCCAGATCGGTGACCTCGGAATCCAGCTCGATGCGCCCGCCGGCCTGAGTGAACATTGCCGCCAATGCATCGGAAATCGCTTGGGATCCTCCGATGGGGATCGGCCAGCCACCGGAGTGCGCGGAGGCCGCCAGAAAGAGTCCCGCACCGGTTGCCGCCGGGCCCCGGCCGCCACCTGCCGTATGCGCCGCACAGCCGGCGATCATCGCCGTGGCAAGTTCCCCGGTGCCCAGCCCCGGGATCATCAGTTGGGCGGCACGCAGCCCGAAGACGCTCAGCGCACCGAGTTGCCGCGGCGCCCGCAGCAACGGGTGCAGCAATAGATCCGTGGTCCCGGCCATGCGCTCCACCACAGGCCCGATGATCCGGCGGTAGCCCGGGCCATCGGCACCGAGGTCCTCCACCGTCCGTGCCAGATCCCGCCAGGCAATCCCGGCACGCCCATCGGGAATCGGGTGCGCGAAGGAGATCTCCGGGACAGCGAATTCGACCCGTTCCCGCAACCCGATCTCGTTGAAGAACGGGGACAGCAGGGACATCGGGTGCACCGCGGAGCCCACATCGTGGATCGCACCGGGGTAACCCAGCTCGAGCGTGCGCGCGGCGCCGCCGATCGTCGAATTACGTTCGATGAGCCGGACGGAGAGCCCAGCCCGGGCCATGGTCAGGGCCGCGGCCAGGCCATTGGGCCCCGCCCCGATCACCGCAACATCATGCGACATGTTTTTTTGCTCCCAACACGAATTTATCGGCCGCACCGGCGAACGCGCCGGCCTGCGGATCCAGCTGCCCCACCCGGCGCACCGGGTCCAAATCGGGCTCAAACATTGATCGAGAGACCTTGTACATCAGGTACCCGGTGGCGATCATGTGGCCCAGTACCGCGAACACGTAGAAGGAGGTCGGGAACGTGTTCGACGCCTTGATATCGGCCGAGCTCGCGTACAGGTACATCCAGATCGCCCAGAAATGCAGCACCTCAAAGAGTTGCCACACCAAGAAGTCCTTCCACTTTGGCCAGGCCAGCGCCACCAGCGGAACCAGCCACACCACAAATTGCGGGGAGTAGACCTTGTTGAACAAGATGAAGGAGGCCACGATGAGGAACACCAATTGGCTCAGCCGCGGGGCCGTCGGAGCCTTCAGCCCGAGGTAGGCGATCCCGGCGCAGCTGACCACGAAGAGGCCCATCGCCAACGAGTTGATCACCGAGGCCCCCAGTTCCGGCATCCCCGGCACCACCGAGGCCGTCACATTGTAGATGTGCCAGAAGGAGGACAGTCCCGCACCGCGGTCCTCGGTAAAGGTGAAGAAGTGCTTCCACGCCTCGAAGTTCATGATCGCCATCGGTAGGTTCACCGCCAGCCAGGACAGTACTGCACCGGACAGGGACACCACGAGCGGCCGGTAGCGGCCGGAGCGGATGGCCAGCACGATCACTGCTCCGAAGAAGAGCAGCGGGAAGACCTTCATCGCGGTGCCCAGGCCGATGAGCACCCCGGCCAGGAACGTCTTTTCGCGGGAGAAGGCCAGCATCCCCAGGGCCAGGAACGCCACCGCCCACATGTCCCAGTTGATCGAGGAGGCCAAGATGATCCCGGGGGCCAGCGCCACCATCGCAGCATCCCAGGGCCGGCGCCCGGCGGTCCGGGCCGTCACCACGACCACCATGATCCACAGGCCCACCACCAACAAGAAGTTCAGGTCGAAGAAGGCCAGGGCCCTGTTGAATTCGCCGGCCGGGATCAGTGCTGCCGTCACGGAGGCGACGACTGACATCAGCACCGGGTATTCGAATTCGGCGCCCGCGGCGAAGGGTGCAAACGCGTTCTCGGCGAACCCGCGGGCACCGAAGAGCGCCGTCCAGTCCGAATAGCAGGCCCAGGCGTAGGAGTTTGTGCCGCCCCAGCCGTTGAGCCGGCAGGCGTTCTTCGACGCGACGGCCAACAGTGCCGCCACCACGGTGAGGAGCACCAGCACCCGCTCGATGGTGAAGAAGCCCGGGTTGATCCGCCCCGGATTGTTGTGTTTGCCCAGCGGACCGCCGATGAGCTCGGTGAACTTGCGCAGGAACGCGTCGCTGCGGCTGGGCACGGTGATCCGCAGGGGGGCACGAATTGGCCTTGACGGACCTTTCACGGGTGGCTTACTCATGGGTTTCAGCGTAGTTGCTGAACCCCGGTGCCCGGTGATGCGTGGCGCTGCACGGTGTTTTGCCTCGTCATCGACGAGCTATCGAGGGCAAAAGGCTCCCTTATTTGGTGGCGTCGGGGAACTGCGCGGCCAGCCGTTCCAGGGTGCGTTCCATATTGGGTCCGGTGTTCCGGGTGAAGCCCATCAGCCGCAGCAGCCATTTGTGCCGCAACCGGCTGGCGTCCCAGGTTTCGCTGACCAGTGTCCCGGACCCGACCGGTTCCAGCGTGTAGCGCCACCGATGCCCGCTGAAATGCCGCCAGGCGATCAATCGGTCCTGCTCGAATTCCACCACGGTGTTGCTGATCCGGTACGGGACCCCCAGGCGCATTTGCATGCCGAACTCGCTGCCCAGGGTGAGTTTGCGTCCCTGAGAGTTTGAGGCCCGCACCGTTCCGGAGCCGTCGATGACCGGGTGCATGGCGGGGTTGCTAAGCAGTTCGAAGATCTCTCGGGGCGCGGCAGCCACGAGGCGGCGGCGGGTTTGCAGATACGGGGATGGGCTCATCAGCCCATCCTATGCAGCATCTGCTCCCGTACCCGGCAGCCGGGCCTATGCCGAAAGAAACAGCGGTGCCATTCTGGGTTGACCTGCACCATCAGGAAAGGACTTCGATGAGCCAGCGAAGCACACGGGCCGTTTCCGGGGCCCTGGACGTTCAGGGTCTTGTCCTTGGCCCGATGCTCCGCCACGTGGATAACACCTCGGCCAGCATCTGGGTGGAGACCGCTCGGTCTTGCACCGTCGAGGTCCGTTGCGGTGAATACACATTCCGTGCGCCAAATTTTGGTGCCCACGGCCACCGCTACGCTCTGGTGGAGGTGACGGGGCTGGATGTTGGAAGCGTCAATCCCTACAGCGTGCACCTGGACGGGAACCCGGTCTGGCCGCGCGACGACGGCTTCCCCGATTCGATGATCGCCACCATCGACCCCGCCAAGAAGCCACGGCTCGCCTTCGGGTCCTGCCGCTCCAGCATTCCGCATGACGCGGCGGGCAACCGCAAGCACGGCGTTGACGCGATGCGCGCCTATGCCCTGTCCATGGCGGGCCCGGGGCACGGACCGTGGCCGGATTTGCTGCTCTTCCTCGGGGATCAGGTTTATGCGGACTCCACCAGCGACCAGAAGCGGGAGTTCATCCGTAGTCGGCGCGATATCAGGCACGAACCCGGGGCGGAGCTGAAGGACTTCGAGGAATACGCCCACCTGTACCGGTTGGCCTGGTCCGACCCGGCCAACCGTTGGCTTCTTTCCACCCTGCCCAGCGCCATGATCTTCGACGACCACGACATCCGCGACGATTGGAACTCCTCGCTGAGTTGGAAGCAGGACATGGAGCAGACCAGCTGGTGGCACGAACGCATTGTTGCGGGCCTCGGCTCGTATTGGATCTACCAGCACCTCGGCAACCTCTCCCCCGACGAGCGCGCTGCAGATCCACTGTGGCAACGCATCCAGGCGCACACCGGCCCCGAAGAACTGGATATCACTGCCGACTTGGACCGGTTCGCCGAGCGCGTCGATGCCGCACCGGAAGAATACAGCTGGAGCTACTGCCGTGACTGGGATACGGTACAGCTGATCGTGGTGGACTCCCGTGCCGCGCGCACCTTCGACCCCGAAGCGCGTGCCCTGCTCGATCCACCGGAAAATGCGTGGCTCGACGAGCACATGCAAGGCGGATTCCGCCACCTGCTGATCGGCACCTCGCTGCCCTTCCTGCTGCCCATGGGCCTGCACCACGTGGAAGCGTGGAACGAGGCCCTCTCCTCGGGGGAACACGGCCAGATCCGGGCGTGGCTCGGGGAACGACTGCGCCGGGCCGTGGATCTTGAACATTGGGCGGCGTTCCAAAAAAGCTTCCAGGACGTGGCCCGGTGGGCCACCGAGGTCGCCGATGGGCAGCGCGGCCCCGCCCCGCAGTCCGTCACGTTTCTCTCCGGCGACGTGCATTTCTCCTATGTCTCCGAAGTCGAACGTGAGAACGGGAGCAGGATCCTGCAGGCCGTGTGTTCGCCCATCCGCAACCCACTGCCCCGGTTTATGCGCTACTTTGCCGCGGCCTTGGCTCTGGGGCCGGCCGTCCCGTTTGGGGCTTGGATGGCGCGAAGGGCACATGTGCCGGATCCGCCCTTTCGCTGGGACGGCATCAAGGGGCCGTGGTTCGATAACAACCTGGCCATCCTCGAGGACACCGAGGACGGGCTGGTGATCAGCTGGGTCACGGGGGTGGTTGAGCACGGAGACCATCTGCACCCGAGGCTAGAAACCGTCGAAGTGGCAGCGATCGCGCCGCGCGGGGGTTGAGGCGACCGTCCGGTATCGGAGGGAAGCCGGCCCGCATCGGACTGCTGCGCTCTTAGTACACCCGGGCCGTGGCGAATTGCATGGGTTCCAGCTCCGCGCGGCGGCGCGCCAGATCCAGGGCGTGGGCATCCAACCGCTGGTCCTCCTCGTTGACCGGCACCAGCTGCCGCACCTCGGCAGTGTGCCCGGATTCGTCGCGGGTGACAAAGATGGTCATGCACTGCGTCGTATCGCGCCACGCGGGTTCGCGCGGGTCCCTCGCTCTGACCTGCACCGCGATGTGCATCGAGTGCGGGCCGGTGTGGATCAGCCGGGCCTCCAGCTCGACGATGTCACCGATGTGGATCGGACTGGTGAAGTGGATGCCGCCGGAGTAGACGGCCACCGCATCCTTGCCGCACCAGCCCATGGCGCAGGCCCGCGCGACCTCGTCGATCCAACGCATGACGATCCCGCCGTGGGCATTCCCGCCCCAGTTCACATCGCCGGGCGAAGCCAGGAACCTGAACCTTTCCCGAGGCGCGGTACCCAAGTCCGTGTATTCCTGGGCCAACATGGCCTTCCTGATCTCAGCGCGCGCCGCGACGCGGTCCGCGGCACCCTGGGCCAGCTGGGCCGCTGCGGCATCGTTCGGCTCCCAGGGCCGCACCGCCTTGGCCCGCCGGTCCTCGTCCATCGCCACGAAGACCAGGATGCAATCCATGGCGGGCTGGAAGACGCGTTCACGCACATCGGCGGCGTCGACGGTGACCACCACCTGCATGCTGCTGCGCCCGGTGTGTACGATCCGGGCGGTGACCTCGATCAGGTCCCCGTTTTCGATGGGCCGGGTGAAGTGGACGTTTCCCACATAGGCGGTGACGCAGTACCCGCCGGAATAGCCGACCGCGCAGGCGTACCCGGCCTTGTCGATCCATTCGAGCACGCGGCCTGCCTGGACCGTGGTGCCGTCCTCGGAAACATCGGTGGGGGCGGCCAGGAAGCGCAACGTCATCTCGTCGTTCATGGGTTTCATCCTAGCCATTCACCGTCTTGCGGGCCGGAGCAGTTGCGCTCGGGCACCTGCACCGAAGCCGCCTGTGGCCGGCGTCTTGGGGAAGATGCCGGCCACAGGGTGGGTGATTATCGACCCGGACGGGTCGAAGGGAGTTCGGTACTAGTTGCTCTCGGCGGCGGCGCGGATGCCTTCGAGGATCTCAGTAACCTGGCCGACAACCTCTGCGTCGTCCTTCGGGTGGGTCTCGGCGAAGCGGACCAGCGATCCCGGGATGGAAAGCTTGAGGTCTTCCAGCACGGTGGCGCCGGCAATGCCGACGGCCTTGCGAGCCTCGTCCTGGGCCCACACGCCGCCGAACTGGCCGTAGGCGGTGCCGATGACGGCGGCGGGCTTGCCGAAGACGGCGCCGGCGCCCATCGGGCGGGAAAGCCAGTCGATGGCGTTCTTCAGCACGGCCGGCATGGTGCCGTTGTATTCCGGGGAAACCAGCAACAGGGCATCCGCAGCACCTGCGGCGGCGCGCAGCTCGCGTGCTGCCTCCGGGACCTGGCCCTCGATGTCCTGGTCCTCGTTGTAGAACGGGATGTTCTCCAGGCCGGCGAAGAGCGTGACTTCGACGCCGTCCGGTGCGTTCAGTGCCGTTGCTTCGGCCAGCTGGCGGTTGGTGGAACCGTTGCGCAGTGAACCGACGAGGGTGAGGACAGTTGTTGCCATGGAAGTATTCTCCTGTTTTTTCGGGAATGACTGTTACGTCAACTAAGTACAACGGGGTTCGTGGACATACTGATTCCCGCTCAGGCCGTGAGTGGTGCCACACCCGGACCTGCAGGGATGCGTCCACACTCCCGATTGCTGTCTCGCCGTCGGCGAACATGCATCGAATTGGAAGGGTGCCGGGAATATCCTGTGGATCCCGACGTTAACTTGAGTCAATGGCACTCAAGTATCCTCAGGAGGAAAAATGCCAGCATCATTTGGTCCATCCGGCGCCGGCAACGGCTCGTTCGAAGACTTCCTTGCGCGCTACCTGCAAGGCCAACGCACCAGCCGCTTCGGGCGGCCCGTCGACATCACCCGGCTGCTCAGCCGCCACACGCACGATGTCATGGCCCGTGCCGCGCAGTTCGCCATGGCGCACGGCCACAACGAACTCGACGCGCTTCACATCCTGCGCGTGATGCTCGACAGCGAACCCATCGCCGAGATGTTGCGCCGCGCGGGCGCCGACGCCGCGGCCATCGCCCGCGACGCCGAACAACGCTTACCCGAAACCGGGCCACGACCCACCGATGCCGCGCCGGGGTTGACGCAGTCCGCCCAACGCGCGCTGCTCGATGCCTACCAAGTCGCCCGCGCCTTCGGCTCCACCTACATCGACCCGGAACACCTGTTCCTGTCCTTCGTGCTGAACACCGAGGCGCCCGCCGGCCAGGTGTTGGGCGCCGCCGGCGTCACCCCGCAGTCGCTGCAGTCCGCGGCCGATGGCGCCACCGAGGGTGATGCCTCCGGGGACAAGGCTGCCGCGAAGCCAACCCCCTCCCCCTCACAGACAGCCCAGGCCACCAAGGGGCAGACGCCGTTGCTGGACAAGTTCGGCATGGACCTGACCAAACGCGCGGCCGAGGACGGGCTGGACCCGGTGATCGGGCGTACCGAGGAGATTGAACAGGCCATCGAGATCCTGGCCCGCCGCACCAAGAACAACCCCGTGTTGATCGGCGAGGCAGGGGTGGGCAAGACCGCTGTCGTTGAGGGCCTGGCCCGCGCCATCGTCGCCGGAGAGGTTCCGGCACAGCTGGCGGGCAAGCGCGTGATCTCCCTTGACCTGCCGGCGATGGTCGCCGGAACCCGTTACCGCGGCGACTTCGAAGAACGCCTGACCCAGACCCTGGACGAGATCGCCGCACAGGACGGCGAGGTGATCGTCTTCATCGACGAACTGCACACCGTGGTCGGCGCCGGCGGTGGGGGCGAGGGCTCCATGGATGCCGGAAACATCCTCAAGCCGCGGCTGGCCCGCGGCGAACTGCACCTGATCGGTGCCACCACGCTGGCCGAATACCGCAAAGTGGAGAAGGATCCCGCCCTGGAGCGGCGCTTCCAGCCGGTGACCATCGGCGAGCCCTCGATCGAGGACGCCGTGGCGATCCTGCACGGGCTCAAGGACAGGTACGCCCAGCACCATCAGGTGACCTACACCGACGAGGCGATCCGCGCAGCTGTCGAGATGTCGGCCCGTTACGTCACCGACAGGTTCCTGCCGGACAAGGCGATCGATCTGATCGACACTGCCGGTGCCAGGTTGGGCCTGAAGCGCCCTGCCGGTATCGACACCGCGGCGCTGGAGTCGCGGATCGCCGAGCTCGGCGCCGCCAAGGACCGAGCGGTCGTCGAGGAACGCTACGAGGACGCCTCGAAGCTGCGTGACGAGGCCGAGGAGGTCTCCGCCCGCCTGGCCGAAATCGCTGAGGGCCTCCCGGAAACCATCGCGTCCGTGGTCGACGAGGCCCAGATCGCCGAGGTCATTGCCCGGTCCACCGGCATTCCCGCAGCCCGGTTGACCGAGGACGACAAGGGACGCCTGGCCCGGCTGGAGGACGAGCTCCACGAGCGAGTCATCGGGCAGGACGATGCCGTGGCCTCGGTCGCCAGGGCCGTCCGTCGCTCGAGGACCGGGATGGGCGATGAGGGCAAGCCGGTGGGCAGCTTCCTCTTCCTGGGACCCACGGGGGTGGGCAAGACGGAGCTGGCCAAGACGCTTGCCTCCTCGCTCTTCGGCGACGAGTCCGCGATGGTCAGGTTCGACATGAGTGAGTTTGGCGAACGCCACACCGTCTCGCGGCTCATCGGGGCACCTCCGGGCTACGTCGGCCACGAGGACGCCGGACAACTGACCGAACGCGTGCGCCGGCGCCCCTACTCGCTGGTGCTGCTGGACGAGGTGGAGAAGGCGCACCCGGACGTGTTCAACCTGCTGCTGCAGGTGCTGGACGACGGCCGGCTCACCGACGGGCAGGGCCGCACCGTGGACTTCCGCAACACGGTGATCATCATGACCTCCAATTTGGGCTCCGAGTTCCTGTCCAGCCGCGGCGCACCGCTGGGCTTCGGCAGCGATTCCGGGGCCGGGTCCGAGCGCGAGCTGCGCGCCAAGGTCATGGGCCGGCTGCGCGAAACGATGCGGCCCGAGTTCCTGAACCGCATCGACGAGACGGTGCTCTTCCGCACGCTGGAGGCCGAGCAGCTGCGTGAGATCGTGCGTCTGCAGCTGGTCCGCACCACGACCCGGCTTGCCGCCCGAGGCATCTCGCTGGAGGTAGACGAGGCTGCCGTCAACTGGATCGCCTCCGAAGGCCACGAGCCGGAGTTCGGCGCCCGCCCGTTGCGCCGGGTGATCCAGCGCGAGCTCGACGACAAGGTGGCGGACCTGTTGGTCGCCGACGAGCTGGGTGACGGCGGAGTCGTCACCATCACCGCGGATGGGTCCGGACTGCTGGTTGCCGCACGTCGGGACGCGGCCATCGCCGCATAGCCGATCGATGCAACGGGGGCGGGAGGAAATCTCGCCCGCCCCCGTTGGATCTCGGCTTCAGTGCTTCCGGGGAGCCCTCACGGGGTCGGCCACCTAGGAAATCGCTCGTTCCTGCGGTACATCGCAACGGTCTCCAGAGAACGGTTTGCCCTGCGCAGACCCGCCTCAGCGGCACGGTGTGCCTCCTCGGCGGCGGACCCGCCGCGGGAATCTAATCGGCTTCGGGAACCTGTTGCGGGGAGGGCTTCAGCTCCACCGGCAGGTACTGTTCCCCCGGCGCCGGGTTGCACAGCAGCCAGAAGTCGTAATCGAACCGGCGGTTCGGGTCCCCCACGATAAACCATGCGGCCATGATCCGCCGGCTCTCCCAGGCGTTGGTTCCATTGCGCCAGAGCGCCAGCCTGGCGGAGGCATTGATCTGGTGCGGCGACGCGGTGCGCCCCACCCCCAAGCATTCATAGTGATCCATAGCTTCTCCCCCCAAGGAAAAACGTCCAGCAACAACCCAAACCTATGCCCGACCAAGCGCATCAGGCAAGGATCGACGCGAGAAATCGCTCCGCTCTCGGGCAGCAACATCGCACCGTTCCGATTCCACGAAGCGATGGCGGTGCGGTCGCCGCCCACGCTCCCGAGCTACAGGCCCGGAGTGGCCAGTTCCCTGACCTGCTTGCGCAGGATCTTGCCGAGCATCGAACGCGGCAGGTCGTCAATGGCCACGATCCGTTTGGGGACCTTGTAGCTTGCCAGCTGGGTTCGGCAATGCTCACGCATACCGGCTTCGTCCAGTGCGGTGCCAGGTTCAAGCTCAACGGCGGCGACCACCATTTCACCGCCGCGTTCCAGCTCCTTGCCGAACACCGCAGCATCCTTGACATCCGGGTGCGCCCGCAACACGGTCTCCACCTCGGTGGGCGAGACGTTGAACCCTCCGGTGATGATCAGTTCCTTCGCCCTGTCCACGATCGTGGTGAACCCGTCCGCATCCACGGTCACCACGTCCCCGGTGTGCAGCCACCCCTCGGCCGTCAGGGTCTTGGCGGTTTCCTCGGGGTTGTTCCAGTATCCGCAGAACACCTGCGGCCCCTTGAGCAAAAGTTCGCCGGGCTCGCCCTGGGCCACCTCGAGCGAGGGATCGTGAAGGTCCACGACCTTCATCAAGGTGGAGGGGAACGGCACCCCAATGGTTCCGGTGCGGCGGGTTGGGTGGAAGGGATTGCCCAAGGCCACCGGGGAGGACTCGGTCATCCCGTAGCCCTCCACCAGCAGTCCGCCGGATACCGACTCCCAGAGTTCGACCACGTGGTCCGGCAGGTTCATTGCCCCAGAAATGCAGTACTTCGCCGAACGCAGCGACACGCCCTTTTCCTTCGCGGCCATCGCGGTGCGCTCGTAGATCGGCGGGACGGCGCAGTACACGGTGGCCGGGGACTTCTTCATCGCAGCCAGGATCAAGTCGGGGTCGAATTTCGGGAAGAGCACCAGCAGGCCCTGCTTTTTCACTCCGAAGGTCAGGTACAAGGTCATCCCGAACGCGTGGAACATCGGCAGGATCGCGTAGAGGATTTCCTCGCGTTCCTTTGCCCCGGCCATCCAGGCCTCGCCCTGCAGTGCGTTGGAGTACAGGTTGAAGTGGGTGAGCATGGCGCCCTTGGGATTGCCAGTGGTCCCCGAGGTGTACTGGATGACCGCCAGGTCCTGAACTGTGGGACGCGGGTACGCGGTATCGATCCGTTCGGCCTTGAGCAGATCTTTGAAGGGCATGGTCCCCGGGGCGGCAGCGGTCAGCGCGGCCTTGGAAGCGCGGAGCTTTTTCACCGGCAGGTTCAGTGCCAGGCGCTTAACCGTGGGGAAGGCTTCGAGCAGATTCACCGAGATGACGGTGTCGATGCGCACGTCCTTCGGGAACTGGCGCACCGCTTCTGCTGCCTTGTCCCAGGCGATGACGATGCGGGCCTGATGGTCCTCGAATTGGTGGCGCAGTTCGCGCGAGGTGTACAGCGGGTTGTGTTCCACGACCACGGCACCCAGGCGCAGCACCGCGTAGAAGGCAATGACGTGCTGTGGGCAGTTGGGCAGGATCAGTGCCACGCGGTCTCCGGCGCGCACCCCGAGTAAGCGCAACCCTTCGGCGGCGCGTTCAACCTGCTCGCCAAGCTCGCGGTAGCTGGTGCGGCGACCGAAGAACTCGGTTGCGGGGCTGTCCCCCGCTTCTTTCACGGATCGCTCGAACATCACGCTCAGCGATTCGGTGGGGAGCTCAATCTCGGCCGGAACGCCCGGCTGGTAGTTCTTGGCCCAGGGGTGCGTTGCAGTGTTTTCCATGGTTCCATCATGCCGCGAACCGGGGCCTTACAGCTATTCCGGGAGGGCTCAGGCGTCGACGAAGATGGCGAAAGGCGGGGTTTCCAGGCCGTCGGCCACGGCCTCGGCCGGATCGCTGCCCAACGCGCGGATGGCGTTGCGTTCATCCACGTGAACCACCGAAGGCTTGTAGGCACGGGCCTCGGCGTTGGTCATGGAGGCATAGGTGATGATGATGACCAGATCTCCGATGTTGACCAGGTGCGCTGCGGCGCCGTTGATGCCAATGACCCCGGAACCGCGTTCTCCGGCAATCGTGTAGGTCTCCAGCCGGGCACCGTTGGTGACGTCGACGATCGAGACGAGCTCTCCGGGGAGGATGTCGGCGGCATCGAGCAGATCCGCGTCAATGGTCACGGATCCGACGTAGTGCAGGTCGGCATGGGTGACCGTGGCGCGGTGGATCTTGGACTTGAACATGGTGCGCTGCATAAGGCGGGATCTCCTGGAGGGGTTGTGCTGGGGCAGGCATTCATTCTTTGACGCCCGTCCCTGGTCGCCGGCTTCATGCAGTGTATGTTCCGGCACCTTAGCCATTCTAGACGGGTCCGCCCGCAGTTGTCTGTAACGCATTCGGCTGCCCTCTGACCGGCAGAAATTCACCGGTCCAGGCAGTCCCCTGCGATGCCCTGGCCGCATGGAATGATGGCGGTATGGAACCCAACCGCCGCGAAAATACCCTTGAAGTGTTGAAAATCCTTGAAGCCCTGGTCCAGGCCATTGACCGGCGCGAGGAGGTGTTCACGGCCATTGAATCAGCGGAAACCGCAGAAGAGGCTTCTCATGTCCTGGAAACAATACTGAACGTGGAAGAGAGCCCTGCCCGTGCCGTCCTCGACATGCAGGCTCGACGCTGGACGCAGGGCGAACGCCGCAAGATCGTGGACCACATCGAAGAGATTCGCTCCGAGCTGGAGTCACTCTAATTTTAGGGCCGAACTTCCCGCTGACAGCCAGGCCTCGATCCCACCGGACAGATGCACGACCTCTGAGTATCCGGCGGCACGCAGGGATTCCCACGCGTCTGCGGACCGCACACCCGACTTGCAGTGCAGGATTAGTGGCACACCGCGCGGGATCCCGGCCAGCGCAGATGCGTCCTTGATGCCGGCCAGCGGAACCAATACGGACCCGGGGATCCGTGAAATTTCGAACTCCACCGGTTCGCGCACATCGATCAGGATGAAGTCCTCCTCCCCGGTCTGGCGTTGGAGCAAGCGGGCAACCAATTCAGCGACCGAGATCACTGCCTCATCCGCGGCGGTTCTATCACCGGCCGCCGGGATTCCGCAGAAAATTTCGTAGTCGATCAGTTCGGTGATGGGTTCGGTCTCCGGGTCCTGGGCGATCTGCAGTTCCCGCCAGCGGGAGGTGAGGGCGTCGAAGACCAACAGCCTGCCCAGCAGCGTTTCCCCGACACCCGTGATCAGCTTGACGGTCTCGGTGACCATCATGGCCCCGATGGAGGCGCAGAGCATCCCAAAGACTCCACCCTCGGCACAGGAAGGAACCATGCCCGGTGCCGGCGGGTCCGGGTAGAGGTCACGATAGTTCGGGCCGTGCTTGGCCCAAAAGACGCTGACTTGCCCGTCGAAACGCAGGATCGAACCCCATACATAGGGTTTGCCCAGCAGCGCTGCGGCGTCGTTGACCAGGTAACGGGTGGCGAAGTTGTCGGCCCCGTCCAGGATCACGTCATAGTCGGCGAAGATCTCCAACGCATTGCTCGTATCCAGCCGCACCCGGTGCAACACGGTGAGCACGCCCGGGTTGATCTCGGCGATCGAGTCGCGGGCGGAATCCAGCTTCATCCGGCCAATGTCGTCTACGCCGTGGATCACCTGGCGCTGCAGGTTGCTCAGCTCCACCGAATCATCATCGATGATGCCCAAGGTTCCGATGCCAGCCGCAGCCAAATACAGCAGTGCCGGCGAGCCGAGACCCCCTGCGCCGATGACCAGTACCTTGGCATTGCGCAGCCTGCGCTGCCCGGTCAGCCCGATTTCCGGCATGAGCATATGGCGTGAGTAACGCTCAAGTTCTTCCGCCGGGAGCTCCGGCCCGGGCTCCACCAGGGGCGGCAACCGCAGAATACTTTTTTTGATCATTCCTTGACTCAACGAGTCTTAGCTCCTGACAAAATTGTGGATCATCTGTCCTGCCACCGATCGGTTAGTCGACTTCGCGGTCATGCTCGGTGCAGATGCATAACCGGTTTCCCTGTGTATCGGTGGCCACCACGAAGCTGGGGGCCGCCCCGTCATCCAGTGCTGCCCCACCGCCAGCCAGTGTCGCCAAGATGGGCGCGCTTTCGCTATAGGGCACCGTGACATCCAGGTGGAAGCGGTTGACGTTCGGGGTGGTGGTTTCCTGGAACCAGAGTGCCGGGCCGCGGCCAAACGGGTCGGTGAGGCTGCCGTCTCCCTGCCGCTTGTAGCCCAGCGCCGTGCGCCAGGTTTCCGAGATGGCCTCCACATCATCGGTATCGAGGGCGATCTCCACGGTACGCAGCAGCTCCGGGCGGGCAGTGGCCCCGGCGTTGAGCGCTTCGGCGGAGATCGACCGGGCCAGCGCGGCATCGCGCGTGGTCACCTTGCTGCCGGCGTCGTGCGAGGTCAGCGTGATGAACAAGGTGTCATAGCGCCAGTCGACGTCGGGGTGGTGGTTTGCTTCCTGGGCCAGTGCACCGATGGTGGAGAACAAGGCCAGCGCGGAGGCCGATGACTCGCACTTCAGCACGGTGCGCAGCGCGCCAAGCCCGTAACGCCACTGCGGCAGCGCGGTGAGGTTGGAGTGGACTTGTTCCGTGGTCAGAACGTCTGGTGCGGGCATGGTGTGCTCCTTCGAGTTCCGGTGTTTACAGATCCGGGCGGCCCTCCATCGCGGAGGACGCCAAGGCATGGGAGCGCTTGGGGATGCGCCCCGCCTGTGCCGCCAGTCTTCCACCAATGACGGCATGTCTAAAGGCTTGCGCCATGGCCACCGGATCCTGGGCGCGCGTCACGGCCGAGGCGAGCAGCACCGCGTCGCAGCCCAGCTCCATGGCCACTGCCGCGTCGGAGGCGGTGCCGATCCCGGCATCCAGGATGACCGGCACCGAAGCTCGCGAGACGATCAACTCGATGTTGTGCGGATTCAAGATCCCCAGCCCGGTGCCGATGGGTGCACCCAACGGCATCACTGCCGCCGCCCCCAGCTGTTCCAGCCGCAGCGCGAGGACCGGGTCGTCATTGGTGTAGGCGAAGACTTTGAACCCGCGATCCACTAGGGCCTCGGTGGCGTCCACGAGTTCGAGACCATCGGGCAGCAGCGTGTGTTCATCCGCGATCACCTCGAGCTTGACCCAGTCGGTTTCCAGGGCTTCGCGGCCCAATTCGGCGGTCATCACCGCTTCGCGGGCGGTGAAGCAGCCGGCGGTGTTGGGCAGCACCCTGATGTTGTTCTCGATCAAGAGGTCAAAGAGGTTGGTGCCGCCGGTGGATCCGGGGCCGGGGGCGCTGTAGCGGCGCATGGCCACGGTGGTCAGCTCGGTGCCCGAGGCAATCAGCGCGGCGCCCAGCCCGTCCAGGCTCGGCGCTCCGCCGGTGCCCATGATGAGTCTGGAACCCAACGGCACCCCGTCGATGAGCAGCGGGTCGGTATGGGTCAGTGTGTGGGTCATGGTTCCATGCTTTCTGTGAACAACGAGGAGTGCGGGCCGGTGCGTGGCATCTCAGCCGCCCTGGACTGCGGTGACGATCTCGATGTCGTCGTTGACCTCGAGGGCCGTGGCGGACCACAGGCTGCGCGGCACGATTCCGGAGTTGCGGGCCACCGCCACCCCGAGTCGGCCGCCGTCGGCCGGCTTGCCGCTGGGTAGCAGTTCGCGGCCGGTGACTTCGGCGACCAGGCCGGCGAGGGTGCTTCCGGAGGCCAACGGGTGGGTGGCGCCGTTGAGTTCGATGGTGCTCATGGATTCTCCTGGGGTGAAGTGTTGATGGTCAGTGCTCTTGCAGTGCCGGTGAAAAACGATCGGGCCGGAATCGATCCCACGCCGGGTCGTTCACCCCGGCCAGTAGTTCGGTGATGATGTGGGCCGCGATGGGGGTCAGCAGCACGCCGTGGCGGAAGAATCCCGTGGCTATGAGCAGCCCCGGCATCTCGCGTCCGTCGGGACCTTCCACACGGCCCAGCAGCGGCGCATTGTCCGGGGTGCCGGGGCGGGCGCGGGCTGTTGATTCAAGAAGTTCGAGTTCTGCGACGGCGGGCAGCAATGCCTGGGCGTCGCGCAGTAGCTGGTGCACGGCCCCGGCGTTGACGCCATCGCGGCCGTCCTCCCTCGCGGTGGCCCCGATGACCACTGTGCCGTCGTTTCGCGGGACCAGATAGACCGGAAGCCCGCGGACCATTCCGCGCAGCGTCGCGGTGCACAACTCTCGCAGGTGCTCCGGGACGCGCAACCGCAGGATATCTCCATGGACCGGGCGCAACGGCAGCATCAGGTTCTCCGGCAGCCCGCCCAGCTGCGTGGCCCCCAGACCGTTGGCGATCACCACTTCCCGGGCGTGGACCTCACGCCCGTCATCGAGCAGCACTCCGCGGGTTCGGGGCCGGGTGTTGGCCGGATTTTCGTGCAGCAGCTCAACTGCCCGGGTGCGCACCACCGTTTCATCGGCCCGGTGCCCGGAGCGCTGGGCTGCGGCCAGGAGCCGGGCTTCGATGGCGGCTGCCACTGCCCGCGGGTCGACCTGATGGTCTTCGGCGATCAGGTGCGCGGCCACCAGGTCCGGCGAGAGTAGGGGTTCGAGTTTCCGTGCCTCTCGGATGGAGAGCCGGGCAACATCGAGTCCTAGTTTGGCCTGGGCCTCACGCAACTGCGCCAGCGCATTGCGGTCTGCCGCGTTTGCGCCCAGCGCCAACGTGGGGGTGGTGCGGAACCCGATGTCCGGATACCCCTCGTCCGCCAATGCCCGGGCAAACCCGGGCCAGCGGGCCGCGGAGGCCAGGGTGAGGGTGAGCAGGTCCTCTTCTTGGTAGTGCAGCTCGCTGACCGGTGCCAGCATGCCGGCGGCGGCATAGGTCGCGCCTCGAGCGGGTTCTGGATCGATGAGCATGATGCGGTGCCCGGCACGCTGGGCTTCTAAGGCGATGCCCAGGCCGATGATTCCACCGCCAATGACGGCAACATCTGTGGACAGGGGGTCGGACGGGGTGCACGACATCGAGGTCTCCTTCCCTACGCCGGTATGAGCCGGATCAGGTTCCACGCGGCCCGAGGCTTCGGGCGGCGTCTGTCGGTCGGCGCAATCGGCGCCCTCTCAGCCAGCTTTCCTGGCTCCCGCGGTACTGAACTAGTCTATGAGACATGAGCCAGATCACCACCGAAGATGAAGCGTCACCCGTCTTATCCGCCCCCGGCCTCGCCACGGCGCGCCTGTACCTGTGCACCGATGCCCGGAGAGAACGCGGGGATTTCGCCGATTTTCTGCGCGCCGCCTACGTCGGAGGGGTCGACATCATCCAGCTGCGCGACAAGAGCCTGGATGCCGCCGAGGAACTTGAACTACTCGGTGTGCTGCGCGAAGTTGCCCAGGAATACGGCAAACCGTTCGCGGTGAACGACCGTGCCGACTTGGCGATGCTCACCGGCGCGCCGGTGTTCCATGTGGGCCAACGGGACCTGCCGTTGCCCGGCGTCAGGTCGCTGCTCGGGCCTTCGGTCGCCCTGGGACTTTCCAGCCATGACCGGTTACAGATTTCCGCGGCTGCAGCGAACCCTCTCACCGACTACTTCTGCGTCGGCCCGCTGTGGGCCACCCCGACCAAACCCGGGCGCGCCGCGGTCGGCCTGGAGATGCTTGCTCACGCCGCCTCGCTGGGCACGACCAAGCCGTGGTTCGCCATCGGCGGGATCGATGTGGGCAATGTGGAGCAGGTGGTCGCTGCCGGGGCCTCGCGCATTGTGGTGGTGCGTGCCATCACCGAGGCGGATGACCCCGCTGCTGCGGCGCAGGCATTACTCGCGACGTTGCCCGAGCTCGACTAGCTCCGCCGAACACCATTTTCCAGCAGGTGTTGCGAAGCAGCCCTCTTACTCAGCGGCGGTACGCGGCAGCGCGAAAACGTTCGCGCTGCCGCGGGTTGGTGGCGGCACCGGCAACGGTCCGTGCCAGCGCTTGGGCCGCCTCGAACATCACCTCGTAGGCCTGCTCGGTGTTGGCCAGCGCGGTGAACGCGTGGGAGTGGATGGAGGCATCGGCGCCGGGGATCGATAGCCACGGGTGCAACGACGGGATGACTTGGGAAATGTTGCCCATGTCCGTGGATCCGCCGGCCAGCCCGGCCGAGGGGGTGATGTCCTTACCGAAGGATTCCATGGCGGCGCTCCAGTGGGCAGCCAGCGCATCGTCCTGAAGCAGCGGCTCGTACAACGGTTCGGTTTCCTCGAATTCCAGCGTCGTGCCGGTGGCCAGCGCGGCGCCGGCAAAGCAATTGCGCACCCGCACCAGCAGCGACTCGTATTGTGGAAGTGTGAAGGCACGACATTCGAATTCGACGACGGTGCGTTCGGGAATGATGTTGGTCGCGACCCCACCCTCGGCGATGAACGAGGCGATGCGGTGGTCGGTGGGGATCTGTTGGCGCAGCAGTCCCATGGCCACCTGCGCGAGGGTGGCAGCGTCACCGGCGTTGATGCCCAGGTGCGGTGCGGCGGCCGCGTGCGAGGCCTTGCCGGTGAAGATCGCCCGGTAGCGGCCCACGGCTTGAGCGGAGGTGCCGGCCGGGTTATAGCTGGTGCCATCCTGCACCGGGTGGACCATCAGGGCCAGCCCGACCCCGTCGAAGGCGCCCCGGGCCAGCATCAGCGCCTTGCCTCCGCCGTGTTCCTCGGCCGGGGTGCCGATCGCCTTGAGCGTGATGCCCAGCTCGTCGACCAGCGGGACCAGGGCCAAAGCTGCGGCGACCGAGGCACCGGCAATCAGGTTGTGCCCGCAGGCGTGGCCGATACCGGGCAACGCATCGTATTCCACGCAGATGGCCACCGTCAGATCTCCGCTGCCGATGCTTGCGCTGAAGGCGGTCGGCAGGTCGCTGGTCCCGCGCTCGACATCAAATCCTGCACTACTGAGCAGCTCGGCAATGGACGCTGCCGCCCGGTGCTCCTGGAAGGCAAGTTCCGGGTGGGCGTGGATGTCCTGCGCCAGCTCCAACACGTGGCTCCGGTGTTCCGAAATGCTCGTGGAAATCCGTTGGTGCACAGTGGTTTCGTTCGATCGTGGCGAGTTGGCGCTGGTCATGGTGTCCTCAGGGTTGCTGCGGTGGTCACGGGCTGCGGCCACTGTTAAGGCAGGTCAACCTTATCTCCGAGATGATTTCCCACCAATAAAACGGCCCGCCCGTTCCTGCAGCGCAGGTTCGCTCTGATGTTTGAGGCCGGCAGTACCCGTGCGGACCGCGCTCCTTGGCGGCACGGCATCCGAGGCGCTTCTACTCCCTCGCGGCATCGAACATCAGGTCAACAGAGCAAGCTCCGCCTGGATGATCGTGGCGTTGTGCAACAGGCTGCGCATGACGATCATCAGCAGCACGAACGCGGCACCCTCAATCGCCAAAACGGTGAGCAACAAGATCAGTGCGGGCGGGCCAAGCTGCATCACGCCGGCGTGATGCACCACGACGGCAACGACCAGCAGCGTCCCGACGGCCACGGAGGTGATGATGGCATCAACCCAAGGTTTGGTCTGGCCGGAGAAAATCTCATCGTCTCTAACCTTCGACAGCAGCCGCCAGGTCGCGGCAAGAGCCACTTGGAGGCACAAAATGACAAGTATCGCCGCAATGGCATAGGGGGTAGCGAGGGATGCGAAACCCGGAAGGGCCACGGCGAGTTCGGTGGCCGTTTGCGGAATGACCGCCAGCTGTACCAGCAGTCCCCCCAGAAACAGCAGCACCAAAATCGGTCGCAACACAAACACGGAAAGTTCTCTCATGTTCCGATCCTCGGCCAGTGCCCTCCGATGCACAAGAGCCCTCAATAGCTCGTGATCAAACTTTGTCCTAGCCGGTCATCCTCGCCTATCGAATCCCGCCCACGAGGCTGACGAGGTGCGCGACGTCTTATTCTCGTCACCATGCACGTGTTCAGGTGTGAACTGAAGTTAGCACATGACCTATTCGTGCACACCGGATTCAAAGCGTGATCATTTTCAGAGCCACTGTCGCAAGCACGTTGACGCTCAGCTTCTCGCAGGGCGCCCAATAGACCCGTCAGGTACTACTCATGTTTAGCCACTGACATGTCCCCCGTTGGAAGGAAGGACTGATCGGCTGGAGTCCTCGAACGCCGTTGGGCAGCGTGAATGATGTGTTGCCCAACCCGAAGAAGGCACTCCCTGCCGGGAATCTAGCAGCGGCCCACGCCCGGAAAGCGGGCAGTTTTCAAGAAGCCCGTACGGACACCGGCGCGCTAATGTTGGCACCATGAGTTCCGGCGATGCGGAACCGGCGAAACGACGGAGTGAGCATGAGCAGCGGGACCAAGACCAGCGCGACAGCAACCGTGCATGCGGCGGATAGCCACGAGGTGATCCGCGTGCGCGGGGCGCGGGTGAACAACCTCAAGGACATCAGTGTCGAGATTCCCAAGCGCCGCCTGACCGTCTTCACCGGGGTCTCGGGCTCGGGGAAGTCCTCGCTGGTCTTCGGCACCATCGCCGCCGAGTCCCAGCGCATGATCAACGAGACCTACTCGGCGTTTGTGCAGGGCTTTATGCCGACCTTGGGCCGCCCCGAGGTGGACACCTTGGAGGGGCTGACCACCGCGATTCTGGTAGATCAGGAACGATTGGGCTCCAACCCGCGTTCCACCGTCGGCACCGTCACCGACGCCAACGCGATGCTGCGCATCGTCTTTTCCAGGCTCGCTCAGCCGCACATCGGCTCCCCGCAGGCCTATTCCTTTAACGTCCCCTCGATCTCCGGGGCCGGTGCGGTCACCATGGAAAAGGGTGGGAAGAAGGTCAAGGAGCGGCGTTCTTTCTCCGTCACCGGTGGCATGTGTCCCGAATGCGAGGGCCGCGGCCAGGTCAATGGCTTCAACTTCGCCGCGCTCTTCGACGAGACCAAGTCCCTATCCGAGGGCGCCCTGACCGTCCCGGGGTACTCCATGGACGGCTGGTACGGGCGCATCTTCGCCGGCTCCGGGTTCTTCGACATGGACAAGAAACTGGGCCAGTTCACCAAGCAGGAGCTGGACGATCTGCTCTACCGCGAGCCCACCAAGATCAAGGTGGATGGCATCAACCTCACCTATGAGGGAGTGATCCCGAAACTACAGAAGTCGCACCTGGCCAAGGACCTCGAGGCCATGCAGCCGCACATCCGCGCCTTCGTGGAACGCGCCGTCACCTTCACCGCCTGCCCCGCATGCGACGGCACCCGACTGGCCGAGCACGCCCGGAATTCGAAGATCGATAACAAATCCATCGCCGATGCCTGCGCCATGCAGATCAGCGACCTGGCACTGTGGGTACGCGGGCTGAAGGAAGCCTCGGTGGCCCCGCTGCTGGACGCGCTGGGCGATACCCTGGATTCATTTGTGGACATCGGGTTGGGTTACCTGTCCCTGGAGCGGCCCTCGGGCACGCTTTCGGGCGGCGAGGCGCAGCGCACCAAAATGATCCGCCACCTGGGGTCCTCGCTGACAGATGTCACCTACGTCTTTGACGAGCCGACCATCGGGTTGCACCCGCACGACATCGACAAGATGAACGAGCTACTGCTGGCCCTGCGCGACAAGGGCAACACCGTGCTGGTGGTCGAGCACAAGCCCGAGACCATCGCGATCGCCGACCATGTGGTGGATCTGGGCCCGCAGGCCGGATCCGCCGGCGGGCAGCTGATGTATGAGGGTACCGTGGCGGGGCTGCGCGCCTCCGACACCGTCACCGGACGCCACCTCGATGATCGCGCGACGCTGAAGGACACCGTGCGCCCATGGTCCGAGTCGCTCGAGGTCCGCGGCGCGAACACCAATAACCTAAAAAACATTAACGTGGACATCCCGCTGGGCGTGCTCACGGTGCTCACGGGCGTCGCAGGATCCGGCAAAAGCTCGCTCATCAACGGTTCACTGGTGGGCCGCGAGGGAATCATCACCGTGGATCAGGGGGCGATCAAGGGTTCGCGACGCTCCAACCCCGCCACCTACACCGGGTTGCTGGAACCTATCCGCAAGGCGT
This sequence comes from Paeniglutamicibacter gangotriensis Lz1y, assembly GCF_000348945.1. Lineage (GTDB taxonomy): Bacteria > Actinomycetota > Actinomycetes > Actinomycetales > Micrococcaceae > Paeniglutamicibacter > Paeniglutamicibacter gangotriensis. Next base: position 121,253 of record NZ_AOCK01000001.1, on the reverse strand, counting down.
TCGCGAAAGTTAACGGCGTCAAGCCGGCACTGTTCTCCGCGAATTCGGAGGGTGCCTGCCCCACCTGCAACGGCGCAGGGGTGATCTACACCGATCTGGGCATGATGGCCGGGGTCTCCAGCACCTGCGAAGAGTGCGAGGGCAAGCGCTTCGATTCGATGGTCCTTGACTACCATTTCGGTGGCAAGGACATTTCCGAGGTGCTGGCGATGTCGGCGACCCGGGCGCAGGAATTCTTTGCCGAGGGAGAGGCGAAGCTGCCCGCCGCGCACAAGATCATCACCCGGCTGGTGGACGTCGGTCTGGGGTACATCAGCCTCGGTCAGCCGCTGACCACCCTTTCCGGAGGTGAGCGCCAACGCCTGAAACTGGCCACCCATCTAGGAGAAAAGGGTGGGGTCTACATCCTGGACGAGCCGACCACGGGCCTGCATCTGGCCGACGTCGAACAGCTATTGGACCTGCTGGACCGGCTGGTTGAATCCGGCAAGTCGGTCATCGTGATCGAGCATCACCAGGCGGTGATGGCCCACGCAGACTGGATCATCGACATCGGGCCCGGCGCGGGCCACGACGGCGGCACCGTGGTCTTTGAGGGCTCCCCTGCGGCGCTGGTGGCGGACCGCTCCACGCTGACCGGCAAGCACCTGGCGGCCTATATCGGCGCGTAACTGGCGTCGCGCAGTCTCGGTGCCGGCGGTTCCCTCTACGGGACCGCCGGCACCGGGGTTAGCTTTTGGCGGTGGCGATGACTTCGTCGGGAGCCTGGGTTCCGGCGGCCTCGTGGGCGCGCAGCACCCGCTGGGCACGTCCGCGCTTCAATGCTTCCTTCGGGTCGCGGTGTGGGGGCAGCTCGGCGGGCCCAAAGAAGAAGAACCCCACGAATTGCAGGCGCCAGAGTGCCCGGTAAAAGAGACTCAGTCCGGTGGTGTCCTTGACGATGGGCAATCTCTTGTCCGACATGGTGCTCAGTCTCTTTCTATGGGGTTCAGTCCGGAGTTTACGGTGTAGATTTCTTGGCGAAACCGCGACTGGTGGATCTCATTGTATTGCATTAGTTGGTACACAAACCAATTGCTGAGGGGCCTCTGAGCCCCAATCCCCGCGTATCAGGGAACGGTCTTGAGAGCAGCGGTAATAACTTTGTTCATCGCGCGATGCAGCGCGGTGAGTTCCTCGACATTCATATCCAACCGACGCATCATTTCCTGGGGGATCTTCATGGCGAGCTCCCGGGCGGCACGGCCCTCCTCGGTCAAACTGATCTGCAAGATCCGCTCGTCGGCTGTGCTGCGGCTGCGTTGCACATATCCCAGCGTCTCAATCCGCTTGACCAGAGGTGAAAGGGTCCCGGGGTCCAGATGGAGCAGCGCGCTCAGTTCCTTGATGGACAGGGGCTCGTGTTCCCACAAGGTGAGCATAACCAGATACTGGGGGTGGGTCAGGCCCAGGGGTTCAAGAACCGGCCGGTAGGCGGCAATGACGCTGCGAGAGGCCAGCGACAAGGCAAAACAGACCTGGTTCTCCAGGGCCAACGGGTCTGCCGGCGGAATTTCGTTCACTTTCGTACTGCTTTCAACAGATGGTTCGGTTCATCCATCATAGGGAGCCAAAGGGCCCCGGCCACCAGCGGCCCAGTCCGTGGCAGATAACGTGAACCGCCGATACACGCTGGGAACCCCCATGAAGTCATCCTCCGCACCCGTGCCACCCGGGGAGAACCCCAGAGCGTACAGAATGGCCGTCGAACGCACATTGGCCTCCACGGCCTCCGCCCAGATTTCATGCAACCCCAGGTGCCCAAAGCCGTGTTCCAACCCCGCGGCGGCAGCACGTCGGCCCAGGCCCCGACCCCATAACCGACGCTCACCGATCAAGAACCCCAGCTCGCGGCGGCCCGGCTCGGTGCCGTACAGATCGATATAGCCCACCAACACCCCGGAAAATTCAACGCCCAGCCGCAACAGCTCCGGCGGAGGCGCGAGCACCATGTTCCGCTGGAATGTCAGGTGTTCATCCGGGGCCAGGTCCCTCGACCACCCCGCCGCACGGCAGAATTCCGGGTCCGCGGCCCAGCGCGCTATCGCCGAGGCATCGGAAAACACCAAGCCGCGCAGCGATACCTGTCCATCGGGTTTGCTCATCTGCCCAAGGTACAGGGATGCGACCAAACGGCTCGATCCCACTTGTTTCCCAACTGTCGTCTTCCGTTAACCTAAATGCGGCCGTCTGGTCGATTGGCGTCGATAGCGTCTTTGGTTGTGAGCACGAACAGTAGTGAAGCGAAAACCCTGGTCATCATCCCAGCACGTGGAGGATCGAAGGGTATACCGCTCAAAAACATGCGCAGGATCGGCGGCCAAACCTTGTTGGCCCGGGCCATTGAATCCGCGTTTGCCACGCCGTCAGTTCTCGACGTCGTGGTCAGCACGGACCACCCGGAGATCAAGGCAGAAGCCCTGGCACACGGCGCAACAGTCATCGACCGCCCGGCAGATATCGCCGGTGATACTTCAAGCAGCGAATCGGTGTTGTTGCACGCCCTGGGCACGCTGGACGTACTCCCCCAAATCACCGTCTTCATCCAGTGCACCTCGCCGATCATCGACCCGACAGACCTGCAGGGGGCCATCAACATGGTCGCCAGCGGGGCCGCTGATGTGAGCTTCGCAGTGGTCCCGGACCACGGGTTCCATTGGACCTGCGACGAGATGGGTGCGGCCCACGCAAGTGGCCATACCGCAGCCATCCGACCACGCCGGCAGGACCGCGAACCTCGTTTCCGTGAAACCGGGGCGTTCTACGTCATGGACACCACCGGATTCCTCGAGGCCGAACATCGTTTCTTCGGGTCCGTGGCCGTGGCGCAGGTGCCGGAGGAACACGGGATCGACATCGACACCGAGGCCGACCTGGAACTGGCCCGCTGGCGCTTGGCACGTACCGCCCCGGTCTCCGGGATCGACGTCGATGCACTGGTCACCGATTTCGACGGCGTCCACACCGCTGATACCGCCTACCTCAACCAGGACGGCAGCGAAGCGGTGCGGGTCTCACGCTCCGACGGCATGGGCATCTCGTTGCTGAAGAAGGCGGGAATCCACCTGCTGATCCTCTCCACCGAAACCAACCCCGTGGTCACCGCCCGGGCCACCAAGCTCGGTGTTGAGGTGGCCCAGTCCGTGAGCGACAAAGCCACGGTGCTGAACCAATGGATCCTCGATCGCGGCCTGGACCCGGCACGTGTCGCCTACCTGGGCAACGACGTCAACGACCTTGACGCCATGAACCAGGTCGGCTGGCCGTTGACCGTGGCAGATGCCCGCGATTCGGTCCATGCCGCGGCCCGGCACCGGCTGGCCAGACCCGGCGGGCTCGGGGCGGTACGCGAAGCAGCCGACCTCATTCTGGCCGGCATCAGGGCCGAACGCACCCCCGAAACCACACCGGACACCTCCGAACCACACCCCAGCGAAGCCGTACCGGCCCGCTAACCCCCCCACAGTTTTCACCAATCCTCGTCGCATCAAGGCCCCAACCAAGAACACTTGCCAGGTGCGACAACCAGATGAAAGGTATGTCACCATGACCATCACCACCACCGAAACCGCACCCGTTACCATCGGCGAGCAGGTGCTTGGCACCGGCCAGCAGGTCTACGTCATCGGCGAGATCGGCATCAACCACAATGGCGACATGGAGATTGCCAAGCAGCTCATCGACGTCTCCGCCAAGGCCGGCGCCAACGCCGTGAAGTTCCAGAAGCGCACCCCGGACATCTCCACCCCGATGGACATGCGCGACAAGATCCGCTCCACCCCGTGGGGCGACATGACCTACCTTGACTACCGCTACCGCGTCGAGTTCGATGCCGCGCAGTACAAGGAACTGATCCGCTACGCCGCAGCGCAGGGCCTGCACGCCTTCGCCTCCCCGTGGGACGTCCCCTCGGTCGAGTTCATGGAAGAGCAGGGCGCAGTGACCCACAAGGTCGCCTCCGCCTCGGTCACCGACATCGAGCTGCTCAAGGCCCTGGCCGAGACCGGCAAGCCGATCATCCTCTCCACCGGCATGTCCACCATTGAGCAGATCGACAAGGCCGTGGAAACCCTCGGCACCGACAAGCTCGTGATGATGCACGCAACCTCCACCTACCCGTTGCCTCCCGAAGAGGCCAACCTGCGCATGATCACCACGCTGCAGGAGCGCTACCAGGTTCCTGTCGGCTACTCGGGCCACGAGCGCGGCCTGCAGATCTCGCTGGCTGCCGTCGCCCTGGGCGCCGTTACCGTCGAGCGCCACATCACCCTGGACCGCACCATGTGGGGCTCCGACCAGGCTTCCTCGCTGGAGCCCAAGGGCTTCGAGGCACTGATCCGCGATATCCGCATCCTGGAGCAGGCCATGGGCGACGGCGTCAAGAAGGTCTTCCCGGGCGAGCTGGCACCGCTGTCGCGCCTGCGCCGCGTCGACGCGTAACACGGCTCGGATTCACATAGAGTTTCACCACCGTGGGGTGTCCGCCGTCCTGGCGGGCACCCCACGGCACTCGGTGGCCAGCATTGGCCGCCAGCAAGCATTCCCAGAGAACAAGGACCACCCCAAGATCCCCATGCCCTCCACCAGCGCACTGCCAGCAGCCACAGCCCGGCCTCCCGGGAGCATCAGCGTCATCATCCCCGCGATGAACCAACAGGATTTCATCGGCGACGCCCTGGCATCCCTGGCCCGCCAACAACTGGGGCACCGCGATCTCGAGGTCCTGGTGATCAACGACGGATCCACCGATGCCACCGCCGCCATCGCCGCGGAGTTCCTTCCACGGATTCCTGGCCTACGGATCATCACCCATCGGATCAACCGCGGGGTATCGGCCGCCCGCAACACCGGTCTGGAAAACGCCAACGGCGAATTCGTGGTGTTCCTGGACCCCGACGACTGGTTTGCCCCCACCCACCTGGCGCAGCTGGCCGAAGGGCTCGAGGCCCTCGAGGTCGACTTCGTGCGCTGCGACCACGTGCGCGTCACCGGCGCGAACCGGACGGTGCACCACGCCCCGCAGGCCAACCGGAACATCGTGCTGGACCCAGCGGCGGATATCTCCCCCATCGATTCCGCGACCATGATCGACTACCCACTGGTCTGGGCAGGCATGTACCGGGCGTCCGTGTTGGAAACCGCGGCGCCGCGCTTCGATGAAGACCTGCGCACCTGCGAGGACCGGGCCTGGATGTGGCAGCTGTGCCTGAACGCGCGCAGCTACGCGGTACTCAACGCCCCCGGGGTCTTCTACCGCAGAGGGCTGCCCGGCTCCCTCACCCAGGTCTTCGATGAGCGCCAACTGGACTTCGTTCACGCCTACGCCCGGATCCTGGAGATGGTGCTCGCCGATCCGCGCCACGAGGTGCACGCACCCAAGGCGTTGCGCCAATTCCTTGCCGTGTCCTGCCACCACCTTGGCCGCTCCGCCGATTTCCCGGCCGCCCTGCGCCAGGCGCTGGCCTCACGCATCGCCGAGCAGCTGGCGCATGTACCTGCGCCGTTACTGGCCGAAGGGCTGGCCCAACTCGACGACAAGCGTCGCAAAACATTGACCGGCCTGCGGCCCTTCGCCGCGGCCACGAGGGAACGCACATGATCCAACTGATCCAGGCCTCCAGCTACTTCCAGGTGGTCTCGCTGGCCGCGATGGCCGATGCCCGGCTACTCCCCGAGGCCTCGCGCCGCATCCTAGTGTTGGCCAACGGCAGCCAAATGCCGGAAATCACCACACCCTTGCGGCAGAACCCCGGATTTTCCTTGCTGGCTGCACGCTTTGATTCCGTCGTGGACCTCGACGAGCTGTTGTGGCCGCGCCGCCCCGGGCAATTCAATCCGCGGAACGAGGAGCTGCCGCTCTTCGAGAAACTGCTGCGCCAGCACTGGGACCTCGGGCAGACTCCGGTGTCGCTGGTGCTTGAATCCATCCAGGTGAACCCGGCCCAGGCGCTGGCCCGGATCTTCTTCGACGCACCGATCGCCGTGCACTCGGACGGGTTGATGTCCTACGGCCCCACCCGCAACAAGCTTCCGGTGCCGATGCTCCAGCGGCTGCGCGAAACCATCCACATCGATCTGGTCCCGGGCCTAGAACCCATGCTGCTGCTCGAGGCCCCGGTACAGCGCAAGGTACTGGGACTCGAATCCCTGGCAACCCTCTTTGCCGAACTGTCCGCGGCCCAAGACCCGGCCAAGCACCAATTCCCGGCGGACGCTGCCCTGGTGGTAGGCCAATATCTGGGATCACTGGGCATCTTGGACACCGAACGGGAACTGGAACTGCACCACCGGATGCTGCTGGCCGCTCGCGATGCAGGGGCCAGCGCCGTGGTGTTCAAACCACACCCGAGCTCGGGTCCCACGGCCGCGTTGCTGCTGCGTGCCCGCGCCGAGTCTCTGGGCCTGGAGTTCCGCATCCTGGCAACCGACCTGCTGGCCGAGACCGTCATCTCGCTGATGAACCCGCTGGTGGTGATCTCCTGCTTCTCCACGGCCCTGCTCAGTGCCAAGTACATGCTCGGGACGCCCGTGATTGCGGTGGGCACCGGCGAGCTGCTGCAGGAGCTGGGCCCGTACCAGAACTCGAACCGTATCCCGGTCTCGATCGTGCACGCGCTGCTCATCCAGCAGCTGGCCACCCCTGCCGATGCTGGGGACCACGACGAGCTCACTGCCCTGTTGCGCGCCGTCGCCTATTGCATGCAATACAAGAACCTGCCCGGGCTCCGCGAGGGCGCCGAGGCGTTTTTGACCGAGCACTATGTGGCGCACAGCGCCCACTTCAAGCGCCGCCGGCTGGCGGTCCTGGATCTGCCTCCGCGTTGGGCGCATCCGAGCCGCACGATCCGCGCCAGCGCCTGGGGCCGCGGGTTGCGGCGCCGCGCGCTGCGCGTGGGCTCGCGTTCGTTGGACAAAATCGCACGTTCCCTAGCCGAAACCTCCTCCCGTGTATCGCGTTGAGAGTCCCGGCGACTCGTCCGTAGCCCGCCCGCGCTTCGGGCACGCCGAGGTCTGGGTCGAATCCCCCCTGCAGCTGCTCTCTGCGATCGAGGCGCACGGTGCCGGGCTGCTGGGCACTTCCAGCCGCATCCACCCGCGCGGGGGCACCACCGCCCTCGATGCCACGCTGGCGACCCTGATGGCCCAGGCGCCCGCGGGTGTCAGGTTTGCCGAACCCACCCAAACCCCGCCGGCCCCGGGATCCTCCGGTGCGCGGCGTTGGGTGACCGGCGATGCGTACTCCGGGAGGGTGCAGCGGGCGCTGTTGGGCCGCATCGCGGTTCAGGAAGTGGTCATCATCGACGACGGGCTGGCCACCCTGGGATTGATCAAGGCGCTGGTATCGGCCGAGCCCACCGCCCTGGTGCGCCAGCGTTCGACTCCTTCGGCGGCACGCCGTGCCTTGGGGATCGCCAGCTGGTATCGGTTGCGGGCCCTGGCGCGGGCCGGCCGGCTACTCATTTTCACCGCGCTTCCGGTGGATGCTCACATCAGAGCAAAGTTTCTGGCCCTCGGTGGACACCTGGAGGGGCACCGTTTTGAATGGCTGAACACCCAGCCGGTGTCCGAGCGCATCGCCGAACCCACCGTGGTGGTCGGCTCCGCCATGGCCGCCGACGGGCTGATCCACGCCGACCCGTATTTCCGTTGGCTGCATTCGCTCACCCTCGACGGGCCCGTGGCGTACTTCCCGCACCGCCGCGAATCCGCGACGTTCCTCGAGCTGCTGGCCGCACACGACAAGATCGCGGTGCGTGAGCACACCATCCCCATCGAGATGCGGCTGCGTGCACTGCGCCACGGCCAATTGGTCCGAGCACTCCCCTCCACCGCCCTGCCCTCGCTGCGGCTGCTGTTGGGCGGTTCGGGGGTGCGGATCCTCGGCAAGCAGATCCCGCGCGCCTGGTGGAAGCCGGCCGCCAGCACAGAACTCAGAAACCACCTGTCCTCGTCCCTGGAGTTGTCCACCCCATGAGAAACCCGGAATCCAGGCCCACCATCGTCGCCGTGGCCGACTCGGACTCGTATTTGAAGCTGGCCTGCACCATGCTCGATGCCCTCGGGACACAATGGGAGCGCCGCGTGGTGCTGGTGCGCACCCCCATTGCCCCCACCCCGGAACAGGTTGCCGCGGCCACCGTCGGCACCTGTTTCGAGGGCACGGTGATCGAGGTGCTGCCACGCTCCACCCTTGATTACGAGTCCCTCGGCGCACAAGTCATCTTCGCCGCGGCCACCGGCCCAGTGGTCAGCGAGCTGTTCACCAAGCTGTTGCGCTCCCGGGCCAACCAGGTGCGTCCCGCAGCCCTGATCTCCGCGCTGCCCGGGGTCGCCTACCCGGCCACGACCAAGGGCTGGGCCTACCGGCGCAGCGCTGATGCCTTCATCGTGCATTCCCATGCCGAGGCCCGTGAGTTCTCGCACCTGGCGGAGCAGGAAACCGGACACCGGCCCGATATCTTGGTCTCCAAGCTGCCGTTTTTGAAGACCGCAGGATTCCCGCAACCGAATCCGGAGCCGATCGACACCGTGGTGTTCGCCGCGCAGGCCAAGGTTCCTATCGAACGCACCGAACGCGAATCGATCCTGTTGGCCTTGGATAAGGTGGCACGCTTAAATCCGTCGGTGAAGGTGGTGCTCAAGCTCAGGGCCCGGGCGGGGGAACCCCAGACCCACGCCGAGGCCCACCCCTATGACACCCTCTGGGAGGATCTGGTCGCCGCAGGAAAGGTCGGCGCCGGACACTTGGACTTCGCGACCGGGCCGATGGATCCGATCTTGGTCCCCGGGGTGGCGCTGCTGACGGTGTCGTCCACCGCGGCGTTAGAGGCGGTAGATCGCGGGTTGCCGGTGCTGGTGTTGACCGATTTTGGGCTTAATGACCAGATGCTCAACTCGGTGTTCCGCGGTTCGGGGCTGTTGGGAACACTTGATGACGCAACGTCTTTGCACTTTTCCTTCCCGAACCGTGCATGGTTGCGGGAAAACTACTTCCACCGGCGTGGACCGGAGTTCGTCTCCGCGCTCACACATTACGCCCAGCGTGCCCAAGAAAGTAGATTGACCACGTCAGATGCCCAATTGGCGATGGTTCGCGAGGTGGCCTTCCGGCAACGCGTGCGTACTTCGCTGCCGCGTCCGGCCTTGCGGGCGCTGCTTCGGATCCGGCGTTGGTGGCTGGCCGCACGCGGTTCGCGCACTTAGCCCGGAGCCTGATCGCATCCCGGCGGGAATAACAGGCAAGTCTTCTCACTTAGCATTGTAGGAGTGTTGGGTGGTGGGGCTTCCCCTGCCCGGAAGTTTTGATTTTGAGGAGACAAGTTGTCGGAAAATCCGATTCGGGTTGCAATCGTTGGCGTAGGAAACTGCGCCACTTCATTGGTTCAGGGTGTCGAGTACTACCGGAATGCTGACCCCCAGGCCACTGTTCCGGGTCTGATGCACGTGCAGTTCGGCAAGTACCACGTCAACGACGTGCAGTTTGTTGCCGCCTTCGACGTCGATGAAAAGAAGGTCGGATTGGATCTGGCCGACGCCATCCTCGCCTCGGAGAACAACACCATCAAGATCGCCGACGTGTCCACCACCGGCATCACGGTGCAGCGCGGCCACACCCTTGACAGCCTCGGTAAGTACTACCGCGAAACCATCACCGAGTCCTCCCTGGACCCGGTCGACATGGTGGCCGCGTTGAAGGACGCCAAGGCCGATGTCCTGGTTTGCTACCTCCCGGTCGGTTCGGACTCCGCAGCGAAGTTCTACGCCCAGGCCGCCATCGACGCGGGCGTCGCCTTCGTCAACGCCCTTCCGGTCTTCATTGCCGGCACCAAGGAGTGGGCGGACAAGTTCACCGCTGCAGGTGTCCCGATCGTCGGCGACGACATCAAGTCCCAGATCGGCGCCACCATCACGCACCGCGTGATGGCCAAGCTCTTCGAAGACCGCGGGGTCACCTTGGACCGCACGTACCAGCTGAATGTCGGCGGCAACATGGACTTCAAGAACATGCTTGAGCGCGACCGTCTGGAATCCAAGAAGATTTCCAAGACCCAGGCCGTCACCTCCAACACCTCGGCCAAGCTCGGGGCCGACGACGTGCACATCGGCCCGTCCGACTACGTGGCCTGGCTTGATGACCGCAAGTGGGCCTTCGTGCGCCTTGAGGGCCGCAACTTCGGTGATGCCCCGGTGTCCCTGGAATACAAGCTCGAGGTCTGGGACTCCCCGAACTCGGCAGGCGTGATCATCGACGCCGTGCGTGCCGCCAAGATCGCCTTGGACCGCGGCATCGGCGGACCGATTCTCTCGGCATCCTCCTACTTCATGAAGTCGCCGCCGGAGCAGTACAACGACGACATCGCCCACGAAAAGGTCGAGGCCTTTATCCGCGGCGACATCGAGCGCTAAATCCCGTCACCGGCTCTGCCGGGCCGATGAACCTCGAAGCCACCGCCCTGCGCGGTGGCTTCGACGTTTAACCGGGCGCTAGTTCCTACGACAGTCCTACGGCATTGCCGTGCTCGTCGACGTCCATGTGCATGGCCGCCGGGAGCTTGGGAAGTCCCGGCATGGTCATGATCGCGCCGGTGATCGCCACGATGAATCCGGCCCCGGTCTTGGGGATGAGCTCGCGCACCTGCAGCGTAAACCCTTCGGGAGCACCCAACAGCTTCGGGTCATCGGAGAACGAATACTGGGTCTTGGCCATGCATACCGGCAGCCCGTCCCACCCGTTTGCGTGGATCTGCTCGAGCATCCGCTTCGCGGCGGACGAGTACTCGACACCGACGCCCCCGTAGATCTCGCGAACCACGGTCAGGATCTTGTCTTCCACCGGCTGATCCAATTCATACAACGGAGCAAAGTTGTTGGGCTCCTCGATCGCCCGCAACACCGCGGCAGCCAGCTCCCCGGCCCCCGCGCCACCCTGGCCCCATACATCCGCAATCTCGCATTCAATGCCGTTGCTGGCGGCCCACTGGGTGACGACGGCAAGTTCGGCAGCGGTATCCGTGGCGAACTTGTTAATGCCGATGACCGGCTGAACCCCAAACTTCTTGATGTTTGACGCGTGCCGGGCAAGATTCGCGATGCCAGCGGCCACGGCATCGGCGTTTTCTTCCTTCAGCCCGTCCTTCGCCACTCCCCCGTGCATCTTCAGCGCGCGTATGGTCGCGACGAGAACGACCACGTCGGGGTCGCATCCGGCATAGCGGGCCTTGATGTCCATGAATTTTTCGGCGCCCAAATCCGCTCCGAATCCGGCCTCGGTAACCACGACGTCGGCCAGGGAGCGGGCGGTGTTCGTGGCAATGGCCGAGTTGCATCCGTGCGCGATGTTCGCGAAGGGGCCCCCGTGAATGAAGGCCGGAGTCCCTGCCATCGTCTGGACCAGGTTCGGTTTGATGGCTTCCTTCAGGAGCATGGTCATCGCACCAGCTGCGCCGAGGTCGTCCACGGTGACCGGAGACTTCTCGTAGGTGTAGCCGATGGTCATCCGGCCCAACCGTGAGCGCAGGTCTTCCAGACCCGTTGCCAGACAGAATACCGCCATGACTTCGGAGGCCACGGTGATTTCAAATCCGGTTTCCCGCGGCACGCCCTCGCTCGGACCACCGAGGCCAATGACGATGTTTCGCAGGGCCCTATCATTCATGTCCAAGACGCGCTTGAAAGTGATTCGCCGGGGATCGATGCCTAGGATGTTTCCTTGGTGCAGATGGTTGTCCAGAATGGCCATCAGCAGATTATTTGCGCTGGTGATGGCGTGGAAATCCCCGGTGAAATGCATATTGATTTCGTCCATGGGCAAGACCTGTGAAAAACCGCCCCCGGTGGCACCGCCCTTCATACCGAAGATCGGGCCCAGGGATGGTTCACGCAGGGCAATCATGGTGTTGGTACCCGTGGCAGACAACGCATCTCCGAGTCCGACCACCATCGTGGATTTACCTTCACCTGCGGGGGTCGGTGAGATGCCGCTGACCAGCACCACTTTTCCGGGCTTCGCCCCTCGGGATTCCAGCAGGCCCGGATCGACCTTGGCCTTGTAGCGGCCGTAGGCCTCAAGGGCCGCTTCTGGGATCCCCACGGATTCGGCGATCTGCCCGATCGGTTGGAGCACGGCTCTCGAAGCAATCGCTAGATCACTCATGTCTGTTGATGGCGTCGCTGTCATCGTGTGTCCCCTATCTGAATTCCCGGTGTTCGGGGGGATGAGGAAGACCAAGGTTTTTGGTGTTCCTTGAATCACCTTCAAGCTATCACCGCCGCGTGGCAAACGTCTCGGGTGCCGAGCCGGGAGGGTCCATTGGGTTCAAAACGCCACGGGGTATCCGGCCACAGAATCAGCGATTCCACGCCCTGCCTGATAATCCTCGGCATCCTGTGCGTCGATGGCTCCGGACCTGTCACGCCTGTGTGGTCTTGCCGTGCACGACAGCGGAACCGCTCATCAGTTGCTGCCAGAAGTCCGAGACCCGGAGCAACCACCTTGCCATTCTTGTCCTTGGATTCCTTTGCCATTCCGGACAAACCGAATAGCAGCCGAGTTGTTTTCGAGTATTCAATATCCCGTCCGGGGCCCGGATATATGCTGGCAGAACTCCCCCTCGGGGTCAGGAAGATATAAGTCTCCAGCCTCTGCTGGGCGCTCAGTCTTCACCGGATTCCACGGTTCGAGGATCTTCTTCGCGCGCATCATCCCGGTACACCGAATCTGTGGATGACTATCCTTACATCTAGGGAATGCATGGGTGGGGTCCCGGGACTCTCCGGCGATTCCGTTCCGGCGCCATCCGATGGGAGAATCGAAGGCATGCCCACGACACCCCCATTTGCCTTGCTCCTCGACGTGGACGGCCCCATTGCCTCTCCTGTGACCCGTGACGTCGACCCGAAAATCATTGCGCTGCTTCTTGAGCTTGCGCAGGCGCAGATTCCCGTTATTTTCAATACGGGACGTTCTGACGATTTCATCAAGAACGAAGTCATGGAACCAATGATCGCCGCCGGATTTCCACCGTCATTGAAGATCCATGCGATCTGCGAAAAGGGTGCCACCTGGTTCACCTTTGACGACACCGGTGCCGGGGAGCTCCATGTGGATCACGAGCTCGCAGTTCCCGAAAATTATGCTGAAGAAATTCGCTCTTTAGTGGCTTCCTCATTCGACAACCACATGTTTTTCGATGAGACCAAGCGCGCCATGGTCTCCGTTGAACAGAATCTCGATGCCGATAACGCTGACTACCGGCGCGTCCAGCTCGAATTCGATGCGGCCGCTGTGGAGGCGATGATCCGTTTGGGCCTTGGTGTGGAGCACCTTGACAGGACCGTTCCTGACTCGGGCGACGTGATCGAATACCGCGTTGACCCCACAATCATTTCCACTGATATTGAATCGGTGGCACTTAGCAAGGATCTTGGTGCCCGCCGGGCCTTGGATCTTTTGGCGGCCGATGGCATCGTCCCAGCAGCGTGGTTCACAGTTGGCGATTCACGCACGGATTACGCCATGGCCGACTGGTTGGCGAGCAACGGCCACGAAGTCAGTCACGTCGATGTTCGCCCGGACGACGGAATCCCGGCAGGAAAACCTTACCCGGTGCTAACTGCCCAAGACCTCGGTCTCGGAACCGAAGTGATTCACGACGAGGCCGGGTTGGCGTTCTTGCGGCATTGGCGCGACCGAATCCACACGGGTCGATCCGCTGTAGCGATTAGCCAAAGCTCCGTTTAAGCGGCAAAGCCCGCCGGTGAAGCCGGCGGGCTTTGCACTGTGGGATTCAGCTATGTCCATAAGTCTTGCTCCTGCTTTCGGTGAATGAGTCGAATTCCGGGTCGGCAGTGGTTGCCTGACCCTAATTCACTCACCGCAGGCGGAAGACCATATCCATTGGCATGTGATTACGTAGTTCACGCTCCCGGAATTCCGGGTTGAACTGCGTTTGAAACCAAGCCTTGTTCTTTGGCTTTCGGTTTTTTGCAGCCACGGTGGTTACCTCCCCTCAGCCTGGTTGGAGGTGCGGAAGGCGGCCTGCTCGGCGGACCGAGTGGTGCGGGCATGTAGCGTATCGGGTCCGGCGAATATTAATTCAGCGGAGCGTACAGCTTGGGTGGTGATCGAAGAGATCTGGACAGACATGATGAAAGTTCCTCAAGGATTTGGTCGAATGATGACTCATCAGCCTCGGGAACTTTGAAAAGCTAACTGCTGCTAGCAGGGCGCCGTTCCGGAGGCAGGGGAAGTTGCTCGGGCGGTAAAGCCGCCGAAGCCATGACGGGGCGTATAGAAGCCGCCGAAATTCATTGAATTAATCATCATTCCCACCTCCTTGCCTGGAAGAACATGCCAGTTGGTTCTGGCGCCAATATTGTCATATCGATCTCGAGATCTCATTGAGACTTCTCAATCACAAGTTCTACGATACACACTGTTGCGGGATTGCGCCACATCGTTTTGTGAAAACTTTAAGAAGAAGGGCCTTGTTTCGGCGTGTTGAGAACGACACGCCGAAACAAGGCCCTTCTGTCATTTTGTCTTGGACTATTGCTCGGCCGATTCAGGCTGCTGCGACCACCATTCACGAAGCACGCGCGCCGCCTCGTCTTCGTCGATTGGACCGTTATCCAGGCGACGTTCCAACAGGAAGTTGTAGGCTCGGCCTACTACCGGGCCGGGCTTGATCTGGAGCAGCCCCATAATTTGCTGGCCATTGAGGTCCGGCCGAACGGCGGCCATCTCCTCCTGTTCGCTGATTTCCGCAATACGCTTTTCAAGGTCGTCATAAGCGAAGCTGAGCCGGTCGGCTTTCTTGCGGTTGCGTGTGGTGACATCCGAACGGGTCAACCGGTGTAGGCGTTGCAGCAAGTCCCCGGCGTCGTGCACGTAGCGACGCACCGCCGAATCACTCCAGCCGGCATCCCCGTAGCCATAGAAGCGCATGTGCAGCTCCACCAGCCGGGCAACGGACTTGATGGTGTCGTTGTCGAAGCGCAGTTCGCGCATCCGTGCCTTGACCTGCTTGGCCCCGACCACATCGTGGTGCCGGAAGCTCACTGCTCCGTTGGGCTCGAACTTGCGGGTGGCCGGCTTACCGATGTCATGCATCAAGGCAGCGAAGCGCAACACAAAGTCTGGGCCTGGAACCGGGCCGTCAGCGGGGCTTTCCAGCTGCATGGACTGTTCCAAGACCGTCAAGGAATGTTGGTACACATCCTTGTGACGATGGTGCTCATCGATCTCCAGTCGCAGCGCGGCAACCTCGGGAATGACGATCTCGGCCAACCCGGTGTCCACCAGCAGATCAATGCCTGCCCGCGGATCGACCCCGTTTATCAGCTTGATCAGCTCGTCCCTGACCCGCTCTGCGGAAATGATCTTGATGCGTTCTGCCATTTCTGTCATGGCGGCACGCACGTCATCGGCCACGTTGATCCCCAGCTGGGAGGCGAAGCGCGCGGCACGCATCATGCGCAGCGGATCGTCGGAGAAGGACATTGATGGAGCGCCGGGAGTCCTGACCTCGCGCTCTTCTAGGTCCTTGGATCCGTTGTAGGGATCGACCAGCTCGAGGCTGGGAAGCCGAAGCGCCATCGCGTTCATGGTGAAATCACGACGATAGAGATCGTCTTCCAGCTTGTCTCCGAAAGCCACGATGGGTTTGCGCGAGGACGGGTCGTAGGCGTCGGCCCGGTACGTGGTCACCTCGATCGTGTGGCTTCCCTTGCGCAGGGCGATGGTTCCGAAGTCGCGTCCCACTTCCCAGGTGGCGTCGGCCCAGCCGGCAACCACCGCGAGTGTTTCATCCGGTGAAGCGCTAGTGGTGAAATCGAGATCAGGAGACACTCGACCCAGGAAGAGGTCTCGAACAGGGCCTCCTACTAGGGAGAGCTCAAAACCGGAATCGACGAAGAGCTGCCCAAGCTCAAAAACGACGGGGGGCAAAAGCTCGGTAAGAACCTGGGGGGACGGTAGTTGCTGCATAGTTCCTTAAGGGTGCCAGACTTTCTGCCTAGTGCCATGCTCACGGCCACGTAGATACAGCGTTACCTTCCACACTCCTACAAGATCGTCACACTCACGGTGAAGATAGGGATAACACGCGCCGGCCGGGCGGGGCAAGCCACGATGCGGGACAAAACCGATAGAGTGGTTGCCATGGCTCATCCAGTTCCCAGCGCCCCGAAGCGCACGCCGTTGACTGCGTCAATGGCGCACGCGCAGGCGCAAGTGAGCCCCGGGCACCACCCGCTTCCCACCGTTGAAGAGGTTTCCGCCGGCGGCGTCGTTATCGACACGACACTTTCCAGCCTGCCGGTGGCCATCATTGCCCGGTACAACCGTGGCGGCAGGCTTGAGTGGTGCCTTCCAAAGGGGCATCCTGAAGGCGTAGAAACCAACGAAGAAGCCGCGGTGCGGGAGATCGAGGAAGAAACCGGAATCGCCGGGGACATTCTGGCTCCGTTAGGCTCCGTCGATTACTGGTTCACCGTCACGAACTACCGCGTCCACAAAACCGTGCATCATTTCCTCCTCCGCGCCACCGGCGGCGAACTCACCATTGAAAACGATCCGGACCACGAAGCAGTGGACGTCGCATGGGTTCCGTTGCGTGATCTCGGCAAACGCTTGTCCTTCCCCAATGAACGGCGCATCGCCGACCTTGCGCGTGAAGTACTCCCAAATTATGTCCCAGGTATCTAAACACCCCGCCAAGCCCAGCAGCCCTCCCAAGGTGCCGCAACCGCCAAGCGAACAGAACGCGGGACGCCAGTCCAAGGCCTATGCCCTCATGGCTTCCGGCACCATGGTTTCGCGCGTGCTTGGATTCATCCGCACGGCTTTGCTTGCGGTCGCCATCGGTTCATCCACGACGATGTCGGACATCTTCGAGAAGGCGAACGTCATCCCGACGATCATCTTCATGTTGCTGGCCGGCGGCATTTTCAATGTCATCCTGGTTCCCCAACTGATCAAGGCGTCACAGGCCTCCGACAAGGGCTCGTCCTACACCTCCAAACTGGTGACCCTCACCGTGGTGGTGATGAGTCTGGCCACGGTGCTGTTGACGCTCCTGGCCGGCCCGCTGATCAAGACACTGACCCTGAACTGGACCGAGCCCATGCTGGCCATGGGCACCGCGTTCGCGTATTGGTGCCTGCCGCAAGTCTTCTTCTACGGGGTGTATGCGGTCTTCGGGCAGGTGCTCAACGCCCATGGCCGCTTTGCCGCCTACATGTGGGCCCCGGTGGCGAACAACCTGGTGCAGATCCTTACCATCGGCACGTTCATCGTGCTCTTTGGTGCCTATGGCGGCGGCAATGACCAGCTGGCAACCTGGACGACACCGCAAACCGTCCTGCTGGCCGGCGGAGCCACCCTGGGCATCGTGGTGCAGGCTGTTGTGCTGTTCTGGCCGCTGCGCCGGATCGGGTTGGGTCTTCGCCCCGACTTCTCCTGGCGCGGCATGGGGCTGCGCCACGTGGGCAAGCTTGCGGCGTGGACTCTTGGTTCGATGATGGTCGGAAACATCGCCTCGCTGGTGAATTCGAAGTTCGTTTCCTCGGCGACCGCTGCCCGCCTGTCCATGCCAAACGGCGGCGCGGACATCCCGGGCGAGTACGCGTTGAACACCTCGCAGCTGATCACGGTACTGCCACACTCGATTTTTGCCCTGACCTTGGCCACGATGCTTTTCAACGAGTTCACCAAAGCGTTCCAAGAGAACCGTCGCGATGATGTTGCACCGCTTCTTTCCCAGGGATTGCGCACCACTGCCGTCCCCATTGTCTTTGCTGCAGTGGTTTTCATCGTGCTTGCCGGGCCGTTGGGCCGGCTCTTCGCCGGCAGCTCGTCCACCTCGATGCTTCAGGGTGCCGCCCTCGCTCAGCTCTTGGTGCTGACTGCGCTGGGGCTACCCTTCAAATCCGTGCACTTATTCATGATCAGGGTCTTCTTCGCCGAGGAAGACACCAAAACCCCGATGCTGATCCAAACGGTCATTGCGGCACTGGGTGTCACGCTGGCCTTCAGCGCCTTCCAGATCCTGCCGGCCACCCAGATCGCACCAGCCATGGCACTGATTTATGGTGCGACAAACGTGCTCTCCGCGGTCATTGCGCACTACCTGATCGTCCGCCGTTACGGCGACTACGGCACCAGCCAGGTCATCGACGCCTATATTCGAATAGGTGTCATGGCGGCACTTTCCGGCGTTGTCGGTGCCGGTGTGCTCTGGCTACTGGGAGGTTACAGCTGGGGATTCGCTTGGAGTTCCATCGGATCCGCTCTCATCGCGATCGCGATCGTCGGCACCGTCATGGCCATCGTCTACATCGCCTTGCTGCGGTTGATTCGTTCGGAAGAGTTGGAAAACTTTCTTGGTCCGCTGGCCCGCAAGATCCCCGGCTTGCGCCGATAGACTCCCAGACTTCAGACCACCATCGGGCCCTCCGACCCGACATCGGCCCCGGTCTTCGCGAATTACGTCGTCCATCCCGGTAACATGGAACGGGGCACCCACGAGGGTGCCGGCAACGCAAAGTAATCCCGGGAGGGAATCGTGTCGCAGCCCATCGACGCTGGCGCCATGCTTGGCGGCCGCTACCAGGTCACCGAAATGGTCTTGACTTCCGCCGACGGAGACCAGGTGCTCAGTGGCATCGATCAGGTGCTCAACCGTCCAGTGAGCATTCTTGTCGGCTCAACTGCGAATGCGTCGCAGTTGGCAACCAGCGCGCGCGAAATCGCCACCGGTGAACGCTACGCCGCGGTGCAAGTGCTCGATCTTGGCATTTCAGAGGGCAGCACCTATCTGGTTACGAACCTCGCAGAGCCGGCCGACCTCCTTGATCTTGTGGTCCAAGCAGATCCGACGTACATCGAGCCGTTCTACACCGATACCCTGGGAACCGAGATTTTCGGCGTCGCCCGGTCTAATGAACCTGCCAGCTATGACGATGACGATGAATACTACGATGACCAGCAAGCCCAAGAAGAGCAACGTCCGGCCATGCTGGACAGGCTCCCGGAAATCAGCCTCAATGAGAAGCTAAACAATCTTAAGGGTCGATTCACGCGCGGCAAGCAGGTTCCCCCAGCCGTTGCGCCGGTTTCACCACCGGACACCGTGGGATCATCCACCGAACAATCACCAGCTGTTCCTGCCAGTTCCGCGCCTTCTCCTATCGCCCCAGCCACTCAAGCTGCGCCCAAGGCTCCCCCGGCAACACCTACCGCCAAGCCGGAGGCCCCAGCCACCCAGGCGACTCCAAAGGATCCCCAGGCAACACCCGCCGCCAAGCCGGAGGCCACAGCCACCCAGGCGACTCCAAAGGCTCCCCCGGCAACACCCGCCGCCAAGCCGGAGGCCCCAGCCACCCAGGCGACTCCAAAGGCTCCCCCGGCAACACCCAAGGTGGCTCCGGTTGCCCCTGTTGCCAAAGCTCCTGTTAAGCCTGCTCCGAAGGTCACCAAAATGGAGCAGCCAGAGGATGACGTCGACGAGCCCGTGGTGACTTCGGCCGCTGCTCTTGCCGCCGCGCAGAAGTCACGCGGCGTGACAGTCGATGAGACGGGCCAGCGTGTCCCCTCAAGCTTCCCCGCAGCAGCTCTTGGCTATTCGGATCCCGATGAGGAGTACGAAAACGAGGAAGCCGATGAGGGTGGAAAGAAGACCACCCGTTTGCTCGTGGGCGCACTGCTTTGTGCGGTATTGGTACTGGCCGTCGTATTTGCCTACAACACGCTAGGGGGCAACAAGACAGTTCCTGTTGCCACTGAATCCACAACCCAAGCACCAACCTCGGCAGACGCCAGCAGCAGCGAAGCCTCGCCATCAAAAAGTGCACAAGCTGTAACCCCGGAGATTGCCGGCCTCACCCGTTTGGTTCCCGGCAACCAGGACCTGAACGCGGCGACCGATAATACGCTGTCGAACGCCATTGATGGCAACCCAGCCAGCTTGTACAAGTCCTTCTCATTCACCTCCCCGCAGTACGGCGGTTTGGCCTCCAATATGGTCTTCATTGTCGAGTTGGAAGACCTTTCCGATATCTCCGAGGTCCAGCTTGAAGGATTGAATGGAACCGGCGGTTCCTTCGAGATCAGAGTCGGAAAAACCGATAATCTCTCCGACGCCAAGGTTGTATCAAGCGGCTCCTTCACCGGTCCGACCGTCACCGTCCCGGTCGGCGGCGAGGACAGTGAGAGCGCTCAGGGAAAGTACGTGTTCCTGAATGTCACCGAGCTACCGCGCCGCGCTTCCGGGGCCAACGCTTCACGCCCCTACGGCTTGCAGATCGGCGAGTTCCGCGTCTCCTAGCCCCATGGCCGGGAATACGACGATGGCATTCGCTGTTATGCCGCATAGTCCCCTCTTTACCCGCGGTGTGTTTGAAACTAGACCGCACTTATGAAAGGTCCTCGACACGTGGCTACAGAAGTACAAGACGCCATCCGCAATGTCATCATCGTTGGTTCCGGCCCAGCAGGCTACACCGCAGCCGTCTACACGGCACGGGCGAGCCTAGAGCCGCTGGTCATCGCAGGCTCGGTGACAGCCGGTGGCGAACTCATGAACACCACCGACGTGGAAAACTTTCCTGGATTCCCCGAAGGCATCATGGGCCCGGATCTCATGGACAATATGCAGAAGCAGGCCGAACGCTTCGGCGCCGAGATCCTCTTCGATGATGTCACCGCCGTCGATCTCGCCGGGGACGTCAAGATCGTCACCTTGGGCGACGGCACCGTGTACCGTGCCCATGCGGTCATCCTGTCCACAGGATCGGCCTACCGCGAGATCGGTCTACCTGACGAGAAGCGCTTGGCCGGACACGGCGTCTCGTGGTGCGCGACCTGCGACGGATTCTTCTTCCGCGACCAGGAAATTGCCGTCATCGGCGGCGGCGACTCCGCCATGGAAGAAGCCATTTTCTTGACCAAGTTCGCATCCAAGGTCACCGTCGTACACCGCCGCGACACCCTGCGCGCCTCCAAGATTATGGCAGACCGCGCCCTGGCACATCCGAAGATCGAATTCATTTGGGACTCCGAGGTCATTGGCATCGCCGGAGAGCAGAAGGTCACCGCTATGAACCTGCGAAACCTTAAGACCGGGGCAGAGCAGGAAGTACCGGTCACGGGCATGTTCGTGGCCATCGGCAACGACCCACGTACCGACCTCGTCAAGGACGTCCTCACGCTAACCACCGAGGGCACCATCGCCGTTGAAGGACGAACTTCCAAGACCAGCATCCCCGGCGTTTTCGCAGCCGGGGATGTCATCGATTCCTCCTACCGCCAGGCCATCACAGCCGCCGGTTCGGGCTGCGCCGCGGCCCTCGACGTCGAACACTATTTGGCCGACGTCGAAGCCGCTACAACCGCGAACGTTCTTTCCGTTTCCAACTAGTCCCCAGCTTCTCCTTCGACGGGGAAGAAAACATTTACGAAAGGTGCAGGCCATGAGCCAGACCAAAGACGTCACAGACGCAACGTTCCAGGCCGAGGTCCTCGAAGCCTCCAAGCCAGTCATCGTCGACTTCTGGGCCGAGTGGTGCGGTCCCTGCCGCCAGCTGACCCCGATCCTCGAGCAGATCGCTGCCGAGCATGCCGAGAAGGTCGACGTGGTCAAGGTCAACGTCGATGACAACCCGGGTATCGCCGCCAAGTACGGCATCACCAGCATCCCCGCCGTTTATGTCTTCCAGGGCGGCGAACACGTGGCCACCTCCATCGGCGCCAAGCCCAAGCCTGTCCTCGAGAAAGAATTCGCAGCTTACCTCTAAGCCGCGCTGAATCATAGTTTGTTTGGTGCGCCGATCCCGTCCGGGGTCGGCGCACCAAGCTTTTAACCCTTAGGCCTGCCCGCGTCGCTCGCTGAACCTCTCTGGTGTCTCGTACGAAAAGGCGTTGAGTTAAACAACCATAATCGCTAGTTTTCTATGATGGAGATATAATTGGGCGAATATTGCCCGAAACTCCTGGTCATATTTGTCTCTGCCTTCATCCGGCAGAACGGAGACGACCGCAACCCATCAGAGACGACTGATATAAAGCACGAGCGTGGAACTTTCTGGAATTCTCAGGCCCCTCCCAGGTCTCGAACGTATTAGGCAACACCCTCGACAATGCCATTAGCACCTCACGTCGCTCGCTAGGCTACGGATTTTCCAAGGAAGACCCAGAGTGTTGGCACCCGGCGCAGAGTTTGGCTACTAGTGATGGCTAATCGATTTGGCATGACGACCAACTTCGGTGTCTTGCTCTGCATCGGTTCTAGTCCCGCGTGCAACGAACGATTACTCGAAACAGTACTGCCATCCCCTTATTGCCCTCAGAGGCTTTAGCCCCGACGGATGAAGCAACCACCTGCCGGCTCTTTCAGCTTTCTGACGAGTCCAGTTTCGCTTGCAGATCTTCGGACACTGTCTCAGACCAGGTGAAGTTGTGGATGAACTTTTCCACGGTTGCGCCGGCATAGGCGCCAAACACAAGCCTCTACTGCCGGTTCT
Source organism: Paeniglutamicibacter gangotriensis Lz1y (assembly GCF_000348945.1). Taxonomy (GTDB): domain Bacteria; phylum Actinomycetota; class Actinomycetes; order Actinomycetales; family Micrococcaceae; genus Paeniglutamicibacter; species Paeniglutamicibacter gangotriensis. The sequence continues at coordinate 98,693 of NZ_AOCK01000001.1, read as the reverse complement.
TCCACGGACAATGCCGCATAACTACCCCAGATTATTCATGCATGGCCACAGTCTCGAATGCCCGAAACTGGGAGAATCTGAACGGATGGTGGAACGCTCAGTGTTCTTCTCGGGGCAGTGTCACGCCACCTATCGGAAGCACAATATCGGAAGGCCCTCCGTGTGCGCTAGAGCCGAATCAGACTATAGGATTTTCGTTGTTCCACGACGGACTTCAACGACAATTGCTCTGCTCCGCAAGACCGAACATTCATGACCTAAACCATGGTTCTAACTTTTCTGGTGCTACTGACCATTAGAGTCCCGTTTCTGATACTGAGTATTCGACGCTTTGGGGACCACTCATTATTGCCGTCGGGACCAGTACTTCCCCGCGTGGGAGCCACCGCCCTTCAGTGGGTTCCAATTGATTTTGGACGGGTCCGAGCCTTCTGCAGACACCGCGTGCAGGACACGCGGGTCCGGGTCGCGCCGCGTTGCCTGGGAGCAAGCCTCCTACGGAGTCGTTCCCCTGCAGGGTCCCCAGACAACGGCCCCACTATGCTAACGCCGGCAAGATGAAGCCTGCCGTGCACTTCCCCTCGTTGCCACTGCTCGGCAACCACCAGGGGCAACCGGTCCAGACCGGCCCCGCTCACGTCGTGGCCACCCAGCCGGCAAAGCGGCTCCCGCCAATGCCGCTGGTGGCTCCCACGGACAATATTCACTGTTTCCCGCGGTGATCCCCACGCGCAATATTGCTGGCCCCCAACAGTCACATATACACCGATACGAAATGAACACCGATACCGAGAGTCCCCACCGATGAATGCTGTTTGGTCGCAACGTTCACTGCTCCGCGGCTGATCTGCGCGATATTTCTCAAGCTGTTTTGTCGAGAGCAGCGGGATATCGAAAACACGCATCATGAACCGAAACCACGGATGTCGAATGATCGTGGCGCTGCTCGGGGGCACCACAGTACAGCCTTCAAAGAATCTGCTGACCAACTATCCTCAGACTAATTATGGTAGATGGGAGAGCTCCAACATCTGGTTTGAAGGCTACTTTGGAAACTCCTAACCGTGGTCTTAGAGCGCCAGGAATCGCTTTGCGGGACGTCACCTAGTACGCAGTCAGCAGCCCGTACCGCGTCGAAAGCTGGTCGTGTCAGGGGAAGGAACGCCGCGTTGGTCCGGTGATTCATCTTGCGCCTCTAATCTCTTGAAAAGTTTAGAAATGCTTGTTTGCGGACGATCAATCATCCACCGCCCGGCCGCGCCAACAAAGGCTTCCTCCTGATGATCCTTAACTCATGTTGAACGCAGCCAGTGCATGAGGATTAGAAACACGATTCTTACGGCTTATGGGATTTTACTGAGAGCCGGTAGCGGCACTCCCCGCGGCAACATCCCCGCGGCAACAACTATCAACGGCAATATTGGTAGTTCTGGAAACGTATATCCGGTGGCTCCCGTTCCTCTGGATACTCATCTCTCGAAAAGGCTCGGCTCTCTCCAAAGAGTTGAATGCTTAGTGATCATGTTCTGCGCACCGATATGATCGAATCGATTCGGAGAATTCCAGAAGGGCTTCGCAGACTCCGGACGTTCGGACCCGCAGTAAAGTCCGCCGATGACCGGGAATCCAATCGTTCAAGATCTTTCCTGCGTCAGCGCAAGGGCTAATCGGAAGGATCATGGTCGCGATCTCGCAGTAGCTGAATAGCTCAGGCCCGCATTCACATCTGCGGCAGAGTGGGAAACGGTCGGTAGCCGAAAACCGCTTCACGGCGCAAAGCGCCTTCTGTTAGATCCAGTCTGCAACATCATGGCGCGGTATTGACGCTAGAAGGCTCTCACGCTCGTTCGTCCGCTGTTGCACTGCCTCCAGCAGGGGTTCGCCCGCATGAGGCGTGCACGCTCCCCTGCAGCGACGGGCGCGGCCCTCACGCAGGACCTTCGCATGGTGCACGTGTGATGCGGTTCCGCTCCGTTGACGACAAAGCAGCATCGGTCCGCGGTTGAGGCGTTCGGGGTTTCGAGCCCCTATCCCCCACGGGTCAATCTTCCACTTTACGTTTCGACTGATTTAGCAGCTAGACCTCAGTCGCGCTTTCACGTTTCGACGATTTCCGCTCATATTCCGAAAGAACATATGCCATCGAGTTAAGTGGCTGATCGGCAACGATGGTTTCGTTTTGAACATACTTGTTTCACGTGAAACTTATGCATCGTCCGTTAGCTACAGTGCGCCTGTCGTCTGCGAGTACTGGAGATGCCGTTGTATGTTTCACGTGAAACACGGGCTTGACCTTTCCATTAGGGCGCGTTCTTTGACTCGCACGTACTGACATGAGTATTTGCTCGTATGGGAGCGATCAATATTGTGCGTAGGGACCACCGTGGGAAAACGCGAATATTCTCCGTGGGAGCCACCAGTGGCGTTGCTCGGAGCCACTAAACCGGTGGGCAGTGGGCGATGCCGCGACGTGAGCAGGTCCGGTGTGGACCGGTCGTCCCTGCAGGATGCAGGGCACTGCCAACCACGGGAAGTGCACGGCGGACTCCATCCTGGCGACGATAGCGGAGCTGTTGTCCGGCGGGAACCCTGAGGGAAGCCCCTCCGGAGGCAGCCCGCGCACAGGGAATACCGTTGCGGCCTAGCCCTGCGGGTTCTGCATGGGGTGTCCGCAGATGGGCTGGAACCGGCATCCACGCCGAAGTGGTCATGGACCGGGACGTCCACCACCCCATCCGAATCCGAGCCGGAAGGTACACGAGACGGGAGAAGATCGGCGCCGTTCAGGAATGATTTAGGCGCCTAGGAGGCCGCTGGCCCCCACGCGAGGAGGTACTGGTTCCCAACGGCAATATCAGTGGCCCCCAACGGCAATAATGGGTGGTCCCCATAGCGTCGAATACTCACTGACAATCACCAAATCAAGAAATTGTGTTTCACGTGAAACATTAAAGGCCTCGCCGGCAAGAGGCCGTTGGTCTGTATTTTCTCGAACCGAAGATTCGTCCGAGACCACCAGCTGCGTGCTCGAGCCATTACGAGGGGCGCGCAGCCGAATCAACAACGCCCTATGAAACCGTTAGTTCGGCCATTTTCCCAGCTGCTTATCCTTTGCTGAAGCGTACGCTCCAGCCCTTGGAGCCGGTACTGACATCTCGTTCCGTCAGAGGATGAACAGTCTTGTCGTTTATGGACTTGCACAGCAAAACATTGGTGTCGTCGTTACAGTTCAAAACTGTCACAGCATGCACGTTCTGGTGCGAAAACCCTATGTCACCCGTACTAGGAGCAGGCGTCGGACTCTTAGTATCACTGATGGAGCGGAGTCTAAACTTCGATTGCGAAAGATGGTGGCTCAGCGATGAGGTGACATTGGGCGGCTCTTCAGCGCATTTCATGTTTACGTCGCATATCACCACGGGCTCCCCCCCCTACCCAAGAATTTCTGTATTCATTCGAACAGACAACTGCGTTCTCTAACGTGCCGTTGATCGTTGCGGGAGCCATGGCTGCCGAGAACCGTATGTCGTCCATATAGTCTCCCCTTGTTCGTGTTGATGTATTCGGACGGGACCTGAGTCGCGGAGAAGCAAAGACTGCGTCGACTCAGTTTCATCCGAAATTCGATGAAACTCATTTCGGATCACGTTGGAATCTGACAATCAGATCTCCGCTACGTCAAAGGTCGGCAGGCATCACCCTGGGACATCAACACCAGACCGAGCGATAAACTCCGGGGAAGAGAGGCATGAGCTTCAAATTCTGGGGGTCGCATTCTCTTGTTCTGTTCGGGCCCCAGTTGGGGTCTACAGTTCGATCTGCCAACCCACATCGAACGACAACCGGCGCAACGCACGGACGATATGAGGTATCCGGCTACGCACATGACCAATAGCCACTTTTAGTCCCAGTCTAGGAGAAACTAGCAACAAGGCGTTAGTGCCCAGACGTTATCAATTGTTTAACGTACTTGGCAACGAGATTGTCACTCGCAAGTCCGCTAACGTCATTCAGCTCGTCCGTATGCCGGCTTTAGTGTCCGACAAAACTATGTTCCGATCAAGCTTGTCCTCTTTTCACGCATCGTTTCGCCTAAGCTTTCGAACATGAAGTATTATCCCGCGGACGTTTGAACCAGACCTCCGGCTCCATCGTTATCTTCGTTTTCAGGTGCATCCACGGACTGGCAGCACAGGTACTCCATTCAGCCCAATGACAAATCGATATGCTGATCCCGCACAAACACCCGGCGCTCTGCCGCGATTATTCTCCTCTGCTCGCCCATCCTTAGAAAACAACGATGCCTCTGGCGAGCGATAGGCTTCGTTCCGGCCACGTGCTGTTCATCAATCAACCGAAACCGTGTTTCGTCTTCTCACGTTGTTTCCGCCCAATCATCGGAGGCATTACAAGCCACTTATCCCAACGGCCCCCCATACTGAATGATAGCGATCCGCTCCGGAGCGTTGCGGCTTTCAGGATCGAAACTGAAGGCATTATGGACGATCAGATCCACGACCACGTCGTCATGAACGCCTGCACGCGGTCGCAAGCTCAAGTTAGGCTCAAGGTACTGCCTGCGGAACACCGATCTGCCGTGGCAGTGGGATATGTACTCAATCAGCACATGCAGGTGATTTTCGATGGGGGGCTTCAGCGGTGCCCGCTCCTTACTAGTAAGCGGTCTGCTCTGCCAATCGATTTCTACGTGAATCGATTTCTCTCGGATACTCGGCTCCGCTCCGGCCTATCTGGTTCATTGGTTGGGGAAGGGTCACCACTCTTGGGTCAAGTGGCTCTGTGTACTCGCAATGATGGTTCGCGTGGCAAATATTCTCATTTACACGGGAGGGCCCCACGCATAATAGTGTCGTTAACCGCAGGACCGAATATTCAGCAATCTCTCCTTTCTCCTTAAGCAGTCCTGCTCCCACTCCCCCATTTCCCTTTTGCCTGCCCTGTGGGCAACCAATCGTCTTCGAGTCTCGAACGTAAAACCGCAGGGGTGTGTCACGGAAAATTAGCTGACTCAAGTTCCGTTTCTGGTTTTCATCCCCACCAACAGGCGGCTGGCTCAACAGTGTTTCACGTGAAACAAGAATCACGATTGACGTGATCATGGTTTTGAATCCCTGCGCACAGCCCACGTGAATATACGGAGGTTTGAGAGCCACCGGATATTGCCGTTCAGAGCCAGCACCTCCCCGGGCGGGAGCCGCCGGCCTCCAACGACCCTTCATGCCTGAACGGCACCGAACTTCCGGTGCAAGTTGCACCTTCCGGTTTCGCTCCACATGGTGTTGTGGATGAGCTGGTCCATGTTCACTTCGACATGGCCGCCAATCCAGGCCGATGGCGGAAGTCACTCTACGGATACTGCCTGCAGAGCACCGGCGAGGCACAAGCCGCAGCGACGTTCTCAGGGGCTCGAACCGCTTGCTGAGACGCTTGCCGGTAGCGCTGCCGACAACACCCCACCGATCGGTGGGCTGGCTGGACTCTGCAGCGCACTTCCAGAGCTTCGCGGTGCCCAGCGTATTCTTGTCCCGAACAATCGGGGCAGTCGGTCGCGCCGGGCCGACTCGTGTCGTGGGGCCAGCCGCCCGTCGACGGCAAAGTGATTCCCGTGGAGAATATTTTCCCGTTTCCCGGGCTGGTCCCCATGCGCACTAATGATGGCTCTCAAGGTTGCTATTGGTGGCTCTGAAGGAGAATACTCGCGTTTTGGCGGGCTGGCTCTGAACGGCAATATTGGTGGCTCTCAAACACGCAAATATTCAGCTGCTGGCCCCGAGCAAAATAATGGGTGGCTCCTTAAACGCCGAATACTCATTTCGAGGAAGTTCGCTCCCCCAGCCATGCGCCTCAAGGCTTCTGAAGTACCCTCTAACGACCCCCGGGGGCGAAAGGGGCCCCAGGCGGACTTCCCGCGGACATTGGCGGCTGAGCGCGGCTAGCGCGCGCCAAGAAGCCGTTGAGGCCAGACGTTCAATGCCTTATTGGCAAATGAGGCTACAGAGTGGGTTAATGTCGTCTTCTACCTGCTTTTTCTGCGAAGGAGGGCAACGATAAGCGTGCGGCTGTGTTTCACGTGAAACACAGCCGATTCCCCCGCTGGTTACGCTACTTTGCTTCCTCGTCAGGTGTCAGGACGCCCATAATGCGGTTCAGATCATCGACACTGGCGAACTCAATACTGACTCTCCCTTTACGCGCTCCGAGAGAGATTTTAACGTTCGTATCGAGCCGGTCCGAAAGTGATGTTGCCAAAAAATCCAAACGCTCATGTCGGGGAGTTTGCTTGACAGCATTTGTCTTTCGTGGCTTTTCTTGGCCATCGTGCAGCGCAACAGCTTCTTCCGTCGCTCGGACGGACATGCCTTCATTGACAACTCTTTGGGCCAACTCTTCGATCGCCGCAGCATCAACAAGGCCCAGCAGGGCCCGTGCGTGACCAGCAGAAATCACGCCGGCAGCTACTCGGCGTTGGACCAGGGGTGGGAGTTTCATGAGACGAATGGTGTTAGATATTTGAGATCTGGAACGACCTATACGCTCTGACAAGACTTCTTGGGTGCAGTTGAACTCACTCAAGAGCTGCTGGTAGGCAGCTGCCTCTTCAAGTGGGTTAAGCTGCGACCGGTGCAAGTTTTCCAACAGCGCATCGCGAAGCAGATCGTCGTCTTGAGTTTCTCTGATTATTGCGGGAATTGAAGTCAGTCCAGCGACCTGAGTGGCTCTCCAGCGACGTTCACCCATGACGATTTCATAAGGTTCCTGGGCGTTCTCACGCGAAGGACGGACTACGATCGGCTGGAGGAGTCCAACTTCACGAATCGAGTGAACGAGTTCGTCCATGTGCTCTTCGTCGAAATTCGACCGTGGTTGCTTTCGGTTCGGGTGAATCTTGTCCACGGGAATCTCGGCAAAACTAGTGCCTGGCACTTCGATAAGATCGCTAACAACAGGTTCCGCTTCGCCGGCTCTTCCCGATGACGCTATCAAACCTGGCATCTGTGCGCGGCGTTTCTTCGCTGCAGACGAAGGAGGTGGACTAACTTTCGAGCCTTCGACCTCATCCTCAGTTTTACCTGGAACGAAGAACATGTCGACCGGACGAGCCTTCTTCACGTTGGTTACAGAGCTAACGGCGTTTGGTTTTGACTCGATCGTTCCAGTCGTCCCAAGCTCGCTTGCAGTCGGCTTCTTTGATGTTCCACGTGAAACATTCTTTGGAGCCGCCCCCTCTGCCTCCACGACAGGGCTGCTCGAAATCAATGCACCTAGACCTCGTCCTAAACCACGCCGTTTTTCCGACATTGGATGTTACTCCTTTTCGACACCATTGCTACCTGACCCATGGCAATTCTACTGGCTGCTGAAGGATTGTTGAGTACGCGGCGCTCGGGTGTGGCTCCCAGGCTTCTTTTCAAGCAGATTTGACCCTAATCCGGTGTCAAGTCGTCAAAGGTTCTTCTCTCAGGACATATTTGAGAACGAAAGAACACTTAAGCAACGGATTCAGTGCGCTTTCGTCCTAGAAATGGTCGATAAAGACGCATAGAATGTCAGAAGACGCGTTACTCTCGAGAATTACGAGCGGTGGAGGCTGCTTCCACGTTCCGCAATTTCTGCGGCCGCTTCCAAATACGAAAGAGCACCGGTGGAGCTTGAGTCGTAGGTAATGACCGTCTGCTGGTAGCTCGGTGCTTCAGAGATACGGACGCTGCGTGGAATCAATGCCTTAAGTACTTGGTTAGGGAAGTGCTCACGTACTTCACTTGCCACCTGCGCCGCCAAGTTGGTCCGGCCGTCGTACATCGTCAAGAGAATCGTAGAAACGGTTAGATCCGCGTTGAGATGCTTTTGGATCATTTCAATGTTCTTAAGAAGCTGGCTCAATCCTTCCAATGCGTAATATTCACATTGGATCGGGATCAAGACTTCCCTAGCAGCCACAAAAGCGTTGACAGTCAGCAGACCAAGACTAGGGGGGCAGTCGATGAAGACATAATCAAGACGATCCATGTCGTTCTCGTCCCGATACAGCGCATACTGTTCCAAGGCGCGACGCAAACGTTGTTCTCGTGCGACGAGCGACACCAGCTCAATTTCCGCCCCGGCCAGGTGAATGGTAGCGGGAGCGACAGTAAGGTTATCGATGTCTGGACAAGTCGCCACGACATCTGACAACGGCAAATCGTTGATGAGAACATCATAGATACTGTCAACATCCGCGTGGTGTTCAATCCCGAGCGCCGTTGATGCGTTGCCCTGTGGGTCGATGTCAATCACCAGGACATTAAGGCCGGCGATGGCCAGCGCCGCGGCGATATTAACCGTAGTGGTGGTTTTACCAACCCCACCCTTCTGGTTACTGACCGTCATGTAGCGCGTAGTATCAGGCTTCGGCAGCTTGCGACCGCTTAATTTTTCGCGCCTCTTATGCTCGCTTGCAAGCTGGCTGGCTAATGGAGAACTATCGTCCGTGGTATCGAAAACGTTTCGTGCCGTCGCAGGTTCCTTTGCCACCACTATTTCCTCTCCATCGGAATCTGCTAGCTCCACAGTCTCTTGCTCGTCGAGAATGGGTGCCGCAGCAAAAATTGTTTCACGTGAAACATCTTCGAGTTCTTCTAAATCAACTGATTTAAGCTGTGTTTGATTGTTTGATGAACCGAAATTAGCGAAAAGCGCTGCGAACGGTGGAATCTTGTTAACGCTACGCTTCAAAACGGTTCCTTCTACTAACTCAAACGGTGGCTTGCAACCACCTAATACACCCTATCGTGATTGGGCTATCCAACGTTGATTCGCACCACTGTGGTCGGTTCGCTAAGGATGTCGTCCCCAACCGTCACGACCTCTGTTTTCTTTCCCCCGAGGCGGCGAATAACCTTGGCGGCCTTCTCAACTTCTTCTGCGGCAGAACGACCCTTGATGGCCAAAACCGTGCCCTTGCCGTGAAGCAACGGAATGGTGAGTCCAGCTAAACTCGTCAGCGCCGAAACAGCACGTGCAGTCGCGAAATCCGCATTTACCTGATCGACGAGCTGTTCTGCCCTGCCCCTCATCACTGTGACGTTTTCCAAACCAAGGTCTTCCACAACCTCATGTAACCAAATGCAACGACGTTCAAGAGGCTCAATGAGCGTCATTTCAAGATCGGGACGGGCCAGCGCCAAGGTCAGGCCTGGGAGCCCAGCACCGCTGCCTACGTCCGCGACATGGGCGCCTTCATCGATCAGGCCGGCAACGACGGCACAGTTCAATACATGCCGGGACCATAGTCGTGGAACCTCTCGAGGGCCTAACAGGCCACGCTCCATCCCTGATGTGGCTAAATGCTGAACGTAGCGCTCTGCAAGTTCCAAACGGTCACCAAATACGGTTCGCGCCGCCTTGGACTCTTCGGCTGTAAGTTCTACTTCGTTGCTCATTGGGTGTAGGTCCTTGCTTACGTACTTAGGCGTGGGAAACGACGATATGGCGAAGCGGACCTTCGCCTTCTGACTCGCTGTGCATGCCTAATTCAGCCACACAATCATGGACAAGCTTGCGCTCATATGCGCTCATAGGTTCTAGTGCCACTTCCCCACCATTTTCCTTAACCTTCGCTACTGCCTCGCCGGCAATGTTCTTCAATTCACCGGCACGGCCATGGCGATAGCCAATGATGTCCAGGACAAGGCGAGAGCGGTTCCCGGTGGCGGTGAGGACCGCAAGCCGGGTCAGTTCCTGCAACGCATCAAGAACTTCCCCCTTAGCCCCAATCAGCCGACGGAGGGAAGCTTCGTCTTCCCCTTCGCCAACGATGGAGATATAGGTACGTCCCCCACGAACTTCAATATCGATATCACCATCAAGATCAGCAATATCGAGCAGTTCCTCAAGGTAGTCCGCAGCGATGTCGCCTTCTTCTTCAACGCTGCTGGCAGCATCAAAGACTTCGGATTCCTCGACCGGGGCGGCTGATTCGACAGTGTCGTGCTGCTCAACATTGCTCATGGCTACTTTTTCTTTCTGTTCTTACGCTGTGGCTGAACGCGCTGCACCTTTGGAGCTTCAACAATGGCTTCCGCGGCAGCATCCGCATCTTCCTTCTTCTGCCCCATCGGCGGAAGTCCCTTGGCTGCACGACGCTCGTTAAGCTCGCGTTCTGCTGCCGAACCCGGAGTCGGGTTTTTGCGAATGACGTAGTACTGCTGGCCCAAGGTCCAGACGTTTGTGGCCGTCCAGTAGATCAAGACACCGATTGGGAAGTTGATGCCACCGATGCCGAAGACCAGCGGAAGGATGTAGAGCATGATCTTCTGCTGTTGCATGAAGGGGCCCTCAAGAGCTTCCTTCGTCATGTTCTTGGACATGATCTGTTTCTGCGTAATGAACTGGGAAGCAGTCATTGCCAGGATCATCACGATGGCAACAACGATTACCGCACCGTTGATCGGGCCATCGGAATTGATCGTGCCGAGGAAGGTTTCCGAGAGACGAGCACCGAAAATAGAAGACGCATCGAAGCTATGGATGTTGTCAAGGGAGAGCTTGCCAATGCCCTCTTCCTTGTCGATTGCCTGCGACGTGCTGTTCAGCACGCGGAAGAGCGCGAAGAAGAACGGCATCTGGATCAGCATGGGCAAGCATGACGACATCGGGTTCGTCTTGTGTTTCTTGAACAAGGCACGCTGCTCGGCAATCATCGCCTGCTGCGAGAGCTGGTCCTTCTTACCCTTGTACTTGGCCTGAAGCTTGCGCAGGTCAGGCTGTAGGGCCTGCATGGCCCGCTGGGCCTTGATCTGCTTGACGAAAACAGGGATCAGCGCGGTACGGATCAACAGCACCAGGAAGATGATGGACAAGGTCCAAGTCCAACCGGAGTTGGGATCCATACCAATGAAGGTGAACAGTTCGTGGAAGGCCCACAGGATCCAGGAGACTACGTACCGAAACGGAGTCAGTATCATGTCAAGAAAGTTCATTACCGGTCATGCTCCTCAGGCCGCGTCTGCGGCGTCTTCGTCGGCGGGAATCGGAGGGTGATTCAACACCATGATCTTGGGGGTCTTGCCCTCTGGCCAAATCCGTCGGCCTTCGGGAACGGCATCGATCCCGCCGTGGCTAAACGGATTACATCTTAATACACGCCAGATGGATAGTCCGCTGCCTTTGACAACACCGTGCACCGTAACCGCTTCAAGGCCATAAGCCGAGCAGCTAGGAAAGTAACGACAAACATCGCCATAGATCGGCGAGATGATTTTGCGATAAACCATGAGGAACCCGATGACAATGTTCCTGGGAATATCGATCATGAACCAGATGACGCCGGTTCTCGGCCTAAAGTCCTTTTTCACGCTTGGCACCTGACTTACGCAGAACCGAATCAAGTCCGGAACGGACTTGTTGGTGTAGTTCGTTCCACTCCACATCTGCAGCTCCAGGCAACGCCCGGACCACGACATCGAGGCCGATGGCATCCGCAGTAAACTGCGCGGCCATTGCTCGCATTCGTCGCTTGACGAGATTACGATTAACGGCATTGCCAACGGCCTTGGAAACGATAAAACCAAAACGATTATTGCCCAGTGGTTCATCGGAACGAACCCGTGCATATAGCACTACGTTCCGGCGCCCAGTTCGGGCGCCGGAACGTACAGTGGCTGTAAAGTCCTGTGCAAGACGTATTCGCTGATTCTTTGGCAACACGACGTCACGCGTCGAGTCTAAAATACAAAGAACCCACGAATACCTGCGCTAGTTCAGGAATATAGTGCTTAATGGTTATGCAGAAAGTTCGCTGCGGCCTTTGCCACGGCGGGTTGCCAAGATGGCACGGCCTGCACGGGTACGCATACGAAGGCGGAAACCGTGCTTCTTGGCACGACGACGGTTATTCGGCTGAAAAGTCCGCTTGCTCACGGTAGTAACTCCAAGACGCTTATGTGATGCGCCTTGCCCGTTGCTTATAAGTAGGGAAGAACAGGCCGACGCTCGTATTCAGGTGGCCCTCTTGAACTGTTCTGCGTTTCCCGAAGATCCGAAGATTTCAGAAGCACATCAACAGCGCCAAAAGTGCGCACATAGGACTACACAACGATAGGTGGCCAACTGAAGGTACGTCAAATTGAGCCTTTGAGTCCCCAACCCCGACCCTGTGTATGAAGAGCGCTAAGTTGTGGATACTGCAGTGGATAAACGTCCATTTATCCACATTCTGGGAGCCAGCTTGCTTCTCCTAGACCTCAATCTTTACGTGCAACGCCGCAGATTTGCAACCCCTAATGAGATATCCACCGCAAGTTATCCACCGGCTGTGCATAACATTGTGGATGACCGCTAGAATCATTCCGTTGGGGTTCGCCATCTGAGATCCCATTCGTCGCCCGTTTGGTCGATGTAATAGAACGAAGGGGCCTTTATCGTGAGCACAGACGAGACCAACAGTGTCGGCAGTGCCTGGCGCCAGGTTGTTCGCCATATCGAACAAGATGACCGAGTGACGCCCATGCAGCGGGCATTTGCCGCTTTGGCGCAGCCTCAGGGTCTTATTGGAACAACGCTCTTACTTGCAGTTCCAAACGAACTGACCCGCGATGTCCTTCAAACCCAGCTCAAGGATCCGCTTGAGCAGTCTCTGAAACTTGTTTTTCAGTCAGATATCCGTTGTGCCTTCAGCATTGATTCCGATTTGGTCCCCGAAGAAGCCCCGGCTCCTCCCGTTGAGCTGCCTCCCGTGCCCAAGGCGCGGATCAGTGAGCCTCTTCCCCAGCCGTCTCCACCATCAAATTCGCAGGAATTTGGTCGTCTCAATCCCAAGTACATTTTCGATACCTTCGTGATCGGTTCTTCGAACAGATTTGCCCATGCGGCGGCGGTAGCTGTTGCAGAGGCTCCGGCCAAGGCCTACAACCCACTGTTCATCTATGGCGATTCGGGTCTCGGCAAAACGCACCTGCTTCATGCGATCGGCCATTACGCACGCCATCTCTATAACGGGATTCGCGTTCGCTACGTAAATTCCGAAGAATTCACGAACGACTTCATCAACTCCATCCGTGACGACGAGGGCGCTAGTTTCAAACAGACCTACCGAAACGTCGACATCCTGCTGATTGACGACATTCAGTTCTTGGCAAACAAGGATGCAACGCAGGAAGAGTTCTTCCACACCTTCAACGCGCTTCACAACCACAACAAACAGGTCGTGATCACATCTGACCTCCCACCAAAGCAACTTTCGGGTTTCGAGGATCGCATGCGGTCACGGTTTGAGTGGGGCCTTCTCACTGATATCCAACCTCCTGAACTCGAAACCAGGATTGCGATCCTGCGCAAGAAGGCCAATGCAGAGAATCTCTCCGCCCCTGATGAGGTCATGGAGTACATCGCATCAAAGATTTCCACGAATATTCGGGAACTTGAGGGTGCATTGATCCGCGTGACGGCATTTGCTTCGCTCAACAACCAAACCGTGGACATGAGCCTGGCCGAAACCGTTCTGAAGGACTTGATCACCGACGAAGGTGCTCAAGAAATTACCCCGGCCACCATCGTCGCGCAGACCGCCGAGTACTTTAACCTCACAATCGAAGAGCTCACCAGCAAATCAAGAACCCGGACCTTGGTGACCGCAAGGCAAATCGCCATGTACCTACTACGTGAACTGACCGATATGTCGTTGCCAAAAATCGGTCAGGAGCTTGGAGGTCGCGACCACACCACGGTGATTCACGCAGACCGCAAGATTCGCGAACTCATGGCTGAACGACGAGCCATTTTCAATCAGGTCACGGAACTGACAAACCGAATCAAGCAACGGCAGCGTGAAGGTTAGGTAGACGGAAAGTTGATAACCACAGCTGTGGATAACCCTGTGGATGATTAAGTGGAGTACTCCACTTTCCTGCGGATAACTCAGGGGTCCCCTGTGGATCCCTTAATTCACGCGGAAAGTTATCCACCGGGGCGTGACACTGAGTGTCACGCCCACTCACATGTTGTGCACATGCATAATCGGCACGTTCCCGCAGTCAGGGTGAGTTATCCACAGTATCCACAGGGGTTATTAACACTACTAATCCCATCTTTCTTATTCATCCAGATAACAAGACCGATTTGCCGCTTATGGACCAAAACCGACGAAACCAACCCTTTTTAGGGTTGATTGCCCAGGTCTGGTGCTGTCTTGTAAACCACCCGCCAACTTCCTTTCGGAAGATTCAGGTGTGTCCTTCTCGCTGAGGAAAGTTGTTCGTTGTCTCTGGCAAAGTCTGTACAACGGCAGTCCGTGAAATTGAACTGTCTTTAGTGCTACTCGGCTATCTCGAGAAGAAACCATGACGCTCAGGTTCAATGGCTCCTCAGCTGATTTCGAAAGAACTTCCTAGACGCCCTGATTTCTTAGGCTCTTAAACCCGGTATGCTCGAAGGCTGTGCCGCAGTTCTGCTCACCCGACGCAGTCTGTTCACTAAGCAAGAGTGCAAACTAACCTCGTTTCAGAGGTCTAGTTGGTGAGACTTGAAATTTGCACCCGCTAAACTTGCTTTAAGTCAGTTATTGTCGACTTCGTCGTGAAAGGCGGACCACTTCGTGAAGTTCAGCGTTGAAAAGGATGTATTGGCCGAGGCCGTGTCCTGGACCGCCCGTTCACTTTCTCAACGACCACCTTCACCGGTGCTCTCGGGCATTTTGATTACTGCCACCAACGGCACAGTTTCCCTAGCTGGTTTCGATTACGAAATCTCTGCCCACCTGGAAATTGCCGCTGATGTCGCAACCGAAGGAACCATTCTCGTTTCCGGCAAGCTCCTGGCCGAGATTTGCCGAAGCCTTCCCAATGCGACCGCCACCATTGAAACCGACGGCACGAAAGTCACACTCACGTGTGGACGCAGTCGTTTCCACCTGGCAACAATGCCAGTGGCCGAATATCCCGAACTTCCAGTGCTTCCCGAAGTCACCGGTGTAGTTGATGGTGAGGCTTTTGCCCACGCAATCAACCAGGTCATCGTGGCTGCTTCCAAGGACGACACTTTGCCGATCCTTACCGGCGTCAAGATGGAAATTGAAGATGACCTCATCACTTTCCTGGCCACCGACCGTTACCGTTTAGCCATGCGTGAGGTCCACTGGAAGCCGTCGCAATCAGGAATTTCCACTTCTGCCTTGGTCAAGGCCAAAACCCTTAATGAAGTCGCCAAAACCTTGGGGTCTGCTGGTGAACTGAAGATCGCACTGGGTGAAGGCAACGAGTTGATCGGCTTCGAAAGCGGAAACCGTCGCACCACCTCGTTGCTGGTTGATGGCGACTACCCGAAAATTCGTTCGCTGTTCCCGGAGAACACTCCAATCCACGCCACCGTGCGGACTGCTTCGCTGATGGAAGCGGTTCGACGCGTTGCTGTTGTCGCCGAACGCAATACCCCCGTCAGGCTCTCCTTCAGCGGAGACCAGCTCTCGCTTGATGCCGGCACGGGCGAAGACGCTCAGGCCGAGGAATCGATCGAGGCACAAATCGATGGCGAAGAAATCACCGTTGCCTTCAACCCCGCATACCTGAGCGAGGGTTTGAACGCTTTCTCCAGCGAATACGTGCGTTTTTCCTTCACCAGTGCACCGAAGCCGGCGATGATGACTGCCCAGTCCTCACTCGACGGCCAGGACAGCGACGAATACCGTTACCTGGTCATGCCGGTGCGGCTTCCAAACTTACCCAATTAGGTTGCCCGCGGGATAAAACATGGTTTTGATTCCCGCAGTGACCTCGTGTTCGACCGCTCCACGTTCGCTCCAAACGGAGCGGTCGAACACAATTTTTTGTGACTGGATCCATCACAAAGAGCTCATCCGGTCGATGGCATACCTTCCTTTGAATCCATTGCAGGACGTTTAGGTGTATATCTCACATGTCTCCCTCACCGACTTCCGCTCCTATGCGCAAGCCGATGTTGAGCTGGGGCCGGGCACCAATGTTCTGGTAGGTCCCAACGGCGTGGGCAAGACCAACATTGTTGAAGCAATCGGCTACCTTGCGACGCTGTCCTCGCACCGTGTCACCAACGACGCCCCGCTACTGCGCTTTGGTACCGACAGGGCCCTGGTCCGAGCCCGCGTCCAGCGCGCGAAGCTCGTGACCTCGCTTGAAGTGGAAATCACCGCAGGCAAAGCGAACCGCGCTAGGATCAACCGCGCCAACCCCGTCAGGGCTCGCGACATCCTTGGAATCGTCCGTACGGTACTTTTTGCCCCGGAAGACTTGGCCCTGGTGAAGGGAGATCCGTCGAATCGACGACGTTTCCTCGACGACCTATTGGTCATCCTTCGCCCCGGGGAGGCTGCGACTCGTGGCGATTACGAACGGGTGCTCAAGCAACGAAATGCACTGCTGAAGTCGGCACGAAACGGCGGCAAGCTTTCAACCGCGCACGAATCAACACTCGATGTGTGGGACACCCACTTGGCACGAGCCGGTGCACGAGTGCTGCGTGGACGTCTTGAAGTCCTGCGTCTACTTTCGCCCTATCTGGGGGCCGCCTATGCGTCGCTGGCCGACGCGAACAAAGAAGCCCACGCGTATTACCAAGCAACCATTAGCCCCGATTTCGAATCCGAGGCCGCCGAGAACAAGGCTCTAGACACCGAAGAGGTCTCCCGGATTGCGCCCGCCGCACTGCTGCACGCTGGGACCGCTGAAATCGAAGACATGTTCTTGGAGGCCCTGCTGAATACCCGCGAGAAGGAACTCGAACGTGGAATCACATTGGTCGGGCCACATCGCGACGACGTGCTATTGACCTTGGGGACGGCGCCCGCCAAGGGTTATGCAAGCCATGGAGAAACCTGGTCGTTGGCCTTGGCTCTGCGGCTTGCCGCCTACAAAGTTATGGGCGAGGACGACCCGCGTCCCGGCGCGGGACCAATTCTGATCCTTGACGACGTCTTCGCAGAGCTTGATGCCACCCGCCGTACTCGCTTGGCGACCATTGTCGCTGGCGCGGACCAAGTGATTGTCACGGCTGCCGTTGCTTCTGACGTCCCGGCGGAGCTAGGGGGAACCTTCCTGAAGGTCAGCCCCGGGGCGGTGAAATCGTGAGCGAGGACAAAGACCCACATGCACCGGAGGCCTTGGACGCATCGCGTGCCATCCTCAACCGTATGCGTGAATCCGCGATCAGCCGCGGCGAAGCCCGAATCGATGCGGCCAGAGCCGCCAGGTTCGAGGAGAACGCGGCAGCGCGCAAAGCCAAACGACGGTCAAGTGCGGCACCGGCAAAATACTCCGATGGGCGGGATCCACAGGAGATTGGCAACCTTTTTGGAAAGATCGTGCGTGACCGCGGATGGAGCGCCCCCGTTGCCGTCGGCTCGGTGCTCTCGCGCTGGTCTGAGCTCGTAGGCCCCCAGATCGCTGCCCATTGCGTTCCCGAATCGTTTGAAGATTCCACCGTGGTGGTGCGCTGCGACTCCACCACGTGGGCGACCCAGATGCGGTTACTTTCTCACGAACTTCTTAAACACTTCGACAAGGTGCTGGGGCCCGGAGTCATCACCGTGCTCCGCGTCCTGGGACCAGCGGCACCCACCTGGAAGCATGGTGGACGCTCGGTAAAGGGTCGCGGTCCGAGAGACACCTACGGGTAAAAACGCTAAAACGCGTAGCGTGCCCGCAGGCGCATTCAGAGTGCTCATTCCACATACCCCCCCAGTTGAGGCATACTCGATCGCTTCTATGCGTACTCTGCGGCCAGTGGCGGCATGTTGCTGCCTGCCAATGCCCGGTTTTTTTGGCAAACGCGGTAGAATTGGTGGAGGCGTCTTGTCTATGCGGCAGGACGTCGGTTCATGATCGGGCACCTTCGGTGTTCGGCCTTCCACTGTTTGAGGAGTCTGTAGCACCTGTGTCTACCGATAACACCACACCCCAGGAACCAATCGATTCCGTTCAGGCCGGTGAATCCCCCGCTGCGCAACCCGTAGAAGAACACGTCAGCGGTCGGGTGGAGCACACATACGGCGCCCAGGACATCACGGTTCTTGAGGGCCTCGAAGCGGTGCGTAAGCGCCCCGGCATGTACATCGGTTCCACCTCGGCCCGCGGCCTGCACCACTTGGTCTACGAAGTTGTTGACAACTCTGTCGACGAGGCCCTTGCCGGGCACTGTGACCACATCCAGATTGCCCTGCAGGCCGATGGCGGCGTCCGCGTCGAAGACAATGGCCGTGGCATCCCCGTGGACATGCACCCGACCGAGGGCAAGCCCGCCGTCGAGGTAGTCATGACGATCCTGCACGCCGGCGGCAAGTTCGGCGGTGGCGGCTACGCAGTTTCCGGTGGCCTGCACGGTGTCGGCATTTCCGTGGTCAACGCACTGTCCTCCCGGGTAGACACCGTGGTACGCCAGAAGGGTCACGCCTGGCGGATCTCCTTCGCCGAGGGCGGCAAGACCACCATGCCCTTGACCAAGGGTGAGGAAACCACCGCTACCGGAACCGTCCAGACGTTCTATCCGGATGTAACCATCTTCGATTCCATCGATTTCGATTTTGAGACCCTACGGGCCCGCTTCCAGCAGATGGCGTTCCTGAACAAGGGTCTGCGCCTGACCCTCACCGACGAGCGAGTGCTCGCCGAGGACGGCGACGAGATCGCCACGGATGCTGACGAGGCCAACGACGCCGAACCGAAGCACCGCGTCGTGGATTACATGTACAAGGATGGGCTGCTGGACTACGTCAAGCACCTGAACTCCTCCAAGAAGGTTGAGCTCGTCCACGAAGACGTCATCGCCTTCGAGTTCGAGGACACCACCAGGGGCATCAGCCTCGAGGTGGCAATGCAGTGGACCAACTCGTACTCCGAGTCGGTGCACACCTACGCCAACACCATCAACACCCACGAGGGCGGCACCCACGAAGAGGGCTTCCGCGCCGCGATGACCTCGCTGATGAACCGTTATGCGCGCGAGAAGACGATCCTGCGCGAAAAGGACGATAACCTCACGGGCGACGACATCCGCGAGGGCCTCACCGCCGTCATCTCCGTCAAACTTGCCGAACCGCAGTTCGAGGGCCAGACCAAGACCAAGCTGGGCAACTCGATGGCCAAGGGCTTCGTCCAAGGTGTGGTCAATGACGAGCTGGGCGACTGGCTCGAGCGCAACCCGAACACCGCCCGCGACATCATCCGCAAGGCACTGCTGGCCTCGCAGGCCCGCTTGGCCGCACGCAAGGCTCGCGACAACGCCCGGCGCAAGTCCCCGCTGGAATCCTTCGGCATGCCCGGCAAGCTCTCGGACTGCTCCTCGAAGAACCCCGTCGAGTGCGAGGTCTTCATCGTGGAGGGTGACTCCGCAGGCGGCTCGGCCAAGCGCGGACGCAACCCGCACACCCAGGCCATCCTGCCGCTGCGCGGCAAGATCCTGAACGTCGAGCGCGCACGGCTGGACCGTGCCCTGGGCAATGCGGAAGTTCAGGCCATGATCACCGCGTTCGGCACGGGCATCGGCGAAGAATTCGACATGGCCAAGCTGCGCTATCACAAGATCGTGCTGATGGCCGATGCCGACGTCGACGGCCAGCACATCACCACGCTGCTGCTGACCCTGCTCTTCCGCTTCATGCGTCCGCTGATCGAAAACGGCTACGTCTACCTGGCGATGCCGCCGCTGTACCGCATCAAGTGGTCCAACTCCCCGCACGAATACGTGTACTCGGACAAGGAACGCGACGATGCACTGGTGAGCGGTGCCGCGAAGTCCAAGCGCCTGCCCAGGGACAACGGCATCCAGCGCTACAAGGGCCTGGGCGAGATGGACTACTCGGAACTCTGGGACACCACCATGGACCCCGAGCACCGCACACTGCGCCAGATCACCATGGACGATGCCGCCGCAGCGGACCAGATCTTCTCCGTGCTGATGGGCGAGGACGTCGAATCACGCAGAAACTTCATCCAGCAGAACGCGAAGGACGTGCGCTTCCTGGACATCTAGTCCTGGACCCGTACGCACGCGCACTAAACATAGACTTTTGACCAGAGGAAGAAATCGATGAGCGATCAGACTCCCGAAAACCCGCAGGACGGCGCCGAACCCGTCAACGAAATCGTTGAGGGTGCGGTGATTGACGACGCGGTGGCGGTAAACCTGGGCGTCGATAAGATCGACCAGATCGACCTGCAGACCGAGATGCAGCGCTCCTACCTTGACTATGCCATGGCGGTCATCGTGGGACGCGCGCTGCCGGACGTGCGTGACGGGCTCAAGCCCGTGCACCGCCGCGTGATCTACGCGATGTACGACGGCGGTTACCGCCCGGAGCGCTCGTACAACAAGTGTGCCCGCGTGGTCGGCGAAGTCATGGGTCAGTACCACCCGCACGGTGACAGCTCGATTTACGACGCCCTAGTGCGGTTGATCCAAGATTGGACCATGCGCTACCCGTTGGCTCTGGGCCAGGGTAACTTCGGCTCCCCGGGCAATGACGGCGCCGCAGCACCGCGTTACACCGAAACCAAGATGTCCCAGCTGGCCATGGAAATGGTCCGGGACATCAACGAAGACACCGTGGACTTCCAGGACAACTACGACGGCAAGAACCAGGAACCCACGATCCTGCCGGCACGTTTCCCGAACCTGTTGGTCAACGGCTCGGCCGGCATCGCGGTGGGCATGGCCACCAACATTCCGCCGCACAACCTGCGCGAGGTCGCCTCCGGCGTCCAGTGGTACCTGGAAAACCCCGAGGCGACCCGTGAGGAACTGCTCGAGGCCTTGATGCTGCGCGTCAAGGGCCCCGATTTCCCCACCGGGGCCATGATCCTGGGCACGAAGGGCATCTCCGATGCCTACCGCACCGGCCGTGGTTCGATCACCATGCGCGCGGTGGTTTCCGTGGAGGAACTGCAGGGACGCACCTGCCTGGTGGTCACCGAATTGACCTACCAGTCCAACCCGGACAATCTCGCGGTGAAGATCGCCGAACTGGTCAAGGACGGCAAGGTCGCCGGCATCGCGGATCTGCGCGATGAAACCTCGGGTCGTACCGGCCAGCGCCTGGTCATCGTGCTTAAGCGCGATGCGGTGGCCAAGGTCGTGCTGAACAACCTGTACAAGCACACCGAGCTGCAGTCGAACTTCTCCGCGAACATGCTCGCGATCGTCGACGGGGTGCCGCGCACCCTGTCCATCGACGCGTTCATCCGCCACTGGGTCCACCACCAGATGGAAGTCATCGCCCGACGCACCGCCTACCGGCTGCGCAAGGCCGAAGAAGAGGCGCACATCCTGCGCGGTCTGCTCAAGGCCCTCGATGCCCTCGATGAGGTCATCGCGTTGATCCGCCGCTCGAACACCACCGAGGCCGCGCGTGACGGGCTGATGGAACTGCTGGACATCGACGAGGCGCAGGCCCGCGCCATCCTAGACATGCAGCTGCGCCGCCTGGCGGCCCTGGAAGGCCAGAAGATCCAGAATCGGCACGCCGAGCTGGAGATCGAGATCGCCGAATACCAGGCAATCCTGGCCGATCCGCAGCGCCAGCGCGTGATCATCTCCGAGGAATTGGCCGAGATCGTCGAGAAGCACGGCGACGACCGCCGCACCAAGGTGCTGATGGGCTACGACGGAGATATGAGCGTCGAGGACCTGATCCCCGAAGAGGAAATGGTTGTCACCATCACCCGCGGCGGCTACGTCAAGCGCACCCGGAGCGACAACTACCGTTCGCAGCACCGTGGCGGCAAGGGCATCAAGGGCGCAGCGCTGCGCGGCGACGACGTGGTGGAGCACTTCTTCGTCACCACCACACACAACTGGCTGCTGTTCTTCACCAACCACGGACGCGTGTACCGCGCCAAGTGCTACGAGCTGGCCGAGGCCGGGCGCGATGCCAAGGGCCAGCACGTGGCCAACCTGATGGCTTTCCAGCCCGATGAGCACATCGCCCAGGTCCTAGACCTGCGCACCTACGAGGATGCCCCGTACCTGGTGCTTGCCACCCGCAACGGTCTGGTCAAGAAGACCCGCCTGGGTGACTACGACACCAACCGCACCGCCGGGGTCATCGCCATCAACTTGCGTGAGGGCGACGAGCTGGTCTCCGCGCAGCTGGTGTCCGAGACCGATGACATGATGCTGGTTTCGCGCAAGGGACAGTCGGTGCGCTTCACCGCCACCAATGAGGCGCTGCGCCCGATGGGCCGCGCCACCTCCGGGGTCACCGGCATGAAGTTCCGCAACGAGGATGAGCTGCTCGCCGCGGAGGTCGTGAGCGAGGACTCCTTTGTGTTTATCGTCACCGATGGCGGCTACGCCAAGCGCACCGCCGTGGGCGAATACCGCGTGCAGTCGCGCGGCGGTATTGGCATCAAGGTTGCCAAGCTCACCGAGGACCGCGGTGACCTAGTCGGTGCGTTGATTGTGAACGATGAGGACGAGGTCTTGGTGGTCATGGAGGGCGGCAAGGTCGTCCGCTCGGACGTCAGCCAGGTGCCGGCCAAGGGACGCGACACCATGGGCGTGATCTTCGCCAAGCCAGACAAGAAGGACCGCATCATCGCCGTCGCGAAGAACACCGAGCGTGGCCTCGGAGAGATCGTGGAGGAAGATGCAGTACCGTTGAACGCGGAAAAGACACAAGAAACGGCCTCCGAGGCCCTTCCGGGTGAAGTCAGCCCGGTAGGAACCGAGGAAAACCTCGATCAAGACGAGGCCACCAACGACGGAGGTAACGCGTGAGCACCCCGAATACGCCCCGCCCGGCGGGCGGCACTGGTGGTACCCGTCCCGCAGCGCCACGACAGGCACCCGTAGGTGCACAGCGCCCCGCGGGCGCCCCGCGTCCGGCAGGAGCGGCACAGCGTCCGGCCGGAGCCCCGCGTCCAGCGGGTGCGCAGCAGCGGCCCGCCGGAGCCCCGCGCCCCGCAGGCGCTGGCGCCGGCAAGCCGCAGCAGCTGGTTCGTCCCGCACCGAAGGCCAAGATCCGCAAGGCCCGCCTGCTGGTGTCCAAGGTAGACCCATGGTCGGTGTTGAAGATGGCCTTCCTGCTGTCCGTAGCCCTGGGCATCGTGACGGTTGTTGCTTCCGTGGTCTTCTGGACCGTGCTTGATCTGACCGGAATTTTCGCTTCAGTCAACGGCTTGGTCAGCGAGATCGTTGGCACCGAAGGCGGATTCGACCTGATGCAGATCGCGTCCCTGGGCCAGGTAGCCTCGTTTGCCACCATCATTGCAGTGGTCAACGTGGTATTACTCACAGCGCTCTCGATGCTTGCTGCCGTGCTCTACAACCTGTCTTCGACCCTAGTTGGCGGCATTGGCGTGACCTTGACCGACGATTAATTCGCGGAAACACGCAAAAAATCGGCCCCTGCCACCCCTCGTGAAGGCGGAGGCGGGGGCCGATTTGTTTCTTTGGTCGTTTCTCAGGTAAAGTTTTATCTCGTTCCCAGCGGGAACATAGAGGGCGTATAGCTCAGGCGGTTAGAGCGCTTCGCTGATAACGAAGAGGTCCCTGGTTCAAGTCCAGGTACGCCCACGGATACCTCGTCCGACCGGTAGGTGAAAGGAAAATTCCATGCGGAAGTTTCTGGTGTTGGTAGCAGTAGCTACGGGCATTATTGGTTATCGGAAATACAAGGAATCCACGGCCGATAAGGCCATCTGGAGTCAGGGTACTGATAAGGTAAACTGAATTCATACGGGGACTTAGCTCAGTTGGTAGAGCGGTAGCTTTGCAAGCTTCAGGTCAGGGGTTCGACCCCCCTAGTCTCCACCGAAGGGAAAGGTCCGGAACATATGTTCCGGACCTTTTCTTGTTAAACGCCGGCCCTGGTCCGGGCACGTCCTCCGTGCCGGACGAGACAAAGCTCTAGAGTGGTCACGTGACCTTTCTTCTGGCCCTAGTCGGCGTGTTGGGTGTTGCCGCATCCGGTCCGCTCATAGCAGCCTTCCCGGCAGTACCCGCGCTTTCCATGGCCCTCTGGCGAAACGCCATAGGTACCGCTGTACTGGCCGTGCCGACCTTGGCGAGGGATCCGCGCACCTTTGGTCGTCTACGGCGCCAGGAATGGGGCTGGAGCGCTCTTGCGGCCATCTCCTTAGCAATGCACTTCGCTTTCTTCATGACTTCGATCCGCATGACCACCGTCGCCGCTTCCACCGCGTTGGTGTGCCTGCAGGCCGCCTGGATCGCGATCTTCCAGTCGCTGCGCGGAACCAAGTATGGGTGGCGGGTAGCTGTGGGCGTGGTCCTGGCCTTCACCGGAGTCATCGTGATCACCGGCTTCGACATCGGTTCGGGGACCGAAGCATTGGTCGGCGACGTACTGGCGATCATTGGCGGAGTCCTTGCGGCCGTCTACACCTTGGCCGGGTCCAAGGCCCGAGCCACGATGAGCACCGGCTCCTACACGACCCTGTGCTACGGGATGACGTCTGTCCTGCTGCTAGTCATGTGCCTAGTGGCGGGGGAACCGGTGTGGGGATTCGACCTCAACGGTTGGATCGGCATTATTGCCCTGGCCATCTGCTCCCAAGTCTTGGGTCATACGGCGTTTAACCACCTACTGACATCGCTGGGCCCCTTGACGGTCTCCACGCTGATCCTTTTGGAAATCCCCGGCGCGGCAGTGCTAGCGGCGTTGTTCCTTGGCCAAGTACTGCCCGCGGGCACCATCGCTGGCCTGATGATCATTTTGGCAGGATTGTTCTTTGTGGTTCGTGGCCAGGGGCATGCCCAGCTGCGCGCCGTAGCGACAGAAGACTAAACGAAAATAAAAAGAGCAGCACCTGACCCGCAGGCCCCCGGCGCTTGCCAGAGATTCTTCGCGGTGCAGGTGCTGCCTATGTTGCAGCGTTGGGGGCGCCCCGTGAGGACGCCACCAAAGTGTTACTTCTTGGGACGTGGGCCCGGCTTCGGGGTGGATGAGCCGGCGCGCTCCTCGTCGGCCTTGTGCTTGGCCGATGTGGCCGGATCGGAAATTTCCTCGGCCTTCTCCGAGAGGTTTTCTTTGGTCTCGGCGATCGTTTCGTTTGCAGCCTCGGCCTGATCTACCTCTGCCTCCTGGGCGGAAGCAGCCACAACGTCACGAACTTCTTCGACGCTTGCCGGCGTTTCCACCGGACCGCTTGCGCGCACGGTGGTTGGCTCCACCGGTGTGGGGGTCTTCCAAGGGTCGTCGATGGGCTTGGACGCACGCCAGGCAGCAATCCCGGCAGTGGCCGCCGCAGCGATTACTGCAACGATGAGCCATCCCTTTTTCTTCTTCGCGGGCTTCTGCGCCTTTTCGAGTTCCTTGCTGACCTGGCCAACAGCCATGTTGGCGGTGTTCTGGACGCGTTCAATGATTTCGGGGCTCGGGGTGAGCTTCTCCGTCACTTGGTGCAGAGCCTCGGGGACCTTGGCCTGTTCAAGCTTTCGTGTCGTGAACTGGGCAGCCTGTCCGACCTTTTCGTTGGCGGCCGGCAGGTAGTCGTTAATCACGACGTTCCGGGCGTGGTTGAGCGCCGGGGCAGCTTTCCCGAGGGCCTCGTTGAGCGCCGGGGTTGCCCGGTCAACGGCCTTCTGGACGCGTGGGGTGGCGTCGTCGATGGCCGCGGAGAGCCGTGGACCTACGCGATCAAGGGAATCCTGGATCATGGGGCTGACCTTGGCAACGGTCTCCGAGAGCTCGTGTGCTGCCCAGTTCAGGCCATCCTGAATCTTCGGGGATGCAGTTTCGATACCCTTTTCAATGCGTGGCACAGCCCACTTCACTGCCGTGTCAACCTTTGGTGCAACCCAGTCCAGCGCCTGCTCGGCACCGGTGGCAACGTTCTCGCCAAAGTCTCGAGCAATTCGTTCTGACTTCACAGTGAACCCCTTTGATCGTTTCATTCGCTTGGTCCTAGCCTACGACCTCGTACTGTCTTGCAGCCATTACTTGCCCGGCATATATGTAATCGTGTGGCCGTGTTCACTGAGCGCGTAGCCATTCGCAGCGACGGTCCAAGTGCTCATGGAAGAATGACAGCATGACTGCAATCCCAACGCACACAGCCACCATCCACACCACCTTGGGCGACATCGTCGTCAACCTTTTCGGGAACCACGCTCCCAAGACCGTCAAGAACTTCGTTGGCCTGGCCAACGGCGAACAGGCGTGGACCGACCCGAACAGCGGTGAAGAGAAGACCGGAACCCCGTTGTACAACGGCACGATCTTCCACCGCATCATCTCCGACTTCATGATCCAGGGCGGCGACCCGCTGGGCCAAGGCACCGGCGGACCAGGCTACCGCTTCGACGACGAGATCAACCCGGAACTTGATTTCCGCGAACCGTACAAGCTGGCCATGGCCAACGCCGGCATCCAGATGGGCCAGGGCACCAACGGCTCTCAGTTCTTCATCACCTCGATTCCGACCACCTGGCTGCAGGGCAAGCACACGATCTTCGGCGACGTCACCGACGAAGCCTCGCGCAAGCTTGTTGACCAGCTCAACGTTGTTCCGACCGACGGCCGGGACAAGCCGCTGGAAGATGTTGTCATCAACAGCATCGATATCGCAGCGCTCTAACCCGACGATTTCGGCGTGGTTTCCACGTCGATGATTGTGGACGGCCCCATCTTCCGCCCGCTCGTTGTTCACCTCGCCCAGGCAGGAGCGAACAACGGGCGCTTGAGGAAACGATGGGGCCGTTTTGCATTGACGGGCAGACTCCCCGCCGAGGGAGTACACGTTGTTACCGCCAGCTACGGGCGGTAACAACGTGTCGGATCCCGGTCCCCTGCCCCGTGGCAACGAACGTAATTTCTATAGGAGCGTCAATTCCATGTCCTTTGGACTGCCCAACCCGAACCATGCCGCCCAGGCCCCGGTATGCCCCAGGCACCCCGACCGGATCTCCTATGTCACCTGTCAAAGATGTTCCCGGCCTGCATGCCCTGACTGCCAAGTGTCAGCTGCCGTCGGAACCCAATGTGTGGACTGCGTACGCGAATCAAACAAGCAGATCCCCACGTCCCGCACGGTTTTTGGCGGAAAAGTCACCGATGGGAAACCCCTTGTCACCTACGTGCTGATTGCCATCAATGCGGTGGTTTTTGGTCTGCAGATGATGATTCCAAGCTTCAGCGACCATCTGGTCTATGCGGGCTTGTACACCAGTGGCTACTTCGAACCCGAGCCGTGGCGGATGCTGACGTCGACTTTTGCCCACTCGACGACCTTCATCGGGCACATCGCCTTTAACATGTATGCGCTGTATATCTGTGGGCGTGTTCTTGAACCGATGTTGGGGCGGCTCAGGTTTCTGGCCCTGTACCTCGTGGCGGGCCTGGGTGGTTCCGTGGCGGTCCTCCTCATCACCGATCCCAGGACCCCGGTGTTGGGAGCTTCCGGCGCAGTCTTCGGACTCTTCGCGGCGATGTTCGTATTGCTGCGTTCGCGCGGGGTCCAATCAATGCAGATCGTCATCCTGATTGCCATCAACTTGGTCATCGGATTCATCTTCCCGGGAATCGCGTGGGAGGCGCACGTGGGCGGGCTGGTGCTTGGTGCCGCGGTAGCGGCAGTGGTTGCCTACTCCCCCAAGGGAAATCGCCGGGCCCTGATGCAGTGGGTAGGCATCGTTCTACTCGTTCTCCTGCTGGCGGCCTTGACTTTGTACGGTGCCGTCAACATTCGAGTGCCCCTGGGCTGAAAGACGCTATGGCCGTAAAAGTTGTCCACATGGGTTATCCACACTGTTAATAACTCACAACCATGTAATTCACTTGGGGCGGACCGGCCTCAGCGCCCGCGCTGACGCCGGCCCGCCCTTGTTAATGACAGTCTTTGCCCAATATGCACAATTTCATCCACAGCTGTGGATAACTTAGTGCACAACCTGTGTAGAGTTCGGGTGCTCGATTCGATTGCCCACTAATCAACACTCTTCGAAAGTATGACCTAGTCCGCGGAAATGCTGGGAAGCAGGCGGTTTATGGGCGTGGAAGTCCGACGTTGTCCACACGACTTATCCACAGTGTTAATAACTTACGCACATGTAGTTCACAACCCGGAAAATTGGCAAAATGGCGTGGATTCGGGTCTGGAGAGACGAAACCCACAGGCTTATCCCCAGTTGTGGATAACTTTCGTGCACAGCATGTTCCTAAATTTCACCGTCATCCACCGACCAGTTTCTCCGTGCAACAATGGTCCCACCGCAAGAATGGGGTGAAGCAGCGTTTGATCTCACCCCGAGCATCCACATCACTTCCAGGAGCCACGAATGCACCAGGACTGGATCCGGCACGAGCACGCCAAGGCATGGAGCGTGCTCACCCGCGAATTAGCGCTTTGCGACGACACCGAGGAATTCTACGACGAAGAAGACCTCCTCGAGGAACTTTGGGAACCTGGAATGGTGCCCGAGAAGGACACTCTGGGGCTGTGGGATAACGGAACCATGATCGGCTACGGCCAATTGCGACTCGCGCTCGGCCTGCGAGACAGCCGTGGCCGTGTGACCATCGGTGGCGGAATCTCCCCGGCGTTCCGACGGCGGGGATACGGATCTGAGATCATGCAGATTTTAGAAGACCGGGCGGCCCGAAAAATGGCCGAACGACACCCGAAGGTCGATTACACGATCGACATGTGGGGGAATGCGCCGGGGCACAGTGCCGGAGCCTTGGCAGTGTCCCGTGGCTACGAACCTGCACGATACTTTGAGGACATGATGGTGGGACCGGATGGATTCACACCGGCAGGCAGGCCGGAAGCGAAGCCCCTGGAACTTAATCTGGTCTCCTACTCCCCCGAGGTCGCCGAGCCCGTCCGGATCCTGGACAACGAGGCATTCGCAGATCATTGGGGTTCGGCACCCAAAAGCCGGGAAGAATGGGCAGCCATGACCGGTGCGCGCTCATTCAGAAACGAATTTTCCCGTGTGCTGTTGGAAGAGCTAGGGAACGGGGAGGCGCCCCGGCCCCTGTGTTACGTGTTGAGCGGCCAGTGGGTGGCCAACGAGCTATATATTTCACGCGTCGGCACCGCACGGTCGGCACGTGGCCGTGGATACGCCGCCTGGGCACTCTCTGAGGTGGTCACGTCGGCCTTTAGTGCCGGATTCGCCAAGGTTGATCTCTCGGTGGATGCGCAGAGCCCGACCGGGGCCTCAGGGCTTTACAAGCGGCTGGGATTTGACGTTGTGCGCGAGGGTATTGTGTTCCGAAAGACCTGTCTAGCGAGCTAGATCGCGCCCCAAGTAGTAGCTCTCCGCTGCAGGGGGATTTTTCAGCCAATCAACGGCAGCAGCAGCGAAATGGCCAGCACCAGCATGAACACGGCAATGACCGCATCAAGGACGCGCCAGGACCGCGGGTTGGCAAAGAACCCGCGTAGGTAGCGGGCACCAAAGCCCAGCCCGGTAAACCACAGGGTGCTGGCCAGGACTGCGCCGATGCCAAAGGGCCAACGTCCGGCTTCCCCCTGCGCGGCGGCAATAGAACCCAAGAGGATCACCGTGTCCAGATAGACGTGGGGATTGAGCCACGTCAGGGCCACGGCCGTTAAAACGACGGTCCTTCGGGGCGTCGTGGCCAAAATCCCGGTGGCTTCCAACCCCCGCGGGCGCAGGGCGCGACGGGCGGCGAAGAGTGCATAAGCGATCAGGAACCCCGCCCCGCAGATCCGCGCGACGAACAAAAACCAGGGGGCCACCGTTAACAGAGCGCCCAGCCCAACAATGCCGGCGAAAATCAGCACGGCGTCAGACACAAGACAGATCAGCACGGCCGTGCCCACATGTTCGCGGCGGATGCCTTGTCGAAGAATGAATGCATTTTGGGCACCGATGGCAACTATCAGGGACAGCCCGGTGGCCAAGCCGGAGATAAAGGGAAGGAAGGTCACCAACCGACCATAGGCTTCCGCCCTAAGATGTGTCGAGCTAAAGATACTTAGCATCCATTAGGACCTCTAACTATGGATTTCGTCGCAGAACACCTGCAGACCTTCAAGACGGTCATCGAAGCTGGTTCGATGGAACGGGCAGCCCAGCAGTTGAACGTAACCCCGTCTGCCGTCAGCCAACGCCTCAAGTCACTGGAGAAGCAAGCCGGCAGCGTACTGTTCATCCGTTCGCGTCCGATCCGCACTACTGCCGGAGGAGACGTGCTTCTGCGGTTGGCGCGCGAGATCCAGATGATTTCCACCGAAGCTCACCGTTCCCTGGGCCTGGAGCCTGCCATCGACGAGGCGCCTCGCCGCATCGACCTGAGTATCGCGGTGAACGCCGATTCCCTGGCCAGCTGGTTCGCGCCGGTGATTGAGGGGCTTGCCGCACAGGAAATGATGAGCTGCGAGATCCTGCGCCACGACGAAGCCCACTCGACCGAGTTGCTGCGTTCTGGCCAGGTTATGGGCGCGGTGAGCACCAAGAGCACGCCCGTACAGGGATGCTCGGCGGTGTATTTGGGGACCATGCGCTATCGTGCGATGGCGAGCAGAGTTTTCTGTGATCGGTGGTTGCCGGGAATCGATTCCCGGGAGGAACTCGCCACAGCGCCGATGGTGAATTTCGACAGGACCGATGATTTACAAGGGGCACTTCGCCGACGTGTCATTGGCACCGCGGTGTCCGTGACACCGGTACAGCATTTTGTCCCGGACTCACGTGCCTTCGTCGCGGCGGTGTCCGCTTCGTTGGGCTGGGGCATGGTTCCTGATGTCCAGGCGCCCGTCGACGGATCACTGATTGTCCTTGATCCAAGCTGGAGCAGTGAAGTGAAGCTGTTTTGGCAACGCTGGAAAGTCCCCTCGCAGGCGTTGGACCTGCTCACGGTGCTCGTGATGGACGCGGCGGGGAAGGCAGGCCTACGGGGATCCGAAACGGGATAAAATGTGTTGACTACTGACAGGTAACTTATCGAGGCTAGGCTGATGGCATGAACAGCCGGAGCACACCGAATCCCCAGGCCTCGATCTTCAATAGTTTGCGCACACTCATGCCGAGGATAGCCGGGCACCCGAGGGTGGTTCGCCTCGGCATGTCGCTGTGGCCGCCGTTTTGGGGTGCAGGCATCAAGGTAAAACGCATTGCTCCCGACTGGCGCAGCGCCACTGTTCAGCTATGCCAGCGCCCCTGGAACATGAACTACGTGGGGACCCACTTCGGAGGATCATTGTTTTCCATGACCGACCCGTTCTGGATGATGATGGTCATGCACAGCATTGGTCCGGGCCATATTGTGTGGGACAAAAGCGGCGAGATCGAATTCCACAAGCCCGGACGAGGGACACTCAGCTGCCACTTCATCCTTGGGGACGCACAGCTGGCGGAATTGAGCACGGCTGTCGCCACTCACGGAAAAGCTACACGATGGTTTGCCGTCGACATCCTCGACGAAGCTGGCGAAACCGTGGCGACCGTCCGCAAAGAGGTCTATGTCAGGGCCAAAGGCAGGTCGCCCCAAGCTGCGTGAGTCATGCCGGACACTTGGTGCCCGGCACCAAGGTTAGTTGCCGCCGCCTGGTGGGCCGATGTATAGCAACACCGAGGTGATAACCACTACCAGGACCACCCCGGCCAGCACAGAAAGTATGGGACGACGCAGGGCCAGCGCCTGAACCTTTTCAATCGGACCGCGCGGGGCATCGCCGCCCGGGGCCAAACGCCAAGAATCGCTGAGCAACCCACGGCGCAGCATGGAACGTTCGAAGGGCAACGTGGCAAACGGAATAATCGCGGTCGCCAGGCCCAGGATGCCACGCGAAGCGCTCCAGCGTTCGTTGGCCCAGACAAAGATTGTCACCAAGCCATAGGCAATGAACACCGCACCGTGGGTCAAACCGAAGATACGGACGTAAATCTCCGGCCCCACACCGTACTTGATGACCATAGCGATGATCAGCAGTGCCCAGGTGACCATTTCAGCGGCCGCAAGAAAGCCGTAGAGACGCTTGGGGGAAAGCTTCGAAGGGGTGGAGACGGATGAATCCGCGGTCT
Source organism: Paeniglutamicibacter gangotriensis Lz1y (assembly GCF_000348945.1). Lineage (GTDB taxonomy): Bacteria > Actinomycetota > Actinomycetes > Actinomycetales > Micrococcaceae > Paeniglutamicibacter > Paeniglutamicibacter gangotriensis. The sequence goes on along the minus strand of NZ_AOCK01000001.1, from coordinate 66,716 downwards.
GATCGGGGCGAGCCATAGGAGTCTGGAGTGCCTTTCAGGAAACTGGTGTGAACGGTGAACGCCGAGCCTCGAACTGCTTCAACAAGCTAGGCGCCGGTGGGCTAGAAAATATCCCGACCCCACGAAGAATGGCACAGCGGAACGATCTTTGTAGGGCGTGGCAGGGCCGTGGTGACGGTGACCCGGAACCGGAAAATCCTGGGTTAGCGCCAGCCGGTGGTCATGAAGAATCCGACCATGGCCACGCCGAAGCCGATAACGATGTTCCATCCACCAATGCCCGGGATCGGGAACAGAGTCTGGGAAATGTAGTACGTAATGATCCAGACGAGCCCGAGGAGCATGAGGCCGAACATGACTGGTTTGTACCACTTGGGCAACGGCTTGTCATAGGCTGCAGCGCCGGCACCCCCACCACCCTGTGGTTTGCGGTTTTTACGACGTGTCTTGGATTCAGGCACTGCTGCTCCTTGGATGTTCAGGCGCCGACATGATCAAACGAGGTCGTGTCGGAACGGTAGGCTATTAAGTGTGTGCCGCAGGGAACTTGTACCCGGCGCCACCCTTTGATCCAATACTATCCGCTCAAACTGGACAACGATGGGTATCGCGTTGATCCACGTGGCAGTCAGGGAAGTTCGCATGACACGATCCGCATTGCGGAACCGGCCCAAGGCAACGGCTGGCCAGCGGATATTGGGCGGAATCGGTGAAATTCTGATCACGCTTGGCATCGTGCTGTTGCTCTTCGTCGGTTGGGAACTGTGGTGGACCAACATCGACGCGAATCGCGCCCAATCCGAGGTCACCTCCGAATTCGTCCAAGACCTGAGCGTCGGGGACACCGAAGCGGAGGAGGAAAAGGACTTCGGTCCGGCGCCGATCACCAAGATTCCCGACGGTGAAACCTTCGGAATCTTCTACATTCCCCGTTTCGGCAAGGACTACGCGCACCCCGTCACCAACGGTATCGGCATGGATGTGCTGAACTCGGTGGGCATCGGCCACTACCCCGAAACCCAGTCACCGGGCGAAAAGGGAAACTTTGCGGTGGCGGCCCACCGCCAAACACACGGCCAAGTCTTCTGGGACATCGACAAGTTCCAGAATGGAGACAAGATCTACCTCCAGACCAAAAAGGGCTTCTACACCTATGAGTGGCGCAACACCGAGATCGTGTACCCCTCTCAGGGCGAGGTGCTGTTGCCGGTACCTAACGAACCGGGCATGAAACCCAAGAGCTCAACACTCACCATGACCAGCTGCCATCCCCCGTTCACCACGCGTATGCGCATCATCGCGTACTCGGAGCTGGAATCCTGGCGTCCGGCGGATGCCGGTCCACCGGCAGAAATTGCCGACCTGGTCAAAAAGACGATGAAAAAGTAGGACACCGAGACATGTATGCATGGATTTTCCGGACTCTGCCCGGACCCCTGTTCTTCCGCATCCTTCTAGCTGTGGCGTTGATCGTCGGAGCCGTACTCTTGCTGATGAACTATGTCTTCCCGTGGCTGAGCCAATACAGTCCGTGGACCGAATCAACGATTGGCTTGATGCTGCTGTGAACGCCCCAAAGATCCTCGTGATCGACAACTACGACAGCTTTGTTTACACCCTCGTCGGATACCTGCAGGAACTTGGCGCCGACACCACGGTGATACGCAACGACGATCTGTCCCTGGCCGATGTCATCGAACTGGCACAGACCCGCGATGGGGTCATGGTCTCCCCCGGCCCCGGAACTCCGGCAGAAGCCGGAGTATGCATCGAGGTCATCAAATGGTGCGGTGAACATGCCAAGCCGATGCTCGGAGTCTGCCTGGGCCACCAAGCACTGGCCGAGGCCTACGGAGGCGTGGTCACGCACGCCGAGGAACTGATGCACGGAAAAACCTCCCAGGTTTTCCACACCGGACACCCGATCTTCGCTCACATCCCCAGCCCTTTCATTGCTACCCGCTACCATTCGCTGGCAGCGGTGCGCTCGAGCATCCCCACGTCGCTGGAGATCACCGCGGAGACCGAAACCGGGGTCATCATGGGACTGGCACACAATCAAGCCCCATTGTGGGGCGTGCAGTTCCACCCCGAATCGGTACTCACCGAAGGCGGATACCAAATGCTGGGCAACTGGCTCGAATCCCTCGGACTGGTCGGCGCCGCGGAGCATGCTGCGACGCTCAGCCCGCTGATCCGAGATTCCAAGGCCTGAGTAGAACGACCCCGCATATACGAGGGGGAGTGTCCCCGCTAACAAGGAGAATGCTCCTCATTAGCGGAGACACTCCCCCTTGCTTGCTGCTGCGTGAATGAAACCGCGCTATTTGGCGGGTGAGGTAGGCGTCTCGCTGGGCGACGGATCTGTCGTGGGAGTGGATTCCGACTCCGAGGGGCTCTCAGATTCCTCCGGATCCTCCGTGGTTGGGGAGGTCGTCTCAGATGGGGTGGGGTTTTCCGGCTCGGTGGCCACCGTGACCGTGACGGTGCCTCCCTGGGGAGAGGTCAAACCGCGGTCGGGGACCTGATTGATGATGGTGCCCGGTTCAGCCGCCTGGTTCTCCTCTTCAACGGTTTCGATGCGCAGGCCAGCGTCCAGTTCGTCGAGGACCTTGGTGGCCTCCTCGACAGTCAGGGTCAGCAGCTGCGGGATCTCGACCATTCCCGTGGACAGCACCAGATCGATCGTCGTGCCGACCTTCACCTTTTCGCCGAGCTTCGGCACGGTTCCGACGAGCCAGTCGGTAGGGATCGAGGGGTTATCGACGCGGGATACGTCACCGATCTCGAAGCCGAGGTCTCGCAGGACCTGGCGGGCGCCTGCCTCGGACTGCCCGGACAGATCCTTGGGAATGACTTGCGATTCGGGGCCCTTGGATACCATCACACGCACGACAGAGCCCTTGCGTACTTCCTTGGTGGCGTCGGGATCGGTCTTCACCACGAGGCCACTTTCGACCTCGTCATCGAAAACGACCTCGACCCTCGGCACCAACTGCAGCTCGGTGAGCATCGATTCGGCCTTGGCTTGGGTCGCTTCGGTGAGGCTGGGGACGGCCACCGGCGCATTGCGTTCGGCCTCCGCCTTCATCCAGTTGTAGAAGAACAGCCCCGAAACGGCCAGTGCCAGAACCAGGAACAGAGAAATCGCCCACGTCCAGCCGCGCCGTGACCTGGCCCGGTGTTCATCGCGTTCGTGCGCCATATCCTGCTCCCACAGGGGAACATCAGCCCAGTGCGCCTGGCCCGTCACCGGATCCAGATGCCCGGTTTCGTAACCCGGGGCGTGTGCCGCAGCAAATTGGGTCTCTTGTGAGATGTCGATCGGCTGAAGCCGCAGGGCAGCGGCCAAGGCCTGGGTTTGAAGTTCGGTCCGGGATCGTGGCATCGGAGCGGTGAGTTGCTCGGGTGCCAACGCAATCCCCTGGCGGGCATTTTTCAAGGCAAGAGCAAAGGCCGCGGCGTCGGCGTAACGGTCCTCGCGGTCCTTCGCCAGGGCCTTGAGCACCACATCGTCGAAAATTGGGTCCAGCTCGGCCACTAGGGTGCTGGGGGCCGGTGCGTGCTCACCAACGTGTTGGTAGGCCACCGACACCGGGGAATCACCGGTGAATGGCGGGCGGCCGGTGAACAGCTCATAAAGCAGGCAACCGGTGGAATACAGATCCGTCCGGGCATCGACTGCCTCGCCGCGAGCCTGCTCCGGAGAAAGATACTGGGCGGTGCCCACAACCGTCTGGGTTTGGGTCATGGTGCTGGCCGAATCGGCGAGGGCACGGGCAATGCCAAAGTCCATGACCTTAAGATTGCCACGCTCGGTGACCATGATGTTGGCCGGCTTGATATCTCGGTGGACGATTCCCATCGAATGCGAATGGCCCAGGGCTTCCAGCGTCCCGAGTACGTACTCAATGGCTTTCTCGCGGGTCATGTCCCCGGCCTTGACCAGGTCGCGCAGCGTGCGTCCGCGGATGTACTCCATCACGATGAAGGGCAGCTGGACCGTCGACCCGGAGACCATCTGCTCCTCTTCGCCGGTGTCGAACACCGAAACGATATTGGGGTGGTTCAGGCCGGCGACGGCCTTGGCCTCGCGGCGGAAGCGCGCTTGCACCATCGGGTCGCGCGCCATTTCGGCACGCAGTAGCTTGATAGCCACCTTGCGGCCCAGGACTTGGTCGACGCCCAGATGGACATCGGCCATGCCGCCGCGGCCTATGAGCTCCTCAACGACATAGCGTCCGTTGAGAATACGTTCCTCACTCACCGTGAATGCACCAACATCATCTAGTCGTTAGCCTTGGGCGTGCCTGTCGAATCCCCCGAGGAGGTGGCTCCCGCGTCCGGGGACGACACCGTAGCGGTGGTGGAGGGCTTAGTTGTCTCGGTGGGTGCCGAGGGGGTCTCGGAAGGCGTCTCGGTCGGGGTAGGGGTTTCGGTGGGAGTCGGTTCGGCAGGGCCCAGGGACAGGATGTAGGTGACACTGGTTCCGGCTTCGACGGACTTGCCGGCGGTCAGGCTCTGGGCGATGACGGTGCCGGCGGCAAGCTCGCTCTCCTGCGCCTGTCCCTCGTTGGGGACGAGGTCGAGCGCGGTCAATGCGGCAGACGCCTGTTCCCCGTCCATGCCGTAGAGATCCGGCACGGGAACCGTCGCTGCGGCCGAGGAGCTCGGGGCCTGGGTGGTCGGCGACGGAGTCGACGTGGGTGTCTCGGAAGGAGTTTCCGAGGGGGTTTCCGACGGAGACTCACTGACCTCCGTGCTGGATTCGGCGGTGGTCTCGACGGCTGGGCTGCTAGTCGGGCTGTTGGAACTGGTCAATATCGGCACCAGCCAGGCACCGAGGATCGCCAGCAGCACCAACACGATCAGTGCGATTAGCGGGATGGTCCAAGGGCTGCGGCCCTTTTTCACCGGTGTCCGGCGGTCGGCAACCTCCGGCTCGTACTCGGCTTCCGGCTCGTCCTCCCACTGCTGCGAGGCACCCATGGTTGAACCGAAGGTTCCTTCGTTTCCCTGGCCCGACCCGGCGGCAGGGACCTGGGGCAGGGCATTTGTTGCAGGGGCGGGAGCCGACTCGGTGGGGTCCACCGGGGGAAGGGCAACGGTTTCGTTGCCCTTGGTCAGCGGGGTCTGCGTGATGGCCTGGGTGGCGTCGTCGGAGCCGGCAAAGAGCAGCATGCCGGGAACGGCAAGTGTCGCCGTTTCGGGGTTTCCGGCACGGATGGCATCGGCCGCGGTGGCCAGGGCGTCGGCATTGGCCGGACGGTCGGCAGGATCCTTGGCCAGCATCGACATGATCAGCGAGCGGACCGCGACCGGGATGCTGTCCGGCAGCGGCGGCGGGGTGTCGTTGACCTGGGCCAGTGCGATGGCTATCTGGGATTCGCCGGTGAACGGGCGACGGCCGGCAAGCAGTTCGTAGCCGATCACACCCAGGGCATAGATGTCCGAGGAACCGGTGGCCTGTTGGCCGGTGGCCTGCTCCGGAGCCAGGTACTGGGCGGTGCCCATGACCTGGCCGGTGGCCGTGAGGGGGACCTGATCGGCGATCCGGGCAATGCCGAAGTCGGTGATCTTGACCCGGCCGTCGGGCAGCATCAGCAGGTTGCCGGGCTTCACATCGCGGTGTACCAAGCCTTGGATGTGTGCCGCGGCAAGCGCCTTGGCCGTCTGCGAAATAATTGACAGGGTACGGTCCGGTGAGAGTACGCGCTCGCGTTCAATGACGGTGGACAGCGGTGGGCCGGGAACCAGCTCCATGACGAGGTAGGCGGAGCCCTCCTCTTCCCCGTAGTCGAACACGCTGGCAATGCCGTTGTGGTTCAACAAGGCAGTGTGGCGAGCTTCAACGCGGAAACGCTGGAGGAAGCCCGGATCCCCGGTGTACTCCTCCTTGAGGATCTTGATCGCCACCAGACGACCGAGAACCTGGTCCCTGGCCTTCCACACTTCACCCATGCCGCCAATGGCAATACGGTCGGTCAGCTTGTATCGACCGCCCAGGGTGATACCGGAAATTGGCCTCACTGGTTGAACACCGCCTCTAGAATCTTCTTCATATTGGGACTGGTCAAGGACGAGCCAGTCGGATAATCAATTCGTTCAAAAGCAATTGTTACAGCTACTTCGGGGTCATCGGCAGGGGCGAACCCTGTGATCCAGGAGTTCACCACACCGGAGTCGAGGTTAAGATCGGCGGTCCCAGTCTTGGCCGCAATATCAAGACCCGGGACCGCTGCACGCATGGAGGTCCCGGACTTGACCGAGCCACGCATCAGATCGGTGACCTGGTCGGCGACCTCCTTGGTAGTGGCCGTGCTGAATTCCTTGGGCTCGCTGCTGGAAAGCACGCGGAGGTCCGGGGCCATAACCTGTTTGACGAGGTTCGGTTCCATGATGACCCCATCATTGGCAATGCCCATGGCGACCATGTTCATTTGCATGGCTGTTGTCATCACCTCTGATCCACCGATTGAGGCCAGCGCCAAGTCAGCCGGAGTCATATTCGGTGGGAATATGCTGGGCTGGACGGGCAGCGGAATGTTCAGTTGCTGGCCAAAGCCAAAGCGTTCGGTGACGTTTTCGAATGGCTCTGGTCCAAGTTCCTTGCTCATCAGGGCAAAGGGAGTGTTGCAGCTCTGGGCCACGATGAATTCCAACGTAGCCTCCGACCGCGAGGCACAGATACCCTCATTGAAGTTGGACATCTTCACCGGATCCGTGATCTTCTCCGGGTTCTTCAGCACTGTGTCGGCGTTGTAATTGCCCGATTCAAGACCCGCAACCAGATCGAGGATCTTGAAGCTGGAGCCGGGGTTCATGGTGTTGAAAAGGGCAGGGTTTCGGTAAGGACTCAAATTTGGGTTCTCAGCGAGGACCTTCTTCATGTTCTCCGCAGCCTTAGTGGTGCTGTGCACGGCCAGAAGGTTGGTGTCGTAGCTTGGTTTTGAGGCCATGGCCAGGATGTTTCCGGTCTTGGGCTCCGAGACGATGATGGATCCGCGCGTACCTTCGGGAATCAAATCGTAGACGAATTTTTGGAGTTCAGGGTCGATGGTCAGCTCGACCGAGGCACCTTCGTTCTCCTTGCCGGAAAACAGGTTCACGAGCCTGTCGAAGAACTGGTCCTGGCTCTTGCCCGTCAGCTCGGGATTCATGACCGATTCGAGCTGTGTCGATCCGTTAGCCAGCGAATAGAAGCCGGTCAGGTGTGAATAGAGTTCGGGATCGGTATAGACGCGCTGGTACTTGAACTGGCCGTCGGTGGGAACGGATTCGGCAATGGGCTTGCCATCGACCAAGATCGCACCGCGGGGCAGATCGAAATCACGGAACAGCTGGCGGTTGTTCAACGGATTAGCGTTGAGATCCTTCGCGGCAAAGAACTGGACGTAGCTGAGCGCGCCGAGGCACAAGACAAACAAGACCATGACGGCGATCCAGGTGTTGCGGATAGCTTGGTTCATCGTTGCGTCTCCTTTCGCGTTGCGAAGATGCCGCCGGAGCGACGGGGGGCCTTGGTGGCGACCTCCGCGGTGGCAGAGACCCCGGAGATCATCGGACGTCGTGAATTATGTGAAATCAGCAGCAACAAGGCGACAATAACCCAGTTTGAGAGCAGGGAAGATCCGCCAGCAGCCATGAATGGAGTGGTTAACCCGGTCAAGGGGATGAGGCGGGTGACACCGCCAATCACCACGAAGCACTGCAAGGCGAGCGTGAAGGAAAACCCGGTGGCCAGAAGCTTGCCGAACGAATCCCGCGATCCCAGAGCCGCGCGCAGGCCACGGCTGATCAAGATGAGGTACAGCAACACGATGGCGGACAGACCAATGAGCCCAAGTTCCTCGCCAAGGGAGGCGATGATCATGTCGCTGTTGGCCAGCGGGACCCTGTAGGGCGTGCCCTCGCCCAGACCGGTGCCCACAAGACCGCCGTTGGCCAGTCCGAAGAGACCCTCAACGATCTGGCGGCTGCCACCCTGGGCATGGTAAATATCCGGGTCGAACGCATGGATCCATCCGTCGATCCGTCGGGTCACATGGCTCATGGTCAAGTAGGCAAAGGTGCCGCCGGCGGCCAGCATCAGGGTGCCGATGGCGATCCAGCTGACCCGGGCGGTGGCCACGTAGATCATCACCATGAACAACCCGAAGAACAGGATCGAGGAACCCAAGTCGCGTTGGACCACTAGGACGCCGATGCTGACCATCCAGGCCACGATCATTGGTCCGAGGTCACGGGCGCGGGGAAGTTGCAGTGGACCGATCTTCCGGCCGGCCAACAGGATCAATTCACGATTCGAGGATAAATACCCGGCAAAGAATATAGCCAGGGTAATCTTGGCCAGCTCGCCAGGTTGGAAGGAAAGCCCGAAAAAGTTCACCCAGATCCGTGCGCCGTTGATGATGACACCGACCTTGGGGATCAGCGGAAGCAAGAGCAGTACCACCGAAGCGGCAAGAGCGATGTAGGTGAATTTTCGCAAGACGCGGTGGTCACGGATTGCCCACAGGGCGATCATGGCAATCACCATGGCTACGCCGGTCCACATGATCTGCCGCATGGCGGTATCGGTGTTTTTTGCCAGATCGATCCGGTGGATCATGGCCAGGCCGATGCCGTTGATGGCCACGGTCACGGGAAGTATTACCGGGTCGGCATATTGGGCCCAGATGCGCAAGGCAATGTGGAAAACCAGGGCCAACCCGACCAACACCAAGCCTTGGGTGATGAATTCCGAGCTCAGCCCGTCATCGCTATTGACACCGACCAAGTAGTAGGCGCCCATGCCGACCACCAGGGACAGCAGCAGCAGCAAAAGCTCCATGTTGCGCCGCGGAACGGGCGCCGTTTGCAACTCGGTCATGGGGCGATCTCCTGACAGTACGGCGGCAGCACCGGCAAATTGCCGGCCGATCCCGGGTTCTCCGGAACCACCACGGGACAGCGTTGCTTGGCGGTGACCAGCAGCTCCCCAACCATGCTTTGGGCGTGTGTCAGGTCCTTTGCCGGCAAAGACGAGTCAATACGCTGCTGCGTGTATTCCGGCAGGGCCTCGACGGGAATATCCGTCACAGTGTCTAGATGGGAGAGCTTCAACGGTCCCAAATCCTGGGAGACGCCCTTGAAGATGGCCACCTGGCCCTGATGGTTCCCCACGAAATACTGGGTCTGCGTCCACAGGTACCCCCAGCCGAGAACCGCAAGCAAGATCAAGGTCATCAGCGCCAAGAACGTGGTCACCAGCCAACGGCGTGGTCGACGATCGTAAGCTTCGTGTTCTTCTTGTTCCTGGGCGGCTTGCGCGGCAGGAGTCTTGTGCGTCAGGATCGCCGCGGCACGCTTCTCGCCCGAGCGTTGGGTCACGATCGGGATCTTGCCCGATTGTGTGGCCAGTTCGGCCGCGCCGACCAGCAAGTGGGGGCGTTTGGACATCTCATGGCGGATGAGTGCCGCGCTGGCGTCGAGATCGCCCTCCACGGCAATCGTCAGCTGGCCGGTGTCGGGTGCCGGTTCATCGGCGGCAGGAGCCTCGATGTACACGGGATCGACAAAGCCGTGGTCCTCGACAACCTCGAAAACCACGATCGTCACGTTGTCCGGAGAACCGTGAGTCAGCGTCGTCTCGACGAGGTCCTCGACGGTTTCCTCGAGGGAAGCGGTGCCACGCATGATGCGTTCGGTGATGGAATCGGGCACGACGGCATTTAGTCCGTCTGAGCACAACATCCATCGCTCGCCGGCCTCGACGGGGTACTGATCGACATCGAGTTCGGGGCTGGCATCGGAGTCACCCAGCACACGCAGCAACACGTTCTTGTGTGGGTGCAGTTCGGCCTCCTCGGGTTGGATCCGGCCCTCATCGACCAGCCGTTGAACAAATGTGTGGTCGTGGCTGACCTGTTCAAAAACGCCATTCTTCAGGCGATATGCTCGTGAGTCGCCGATGTGGGCGAATTGCAGCACGTTCTCGGTGAGCAACAGCGCAGTGACTGTCGTGCCCATGCCCGAAAGTTTCGGGTTCGCACTGACCAAGTCGTTCAGCACCAGATTTGCGGCCTGGATTTCGTCAGGCAGCACGGTTTCCGGGTCCACGGTTTCCGGGACATCCAGGTGGACCAGATCAAGCACGGTGGAGGCACTGGCGACGTCGCCGCCCACATGCCCACCCATGCCATCGGCCACCACCGCGAGGTAGCGTCCGACGTAGGCGGAGTCGTCGTTCTTGGAACGGACCTTGCCAACGTCGCTCCGCGCCGCAAACTTCAGCATCAACGCCATGTCTAGGGCCTCAACTCCATGACCGTCTTACCGATCCGGATCTTCTGGCCGAGTTCAACGGGCTGGGCGCGGGTCAACTGGGCTTCACCTAGGAATGTACCGTTGGTTGAACCAAGGTCCTCGATGAACCAACGGGTTCCTTGGGGGAAAAGACGAGCATGGCGCCCGGAGGCGTAGTCGTCGTCAAGCACAATGGTTGCTTCCTCGGCACGGCCCAGCAAGATCGGGCTCGCGGTGAGCTGGTGCTCGAGACCGGTAAGCGGCCCTTCCAAGATGGCAAGGGTGTTGGCCTGCTGTTTGGCCGGGGTTTCGGGTGGCGGCGCCAGCGAAGGGTCCTTGCGGATCTGCCGTGCCGTGGGGGCCCCCACGCGCGCCTTGCCGCCGATGGCTAGGTCGCGGCGCAGTGCGCCGACGATGCTCAGAATGAGCAGCCACAGCAATATGAGAAATCCGAGCCGCAGCACGGTGAACACTAGGTCGTTCACGCACGGTCTCCTTGTGTTTGGGGGAGGAGTCGGAATACGATGCGCGTTTGCCCCATGGCTATATTGGAGCCGTCGTGCAGCTCGGATTCCCCGACGATTTTCCTGCCGTTGACGTAGCTGCCGTTGGTTGAGCCCAGATCAACTGCCCAGGTTGAGGTTCCGCGCTGTTCGATCTTCAGGTGGCGACGCGAAACTCCCGGATCTTCGATGGGGATATCGGTGTCGGCCGAACGGCCCAGGACGATGTTGGGATGGTTCAAGGCAAAGCGTTGACCAGAAATATCCAACACCGGCTGCATCTTGGCTGCGGCGCGCGGGGGGGCTGGGGGTGCCGGCGGTGCGGCGGGGGCTTGCTGCGCCTCGGGGACTGAATCCTCCGAAGTCGATGCATCGATCTCGAAGCTTCCGGGCTTGAGTTCACTGTCCTTGCGAAAATTGACTTCAACGGCGCCCGTCAAGGTGTATCCCTGGCTTTTGGCGTGGTCTAGTGCTGTGGTGCATAACTCACGGGCCATCGGTGCGCCCCATTCGCGGGCACGGGCGAAATCGTCGTCGCCCAGACGAATGTTGAAGTGGTTCGGCGCGAGCGTGCGGGCCTGGGAGATGGTCAGCGACTTGGCGTCCATTTGGTTGCGCAAGCGTGTGGCGATCTCCACCGGCTTCACCTCGGCGCTGCCGGAGCCGCGGAAGACGCTGGTGACAAGCTTTTCAAGTCCGCGTTCAACGTTCTCGATGAGACCCATCGCTTCGCTCCCTTCCTGGTTCTAACGCGTGTTGTTACACGGTCGTTGGCATGGCGTCGCAGAGGCAGGTTGCCGTGCGCCTTGTTCGATACTACTTGCCTTGAATTTCAAGTGGTGCAAATTGTGGTGAAACCGGCTCCTTGAACTGCAACGAATGGCAGAGGCCAAAGGTTGCCAGATGGTGGCTCTGATCACAAGGACCGTTTCGATTAGTTGATCTGGGCAATCCGTGTATATGATTGTTATCGCTGTTGAAGTCATCGACGAAAACAGTAAGTGAATATGCGCGAGTGGCGGAATTGGTAGACGCGCTGGCTTCAGGTGCCAGTGCTCGCAAGGGCGTGGGGGTTCAAGTCCCCCTTCGCGCACATATATGGAAAGCAACCCCCCGGTCTCAGACCGGGGGGTTGCTTCTTTAAACACATCCCAAAGTGTGCGCCTGGATTCCAGGGAGTCGGTGTTCCCGCGCATTCTGTACGCGGGAACACCGAGTGCAACGTGCCTAGTCGTCGTTGGTAGTTGCCTCTTCAGGCAGGCGATCCATCTCAACCGCCATGGAGACTGCAGGGTTCGGGAAGAACAACGGGTAGGTGAGCCCGGCGATGGCTGCGCCAACTAACGGAGCGACGATGAACAGCCAGACCTGCCCCAGCGCCGCGGGGCCGGCAAACCATGCCACGCCCAGGGAACGGGCCGGATTGACGGAGGTATTGGTGATCGGGATGGCAACCAGGTGGATCAGGGTCAACGACAGACCGATGGAAATCCCGGCGAAACCCTTGGGTGCACGTCCGTCGGTGGATCCGAGGATCACGTAGAGGAAGATCGCGGTGAGGATGATTTCGGCAAGCAGCGCCGAAAGCATGGAGTATCCATCGGGGGAGCGGTCGGCGTATCCGTTGGTGGCGAAACCGGAAGCAACCGGGTCAAAGCCGTGTTTTCCGGTGGCGATGGCAAAGAGTGCCAGGCCTGCGACCGAGGCGCCCGCGATCTGGCTGATCCAGTATGACGGTACCGCCTTCCATTCGATGCGTCCGGCCAAGGCTGCACCGAAGGTGACCGCGGGATTGAAGTGGGCTCCGGAGATGTGGCCCACCGCGTAAACCATGACCAGAACAGTGAGGCCGAAGGCCAGGGCGACACCGAGGAAGCCGATGCCCATGTTGACGGTGTTTGAGGAAATTACCTTCGCGGAGAAGATTGCGGCGCCGCAACCTCCAAAGACGAGAACGCCAGTGCCGAGGAACTCGGCAGCCAAGCGCGAGGTCATACTCTGAGGTTGGGACATGGGTTGCTCCAAGATCTGCTCGGGTGCACTCTTTTGACGTAACCCACGCTAATACGGTTTTGACGGATTCGACCCACTCAAACATGGTTTCGCGGCCCGAATTGTGCCTGTGGGCTCCGTTTGCCCGGCCGAAGGCCCTGTATGTGATGGAAATACCGGCGATTCGGGGCCAACGGCCCCTCACCCATGCATAGACTGGAAGCGAATCGGGCTTTTTCAACAGGCAAGAAGCATGTATGACAGGAGCAGTCAGCTATATGGCGTCCCAGACACCGCACCAAAACGTTTCATTCCCCTCGGAAGGGCAGACCGCCCACGGTTACCTGGCGCTCCCCGCCGGTGGCACGGGGCCCGGAGTCATCGTCATCCAGGAATGGTGGGGCTTGACCGACCATATCCGCGACGTTGCCGACAGGCTGGCCGCAGAGGGCTTTGTGGCCTTGGCACCGGACCTCTTTGGGGGCTCGGTGGCCCACGACGGCGACGAGGCCGCCGAAATGATGTCCAAGCTGCCCGAGGAACTCGGTGCCCGGCTGCTGGCCGGAGCCGTTGACTACCTGCTGGGTCAGGAAGCTGTCACCAGCTCCACCGTGGGAACCGTCGGGTTCTGCATGGGCGGCGGGTTTGTGCTAGCGCTGGCCGCGCAGCAGGGCGAGAAGATCTCCGCGGCCGTCCCCTTCTATGGCGTCGGCCAAGGCGTCCCGGCGAGTTACGCGGGCGTGCGGGCCAAGATCCAGGGGCACTACGCCAACGAGGATTCCTCGTACCCGGTCGAAAAGGCCCATGCCCAAGAACAGCAGATCCGCGAGGAATCCGGAGCAGAAGTCACGTTCTTCTACTACGATGCACCTCACGCCTTCCACAACGACGAGAACCCGGCGGGCAACTACCGCGCCGATTCCGCGGAAGTGGCGTGGGGCAGAACCGTTGACTTCTTACGGCAGAATATTTCCTAACAAGTTTTTCACACCCAAAAATGGCCGGCACGTATCGGCCACATAACAAGGAGCGTCACAACATGGCAGAAACCATCATCGTCGGTGTTGACGGTAGCGAGACGGCACAGCGGGCAGCAGAACGTGCGGCACGCCTCGCCTCCAACATGGATGCAGAACTGGTCGTCGTCACGGCACACACCTCGGATAACACCGAAGTTGTGAAGATCGGCACCGATACTTGGATCCTTGACGACGCAGAGCAGGCCGGAAAGGTCGCCGAGCAGTGTGCGGCAGGCCTGCGCATCACCGAGCCGACCGCCAAGATCACCGCTACGGCAGCCCACGGCAAGCCGCAGGAAGTGTTGGTCTCCGAGGCCGAGCGCCTGAAGGCCACCCTCATTGTCGTCGGTAACGTCGGCATGAAGGGTCTGGGCCGCGTGCTTGGCTCCGTGGCCACCTCGGTGGCACACGCAGCCTCATGCGATGTCTACATCGTCAAGACGGTCAAGTAGTCACCGCACCCTAAAAAACTGGGTGGTTAGCTGCGGTCGCCTTTGGCGGCCGCAGCTTCACTCACTCGCTGGTCTTCGGCACGAACGGCGGCCAATGAGGCGCGCTCTTCCTGCAACCATGCCGGACGATCGGCCAGCAACGCCTCGATCTGTGCGGTGGTCAACGCCTCGGTGATTTCGGCGCGCGCCAAACCGGAGATCGAGACGTTCAGCTTGTGGGCAACTACCGGGCGCGGATGAGGGCCGTTGGCGCGCAAATCTTGCAGCCACTGCGGCGGGTTGGCCAGGAGCTCGTCGAACTGGGCACGCGTTACCGATCCCTCCTGGAATTCGGCCGGAGCTGCGGGCAGGTAGATGCCCAATTTCTTTGCGGCAGTCGCCGGCTTCATGTTCTGTGGGGTTTTCTCACTCATGTGCACAAGCGTACCGGTACGCTTGGGTGGTGAACGGACTAAAAATCGCCTATGTACCGGGTGTCACGCCCGGCAAATGGCTGACCAGGTGGAACGAACGGTATCCACAAAGCCCGCTGCAGGCCCTGCGCTACGACGGGGAGACGATTCTGGCGCGTCTGAACGCTGGACACAGTGACGTCGTCTTTGTTCGTTTTGCTACCGGCAGCTCCCCGAAAACTTCCGAAATACACGTCATCCCGCTCTACGACGAGTCCCTTGTCGTCTGTGCGGCCAAGGACCACGAGATTGAGCTGTACGACGGGCCCGTTCCGCTTGAGGACCTGTCCGAGGAAAATTTCCTAGACCTCGCGGACTATCCCGAATCTTCCGGCGGGACCGCCATGGCCATGGAGGTGTGTGCCTCCGGTGCGGGGTTGCTGGTGCTGCCACTGGCAGTCGCCCGCCTGCACCACCGCAAGGACGTGGTGCACCAGGAACTTTCCGGCCTCCCCACCACCAGCATCGGCATTGCCTGGCTGGCCCCGGTGGGGGACGAAGAGGACGACCCACTCATCGAGGAATTCATCGGGGTCGTCCGCGGGCGGAAGGAAAATTCATCCCGCCAAGCCTCGGTGGCCCAACGCCAGCAGGAACAGGCAGTCATAGCCCGCAAACAGCGCCAAACCAGCGCCGGCGAAGCTGCCAAAGCGGCGAAGACGGCCAAGTCAAAGAAGAAGTCGGCGGCCCGCGGTGCCAAACCAGGCGCCAAGCGCGGTGCGAAGCCGGCCTCCCGGGGTCGCAAGAACTGATCCGTGCCTTGATCCGTGCCCGGCACCCGGACCCGTCCTGCCCCGTTTCACCATGGGGACTAGGACGGGTTTTTGCGTCAGGCGACGTCGTCCGCCCGATGTAAGCACCGCGCGCCACCATGCCTGTGATGGGGCAAACATGAGACGCTGGTCGCAAAGCCAATCACAAGGGAGTGCACATGGATTTCGGGACTTACCAGACATTGCTCGTTGAGCAGCGCGACGAAGCGCTGCTGGTGACCATCAACCAGCCCGCGTCAATGAACGCGTTGGCCGCCGCAGTGGTCGAAGACCTCCACGCGCTCACCGGTGTGCTGGCCGACCTCGGCACCGACGCGAACTGGCCGGTGCGCGGGGTCATCATCACCGGCGCCGGAGAGAAGTCCTTCGTCGCCGGGGCCAACATCGTGGAAATGAACACCATGGACCCCGCGGCGGCCCTGGCCTACGGCAAGCGCATGCACGAGGTCACGCTGCGCCTCGAAGCCCTCCCGGTTCCCGTGATCGCCGCAGTCAACGGATTCGCCCTGGGCGGCGGCTGCGAACTGGCCATGGCCTGCGACTTCCTCTACGCCTCGGAAAACGCCAGCTTTGGCCAACCAGAGGTCAGCCTCGGATTGGTTCCCGGTTTTGGCGGCTCCGTGCGGTTGCAGCAGCGCGTGGGCATCGGCATGGCACGCGAATTGATCTACACCGGCCGACGCATCAAATCGGCCGAAGCATTGCGCATCGGGCTGGTCAACCGAGTGCTGGAAGACCCGGAGGCATTGCTGGAGGCTGCACTGGCCACGGTGGCCGAGATCGCCTCCAAGGCACCAACGGCCGTGGCCAACGTCAAGGACGCCATTAACGAGATCGCCGGGCTGAATGTGGTCGACGGCCTGGAGGCCGAGGCTCGTTCCTTCGTGAAGGCCTTCGAAACCGAGGACTCCGTGGTGGGCCGGGCGGCCTTCGTGGCCAAGACTGCCCCCGCGTTCCCGGGCCGCTAGGTGCCACCCGCCGCGCCCCCGGCGGGCACCTCGGCCCCACTGCGGCACGCCTATGGGCCGCATGCCAGCCAGTACGCCGAACTTCTGCTCCCCGCACGCCGGCTGCACCGCTTCGTCGCGGTGATCATCCACGGCGGCTTCTGGCGGCAGAGCTACGGCGCCGAACTCGGGCGCCCGCTGGCAGCGGATCTGGCCGCACGCGGCATCGTGTCCTGGAACCTGGAATACCGGCGCACCGCGGGCGGCGACGGCGGTACGCCACAGACCTTTGAGGATGTGGCGGCGGGTCTTGACGCGCTGAGCGCGGTCCTGGCCGCTGCGGGGATCGACGACGGTCCACGGATCGGACTGGGGCATTCGGCCGGAGGCCACCTGGCCTATTGGGCAGCGGGCCGCCCCCAGTTTCCCCAGGGTGCACCCGGTGCCCCGGGTGCCGGCGCGGGGCTCCTGCACGGTGTGGTGTCGCAGGCCGGAGTGCTGGACCTGCACTTGGCCCACCGGTTGGCCCTGAGCAACGATGCGGCCGGGGAGCTGCTGGGATCGGACCCGGAGACCGACCCCAGCACCTGGCTGCATGCGGACCCCGCCGCGGGTCCGCTGCCGCGGGTGCCGCTAGTGATGCTGCACGGCACCGCGGATGCGGACGTGCCGGTGTCGCTGGCCCGATCCTTCGCCAGCCGGGCCGCAGCTGCCGGTGCCCCGGTGTCCTATCAGGAGTTTTCCGGGGACCACTTCGGGCTGATCACCCCGGGGGACCCGGCCTGGGAATTGAGCGTTGCGGCGCTGCTGGAACTAGGCACCAGGGCCCCCACCGAGCAGGAGAGCATCCAGTCAACGGCATCCACTGCCGCGCCCGCGGCTACCGACCGGTATATTGATTGCGACACCCCACAACAACCATGAGGAGCCCGATGTGCTGACGGTCATAGGCGAAGCCTTGGTCGACGTGCTTTCCGGCGGGATCAGTGCGCCGCGGACCTTCGTCGGCGGTAGCCCGCTGAACGTCGCCGTCGGCCTGGCCAAGCTCGGGCACCCCACCACGTTCATCGGCCGCTGGGGCCGGGACGAGTACGGGGCGATGATTTCCGCATCCCTGGCGTCCAACGATGTGCACTACATTTGCGGCCCCGACGACGCCCCGACCTCCACCGCACGCGGGATCCTAGATCCCGTGGGTGCAGCCAGCTACACCTTCGACGTGCACTGGGACCTACCGGTGCTGCCCAGCAACACCCCGGCGCTGGCCGGCGCCCGGCTGGTACACACCGGATCACTGGCCACCCTGCTGGAACCCGGGGTCTCCAAGGTGCGCCGGCTCATCGAAGGCGCCCGTCCACACGCGACGATCTCCTACGACCCGAACATCAGGCCCTCGCTGATCACCGACCATGCCCGGGCCGTTACCGAGGTTGAGGGTTTTGTCGCCCTGGCCGATGTGGTGCGGGCCTCGGACTCGGACCTCGAATGGCTCTATCCGCACCGCAGCGCCAAACAAACCGCTGCCGCTTGGCTGGAACTTGGACCGGCGATGGTCGTGGCTACCTATGGTTCCGCGGGTCCGTGGGGCCTGGTGAAGGACGGCACCGCGCGTGTGGACGCCCCGGTAGTCGATGTGGCCGACACCGTCGGTGCCGGGGATTCGTTCATCTCCGCGATGATTTCCGCCCTGGAGACTCGCGACCTGCTGGGCAGTGCCAAGCGCGGCGCGCTGCACGCCCTGGACACCGACACCCTGGCGAGCATTCTTGAATATGCGGCCCGCGCAGCGGCCATCACCGTCTCGCGGCCCGGCGCCAACCCGCCGATGCGCGGCGAGATCGCCTGAGCATCCGAAAAGGGGCAACGGAGGAGATGAACTTGGACGTGCGGCTGGTCGCCAGTGACCTGGATGGAACCATCATCCGCGCTGACGGTTCCATCTCCGCGCGCACCATCGCGGCGTTCCGCGCCGCACGCGAGGCAGGGATCCACATCGTTTTTGTCACCGGGCGCCCGGTGCGCTGGCTGGAGCCGCTGCGCGCGGCCTTCGGTCACCTGGGCACGGTGATCTGCTCCAACGGGGCGGTGCTCTACGATCTGGAGGCCGAACGGCTGCTGAAGGCACAAACCATCGACTTGGTCACACTTAGGACCGTCCGATCACTGATCTTGGACGCCGAACCCAGCGCAAGCTTCGCCGCGGAAACCACCCTCGGGCTGCACCTGGGCCCCGGATTCGCCGAGCCCGGCCCGCATGCCGAACCCGGCAGGTTCCCCGAACTGGATTTGGATTCCGCGGCGTTGGGCGAAGACGGGGTGGTGAAATTCCTGGCCAAGTCCCGCACCCGGGACTCCGATGCGTTCATGGCCGCCGTCGCCAAAAAGATCAGCCCGCTGGTGTCCCTGACACATTCGGCGTTTAATGTCTCGTTGCTGGAAATGGGACACGTCGCGGTCGATAAGTCCGTCGCACTGGCCGCTTATGCCGCGGCACTGGGGATCGGTCCCGAGGCCGTAGCGGCGTTCGGAGACATGCCCAACGATGTTCAGATGCTCGCGTGGGCCGGGCACAGCTACGCGATGGCCTCAGGCCACCCCAGTGCGCACAGCGCCGCCGCCCATCGGGCGCCCGGGATCGAAGAGGACGGGGTCGCGGTGATCCTTGAGGAATTCCTGGCCCTCCGCAACCCGGAAATCCTGGCGCCATGATGATCCCCCGGGTTGGAAACGCCCCCTATCTGCGAAACATCGCCGGCGGTGAGCTGGCCGGGTTCCCGCTGGGTTTTTCCCACCGCGGTTTCGCCCCCGACGGTGAAGAAAACACCATCAAGGCCTTTGCCGCGGCCACGTCCCTGGGATTCGGCTACCTAGAAACCGATGTGCACGCCACCTCGGACGGGGTGCTGGTGGCGTTTCACGACGCTGACCTGGCCCGGCTCACCGGGGATCCGCGCAGCATCTCCGAATGCACCGCCGCCGAGCTGTCCACACTGACAGTGGCAGGGGAACCGATCCCCACCTTCGATCAGCTGCTGGAGACCTTCCCGGACGCTCACTTCAATGTGGATGTGAAGGAGCGCAGAGCTGCCGCACCGCTGGCCCGGGCGATCCAACACCACGGCGCCCGAAACCGCGTGCTGGTCGGCTCATTCAACGGCGGGCGCAGACGGGCCGTGGCACGGCTGCTGGGTGCGGGGCATGTTGTGGCCACAAGCCCCGGGGTGCTGGGCGTGGGGCTCGCAACGGCCCTGGGTTCCTTCATCCGGTACCCGCGCGCGCTGTTGGGCGACTTCGCGGCGCTGCAGGCCCCCGAGCGCCAGGGAATCGTGCCAGTGGCCGGGGAAAAGTTCATTGCCCACGCCCATGCCGCCGGGCTGCAGGTCCACGTGTGGGTCATTGATCAGGCGCCGGACATGCACCGGCTACTGGATCTGGGGGTCGACGGGATTATGAGCGATCACGCGGACGTGCTGGCCGCGGTGCTGACCGAACGCGGCTGCTGGCCGCAGAATGTCCACGGGTCCTAAGACCCCTGCAGGAGCCCCGAATCAGGCGTTGGCCAGCGAAGCCAAGGGTTCGAGCACCATCGGAGCCCAGCGGCGCAGCGAGGCCTCGTCGGCGTCGGCCAGCAGCTGCAACCAGGTCTCGTGGGTATGCAGCGGGGAGATCCGCAGCGCCGGTGCCACCAACGGGTACAGCTCATCGGGGCTCCCGTATTCCTCCCACGATGCCAAATACGCGGCGATGGCTTCCATGATCCGCGGGTCCTCGGGGGAACAACGGAAATCGATGCGCATCCGCTCGATCGGCCGGGCGAGCGAAGCGAAGGGGTGTGCCCAATGCGCGTCGCCGAGGTTCAAGATCCGTGGGGCACTGGTCGCATCGACCGGTGCGAAGACCCGACGCCTGTCGAAGGACCCGTGTTCCAGACTCAGCGGAATCGGGCCGGCGGACAGCTGTGCACAGGCCTCTTCGATGTCCTTGAAGGCAGAAAAGGCGTGGTCGGCGTCGCGTGCGGGGATACCCAGCGGGTGATCGGCGGGCAGCGAAGCGTGGAGCAGCAGGGCGTTGTTGAATTCATCGGGGATCCAGAGCGGGTCCAAAATCTGCAGGCCCGCGTCGAAGAGCACTTCCTCGGCATCGAGCAGCTCGCGCTGCAGTTCACCCAAGGCGCCCAGAGCCCTAGCCCACAGCTCGGGGGTGGTGGCCAGCGTTTCGAGCGTCGCCCCGTAATCGGGACAAAGCATCCAGCCGCGTTCCGGGTCGATGGCCAGTGGCATCACCAGGCGGTCGGGAACCAGTTCGGCGGCTACCGCGGTGAGCGGGGGCTCGAAGAGCTGACCCGGGGCCACCGCCTTGAAGAAGAGCAGCCCGGAATCCGTGTTGATCCGCAGATGAGTGGCACGGATCGATGAAACCGCAGGCTGAGGTGTGGATATGCGCTCAATGGAATATGCCTCGCAGGCCATGTCCACCCATTCGAGTACGTCTTTGAGCCAATCGTCCTGAGTCCACGTTTTTATCCACTGAGTCACACCTCCCATGGTAACCAGTCAAGCGTGGGCTTTGCTGGGAACGTGTTTCCCGGGCGGTTTCCCGCCCGGGACTGAGGAAACTGCTCTGTTACCCCTTGGCGGATCCTGCCATCAGTCCGCGCACGAAGTAGCGCTGCAGGGCGAAGAACACAATCAGCGGCACGATCATCGCCACAAACGCCCCGGCGGTGAGCAGGTGCCAATCCTGCCCGCGGCTGCCGGTGATCTCCGCCAGCAGCTTGGTGATCGGGGCGACGGCACCATCGGCGAAGATCAGTGCCACCAGCAGGTCGTTCCAGACCCAGAGGAACTGGAAGATGGAGAACGCCGCGATCGCCGGGGCGGTCAGCGGCAGGACGATGCGGAAGAAGATCTGCCCGTGGCTGGCCCCGTCCACTCGGGCCGCCTCGATGATCTCGTTGGGGATCTCGGCGATGAAGTTGTGCAAAAGGAAGATCGCCAGCGGCAGCCCGAAGATCGTGTGTGCGATCCAC
Source organism: Paeniglutamicibacter gangotriensis Lz1y (assembly GCF_000348945.1). Taxonomy (GTDB): domain Bacteria; phylum Actinomycetota; class Actinomycetes; order Actinomycetales; family Micrococcaceae; genus Paeniglutamicibacter; species Paeniglutamicibacter gangotriensis. The sequence goes on along the minus strand of NZ_AOCK01000001.1, from coordinate 45,262 downwards.
ACCTGCGCATAGCCAGCCTGGCCGAAGGCCCCGATAAGTGGGACCCCGAAGAGTTCCCCGGCGGCGAAGAGCCGCAGCATCGGCACCAGCGCCATCTGGATGGGCACGATCTGGAGCGCGAAGACCAACACGAAGATCATGTCGCGTCCCGGGAAACGCATCCAGGCAAACGCGTAGGCGGCCATGGTGGCAATCACCAGCGGGATCACCGTGGCCGGCAGGGTGATGGCGATCGAGTTGATGAACGACCCTGCCATGGTCAACTGCGAGTTCCCTGCTTGCAGCACCGCGGTGTAGTTCTCGGTGGTGAAACCCCAGTTTTCAAAGAGCGTCCACCAGCCGGTGGTGCGCACCTGTTGGGCTGGGCGGAAGGAGGAGACCAGCAGGCCGATGGTCGGGATGGTCCACAGCGCGGCAATGACCAGGGCCGCCAGCGTGGCCCAGCGGTTGGTCAGCCGGCGCTTGGCCAGCGATGCGGCGGGCCTGCGGCCTCGCCGGGGCGTCTGTATGGCGGGCGCGGGCGGTGCGCCCACGGCTTGGGTGGCGGGGGTGGACATCAGCGCAGCTCCCTTTGCATCTTGATCTGCCGGGCGTTGTAGATGACGATGGGCATCACCATCACGAAGAGGATCACCGCGAACGCCGCGGAGCGTCCGGCCTCGAAGTTGCGGAACTGCGTATACATTTCGTTGGCGATCACCGAGGTGTCATTGGCGCCGGCGGTCATCGTCCGCACGATGTCAAAGACCTTCAGCGAGGCGATCGAGATGGTGGTCAGCACGACGACCAGCGAGGAGCGGATGCCCGGCAGCGTGACGTTGGCGAAGCGCTGCCAGGGACTGGCCCCGTCCAGCTCGGCGGCCTCCAATTGTTCGACGGGTACACCCTTGATCGCCGCGGAGAGGATCACCATCGCAAAACCGGTCTGCACCCAAATCAGCACCAAGATCAGCGCCAGGGTGTTCAACGGGGATTCCTGCAGGAACTGCACCGGCTCCCCGCCGAGCCAGACCAGGAGCTGATTCAGCAGCCCGATCTGTTCCCCGTCGGCCGGGCGCGCGGTATAGACGAAGCGCCAGATGATCGAGGCCCCGACAAACGAGATCGCCATCGGCATGAACACCATGATCTTGAAGAACTTTTCCCCGCGGGACTTGTCGATGAACACCGCGTAGGCCAGCCCGGCGATCGTGGACACGGCCGGGGCGATGAGCACCCAGAGCACCGTGTTCAGCACCGTGCGGACCCCCGCTGGCTGGGTGAAGATCCAGATGAAGTTCTCCATTCCCACGAATTCGGTGCCGCGGGAGTTCATGAACGACTGGATGGTGGTCTGGATCGTGGGGATTACCAGGCCCGCCACCAGCAACAGCAGCGCGGGGGAGAGGAAGCCGATGAGCGCGAAGAGGTATCCGGCGCCGTGCCGCGAGCGGTAGTCAAGCCAGAAGAGCAGTAGACCCAGGAAGCCTGCGGCGACGATGGCCCAGGTGTAGGAGTCGAGGATGGCGACCATACCCAAGGGGAAGGCCACGCAGGCGATGGCGCGGATGATGGTGTACTTCCGGCCGCCGCGCGGAGCCAGCTCGATCAGGAAGAGCAGCAGCGCCACCACGGCAAGGAACACCCCGATGATGACCGGGATCTGCGCCAGCGAGGGCAGGGTGCTGAGCCAATGCAGGAACGTTGTCATGATGCAGGTTTCCGGCCTTTCGCTGCGGCGCCGGCCCCGTGATCCGACCACCCCCGGAGGTCATTGATGGGGGCGGGCGGAGCGGGGCACGGTGGCCTGGGACGGCGTGCGTGGGATAGCTGGTGCCAAGGAGGGGCTGGCTGCCCCTCCGCGATGGTGCCGGGACCGCGGTGGGTGTCACCGCAGTCCCTGCACCAGTTCTACGATGAAGGCCAGCCGGCTTCGATCGCCTTGAGCACCGTGTCGGTGTCCGAGCCGTTGATCCAGTCGATCATGCCCTTCCAGAAGCTTCCCGCACCCACGGAGCCTGGCATCAGGTCGGAGGCATCGAAGCGGAAGGTGGTGGCAGGATCCTGCAGGATCTTCACGGCTTCCTGCAACAACGGGTCCGACGCGTTGGCCGGGTCAAGGCCCTTGTTGGCCGAGAGCACCCCGCCGAGCTTCACCCGCGAGTTGGCCCAGTCTGCACTGGCCAGGTATTCCTGGACCTTGATGACCGAGGGGTCGTCGCTGAAGGCGCCGACGATTTCGCCGCCGCCGGTGACGGAGTTCCCTTCGCCGTCCATCGACGGGGTTACGAAGCCCCAAATGTCGGCATCCGGGCCGACGGTACCGCCGGCGTCGGTGATGAATCCGCTGAAGAACGAGGCCTGGTGGTGCAGCGAGCAATCGCCGGAAACCAACACATCGGCCACATCTCCGAAGGCCGTGGCATTGATGGAAGCGATGTCGCCGTAGCCGGCGTTAACGTACTTCGGGTTCTTCAGGATTTTGCCGACCTCATCGAGAGCCGATTTGATCTGCGGGTCGGTGAACTTCACCTCGTTGTCCACCCACTGGTCATAGACCTCGGGCCCGGCCTGGCGCAACACCAGGTCCTCCACCCAGTCGGTTCCCGGCCAACCCGTGGCATCGCCCGAGCCGAAGCCCGCGCACCACGGTGCCTCGCCCTTGTCCTTTTCGATCTGCTCGGTCAAATCCAGCAGCCCCTGCCAGGTGGTGGGGACCTCGTAGCCCTTCTCCTTGAACTCGGCCGGGGAGTACCAGACCAAGCCCTTGACGCTGGCCATCAGCGGGGCGCCGTAGAGGGTTCCATCGACCGTGCCGTACTTGGCCCAGTCCTCGGACCAGCCCGAGGTGACCTGCTCTTTCACACCCTCCGAGGCCGGCTTTAGGAAGCCACGGGTGGCCAAATCGCCTAGCAGCCCCGGTTGCGGGAAGATCGCCAGGTCTGGGGCGTTTCCGCCCTGTGCGCGCACCGCGATCTGCGTCTCGAATTCCTTGGAAGACTCGTATTTGATCTTGATGTCGTTTTCCTTGGACCAGTCGGCCCAGGATTCTTCGAGCAACTCGGCCTCGGTATCGGCAATGGTGCCGTAGATCGTGACCTCCGACTTGCCCTTCGCTGCGCTCTCGTCGGTGTTCGCAGCACTTGTTTCCGGGGCACCTGGACCGCCGCCGCACCCGGTGAGCACCAAGGCTGCAACACCGAGGCCCGCCAGCGAGGCATACGCTCTCGCGCGTGGTGAAGTTTTCATCTTTCCTCCTGCTCGAGCGGGAGGCCTGGGCCGCCCGCGCATATCGGGAAGGGGAAATTCCAGTTGCGTCGGACCCGAGGCGCCGCGGTGGCCGCTTGCCGGCACCGTGGGTTCTGGCCCCACTTAGGTGCGCGAAAGTAGCCTCCCGAGGCCGGATCACCGTGTTGTTCCCCCATGAAGGCGGAGGGCCCCGCACCGCTTTCATGGTGATGAAGCTCTCCTACTGCCCATCATGTAGAGCCCGGGCGCGAATTTCAAGGGTTTGTCCAAATCGTGACAGAGCGGTGAATCCATAAGTGACGTGTGGCTTTGGGCTCTGAGCAGGGGGTCGAAGGCTCCGGGGGCACCACCCCGGGCCACCGGGCGCCGAAGCGACACGGCCGATACCCTCGGGGCGCTTCACGGGCGGGGGAGCCGGTGGTTAGGCTGGAGGCAACCGGCCTCTGGGCCCATCGTGCAACAGAAATGGGAAGCGAAGACCATGAGTGAAACACCCGGAACGACGGCCGCCTACCGGCGCCGTGACTTCAAGGCCGTCCTTTTTGACCTCGACGGGGTGCTGACTCCCACCGCCGAGGTCCACCGGGATGCCTGGGCTCAGCTCTTCGAAGCATTCTTCGCCGAGGCGGGGGTGACCCGCCCCTACACTCAGGAGGACTACTTCGCGCTGCTCGACGGTCGGCCCCGCTACGAGGGCGTCGCCGCGGTGCTGGAGGACCGCGGCATCACCCTGCCCTGGGGCCAAGGCGCCGATGCACCGGGCAGTTCCACCGTGTGTGCCCTGGGAAACCGGAAAAATGAGGTGTTCCGGGCGATCCTGGCCGAATCGGGCATTGCGCCGTACCCCGGGTCCGTGGACTACCTGCGCCAGGTGCAGGCCGCCGGGCTGGAGGTCGCGATCGTCTCTTCCTCACGCAACGCCGAGGACGTGCTGCAGGCCGCCGGGCTGCGTGATGAATTTTCCGTGGTGATGGGCGGGCAGCAGGCTGCGGCGCGCGGCTTGGCGGGCAAGCCCTCACCCGACACCTTCCTGGCCGCGGCCAGCGACCTGGGCTGGTCACCGAGTGAATGCGTGGTCTTCGAAGATGCGATCTCCGGGGTGCAGGCGGCCGCAGCCGGCGGCTTCGGGCTGGTGGTCGGGGTGGGGCGGGACCAACCCCCCGCCGCGCTGAGCGCGGCGGGGGCAGACCTGGTGATCTCGGACCTGGGCGAGATGGTCACCCAGGAGGCCCGTGAGGGCTTCGATCTCGATGCGTGGTCCTACACCCGGGTGCACCCCCGTCCCGTCGACCCGTCGGTGGAACAGACCATTTTTTCGCTGGGCAACGGGTTTTTGGGTATGCGCGGGGATTCGCTGGGCATCGGCGAATCCACCGAGGGGATGTTCATCAATGGGCTGCACGAGACTTGGAAGATCCGTCATGCCGAGTCCGCGTTCGGGCTGGCCGAGGCCGGGCAGACCATGGTCGCGGCCCCCGATGCGCGCACGGTGCGCGTCTACATCAACGACGAGGCCCTGGAAATCGGGCGCACCGAGATCCTCAAGGACGAGCTGCGGCTAGATTTCAAGGACGGCACGCTGATCTCCGACACCCTCTGGCGCACCGCCGAGGGCCACCGGGTGATGGTGCGCACCCGCTCCATGGTCTCCTTCTCCGAACGGCACCTGGCGCTATTCCGCATTACCGTGCGGCTGCTGGATGCCCCCGCGCACGTGTTTGTGCAGTCCGCGCTGATCGGCTCGTCTAATGCCCCGCCGGTGCCCACCCCCGCGGAGGCCGACGCCGGAGAAACCCCCTTTGACCCACGCAAATCGGTGCGCAGCGACGAGGAGTCGCTAATCCCGGGCGGAACCCTGGAACAGGACGGGATCGCGGCGCTGAGCTACTACGTGCGCGGCTCAAATATGTCGGTGTCAGCTGCGGTGTCACACGTGACACGCATTGCCGGGATGACCACCGACTTTACCGAGTCCGCAACGGTAAGTGACGAGCGTGTCGAGCACACCGTCTCGGCCTACCTGGAGAAGGATGAGGCCCTGCATATCGACAAATTCGCCTCTTTCCATTCCTCCCGGCGGCACGATACCGCGGAGATGACCAGCCGCTGCGTGCGCGCACTGAACCACCTGGTTCCGCGCGGCGCCGATGAACTATTCGCCGCCCAGCGCGAGTTCCTCACCAGGTTCTGGAATGATTCCGATGTGGTGGTGCACGCCGACCCGCTGCTGCAGCGCGCCATCCGCTGGAACATCTACGCCCTGGCCCAGGCCTCGGCGCGCTCCGACGGGCTGGGGATCTCCGCCAAGGGGGTCTCTGGCAACGGGTACTCGGGGCACTACTTCTGGGACACCGAAATCTACGTGTTGCCGTTTTTGACCTACACCAACCCGCAATGGGCGCGCAACGCACTGCGCGCCCGGGTCTCGATGATCCCGGCGGCTAGGCGGCGGGCGGCAACATTGAACGAGCACGGCATCCTCTTCCCGTGGCGCACCATCAACGGTGAGGAGGCCAGCGCCTACTACCCGGCAGGCACCGCGCAGTATCACATCAACGCGGACGTGGTGTATTCGCTGGCCCGCTATGTCTCCATGAGCGGGGACACCGGGCTGTTGCTCGGTGGCGGGGCGGAGATCGTGGTGGAGACCGCCAGACTGTGGAACTCGCTGGGGTTCTGGCGGCGCAGCCGCGAGGGACGCAGCTTCCACATCCACGGGGTCACCGGACCGGACGAGTACACCGCGGTAGTCAACGACAACACCTTCACCAACGTGATGGCCAGATTCAACCTGAACTACGCGGTGGAAACCTTGGGCTACCTGGGCCGCGAATTCCCCGAGGAACATGCACGCATCGTCGAGGAATTATCCATCGGGGACCGCGAGATGCACGACTGGGCCGATGCCGCCGCGGCGATGTTCATCCCGTTCTCCGAGTCGGTGGGCATCCACCCGCAGGATGCAGGGTTCCTGAACCGGGAGGTGTGGGATGTGCCGGGCACCGGGGCCGAGCACCGCCCGCTGCTCTTGCACTTCCACCCGCTGGTGATCTACCGGTTCCAGGTGCTGAAGCAGGCGGACACGGTGCTGGCGCTGTGGCTGCGTTCCTCGGACTTCACTGCGGAGCAGAAACGTGCCGACTTCGACTACTACGACCCGCTGACCACCGGGGACTCCACGCTCTCGGCCACCGTACAGGCGATCCTCGCCGCGGAGGTCGGGTACGCGGATTTGGCCTACGACTACTTCGAGCACGCGCTGAACGTGGATCTGCTGAATCTGCACGGCAATGCCGCCGACGGGGTGCATGTGGCCTCCACCGGCGGGGTGTGGGCCGCCCTGGTCTATGGGTTCGCCGGGCTGCGCGATGACACCGGTGAGTGGCACTTTGACCCGCGGCTGCCGGTGGGCTGGGAGGGGCTGGAATTCACGCTGCGCTACAACGAGAGCTCGGTGCACTTCCAGCTCAGCGTCGATGCCTTCACCGCCACGCTGCGCGATGGGGAAGCCGAGGTGGGCTTCTGGGTGCGCGGCGAGGCCTGCATCATCTCCCCGGATGCCCCGGTCATCACCGTGGCCCTCGACGGGCAGGGCCCGGTGGTTGAAGGCGAACCGGGGATCGAGGCGGTCTTTGCCTTGCAGCGCGACGACGGCTCGCCCCTGACCTCCAGCATCAGGAAGCTCACCGAGAAGGAAGAGCTGGCCAGCGAGCCACCGATCACCATCATCGGATAGCCGGAACCCGGTCAATCCGAAACAAAAAAACCGGGCGGGGCCCCCAAAGGGGGGCCCCGCCCGGTGCGTGGTGCCGTGCTGCTAGCCCAGATTGGAGGGCGAAGCACTGCCTGATTCCGCCGGCGCCACCGGCTCGGTGCCGCGCACCTTGGCGATGGAACTCATCAGGTGGAAGACCAGCAAGGTCGCTGCGGTGCCCAGCGCGATACCGCCGAAGCTCATGTTGCCCACGGAGAGCACGTTGTCGCCGTAGAGCGCGATGGCGATGATCAGCCCGGTGCCGGCGGTCATCAGGTTGATCGGGTTGGAGAAGTCGACCTTGTGCTGCACCCAGAGCCGTGCCCCGACGATCGCGATCATGCCGTAGAGCACGATGCCCGCGCCCCCGGCGACCCCGGGCGGGATGGTGTTGATCAGGACGCCGAACTTCGGCAGGAAGGCCACGGTGATGGCCACGGCTCCGGCGACCCAGTACGCGGCGGTCGAGTAGACGCGTGAGGAGGCCATGACCCCGATGTTCTCCGCATAGGTGGTGGTGCCCGAGCCGCCGCCCGCCCCGGCGATCATCGTGGCAGCGCCGTCGGCCATCAGTGCCCGGCCGTTGACGTCGTCAAGTTCCTTGCCGGTCATCAGTGCCACGGTCTTGACGTGTCCCACGTTCTCGGCGATCAGCACAAATACGACCGGCAGGAACAGGGTCAGGGTGTCCAGGTGGAAGGCGGGGGCGGCGAAGTCCGGCAGCCCGATCCAGGGTGCGTCGGTGATGGCCGAGAAGTCGACCTGGCCCTGCGCCCAGGCCACCAGGTAGCCCACGATGATGCCCAGCAGGATGGACAGGCGCCCCAGCATGCCCTTGAACAGCACCGTGGTGATGATAATGGCCAGCACCGTGGCGAAGGTGGTCAGCGGGACTTCGGTGATTTTATCCGTGGTGCTGGTGGCCAGATTCAGCCCGATCAGCGCGACGATGGTGCCCATGACCACCGGCGGCATCAGCGCGTGGATCCAGCCGGTTCCGGCCTTCTGCACGATCAGCCCCACGATGAACAGCGCGGCCCCGGCCATCACGATCCCGCCCAGCGCACCGCCCATCCCGTGTGTGGCCATGGCCCCGGTGACCGGTGCGATAAACGCGAAAGAAGAGCCCAGGTACGACGGCACCCGTCCGGCGGTGATGATCAAAAAGAGCAGCGTGCCGATGCCGGTGAACAGCAACGTGGTGGTGACCGGGAAGCCGGTGAGCGTGGGCACCAGCACGGTGGCGCCGAACATCGCCATGACGTGTTGTACGCCCACCCCGATGGTCTGCGGCCAGGCCAGGCGCTCGTCGGGGGCGACCACCGTTCCGGGGGTGATGGATTTGCCGTCGCCGTGCAGGCGCCAGCCGATGCCGAATCGGTTGCTCATAGGTGGTGCCTTCCGGGCGGGGGCGGGTGATGGACGGGGTATGCGCGGCGCACCACGCGAAACCCCCTCGTGCATTTTACCCGCATCGGGCAAGAGCCTTTTCGGTCCCGCGGGGAGCAGCTGACCGAACCGGGAGCCACCGCCCGCCGATGCCGCTACCGGGCAGGTACCGCATCGCCTTCCGGCGCGAAGTCCGCGGCCGCGGTATTCGTCGCCTGCCGCGGACCTTCGGCAGCGGTCTGCGCGAAGAACGCCAGTTCGTGGAGGGCCGAGGCCTCAAACGCGCACCACATCGCCTGACGGGTGCGTGCATCGGCAGCCGCGTGCACGCCGTTCACCAGGGCAATCGCCGCGGCAGTTGCTTCCTCGAACCCCGGGTCCGCATAGGTGGATAACCAATCGGCATAGGGGTGGGCCCGGTGGTTGGCTGCCGCCAGCCGGGTTCCGACGTCTTGGTAGATCCAAAAGCAGGGCAGCACCGCGGCGGCGAGCACCGGGTAGCTATCGGTGCCGGCCAACAGGTGGTTCAGATAGGCGGTGGTGCTCGGGGACGGTTCCGGGAGGGGCCCGGCCAGCCTGCCGCGGTGCAGCGCCAGTTCCTCCTCGAGGCAACTGCTGGCCGCAGCGGCCCAGAAGCGTTGCGATTCGGTGTCGGGGGCCAGCGCCGCGGCCCGCGACATCGCGCGCGCATAGCCGCGCAGATAGATCGCGTCCTGGCCCAGATAGTCCTCGAAATCCGCGGCATCCAGCGAGCCGTCCTGCAGGGTACGGATGAAGCCCAGTTCGTCGATGGCCGTACGGATCGGGGAGATCCGCTCCCACCACGCCTGAAGCGCATCGCCTGCGACGTCAATCGCCGCCCCATCCCAGAGCCTGGCGAGGTGATTGATTGGTCCGTGCCCGGATCCGACCTCGAGTTCCCCGGAGCGGGCGATCGCGGTATCCAGCCAGGTCTTGGAGCTGCGCAACGCGGCCCCCCAGTCGCCGCTGCGCGCGTAAAACGTGGCCAGAGCCGAGGACAGCGAGCAGCCGGTGCCGTGCGTATTGGCCGTGGAATGGCGCGCGGATTCCACCTCGAAAAGCACGCCGGAGGCGTCGATGATTCCGTCGCGGCAGCGCGCGGAGTCCAAGTGACCGCCCTTGGCCAGCACCAGCACCTCGTAGCGAGCCGCGAGCTCCCGGGCCTGGTCAATCGCGCTGTCCCAGTCGGCGGCCTCCGCGGCCCCGGCAAGCACCGCTAGCTCGGGGATATTGGGGGTGATGACATCGGCGTGGGCGAAGAGCCTGCGCAGCGCCGCCCCGGCCGCCTCATCTAACAGCGTGTCTCCGCTGGTGGCCACCATGACCGGGTCCAGCACCACGGCCGGGACCGGGGTGCCGGCCTGCGTGGCAGCACCGCGGAACTCGGCCAGCCAGTCGGTGAGCTCGTTGATGACCTGCGCGTTGGCCAGCATCCCGATCTTGATTCCATCGATGCGGATGTCGGTGCCGATGGCGCGTAGCTGTTCGGTCAGGAACCCGGCAGGCGGGACGTGCACCGCGTTCACGCCGTGGGTGTTTTGTGCCGTCAGCGCGCTGATGACCGCCATGCCGTAGCCCCCGGCCGCGGCAATGGACTTCAAATCGGCCTGGATCCCTGCGCCCCCGGAAGGGTCGGACCCGGCGATGGAAAGAATGTTTTTGGTGCCGTGCACGGGGTTCATGGTGTTTCTGCCTTCCAGAGATCGATCAGTGCCGCGGTGGCCTCGCGCGGGTCTTCGACGGCGCAGATCGCGCGCACCACGGCCATGGAGGCGGCCCCCGAGGCCGCCACTGCCTCGATATCGATGGCGCCCAGCCCTCCGATGGCAACTACCGGGGCATGGCTGCGGGCCACTGCCGCGGCCAAGCCCGCATAACCCAGCGGTTCGGGATGGTCCTTCTTGGTGGGCGTCGCATGGACCGCGCCGACCCCCAGGTAGTCGATGGTGCCCGGGGCAGACGCGTTGAGCTGGTTGGCGGCTTCGATCTCCTTAGCGGTGGAGGCGGAGAGGCCCAGCACCGCGTCGGGACCGATGAGTTCACGCACCAGCTCCGCGCGGATATCGGACTGGCCGATGTGCACGCCCTGGACCTCGGCGCCCGCGGCACGGGCCGCGAGGTACACATCGACGCGGTCGTTGACCAGCAGCTCCGCGTGCCCGGAGGTGTGGTGGGCGCAAGCCATTACCAGGTCCACGAATTTCCCGGAAGGCATGTCCTTGCAGCGCAACTGGACGGTTTTGATCCCGCCGGCCACCGCCGCCTTGACGATCTCTTCTAAGCTGCGACCGGCGGTGGAGGCAGAGTCCAGGACCAGGTAGATTCCGGCGGGCATCAGGAAAGCACCGCCGTGGAGGCCAATTCGGCCGGGGTCAGGGTGTGCAGCGCGTCAAGGAAGGCTACCGCGAAGCTGCCCGGCCCGGAGGCGATGGCCTCGGCGCGTTCGGCAGCTGCCGAATAGCACGCGTGTCCGGCGACGGCCGCCAACAATGCGTCATCGGTGAGCGACAGGAACGCCGCGCAGATGGCTCCCAGAGCGCACCCGCCGCCGGTCACCAAGGTGAGCATCTTGCTGCCGCCGTGCACGTGTACGGTGCGCGTCCCGTCGGTAATCAGATCCGCTTCTCCGGAGACGGCAACCACCGCTCCGCTGCGCAGGGCCAGGGCCGTGGCCGCGGCGCTGGCCGAATCGACCGTGTCGGTGGCCTCCACCCCGCGCCCACCGCTGCCTGCTTCGGCCAGCACCATGATTTCCGAGGCGTTGCCGCGGATCACCGTGGGGGAGGCATCTCGCAGCTTCAAGGCGAAGTTGGTGCGTATGCCCAACGATCCGACGGCCACCGGGTCCAGGACCCAGGGTGTTCCGGCGGCATTGGCGGCGGCAACGGCCTCGGCCATCGCGGCGCGCTGTTCGCCGTGCGGGGTGCCCAGGTTCACCAGCATGCCCGAGGCCACGGCGGCGAATCCGCCTGCTTCCCCGGGGACATCGACCATCGCGGGCGATGCGCCAGCGGCAAGCAGCACGTTGGCGGTGAAGTTGGTGACCACGGCGTTGGTCAGCACCTGCACCAACGGGGTGGAGGCGCGCAGTGCGCCCAGGGCATCGGCGAGCTCGCCGGGTGTAAACACGATAGAAGGCACCATGGATTCCATGAAGCAACATCCCTCCGCTAGTACGAACTAGATCAGGTTCTACGGGTCTTATCTCAGCCGGCCGCATGCGCGCCGACACCCCGTGTCACTACCCGCGAGCCTATCTCAACCGGCGCCCGCGGCGGCAAATGTGCGTCGAGTACCGGCCTCAACCCGGCGCGATGCACCGGACCGGGCGCGATGCTCCTGGAGGTTTACTGTCCGGTGGGCACGCGTGGCGCCCTGTTGCACGGCCCGCGCCCGTCGTAGGCTCGTGAGATGGGCACAACCGAAAAACCACACCATGTCGTCGCGTCTTCTTCGTCGCGGGCGCTGAGCGAGCTCGAGCTACCGGAGGTGGTCGCCGAGGCACCTGCGAACATCGCGGAGATCGTTGCCTCCATGCACGATGTGGTGGCCACCAGGCTGGCGCACCCGCGGCGGTTTCGCGCCTCGCAGCTCAAGGCGCTGGAGCGCATGCTCGAGGCACACGAACAAGACTTCCTTGACGCGCTGGCCGACGACCTGGGCAAGAGCCCCGTCGAGGCCAGGATGACGGAAGTGGACATGGTGCGCGCGGAGATCGATCACGCGCAGCTGCACCTCTCCGAATGGATGGAATCCAAGGCCGTGAAGGTGCCGTTGGCGTTGCAGCCGGCCGCGGCCAAGATCGAGCCGCAACCCCTGGGCGTGGTGCTGATCATCGGCGCCTGGAACTACCCGCTGCAGTTGGTCTTGGCCCCGCTGGTTGCCTCGATTGCCGCAGGGAACGTCACCGTCATCAAGCCCTCGGAGTTGGCCCCTTCCACCTCGGCGTTGTTGGGCAGGTTGATCCCGCAATTCATGGACCACCGGGCCTGCGCCGTCATCCAGGGCGGGGCCTCCACCAGTACCCACCTGTTGGAACAGCATTTTGACCACATCTTTTACACCGGTGGGGAGCGGGTCGGGAAGATCGTGGCGCGGGCCGCCGCGGAGCAGTTGACCCCGGTGACCCTGGAATTGGGCGGCAAGTCCCCGGCCGTGGTGATGGATTCTTCCTCCTCCGCCGTGGCCCGCCGGCTGGTCTTCGGTAAATTCATGAACGCCGGGCAGACCTGTGTGGCACCGGATTACGTGCTGGCGGTGGGGGACACCGATCAGAACCTGGAAAAGCAGCTGGGCAAGGTCATCACCGCGTTCTACGGCAAGAATCCGATGGCCAGCCGCGACTATGGACGCATCGTGAACACCGCGCACTTCGACCGGCTGGTTGCCTGTCTGGATGATGGCCAGATCGTCGTCGGAGGCGGGCATGACCGCGACACCCTGAAGATCGAACCGACGGTGATCATCAATGTGGACCCCGATTCTCCGCTGATGCGTGAGGAGATCTTCGGCCCGATTCTGCCGATCGTTGCCGTGGACAGCTTCGACGCGGCCGTGCGCTTCATCAACGCGCGACCCAACCCCCTGGTGGCCTACCTGTTTTCCGAGAACCCGCGGCTGCAGTCCTCCTTCGGCGACCAGGTGCGTGCCGGGGCCATCGTGCACAACGCCCCATCCCTGCACCTTGCCGTTCCGGGTCTGCCGTTCGGCGGTGTCGGGGCCTCTGGCATGGGTGCATACCACGGGAGGCATGGCTTTGAGCGGCTCTCGCAGATGCGTGCGGTGATGGGCAAAACCACGGTAATCGATACGCTCAAGGCCGTGTATCCGCCATACACCTGGGCTAAGGCCAAGCTCATCAAGCGGCTGCTCTAGGGTGCACCCGGGGCGCCGACCGTGATGCGGTCGTCGCCCCACATTAAACATTCCTCATCATGCATGCTTGCAGGTCAGACAGTCCTTGAAATGTTTCCTTGCCGGGGTGGTGCGGGGCGGTTGCGCTTAACCTAGGACTGTGTCGACGATGGTTTTTGCCTCGGATTGCACGCGGTCCAGGTGCTCGGCTCCCAGGAACGACTCGGCGTAGATCTTGTATTTGTCCTCCGTGCCCGACGGGCGTGCGGCGAACCAGGCGTTGGCTGTGGTGACCTTCAACCCGCCAATCTTCGCCCCGTTGCCGGGGGCCTCGGTGAGCCGCGCGGTGATTTTTTCCCCGGCCAATGAATCGGCCGTGACGTCGCTGGCCGCCAGATTGGCCAGTACCTCCCGCTGGTGACGGTCCGCGACGGCGTCAATGCGTGCGTAGGCGGGTGCGCCGTGCTCGGCGGCTAATGCCGCGTAGTGCTTCGAGGGGCTGGAACCGCTCACCGCGGTGATCTCGCTGGCCAGCAGCGCCAGCAGGATCCCGTCCTTGTCGGTGGTCCAGGTGCGTCCGTCACGGCGCAGGAACGATGCACCGGCGGATTCCTCGCCGCCGAAGGCCCCGGTGCCATCCAGCAGGCCCGGCACAAACCATTTGAAGCCCACCGGGACCTCCATCAGGGTGCGACCAAGTTTTGCCGCGACCTTATCGATCATCGAGGAGGAGACCAGCGTCTTGCCGATGCCGGCATCGGCGGACCAGCCGGTGCGGTGGGTGTAGAGGTAGTCGATGGCCACCGCCAGGAAGTGGTTGGGGTTCATCAGCCCGGCATCGGGGGTGACGATGCCATGGCGGTCCGCGTCCGCGTCGTTTCCCGTGGAGATGTCATAGGCGTCGCGCGCGGCAACCAGCGAGGCCATCGCGTGGGCCGAGGAACAATCCATACGGATCTTCCCATCGGTGTCCAGGGTCATGAACGCGAAGCGCGGGTCCACCCCGGGGTTCACCACGCTCAGATCCAGCTTGTGGATTTCGGCGATCGCACCCCAGTAATCCACCGCGGCCCCACCCATCGGGTCCGCGCCGATGCGCAGCCCCGAGGCGCGGATCGCCTCGAGATCCAGCACCGAGTCCAGGTCCCGGACGTAGGCGTTCATGAAGTCGAACGTGCCGATCTTGCCATTCAGCCGCGCGACGCCCAGCGAGGTGCGCTTGACCCCGTCCATCTTGGCCTCCAGCAGCTCGTTGGCGCGGTTAGCGATCCAGGAGGTGGCATCGGTGTCCGCGGGTCCGCCGTGCGGCGGGTTGTACTTCAGTCCGCCGTCTGCAGGCGGGTTGTGCGAGGGAGTGATGATGATGCCATCGGCGCGCGGTGCCGCAGGGTCCGCGTTGTGCGCCAAGATCGCATGGCTCAGCGCGGGGGTGGGGGTCCACCCATTGCGCGCGTCAGCCAGGATGGCCACATCGTTGCCCGCCAGTACCTCCAAGACCGTGTCCTGGGCGGGGTCGGAGAGTGCGTGGGTGTCCTTGCCGACGAACAACGGCCCAGTGATCCCGGCGTTGCGGCGGTACTCCACGATCGCCTGGGTGATCGCAGCGATGTGGTCCTCGTTGAAGGAACCGTTTAATGAGGTGCCGCGGTGTCCGGAGGTGCCAAAGGCCACGCGCTGGGCGGGGTCAGCGGGATCCGGGTGAGTGTCGAAGTACGCGTCGCGCACCGCTGAAAGGTCGATCAGGTCTTGGGGCAGTGCCGGGGTCCCGGCGCGAGGATGGGCCATGAAGTTAGTTTCTCATTGATTGGGTTCTGGTGCCCGGACAAGTCGGCGCGCCCATTCACCGCTCAACGTGGCAGCGGGGTCCCGATGATGTGTTCGGCCAGGGTGCGTGCCGGCCCGGTCAACAGAGCATCTGCCACCGAATGCTTTTCTCCATCGAAGTCCAGCGACCACATGAAGCTGTCACGTAGCTGCGACGGTGCCGCGGATTCCTTTGCCGCCCGTAGCTCGGCTAATGCCTCTTGGGCCAGCGCAACCCAGGAGGTTTCCTGCCCGGATGTGGGGGATTGGGGGTGTAATTCCAGCGTTCCGGTACGGGTCATGCCTGCGACCCCGCCGGATCGGGCCACCCGGATGACCAGCGGCTCGTCAGGGACCTCATTCATTGACTGCCTCCTGGACGACGGGGTGGACCCCCACGGCGTCCCAGGCCTCGACTAGGGCCAGCTCGATAGCGGATCCGGCACCGTGGTCGCGTCGGGCCTGCAGCAGGGTCTGCTCGGCGAAGATGCCGAAGTCCGCGTCCTGTGGCAGGGCGCGGGTGGCAATGACGTTGAACCATAGGGACCCGGCGGTTTCCCAGGCGTTGCCGCCCAGTGCGGTGGCGAAGAGGTAGAAGGCGTGGTTGGGGATACCCGAGTTCAGGTGCACCCCACCGTTGTCCTCGGTCGTGTCCAGATAGCCGGCCATGGTGGCCGGTTGTGGGTCCTTGCCCAGGATCGGGTCGTCATAGGCTGTGCCCGGGGCGGCCATGGACCGAAGGGCCACCCCGTGCACCGCGTCGGTGAACAGGCCCTCGCCGATCAGCCAGCTGGCAGAGGCCGCGTCCTGCCCGGCCACGAATTGCTCCACCAGCGCACCCATGACATCGGCTATCGACTCGTTCAAGGCACCTGATTGGCCCTGATAATCCAGGTTAGTGGTGTATTGCAGCAGCCCGTGTCCGAGTTCGTGCGCGATCACCGACAGCGAGGAGGTGAAGGAATTAAAAACCTCCCCGTCCCCATCGCCCATCACCATTTGGGTACCATCCCAGAACGCGTTGTCGTAGTACTGGCCGTAATGAACGGTGCCGCGCAGCACCAACCCGGAACCGTCGAGACTGGAGCGTTTGAACATGTCTGCAAGGAACTCGTAGACCGCGCCCAGACCGTCATAGGCACGGTTGACGTCTAGGTCTTGGATGGGAGACTCGCCCTCGGCGCGCACGGGGTTCCCGGGGGTGCTCTCCGCGCCCTGGGCGTCGGAAATGATCCGTGCGAGCCGTCCGGTCGGATCCATGAGACGGGCGATGTCTGCGTGTGTGGTGGCCCGCTCGTGCAGCAGCGCTTGGTCAAGCAGCAACGTCTGGCGTGCGCGGGTGGCGATGCGACTGCGGGTTTCGAAGTCCGAGCCGGCGGATTGGCCCGGTGCGCCAGGAAGATCCCGGTCCTCAGGGGCCACCGGAGGCGCGATGAATTCTCGCATCGCCTCCGGGGCTTCCCACACGCCGTCGCAGGCGGCCATCGAGACCAACAAGTACGGTGGCACAGCATGGTGCCTCGGGTGGGAACGTGTGGCTGGAGGTGGGTTTTCCTTGTCCATAATCTCAACTCTCCCACCGGTTCCTGAGCGGTCGATGTGCGCACGCTGTGGCCCGGAGTGAACGCTAAACTGGGGAGCTAGAAGCCGAGCAGCAGGGGCAGCATCCCGAGCCGCGTCGGCCAGCTCGCCGGAAGGAAAACATGGCCAAGGACAAAGACGGAGCGCGTGAGTCCACAGTGGATCCGTCGTTTAACGATCCGCATGACCCGCGCTGGTCGCAGAACCCACACCCGGGCGCATCGCGCAACCCGTATCTGGACATGCCGCTGGACGCACCGCCGATCGGCGGTGCCCCACACGGTTCCGGCTACCCGAGCGCGCCTCGGGGACCTGGAGGCGGCCCAGATGCGTGGAACCACGAGGGCCCGCAGCATGGCTATCCGCAGCAGTATCAGCAGCCGGGTTACCCGGCCCAGACCCAACGACCCTCGGGAGTGCTGGCCATCGTCTCCCTGGTTTCCGGGATCGTCGGCCTGCTTAGCTTGGGGTTACTGCTGGTCCCCGAGATCGTGGCGATCATTTGCGGGCATATGGCCCTGCGACGTGAGCCGCACATGCGTGGTGTGGCGATTGGTGGCCTGATCACCGGTTATCTAGGGCTGCTGTTTTTGTTGCTGGTCGGCGGTCTGGTCACTGTCGGTTTGTTCGCCAGCAGCGCCATCTACTACTGACCCGGTAATCGTAGGCCCGTGCCTGGCCAAGCGAAACGGCGCCCGCCGACGGAATCCAGTTCCGTTGGCGGGCGCCGTTCTTTTTCGGCTTGCTGCTGGGTCTTAGCGGACCTCGCCCATCAGCTTCTTCAGGGCCGGGGCGGAGAGCAGCAGGGCTAGGCCCAGCACGATCGCGGTTCCGCCCAGGACCAAGAAGTAGGTGATCTCATTGCCCTCGGTGTAGAAACCGGCCAAGATGCCGGCTAGCGTGGTGCCTAGGGACACCGAGAGGAAGAAGAGCGCGATCATCTGGGTGCCGAAGGCCGCCGGGGCCAATTTGGTGGTCACCGATTGCCCGATGGGGCTCAGCAGCAGCTCGGCGAGGGTGCACAGGAACAAGATTCCCACCAAGGCCAGCAGCGGGGTCTTCTCCAGCGACTCCAGAGGGATGAACACCAGAAAGGCCAGCCCGACAATGATCAGCGAGGCGGAGAACTTCATCACGGTGCCCGGCTGGCGGGTTCCAAGCTTGGTCCACAACGCCGCGAATACCCCGGCCAGCACGATGATGAACACCGGGTTGATCGACTGGACCCAGGAAGCCGGCATTTCCCAGCCGAACAGTGTGCGGTCCAGGCGCTCCTCGGAGTACACGGCGATGAAGGTGAACTGCTGCTGGAACAACGCCCAGAATGCTGCGGAGGCGATGTACAACGGGATGAATGCCAGCACGTGTTTGCGCTCCACCGCGGTGACGCGCTTGGAACGCAGCAACAAGGCGAAGTAGATGACCGAGGCCAGGATGACGGCGTAGGCAATCGTGCGGGCCAACGATTCGGCGGTGATGAGCTTCAGTGCGAAGGCGACCACCACCACGGCGATGAAGGCGAGCAGACCCAGCAGGTACTTTTTGCGCTCGTTGACCGGCAACGGGTTGCCGACCACCTTGACCGATTCGGGCAGGTTCTTGCGACCGGTCAGATAGATTCCCACGCCCACTGCCATGCCCAGGGCTGCAGCGGCGAAGCCGATGTGGAAGCCCCAGCGCTGGTGCAAGAAGCCGGTGAGCAGCGGGCCAAGCAGGCCGCCGATGTTCACGCCCATGTAGAAGATGGAGAAACCAGCGTCGCGCCGGGTGTCTTCCTTGGAATACAGCGAGCCGACCAGCGCGGTGGCATTGGCCTTCAGCCCGCCGGAGCCCACGGCAACCAGCACCAGACCGACAGCCAGGCCCGTGGCGCCGGGGAGCACGGCCAACCCGATGTGCCCGGCCATGATCATGAAGGCCGCGCAGAGCAGGACCTTCTCGGAACCCAGCAGGCGGTCAGCCAGCCAGGCGCCCAGGATGGTGCTCAGGTAGACGGCACCGCCATAGGCGCCGACTAGGGACAGCGCCAGGTCCTTGGACAGGCCGAGCCCGCCCTCGGAAACCGAGAAATACATGTAGTACGCCAGGATCGCTTGCATCCCGTAAAAGGAGAAGCGCTCCCACATCTCGATGCTGAACAGATTCGAGAGCGTTTTAGGGTGGCCGAAGAAACCAGTCGAGGACTGTTCCTTCTGCGGCGTGGATATAGACATGTCATCAATTTTTAGCCCGTGACGTGCGCCATGCCTACTTTGTAGACCAATCTCACATTTTGGTCAGCTGTGCGGCCAGCGTCAGCAAACGGGCCTCGGAGCCTGCCCGCCCGATGATCTGCACGCCCATCGAGAAGCCGTCGGCCGTGGTAAAAGTCGGAACCGTGATCGCTGGAAGACCCGAAACATTCACCATCGAGGTGTAGGGCGTGTACTGGCATTGGCGCATGTAGTCGGTGTCGGCATCCTGCGAGGTGTAGAAGCCGATTTTGGGGGGAGCAAACGCCATGGCGGGGGTGAGGATGACGTCGTAACGTCCCCATTGGGTGCGGAAGTCCGCCGCGATCTCCGTCAACCGGCGTGCTGCGGCGAGGCTGGTGGATTTGTCCCGGGCGATGGCACGTTCACGGAAGGACCGGGCCAGGGTGCCGAGCTTGGATTCGCTTCCCGGTGGGATCGGGGCCGCGGCCAGTCCGGAGGTCCAAACCGTGGAGAAGTTCTCCGGGTAGGCCGCGTCGTAGTAGAGCTCGGCTTCCTCCATGTGGTGCCCGAAGGCACCCAGGCGTTTGATGCCCGCATCCAGCGCCGCGCGGGTGTCGGGGGACAACGTGATTGGGTACACCGAGGAGAAGGGGCTGGCGGTGCTGATGCCGATGCGCAGTGAACGCAATGCCTCCAGGGCAGGTTCGGAGACCGCCTCCAGGAAGGTCTCTGCGGTGGCGTCGACCATGGCATCCATGAGCAGGGCAGCATCGGCGGCGGTATGGGCCAGCGGCCCGGAGACCGTGAGCCGGGGTGCGCCGAAGGCATCGACCTTGCCATCCAACACATCGGTGGGAATGGTTCCGAGGCCCGGCTTGAGCCCGATCAGCCCGCAGGCGGAGGCGGGGATGCGCACCGAGCCGCCGCCGTCATTGCCCGGACCGAACGGCAGCATTCCCGCTGCGATTGCCGCGGCCTGCCCGCCACTGGAACCTCCGGCCGAACGGGTGGCATCCAGCGGGTTGCGGGCCGGGGGGGAGACTTCGTTTTCCGAGTGGCAACTCAACCCGAATTCCGGGACCTGGGTCTTGCCCAGACCGATGGCCCCGGTGCCGGAGAGTACCGCCACAAGCGGTGAATCCTGCTTCGCGATGACCGGCTCGAACGCCGCGGTGCCGTAGCCTGTCGCAATCCCTGTAACATCCAGCAGGTCCTTGTAGGCCAGCGGCATCCCGTGCAGCATTCCCGGCACCGCACCCGCGGCCAGGGCGTCATCCGCACGCGCCGCAGTCTGGAGGGCCAGGTCCGCGGTCACCGTGACAAAGGAACCCAGCGAAGGGTTCAGCTCCTCGATCTTCGCCAGGAAATGCGCGGTGGCTTCGCGTGCGGAGACTTCCTTCGTGGCCAGCGCGTTGCGCAACCCCAGAGCATCGAACTCGGATATCTCGGTCATCGTGGACTCCCTTGCAAAAATGTGGCCGCCGGGCCCGCCCGCTACGGAAACGAGGATCCGGTCGCCACCATGGCGACACCTTCGAGACTAGTACGGGTTGGTACCAAGGGCGCTAGTGGTGTCCTAGTGCGGCCCCGATTGCCGCGCAAGAACGCGCAACATCGGCTTCATCGAGGCGGTGGCCGTAGGCCGGCGGGCGCTAGGCTGGGGATCAACAGTCCACGCAGTGAGCCAAGGGAGAGCCATGAGTGATTTTGAAACGGTTTCGGTCGACCAGGTGCCATCCGGCGCACTGATCCTGGATGTTCGTGAAGAGTACGAATTCGTTGAGGGGCATGCCTCGGGCGCCGTCCATATTCCGTTGGGCGATTTGCCGATGCGCTACGAGGAGCTCGACCCGGATGTCGACGCTTACGTCATCTGCCGCACCGGTGGCCGCTCGGGCCAGGCGGCCGCGTGGCTGGTGGCGCAGGGCTACAGTGCCCTCAACATCGCCGGTGGTTCCGGGGCCTGGCTCGAGGCCGGGCTGAAGCTTGAAAGCGAAAACGGGCAGGAGCCTAACGTCCGATGATCTACACCTATCTGGGGCCGGCAGGCACCTTCACCGAAGCGGCCCTCTTGCAGGTCCCAGAGGCACGGGATTCAGAACGCATCCCGGCAGCAAACGTCAACGCGGCGCTGGAACTGGTCCGTACCGGGGAAGCCGATGCTGCCATGGTCCCGATCGAGAACTCTGTCGAGGGCGGGGTCTCGACCACGCTCGACGCCATTGCGACCGGGGAGCCGTTGCAGATCATGCGCGAGGCCTTGGTCACGATCAGCTTTGTGCTGGCCGTGCGCAGCAACATCGACACCATCGACCAGATCCGTTCCGTCGCGACCCACGGCCACGCCTGGGCGCAATGCCGCGGCTGGGCCGAATCGAATATGCCGAATGCCGAATTCATTCCAGCGTCGTCTACGGCCGCAGGTGCACTGGGGCTGCTGGAGGACGAAACCAGCCATGACGCGGCGATCTGTTCCCCGCTGGTCGCCGAAGAACGCGGGCTGAAGGTCCTGCGCACCAGCATCGAAGACAACGCCGGAGCGGTGACACGCTTCGTGTTGGTGGCCCGGCCAGGCCCAATCCCCGCGCCCACCGGGGTCGACAAAAGCACCGTGATCCTGCCGCTGAGCGAAGACCGCCCGGGCGCGCTGATGGACATCCTGGAACAGTTTGTGGTGCGTGGGGTCAACCTCAGCCGCATCGAGTCCCGCCCCACCGGCGAAGGCATGGGCAAGTACTTCTTCTCCGTGGATGTCGACGGGCACCTGGCCCAGGAACGTGTGGCCGATGCGCTCAGTGGCCTGCACCGGGTCTGCCCCAACCTGCGCTTCCTGGGCTCCTACCCAGCCGCCGAGGGATTGTCCTCATCGGTGGATGCGCACAATTCCGATGCGGCGTTCTCCAAGGCCCAGGACTGGGTCTCCGGGCTCACCGCACGGTTGGCGACTTCGTAGCCGATTACCGAGCGTAGCTAACGAAAAAAGGCCCCGGGTCCGGCGCGATTATCGCGCGGGACCCGGGGCCACCGACGTTGATTAGGCCACGCGGATCTTCAACGAGCCGGGTCGCACTTCCACCCGGAGCCCGTTGACCAAGCCCGTCCCGTCGCCGTCGATCTGCGTGTTCATGGGTTCGTGGCAGCGGACCGCCAGCGTGGCGCTGGGGTAAAAGCCCATCACCGGGATCGTTCCGCGGGCACGGAATGCGGTCTTGAGGAAGATCCAGGCCCAGCCGGCCGCGCTGCGGGGGCTGAGCATGACCACGTCAAGGACGCCGTCGTCGATCTTTGCCTCCGGAACAAGATCCAGTCCCTGGAGCTTCCCGCAATTGGCGAAGAGCACCGAGCGCACGCTACGGGTTTGCTCATTGCCGCCGTCCAGGGCGATCGAGATCTTCTTTCGCTTGCCCGGAAGGTGCCGGAATCCGGCCTCTGAGTAGGCAAGCCAACCGACCTTGGCCTTGAGGTCCTCGTTGGTGTCATCCATGACATCCGCGTCGGTGCCCACGCCGGCAATCACCAGGAACGCGTGCTCGCTGGTATGCCCATCGACATGCTCCAAGGTGATTGACCCCGTGTCGATGGTGCGCACCGGGCCGCGGACGGCCCCCAGGGCGGCGGTGCCGATGTCTTCCAGGGGTACTTCCACGTTGCGGGCCAGCAAATTTCCGGTGCCCAGTGGGATCAATCCCAGGGTGGCTTCGGTGTCGCGCAAGACTTCGGCGACGGCGCGGACCGTCCCGTCACCACCTGCGGCAATGATCAGATCGCATCCGGCTTCCAACGCTCGGTGTGCGGCGCCCTGGCCGGCATCCTCCACGGTGGACTCCAACACCAGTGGTTCGGCCAGGCCCGCCTCGGCACAGACATGTTTCACCGCTGAAATTGCTTCATCGGTGCCTGACTTGGACGGATTGATTACCAAAGCGACCTTGCGCGCCGAGGAAACACCGTCCACCACGGGCGCCAGAGTAGTCGGGCGGTTGCGGTCAACGAGCCTGCGCACGGACAACCAGCTGATGGTAGCGGCCGTGCCCGCGGCGCCTGCACTGATGAGGGCAATAAGTCGATTCCGTTGCATAGTCTTCCCAGACTAACGGGCATTGCTAGGCTTAGGATGTGATCGACGTAAAACTACTCAGTGAAAATCCAGATATCTTCCGCGCTTCGCAGCGCTCCCGTGGGGCGGACGAGTCCCTGATTGATGCGATTTTGGCCGCCGATTCGGCGCGCCGTGAGTCGATTGCATCCTTTGAGGCGCTGCGAGCCCAACAAAAGACCTTCAGCAAGAGGGTCGGTGCGGCCAAGGGCGAAGAAAAGCAGGCGCTCCTGGACGAGGTCAAGGAACTGTCGCAGAACGTGAAGGCTGCCCAAGCGGCCTCCGACGAAGCGGCAGAAACCTACACCCAGCTGCAGCGCTCCATCCCCAACTTGATTCTTGACGGTGTGCCCTCGGGCGGAGAAGACGACTTCACCGTCGTCAAGCATGTGGGCACCCCCCGCGACTTCAGTGCCGATGGCTTTGAGCCGCGTGACCACCTCGAACTCGGAGAGCTGCTCGGCGCCATCGACATGGAACGCGGAGCGAAGGTCTCGGGATCGCGCTTCTACTTCCTCAAGGGAGTGGGTGCACGGTTGGAAATCGCGCTCATGAATATGGCGCTGGACCTGGCCATCCAAAAGGGCTTCATCCCGATGATCACCCCGACGCTGGTACGCCCCGAGACCATGCAGGGCACCGGGTTTGACGTCGAGCACGACGATGAGATCTACAAGCTTGAGCGCGACGATCTCTACCTAGTGGGCACCTCCGAGGTCGCCCTGGCTGGCTACCACGCCAACGAGATCCTCGACCTGTCCACCGGCCCCGAAAAGTTTGCCGGATGGTCCACCTGCTATCGCCGCGAGGCGGGTTCCGCAGGCAAGGACACCCGCGGCATCATCCGCGTGCACCAGTTCAACAAGCTGGAGATGTTTGTGTACTGCACGCCGGAGGAAGCCGAAGCAGAGCACGCCAAGCTGCTGGCCCTGGAAGAAGAAATGCTTGCCAAGGTCGAGGTTCCCTACCGTGTCATCGACACCGCGGCCGGGGATCTGGGCATGAGCGCGGCCCGCAAGTTCGACTGCGAGGCCTGGGTCCCGACCCAAGACGCCTACCGCGAGTTGACCTCCACCTCGAACTGCACCACGTTCCAGGCACGCCGCCTGAACATCCGCGAACGCGAGATCGGTGAGGACGGCAAGCCGGGTAAGACCCGTGCGGTGGCAACGTTGAACGGCACCCTGGCCACCACCCGCTGGATCGTGGCCATCCTGGAACAGCACCAGAACGCCGACGGCTCCGTCACCGTCCCGGAGGCGCTGCGACCGTACCTCGGGGGAATGGAAGTGTTCCCGGTCCTGTAGGGCGCCGCGCCAGAAGCGCGACAATGACCAGTGGGGAGTGGGATGCGGCAACCGCCGCATCCCACTCCCCACTGCTTTTAAACCGGTCCCGGAGCCGTGGGGCATCCGCGGGTCGGCGGGGGTTCACCCAACGTTCACGACACATTGTGGGTTGGCTCATGTCCGGAATCTGCTTTTGATGCTTCACTGGAAGAATGACAGTTATGACAAGTACCGGCATCGAAGACCGGTCAGAAGCAACCAAAACATACATGATCTGCCTTGATGTCGACGGCACCCTAGTCAACCACGATGGGCATATGAGCCAGGCGGTCAAGGACTCGGCACGCGCCATCGTCGCGGCTGGACACGAGGTGGTTATTTCCACCGGACGATCGCTCGGCGCCACGCTACCGGTGATCCAGATGCTTGGCATCGAGAGCGGCTACGCGGTCTGCTGCAACGGCGGGGTCACCGCACGTATCGACCTGTCCCTGGAGGACGGCTACGAGGTCGTTGAACGCAAGACCTTCGATCCTGCACCAGCACTGCGCGCACTCATCAAGGCGCTACCCACAGCAAAGTACGCGCTGGAAGATGACCAGGGTCGATTCCTTTCCACCGAACGCTTCGAAGACGCCAGCTTCGGGGTCGTGTCCACACCGGTGACCTTGAACGAGATGCTCGAGGCCACCGCCGTGCGCCTGGTGGTCTTCTCCACAGATTCCACTGTCGAGGAGTTCGGCGAAGCCGTCGGCGCCATGGGCCTTTCCGGTGTCACCTACTCCGTGGGCTGGACCGCCTGGCTGGACATCGCCGCCCAGGGCATCACCAAGGCCAGCGGTCTGGAGGCCCTGCGCACCCAGCACGGGTTCGACATCGAGTCGACCATTGCCGTGGGCGATGGCCGAAACGACATCGAAATGCTGGCCTGGGCCGGTCGCGGGGTGGCCATGGGCCAAGCTCCAGACGAGGTCAAGGCCGTGGCCGACGAGATTGCCGCGGGTGTCGATGACGATGGACTCGCCGTAGTGCTCCGGGAGTTCCTGGCCGACAACGCAGGGGTCAGCCCGGCCTAACGCCAAGATGTGGTGGCGCCCGATCCCGACGGTCACGACCTCGGGATCGGGCGCCTCCCTGCGTCCGGAGTGCTGCCCGCTCTACTAGGCGGAGCGACTCGGGTGTCGAGGTAAGAACCGACCGCCATTTAATCGACCTGGTGATATTACTGGTCTGCGCGGGGCACTGACACCGGACGTGGCAGGCGCACGGGTCTGTCGCCGGTGATTCTCTTGGCTATGCTTAAACCCATGAAACAAGCCGGAGCCCTCGCCCTGTCCCTGATCGGTGCCGCGGCGCTACTGACCGGCTGCACTTCCCCGGATGTCATCTGCAACACCGGGAAACCCACGATTGAAGAGGCCATGGATCATTTGGTCGATTCGACTCTTTCCGGGGACCAAGTCGAAGTATGCCGGGTGACCACCACCGGAGGCACGGATACCGTCGGCGAACAGTTCGAGAGCCTTGAAACGCAGCTGCGCGGCATGGATGTAGCCGCAGGATTCACTGTGAAGCCCGTGCCGGATTCCACCATGGGGCATTGGTCCGAGCTCGTGCTCAGCACGCCGAGCCATCCGCAGGGGGAAACCTTTGACGTGTTCGAACGCGGTGGCAACTACACGATTGGTTGGCTGGAGTTCGAGCAGGAGCCACTTCCGACTCCCAGCGCCACACAGTAGGGCCCAGTAGCGCCCGAAACGCCGTGACTCAGATGGCAAACAAGCCGATGATCATGCCCATGACCATGAAGGTCACCAGCTCATGGACGCAGTTCAGTACCGTCAGACCCACCGGGCGGCCCTCGAAGGCATCGTGTGTGATGAAACGCGCCGCGGTGAACCCACCCCACAGAATCACGGCCGTCAGCAACGCATTGCTCAGGTAAGAGCCGCCGTAAAAATCAAAGGACAGATAGGTCGCACCGGCTAGGACCCAGGCGCTGATGAAGCTGACCACGAGGGTGACCAGGATCGGCAGAACGGCATTTTTCGCTTCGCCGGGCTTGACCTTCGCCACCTTCATCCAATAGTTGCCAAAGACCTTCGGTGTGTACCAAATGCTGCCAACGACCATCGTTGAGATCGTCGCGACAACGACCGCGATCCAATTGATTTCCGGAACCATGGCTTGCTCCTCATCTGATCCTGCGTGGCTGATCGGCTAGTCCCTTGGAAGGGGGACCTGTAGCGCCGATCCTACGTCCGAAACCGCAAGGTGACGAGGGTGCGGCGGGAAAACGTGGGCAGTCTCAGGAAGCCGGGACGGCGGGTGGCGAATCTAGCAGCTGCAGCAACCGCGCGGCGGCCGGGCGTGCGGCCCATTCCTCGACCCATGCTGATCGAACCACCGCCTTGGACACCGCCTGGGCGCTGATGCCCAGTTCGGCTGCGACATGCTTTTGCTGGCCGCGTACCCCGGGGGTCAGCAGGTCTAGCACCGCCCACTCGGCAACGCTACGTGTGCTGACGATCTGGCCCAGCAGCCGCAGTACGGCCTCGGCTTCGGCGGCGATGTCCACCTCGTGCCCAACCACGCTGAGCGGGATGCGTTCGCCGGTATGCTCGGAGCGCTCCGCGGCGGTGTGCGCGTAACCCAACGCCGCCCCCTGCAGGAACTGGGCCTCGTCGGGCACCGGCTCGTACAGGCTTCCCACCCCGAGTCCCACCAGCCAGTGATGACTGCGCAGCGCCGTGAGC
Source organism: Paeniglutamicibacter gangotriensis Lz1y (assembly GCF_000348945.1). Lineage (GTDB taxonomy): Bacteria > Actinomycetota > Actinomycetes > Actinomycetales > Micrococcaceae > Paeniglutamicibacter > Paeniglutamicibacter gangotriensis. The sequence goes on along the minus strand of NZ_AOCK01000001.1, from coordinate 18,296 downwards.
ACCGCATCCACGGTGCCCAAGGGGTCTTGCGGAACACCGACCAACAGGGACGGCCCGGAACGCTGGAAAGCCGTCAGCGTCGGGATCTCGGACAGGACGCGCAGCATTTCGTCGCCGAGGTCACCGTCGGCGCGTCGATCACGTTGTTTGAGGGTTACGACATACACATTCCTAATTATGCCGTCAAAGTCCCGTTTCGTCTGGCCAAACACCGGATCCCGCTATCGGCGTCCGGTCTGTGGCGCCTCAGTGCCTGCGTTAAACGCGTGGTGTGGCGACCGGATCTTCACGGACCTTGGGACGCAATTCGATGATGCAATAGCGCAGGAACACCTGAGTGAGCGGGCCGATGGCCACAGCGAATATGACGGTGCCGACTCCGACGATGCCACCCAATAGCCAACCGATGACCAGAACCAGAACCTCGACGCCGGTGCGGGCCAACCGAAGACTTATGCCGGTTCTCGAATGCAGTCCGGTCATCAACCCGTCGCGCGGGCCCGGTCCCAGCTGGCTGCCGATATACAGCCCACCACCTAGCGCGTTGACCAACAGGGCGGCCGCGAACATGCCGATCTGGGCGGGGATGCCCTCGGCCTGCGGCAGGATCGCCAATCCGATATCTGCTGAGACACCGATCCAGATGACGTTGGCGATGGTCCCCAATCCGGGCATTTGCCGCAGCGGGATCCACAGCAGCAAAACGAGAAAACCAAAGATGATCACCACTGTGCCCAGGCTCAGGCCCGTATGCAGGGTGACTCCGTAGTGCAACACGTCCCACGGGGCCAGCCCAAGACCCGAACGGACAAATCCGGCCATCGCCACACCGAACAGGGTGAGTCCAACGAAGAGCTGGAGAAGGCGCAGGGGAAGACGTCCCGCCCTCAACTGCGCGAGCGGGGTCAGCTGGGAAAGTTCACGGGGGGCGGCCTTGGTCATGTATCCAGCATGTCGCAGAAGCCACGGTCGAGAAAATCGCTCGTCATGTTGACGACTACGACGCCCTGATAAGGACGGACTAGAAAAGGGTGGCCTGGTTTTGCGGCCAGTAGGTGTTGCGCCGGGGAAGCTGCTCGGGATCCAGGTGCTGGGGGAGAACGACATGGGGGATGCCGTTATGGATCAGGAGGGTGAGCAGACCGTTGTCAGCCATGTGGTGGTGGCTGGTGCAACCGGGGGTCATTTGATCGACGCTGGTGTGCCCGCCATCGGAGTAGGCATCGATGTGACACATTTCTAGGTGTTCGGGTGGCACGGTGCAGCCTGGGTAGAAGCATCCGCCGTCGCGGGCCAGAACGGTGCGTCTGATGGTGTCTGTGGCGAAGCGCATTTCCTGCCCGACGTCGAGGATTTCACTTTGACCGCCGAGGACCAGAGGGATAGTCCCGTCGGTGGCGAGTCGTCGTCGAACTTCGGCGATGGGGATGCGTAAGCCGTGGGCGCTCCAGCCGTTGCCTTTGGCCAGGCCCAGAAGCGTTTCGAGTCGGCAGTGGATAATCAGTCGGGCCGTGGGCAACCCGGTGGCACCCTGGCCCGGGGGCCTGGCGGGGGCGCGCATCAGATTGAGCAGGGTTTGAAGGTGGCGTTGGGGAGGAGTAAGCCCGTCTTGGCCGGTGGTCAGGCTGTTGAGGGATGTGGCGAGGTTCGCATCGATGCCCGGCAGGGCTCCGGTTGCCTCGGTGGGGAAGGTTTCGGCGTTTTCTGGATGCGTGAACCAGTCGGGACCGTCCGTGGAACCGTTGCCGTTCAGGGTGCTGTTCCCGTTTTCATTCACCGGGTTGCCGGTGGGGTTCATTCCAGTGGCCGAAGCCGCCAGGGCTTCACGGTTGCCGGCCAGGGTGCGGGGGTTATCGGAGTGGGCGAAGTGGGAGAGGAATACCTCGGCATCGGCGTTGAGCATGCAGGCGGTGAGGTAGGTGAAGTGTTTGGTGCGTTTGTTGATGAAGATGCCGGTCTTGGCACGGATTTCCTCGGGGGTGGGAAGTTCCTCGGGTCCGGTGGCTTCGTCTAGTTCGTCGCCGATGGCGGTGAGCAATTGGTTGGTGGCCGTGGGGATGCCGGCAGCCACCGAGTCGGCGATCCGCCCCTCAATGTGCTCTGCCAGCGTGTGGGCGTCCGGTTGTCGGGCGATGGTGGGGGAGAGCTTGTCGAGTTTGCGGGCTGCGGCTGCCGTGGGTCCCACGCTGACGATTCCGCGCTCCAGCTGCTGGGCGAGTTTCGGATAGCGGGGGCCGCACCGGTTGCCGTGGACATCAGTGGTCGGCAGCAAGGTATTGGCGGCATAGAGCCGGTTGACTGCGGCGAAACGGGGAAGGCGCAGGTCGTGTTGCAGAAAGCCGGTGGTGTCCTTGAACGGCATGATGCCGGTTGGGATGGTGGCCGGATCCGGCAGCAGCCATTGGGTTCCGTGGATGAACGCGGCAGGATCGTCGGCAATCGCCCGCACCTGGTCGAGGTTTTGCGACGGGAGTTCCTGGACCAGGGTGCGTTGGGCGGTGAGTGCTGCCCGGAGCTGGGCGACTTCACCTTGCTGGTGTGCGCGTTCGATGGTGTGCGCGAAGAGTGCGGCTTGGGTCGGGGAAACGATTTCCGTGGACAGCTCGGCGGCCAGGGCGTTGCTGCGCGAGACCAGGGCGTTGAGCAGGCGCAGCTTGTCGGCCGGCGACACTGGGTGTCCCGGCGAGTCACCATCGATGGTGAGCGCGTTGATGAACTGGTCCGTTTCCATGCCTCCCAGTGTGTGCCGAGGCGGGCGCTGGCCGAGGAAGAGCGGGCGGTTCTGTGGAGAACGGGCCGCAGGGCCTTGTGCGGGGAAGCAAAAAGGTTGGATCCGAAAATCGCGCCGGTGGCGCAACTTTCGGACCCAACCTTGGGGTAATGCTCTCGAGTGGTTAGGCCTGGGCCTTGAAACGCTCGATCGAACGCGTCAGCTCGGCTTCGGCCGCTGCGCGACCTTCCCAGCCCTCGGCCTTGACCCACTTGCCCGGCTCCAGGTCCTTGTAGCGCAGGAAGAAGTGCTCGATTTCCTTGATGAGCCAGCCGTCGAGGTCTTCGAACTCCTGGATGTGGTCAAAGCGCTTGTCGGCCGGGACGCAGATCAGCTTGGCATCGCCGCCGCCGTCGTCGGTCATGTTGAACACGGCGATCGGGCGGGATTCCACCACAACGCCCGGGAACAGGTCAACGCCGGGAATGAAGACCAGGGCGTCCAACGGATCGTTGTCCTCACCCAGGGTCTCGTCGAAGAAACCGTAGTGCGTCGGGTACTGCATGGAGGTGAAGAGCACACGGTCCAGACGCAGACGGTTGGTCTCGTGGTCGATCTCGTACTTTACGCGAGATCCGGCAGGGATCTCGATGGTGACGTCATGATTCATGAAAGGTCTCCTCGACTCTCTCGACCAGCGGCTGGTGCGGATGCGGGCGCGTCCGATTGCCGTCTAGTCTTATGGGTGCTGCGCTTAAGGGTATATGGCGCGCGGGGACTACGACGATTTCTAAGGATGCCGGATGAAACAAGCGCGCCAAATCATGCGCATGGGTATGGCGGCAGTGGTCGCCGGACTCGTTCTGGGACTGGTCGTTTTCCTGTTGATCCCAGTGGCGTTCCCCGGACCCGCACCGGATTCGACCCCCGCGTCACCGGCCCCCGAGGTCTTGGCGGCCGCCGAAGCCACGGCCCTTCCGCCGCTTGATCCCGAGGCGCCGACCCCCGACACCGCGGCGCTCAAATCGGCCTTGGACACGGCGCTGACCGCCGGCGCGGCCGGGGCCACGGTCACCGGGGCAGTTATCGATGTGGCCACCGGCCGGGAATTGTATTCACGCTCGGGCGATGAACCGGGCATCCCGGCCTCGAGCCTGAAGGTGCTCACCGCTATTGCCGCCACGCACGAGCTCGGCGAGGAACACCGGTTCACCACCAAGACGCTGCTGACGGGCACCGACACCGTGGTGCTGGTTGGTGGGGGAGATGTGCTGCTGGGGACCGGGAAGGATTCCGGTGCGGTCAGTGGCCGGGCATCGCTGGACACCCTGGCCCAGGACACCGCGAAGGCTCTTGAAGAGGCCCAGACCGCGGGTACTGTCGGGAACAAACTGCGGATCGAACTGGACGAATCACTGTTTTCCGGTCCCGCGCTGAACCCCGCATGGGACTCCTCGTTGGTCACCACGCACAACATCTCACCGATCTCACCGCTGGCGATGTACGGGGCGCGGGCCACCGCGGATCCGAAGGCCGAACGGGTGGCGGACCCGGGCCTGTACGCCGCTGCGGCGTTTTCTCGGGCCTTGGGCGCAGCGTTGGCCGACTCCGGTTCGAAGCTCACCCTCAGCGGCGAACCCACGCGTACCCAGGGCGCCGCCGAGGGAACCGAGTTGGCGTCCATCGACTCCGCAACGCTCGGGGAACAAGTGCGGTTCATGCTGGAGGATTCGGACAACTATGTCGCCGAGAGCCTGGGCCGGCTGGTGGCCGTGGCCCGGCAGGAACCTGGCGATCATGCCCACGGGGCCGCCGCAGTGGGAACGGTCGTGGAAGGCCTGGGCATCGACACCTCAAAGATGGCGCTGGTGGACACCTCCGGGTTGGCCCACAGCAACCGGGTCAGCCCGCTGACCCTGGCCAGCGCGCTGGGATACGCCGCCACCTCCGAACATGCCTCCTTGTGCAACCTGGGGTACCGGCTGCCGGTCGCAGGTGCCACCGGAACCATGTCCAACCGGCTCGGTGCCCAGAGCACCCGGGGGATCGTGCGCGCGAAAACCGGTTCGCTGCTGGAGGTCTCCAGCCTCAGCGGACTGACGGTGAGCCGGGACGGGCGGGCGTTGGCCTTCTCCTTCTTCGTACACACCACGGACGGGGCAATCGCCCCGCACAAACACGTCCTTGATGCCGCAGCAGCGGCCCTGACCGGGTGCGGCTGCCGCTAACACCCACCGATGCCCACTTAGGGAAGCCCCTGCGGTGGAACCAGTTTTTTGCCCAGCGCGCAATCCCGCCGTGCGAGCCAAAAGCGTGATGGGATGGAAGACATGGACACCACCGATTTCCGGCTGATTAATTGGGACCTCGCCGCCACCACCGCTGCCACACTGGTTGGTGCCGGCCCGGTCCTCACCCCCGCACAGATTGCCGCTGTCGTCGCGGACCTGCGCACCAAGGCCGATGCGTCCGTGGAACACGTGCACCGGATTACCGGGCTGGAAGCTGCGAAGGACCTGCGCGATTCGCAGGTGCTTATCGTCGATCGGCCCGGCTGGGCCAGGGCCAACACCCAAAGCTTTGAGGCCATGCTGGCCCCCGCCATGGAGCAGCTGGCCAAGACCAGGGGCGAAAAGATTTCCGAGGCCACCCAGGTGCTTTCCTCCCTCGCGACGGGCGTGGAGATGGGCGCGATCCTGGCGTTTATGTCCTCCAAGGTGCTGGGCCAATATGATCCCTTTGCGGGCCTGCTGCGCGCCGATTTGCCGGCCGGCGGACGACTGATGCTGGTGGCACCGAACATCGTGGCCATTGAACGGGAATTGAAGGTCGACACCGACGACTTCCGGCTCTGGGTCACCTTGCATGAGCAAACCCACCGGGTGCAATTCGCTGCAGCCCCGTGGCTGCGCGAGCACCTGCAGTCCAAGATCGCCGAGTTGCTGGCCTCGTTGCTGGCCGAACCCGAGGCGCTGGGCGAACGGCTGCGTGCCGCGGCCTCCGAGGTCGTGCGGGGCAAAAAAGAACTCGGCACCGCGGCCGGGACTAAAACCGACACCGGGATCCCACCGGCGCAGAACGGGCTGTTGGCCGGGCTACGCACCGGGGAACAAAAGGCCATCATCTCGCACATCACCGCGGTGATGTCGCTGCTCGAGGGCCATGCCAATGTGGTGATGGATGCCGTGGATTCCTCCATCGTGCCCAGCGTGCGCACCATCCGCCAACGCTTCGGCGGGCGCGGGAAGGACCGTTCGGCGCTGGAGAAGTGGATGCGCAAACTGTTGGGTTTGGATGCGAAGATGCGCCAATACGCCGATGGGCAACGCTTCGTGACCAAGGCCGTGAAACTCATGGGCATGGAGGGCTTCAACAAGGTCTGGGAGGGCGAAGAGAACCTGCCGACAGAGCACGAGCTGCACCACCCCGAGGCCTGGGTGACGCGCATGAGTGGCGCCGACGCCGGCACACAGTAACAACCGAAACATCAGGACAAGGAAGAAAATGGGCCCGAAGCTGCCACAGGCACTGGCCGAGGCCCGCAACGGAATCCGGGCGATGGTGCCGGCCGGTTCGCGCGTGTTGGTGGCCTGCAGCGGTGGCGCCGATTCGCTGGCGTTGGCCGCCGCCGCAGCATTCCTGCACCGCACCGGTGAGATCAGTGCAGGGGCGATCGTCATCGACCACCAGATGCAGCCAGGAAGCGCCGAAGTCGCCGGCCGTGCGGCCGAACAATGCCGGGCGCTGGGTCTGGATCCGGTGGCGGTGATCGAGGTCAGCGTCGATGGCAGCAGCGAGCAGGCCGCCCGCACCGCCCGCTACGCCGCCTTCGCCCAAGGAATGGACGCCACCGGGGCCGCCCGCCTGTTGCTCGGGCACACCCGAGACGACCAAGCCGAGCAGGTGCTGCTGGGGCTGGCCCGCGGCTCCGGGACACTTTCATTAGCCGGGATGCCGGCGGCCCGCGGACCGTACCTGCGCCCCCTGCTGTCCCTGGATCGGGCCGCGACCGAGGCCATCTGCCGGCATGAGGGGCTCGAGTACTGGGAGGATCCGACCAACACCTCCGGGGCCTACCTGCGCAACCGGGTACGCCACGAAGTGATGCCGGTGCTGCGCGCGGTGCTGGGCGACAAGGTGCCCGAGGCCCTGGCCCGCACCGCGGCCCTGGCCCGCGCGGATGCCGAGTACCTAGAGGCGCTGGCCTCCCGGACGCTGGAGGAGGTGTTGTGCACGGCTGCCGCCGAGCAGCCCGCCACCGAGTTGAGAATGGATTTGACCCGGCTGCGCGCGCTTCAAAAGCCCGTGCAGTCGAGGGTGCTGCGCCTGGCGGTGGTGCGCTTGGGAGCCCCCGCCCCCGACTTCGAACGGCTGGCCGCGCTCACCTTGCTGGTTCAAGGATCCAAATCCGCAGGCCCGGTACAACTTGAGGGCCCGGTAGCCGCCACCCGCCTCGCCGGAACACGTCTGCCTCGGGGTGCGACCGCGCAACTTTGCCTAGATGCCGCCGCCCTGAAGGCGGTCGAATCGTGAGAATTGCCTCACACCCACCGGCCCGCGACCGCGCAACTTTGCCTAGATGCCGCCGCCCTGAAGGCGGTCGAATCGTGAGAATTGCCTCACACCCACCGGCCCGCGACCGCCAAGCCGCGCCACGGCCGTGCTGCCCGTTCCCCGTTGAACCTCAGATTGTGGCACCCTAGACCGTGGGTAGATTGCCCTCCCCCGACCGGTTTTAATACCGACCCCAGAACCAGGAGCCCTCGTGGATTCGAAAGATGTCAGCGCTGATTTGGCGCATGTCCTCTACACCAAGGAAGAAATCCAGGCCAAGATCGAAGAATTGGCCGCGCGGATTGACGCCGATTACGAAGGCCGGGACATCCTGGTTGTCGGCGTCCTCAAGGGCGCGGTGATGGTCATGGCGGATCTGGTCCGTGCCCTGCACTCGCACGTATCCATGGACTGGATGGCAGTCTCCTCCTATGGTTCGGGCACCGCCTCTTCCGGCGTCGTGCGGATCCTTAAGGACCTGGACACCGACCTGTTGGGCAAGCACGTACTGATCGTCGAGGACATCATCGACTCCGGTCTGACGCTGTCCTGGTTGCTGGCCAACCTGCACTCCCGCGGCCCGGCCTCGGTAGAAATCTGCACCCTGCTGCGCAAGCCGGAGGCCGCCAAGGTCGAGATCGACGTGAAGTACGTCGGCATGGAGATCCCCAACGAATTTGTGGTCGGCTACGGGCTGGACTTCGATGAAAAGTACCGCAACCTGGACTTCATCGGCACCCTGGCGCCACACATCTACCAGTAGCCACAAATATCAGGCACACCCCTTGACGAGGTGGCGTCGATGGCCGTTTCCGGTTCCCCGGAAGCGGCCATCGGTGCTTACGCCCAAAGGGGAACTTATCGCCGGGCTCATCCGTGGGTACCCATGAGGGCGTTTACTTATTAACGTGTAGCAAGATACCGGCGTCGCCCACGACGCCCGGGCCAGCATGGGCCCGAAAGCAGGAGGGATGGGGAGGGACCCCCAATCAATGAACGCGAAAAAGATCTTTAACAGTTGGATCGTCTGGGTGCTGCTTGGCGCCGCGGTGCTGCTGATTTTCCTGCCGACACTTCTGGGCGGCAACTCCGGACGCATCGACACCTCCATGGGCCTGCAATTGCTCAAGGACGACAGGGTCTCCGAGGCGAAGATCTTTGACGGCGAGCAACGCGTGGATTTGACGCTGAAGAACCCACTGAACCTCGACGGCGCGGACAAGGGCACGGACGTCTCGTTCTACTACTCCCAGCCGCGCGGCACCCAGGTCGTGGACGCCGTCAACGACGCGGGCCTGAGTGGCTACGACGACCAGCCGGTGCAGAACAACTGGTTCACCTCCATGCTGGGCTTCATGATCCCGATGATCCTGATCGTGGGCCTGTTCTGGTTCATCCTCTCCCGCTCCCAGGGCGGCGGATCCAAGGTCATGCAGTTCGGCAAGTCCAAGGCGAAGCTGATCACCAAGGACATGCCGCAGGTGACATTCGTCGATGTGGCGGGCGCCGAGGAAGCCGTGGAGGAACTCCACGAAATCAAGGAGTTCCTGCGCGAACCGGGCAAGTTCCAGGCCGTGGGCGCCAAGATCCCCAAGGGTGTGCTGCTTTACGGCCCTCCGGGCACCGGCAAGACCCTGCTGGCCAAGGCCGTTGCCGGCGAGGCAGAGGTCCCGTTCTATTCGATCTCCGGTTCCGACTTCGTCGAGATGTTTGTCGGCGTCGGCGCCTCACGCGTCCGTGACCTGTTCGAACAGGCCAAGACCAACTCCCCGGCGATCATCTTCGTTGATGAGATCGACGCGGTGGGTCGTCACCGCGGTGCCGGCATCGGCGGCGGCAACGACGAGCGCGAACAGACGCTGAACCAGCTGTTGGTGGAAATGGACGGCTTCGACGCCACCACCAACGTCATCCTGATCGCCGCGACCAACCGTCCCGACGTGCTTGACCCCGCACTGCTGCGCCCGGGCCGTTTCGACCGGCAGATCCCGGTGGAAGCACCGGATATGATCGGCCGCGAACAGATCCTCAAGGTCCACGCGCAGGGCAAGCCGATGGCCACCAACGTGGATTTGAAGGCAGTGGCCAAGAAGACCCCCGGGTACACCGGTGCGGATTTGGCCAACGTGCTCAACGAGGCAGCGCTGCTGACCGCGCGCTCCAACGCCCAGCTGATCGACGACCGTGCCCTGGACGAAGCCATTGACCGTGTCATGGCGGGCCCGCAGAAGCGCAGCCGCTTGATGAAGGAACACGAGCGCAAGATCACCGCGTACCACGAGGGCGGACACGCCCTGGTGGCCGCGGCGATGCGCCAGACCGCGCCTGTCACCAAGGTGACCATCCTGCCGCGTGGCCGCGCCCTGGGCTACACCATGGTGGTACCCGACGACGATAAGTACTCGATCACCCGCAACGAACTGCTGGACCAGATGGCCTACGCCATGGGTGGGCGCGTGGCCGAGGAAATCGTCTTCCACGACCCCTCCACCGGTGCCAGCAACGACATCGAGAAGGCGACCGCCACCGCGCGCAAGATGGTCACCGACTACGGCATGTCCGAACGCGTGGGCGCCGTGAAGCTGGGCTCCTCCTCCGGGGATGCGATGTACGGGCAGGCCGCCAGCCGCGACTACTCCGATGCGATGGCCAACGTCGTCGACGAGGAAGTCCGCGCGCTGATCGACACCGCACATGACGAAGCCTATGCGGCACTGACCGAGAACCGTCTGGTGCTCGACCGGTTGGCCGTGGCCCTGCTGGAGCACGAGACGCTGAACCAGAAGGAAATCGAGGCGATCTTCCACGACCTCATCAAGCGCCCCGAGCGCAAGGTCTGGTTGAGCAAGGATTCCCGTCCGGTGCACGCTGCTGGTCCGGCGCTCTCGGCCAAGGAAATCGCCGAACAGCTAGCCGGCGGGACCCCGCCGACTCCCGGGGGCTCTTCACCGCAGAGCTCCGGTCGGTAACCTTCGGCACACACCAGTTAGGATCGGAAGCGTGAACGAGATCGAGCAACGTGAAGAGAACAACGTCCAGGGCGCCGGCGGCGTGGATCTGGAACGGATCGAGAAGGCCGTGCGGGAAATCCTCTATGCCATTGGCGAGGACCCTGGCCGCGACGGCTTGCTTGAGACGCCCAAACGCGTGGCCAAGGCCTACGGCGAGTTCTTTGCGGGTCTGCACCAGGACCCGTCCGACCACCTGAGCACCACCTTCGACATCGAACATGACGAATTGGTACTGGTGAAGGACATCCCGTTCTACTCGACCTGCGAGCACCACCTGGTACCGTTCCACGGCACCGCACACGTCGGATACATCCCCGGCCCCGAAGGCAAGGTCACCGGCCTGAGCAAACTGGCCCGGCTGGTCGAGGTCTTCGCCAAGCGCCCGCAGGTCCAAGAGCGGCTGACCACCCAAATCGTCGAAGCGCTGGTGGAGCACCTGAACCCGCGCGGGGCGATGGTCGTCATCGAATGCGAACACATGTGCATGTCCATGCGAGGCGTCCGCAAACCCGGCGCCAAGACCGTCACCAGCGCGGTGCGTGGCCAGCTGCGCGAACCGGCCACCCGTGCCGAGGCCATGAGCCTCATCCTTGGAAAGTAGGTAGACCCCCCATGTCGCTTGGAGCAATCCCCGGAACCGGGCCGGCCACCAGCCCGCTGCCGGTCATCAAGAAATCCATCGCCCGCACCCTGGCGGACCTGCCCACCGGCCGCACCCTGGTCATGGGCATCCTGAACATCACCGAGGATTCCTTTTCCGACGGCGGGAAGTACGCCACCACCGACGAGGCCATCAGCCACGGGCTGCGCATGCACTACGGCGGGGCCGACATCATCGACGTCGGCGGGGAATCCACCCGTCCAGGCGCCGAACCGGTGGACCCGGCCGTGGAACAGGAACGCATCCTGCCGGTGATCACCGCGCTGGCCAAGGCCGGGGCCATCATCTCGGTGGACACCATGCACACCTCCACCGCCCGGGCCGCGCTGGCGGCCGGCGCCCACATCATCAACGATGTCTCGGGCCTGACCCACGAGCCGGACATGCCTGCGCTGATCGCCCAAAGCGGCGCCCCGTACGTGCTGATGCACCGCCGCGGGGACGCCGCCTCGATGACCACCGAGGCAAACTACACCGACGTCGTGGCCGAGGTGCTCACCGAGATGCTGAAGCTGCGCGACACCTTCGTCGCCGCGGGTGTGGCCCCCGAACAGCTGATCCTGGATCCGGGACTCGGCTTCGCCAAGGACCACGAGCACAACTGGGAGCTGCTGCGGGCCCTGGACCGCTTCACCGCCCTGGGCCACCGCGTGCTGGTGGGCACCAGCCGCAAACGCTTCCTCGGCGCCTTGTTGACGGTGGATGGGAAGCCGGCGGCGCCGGGCGCCCGCGATGCCGCCACCGCGGCGACCAGTGCACTGGTCGCAGCCAACGGCGCCTGGGGCGTGCGCGTCCACGACGTCCCGGGCAATCTGGACGCCGTCAAGGTCGCCACCGCCTTGTCCGCAACCAGCGTCCCGGCACACTAAGCACCACCAACGAGGGGGACCTGGCAGCACCATGCGCACCGACACCATCACCCTGGCGGGGATTACCGCCATCGGCCACCACGGCGTGTTCGAGCACGAGAAACGCGACGGGCAGCCCTTCACCCTCGACGTGGTGCTGCACACCGACATCCGTCAGGCAGCGGCCAGCGACGACGTCGCCGACACCGCGCACTACGGGGAACTCGGTGAGCTGGTGGTCGCCCAGATCCAGGACGGGCCCTGGGACCTGATTGAAACGCTGGCGGAAAAGAGTGCCGCGGCGATCCTGGCCGGCTTTAGCACCGTGAGCGCGGTCGAGGTCATCGTGCACAAACCCCAGGCCCCGATCACCGTGACGTTCTCCGACGTCACCATCCACATCTACCGCGAACGGGAGTGAAACCCATGGTCTCGTGCCTGTTGGCCCTGGGCTCGAACCTGGGCGAACGCGCCTCAACGCTCGGTGACGCGGTCGCCGAGCTCGGCGCCACCGCGGGCATCGAGGTGCGCGCGGTCTCGGAGATTGCGGTGACCAAACCGGTGGGCGGGCCCGCGGATCAACCGGACTTCCTGAACCTGGTGCTGCGCCTGGACACCGTGCTGGAACCGCTTGAGTTGCTGGCCGCGTGCCAGCGCATCGAGGCGGCCCACCACCGTACCCGCGAGGTGCGCTGGGGTCCGCGCACCGTAGACATCGACGTGATCACCTACGGGACGTGCGTGAGCGAGGATGAGGTGCTGACGCTGCCGCACCCGCGGGCAGCGATACGCGGATTCGTGCTGGTGCCCTGGTCCTGGATGGAACCTGAGGCGATGCTCGCAGGAATCCCGGTGGCACAGCTTGCCGCGGCCGCGGCAGACACACCCGGCGTCCGCCGCCTGGAGGCCTGAAGCATGAATTCCTTGCGGCCCTTGTGGGTTTTCACGGTGTTGGTGATCGGTGTGGTGGCCGGCTACGGCCTGCAGATCGTTGCCACCACCCAGGGCTACCCGGTACCGGTGCTGCACTGGACCTCGCTGGTGACCATGGGCGCTGCCGCGCTGTTCACCCTGATCATGGGCATCCGGATCAAGGCCTTCACCTCCGGGCGGACCCAGAAGCGGGTGAACCCGATCGCTGCGGCCCGCACCCTGGTGCTGGCCCAGGCCAGCGTGTACGCCGGAACCACGATCGCCGGATGGCATGGCGGGATCCTTTTGGGCCTGCTCGCCTCGGCGCCGATGAGCTCGTCAGTGGTTAAATCATCCTTGGTGATGATCGGTGGAGCGCTGGTGATGGTTATCGTGGGATGGGTTGTGGAACAGTTCTGCAAGCTGCCCCCGGAGGATCCTTCCGACCCGGAGGCCAAGACCAAGGGCAAGGACGATCAAGGTTATGCCGCAGGAACCAATTGACCCGGCCGGGATCCACTGGACCCGGGTGTCCCCCAGCTACACCAAGGTGCGCCTGGTGGGATGGGGCATCGGCGCGCTGCTGACGCTACTGGCGCTCTGTGCGCCACTGGTCCTGCACCTCACCGGGGTATGGGAAGGATTCCCGCTCTGGTTGGCCATCGTCATCCCCGGTCTCATGCTGCTGATCGATATCATCCGTATGGTGCTGATCCCGCGCCAAGTGGCGGCCATTGGCTATGCCGAACGCGAGGACGACCTGTTGGTGCGCCACGGGTTGATGTTCCAAAAGGTGCTGGTGGTTCCCTACGGGCGGATGCAATTCATCGACGTGGCCGTGGGCCCGATCGATAGGATGCTTGGCCTGTGCAAGGTCAAGCTGCACACCGCCGCGGCGGATGCCACCGCGGACATCCCCGGACTCCCCTTGAGCGAGGGCACCCGGTTGCGCGAGGCGCTTGCGGCCCGCGGCGAATCGCGATTGGCCGGACTGTGAGCGATCACCAGGCACCCGAACCGCACGAAACCAACGATCTGGCACCCGTCGATACCCCGGTGCCGTGGCGCCGTGTGCACCCCGTGTCCCCGCTGGTCCGCGGCTGGCTCGCGGTGGTGGCCATCGCGTTTGTCTACGGCCAGAACACGCTCTCCTCATTTTTCGGCGACGAGGAACCGACGCCCGGACCCGAGATGGTCTCCGAGGCGCCCTTGATGCTCTCGCTGCTGATCGGCGCCGGGGTACTGGTGCTGATCCTGCTCGGTTTCTTCCTCTCCTGGCGGTTCACGAAGTACCAGATCACCGAGCGCCACGTGAATGTGAACTCCGGGATCGTGTTCCGCCAGCAGCGCCAGGCCCGCATCGACAGGGTGCAGTCCATCGACATCGCCCAGCCGCTGGTGGCCCGCATCTTCGGGCTCGCGGAACTGCGCTTTGATGTGGCGGATTCCGGTTCGGCGGCCATGAACCTGGCCTTCGTCAAACTTTCCGAGGCGCATCAGCTGCGCAACGAGATCCTGGCGCGCGCGGCAGGGTTGAAGGACCCCGCGGCTCCTGCGCCCCTCACGGAACCTGCGCCCGGACACGGCACCGGCATCGAGACCCCGCCCGAGGCCCCGCAGCCTGCAGCGGCCCAGGGCCTGGGCGCCAGCGAACGCGTGGTCGCCGCGGTACCCGTCGGCCGGCTCATCGGCTCGATTCTGCTGCGCCCCAGCACCATGATCATGATCGCGGGCCTCATCGGCCTGGGCATCGGCATGTCGATGTTCGAGGGCTTTGCACCGTTTTACCTGCTGCCTGCCTTCCTGGGCATGGCCGGGGCGTTGTGGAACAACCTGAACACCGGATACAACTTCAAGGCCGCCGCCAGCGCGGACGGGCTGCGGTTGAGCTACGGGCTGTTGGACACCCGCCACCAGACGGTTCCACCGGGGCGGGTGGCGGCCATTAAAGTCTCCGCCCCGTTCTTCTGGCGCAAGCTGGGGTGGTACAAGGTCGCGGTGAATGTCGCGGGCATCGGCGGGGCTGGCAACGAGGCGCAGGAACGCAGTGTACTGCTGCCGGTAGGAAGCTACGAAGACGTGTTGGCGGTGCTCTCGGTGGTACTGCCGGATCCCGGCGTGGAGGCCCCGCGCGAATTCTTCGCCTCAGCCATCAACGGTGCGGGCACCACGGCGGGGTTCGTGGTGTCCCCGACCAAGATCCGCCCGCTCTCCCCGCTGGCCTACAAGCGGCAGGGTTACGCCCTGACCGATACCGCGTTGGTGGCACGCAACGGTGCACTGCACCGCACCCTGGCCATCGTCCCGCACGCCAGGACCCAGGGCCTGATGCTGCGCCAGGGGCCGCTGGCACGCCGCTTCGGGGTCCTGGACCTGTCACTGGCCACGATTTCCGGGCCGGTATCGCCGCTGGTGCACCAGCTCGATGTAGCAGTGGGCCGTGAACTGTTTCTGGAACAGGCCGACCGCGCCGCCGCGGCACGCAAACAAACCGATTCAAACCACTGGCTGGGGGACGCATGATCACCACGGGGAAACCTGGACGCCTGGGCGTCGGGGTCATCGGTGCAGGTAAGGTCGGCGCGGTGCTGGGTGCAGCCTTGCGCGCCGCCGAGCACCAGATCGTCGGCGTCCATGCGGTCTCCGAGACCTCACGCGAACGCGCGGAAATGCTGCTTCCCGGGGTGCCGGTGCTGCCGATCCCCGAGATCCTGCGCCGCGCCGAACTGGTGATCCTAGCCGTTCCCGACGACGCCTTGGCCGAGCTGGTCTCAGGCTTGGCCAAGGCGGGGCACTGGCAGGCCGGCCAACTGGTGCTGCACACCGCCGGACGCTACGGCACCGAAGTCCTGGCTCCGGCCTCGGCCGCCGGCGCCATCGGGTTGGCCGTGCACCCGGCCATGACGTTCACCGGGATGAGCATGGACCTGGAACGACTGGGCGATTGCGTCTTCGGGGTCAGCGCCTCGAACATGGTGCTGCCCATCGCCCAGGCCCTGGTGGTGGAGATGGGCGGGGAGCCGGTGGTGATTGCCGAGGCCGACCGGGTGAAATACCATGCGGCACTGTCCCACGCCTCCAACCACTTGGTGACAGTGGCCGGGCAATCCGCGGGCATCCTGGCCGGGATCGGCGTCGAGCACCCCGAACGGATGCTCTCGGCGCTGATGCGCGCCTCGCTGGAAAACGCGTTGGCCTCCGGAGAAGGTGCCCTGACCGGGCCGGTGGCCCGCGGGGATATCCAAACTATCGAATCCCACCGGGCGGCGCTGGCCGACGAGGCGATCGACGAAGACACGCGGGAGGCGTACCTGGCGATGAGCCGGGCCACCGCACTGCGGGCCCACGCGCGGGGACTAATCAACGAGCACACCCTTGCCGGGATCCTGGCCGCACTGGGCCACTAAAACCAACGGTTGCCGACGGGGTGGATAAACTGGGCCCGTGAGCACAACAGCAGCCCCGGCCCTCAGGGCCCCGCACATCGTTACCACCACCGCCGAACTTTCCGCGGCCATCGCCCGGGAGATCGAAGCACTGGCGCCCTCCGGAACTGCCGCGACCTTGGGTCTGGTCCCCACCATGGGGGCGCTGCATTCGGGACATGAGTCTCTGGTGTCCACGGCCCGGGAGCAAAACGACGTGCTCGTGGTCAGCATCTTCGTGAACGAATTGCAGTTCAACGATGAACACGATTTTGAGAGCTACCCACGTACCCTAGACGCGGATATGGAGATCTTGGCCCGTGCCGGTGCGGACATCGTTTTTGTCCCCGGCGACGAAGAGGTCTACCCCGATGGCCGCCCGTTGGTGAAAATCGATTCCGGGGCGTTGGGGGAGAAATTTGAGGGGGCCTCGCGCCCCGGGCACTTTGACGGAATGCTGGCGGTGGTGGCCAAGCTGCTGCATTATTCGATGCCGCCTGCTTCCGTGGGTAGACCGGTGGCCTATCGGGCCTACTTCGGTGCGAAGGACGCCCAGCAGCTGGTGCTGATCAACCGCATGGTCGCGGATCTGAACTACCCGGTCGACGTCCGCTCGGTTCCGATCATGCGAACCGCCGAAGGGCTGGCCCTCTCCAGCCGGAACCAGCTGCTCACCCCAGAACAGGCGAAGGCCGCCCTGGTGATTCACCGGGCACTTCTCCTGGTCAAGGAGCGGGCCGACCGTCACGAGCCGTTGTACCTTGAGGACGCGGTGGGACTCTTCGAGATGGAGCCGCAGGTCGAGCTCGACTACTTCGAACTGGTCGACCCGCGAACCTTGCAGGAACTGGCCTTCAACTGCCAAGACACCCCCTTCACCGGGGAAGGGCTGCTATTAGTTGCGGCGGAGGTCGGCGGGGTGCGACTGATCGACAACATGAGGTTGGGTTACTGACGCACCGGCTCCCTGCCGGTGCTCACAACCTCCAGCGCCGGGCGGATCGGTCCAGCACTTCACGGAACCCCGCCAGGTCGGCCATGATCTGTGCGGCGCTTTGCCCCGTGCGCGAAAGTCCGGCGGCTTGGCCGGCGAACACCGGCGCCAAGGAAGTATCAGCCTTCGTACGAGCCTCATTGATGGAATCGGTGAGGGCGTCGCTTGATGCGACGGCTTCACCGAGCTTCTCGAGGTCTGCTGCCCAGGTGTCGCTGAAGTCGTTGCGCAGGGCCCGGCCGCCGTATTCGACCGGCCAATCAATTCTTTGGGCAATGTCGAACGCGCGGGTGTAGATGGTGTCATCCATTCCGGCGGTACCGATGGCTTCCTTGACGTTCGCGTGGCTCATGGATTCGGTGGCCGCTGCAAAGCGTGTGCCGATCCAAGCCGCGGCGGCCCCGGCACCCAAAACTGCTGCAACGCCCGCGGCTGTGGCCAGACCCCCGGCGGCGATCACCGGCTTGGCGGTCTGTTGAAGCGCTAGTTGGAGTAGGGGCAGGGTAGAGACCTCGTTGCGCCCGTGTCCGCCACCTTCATTGCCACGGCAGATCACCACGTCGATGTCGTCTTCCAGGGCACGGGCCAACTCCGCAGCATTGCCGACCTGCATCCCGACCATGACGCCTGCCTCATGGGCCAATGAGGCGGCGGGGCCGGGATCCCCGAAGCTGACGCAGATAAAGGAAGGACCATGGGCAAGTACCTGTTCCAGGGGATCGAGGTTCTTGGCCAAAACCCAAGCCATCAGGCCGGCACCCCAGGAATGGCCGGTCGAGGCAGCGAGGCTCGCTTCCTGATCGATCCACTCCTTGGTGCTGGAGCCGCCAATCCCCAACATGCCAAAGCCGCCCGCCACAGAGACGGCGGCGGCCAAGGAGCCACCGGCGGCCCCGGCCATGGAAGCGTTGAAGATGGGTTCGGTATAACCGAGAGCTTCTTGCAACTTATTCTCGGGTCGGGTCCCGTGGGCGTCGTTTTCTGGAAGTTCAAGCATGCTTTTCAGTCTATGACCGAAGTCGAGAGACTAGTGTGACGCAGCGCTCACAAGTAGCTTTGTGGCAAATGGGTGAATTTCAGGCCAAAAACCTCGATCCTGCCACGTGTTTCCGGGACTTTAGTGTCGTTTCCCGGCTGGGAGCAGGCGGTTTGGACATTCCGGCCCGTTACGCGTAGAGTTA